>JBGAJF010000029.1:0-45466 GCA_044225075.1 Micropruina sp. | reverse complement strand
GATGACACAGGTCACTCCGGCATCGGTCAGCATCGTCTCGACCCGGGCCGACGGCAGCTCCGGATCGATCGGGCAGTACACCGCACCCAGCAGGGCTAGCGCGTGGATGGTCTCGTAGAGGCCGAAGCCGCGCGGCAACCGGACGCCGACCACATCGCCGGCCCGGACGCCTTCCCGAGCGAGCCCGCCGGCGATCAGCCGGGACCGCTGCAGCAGGTCGGCATAGCTGCGGCTGTCCCCTTTGAAGACCAGCGCGGTGGCGTCCGGCGTTCGGGCCGCCTGGGCGACGAACCGCTGACCCAGGGTCGCGCTCTCCCGCTCGTGACATGTCGCATTGAATCCCTCGGTGACAAGGGAATGTTCAGACGGCGGCAGCACCGGCAGCCGGGCGATGTCAGCGTCCGGTTCGGCGCCCGCCCACACCCCCAGCCAGTGCCGCAGCCGGGCCAGATGCCGATCCAACCCAGCCGCGTCGTACAGCTCGGGATGCGCGTCCAGTTCCAGCCGCACCCGCCGTCCCCGGCCCGGCACGCCGCGCAGGGTGAAAGTGAGGTCCTCCACCGGCCCGGCGGTCAGGTTGCGGACGGTGCCGGACACCCCACCGAGGGTCAGTTCCAGGTCGAACGGCAGCACGTTGACCTGCATGCCGAACAGTTCGGGCCCGCCCCGACGAGCTAACCGTCGGGTCAGCCACTCCTGGCGTTCGAACGGATGCTGCCGCAGCGCCGCCTGTTCGTCGCGGGTCGCTGCCAGAGCGCGGGCGACAGTCCCGGTCGCCGGCACCGCAACCGGCAGCACGTTCATCGCCGTGCACACCGTCCGGGCGGCGACCAGCTGCCCAACCCCGGGCAGCGAGCGGTTCATCAGCGGCAGTCCGATCCGTCCGGACGCCGTGCCGAGCAGCCGTCCGACATAGCTGCCAGTGGCGGCGGTGACCAGGTCGGCCCAGGTCACCCCGAGCCGGCGGGCACCCCGCACCAGCGCGGTCTGCGCCTCGGCGTCCAGATCGACGGCCCGCCGGATGGCCCGCGGCCGCGGGGTCGCGACACCACCGGCCAGCGAGGCCGGGTCGGTGATGGTGGCCAGCCGGGCGTCCCAGAACTCCTCCGACTCAGCAGCCCGGTGGTCTTCGGCGACCAGGTCTGCGAGCGCGATCGGTTCGATCGGTGCCGCGCCGTCGTAGTGAGCGGCGATCCTGCGTAGCAACTGCTGCGCACCGTAGCCGTCCAGCACCACGTGGTGGGCGGCGTGCCACCACCAGGTGGTGCCGTCGGCGAGCCGGACCAGCCCGGTCCGGGTCACCTCACCGGCCAGCAGGCCGAGCGGACGCGCCAACTCGGCGTCCACCAGGGCCGTGGCGGCGGCGCGGTCGACTGCCTCCAGCACTGATAGCTGCACCTCGCCGGGCGGACGCACCCGCTGCAACGGACCGTCGGGGGTGCTGGCGAAGTCGACCCGCAGCTGCTCGAACTCGGCATAACCGGCGGCGATCGCCCCGGCCAGCGCGGCGGCGTCCACAGCACCACTCAACTCCACCACCTCGGCGGTGGTGTAGGCCGGATTGTCGGAATCGAGTTGGTGGGCGAAGAACAACCCCTGCTGAGCCGGGGTGAGTGGCAGCCAGTCGCTAGGCGGCAACGGAATCGGCCTGCCGGCGCAACCAGTTCAGGGTCGGGCTACGGGTGAACTCGCCGAAGTCCACATCCAGCCCGTCGTCGGCCAGCGCATCCAGGAAGTCGAACGCTCGCAGCGAGTCCAGGCCCAGTTCGAACAGATCCGCGTCCGGGTCGGCGAAGAACGCGTTGAGCGCCTCCGGCGCCAGCAGCCCCGACAGAGCACGCTGGATCCGCTCGTCCCAGCCGCTCACCGACGACTCCTGGTCCTGCCGCAGCGCGCCGAGCACGTCCTCGGCGAGGATCACCACGCCGCAACAGGAGGCGATCACCTCCAGCGCCCGGCGGTGCTGCTCCGCGCCGAGGTCGGCGACCGCGTCCGCCACAACGAACGGCCGGATCTCGCGCTGGAAGGCGTCCAGGGCGGTGGCGGTGATGCCGATATGGGCGTACACCCCGGTGATGATCAGCTGGTCGCGCCCGGCCGCGGCCAACCGGTCGGCCAGATCGGTGCGGGCGAAGGCGCTGTAGCGGTGCTTCTCGACGATCGTGTCGGACGACGAAGGCGTCAGCCCGGGCAGGATCGCGGTGTGCTCCGGATCGGTGCTCATTCCCGGTCCCCACAGGTCGCCCTGGAGACCACGCTCGGCCGGATCCTGGTCGCCCTGCTGAGCGGTGTAGAACACCGGCACACCCGCGGCGCGTGCGGCCGCCACGACTCGCTCGGACGCGGCCAGCGCGCCGGCCAGCGCCGGGCAGCCGTCGGTGAACGGTGTGACGAAGTAGCGCTGCAGATCGTGGACCAGCACGGCGGCACGCTCGGCGTCCAGGTCCCAGGTGGCCCTACTCACCGGAAGATCGTTCAGCGGGGCCTCGTAGTCGATGCCGACGGGCAGGGTCATCGGTGCTCCTCGGGTCGGGCGTCCGGTTGCCGGGTGGGTGCGGGCGTGAGGGTGGTGGCGAGCAGCCGGCGCAGCTCGCGACGGCTGTTCTTGCCGACGTGGGTGGCGGGCAACTCGTCGAGGAAGACGATGTCGTCCGGCACTTTGTAGGTGGCCAGCCCAGCGCCGCGCAGGTGAGCGACCAGGTCGGGCTGTGGTGCGTCCGGCTCGGTGCGGGCGACCAGCACGACCCGCTCGCCCAGATAGGCGTCCGGGACGCCGACCGCGACGGCGTCCAGCACCGCCGGGTGGGCGAGCGCGAAGCCTTCCAGTTCCTCGGTGGAGACCTTCTCGCCGCCCCGGTTGATCAGGTCGGAATCGCGTCCGGTGACGATCAGATGGCCACTGGGCAGCCGGCGGACCAGGTCGCCGGTGCGGTAGTAGCCGTCGGCGGTGAACGAGTCGGCATCGGCCTGCGGCGATCCGTAATAGCCGCGGATCGTGTAGGGGCCGCGGGTCAGCAGGCTGCCCTCGGTACCCTCGGGCACGTCCCGGTCGTCGGGGTCGACGATGCGCACCTCGTCGTCGGGACTGATCGGCCTGCCCTGGGTGGTGAACACCAACTCGTCCGGGTCGTCGGCGCGGGTGTAGTTGACCAGCCCCTCGGCCATCCCGAAGACCTGCTGCAGCTGTGCCCCGAGCACCTCACGAACGGCCGGCGCCACCGAGTCGGCGAGCCGGGCGCCGCCGACCTGAACGGTGCGCAGCGTGGACAGCTCCGGACGCCGGCGCTGCGCCGCCGAAATCCAAGCCTGAGCCAACGGCGGCACCAGGGCGACATCGGTCACGCCGTGCTCGGCGACCAGCCGGAACGCGGTCCGCGGGCTCGGGTCACGGGCCAGGACGACCGCCCCACCGGCGTGCAGGACGCCGAGCATCCCGGGCGAACTCATCGGGAAGTTGTGCGCAGCGGGCAGCACCACCAGCGCCCGGGTAGTGGCGTCCAGACCGCAGATCTCGGCGCTGGCCCGCACCGAGTACAGGTAGTCGGCGGCCGTTCGCGGGATCAGCTTCGCCACCCCGGTGGTGCCGCCGGAAAGCTGCAGGAAGGCGACCTGTTCGGCGTTGCCGGACGGCAACGGCAGCTCCGCGGCCGGGTCGCTCGGATCCGACGCCCAGCCTGCGACGTCGATCAGCGCCGGAGGCGCCACACCGCGGTCGGCGACCTGGGCGGAGACGGTGGCGTGCAGCGCCCGGTGGTCGACCCGGTCGGCGCCGACCGCGACCACCAGCGCGGCCGCGTCGGCCAGCACACAGAACTGGGTGAGTTCCAACTCGCGGTGGGTGGGCAGCGCGAACACCGGCAGGGCGCCGAGCCGGAACAGGCCGAGCACCACCTCCAGGTACTCGGTGATGTTGGGCAGCGCCACCACCACCCGGTCACCCGGGTTCACTCCGGCGGCGCGCAGCCGAACCGCCGCGACCCGGGCGCGTTCGCCGAGCTCGGCGTAGCTCCAGCGCTGTGGCGCGCCGGCGGCGTCCTGACCGGCGACGGCCAGGTTGCCGGCGAAACGGGCGGTGCGATCTTCGACGAAGGCGGCGAAGGTCTCGTCGGTCCAGTACCCCGCCGCGCGGTAGCCAACGCGGAGATCCTCCGGCCAACTCCTGACCCGGGCAACCGGTGAGCGACTCACAGTCCGACCGCCTTCAGCATCGTGG
This sequence comes from Micropruina sp., assembly GCA_044225075.1. GTDB lineage: Bacteria > Actinomycetota > Actinomycetes > Propionibacteriales > Propionibacteriaceae > Micropruina. The sequence continues at coordinate 41,253 of JBGAJF010000029.1, read as the reverse complement.
CGAGTTTGGCGCCGGTCTCGCGCACCTCGGCGTCGGGATCGGACCCGGCGACGATGCCCGCGCCGGCGTACAACCGCAGCCGGTTCCCGTCCAGGACGCCGGCCCGGATGGCGATGGCGAACTCGCCGTCGCCGTCGGCGTCGACCCAGCCGACCACCCCGGTCAGCGGGCCGCGGTCCTCGTCCTCGAGATCGTCGATCGCTCGCAGCGCGGCATCGGTCGGTGCGCCGCCGATGGCCGGTGTCGGGTGCAGCAACTGGGCCAGGTGCAGCGCGCTCGGCGCGGCGACTCCGGCGGCGAGGGTGCCGCCGATCCTGGTGCCGAGGTGGTGCAGAGTGTCGGTGGACACGATCCGCGGCTCGTCCGCCACCACTCCGTCGCAGACCAGGGCGAGGGCATCGACAATGGCTTCGACGACGAACGCGTGCTCACGCCGGTCCTTGGCCGAACCGAGCAGGGCACGGACGCCGAGCGCGTCGTCGGCGGCGTCCGGCGAACGCGGCACCGATCCGGCCAGCGGCAGGCTTCGGACGGCGCGTCCCCGGCGGCTGACCAGCAACTCGGGGCTGGCGCCCAGCAGCACCGGGCCGTCCGGATCGGCCGACAAGGGCACCTGGAAGACATAGCGGCCGGGGCGGTCGGCAAGCAGCCGGCCGACGATCGCGTCGGCGTCCAGCGGAGGGTCGCTGCGCACCTCGAGGCTTCGTCCCAGCACGACCTTCTGCAGCCGTCCGGCCTCGATCCAGCGCAACGCCTTCCGCACCCTGTCGGCGTAGCCGGCGCCGGTCGGCAACTCGGTGACGCTGTGACGCGAGGCCACCGGTCCGGGTGCGGCCGGCGCGGACGCCGGCACAGCCGACACGGCCACCCGGTGGGCGATGCCGGGCGCGTCCGGACGGAACGGCAGCACCACGAGTGCACGCTCACCCGCAGCCAGCGATCCGACCACCTGGTCGGCCCACTCCGCCCCCCAGCCACGCGAGCTGGACAGCACGGTGCCGGTGCTGAACGCGTCCCCTGCAAACAGCGGGGACGGCGACTGCACCGCGGGACGTTGCCCGCATTCGACGAGCTCGGTCACAGCGAAGCGCCACCGTCCACGAAGACCTGCTGCAAGGTGACCTGCCGGGCGGCGTCGGAGAGCAGGAAGCAGACCACGCCGGCGACATCCTCGGGAGCCCCGATCCGGCCCAGTGGGATGCCGAGGCGGAACGCTTCCGGATCACCGCCGATCGTCCGCGCGGGCCCGATCGCGGGGTCGCTCCACAGCTCCCGCAGCATCGCGGTGTCGGTCGAGCCGGGTTCGACCACGTTGCAGCGGATGCCCCGTGCGGCAAGCTCCAGGCCTGCGCAGCGGGTCAGCGCCGAGGCGGCCGCCTTGGACGCCGCGTAGGCCAGCATGCCAAGCCGGGGTACCCGGGCCGCGTTCGAGCTGACCACCACGATGGCGCTGCCGTCACGCAGCAATGCGGCGCCGTCCTGCAGCAGGTGAAGGACGCCGGTGGTGTTCACGGCGATGTGACGCTGCCAGGCAGCGTCGGTGGTGTCGGCGAGGCTGCCCGGTTCGAGTAGACCCGCCGCGCTGACCAGTCCGTCCAACGGTCCCTCATCGGCTGCCGAACGCAGCGCCGCCAGCAACTCCGCCCGATCGCTGACGTCGACGACGGCAAGCAGCGGGGCCGGCGCACCTGCGGCGCGCACCGCGTCTCGGGTCACCGCGAGCCCCTCGGGGTCACGGTCGAACAGGCTCAGGACCACGCCCTGCTCGGCCAGTTGCAGCGCCACCGCCCGGCCGATCCCGCCGGCGGCGCCGGTCACCACGATGCGCCGCGCAGAGGGGATGGTCATGCGTTGATAGTAAGGCAAGCCTTACCTATTCCTTACCCGGACTACCCCTCGGACGACTCCGGCCAGCGCACGTTACTCCGCCGAGACTGGTCCCGCCGGGCTCTGGTCGCCGTCCGCGCTGTCGGTGTCAGCCGCGGCCACGATGAGGTCGGCACACGTCTGGTAGCCGAGTCGTCCGCTGTTCAGGCACAGGTCGTAGTAGCGGCACTCCCCGAACCGGGTGTTGGTGAAGAACTGCTGGTACCGGCCGCGCGCCTTGTCCATCTTCGCGATGTACTTCTCGGCGTCCTTGGGCTGCACGCCGTCCAACTCGACGGCGCGCGCGATCTTTCCCTCCCGGTCGGTGCTGTAGACGAAGGTGCTCAGACACGACAGCTTGGCGCTGCGCAGCACCCAGTCGGCACAGCGACCGATGAACACCGCCGGAGCAACCCGCGCCGCCTCGGTGATGACCTCGGCGATCGCTCCGTACATCCGGTAGGGCAACGAGTAGGTCTCGGCGTCGAAGCCGGCGATGACGGAAAGATCGAAATACGTGCCGGTCACCACGCGTTCGTCAAAACTGGCCAACAGGTCGGGGGCCAGGCCGCGGTTGCTCGCCGCCTCCTGCAACACCCGGGTGTCGTACAACTCCATGCCGGTGCGTTCGCTGATCAGCCGCCCGATCTCACGGCCGCCACTGCCGAACTCACGATTGATCACGATCGAGCGCTTCATCGCTGCTCCTCTCGGCCCTGCCGTCATCGGCATCCATGCTCTCTCCACGCTACGCCGCCGAAGGGTTTCGCGGGCGCGGCGGCGACTGGTGGGGGGAACGTGCGGAGAGCCGGGCCCTGAATGCTCCTCCTGCGTCCCGAGCCGGCTCAATCCGGTCGGACTACACCCCAGCAGTTCCCCCCGACTCCGGTGTCTCGTCCCCCGAATCACGATCCTGGCTGCTGTCTGGCAACTGGCCCCCCGACCTGAGAATTACTCTGCACCTGCATCCTCAACGGTCTGTAAAGGTCGCGATCCCACCCCGTCCCGTCCCCAACTTCTGCGTACCATCATCCGGAGGACGAAGTTCGCAGCCACCGCGGCGTTGGTTGGTCGGCGAGAACCGCGTGTGAGACTGACGAGCAAGTCGTGTGAATCTGACGACCAAGTGATGGAAAATTGACGAGATAAAGGTGGAAACTGACGAGTAGTCGATACTCTGAACATATGATGGCGGAACGTCAGCCCGGAGGAGCACCTGCGTGCCTCAATCGACGCATTCAACGAAGGAAACCGCGGCTAGGCGCTCCACTCGATCTTCGAGAAGATCTGCCAGCCGCCACGTGACGGACTGTCTCTGCTGGACGACAACCTGTATCGCGTGTCCGAGCCGACCGTTGTACTTCCGGACGCCGCGACGACCAGGTTGGGGAACCTTGATCGCAGCAACGAGTGAAGCCGCTTGCACGACTCCTTCACCCGGCTCGGGTGCGGAAGCTCACGCGTCCGAGTTTGTCGTTGTCGAGGGTGATGCGCCAGGTGTAGCCCTGTTTGGGGGCAAGTCCATGGGTGGGAAGTTCACGACGACGTGTCGCCCGTCGTGGTCGATCAGCATCCCGCGGATGGTTCGGCGTTCGTTGGATATTGTCCCAGGGGACGTGGACGAGCATGGTGGGTCCGCGGCGGGGTGGGATCTGGTCCCAGGCGCCGCCGTTGATGAACGGTTTCCCGTCGGCCACCTCGGCGTGGTCGCACAGCATCACTGTCAGTCTCATGTCGATCACCCGAACCGACCCGCAGGCCGCGCCGGCCCCAGGGTTCGGTTCCCTCTCCGAGATCAGGGTCGCCTGCACCAACCCCGCCACGAATCCGCCGCCAGCGCCCGCCCCGGGGTGTACGGAACCGTCCGAAGTGTCCGGCCTGAGTCCAAGTGGCGTCCCCCATCCGCAGGACAGTGTAAATTGCGTGTGGAAAGTAGCCATACAGGCGACGTTGACAATTTACCAGGGGAGGCAAGCGTCCACGCGATGGCGCACCGCCGCCGCGAAACTTGGCTACATCTGCACAACTTGAAACCAGATGTGTGGGCACCCCCGAAGGAGTAGAACGAGTGTCACTGTCACCCCTGATCAAGACGCGTGTGCGAGAGAGTCGCCAGCCAGTGCCCGCTGACCCCGAAGTGCAGGCATGGAGCCAAGTCTCTCCATGGGTCGCCTCCGCCGCGGCCCCACAGGTCCGCTCGCTCGGCTGGTTCGACAAGTACCGCGCCATCCTGTGGGCCAGCGATTTCCTGGCGATCACCGCCACCGTAGTCGTCACCCTTTTTCTCTTTGACTGGGACGACCACCTCCATGGTCTGACCATCTCCGACGCCTGGTTCGCATGATAGACCTCTCGAGCACCGTCTACGTAACGCTCGCAGTCACAGTGACACTCCTGGGGCTATGCATCGTCGTTGTCATCTACCCTTACGTGGTGTACCCGGCCCTGCTTCGGCTGATCCGACCGGTTGAGGTAGTCAGGTCCGGTCCGCGACCGCAGCCGGTGTCGTTGTTGTTCTCCGCATTCAATGAAGGATCAGCCCTTAGCGACAAGCTTGACAATATCGAGAGGCTCAAGGAGCGCTACCCCGACCTCGAGGTTCTTGCCTACAACGATGGGTCAACCGACAACACTCTGGACCGGTTGAGGTCGAGACCGGACTTGCTCGCGGTCGTCGACGGTGTCGGACGGATGGGCAAGGCCCACGGGATGAAACGGCTCGCCTCCGTCGCGACCGGGGAGATACTCGTCTTCAGCGACGCCAACGTGCTTCTGGACGAGGAGACCATTGATCACCTACGTGAGTGGTACAGGGACCCTTCGGTCGGCGGGGTGTGCGGCACGCTGCACTATCTCAACCCCCGTGACAGCGTCACCGCTTCCGTGGGCGGGGCCTACTGGAGGTTGGAGGAGAGGCTGAAGGCACTGGAGTCGAGAAGTGGAAATGTCATGGGCGCGGACGGTTCGATCTTCTCCCTGCGCCGAGTGCTTTATCCGGAGTTCCCGGATACAGTGCTGGATGACCTCACTGTCTCGATGGCGGCAGTCTTCGCCGGCAAGCGTCTACTGAAGGCCGACGACGTGGTTGCCTACGAGCGCCTAGTGTCTGCTAGAAGCGACGAGTTTTCGCGCAAGGTGCGGATCGCTGCGCGCGCCTTCCATACCCACCTCTATCTACGCCCTCAGTTGCGGACGATGTCACCCGTGGACCGCTTCAAGTACGGGTCGCGGAAGTTGGTCCGTTGGTTCGGAGGTCTGTTCCTGATTGTGGCGTTGGTCCTCGCCGTGGTGGCGGCCTTCCTGTTGTCACCTTGGGCCGGACTGGCTGCGATCGTCTTGATCGGGGTGGTCGTTGCGCTCGCTCGGTCGATCCAGCACGGACCGATCGCCCAGATCACAGATATCGTGCTTGCCTTGCTGGCCACTTTCATCGGTGTGTTGCGCGCAGCGCGCGGTCAGACAGTCGTTACTTGGTCTCCGGCGAAGTCACGGTAGGGTGCCGACGATGACTGATGCGATATCCCGGGGGCAGCGCATCCTCTTCCTGACGGAGCTCTTCCCCTATCCGCCAGCGGTCGCCGGTGACGCCGTCTACGGCCGCGGAGTCATAGAGACATGGGCGAGCGTTGCCGACATCACGGTGCTCTGTGCCGAGAGCGGGGCGGATCGGAACCTCGGTCACCCGCAGGTCACCTGGCGAGTCGTCGGGCCGCAGCGCACGGGTCGTGCGAAGTCGGTCGGTTCGAGGTTTCCGCTGATTGCATGGAAGAGCTCTACTGCTCACTATCGCGAGGCACTCGCCGCTTTGCTGCAAGAGGGGCGCTGGGACGCGATCGTGCTTGAGAGCCTTGGCCTCGCATTCGCGCTGCCAATCGTGGCTGCCTACCGACACAGGAATCCCGACACGAAGCTGGTTTACGTGTCGCATGAGTGGGAGTACCAGACCCGGTCCAGCAAGTATCGCAGCTACGGTTTGAGCCTGCCCAAGCGCCTGGCCGCGTCTCTGGACCTACACAAGGTCCGGTACTGGGAGAACCTGCTGATCCGGAGCTGCGACGTCGTAACGGTTATCAACACCGCGGATGTCAACTCCTTTCGGGTCGTGGACGGCTCCCGCAAATACCTCGTGGTGCTCCCAGGCTACAGTGGGCCGGTCACGGCGGTCAGAGCGGTTACCGACGCGGTCCCTCGTCGGGTCCTAATTCTCGGGGGCCGCCGGTCCGAGCAGAAGCAACAGGTGCTGCTGGACTGGTTGGATGTCGCCTACGACTACCTCGAGTCTGCAGGTATCGAGATCCTGGTAGTCGGCGACATTCCCGAACTGCTGCGCGCGCGGGTACAGTCGGATTACCCGAGCGTTCAAGTGCTAGGATTCGCCGAGGATCTAGAGTCCGTCATTTCTCAGGCCCGTGCCGGCCTGATCGTGGACACTGTCGGCGGCGGCTTCAAGATAAGGTTGCTGTCGCACGTGTTTCAGAGACTCCCGATCATCGGGCTGAGCGAGGCGATCGTTGGCCTACCTACGCCAGAGGGCGAGGGCTACCTGGCCGCTGCCACGCTGGCCGACCTTAGGGAACTAGTCTGCACAGCAGTCGACCAGCCAGCATTGCTCGATGCAGTTCAGAATCGAGCGTTCGAGGACTGTGAGAAGGAGTTTTCCTGGACCGACAGGGCTCAGGCTCTGCAGGCGGCGCTGGGGAACGATGCTGGCAGTGTCTTGGTCTAGATGAACCATGAAGGAAGGTGGCACGATAATGAAGGTCGTCCTGCTCGCGGGTGGCTTGGGAACGAGGCTGGCAGAAGAGACTGTTGTCCGCCCAAAGCCGATGGTCGAAGTCGGCGGCTTCCCCATCTTGTGGCACATCATGCAGATCTACTCGGCGCACGGATTCAACGAGTTCGTCGTGTGTCTCGGCTACAGGGGGTATTTCATCAAGGAGTACTTTGCCAACTACGCAATGCACAACTCATCTATTGAGGTCGACCTAAGTGAGCGCGCAGTGACGCACCTTTCGGGCGCCTCGCTTCCGCCGTGGAAGATCCAGCTCATCGACACCGGCGCGGAGACCCTCACCGGTGGTCGCCTCAAGCGGATTCGCACGTACCTTCCTGAGGATCGGCCCTTCCACATGACCTACGGCGACGGCGTATCCGACATTGACTTGGGCGCTCTGGTCACCTTCCATCGGAGGCACGGGCTGGATGCGACGCTCACCGCTGTTCGGCCCTCGGGGCGCTTTGGCTCGACAGCAATCGAAGGTGGCCGGGTCCGGCGCTTTGAGGAGAAACCGGCTGGCGACGGAGCCCAGATCAACGGAGGGTTTTTCGTGCTGCACCCTCGAGTGCTCGATCGCATTGAGGACGACAACACCGTGTGGGAGCGCGAGCCGCTGGAGGGTTTGGCTCGGGACGGTCAGTTGGCTGCGTTCGAGCACGATGGATTCTGGCAGCCGATGGACACACTTCGTGACAAACAGTACCTCGAAGGTCTCTGGGAGTCGGAGCGCGCGCCGTGGAGAGTCTGGTGAGCAAGCGACATGCCATCAACTGAGTTCTGGCGTAGCCAGCGCGTCTTCGTCACGGGGCACACTGGCTTCAAGGGGGCGTGGACCACGCGGTGGCTGTCCCGCTTGGGTGCCACGCAGCATGGATTTGCCTTAGCACCCAACACGACGCCGTCGCTTTTCTCCAACCTTGACACGCCTGGGTTGACGTCGTGCCTCGGAGACGTCCGTGATACGGAGGTTCTGGCGGAGGCCGTGCGGCGAGCCCATCCGACAGTGGCGATTCACATGGCTGCCCAGCCGCTGGTACGCCGCTCCTACCGCGAGCCAGCGGAGACGTACACCACCAATGTCATCGGGACCCTTAACGTGCTAGATGTGCTTCGCCATTACGCACCGACGCTGAAGGCCGTGCTCGTCATCACGACCGACAAGGTCTACGCCAACGACAACTCGGGCCGCGCCTTCTTTGAAGGTGACCGCCTCGGAGGCCACGACCCCTACTCCAGCTCCAAGGCGGCCTGCGAGGAAGTGGTGTCCTGCTACCGGCAGAGCTACTTCGAAGACCTTGGCGTGCCGATTGCCGCCGCGCGAGCAGGCAACGTGATCGGAGGCGGCGACTGGTCCGAGGACCGGCTAATCCCAGACATTTGGCGAGCGCTGGAGGCGGGGCACGGCGTGGTGTTGCGCAACCCGGACTCGGTCCGCCCATGGCAGCATGTGCTAGATCCCGTCAGCGGTTATCTCGACTATTTGGAGGCGATGGCATCGGATCGATGGATCGACCTTCCCCGGGCGTTAAACTTCGCTCCCGTCCCCGACGACCCCATGACGGTGCGCGAGGTCACCGAATCCCTCGGTCGCGCCATGGACATCAGCCAACCCTGGGAGTTGGCCGAAGGCTCCCAGCCAGTTGAGATGAAGCTCCTGACCCTCGATGCGTCGTTGGCGGCTGGGTCCATCGGCTGGCGTCCGCAACTGACGGGGCGGCGAGCGGTCGAGTGGACTGCGGATTGGATTCGGGCGACTCGGGCTGGAACGCCGATGCAGGATGCGGTCGACGATCAGATCGAGCAGTACGAGACGCTGCTTGCAGCGAGCAAGGAGAACAAGACGTGAAGTTCACCGAGAGCCCCCTGGCTGGCGTGTTTACGATCGACCTGGAGCGCCGAGGCGACGACCGCGGGTTCTTTGCTCGGATGTTCGACGTGGCCGAGTTCAAAGAGCATGGGCTGGAAACCACGTTCGTCCAGTTCAACACCTCATTCAGCCGAACCAAGTACACCTTCCGAGGTATGCACTATCAACTTGGTGACAGTGCAGAGGTCAAGGTAGTCAAGGTGGTCCGAGGCGAGCTGTTGGACATCGTCCTGGACTTGCGTGAGAGGTCGCCTACGTTCGGGACTTCGTTCGCGGCACCGCTATCCGCTGACAACCGCACGATGATGTACGTCCCCACCGGATGTGCTCACGGCTTCCTCTCCCTGACTGAGGATGTCGAGATGATGTATTTCGTCACCAACCACTACAACGCCGCTGCAGAGCGGATCGTACGCCGTGACGACCCCCGTTTCGACATTGAGTTGCCCTTCAAGCCGGCAGTCATCTCAGACAAGGACGCCAGCGCTCCCGACTTCGACCCGGAGTGGCACCTTGGATCACACTAACAATCGCGTTCGAGCCGAACGTATGCGCATCCTGCTGACGGGAGCAACCGGCCTAATCGGCTCGGCGATCCTGAATCGGCTGAGCGACACGCATGACATCATCACCCTTGGGCGTCGACCGACCTCCGACCTGCGGGCCGACTTGACCGCGCCAAGTACGCTGAAGAGTGTGGAGCTCGGGCGGGTCGACGCCCTGGTTCATTGTGCTGGAATTGTCGACGAGGACTTTCAGGACGATGCTGAAGCCGCCTTCCGGTCAGCCCTTGCTGGTGCCGACACGTTGATCCGGGTCGCGCTCGCCGCCGGAGCCAGGCGACTGGTCTACGTTTCGTCAGCACATGTGTACGGGCCGATGGTGGGTTACAAGGACGAGGCGAGCGTGCCCGATCCCCGTTCAGATTACGCGATCGCACACTTCGCGACTGAGCAGGTCTTCAGACGGTACATCACCGCCAGCATCTCCGGTCTGGCCCTGCGGCCTTGCGCGGTGTTTGGGGACCTACCGGACCCATCGGCCTTCCGTAGGTGGTCCCTGATTCCGTTCTCGTTCCCACGAGATGCGGCGCTGTCTCGTAGCATTCGGATCAGGTCGACCGGCGAGCAGCGCCGCAATTTCGTAGGTACGGAGGACATCGCCAGTACAGTCGCGAGGTGGCTTACCAGTAACCCCGAGGGTTGGTCCGTGATAAATCCCCTCGGCGCCAGCACAATGAGTGTCTTCGAGTTCGCAAAGCTGTGCGCTGACGTCGCCCAGGGGGAGACCGGCGAGACTGTCGAGGTCTCCCGCTTGGCGGCTGCCGGTATGACGACGGACGGGGATGCCTTCTCCTACGGGAGTCGCTCTCCGTTCGCAGAAGGCAGCCAGGATCTCCGGGCAGTTGTCGCCGGGCTGATATGTGACCTTGGGGCGAGGCGCTGAGATGGCACGGCTGACGATCGGGCTGATCACCTATAACGGTGCCGAGCACATTCGGCCGAGCATCGACAGCCTTCTCGGCCAGACATACACCGACTTCGAACTGCTGATTTTCGACAATGCCTCCACCGACGGCACTACCGAGATCTGTGCCGATTACGCGGCCAGCGACCCAAGGGTGCGGCACGTTCGCCACCCGGAGACGATCCCACAGAGCGCCAACTTCCGGGGGGTGCTTTTCGCGGCAGAGACTGACCTGTTCATGTGGGCTACCGACGACGACATGCGCAGTCCGATGTCGGTAGACCGTTGCGTGGCAGCCCTCGATGCGCACCCCGACGCCGCGGCCGCGTGCACGGAGGTTGCGTTCCGGGGCGCCGATGGCACCGAGGCTCTTGCGCGAGGAACCTTCCCCATTCGAGGTACATCGCGGGAGCGTCTTCGATCCTACTTCGAGAACCCGCGTGACAGTTCGCGTCTGTTCGGTGTCTACAGGACGGAAGCACTCAAACGCGCGTACCCGGCGGACCTCACGGTGTTCGGGTACGACTGGCTGGTTGTGGGGTTGTCGATGCTGGAAGGCGACCATCTTGAGGTGCCAGGGGTTGGTCTAATCCGATCAGCCAACGCACCCGGCAAGTACTTCGAGCGCTACGATCGCCATTTCACGAGAGAGAAGGGCCTCATGGGGGGCGTCTCCTACTTGCTGCCCTTGCTCCCGCTTACACGTGTGCTGCGCCGATCGATATCGCGTTCAGAATGGAAGGCCGTACGCGGCAGGCTGATACGACTGAACTTGCACCAGACGGCACTATTGATTAGGTGGAAGTACCCATTGTCAGAGACTGTGTTTACTACACTTCGGTGGATCGATGGCAAACGACAGTAAGACCAGCGCTGACACTCCCGGTCGCGATCTCGTTGGCTGCATCGGAATTAACTTCAATCAGCCACACATCGTCGTCGAACTCCCTCGGAGCGTCTCGATGATTGCTAGAGCGATGGCGATCCTTCCGATTGAAGTGAGACAGACCGACTTCCCGAATAGGGCGATCGAGCAACGCGCTCTAGGCGGACGACTTCGAATACTTGACGGCAGCGCGCTCTGGTGAAGCTCCGTCGTAACGCGCTTTTCAATGGTGCGGAAGTCATCATAAACGGCATCTGCCTCTTCCTGATATACAGACACGTTCTTGACGTGCTCGGTGTCGCGATGTTGGGCGTCTGGTCACTTGTCTTGGCAACAAGCGCATTCGGGCGTGCGGCCGATTTGGGGATCTCGGGGGGTCTGGCCCGTTTCGTCGCACGGGCGCTCGGCGAAGAACAACCGCAGCAAGCATTGGTGTACATTCGAACAGGCATGATCTTCATGGCTGTGGTGATGGCCACAGTCGCCTTTGCATCTTGGTGGCCGTTGTCAACGTGGCTGGGTCTAGCCCTCAGCGGCACCGAACTTGAGGTAGCCAGGGAGGTGCTGCCTTGGGCGATACTGAACTTCTGGTTCCTTATGGTCAAAGCTGTCCTTGATTCGGCACTGACTGGCGTGCATCGTGCTGACCTCAAGGCAGTTGCTGGCATTGCCGGTGTACTGAGCCAGCTGGGCCTCACCTACCTTCTAGTCGTGAACCATCGGCTTTTGGGCCTTGCGTGGGCGCAGATCGCCCAGTTTGTTGTCGCCATCTTGCTAGAGGTCGTATTCATGCTCACCGTCGCGCGTCTTCGAGCGAGTGGGGCAGCCTGGTTTTCTCGACCGGCTATGCGCGAAATGTTTGGGTTCGGGCTCAAGTTGCAGCTGGGTTCAGTAGCAAACCTGACGTTCGAGCCGGTGATAAAGACCGCGATCGCGGCGATTGCAGGCACACATGTGCTGGGAATATTCGAGATTGCCTACCGGATGTCCTATCAGGTTCGCAACATAGCCACGATGGCGCTCCAGCCCACCGTCGCGACATTTGCGGCGATTCGGGCTCGCTCTGAGGCCGAGACGATGGTGCTGTTTCGCAAGGTCACACGCGGCGCCTCGGTCGCGACAGCGATTCTTATGACCGGCGTCGCGGTCGGTTCGCCACTAATCTCCTGGCTGTATCTCGCGCGCGTTGATCCGTTGTTTGTATATGCAAGCGCTTTGATGGGCGTAATGTGGGGTTCTACAATCCTGGTATCACCGGCCTACTATTATGGGATCGCTATCGGGCGTGTTGCGCCGTACGTTGTTGGAGAGTTCGTGGCGGTTGCAACGTCGTTCTTATCCGTAATCATCCTTGGCCAAGGTGGTTCGGTCGCGGCAATGGTAGTCGGAGTCTGCACAGGCAAGCTCCTCGGAAGCCTTCTGCTTGGGACATTGACGAGACCGACTGTGGACTGGGCGGGCGCTATTGTGACAAACAAGGACGTGTGGCTATCATCTGCAGTCCTGACTGTCACATGTGGCGTCGTCGCACTGCTCGCGTTACCCCACCTCTAGCTTCGCTGGGTCTTCCAATGTCTGGCAGTTGTCTTGAGTTTCAGGCGGCCTTTTCATTTTGGCTTGCTCGGTGCGGTCTGCGATGGCGTGTTCGATGGTGGTGAGTGCTCGTCGTAGCCGACGATCTGCGGGTGGCTGGTCGGCGTCGATGAGGGGGCCGAGGAGCCGGTCGTGGACTTTGGTGTAGAAGATCGCGACGCGTTGTGATGTGTTTCCGAGATTTCGGACGGTGACTTTTCGTGTTTTACGCTGCTTTGGCTGATGTTGCCGGTGATCTTTCGCCACTTCGGGCGTCTTGTAGCCGAGTGCGGAATGGATTCTCATGCGATTGTAGAACACCTCGATGTATTCCGCAATAGCACGGCGGGTGTGATTCTGGATGGGAAACGAGATGCGGTAGACGAGTTCATTCTTCAAAGCAGCAAAGAATGACTCGGCGAGCGCGTTGTCCCAGCATTGCCCGCGGCAACCGATCGATGACCGCATATTCGGCGTCTTCAGATGACGAATGAACTGGCTGCTGGTGTATTGAGCACCACGGTCGGTGTTAAGCCGAACTCGGCTTAATTCCGACTATGCCGAGGGTTGACTATTTGGCCTGGTCAGGCTGGGTTTTGTCGGCTTAGCGTTGAGGGGTCAGAGTTGGTAGAGTGTGGTTCCCCCCGAATCGTGGAGGGCCTCTCTATGCGGCTTCCCGGTCGGGGGCCGTGGTGGTTTCGTAGGTGATCGGGCTCATCATGCCGATCGTGCTGTGTCGGCGGTCGTGGTTGTAGAACCCGTAGCACCAGTCCAGCACAACGGCCTGGGCCTGGCGGGTGTTGGTGAACTCGTGTCGGGAGAGGACTTCCCATTCCAGGCTGCTGAAGAACGCCTCGGCGGCGGCATTGTCGAAGCATGAGCCAACCCGACCCATCGACTGACGGATGCCGAGCTTGCGACACAGCTTGGTGAACACCTTCGCCGTGTAGGTGGAGCCCCGGTCGGTGTGGAAGATGACCCGCTTGGAGTCGTCGTCACGCCACCCAGGCTGGTTCACTGCATCGACGCTGCCGCGGGCCGCGACAGCCATCTTGATCGCTGAGCAAGCCAGCTCGGCGTCGGGATGCAGCCCGGTCGCGGCGCCGAGCAGACGCCGCGAGTACAGATCGATCACGCTCGCCAAATACAGCTTCGGGCCGGGCCGGCCGTGCTCATCGACGGTGGGGATCTCGGTCATGTCGCCCACCCACTTGGCGTTGGGCCGCTCGGCGCTGAAGTCCCTTCTCAGCAGGTCGGGGAACTTTGGTGCAGTCTTGTCCTGCCTTGTCAGACCGTTACGACCCGAGTTGGGCCAATTTAGTGCGCACTTTCGGGGTGGATCTTGTCGAGGACGTGTTGGATGTCGTCGGGGATGGGGTCTTCGGCGATGAGGGTGTGGCCGCCGGCTTGGATGGTGTCCGGATTCACCCCGGAGCTTGTCAAGATGTTTGTGTAAGCGGGTTCCGAGTTACTTGTTGTTGAGGTGGTTGCGGATCGCGTAGGCGGTGAGTTGGACCTTGTCGATGAGTCCGCCGTGGCCGCTGTGGTCGTGGGTGTGGTCGCGCATGGCTGCGCTGATCGCGTCGTGGGTGGTGGCCTCGGTGAGGTGGGTGAGCACGGTGTCGATCTCGTCGAGGGTGCGCAGGGCGCGGTCGAGGAGCTCGTCGGCTGTGTAGGGGCGGGTGATGCCGGGGATCTCGGCGTGAGGGCTGTCGGGCAATGGCATGGTGGTCGTCCTGGTCACAGGTAGGGGTTGATGCGGTCGGGGTAGGCCAGCGCGAGTTGGCCCAGGGCGGCTTTCCAGTTCGTGACGACCTGGCCCTCGACGAGCCTGCCGGCGGCTTTGCGCTGGTTGCCGGGCAGGCCTCGTTCTTTGGCGCGGTCGCGGGCTCGTTTGTCCTCAATGTTGCAGATCGCCAGCCACAGCAGTTTCACCACGGCTTGGTCGTTGGGGAAGTGGCCGCGGTTCTTGGTGACCTTGCGGAGCTGGTAGTTCAAGGATTCGATCGCGTTGGTGGTGTAGATGACCCGGCGCAACTCGGGCGGGAACGCCAGGAACGGGATGAACCGTTCCCACGCGTCGGTGAACGTCTTCACGGCCGCGGGATACTTACGGCCCAGGACGCTGGCCTCGAACTCACCCAAGGCTTCCAGGGCGGCGTCCTCGTTCGCAGCGGTGTAGATCGGCTTCAGCGCTGCCGCGACGGCCTTGCGGTCACCGTAGGCGACGAACCGCATCGCCGCTCGGATGAGGTGCACGACGCAGGTTTGCACGGTCGCGTACGGCCAGGTCGCGGCGATGGCCTCGGGGAAGCCGGTGAGCCCGTCACAGCACACGATCAGCACATCACGCACCCCGCGGTTGGCGAGCTCGGCGCACACTGCCGCCCAGAACTTCGCGCCCTCGGTGGTCTGGACCCAGATCCCGAGCACGTGCTTGATGCCGTCGAGGTCGACCCCGACCGCGATATGGGCGGCCTTGTTCCGCACGTGTCCACCGTCACGGACCTTGACCACGATCGCGTCGAGGTAGATCACCGGATACAACGCTTCCAACGGCCGGGTCTGCCAGGCGAGGACTTCGTCGGCGACCGCGTCGGTGATCTTGCTGATCGTCTCGTGGGACAGCTCGGTGCCCAGCGTCGAGGCCAGGTGGTGCCCGATGTCACGGATCGTCATCCCGCCGGCGTAGAGGCTGATGATCATCCCGTCCAGGCCGTCCAAGCGCCGCTGGCCCTTTGCGACCAGCATCGGGGTGAACGTGCCCTGCCGATCCCGCGGCACGGCCAACTCGACGTCACCGATCTCGGTCGCCACCGTCTTGCTGCTGGTGCCGTTACGAGAGTTGTCGAACTGCGACGCGGTCGCGTCCCCGCGCTCGTAACCCAGGTGATCGGTCAGCTCCGCATCCAGGCCCCGCTCCAGCGTCGCCTTCAACATGCTGCCAAGCAGGCCACCCTCGCCCGTCAACGGTTCACCAGCATCAATCTTGGCGAAGATCTCATCCATCGCCCCTGACGCCTTCAACTGCTCAGCCAGTTCCTTCTGAGCCCTACGCCGCTCGGCGCGATCCGGACTGATAACCATGGTCATAGTGTCGTCTCCTTCGAGTTAGGAACCCCCTTACACAGACCATCTGACACCCCCTCACCCCGACCTTCGACCCGATCCGGTTCACCGCCGCTGTCACCGACAACTCCGGCTCCTCCTGACGAGCCTCCGTCACCAAACGGACCGCTCTCTCCCGCAACTCCTGCGGATACTTCCTCGGTGCTGGCATGGTCTGACCCTGCATCCTTCCGTTGAATCAGACCCTCCACGACACCCGGGGCGGTTCACCTGCCGGGTCACCCCGAACGCGACCGTGAACGGCCTTGCGTTGACCGGGTGCAGCCGGGCCTGTTCCTCGGCCAGCATCTCCACCGGCAACCGCCGGGTGACCCGATGGACCCGGTTGTTGACCCGGTCACAGAACTCGCGGCAGGCCTGTTCCAACGCGGCGAACGACCCGTACTGGTCGGCCAGGTTGGCCTCGGTCGGCACCAGATCGGCCTTCGAGATCCGCACCGCTGCTTCGGTGCCGCCCTTGCTCGCCGGGGTCGGCCGGGACACAGGTATGGACCGTCACCGCATAGTGACGGGCGAACTCGGCCAGTTGCGGGTTCCGCACCGGGATCCCCGCGATGTGCTCCACGGTGACCGTCTTCTCGTTGTCGGTCAACACATAGGTCGGCACCCCCACCCAGCCGGCGGAACGTCACATCCAAAGCGGCGAACACCGAGGGCAGGGTCTTGTCCCGGATCGGGAACACCACCCGGAACCGCGACCACGCCAACCAGGCCACGAACAAGATCGTCTTGACCCCGTCCACCACCGGGCCGTCGCCGTAGTCGTACTGCAACCACATGCCCGGCTCGGTGACCCACGGCCGATGCACCCGGCGCCGCCCGGCATGCCACGCCGTCTTCGCCTCGGCCACCGCCCGACGCGTGGTCCGTTCCGAACCCATATAACCCAACCACACCAGCTTGGCGTGGACCCGGTCCGCCCGCGCCCTGCCCTTCGACCGGTCCACCCACTCCTCGACCTTGCCCAGGAACGGATCGATCAACTGCGACCGGCGCACCGGCCGATCCGGTGGCCCGCCCGCCCTGACGCAGACCTCCACATACCGCTTCACCGTGTGGTGAGAACAACCCGCCAACTCGGCGGCATCACGCAACGACCCAGTCAGATCGCAAGCATCCAAGATTTCCATGATCTCCTCGGCAGACTTCAAGATGTCCCTTCCTCGAGGCGACAGCGACTCAGCACCGCCAATCGCACCCGAGGAAGGGGCCTACACCACGCACGACACGGCGGGACAACAACGTCACCTCCGGGCAGATCCCGTGACCGCCACCGGGCAGGTTCCATGACCGCCACCAGGCACTTTCGTGGCCGTCACTGGGCAGCTTCTCGTGGCCGCCGACAACCTGGTAGGGGATCTCGGGCAGTTTCCCGGCGATTATGAAGCTCCAGCCGGCGTCCTCGATGTCTTTCAGGTTCGCTTCGCTCATCATCCCGGCATCGGCAACCACGACCACATCGACGATGCCATGGGAGTCGACGAAATCGCGGATGAGCGGGATCATCGTCTTGGTCTCAGCGGTATTGCCCGCGAACGCGTCCAGCATCAACGGCGCACCGGTGACGTCGGTGAGCAGGCCAACGGTGATCTGCGGCTCCAGCCGGCGTTCCTTGGAGAACCCAGGCTCGCGGAAGCCGTCGCCAGTATCGGTTTCGAACCACAACGTGGTGACGTCATACAGCACCAGCGTGGACGGGCCCAGATCGGTCCCGGCAGCGCACGCACCCGAGAGGCGACGACGCCACTCGGCTTGTGCGTAGAGGGGCGAGCGACGCTTCACGGTCCGATACGACAACGGTCGCACCCCGGCCTCAGCGAGTACTCGGGCGGCGTCCGGTTTCGAGGACGGCTCGATGATCCGGGCCGTCACCAACTGCTCGAACACCACATCCCCGCCAGCAGCCTTGTCGAAGCCGAGATGCCGGTAGCCCGCCGAGATCAGGTCGAGTAGGCGCCCCATCCGCGACGCCACGATCGGCAACGCGGCCGGCTCCTGCCGGGCCGTGACGCCCAGCGGCAGTTCGTCTTGCCCGGCAGCGATCCGCTGCGCACCCGCCGCCTTCAGCAGCTCCACCTCGGCAGCGGTTCGCGCCGAGCCAAGATGCTCAATATCGCGGCCACCCTGCCGCGATTTCCACACGATCTGGACCGCGACCGCGCCTGACTTGGTCCGCACCGTCCGCACGTAGGCCACCCCGACAGCCTCAACCACCCCGGATTAGTGCGCAACTTTCCGATCAACCCACCCCAAAACCACCTAGCCAGAGGCAACTTCTCGGACCAACACCCCAGACGTGGCCCAAGTCAGGTCGGCGTTCTCCGCCCGCAGCCGCTTCAACTCCTCGAAGTCATCCTTGGACAACTCGCCGCGACCCTCACCGGCCTTCCGAGCACGCGCCACCCAGTTGCCCAGGGTGCCCTCATTCACACCCAGATCGCGAGCGATCTGCGCAATCGGCTTCCCGGTCTCCTCAACGATCCGGATCGCTCCCTCACGGAACTCCCGGTCGTACTTCTTCCGCTTCTCTGACATCGCTACTCCTTATAGCGGATGCCTCCACGGTCCGGGGGGAACCTCAAAACAGGCAGCGGCAAGCTGTGCTCGGTGATCTTTGCCGGCGCACCGTTTCAACGCGTTCGTGAACGTGTTGCGATGCGGCGCAGCCAGACCGAGTTCGGTGATCACGCGGAGGCTGTCGAGTTTCGAGGTGGGCTCGACCAGCCGGGCCAGCACCAGCTGGAAGAACGCCTCATCATCGATCACGCCGAACCCGAGCCGTTCCCACGACCCACGAATCACCTCGATCAGCAGCTGCGAGCGGGACGATTCCACGACCGCGGTCCCGGCCGGTGCCCCGCGCCCGTCCAGGCCGAGATCAAGCTGCTCCTGACCGGCGTTGAGCTTTGCGGGTACCGATCTCGACCAGCGCGGCCAGTTCGGCCTGGCTCTGAGCCGAGCCGAGATGCTCCACGATCCGCCGCTGGCCGTGCTTCTTCTCCACGATCTGCACCGCCACCGCACCCGAAGCGGTGCTCACCTTCCGCAGAAACGGGCTCACAAGCCTGATCCTACCGACCGATTAGTGCCCCAAACACCCCACCCAAAACCCCCTGACAAGCACCAATGCGAGCAAAATCGCCAGAAACGCCATCACCTGTGCAAGTCAGGTCGAACTAGAGAGGTCCAACTCAGGCCAAGCCATCCGCCGAGGAACGTTCACCTCCGCCCGCGACCTCACCAGCAAGATCCGCACCTTCATCAACGGCTGGAACAAACGCAAGCACCCGTTCATCTGGACCAAAACCCCCGACCAGATACTGGCCAGCATCAACCACAAACGTAAACACGTCTCATCGACAGACCACTAAATTCGATTCAGTCAGCCGGAACGCTGTGCCCATGCTCGCGGGTCGAGCTTCCTCAGTGACGCACTGGCAGAGTGGACGTCTAGACGATTCGTACGAAATGTGGCGACGAACTGGATTCCAAGGACAACCCAGATTCCGAATTGCCACTGAAGGGGCTCGTTAAAACTCGCGGTGACAGCCGTTGAGGCATAGAGAAATACTCCGGAAGTAGACAGGTTGCGAACGAGAAACATTCCGGCACATGTTATGGCAATAATCAGGATTGCGGTTTCGAGTTTGTAGTGGGTCAGGCCAACATTCAAGCTAACATTTCCGACGGCCAGGGTATCTCCACCTGCGAGGCCGCGGTCATGAAGTGTCGCGGCTGACCGCTCCAGCCGAGTATCCAATGCAGCGTCAGCCGCCACCAGGAGGCCGAGGAGCCCAATGAGCGCTAGAATCGCGGCGCTTACACGCCACGCCTTGCGCCAAAGGTAGACCACAAGGGCAGCTGCCGCGCCAGCCGCCACACTGATGTACGTTCCAAGCGACTGCGTGGCCAGGAATCCGATAGATACGGCGACAAGGCCGAGACGGTTAAGCAGCCCGCGAGCCGCAATGAAATACGACAAGGCGATGGCTACAAAGAAGACACTCAGGCCAGGCTCGTGTGTCAGTAGGACGAACCGGGGAAGGTCGCTGCCAGGGCCGAGAATCTGGGTCCCACCAACAGTCGGCGTATATGGAAAGTAGACATTCCAGTAATAGCCATTTGGAAACTCCCGAACTGCGGGCCGGGAGTCCGTAAAGGCGCCGGACGCAACTGAGACTATATATGAAAGTGAAACAAGTGCGACTGACCACGACATGGCAGCTATCGTTCGACGAGCGAACTCGCGTCTGCGCGCCAGGAAGTATACGGGCAGGCTTAGCAAGGAGACAATGGCCAGAAGTTCGATGTTGTTTATCCCACCAATTGCGAGGCTTGCGGCAGCTATTGGAGGTGCGGCGGTGAGGAAAGCAATCCACTTGGGCCTGTCGGAATCAGCCCGAAGTAGCGGAGGCAGAAGTACTATTATGGCGGCAGCGATAAGGAAGGGAAGCCCATTTCGTGCGAGTAGGCCGGGAGGGAACGTGAGCAAGGCGACTGCATAGATGACTGGAAGTAGCCCCTGACGAAGAATTAACTCGGTGGAGGCCAAACAAACGATGGCAAGCAGCGTGCCGTGCTCGCTCTGTTGATTGATGAGTACTAGTGCAACGACAGCGGCGAGTGCCCTGACTATCCACCTCAGCCCGATACTCAGGCTGCCTTCAGCGGTAGCGGTCGGCAGGAATGGCAACTGACGGTAGGTCACAGTCTTGACTCCGTTGCCCGACGGGGTAATGGTTCCTGGATTGCTATTCTCATTCTGACGACGCTTAACCTGTGGGGATAGGGCCAATTGGACGGAAGGTTGTCTCTGGCGTCGCCGTAAGACCGGTTGAACCTGCGCCTTGGGTGAGGAGTGTCAACTCGTTCACGTGAAGCAGGAAGTCCGGACTGAGGTACTGGGGCCTTTGCTCTCGTAGGTCCCTGGCCATCTCCGCGATTCCGAGGAATTTGTCTTGGGCGTAAACCTCGCGTCGGCGGATCGCTTCGACCGCTCTCTGCTTGATTGACGATGAGACGAAATGCCCGCCTTCAACGGCAGAAGACTTCCAGTTCCGTGTGAGGGGCAGTCGGCGACCACCAATGCCGAAGAGTCGTCCAAGCCGAGGATACGCACGCAGTGTTTGGAGTTTGCGCATGTTTAAGCTAGTCGCGGTGAAGCGCTCGAAGAACACCGGTGCGCGATATTGCCGATAACCGTCCGATCGGAGTTCGCCGGTGCGCCCGATGACTCTCATCCGGTGGTCACGAGGCGCAACAACGCTTGACGTGATCCGAGCGACCGCGCCTCCTGCGAACTGGAGGCTGACGACGGAGTAATCGGGCGTCCCGACAAATGGAGGAAGGCCCTCAGCCTTGTCTTCGATCAGTTCGCTCGAGAACGCGGTGACAGAGATGGCGGGTCCGAGTAGGCCACAGATCCACACAAGGTGGTAGCCTAGGTGCTCGTAGGTGCAGCCCTCGAGTATCTCTTCGCGCAGCGGCCACGGCGCACCAGTTGGACTCATAATTTTGTCAAAGCCCATTAGGTGTATCGGGTTGTCGTCCAATTCGGCATACACGAGCAAAGGTGCTCCGATGGCGCCGTCCTTGACGGCTTGAAACATTGTTCGGACACTATCGCCGAAGATATTGCAGGGAGCCGCGTAAAGGCGCACATCGTGCGCCTCCGCCTTCCGGAACAACTCTCTCGATTGATCGAGACTCTTCGTAAGTGGCTTTTCGGAATAGACGTGCTTCCCGGCCTCGAGTGCGCGCCGAGTGACATCGAAGTGCGATGAGATGTTCGTCAGGTTAACGACTGCGTCGACGATTGGGTCGGCCAGGAGGTCCTCCAGGCTCGCGTATGTACGAAATCCGTAGTGGGAGTGCACCGCCTGCATACGCTCAGGGTGAATGTCAAATACTCCCACGACGCTGAGTTCTGGATGGGCGTTGAAGGTTCGCATATAGATGTCGAAGACGAACCCGCATCCAACGATAGCTAGCTTCATGCTGGCGCCTGCCCCTCAATGGTCCATGTCAAGTAGCCGCTACCCGACCTCTGTGTTTGGGGTGCTAAGGTTACGATCGTTGCGGGCTCGCTGACGAGATAGTGGTGCGACCACTGCCCGGGTTCGATCGACTGGATAGCACCGTCGTGAACGGTAATCACCGCCGATGT
Source organism: Micropruina sp. (assembly GCA_044225075.1). GTDB lineage: Bacteria > Actinomycetota > Actinomycetes > Propionibacteriales > Propionibacteriaceae > Micropruina. Next base: position 19,523 of record JBGAJF010000029.1, on the reverse strand, counting down.
CTGCTTCTGTTGGAACTCTGCGACCGAGTTGCCCACGAGTCCCACAAGACTCCAGGAGCCGGGAATGGTCAGTCGCACGGCGCCGCCACGACAATTCGACCAAGTATCTTCGAACTTCACCGTGTCAGGCGCCACTGTGGTCGAGCGGCAGACGCTGCTCTTGTCGGGCAGTCGGAGGTGTCCGGTGACACTGTCGCCAACAATATTGACGAAGTGGGCCTCACTCATTCGGCCGACCTTGAAGCAGCCAGCATACTCGACTGGCTCGACACCCTGTCGGTGGGGACCGTTATGACTGTTGGCAGAGCGCTCGAACGCGCGGCGCTTACCTGTCGAGTACTGGAAGGTGCCGGGGTCGACTACGAACCGTAGGTTCGCGATATCCACCTCAACAGCTAGGAAGTCGGCGTGACCGTGGCCGGGATTCCACCGCGGGCCAATCGGGCCGGCGTCCATCAAGACAAACACACCCTCTGACTCCAGCCGAGCGTACCCAGCATCGGGGAGTTCAGCGACAGGGGATGCTCCAAAGTGACCCCTGACTTGAGACACAGTCGGAACTTCACCGAACCAACTGTCGTTGAAAAGGGCAATCTCGCCGTCCGGATGAGTCATGGTAGCCCAAGCAGTTTGTGCTTTGGTGAGGGTGTTCCGCGCGAGTTCGCGGGTCTGCGTACGCAGGAAAGGTGCCTTGCTAAACACATCCATGGCCATCACAGTCAGGCCCTGATACATCGCTGAGCGTTCCGCCAGGAGGCCGTCACCCAGAACGCAGGCCCGAATGATCCGCCGGACCTCCCGGTCCAATAGCGATGCGGTTCTGGCGGGGATGGATTCAGCACATGTGTAGTAGAAACACAGCGCGGCGAGATTTCGTTCGACGTGATTGTTCTTCAACTCATGCTCGATGTTCGCTGCCACGAAGCCAGCGTTCCAGCGAAGAAATGAGGCGAGTTCGTGCCTCAGCGAGGTATCCATTGTGTTGTACGCAAGGACATATCCGCTCAGAACCGCGAGGATTCGGTGAGACACACTGTACGGAAACCAGTAGGACGAGAAGCATCCGGGGGTCTTGAAGGTCGCGTGCTCGCGGTAACCGGCCAACATCGCGCGTACTGCATCATGATGCCGCTGGCTGCCGGCCACAAGCATCGGGCAAATGAACCCCATGTGCCCAAGTTTCATGCGCCAAAGGTGGAAGTCGCTCTCGGCAGCGACCGTATGGTGCCAGTCGATCGAGCGAGTGCTCTCAAATGTCGCGCTTTGCCCAAACAGGTCAAATCGCCCCACGGCGGCGTCGTCAATCGAAGAGAGGTACTCGTCATAGTAAAACGGGGCGATGGCCCGCGCCATCGCGAGTGCTGAGTCAACGGGATTGCCTGAGAGTGCCGGAAGCCGTTGCGATCTGTGGGTGATGTAAGATGAGTACGCGGTAGGGAACCGGCTGGCAAACCCATTCCTAGAGGTTCGCCTCAGGTGATAGGCAAACTGCCGAGGGGACAGTCGACTAGCGGCGTGGTAAAGAGTAAGAGCCGCAGCCACCGGCGACGATCCGGTTGTCACGGCCGGTCCGGTCCGGCGTCTCGAGCTGCGGAGGCAGACGCCGACAGCGTTGCTACGCGTGTCGAGCCCACAATCGGAACAGCAACGCGCGGGTCACTAACTACGTCAGCGATGCGCTTCCGGGCAAACCCCGCGAAGTCCTCGCGAGAGGCTAGTGAGCCAAAGCCGCCAAGGATCTCACGGGCGATGATCTGCACGCCTGCACCGACCGCCTGCTCAAGGATACGATCGTATTCTGAGGACCCAGGGCGGAGGGGTACCTGGAGTACCCTGACTCGGCCGTCGGAGAGGGCGGCCATCGCGGCCTCGGCATCATCCGCCGACACTCCAACCTCGCCGATCTTGCCAGCAGAGCGGGCCGCATCTAGCACTCGGATCGCCTCACCGGCGCGGATGACCTCAGCACTTGGGCTGTGTAGAAGGAAGACGTCGACGTGATCGCGACCTAGCCTTCTGAGGCTCCCGTCCAGGCTCTTAGCCAAGGATAGCGCGTCCCAGCGGGTGGGTAACGGCGTAGCGCGAGCCGCCGAGACTCGTTGTCGCGTTCCGGTTGAGCGGCGCGTCGCTGAACGGATGATGCTCTTGAGTGGCAGCGCCGCCCGTCGCTGCCAGGCGACGTACTTACCTGCCTTGGAGATCACTATGCAGTCGTCTCGCCCTGCGATGGCCTCACCCACGAGACGTTCGCTGTCGCCCTGCCCGTACACGTTCGCCGTGTCGAAGACCCGAATCCCCTCAGCGAGCGCGGCCTGAAGCAGAGCCCGTGCCTCGTCGTTCGACGCGCCACCAACTGAGCCGAGGCGACTGCAGCCCAGACCGAGAGGCAGCGCCCCGGACGGGATCACCATGGGACGACACATTCCTTCCAGGACCCGGACCGATTCATGGGTTCAGCCTAGCAAGGTCGGTCAGATCGTTGCTCCACCCGTCGATGACTGGTTGTCGGATGCTGCAAGTAACCGATGGTGTCCAGTCTACTCTCCCCGCCAGTGTTCGACGGAGCCTTGAACTAGACTCCGCACTGACTCAACATGGATGACCGCGTAGTTGGAGGCGCTCATGGAAATCGAACGACGTACCGCGCTCGTTACAGGTGTGACTGGTCAGGATGGGATGCATCTCGCCCAATTGCTGCATCGAGAAGCATATGAGGTCTTCGGACTGATTCGAGGCCAGAACAACCCCAAGCGTGCGGCGTTCGAAGCGAAGTTTCCCTACGTCACCCTGATCGAGGGCGACCTTACCGATCCGACATCGCTGGTGCGCGCTGTAGACGTTTCGGATCCCGATGAGATCTACAATCTCGGAGCGGTGAGCCATGTCGGCTATTCATTCAAGAACCCGACTCTGACAGCTGAGGTGACCGGCAAGGGTGTGCTCAATGTCTTGGAGGCGGTGCGGGTCACCTCACGGTCGGACAGGACGCGGGTGTATCAGGCCTCGACCTCAGAGATGTTCGGAGGGCTCGACTACAACCGCCCGGGCGCGGGCTACAACGAGGACTCGCTGTTCCATCCCCGTAGCCCCTACGGCGTAGCCAAGCTCTATGGCCACTGGATCGCCAGGAACTACCGCGAGAGCTACGGGATGTTCGTATCTTGCGGTATCCTGTTCAACCACGAGGGCGAGTACCGAGGTCGCGAGTTCGTGACTCGCAAGATCACCGACGCGGTGGCTCGGATCAAGCTGGGGACGCAGTCGCACGTCGAGTTGGGTGATCTGTGGCCCAAGCGCGACTGGGGATACGCGGGCGATTATGTGCGCGGCATGTGGCAGATGATGCAGGCCGATGCGCCTGACGACTTTGTGCTTGCCTCAGGAAGCACCCACAGCATCGAAGAATTTCTGACGCTTGCGTTCGGCGAGATCGGAGTCGAGGACTGGAGGCCCTACGTGCGCCAGAACCCCGCGTTCATGCGCCCCGCTGAAGTGGATATCCTGCTTGGTGACCCGTCGAAAGCCGAGTCCGTGCTGGGATGGAGACGCGAAGTGGACTTTTCTGGCTTGGTTAAGCTTATGGTGAAGAATGATCTCGTGCTCATCGGCGGCTAGCGAGAAGAAGTCACAATGAAGCTGGTCATAACGGGTGCGAACGGCTTCGTCGGTCGTCATGTCGCACGTTTGGCGAACCAGCGGGGGCACCAAGTAATCGGTGTTCGACACTCCAGCAAGCTGGGGTCGGACAGCCCGGATGTGGATCGCTGGTACACCGCCGACCTGTCAGCGACCTGGCCGGTATACGAGGAGCTTGACGCAGTCCTGCACCTCGCAGGCCTCGCCGCAGTGGGCGCGTCCTTTAATGATCCCCTCCGCTACATAGCGCAGAACGCAGCGATCGCGGTCCATCTCGGTGAAGCATTGCTGCGGGGGCGCGGCGGCTCGCCTCGCGTCCTCGTGGTGAGCACGGGCGCAGTGTACGGCGTGCGTGCCGGGCCCATTGACGAGTGCAGCCCGGTCTCGATGAGCTCTCCCTACGTGGTGAGCAAGCGAACCGTGGAGGATCTGGCGGGTTACTACCGCGGACGTGGGCTGGACATGGTGATCGCACGGCCGTTCAACCACATCGGACCAGGCCAGTCAGCAGGGTTTCTGGTTCCCGATCTCTGCGGGAAGCTCGCTGCGATGAGTGCCAACTCGATCGAGGTGGGCAATCTCTCTACGAGACGCGACTATACCGACGTGCGCGATGTCGCGGAGGCCTACCTTGGTCTCCTGGAGGCCCCTGCGCTGGAGCAGAGGGTCTACAACGTCGCATCCGGTGCGTCGCGGGCCGGAACGGAGGTGCTAGAGGCGCTCTGCGAGGCCATGGGCATTGCAGTGCCGGATCTGCGCCCGACTACCTTCGGCAGACCTGTCGACCATTCTGAGATCGTCGGCGATGCGTCACGGCTTCGGCTTGAACTGGGCTGGGCTCCCGCGATCACGTTCGAGCAGTCCGTTCAGGACTTCGTGGCTGTAAGTGTGTCTGCGGACTAAGCAGAGCCAGGCCCGCGGACAAGCCTCGCTCGTCGCGGTCTGGTGCCAGCAGTGCGAGACCGCGAGTGACGCTTCTCCCGCCTCGGGTCATAGCGGCCACTTGCCCCGGCATCCTTAGGAACATCAGCGTGAGACGCCTGATCCGAGCAGCCAGCAGTGGTAGAGCGCCGTGGGCGATCTCCCGCGAGCCGCGCATCACGGGCTCGGGTAGCCACAGCGCTGTGCCCAGCCGCCCGAGGACGTGGCGTGGCCGTCCAGGCAATGTAGCGCAGCCACAGACGCACGCTCGGCAGGCGACCGCTCTGCCTGAGCCGCCACTCGGCGAGGTCCCCGAAGGTGACATCTTCGGCCGCGACCTCGACCGGTACTGCGAGTTGCCGCCATATGGTCTCAAGCGACTGCGCGCTGCCGACCGCGACTGCGAGGCTGGACAGGTCCGCGTGGTGGGTACCGACCCACGCGTTGGCAGACACGTTCAAGTTCTCCACCGATCCCGAACTCGAAGCCAAGATCATCGATGTGGTCGGTTTGTACCTGGCGCCACCCGACCACGCGGTCGTGCTGTGCGTGGACGAGAAGTCGCAGATCCAAGCGCTGGACCGGACCCAGAAGGTGAGGTTCCCCCCGGACCGTGGAGGCATCCGCTATAAGGAGTAGCGATGTCAGAGAAGCGGAAGAAGTACGACCGGGAGTTCCGTGAGGGAGCGATCCGGATCGTTGAGGAGACCGGGAAGCCGATTGCGCAGATCGCTCGCGATCTGGGTGTGAATGAGGGCACCTACGCCGCCACCCATGGACTAGACACCAAACAGATCAGAGGGTGTCGGCCTGGACCCCCGGATCGGCAGCAGTCACTACAACCCCTCCTTCGGCTACGGCGGATACTGCCTGCCCAAGGACACCAAGCAGCTCCTGGCCAATACGACGCAGTCCCACAGAACCTCATCGCCGCCGTCGTGGACGCCAACACCACGCGCAAGGACTTCATCGCTGCAGACATCCTGCGCCGTGAGCCTCGGGTGGTAGGTGTCTACCGCTTGGTGATGAAGGAGGGATCCGACAATTTCCGCGCCTCATCAATCCAGGGGGTCATGAAGCGGATCAAAGCCAAGGGCGTGGGAGTCATCGTGTACGAGCCCGCCCTGGCCGAGGACCAACTTCTACCGCTCTGAAGTGGTGCGCGATCTCACGGAGTTCAAGCAGCGCGCTGACGTCATCGTCACCACGAAGAACTGGCCGACGTCACCCACAAGATCTACACTCGGGATCTCTACCGCCGCGACTGAATCGGCTCCTGGGCGATGCCAAGCAGCCGCTCCAACGTGACCGACCCAGTTGTCCACAATGACTGGCCGTAACCGGCCAGCGTCGCGGGGTCATGAATCCCGGGTCTTGGTATCGAGGGGAGCCTAGGCGGAGGTCCGAGGGTGGCGTATGCGTCCCGGCGCCGACGCCATGCTCGAGCGAAGTGCGCGGAAGTCAGCGGCCTCGGCGACGGCCCACAGCACCGAGCTGGGCGCGACGCAAGACCGACAACCAATCCAACATGATTCGCGGTAGTCTTCCCCGGGACGCCACTCGGTAGTGGCGCCTGAGGGGACAACGCGATGCAAAGGTCGGGTGCGACAGCAAGCACAGCTCGCAGGCGTGCAATGCGATCTCGGGTGCGGACATGCGGCGCGGATATCGTGGGTGCGCCGTGACGGCCACACCTCCAGCACCGCGTTCCACCATCGAGTCCGTCTTCGACTGGGAGGCCAATGGGCTCAACGCAGTTCGCCTGGTGCTGGCGTCCGGCGTGATCATCTGGCACTCGTTTCCCCTGACCGGTCGCGACATCGGTTTTGCACCGCTTCGCCAGCTCCTCAGTCAGGGCTGGGTGGACGGCTTCTTCGCCGCCTCGGGGTTCCTAATCATGGCGAGTTGGGTGCGACGCCCAGACTGGGCATCATTCCTTGTAGCGCGCCTGCTCCGGATCATGCCGGCCTTTTGGGTCTGCCTCGCGTTCACAGGCTTCATGTTTGTTCCGGTGGTCCTGATAGTCGCAGGACAGGAGTTGCCCGACCGCTACTGGGTTGGCGCGTTGTTGTACTTCTTCGCGAACTCACTCCTCTGGATCCTCTCTCACGGCATCGCGGGGACCCCCGCGGGTGTACCCTTCCCCGGTGCCTGGAACGGCTCGCTATGGACACTGTGGTGGGAGTTCGCGTGCTACCTCGGCATCCTAGCCCTCGGCGTGCTACGACTGCTGACGAGGCGCTGGGTGTTGGAAGCCATCTTCTTGGCCGGCCTAGCAGCTAGCCTCTTCGTAGGAGTTGGCGTCACTTCGAGCACCTTTTTCACCAGCGCGGGCCGGTTCATCATCATGTTCGCCGCTGGCGCACTTGTCTATCGCCACCGGGAGCACATTCCGGTGCGCTGGCCGTGGGTCTGCCTGGCAGCCGTCGTCGTCGTGGCCGCCGCTTGGCTACCCAACTACCGCGTGGCAGCAGCGCTACCCGTGGCCTACCTAGTGATCGCGTCTGGGGGCGGGTTGCGCAGTCCAGTCTTCCGGCTGCGTAACGACATCTCGTATGGCGTGTACATCTACGCCTTTCCTATCCAGCAAGCGCTCGCGGTCTTCGGGCTTTACACTCTGCCACCATTGACCTTCGCGGCAGCCACGATCGCACCAACCGTGATTCTAGCGTCGGCGAGTTGGTGGCTGGTTGAAAGGCCCGCGCTGCGGCTTCGTCGCCCAGCAACGTCCGCCATCGACCGAATGCGCAAGAACCGACTCGCTCCAGAACATTCAACAGCTGACACCCGCGGTGGAGCTAAAGATCGGGCGACCTGACCTCGACAAGACCGGCAGACCAGATGTGTGCCAGTCGCGTGCACCCAGGTGCCGACCCCGAGTACCGAGAGTCGCCGCGGCCGGCCGGGAGCAGCAGCGTGAGGTATCGGAGCCACCCTCAAGTAGCCCGGGCTGCGGCGGCCCAACAGGCACTACCTCAGACGGCGAGGACCTCATGTCAGTTGACCTCTCAGCTCCCAGCGCCCTATCCCAGCCCGGGCTGTCGAACTCGCACACTTGGTGGTCGCCAGGGCTGCAGAACATTCCGGGGTGCGTGCTCTCGCCATCAAGGGCTTGGTAGCCTCCTCCCACCAGCTGCGGCCGCACCGCATCCCGGCCGATATGCGACGTCGATATCCACAAGCTCTTTCCCGGCCCTCTCGCTCCACAGTGACGACGACGCTCGAATTCTGGTCGGTTCCGATGCTTGAATAGTGACCGGTCGTGGGGCTGGTTGCCCCGCGTGTGGGGAGTCTATCCGGGGTTGTTGTCGGTGGTTGTTCTGATGCTGGGAAGGCTGTCGATACCTCGGTTGCGGAGCCGGTAACTGGCTCCTTTCAACGTGAGGACGTCGGCGTGGTGGACGATGCGGTCGATCATCGTGGAGTTCCCCTTGGCGTAGCTGATGTCGCCGCACCAGCGTTGGTTCGGTTTGCTGGCGGTGAAGTCACGGCCGATCAGGTCCGGTGCGTCCACCGGAGCGTCGCCGTGGATCGTGGTCTTCTTCCACGCCCGTGGGTGGCGTCCCTGCAAGCCGGTGGCTCGCATCAGCCGCCAGACCCGCTTGCGGGCCACCCGACGGCCCATCGCGGCCAGCTCGGCGTGGATCCGGCGCACGCCGGGGTTGCCCGACAACCGCCCCCAGATCTGCCGGATCAGGCTGGTCAAGGCAGCATCGCTCTTCGCCCGTGGGCAGGCCGGTCGTTTGCGCCACGCGTAGTAGCCGGCCACCGACACGCCCAGCTCGCCACACATGAACTCGACCGGGAACTGTTTCTGTTCGGCCCCCTCCGCGATCGCAGCGAAAATCACTGCGGGTCTTTCGCGAACCAGGCCGCTACTTTTTTCGCGAACTCGGCCTCCATCCGCAACTGCCGGTTCTCGGCACGCAACCGCTCCAGCTCAGCCCGCTCGTTCTCATCCAACGGGCGCGGGCTCTGCCGCCTCTTCCGAAAACTCGGCATGAAGGATCGCACCCAGCTCGCAGTCCTCGCTTACGAGGCTGGGCTCCTCAACGAACAACGCTGACCGACCGCGCCCGCCGGAGCAGAGGAACAGGACCGCATCGCCCGCCGCACCGCCTTCCTCGACACCCAGATCGAAGCCGGAGACATCGAGTACGACCAAGCCAAGGCCCGCCTCGAAGACTGCCTCTCCCTCGCCGCAGAGTGCCACGCGATCTACATGAGGCATCGACGACTCGCTACGCCGCCTAGCCAACCAGGCCTTCTTCCACAAGCTCACCGTCGCCGGAGACGATACCGTGAGGGGGAACCAGGGGAACCGTTCAACATCCTGTTCGACCCGACCGTCCAGCGCGCCGCACTCGCCCGACAGCACACGGCGAGGGAATCTGGACTTCAGACCGAAAAGGTTGTCGGTTTGAACGACCACCTCTTGGTGGGCCTAACTGGACTTGAACCCTTTAGGCTAAGGGAGTAACCTGTCCATTGCTGGCCATTAATGTCGCTCTCACTACGGCTTAAGCCGCTCGATGAGCTTAACGCAGATGGACAGCAACGGACAGGTTGCAACTCTTGAGAGTTGCAGATGAGTTGCAGAGGATGCAGACCATGGCGACAGCGCGACGGGCAGCACGTCGGAGCTTCGGCTCGATCAAGCAACAGCGGTCAGGCAGATACCAGGCGAGCTACGTGGGGCCAGACGACGCGCGACACACCGCGCCCACAACCTTCACAACCAAGCTCGACGCCGAGGGCTGGCTCAACGATGAGCGCCGTCGAGTCGAGTGGGGAGACTGGACTACGCCGGCCAGCCGCGAGGCCGCGAGGCAGGCGGCCAGGGCTCAACACACCGTCACCAGCTACGCCGAGACGTGGCTCCCCGCGCGCGTCAACAGCCGTGGGAAGCCGCTCGCGGATAAGACGCGCTCCGAGTACCGGAGGTACCTAGAGAGGCTGATCCTGCCCGCACTCGGTGACCTCAGCCTCACCGACGTCACCCCCGCCACTATCAAGTCTTGGTACGACAGGCTCAATCGCCAGACGGTGCGGATGAACTGGAACGCCTACGTGCTGCTCAAGTCCATCTTCGCCAGCGCAGTAGACGACGAACTGATCGAGCGGAACCCTTGCCGGCTCAAGATCAAGACCCCCCAACGGGCGGATGGTATTGGGGAACCGCTAACCGTGGTCGAGCTAGCGCAACTCACCGAGGCACTGCCCGAACGCCTCCGGCTCATGGTCGAGTTGGCGGCATGGTGCGCGCTCCGCTTCGGAGAGGTGGCCGAACTCCGACGCTCCGACGTCGATACCGACAAGGGCATCATCCGCGTTCAGCGAGCTGTGCAGTGGATTGACGGCATCAAGACCGTCAGCACGCCGAAGGCCGATTCTCAGGGCATCGTGGCGCTCCCGCCGCACCTCTCAGACCTGATCGTTGCGCACCTCCGAGACCACGCCCAGGGAGGCGCGGATGGGCTGCTATTCCCGACAGCGAAGGGTGAGCAGTACCGAGCGCCAACCTTCCACAAGACCTATTGGCGACCCGCACGAGAGCGGGTCGGTAAGCCAGACCTCCGCTTCCACGACCTCCGCCACACTGGCGCCACTCTGGCGGCAATCTCTGGCGCCACCCTGGCCGAACAGATGAAACGCCTTCGCCACAAGACCGCTTCGGCAGCACTCCGCTACCAGCACGCCGCCCAAGACTCCGACGCTCGGATCGCGCGGGCGCTCTCGGACATGGCGCGGGCATGATCGAAGGTTCAGTGCGCCTCCGCACAAGCCGGGGACACCGGCTGGTCAGAGTGAAATGCCGCGACAAGGTTTGAGGCCGGATAAATAGATATTCTGTAACTCCAGATGACTACTTCTGACATTGCACTATTAGTTGACTTGAACGATTCTTGTTCCCTATCGTTCTCAGCATGGAAACTAAATGCGAATGCAGGGAAGTCCCCCGGAAGATCGCCACGGGAGAGCGGCACACGGGGCCGGTCGCAATCGAGATGGTGGAGCTAGACGCCTCAGATGAGCTTGGCCAGACGGGTGAGTACGTGCTGAGGATCGCGAAGCCAGACGACGCCGTCTCAACCGACACCCCCGGGGGGCGCTGGTGGAACCATCCGGTCATGCGATGGCTTGAGGGATCGATGCTCATGGCCGAGGTGGAGCCGGGCGTATTCGAGGCGATCCCGCGCAACCAAGCGGACTACTGGCCGACCCCGTAGACGCAACATGTAGTGGGCGTTGCGCCCGGTAGTTCGAGCGGGCATAGTTGTCCATCAGTGGAGCTAGACGGTCTCCACCAACAGACAACTTAATGGAAGGCAGGAGCCCGTGTCAAACACGCTCCCTCAGCACTACTCCCTCGCAGTTGGCGCGGCAGCCTACGGCACCAGCGTCAAGACGCTCCGGCGGCGGATCGCGGACGGGCGACTCCGGGCGGTCCGCTCCGGGAAGATCCTCCGAGTCAACGGCGATGACCTGGCAGCGCTCTTCGCACCGGTTCCGGCGGTCAGCCGATGAGCAGACCTGCTCTCCAGCCCAGGGAGTGCACGCACGACGTCGGCAACGATGGGTGGGACCCTGCCCGGTGGGTCGATCGGATGAGCAGCCTAGGCGGGCTGGCCGAGCGGGTCGGCCTTTATGCGGCAACCCTGGCCGACACGATGGGGCACATCGACGGCGACGTTCGGCGTCTCGCGCTTGCCAACCGGGCGGTCTTTGGCGTCGGCGGCGATCCGCTGCGGAAGGCGCTTCACCGGCTGATGGAGGCTGGCTGCCTCAAGACCAGCCAGGCGAGGTCAACGCTAATGCTGCGGGGGGACGGCGAGGCCGCGTGGCTAGAGGCGAGTACGCGGGCGGCGACCCCCCGGGCGGGCGGCAAGCCGATGCTGGTACATCGATACAACAGCGAGACCGGCGATTGGGAAGCTCCCATCGAGGTCGGCGAGTACCTGGCGCGACGGGTGGCGGCGTGAATGGCGGGCGGGATTGGATACCGGGCTGCTCACCGCAAGGTCGAGGCCGAGCTTGGCCCGGCGTGGGCTGAGACGTGCCGCGATTGCGGAGGCGAGGCGGCGGAGTGGAGCTACCGGCACGATGACCCGTACGAAGAGATTGCCACCGAGGCCGAGCACGTCGGCATGGCGTACTCGCTCGATCCCGGGCACTATGACGCGCGCTGCGTGTCCTGCCATAGGGCGTTTGACCGGAAGTGGCGAGCGATGATGGCGGAGGCGCTGGCCCAGGGCGCGAGCGAGACGTCCGGGTACGGCTACATGCCGGAGGCCGGGTGGATGCTGCGGAAGTGGTGGCGGGACAATCGCGGGCTGGCAGATGATCCGGTGAGCGACGTCCGGGCATTGATCGGGGCACATGTCGAGGCGCAGGATGCCGGCGACCTGGACACTGTGGCGCTCTGGGTGGCGGCAACGCACCTGGCGGCACACGGAGTCGGGACGGCACTGCCGAGGCTGGCGATTGTGGCGCCATCGTTCGGAGCGGGAAAGTCAACGCTGCTCGAAATGGTGGCGAGGCTCAGCCATCGCGGCGAAGTGATTACGTCGAGCATCACTGACGCGCTCATTCCGAGGATCTTGCAGGAGACCGGATTTTGCACTCTGGCGATTGACGAGGCCGAGAAAGTGTTGAGGCCGGAGAATGTCGGGGCGACTGCGATTCTCAATGCCGGATGGCAGCGAGGCGCAACGGCGAGGATTCTGCAACAGTCGGCGGGCGGCAGATGGGTGCCGAGCAAGATTGACACATTCGCGCCAATCGTCATGGCCGGCAATGGGGTGAAACTCGCGCCAGACACGAGACAGCGGACACTAACGGTGAGGCTAACCCGCTCCGAGGATACGCGCGAGGTCCAATGGGATAACGAACTCAAGGGGGTGGACGTGCGATTGAGGGAACGGCTCGACAAGTGGGCGGCACTGAAAGCACGCGATCCCAGGGTGCGCAATCCAGCGCTGCCGGAATGGCTGAAAGCGCGGGACCGCGACCGATGGGCACTCCTGATATCGGCTGCTAGGGCATCGAGTTCGCAATGGGCGAGGGCAGCGGATCAGCTTGCAGCCGAGGACAAGGCGGCACGCGATGCCGAGGTCGAGGCGCTAGGTGCGCCTGCGAACGTGCAGCTGGCTTACGACCTGATGAAGGTTTGGCGCGACGGCGAGGACTGGGCGGGATCGAGCGAGCTCGCGGACCGCTTGGCAGTGGCGAACCCGGAACTCTGGGGACAGCCCAGCGGGAAGGCGCTCACCGCTCAGGCGCTGACCTGGAAGCTGCGCGAGTTTTACGGGGTGACGCCGGTTCGAGCAGGCGAACCGAGGCGGAGAGGGTTCGGACGAACCGGGGTGGCGAAGGTCTGGCGGACGGTCGGGGTCGAGTCGGAGAGCGGAGAGCGAGTTGTCCTAGGCACTGCGTGCCGTTGACATGTAACTCAAAATGAAACCCCTAGTCAGATGGGGTTAGAGGGGCCGGATGCCCACTAGAAACCGACTCGCACCCGTCCGAAGCGTCCACCGAGGCGCGGCACACGGGCAACCACACACTCTCACCCGGAAAATGTCGTCCAAGTCGTCCAAACCATCGAGAACCGCGCTCTGACTAGGGGATTTACTGCGCCAGGGCCGATCTCAACCTGTCCACAAGCTGTCCACAACTTGTCCAACTCGACCACAACCACATAGGAGAACCAAGCATGCTCGAACTCAATCACCACCTGGACGCCGAGGCTGAGGCGCGCTTCAACGCGCGACGCCAGCGGGTCGAGGACGCCACGATTGCGGCCACCGATGCCGCCCAGAACGCCGAGGATGCCGCTCAGAGCTACCTTGAGCTGCGGGCCGCTGCGGAGGCCGGGGAAGCGCCCGAGGCCCTGGAATGGGCCGCTGCGGCCGCCCAGGCCGAATACGCGCCACTGGTCGCGGAGGCGCTCAAGCGGAAGGCCCAGAGCGCCGAGCGGGCGGGACGCTTCGACGATCTGGAATACGCGTCGGCAGTGGCGCAAAACCTGGCCGAACTATTCCCAGAGATGACGTTAACGGTATCTGACCGGCTGCCCGAGACCTTCCCCAAGCGGAGCCTCCCAGTCGTGCATGTTGTGCAAGGCAGCGCCACCGAGCATATCGGGCGCGGATGGGTCGGAGGTTCGGCAAAGGTGGTGCTGGTGGCGGTGAACTCACTCACCCGTGGCCCGGCGGTCGAGGACGTCCAGAAAGCGCTTTCGCGGCAGTCGGCAAAGATGGCGCACAACGCTACGGTCAGCGTCGAGCATTCCACGGACGGCGACGGACGCTACCTGACCGAATGGAATATCGGGAGCGACGCCGAATACGGGCCGATCGCTTCGCCATTCCCGTCACGGCTGGCCGATTCGATCGGCGAGGGAAGCTGGCAGGACAAGGGTGCTGAACTCGCGCACCCGGAACGCATTCTCGGCGAGCTGGTGAACGGTAACCTGTATGAATGGATGGGCGGCGATCACGCGACCGACATTCACGAGGTTGCAACCGGGAATCCGGGCAAGCGAAAGTCACTCGACGGCAAGCGCTACACGCAGACGGCGACGCTGGCGGTTATCGGAGCCGGCCGGCAGAAGGTAGAGCTGCTGAGCGGAACCGCAAGCTCGGTTGAGGCTTCCGTAGTGAGCAGGGACCGCGCGGCCACGCAGGCGGCGATGGAAGCCGGGGCACGCAAACTCGCAGGCATGCTCCTGCCCGGCAGCGGGACCGTGCATCACATCGAGGCCGGGCAGGGTCGCGAGTTCCCCGTGCGCAAGGCCCCGGGGGCGTCGGTCGTCTACCTGGACGTGGTCGTGGGCGGGACCGAGGACTGATGCCCGACGTCGGGAACACACCGCAGGCGCGGCACGTGCCCTGCCTGCGGAACCACCCGCTCCCAGAGTCCTACTACGGTAAGGACAGCAAGTGGCATTGCAGAGCTTGCAGGAGGGTCACGACAGCCCGATGGGAAGCGGACCACCCCGACGCAGTGGCGGGCAACAGGCGGGCGCAGGACGCACGTAGAGCGCTCCCCCCTGAGCAGCGGATGGCGCACAGGCTCGCGGCAGGCTCGACCGCAGTCGAGGCCACGGGGTGTCGCAGATGGGACGGCCGAGGGCTGGCGATCACCTGGCGCGGAAAGCGCTGGCCTGCCGGCGTCCTGGCCTACTACCTGGCAACGGGGGAGGCGTGCGCGATCGTCCGTTCATGCGGGCGGCCGCGATGCGTCGAGGTCGGCCACATGACGGCAGGGAGGCCGCTGCCGGGGCTGCTGGCCAGCTAGGACACCGAGGGGACCATCTACGCAGGCATGGGCGTAGGCGGTCCCCTCAGTAGCGTCATTAGCCGGACGTGGTTAGTGGGTGTGTTCCGGGCCGAAACCAGCCCAGCGTGGCAGATCCTGTGCAGCTAAACACTGGGGGTGCCCCTTATGCGCGCGAGAGGTCATACCCCCACCTCTCCGGGTGGCCCGTGCTACCCCTCACTGCCCGCCACGGCATAGGCCGCTGAGCAACGCGAAGTTCGCTCATCGCGTCCCTGGGGGGCCGGGGGTACCTGATCCCTTCGGCGCACGGCAAGCGCGCCCACTCCCCTCACCGCAGCGTCACGCGGCGTCCGTGACGATCAATAGGCGGAGCCCGATCGGGACAGGTAATGCGGGATGAGTTGCAGATGAGTTGCAAGCTGCCAGAGCTTGAGCTGCTATACGCCTCTGACTAGGGCATATGAAGGGTGGGCCTAACTGGACTTGAACCAGTGACCTCCGCCTTATCAGGGCGGCGCTCTAACCGTCTGAGCTATAGGCCCGCGTGGCGGGAACACCGAGTGACTACACTACCGACTCGGGTGCCGTGCGCCCAAATCGCGACGAGACTCAGCTGAAAGGTCCGGGAAGGGCTGCGCGTGCCTCACGTAGGGATGTCCGCGCTGCCGGTTCCCTTCGAGGATGGCTGAGGGGTTGTCGATGGCTGCGCGTCGCGAGGTCACCAAGAAGTTCGCTCGCGCCTATGGAAGGGCCGGCAAAGCGGAGAAGGGCGAGATCCTCGACGCGCTGGTCGCTTCGACCGGGTGGACCCGCGATCACGCCCGCCGCGCGATCCGTGCCGCGAACACACGCAGGGGCGCCGCACGGGACCAACAGCGCAAACCGCGGCCGCGGAAGTACTCCTACGACGCGCTCATCGTGCTGCAGGAGGTGTGGCGGCTGACCGGTCAACCCTCCGGCAAGTACCTCGCCGCCGTCATGGACGACACCCTGGAACGGCTGGTCAGGTTCCGCGAGCTCGGCAGGGTGCAACCACGGGTCACCGACACGGTCCTCGACGAGGTGCGGGCCATGTCGCCGGCAACGATCGATCGATACCTGAAACCACACAAGGACGCCGCCTACCCGGCCGCGCTGTCGAGCACGAAACCATCACACATTCTGCGGTCCTCGATCCCGACCCGCACCAGCATGGACGACCCGCTCACCACGCCAGGGTTCCTGGAGTTGGATACCGTCGCACACTGCGGTCACACCCTCAAGGGCGAGTTCTTACGCACCCTCACCGCAACCGACCCGGTAACCGGGTGGACGATGCTGCGCACCATCCGCAACAACGCCTTCATCCACGTCCACAGTGCCCTGGAATGGATCACCAGCCACGCACCGCTGCCCATCGCCGGGCTGGACTTCGACAACGGCAGCGAGTTCATGAACTGGGGCGTGATCGCCTGGGCCGACAAACGCGACATCCCGCTCACCCGCAGCCGGCCCTACCAACACAACGACAACGCCCACGTCGAGCAACGCAACGGCGACTGGGTCCGCCGCCACGCGTTCCGCTACCGCTACGAAACCGAGGCAGAGCTGACACTGCTCAACGAGCTGTGGGGCCTGGTGATGGCCCGCAAGAACCACCTACTACCCTGCGTCAAAGCGACCGGCTGGACCCCCACCAGCAGCGGACGCAAGAAACGCGTCTACGACAAGCCGCGCACCCCCTACCAGCGACTCCTCGACACCAGCACCCTCGACGACACCACCCGCGCTCACCTGGAACAGGAGCACGCCACGCTGAACCCGGCCCGCATGACCCGCCGGATCAACACCATCCAGCACCAACTCATCGAACTCGCCAAAGCCCGCACCCAAGGCACCCGCCCAGCAGCCTGACGCATCACGCGGACATTTCACGTGAGGCACGCACCAATCACACGCGGACATCTTGACCTGAGGCAAGACGAATCGTCCGCCGGGACGCCCGACTCGGAACGCTTCACGTGGAACAGTCCGAGCCGACGCCGCCTCAACGACCAAGGTCAGTCCTCGGCGAGAGTGAGTTCAAGACCGCCGAGGATGTTCGCCGACAGGTTGTACAGGAACGCGGTCAGGGTGCCGATGGCGGTGAGCAACACCACGTTGATCACCGCGATCAGCGCCGCGACGCCCAGCACCTTGTTGGTGTTGACGAAGTCTTCGATCCGAACCTGGGTCTGGTCGTTCGGGTTGGAGAGCACGCTCTGCAAGATGCTGTTCACCGCGTCGAACAGACCGGACGCACCGATCACCGACCAGACCACGTAGGTGGCGAACCAGAACATGATCCCGAAGGCGATGGAGAACAGGAACGACGTCTTCATCACCGACCAGGGATCGATCCGGGACAACCGGAGCCTGGCTCTACGGGTGCGGCGCGACACCGACCGGGGCCCCGCACTCACCACGTCCGGACGGGCTGGCTGGGCCGACGCCGGCTGTTCGGGTGCCGCGGACGGCCCCGAAACCGGCTGCCCGGAAGCCGCCGGCTGCACCTGGGTGGATTCCGTGTCAGCGGCGTCGCGATGCTCGCCTGTTGCTCCCGAACTCCATACGTTCCCGGCCACAGACGTGCTGGACTTGCCCTGCTGGTCGCTCATAGTCCTCCTCGACCCTCGTCAGTCGACGGGATGCTGTGGGTCGCCATCGTCCGAATCAACGGCATCCGGCCCAACCGTATCCGACGGTGGCACGGTATCCGACACCGCCGCTTGGGTCGATTCTTCCCCATCGACGCCGCTTTCCCCCTCCGCACCATTCTCTGGGTACAACGCAATCACCGACACCGAGTCGGCGCCCTGGACGTGGACGAACTTCACCCCCATCGTGTCGCGTCCCTTCGGCGGCACCTCGCCCACCGACGACCGGATGATCTGCCCGGACGTCTTGATCGCCATGATCTCGTCGTTCTCCTGGACGACCAGGCCGCCGACCAGCGAACCGCGGTCGTCGTTGAGCTTCATCGCCTTGATGCCGAGACCGCCGCGGCCCTGCTGCCGGTATTCGGAGACCGCCGTCCGCTTCGCGAAGCCGCCGTCGGTGACGGTGAAGACGAACCGGTCGTCCTCGGGCATGTCGGCATCGATCACCGCCATCGACAGCAGCGAGTCGCCGGCCCGGAACTTCATCCCGGTCACCCCGGAGGTCGCCCGTCCCATCGGACGCAGCTGCTCGTCGCTGGCCGCGAACCGGATCGCCTGACCTTTGCGCGAGATCAGCAGCACGTCATCGGCCCACGAGCACAGTTCGGCACCGATCAACTCATCGTCGGAGTCGCGGAAGTTGATCGCGATCACGCCCGCCTGCCGCGGCGAGTCGTACGCTGTCAGCGAGGTCTTCTTCACCAGCCCGCGACGGGTGGCCAGCAGCAGGTAGGGCGCGTCGGTGTAGCTGCGCAGGGTCAGCACCTGGGCGATCCGCTCCTCGGGCAGGAAGGACAACAACCCGGCCACATGGCCGCCCTTGGCGTCGCGGCCGGCCTCCGGCAGCTGCCACACCTTGGCCCGGTAAACGCGGCCGAGGTTGGTGAAGAACAGGATCCAGTGGTGGTTGGTGGTGGCGAACAGGTGCTCCACCTCGTCGTCGGCCCGCAGGCTGGCGCCGCGAACCCCCTTGCCACCGCGCTTCTGGGCGCGGTACTGGTCGGTCCGGGTGCGCTTGGCGTAGCCACCGTGGGTGATCGTGACGATCATGTCCTCATCGGGGATAAGGTCCTCGTTGGACAGGTCCCCGTCGGCGGAGATGATCCGGGTCCGGCGGTCGGTGCCGTACTTCTCGACGATCTCGGCGAGTTCGTCGCCGATGATCTTCCGCTGCCGCGGCGGCGAGTCCAGGATGTCCTGCAGGTCGGCGATCAGCCGCTCCAGCTCGGCCAGCCGGTCGATGATCTTCTGCCGTTCCAGTGCGGCCAGCCGGCGCAGCTGCATCTCCAGGATCGCGTTGGCCTGCGCCTCGTCGATCTCCAGCAGCTCCATCAGCCCGGTGCGGGCGGTTTCGGCGTCCGAGCTGGCCCGGATCAGCGCGATCACCGCGTCCAGGGCGTCCAAGGCCTTCACCAGGCCGCGGTAGATGTGCGCCATCTTCTCGGCCTCGGCCAGCCGGAACGCCGTCCGCCGCTGGATCACGCTCAGCTGGTGCTTGATCCAGTGCGACAGGAACTGGTCGAGCCGCAGCGTTCGCGGCACGTCGTCGACCAGGGCCAGCATGTTGCAGCCGAAGGTGTCCTGCAGCTGAGTGTGCTTGTACAGGTTGTTCATCACCACCCGCGGCTGGGCGTCGCGCTTGAGCACGATCACCAGGCGCTGGCCGGTGCGGGCCGAGGAGTCGTCGCGGATGTCGGCGATGCCGCTCAGCTTGCCGGCGTTGACCAGTTCGGCGATCTTGGTCGCCAGGTTGTCCGGGTTGCACATATAGGGCAGCTCGGTGATCACCAGCAGGGTGCGCCCGGACTTGTCCTCTTCAATGTCGATGACCGCCCGCATCACCACGGAGCCGCGGCCGGTGCGGTAGGCATCCTCGATGCCCTTGCGACCGACGATCAGCGCGCCGAGCGGGAAGTCGGGGCCCTTGATCCGTTCGATCGCCGCCTCGAGCAGTTCCTCCTTGGTGGCTTCGGGATGCTGCAGCGACCAGTGGACGGCGTCCGCCAC
>JBGAJF010000028.1:0-38958 GCA_044225075.1 Micropruina sp. | reverse complement strand
AGCGACTGGGGCTCGACGGTCAACACCTCCGAGATCGACGGCACCCGGATCGTGGCCGACGCGCCGAGCGCCGACCTGTCCCGCATCCGCGACTTCCTCAACCAGATGGGCATGCCGCTGACCGTGCACCGCTCCGACTCAGAGGCCGGACGCGACGTACTCGCGTTGGCCGGCGCGGATGCCGAGCTGCCGCTGGTGCACTCGCCACAGCTCGAGGTGGTGCTGTCGCGTCCGAGCAACGCCGAACTGGGCAGCTTCATGTACAGCGAACCGGCCGAACTCGGCAACGGCGAACCATTCGACCTGGTGGTGGTCGGCTCCGGTCCGGCCGGTCTGGGCGCCGCCGTGTACGCCTCCAGCGAGGGGCTGAGCACCCTCGTCCTCGACTCCGGACCGATCGGCGGGCAGGCCGGCACCAGTTCGATGATCCGCAACTATCTGGGCTTCCCACGCGGCATTTCGGGGATGCGCCTCACCCAGCGGGCGCGCTCCCAGGCGCTGCGCTTCGGTGCCCGTTTCCTGATCGGACGCGAGGTGACCGGACTGTCGGTCGGCACCGGCGAACCGCACCGGGTGCTGCTGGGCGACACCCAGGTCGGCGCGCGCACCGTGCTGATAGCCACCGGAGTCGAGTACCGGCGCCTCGGCGTCGAATCCATCGAGGAGCTGGTCGGACGCGGCGTCAACTACGGCACCGCCGCCACCACGGCCCGCGACGTGAAGCACCAGCCGGTGTTCGTGGTGGGTGGCGGCAACAGCGCCGGCCAGGCGGCGGTGCACCTGGCCCGGTTCGCTGAGTCGGTGACCATGCTGATCCGCCGGCCCAGCCTCACCGAGACCATGTCGCAGTACCTGATCGCCGAACTCGAGGGGAACCCGCGGATCAGCGTGCGGCCGTGCACCGCGGTGGTCGACGGCGGCGGCGACGACGGACACCTGGGCTGGCTCGAACTGCGTGACCTGAACAGCGGCGGTACCGAACGGGTCGACGCCGCCGGCCTCTACCTGCTGCTCGGCGCCGCCCCGACCTGCCATTGGCTGCCCCGCGACATCGCCATGGATCCGCACGGCTTCGTGCTCACTGGCGCCGATACCCCATGGCAGTCGTGGCTCGGTGGACGTCCCCCGGAGCCGTTCACCACCACCGTGCCCGGCATCTTCGCCGCCGGTGACATCCGCTGCGGCTCAATGAAGCGGGTGGCCTCGGCCAGCGGCGAGGGAGCAGCGGTGATTCCGCTGGTCCACGCCCACCTGGCCGCCACCGCGGACACACCGGCCTGAGCAAACCTCAGTTCCGCTGGGCCCACCAGGTCCGGAGCGCATCGGTCGCCGCTGCCTCACCGAGCGGACCCTCGTCGATCCGCTTCTCCAGCAGGAATTTGTATGCCTCGCCCACCGCGCGGCCGGGCGGGATGCCCAGGATCGCCATGATCTGGGTGCCGTCCAGGTCGGGGCGCAGCGAGTCCAGTTCCTCCTGCTTGGCCAGCTCGTCGATCCGCCACTCCAGCTGCTCGTAGGCGGTCCGCAACCGGGCCGCCTTGCGGGCGTTGCGGGTGGTGCAGTCCGAACGGGTCAGCACGTGCAGCCGCTCCAGTTGGTCGCCGGCGTCCCGCACGTAGCGGCGGACGGCCGAATCGGTCCAGTCGGCGTCCGCGTAGCCGTGGAAGCGCAGGTGCAGCTCGACCAGCTTGGCCACGGCCTTGATCTGATCGGTGGGGAACCGCAGCGCCTGCATCCGTTTGGTCGCCATCTTGGCGCCGACCACGTCGTGGTGGTGGAAGGACACCTTGCCTCCCGGCTCGAACCGCCGCGTCCGGGGCTTGCCGATGTCGTGCAGCAGGGCTGCCAGCCGGGCGATCAGGTCGGGTCCACCCAGCCGTGGTTCCAGGTCGATGGTCTGGTCGAGCACAGTCAGGGTGTGCTCGTAGACATCCTTGTGCCGGTTGTGCTCGTCGCGTTCCATCCGCAGCGCCGGCAGTTCGGGCAGCACCTGGGCCGCCAAACCCGTCACCACCAACAGGTTCAGCCCGACTCGCGGGTCGGGCGCCATGATCGTCTTGATCAGTTCGTCGCGGACCCGTTCGGCCGACACGATAGCGATCCGATCGGCCATCGCGGTCATCGCCGCCACCACCTCGGGCGCCGGACGGAAACCCAGCTGGGCCGCGAACCGAGCCGCCCGCATCATCCGCAGCGGGTCGTCGCTGAACGACAACTCGGGGGTGGACGGCGTCGTCAACACCCCATGCTCCAGGTCGGCCAGGCCGCCGAACGGGTCCAGCAGCTCCCCGCCGGCCACGTCCAGCGCCATCGCGTTGACGGTGAAGTCGCGACGCACCAGATCGCCGCCGAGATGGTCGCCGAACACCACAGCCGGCTTGCGCGAGTCGGAGCTGTAGGCGTCCGACCGGAAGGTGGTGACCTCGATCACCAGCCTGGAGCTGTCGACAGGCTCAGCGGACCGGGCAACCGACGGCGGCCGGTCGTCGGGCACGGCGCAGCCGATCGTCCCGAAGTCGCGGCCCATGTCCCAAACGGCGCTCGTCAACCGCCGCAGCAGCTGTTCGATCTCGTCGGGGCGGGCGGACGTGGTGAAGTCCAGGTCATTGCCGATGCGGCCGAGCAGGGCGTCGCGGACCGGACCGCCGACGAGATACAGCTGATGACCGGCCTCGGCGAACATGGCCGCCATCCGCCCCACCGCGGGCGACGAGGTACGCAACTGTTCCAGGGCAGCGCGCTGGGTGGAGGTCGGCTCGGGCACGTCGCGACACTCTACTCCGACGGCCTCGCCCGCCTCCTGCCAGATCGCACGCAAGCCGCACCCTACGATGGACCGGTGACCCGCACCATCCCGGCCAAGCTCGCGCTCGTGCTGGCCTGGATGATCACCGTGGCGGCGGTACTGATCGGTCCGGCCACGCCGGCACAGGCCGTGAACCCCGAACTGAAGGTCGAGTTCACCCGGCTACGCACCACCGGCACGGGCAAGAAGGCCACCGCGGTGCTGCGTGGCAAGGTGACCAACGTCGGCGCTCAGCCCGCGTTCGGCGTCCGGGTTGTGCTGTGGCGCTCGCGCGATCCGATCACCGAGCCGGCCGCATTCGCCTCGGTGCTCAGCGGTCAGAACCAGCCGTGGGGAATCTCGCTCTACCCCACCGCCGATCACCGCCACTCGATCACCGCCTCCGACCAGGCCTTCGATCCGGGCGCGAGCGCCGAGTTCACGGTGCGTGCGACGCTGTCCGACCTGGGCTTCACGCAGCAGGGCAACGTTTACCTGTTCGGCGTTCAGGTGTTCGGCACCGCCGACGCGTCCAGCAGCTATCAGGTGCTGGCCAGGGCCCGTACCTTCTACGTGACCACACCCAAGGCCCGGCTCCCGCTGGCCTCGGTCGTGCAGCTGTCGGCCACGCCCAGCAAGGTGCGGCCGAATGTCTTCGCCGACGAACAGCTGCTCGGCGAGCTGAACGGCCGGCTGAACACCCTGCTGACCGTCGCCGGCCACCCCGGCATGTCCTGGCTGGTCGACCCGGCGTTGATCGACGAGGTCACCGACATGGCGGACGGGTACCGCGTCATCGACGGCGACCAACTTCAGCCCGGCGCCGGCCAGTCGGTCGCGCAGGCGTGGCTGCAGCGATTCCGCGCGCTGCCCAGGGACCGCGGAGCCCAGACCCTGTTCGCCAATCCGGACGTGCTGGGTGCCGAGCGGAACCGGGCGCCCGTTGTGCTGCAGCGCTCGAGGACGGCGTCCGCCACGGTGCCCGAGCTGAACGACCTGCCATTGGTGGTACTGCCCTACGACGGGGTCGCCGCGGCGACCACCCCGGGCTGGCTGCGCGCCGCCGATGCCGACGCGATCGCCGTCACCACGGCCGGGCGCGGCCCGGTGGTGGCACCCGGACCGGCGGGCTCCACCTTGCTGCGACTAGCGCCGCCCGCGACCGCAGGCGGTCCCGGAACCGACGACGGGCCGGTGCAGCGTACCCAGCGGCAGTATGCCGAAGCGGTGCTCGGCGGCGGATTGGTCCGGCTGATCGGCAGCTCCGACGATGCGACCGCGGACGCCGCCACCAGCCCCCGCTGGCTGACCCGCACTTCACTGGGCAGTCTTCTCTCCAACAAGGCTCAAGCCCCGGCAGCGACACTGGTCGCGCCCCCCAAACCGACCACCCTGCCCGCCTCACGGTTCCGGCAGTTGGCCACGCTGGCCGGCGACTTCACCGACTACCGCGACCTCGTCCCCAACTCGGAACTCGCCACCGACGAGCCGGCCACATTGAGCCGCCTGGTGTCCACCGCCTGGATCGGCAAGACCGGCTCCACAGCCTGGCTGGCGGCGGTCAACGACACGGTCGGATCGGCCGCGGTCAACGACCATGTCGGCTTGTCGGCCAGTCCGCGGGTGCTGATGTCGTCGCGCAGCAACGAGTTCCCGGTCACCGTCATCAACGGCCTCGCCGAGCCAATCGTCGTCCGGGTCGTCTTCGCCTCGGACAACCCACAGCGGATCAGCATCGCCAACACGGCACCGATCACGGTCGAACCCGGCCAGAGCCAGACCCTCAACGTCCGGCCGGAAGCCAGTTCCAACGGTCTGGTGAACGTCACCGCGAGCCTGCAGACGACCTCCGGCGAACCGATCGGGAAAAGCACCCGGATCGCGGTCGAGGTGACCGAGCTGGGTGTGATCGGGTGGATCATTGTCATCGTCTCCGGCATCGTGCTGGTGGCGACCACCGCATTACGCATTCGCAAGGTGCGGCGTAACCAACGCGAGGAGGAGCTTTGAGCGACGAGGGCCAGGAAGCCCCCGGCACTTCCGGACGGCGGTTGCTGACCGCCACGGCGGTGATGGCCTCGGGCACCATGGTGTCGCGCATCCTCGGTTTCGGACGGGCTGTCCTGCTCGCCTTCGCGTTGGGCAACAGCACCCGGCAGGTCGAGATGTTCGGCCTGGCCACGCTGATTCCCAATACGCTGTACATGCTGTTCGCCGGCGGTGCCCTGAACACCGTGCTGGTGCCGCAGATCGTCCGGGCGATCAAGAACGACTCCGACGGTGGACAGACCTACGTCAACCGGGTGATGACCGCCTTCCTCGCGGCGCTCGCGGCGATCACCGTTCTGATGGTCGCGGCGGTGCCATGGCTGCTCACGCTGTGGACGGACCCGGCCTGGCAGAGCCTGCCGCACTGGGACTCGCTGGTGTTCATCACCTACTTGACCATGCCGCAGCTGTTCTTCTATGGCGCCTTCTTCCTGATCGGCCAGGTGCTCAACGCGAGGGACTCCTTCGGCCCGATGATGTGGGCCCCGATCGCCAACAACGTGGTGCAGATCGGCGTGTTGGGTCTTTACGCGGTGCTCTGGGGACAGGGCGTCGACACCTCCTCGCCGTTCACCTCCGCGCAGGCGATGCTGCTGGGCGGCGGCTCCACGCTGGGCATCATCGCGCAGACGCTGATCCTGATCCCCTTCTACCGGCGCACCGGCTTCCACTACCGGCCGCGCTGGGATCTGAAGGGCACCGGCCTGGGCCACACCTTCCACCTGGCCAAGTGGATGATGGGGTACGTCGCATTGACGCTGATCGCCCAGGCGGTGGTGACCCGGCTGGCGACCTCGGCGGTGGTCGGCGGCTCGGGCGCCGGCAGCAACGTCTACAACCAGGCGTACCTGATCTGGGTGCTGCCGCATTCGCTGCTCACCGTCTCGCTGGCCACGGCAATGCTGCCGCAGGCGTCCCGGCTGGCGGCGGCGAAGGACCTGATCGGGGTCGCCGCCGAAGTGCAACGCGCAACCCGGCTGGCCGTCACTTTCCTGGTGCCCGCCGCGATCGGAATGATCGTGCTCGCCGAGCCGATAGCCCGGGTGGCGTTCGGCCTCGGCCAGGGCGCCACCGACTTCCACTACGTCGCCTGGACACTGATGGCGTTCGGCCTCGGCCTGGTGCCCTACACGATTCAGTACCTCTACCTGCGCGGCTTCTACGCGCTCGAGGACACCCGGACGCCTTTCCTTCTGCAGGTGGTCATCTCGGGAGTCAACACGGCTTTGGCGATCGGGTTCATGCTGGCCTGGCACAACGTGAACACGGTGGCGCCGCGGCTGGCGTTGGCGTACAGCCTGTCGTACCTGCTGGGCGCCTGGCTGTCCCACCTATCACTGCGCAGGCGTCTGGTCGGCCTGGAGCGGGCAGGGCTGATTCGTCACCTCGGCAAGCTGGTCGTCGCGGCTGCCCCCGGCGGTGCCTTGGCCTGGGCGATCACCTGGTACTTCACCCGCTTCGAATCGGCACTGATGACGCTGGTCGGACTCGGCCTCGCCGGAGTCGTGGCCCTCCTGACCTTCTTCTTCGCCGCCAAGCGGATGCGGATCGGGGAGGCCACCCAGGTGCTGGGGGTGCTGCGCCGACGACGATCCGACCCGCATCCGGTGGTGACAGCACCGCCGGACGAGGTGGCCGAAGAGGTCGAACCGCTCCCCTCCGACGACGACGACCCCGAACCGGAGCCCGAAGTGGAGCAGATCAACACCGACCCCGACGGCGCCGGTCAGTTCGTCGCCATTGAACCCGAGGGTGTAGCAGGTTCCGCCGACCCGGCCGAGGCCGACGCCGACGATGTGCGCGCCGAGGAGCTGGTCGGCCAGGTGCTCGACGAGCGCTACCGGCTGGACGAACTGCTCGCCCGCCGCGGCCGGGCGCTCACCTGGCGGGCCTTCGATCAGCGCCTGTCGCGGGCCGTGGTGATGCATCTGCTGCCCGCCGACGATCCGCGCGGCGATGAGCTCATCGGTCTTGCCAAGCGCGCTTCCGGTGCTCCCGACTCGGCCTTCCTACGTGTCCTCGACGCCGGCGCCTTCCCCGGTGGCGAGCACTACATCGTCTTCGAATACACCGCCGGGACGTCGCTGGAGCAGGTGCTGACCGGCGGGCCGCTGTCACCGGTGGAGGCGGCATGGATCGTGAAGGAGCTGGCGCAGGCACTGGCCGCGCTGCACACCCGCGGCCTCTACCACGAACGGATCAATCCCGACACCGTGCTGGTCACGGCCGCCGGCAACGTCCGGATCGTCGGCCTGCTGGTCGAAGCCGCCCTTGACCCTGACGGGCGGGCGGGCGACGGCGAGGCCGCCGACGTCCGGGCGCTCGGGTCGCTGCTCTACGCCTGCCTGGTCAGCCGGTGGCCGGACGGCGACCGCTACGGACTGCGCGAGGCGCCGCGCGACGGTGCTCGCACGCTCACCCCGGCCCAGGTCCGGGCCGGCGTCCCGCGGATGCTGGACACGTTGTGCGACCGGATCCTGAACCCCACCCCACGCAACCGGCAGACCAGCATCGTGACGGCCCGGGCGGTCGCCCAGCAGTTGGGTGCCGTGCTCGGCCAGGCCAGCGCCGCCCCCGACCTGGAGCGCCGGCTGCGAATGCCGATCGCGATGATCCGGACGTCGGGAGGGTCATCGTTCACCGCGCCGGTGCCGGTGCCTGTGCCGTCGTCCGGCCCGTCTCAGACATCGGGCCCTTCGCCGGCGTCGGGTCCCGCGACACCCACCGGGCCGGCGACGCCGGTTTCCTCGGCATCGTCCGCAGCCGTCGACGAGCTCGATGCCGACGAGGGCGAGCCCACCGAACCGTGGCAGTTCCCCGGCCTGAAGGCTGACGACCTCGACTCCGAGCCCTTCACCCCGATCCCGCCGCCGGCGCGGTCCAGCAGCGAACATCAGCTCATCCAGCCGTCGCCGCAGCGGGGAGGCATGGGCCGTCCGCCGCGCCGGCTGCTGGCGCTGACCGTGGGTCTGATCGGCCTGCTGCTGGCGGGTTCCTTGGTCTGGGTCGCGGTCAGCCAGTTGACCGGACCTCGGACGTCGGCGCCGTCCAGTTCGGGCGCCGCGCCGGTGATCGGGATCGTGTCGGCCACCGACTTCGACCCGGCCGCGGATGGCGGCAGCGGGAACGAGAACGCGCGGCTCGTGGACCGCGCCATCGACAACAATCCCGAGACGGCCTGGCTCTCCGAGCGGTACAAGGGCGATCCCCGCCTGGGCCAGCTCAAGCCCGGGGTCGGCTTGGTGGTCGACCTGGGCAGTCTGCAGACCGTGAGCCAGGTCAACGTCGGCGTGATCGGCAAGGACACCGCCGTGGAGTTGCGCACGCCGTCCGACCCCAACGCCGAAGCGGCACCGATGCGCTCGCAGGCGGACTGGACGA
Source organism: Micropruina sp. (assembly GCA_044225075.1). Taxonomy (GTDB): domain Bacteria; phylum Actinomycetota; class Actinomycetes; order Propionibacteriales; family Propionibacteriaceae; genus Micropruina. The sequence continues at coordinate 30,743 of JBGAJF010000028.1, read as the reverse complement.
CGATCGCGACGGTGGACAGGGCATCCGGGACTGCAGTGATGAAGCCCGACGAGCCGGTCAAGACCCGTTTCCTGCTGATCTACCTGACGTCGCTGCCACCGGAGTCGGGCAGCTACTTCCAGGGCGGGATCACCAACATCGAGGTGCGCGGCTGAGGCGGTGGTCAGCCGCCGCCCGGACGCAGCGACTCACGCATCCGGCGCAGGTAGACCCGTTCCCCGGGATGCTCGGCCGTCGCCATCGCCCGGTCGTATTCGCGCGTCGCCGGCGTCGTCCGTCCGAGTCTGCGCAGTAGATCGGCCCGGGTCGCATGGAAGGCGTGATAGCCGTCCAGCCGGTCGGCGAGGTCGTCCACGATGGCCAGCGCCGGCAGCGGCCCGGCGACCTCGGCGACCGCCACCGCTCGGTTGAGCCGGACGATCGGCGTGTCCAGCCTTGTCAACAGCTGGTCGTAGAGGACGACGATTTGTGGCCAGTCGGTGTCGGTGGCGTTCGCGGCGTCGGTGTGCACGGCGTTGATGGCGGCCAGGAACTGGTACGGGCCGGGCCGATTCTGCTCCAGGCAGCCACGGACCAGCGCATGCCCTTCGGCGATCAGCGCGCCGTCCCACCGCGTCCGATCCTGTTCATCGAGCCGCACCAACCCGCCCGCGGGGTCGAACCGGGCCGGACGCCGCGCCTCGCTGAGCAACATCAGGGCCAGCAACCCGCGCGGTTCGGGCTGGTCGGCCAGCAGCTCCACCAGTTGCCTGGTGAGCCGGATCACCTCGGCGGCCAGGTCGATGCGCTGGTCGGATCCGTGCGGCAGGTAGGCCTCGTTGTAGCCGAGGTAGAGCACTGCGAGGACGCCTCCGAGCCGCTCGGCCAGGTCGGCTTCCCGGGGGACGCGGAACGGGATCCTGGCCTGCGCGATCTTTGCCTTGGCGCGGGTGATCCGCTGGGCCATGGTGCGCTCCGGCACCAGGAAGGCGGCGGCGATCTCGGCCACCGTCAGACCACCGAGCAGCCGCAGCGTGAGCGCCACCCGGGACGGCTCGGCCAGTGCCGGGTGGCAGCAGGTGAAGATCAGCCGCAGCCGGTCGTCGCCGACCGGGCCGTCGTCCGGCTGGTCGTCGAAGGCGAGGTCGTCGATGGACGGCTCGGTGATGCCGGCGACCACCCGCGCGGTGGATGACAGCATCGCCTGTGCAGCCTGCTGCTTCCCGTCGCGCCGCTGCTCACGCCGCAGGGTGTCGATCGCCTTGCGGACGGCGGTGGTGGTCAGCCAGCCGCCCGGGTTGGGCGGAATGCCGTCGGCCGGCCAGTGTTCCATGGCGCTCACCAGAGCCTCCTGAGTCGCTTCCTCGGCGATGTCGAGACTGCCGAACCGGTGCGCCAGGGCTGCGACGACGCGTCCGAACTCGTCGCGGACGATGCGGTCGATCCGCTCGTGCAGCCCGGCGGCATCCATCCGGCTACTCCCCCTGGAAGGCGCGCACCTCGACCTTGCCCTCGCACGCCTTGGCACCCTCGCGGGCCAGGGCGAGCGCCTCGTCGAGGTCGGCTGCCTTGACCACCCAGAAGCCGCCCAACTCGGCCTGGAGCTTGGCGTTGAAGACGTCCACCTGGGCGTACATCCGCTGGGTGTCCTGCTCGGAGACGGTGGCGGGGTCGAAGTCGCTATCCATCCACACGGACAACAGGTACTCGGTCATGAGGAATCCTCCTGGTTCGCGGCCGGCCTGGCTGCCGTCCTATCTTGTCAACGAACGAGCATCGGCGGATGCGACAGTCAGGTCTCCTCGAATCCGGATTGCTCGAATTTCAGCGTCCGAGCCGAAGTACTCCGTGAATGCGCTGCTGCGCAGCAGTTCCGCAGGCACCAGATGTGCCTCGAGCAGTGAGTCGAGTTGGTTGGCTCCGATCTGAGCTTTTGTCTCGATCGTTTTCAGAATAACCGACGGCGCGGCGCCCCCGATGGTCCTATTGGTGGTTGCCGAGATGGCGGTCTTGTTCACGATGCCTTCGCGGTGCTCGTCATTGACGCCGTTCGCCCACACCAGGCCTTCGGAAAGATGATGGATATCCACCGCAAGACTGGCGTACTGGACCATGTCGAGCGCCTTGTCCTCCATCCAGTCCCGAGCACCGTTCGCCAGAAGCAGGGCATAGACACCTTTGTATGCCGCCGCTTGACGGGTGCGCAGCGAGTGCAGGCGAGATTCGACGAAAGTAGCGTCATTCACGGTGTTCGGCGTCGTGGCTCCAGCTTCCCCGCGAGCCCAGGCCTGTTCAAGATCACGGACGAATCTTGTTTCGATGGCGCCGCCGTACAATTCACCCAGGATTCCGCACCAGAACCACCGCACCAAGCGCTCGCGCGGACCGAGCAGATCGGCATCATGACCCATGACCACCTTGATCACCGCCAATGGCACCAATTGCTTCGGATAGGGCAGGAACTTGACATCGAAGATGTGCCGATCAGCAAGGAAGTCGGCCGTCCAGGTAAACGCCTTCCGGAGTGGCTCGACCCACTCCAGGTAGTCGGCCAGCGATAGCTTCAGGATGTCTTCGCGTTTCGCCGAAACCGCGGGTGGCCGCGAACCGGTGCTGGAGAGATTGCGCTTCCGGGTCGCCAGCAGGGTGACTGCCTGCAGGAAGTCAGTGTTCTCCAGAGCCGCCAGTACAGGATGCCCAGCGAAGCGTTCCTGCGTCGTACGCCAGTCGTCGTTAAGGCGAAAATCTGTACCGTGGGCGTCGTAGTACTCTTTGTCGCCGGCGAATGTGGCGGTGAGCAACTCGAAGACGTTGAGTGGCAGACCGCCCTGTTGTTCCGAAGCTGGCCTGCACCGCTGCTGGTCTCTTTGTCGAGTTCAGTAGGCAGGGATGTTGTAAGTTCCGGTGGGTTTGATGATGACCGCGTTGAAGTCCCTCGCCAGTTCTCGGTCAGACAGTTCGAAGAGCCACGACATCGCGTCACCGAACAGAAGTCGCACAGGGAACACGGCGGCTTCGCGTTCTCGTTCCTCATTGGACAGATCTCGTTTGATCACTCGGCCGAAATCGGCGCGCTCCACGCCGTCGGCAGGCATGCCGAACACAGCATCGTCGATGCGATCCTCACCCTCGAGAGCGAGTCTCATGTCCACGTAGTAGCGTCGATCCATCAGCTTTCCGCGGTCATCCATTGTGTTCACGGTGCCTGAACCGGTGAGCGCCTGGGTCAGCGATGTCAGGCGTTGTTGCCCGTCGAGCAAGAGGTACTCGGCATGAGCACCCGAAGGAACCGGGGCTCCTTCGATGGGACGAGGTTTGAACCGCAACTGATCGTTTCCGGTCTTGAGCAGCATCACGACGCCTAGCGGGTGACCACGCAGGATAGTGACCAACAACTGGCGAATCCGTTCGTCTTCCCACTTGTAGCCACGCTGGAAGTCAGGAAGTTGGATCTTTCCGTTCGTCGTCCACTTCAGATAGTCGCTTAGCTCGTACAGCGGCGTTTGAAATCCCATCAGTACCCCTCATTGAAGTCGAACCCGTCCTGGGTGGGGTTTGGTGGAGGTCCGGAACTCGTCGAGGCATCCGGGGCGGCGTCGATCGCGGCGCGCAGTCTGCGAAATGCAGGAAGCGGCAGCGGCAGCGTGACTTCGATCGTCTTCCGCCGGCGGTCGGCCTGGAGTCGGGCACTGCATCTCGCTCTCACGCCCAACATATTGGGTCTCGTAATAGTCGCGAGGCGGTGGCGGGTGACGGGGCCGACCTCGCCCGCCTGCACAGCCCAATGTAGTGGGCATCACCCCGCGTGTCAGGACTGGCGGGTCTTCAACCGCATCCCAACCAGGAAGGCCGACTAAGCGATGATCGCTCGTAGCTTCACGCCATGTTCGCTGTCATCGGTGTCACCGACACCGCTGGGCGCAGTTCCACGTGCGCGTTCACAGTTCGCCAAGACGGCACCCCCGGCAAGTGCGCGCGAGCTCAACTTCGCGAAGAACATCATTTCGATTCAAAGCGCTGTGACCTAGCGCGCCGAACACCGTGCTCGGGGCGGGCTTCAGACGCGACCGCCTAGTCAAAGCGCGAATCGGGCAGCCACCGCTCCAGGGCCTCGTCCCGACATCGTCGAGCGTCGCCGTTCGAGAGCCGGCAACCACATCCATCCCACCGGGGCTCAAGACTGTCAGCGCCGCCTGGCCAGGCTGATTTTCAACGCCCGGCGACCGTGTCAGTCACGATCATGGCCATCTTGATCAGATCTCTTGTATTAGTACTGGTGATCTATTATCATGTAGGTCATGGAGGATCTCATCCGGCTCGGCGGCCATGTCGCCACGGTAGTGGACGAGGTGGCTGGCCTTGCCTGTGATCTGTCGAGCGGCTGATCGATCAGATACGCCTTCGACGGCTCAAGAATGCCGCCGCGGCCGCCCAGGCGCGACCTGCGGTGAGCCGCCAGGTACGGGAAGCCGAAGCCCGCGCTGAGGTCGCAACGTAGAAGCGAGTGCAGGCCTCGGTTGCTGGGGAGGTCGGGTTGGCCCGGCACGAATCACCACCGCGCTAGCACCCTGGTCAGCCTGGCCACCACGTCATCACCTCGAAATGCCACACGCGATGGCCGTTTTCAGCGCCGGGGAGGTCTCGGATAGCGCACGTCCTTGTGGAAGCAGCGTGCCTGTCGAGGATCCACCGTGCCGTGGTCGATGCCGAACTCGGGCCGAAGCTGGCCGAACTATCCCGCGACGACGCGAAGCCCAGGCTCGCCACGAACTAGACCCGCACAGTNCGGCCTGGAGCTTGGCGTTGAAGACGTCCACCTGGGCGTACATCCGCTGGGTGTCCTGCTCGGAGACGGTGGCGGGGTCGAAGTCGCTATCCATCCACACGGACAACAGGTACTCGGTCATGAGGAATCCTCCTGGTTCGTGGCCGGCCTGGCTGCCGTCCTATCTTGTCAACGAACGAGGATCGGCGGATGCGACAGTCAGGTCTCCTCGAATCCGGATTGCTCGAATTTCAGCGTCCGAGCGTTCTCTGAGACCGTCCGGATCTGCTGCTCATCGAAGCCGCGCTCGTCCACCGCCTCGATCTCGAGACGGACGACCAACTTGGCTCCCGCGGCGTCACGGAGGTGAGCGATGACCTCGTCGGCGACGTTCTTGAAGTCCATTCCCATCTGGTCACTGGCAAGGGTCTTCACCCCGTAGAAGCGAGTCTTGAGAGCCGGGAACATGAAGTCCGCACGACCACCTGGGCGTCCGGAAGGCATCGCCGAGCCGGCAGAAGTCGGCGCTCCCGGCTCCACCTCCACGTTGGTGGCCGGTGACCTCTCGGCTTCAAGCTGCCGGGCGGCCCGCTTCGGCTGGACGACCAGCAAGGTATCCGTCGGCGCCGGAGCAGACGCCCGCTCCTCCGGCGTCCAAAGGCCGAGGTAGCGGTCGCCGTCCGGATCGTAGCCGCTGGCCAAGGCGAAGGCGTCCAACTGCCACAGCATCGGGTGGTCGACGATGCCCTCGTCGAGGACGCGGCGATCGCGCAGCCGCGGCATGTAGGGGTACTGGGTATAGAGCGCCCACAACGCACCCAGGGTGACGTGGCCGTCCTTCCAGATCTGGGGGACGCGGTCGAGCGTGTGCCGGACGGCCCGCGCGGCCTGTTGCACCGCGAGCGTGCCGTCGTTGTGCATCCGGCGCGAGACCCGCTCGGCCAGCGACTCCGACTGGCCCTCCACCTTCACCTCACCGATGACGAAGGAGGTGCCCGGCTCGGGCTCCTCGGGCAGCAGCGCCCAGGTGAACGTCTGCAGCAGCCGCGCGGTCGCCGTCTGATCGGCCTGGGCGCGACGTTGGGTGGCCTGGTTGCGCTGGTTCTGGGTGAGGTCGAGTTCGGCGTCGTTGTCAAGGACGTGCTTCCAGCCCAGGTACTCACGGACGGCCGCCTCCAGCTCCTCCAGCCGGGCGACGTCGGCGGCCAGGTAGACGAGCATGTTGCGGTGGGTCCGGTTGGCACTGCCCCGTCGTTCGGTCGCCGTGCGCGCAAACTCCTTCGCCGCCGACTCGGTTCCCCGCTTGTGGGCGACCTTGGGATGCAGGATCACCAGGCGGGCCTCGTCGACGTCCGGAATGTCGACGTGTGACTCGGGGCAGACATGAACGCCGGCGAAGTCACCCCGGGTGCGCGCCTGCCCTTTCAACCGGTGCGCGATCTCGGCCCAGACGTCCTCGACGTGCAGGCGCTCGGCCTGGTCCTTCACCGTGCGGGTGATGTTCGGCTGCACGTCGTACCAGTACTTGCCGTAGCCCGAGTAGAAGTAGGTGGCGCGGTCGCTGAGCTGGGTGAGCGCGGAGTGGAAGTTGCCTGGCACGTCGCCGGGGATCGCGGTGCCCAGGAACACCCGTTTGGTCTCGATGCCCTTGTGCAGCGAGCCCGGCGCGATGGTCGGTGCAGCTCCGAAGAACACGGTGCGGGCGAGCCGCTTGGTCAGCGAGCGCTGCCCGAACAGGGGTTTGTCGGCGTCGATCCGGGCGGGTTCGGAGGTGGCACCGTCGACGTCGGCGTCGATGATCGCCTTCCAGGAATCCTGCAGGTACTGGGTGAGTTCAGTATTGACGTTCGCGGTGGCCAGCGGGATCGAGCCGGGCATGATCAGCGGCCCCGCGTCGTCGCCGGTCCACAGCGCGTGGATCACGGTGCTCATCAGTCGCAGCACCCCGCGGGTGCGTTGGAAGCGATCGAGCGAGGACCATTCCTCGTACAGAGTGTCAAACAGCTCCGGATGGATCGGGTAGGTGCGTTTGATCCGATCCTCGTAGGCGGCGTCCCGCGACTCTCGCGGGAAGTCGTCGGAGTATTTGCGGTAGAGGTCGACGAAGGCCCGGGCGGTGGCCCCGATCGAGGCGAGCGCTGCGGCGTCCGGTTCAGTGAAGAGTCGCCGTTTGACGATGTGGTAAGCCTCCACCGACGAGGCTGGGCGCCATTGGTCCGCTACCCGGCGGACGACGTTCTGCAACCGTCGCAGCGCCTCCAACCCGTTCGCGCCGCCGACCTCTTCGGCGTTGCCGGCGACTTCCTTCGCCGAGTCTCCGGCCTCGGACGCGGGGATGGAGATCGCCAGCAGGACGCCCGGGGTGCCCTTGACCGATTCAGTGAGCGACTGGGCGAAAGTGAACTGGTCGTCGAAGGTGCCGCCGGCCAGGTCGTCCCGACCGACCAGTGAGCGGGCGTAGGCCACCCATTCGTCGATCAGAATGACGGCCGGTGAGTACAGAGTGAGCAGGTCGTGCAGTGCATCGCCCGGATGCGTCCGGTCGCTATCGGCATGCGCGACCAAGCTGTAGGCATCCGGACCGCCGAGTTGCCAGGCGAGCTCGCCCCAGATGGTGTTGATCCGGGTGCCGTCCGGTTTGGTGGAGCCGGCGGGGCTGAGGTGGTTGCCGACGATCGCCACCCGGTTCACCGGGGTGCCGGTGTAGCCGTTGGCGGTGAGCAACTCCTGGGCGTCCTGCGGGAACTCACTGACCGGTAGACCGGCTGCGACATGCCACAGGGCGAGCATCGAGTGGGTCTTGCCGCCGCCGAAGTTGGTCTGCAGATTGATCACGGGCGATGCGTTCTCGTCGCCGGTGAGCCGACGGAGGGCGCGTCCGATCAGATCCTGCAGACCCTCGGTGAGGTAGGTGCGCCGGAAGAACTCGACCGGGTCGGCGTAGTCGCTGTCCACCTCGCCACCGGTGGCCACCTTGTACAGGTCGGCGGCGAACTCCGAGGCGTGGAAATTACCGGTGGCCACGTCGTGATGCGGCGGCAACACGTCGCGCCAGGGACGAAGCCCGACACCCACCGGGGTGTCCACGGCCGCTTTGAGCACCCGCTTGTCGTCCTTGTCCGCGGTCACCCGGCGCAAATTCAGCCGGATGGCACGCACCCGCTCGGCCTCTTCGGATGCCCCGATCAGCTTGAGCAGCCGCTCGCCGGTGTCCAGCGCGCGATAGGCGTCGTCGTCGGTGAAGGTTCCGTTGTGCGCCCAGGTGTTACGAATCTCGCGCAGTTCGCTGGCATAGGTTTCGCCGGCCCGTCCGATCGCCTTGCTGAACGGGTACCAGCCCGCCTTGAAAGAGTTCGTGATAGCGCCCTCGGTGAGCATCCTGAACTGCACCTGCGGATCGAGCGGGTCATAGGACTTGTTGAAGATCTGCTTCTGGTTATCGCGTTTCTCGACCAGGCTCACCCACACCGCGCCGAGCGCCTTGTCGCCCTGGCCCACGACGGACGCGATGAAGTCGTCCAGTGCGGGAGCGAGGACGGTGAACATCCGGTCGATCCGGTCGCGGTTGCTGGTGGCCATGATCAAACCACCTCGGTAAGCGGGTCGTCCATCAGGCCCTCCTGCTCGGGGTGTGATGAGTCTTCCTCTGCGAAGCCATGGTCGATATCGCGCTGCACCGGTTTCCCGATGGCATCTTCGACCAACACACACAGTGACTCGCGCCGCGAGCGGAAGTAGCCGTCGAAGTCGTCGCTACGCAGTGGCGCTGAGGGAATGCGGTGTGTGGCGACCAATTCATCCAGACGGTGATCGTCGATCTGCGCTCGGCTCTCGATCAAGTTCAGGTAGCTGGAAGGCGCCGCCCCGCCGATGGTGCGGTTCGTTCGGGCACTGATCGCAGTCTTGTTGACGATGCTCTCGCGGCGCTCGTCGTCAATCTCGTGGTCTTTGCACCACTTCTGCGGAAAGACGTGGTGGATGTCCACCGCCAAGTCGCTGTGCTGCACCTTGTCGAGGGCCTTGTCTTCCATCCAGTCGCGGGCACCTCCGGCGAGTATCAACGCCGCGATTCCTTTGTAGGCGGCGGCGTTCCGGGTGCGAAGAGAGTGCAGCCTCGATTCAGTGAAACTGGCGTCCTGAATCGTCCGCGGTAGGGGACTCGACTCGCTCAGCGCCCAAGCCGGAACCGTCTCCAGGTCGCGGACGAAGCGGGTTTCGATCGCGGAGCCGTACAGTTCGCCGAGAACACCACTCCAGTACCAGCGGACGAGCCGATCGCTGACCGCGATCAGGTCAGCATCCTTACCGAGCACGACCTTGATTGCGGCGAGTGGCACCAACTGCTTCGGGTAAGGAACGTCACGCGCGGTGAAGATGTACCGATCCGCCATGAACTTGGCAGCCCAGACGAATGCCTCTCGAAGTGGGTCGCGCCACCGGAGATAGTCCGCAAGCTCGAGTTTCAGCACGTCCTCGCGTTTGGCCGAAACCGCCGGCGGCCGTCCGGAGGTGTCCGCGAGGTTTCGTTCGCGCGTGGTGAGCATCGCCACCGCCTGCAGGAAGTCGGTGTTCTCCACTGCGGCCAGGACGGGATGCGGAGCCCATCCGGACTGAATACCGTGCCAGTCATCGTTGAGCCGGAAGTCTGCACCGCTGCCTGCGTAGTAGTCGGCGTCGCCGGCGAAGACCGCAGTGAGCAATTCAAAGACATTCAACGGCAGACCACCCGTATTCACCTTCTCGAAGACCGTGGCGACCGCCGCTTTGTCGGTGCTCTCGTCGAGCACGATCGCCGGAATGTCGTATGTCACCGCCGGCTTGATGAAGATGTCGTGGAACTTCTTACCGAGGATGCGATCTTCAAGGTCGAGGATCCAGCTCATGTAGTCCCCGTAGAGCAGGTGCAGGGGGAAGTAGCCCAGTGCGCGTTCCTTCTCGGGGTTGCTCAGGTCCAACTCGACGTCTTTACCGAAGTTCGACCGGATCATCCCGTCTGCGGGAATCGAGATGATGGCCTCATCCACCCGGCTCTCGTCGGTCAACGCGGTCTCCATATGAACCAGGTAGCGCCGGTCGAACAGTTTGCCTCGCGCATCCTTGGTGTTGACGACCCCGTCGCCGCTCATCGCCTGGGTCAGCGAGGTGAGCCGCTGCTGTCCATCCAGGAGCAGGTACTTGGACTCGGTGTCGGCGGCGAGGTCGACGCCCTCGATGGGTCGGGGCTTGAATCTGACTTGGGCGTTGCCTGTCTTGAGCAACATCACTGCCCCGAGCGGATGGCCGCGCAGTACCGTGATGAGAAGCTGTCGGATCCGTTCGTCGTCCCATTTGTAGCCGCGCTGGAAGTCAGGGAGTTGGATCTCTCCCGAGCGCGTCCAGTTCAGGTACTGGCCCAATTCGTACATGGGAGTAAGGAAGCCCATCGGTCATCTCCTTCGATGATTCTCAGCGGGTTTGAGTGTTGGTCAGGTGCGGACCGATGTAGCCGATGAACACGCACGGTTCGGCCGGGTGCCCGTCGTAGATGTGCATGCGTGGGCTTGTCATACCGATCCGGGCAAGCTTGAAATGTGCCTTCATTTCGACTTGCCCGGCTGGATGCACTGACGTCGGAACGGGAAAGATGCGCTCCTTGCCGAACCGCCGCATTGTTATTCCTGTTTCCGTGTCTCCGAACTTGTTCGAGGAAACCGTCCGATAGCCCGTCGGGGTGTGCTTTAGGTAGTGGTCAAGGCCCGAAGCGCAATCGCCGTTGGCTCGTGCCTTCGCATAGTCGGCCAGGATAAGCACCGCGTCCCACGCGGTTCGCAGCGCTGCGTCGTTGGTGTCGATCTGGCTGAGCCGAAGCACATCAGACGCGCTCCCGGTGAAGCTGACCGACTCGATCGACTCGATGCGGTCCAGGAGTTCCTCGAACGAGCCCGGACGCTCAATCAGGAATTCGCTCGGCATCCCGAGGTAGGCAGCCTCGTAGTCACCTCGTTCCTTGAGGCGGGACTGGAGCCAGTTGACTTTGCCATCTCGATCGTCCAGTTCGACCCGGAGAAGCTCATTCGTGCCCTGCTCATCATCGAGAGCGTCCAGCAGTTCGGTGTTGGCGTCCTCAAGCTGCTCGACGGTGGACAGCAGCTCATCGACCCGTCCTTGAAGCGCCTGCGCGGACGTGCGATCCGCTCCCCACTGGCGCGCCCGCGCCGCAAGATCGACGAGCGCCTGCTCGGTGATCTCATTGAGCCCCAGGATGCGTTTGACCAGGCCGATCTCGGGTGGCTTTGGAGGCGTGGTGGACGGCCCGGTTTCCGGAGAATCGACTGGCGCGACATGTGGCTGAGCCTCGGACGGCCCCGGCTGGGGCAGGTGGGACGGGGGGATGTCGGCCGCCGCCGGCGGAACCACGACGTCCTCGACCAGGCGGCGGTTCTCGAATCGTTCGAAACGACGCCGGGTGCTCCGGAGCACCGGATCGAGCGGGCGTGTTGCAGCCTGCTGCCGGGCCACATCGCCCAGCAGGATCCGGATGGCCGCGTCCTTCTGGCTCGCGAGACGGGTGGTGCCCAGGATGCGGTGCCGTCGCGAGTCCAGGGGATCGTCGAGCCGCGCGCCGGGCTGGTAGGTGCGGATCGTCCAGGGTGACGTCGCCATCGCGCCGGCCCGATCGATGAAGGCTGTGGTCGCATCGGGGGTGAGCAGAATCACCTGACCGAGGCCGTATATCTCCTTAGTCCACACGCTGAGTTTCTCGGCGAACGCCGGGAACGGGATGTTCTCGTTGGTGCCGGCCACGAAGACGGGTCCGTGCCGTGCGTCGTCGGTCAGCAGTTCGACCAACTCGTCGAGACGCTCCGGCCCGAACACGTGCGGACGATCGCTGAACTCGATCAGTCCGTCGCGCAGGTGGACAACCTGCATCAGGTATTTGGCCACCCTGGGAACGCTGACGAATCTGCCTTCGCTGTTGCTGACCACGAGGCTGATCCAGTCGTTGGTCCCGGGCTCGTCGTGCGCGATGAACTCGGTGGTCCACGTTCCGGTGACCTGTTCTTCGACCAGCTGGATGCGTAGATCCACCGCATTGCCAGATTCCAACCGGCGCACCGCGAGCGTCGCTGCGGCCGTCGAGTGATCGGCGGACGCATCGAGATCGACATCGAAGCCCTTCTCGCGCAGCCAATGCTTGACCTGGGCAACGGCCTCCGCCAACCATGGACCGGTGTCACCACAGTGCATCAACGCCGAGTAGTCGCGGGTCGACTCGGGCCGGGGCGAAGTGGTCATGAGGCCGCTCCCGAATCGCTGTAGTCAAGGGTTTCCTGGGCACCGCCGCGGACAGCGGTCGGCCCACTGCGAGCGGCGTCGAGAACCTCAGGCCAACTGGTCACGAGGTTGTTGAAGCCCAGTGCGTCCTTGGTCCACTTGTTGTCTTCGGCGACCCGGAACAGCAGGTGGGCCAGTTCCTTGATCAGGTCGGCGTCGATCGCGGCGTCCGGTCTGCGCAGGGCGTCGCGGAGCAGCGCGCCCGCCGGCTGGATGCCATCGCGCTCCAGCGTCCTGATCAGATGATGCAGCACCTCCCAGGTGCTGGTGTGCGGGTCATTCACCGCGTCATAGCCAGGGCTGAGATCTGCCGGTCTGATCAACTGAACGTTGCCGGCCCGGCTGGTCAGCACGCCGTGCCGATCAAGCGCCTGGACTGCAACCCCACGTGCATTGGCGAGGGACTCGGCGTCGCCGTACTTGCCGACCGCATAGCCATGTTGCCGGTACCAGGCGATGGAGAACCGCGTGGTCAGATCGAAGTCACCCTCCTGCTCATTGAGCACCTGGTCGAGGATCTCGTTGATCCTCGCCAGGGCAGATCGGACGGACATGGTCGACCCATCGGGCTCGAGGACAGCGCTGTAGCGACTGAACACAGCCATGCCCGGGCCGATCGCCGCCTGCGGAAGGTCGACTGCCGCGATTGCGCCCTGCTGGAGCTTGCGGAGAGCGGCTGGTAGCTCGGCCTGGAGGGCGGTGATGAAGCCGCGACGATCGGTCGTGGGGGCGTCCTTAGGACGGGGACGAAGCGAGAGGACGATCGACGAAGCCAGGGCGTTCGTGCCGCTGGCGATCATCCGGTTGCTCAACTCGGACCGGCTGGGCCAGGTCGAGGTGATCGCCCAGCCGGACCTGATCATCCCCTCGAGCAGCGTCTCCCAGCCATTCGACGATGTGCCCGTCGCGTCGCTCTCGCTCTGTTTGAAGGCGTACCAAACCGTGATGGGGAAGTCTTCTCGTGCGGACTTGCGCGCCTTGGCGAACACTGACCGAAAGCCGTCCTCGAAGAACTGACGGGCGCCGTCCTTGCCGTCGTGGCGGTAGGGGTTGGCCACGAGTTCCTGCGCCTTGGGAACGAGCATGGTGGAAAGCAAGTCCGGGTAGATCGGCTGCAGACTGCGCCGCAGCCACACGTAGAAGAAGTCGGAGAGGTCTGAATAGCCGATGTTGTCGTAGTAGGGAGGATCAGTGCTGATCAGGCTGGCGCTGTACGAACGGTTGTCGGCGTCGGCTTGTTCTGAACGTCCCATTGGGCGCGTCCTGAGGTTGGCAAGCACCTCGAACTCGGACTGCACGACCGCAGTGAATCCGCCTCCCGTCCTCGTGAGCGGGTTTGCCTCCGCAAAGTCCCAACTCATTGGAATGGCCTGGCGTTGGAACGATCCGCGCAGCCGATCCATCGCCGGCTCCCAGGTACACATTGTGTTGTTTCGGGCCACCACTTTGCTCATAGAAAAGCCGAGGTAGGTGGCGACTGCGCTGGCGTATGCGGATGAACCAGCGTCGACGGCCACCCGCTTCCATGTCGCTGTCACTAGATCACTGAAGGTTGTCAGCGCCACGAGCTGACGATTCGTGAATAGGTCCGCCCAACTAGTAATTCCATACGCCTGGACGCGAAAGCTCGGCGCTCGGATAGGCAACGTCTCGGTTGGCGTGCTATCCGGACGTCCCATGACGGCGATCGCGCGTTGGGCTGCCTCCGGCGCGAGATAGTGGCGCAGCCGGCTACCTTCAGCGACCGTCGCCATGAGTTGTGCCCGAAGCCGACCCGCTCGGCCCTCCGACCGGATGTACTTCAGCTCAACCGAGGCCTGACAAGCCGTGCACCGTGCGCCGGTACGGCTCACCGTGCCGTCCGCTGTGACCGTCGGAGCCAGAGCAGGATCGTGCCCGATCTCAAATTCCACCCGCTGCTCGGATGGATGACTCGGATCGCTCACCACCTTGGGAACGACATACGCCTCCTTGCCCTTCTTCTTGCCCAACCACCACGAGCGCACCAGCGGCATCTCGATCCCACACGCCGGATTGGGACAGATCACAGTCCGGGCCCAAATCCAGGCGATCACATTGGCCTTCGTCCCATCAGGCAGCGTCGCCTTGGGGTACAGGTGCCCGATCCGCTTCTCGGCCTCGTCACGCATCCACTGCCCGTAGGCGCGCACATCCGCCGCCAGCCCCTCTGCGCCTCTCCATTCGCGGAACTCCGACTCGGCCAGTCCCGGAAACACCGGCGGTTGGTCCCGGAACTTCGGCGGGATCTCAATCAACGCCTTGTTGATCAGCACCGCCACGGGATTCAGGTCCGAGACGTGCGCTTCCAGTCCCAGCCGTTGCGCCTCCAGTGGAATGGTGCCGCCTCCGGCAAACGGGTCCAAGATCGGCGGCGGATTGCCGTCCGTCGACTTCAGGATCTCGGCGTGAGCCTCAGCGAACAGCTTCTCGTCACGGATGTTCTCCCAGACCACCAGGCGCTCGATCAACCGGTGTAGCCGCTCACGCTCGGCACGCTGCAGCTCCTCGGTCGGAAACTCGTCCGGCCGCGAAGACGGGTCATCCACCAGCTGCGCGAACAACACCGCCCTGGCCGCCGCCAGCGGACGCCGCGCCCACCAGAGATGGAGCGTCGACGGGTGTCCATGTCGGATCGACTTCTCCCGGGCAGACTCTCGGTTGATCGTCTCCAACGGCAGCGCCACTTCGATCAGCTTCCGCCGGGTCGTCGGTGCGGGGTCGGGCACAGTTTCTCGCTCTCACACCCAACACATTGGGTCTTTGTAGGCCGTGTGAGGCGACGCGAGGGTGAGCAGGGGCAACCCTCACCCACCTGCAAAGCCCAATGTAGTGGGCATCATGCAGCCTGTCAGGGCAGGCGCCCACCCGGCCCAACGAGGAGGGCCGGACCAATAGGCGACCGCTCAGTAGCGTCACGCCATGCGGGCTGTCATAGGTGTCACCGACAACCGCTGGGCGGAGTTCCTACGGGTGCGCCCACACCTCGACGAAGCGAACTTCTGGCTTCCCTCCGGCAAGGAGGCATTCAAGGCCCTCCAACCCGGTGAGCCCTTTCTGTTCAAGACGCACTGGCCCGAGAACCGGCTGGTCGGAGGCGGTTTCTACAGTGGCTTCGCCGTCTTCACCGTGCGTTAGGCCTGGGAACTCTTCGGCGAGGGCAACGGCGTCGCGTCCATGGACGAGTTTGCGCAGTCGATCGCCCGCTATCGCAAGGCACGTCCGGACACTGGCGCGTCGATCGGCTGCGTGCTGCTACGCGACTTGTTCTTCCTCTCGCCCGAGGAGACGCTCGCGGCGCCCAGTGACTTTGCGAAGAACATCGTTCGCTTCAAGGGCTATGACCTGCTGGGTGCCGGCGCACACGTGGACTTGATGTTCGAGACCATGCTCCGCCGGGCCGAGATCCGAATCAACGACGGGACCGGCGCGCCTACCACCGTGCCCGGACCTGTGTTCGGACGCGACCGCCTTATGAAGGCGCGGGTCGGGCAGCGGGCATTCAAGGGACTCGTGCTGACCTCCTACGAGCGCCGCTGTGCGATCACCGGCAACCACATCCAACCCACCCTGGAGGCCGCGCACATCCGGCCTGTCAGTCTGGCCGGCGAGAACCGCCTCGACAACGGCCTTCTGCTGCGCTCGGATGTGCACACCCTCTTCGATCTCGGCTACCTCAGCGTCAACACGCGCCACGAGCTTCAGGTCAGCCCTCGGCTACGTCAGGACTGGGGCAACGGCCAAGAGTTCTACGAACGAGCGGGACGCGTGATCAACGTGCCGCACGCCCCCGCCAACCGCCCCGACAGGGCGGCAATCGAGTGGCACCTTGACACGATCTTCCTGCGCTAGCGAGGGGGCTGCCTCTCGTCGGTTGAAGCACGCCTCGACTGCAGGCTCAAGAACTGTCAGCGCCAGCTGGCAGGCTGAAGCTACAGCGGCCGTCGGCCGTATCGGTCACGATCGCAAGTATCTTGATCAGACCTCTTGTATTAGTACATTTGATCTATTATCATAGAGGCATGGAGGATCTCATCCGGCTCGACGCAGCCGCACTCGCCACGGTGGTGGACGAGGTGGCTGGCCTTGCCTGTGGCGATCCTGTCGAGCTGATCGATCAGATGCGGCAGCTGGAGCGGCTCAAGAATGCCGCCGCAGCCGCCCAGGCACGGCTCACGGTGGAGCTGCGCCAAGTGCGGGAAGCCGAAGCCCGCGCTGAGAGTCGCAACGTGAAGCGAGTGCCGGCCTCGGTTGCTGGGGAGGTCGGGTTGGCCCGGCACGAATCACCCCACCGAGCCAGCACCCTGGTCGGCCTGGCCACCGTGCTCACCTCCGAAATGCCACACGCGATGGCCGCATTCAGCGCTGGGGAGGTCTCCGAATGGCACACCACCGTGCTTGCTCGGGAAACGGCGTGCCTGTCGAGGATCCACCGTGCCGTGGTCGATGCCGAACTCGGGCCGAAGCTGGCCTCGGGAAACGGCGTGCCTGTCGAGGATCCACCGTGCCGTGGTCGATGCCGAACTCGGGCCGAAGCTGGCCGAACTATCCACCCGACAGCTTGCTGCCGAAGCCCGGAAGCTCGCCTACGAACTAGACCCGCACAGCGTGACTGCCCGCATCGGGCAAGCCGTGGCCGACCGGAACGTCACCATCCGGCCCGCACCCGATTGCATGACTCGCGTCTCGGCACTACTGCCCGTCGCTCAAGGCGTCGCCGCCTACGCTGCCCTCACCGCCGCCGCCGACACCGCCCGCGCTGCCGGCGATGAACGGTCCAAGAACCAAGTGATGGCCGACACGCTCGTCGCCCGAGTCACCGGCGAGGAAGAAGCAGGCGAGGTCGACGTCGAGATCCAACTGGTGATTACCGACGAAGCGCTCCTCGGTGACAGCAACACCCCGGCCCGCGTGAACGACCACGGACCCATCCCTGCCACCATCGCCCGCGGACTCGCCGCCGACGCCATCGGCAACAACCGGGCCTGGGTCCGCCGGCTCTACATCAGGCCCGAGAGCGGGCAACTTGTTGGTATGGAATCGGCCCGGCGCCACTTCCCCAAGGCCATGAGGGCCTTCATCGAGGCCCGCGACGAGGTCTGCCGGACGCCTTGGTGCGGGGCACCGATCCGGCACATCGACCACATCACCCCGGTCCATGCCGGCGGAACCACCAGCCTCGCCAACGGCCAAGGCCTGTGCGAACGGTGCAACCAACTCAAAGAGCACCCCGGCAGGCGACACACCGTCCAGCCCGACGGCACCAGCATGATCCGAACGCCCACCGGCCACCAGCACCGCAGCCGAG
Organism: Micropruina sp.; assembly: GCA_044225075.1. Lineage (GTDB taxonomy): Bacteria > Actinomycetota > Actinomycetes > Propionibacteriales > Propionibacteriaceae > Micropruina. The sequence goes on along the minus strand of JBGAJF010000028.1, from coordinate 13,359 downwards.
CCCCCGACCTGCCCCACGAACCGGCCTTCCTACCGTTCCTGGTGGACCTGAGATTCTCAAGACCCGCGGCCTGACTAGGCGATTCGCCAATGCCCAACGTGTTGGGCGGACTACTTATCGCATGCCCATCAAGGTGGGCACGTGCCCCGCCCCGAGCCGCTCCAGTCCTATGTCGAGGCGGCTCGACTACTCGGCGAAAAGGTACGAGCGCTGCGGGAAGATCGCGGCCTCACCCAGGAGGAACTGGCCCATCGGCCCATCCCTGCCACCATCGCCCGCGGACTCGCCGCCGACGCCATCGGCAACAACCGGGCCTGGGTCCGCCGGCTCTACATCAGGCCCGAGAGCGGGCAACTTGTTGGTATGGAATCGGCCCGGCGCCACTTCCCCAAGGCAATGAAGACCTTCATTAATACCCGCGACGAGGTCTGCCGGACGCCTTGGTGCGGGGCACCGATCCGGCACATCGACCACATCACCCCGGTCCACGCCGGCGGAACCACCAGCCTCGCCAACGGCCAAGGCCTGTGCGAACGGTGCAACCAACTCAAAGAGCACCCCGGCTGGCGACACACCGTCCAGCCCGACGGCACCAGCATGATCCGAACGCCCACCGGCCACCAGCACCACAGCCGAGCCCCAGACCTGCCCCACGAACCGGCCTTCCTGCCGTTCCTGGTGGACCTGAGATTCTCAAGACTCGCGGCCTGACTAGGCGATTCGTTAATGCCCAACATGTTGGGCGGATTACTTATCGCATGCCCATCAAGGTGGGCACGTGCCCCGCCCCGAGCCGCTCCAGTCCTATGTCGAGGCGGCTCGACTATTCGGCGAAAAGGTACGAGCGCTGCGGGAAGATCGCGGCCTCACCCAGGAGGAACTGGCCCATCGGACGGGCATCGCCCGCAATCAGATCCAGAACATCGAGCACAACCGGAACAACGCCAAGGACCCGGTCACCGGACGACACATCCCTTAGCCCACGACTTCCCCCAGTCGCCGCGGACGCCGGTCGCATCGAATCCGCCGAGTTCGGTCGTGGCGAACGGATCCGCCAGATACCGCACCTGGTCGTGCCCAGGACCACGCGGATCCACCCGGACCAGCGCCAACCGGTACCGAGGGGCGGCGTTCTTGCCCAGCATCACCTCGTTATGCGTGACGAAGTAGTCGCTCGCACCGTCGATCCGCGCCTTGACCTCAATCCGGAACACCTCGCCGTCGACCGCGGTCGACAGAATGTCGAATCCCTTGTTGTTGAACGCCTGCTCGACCGGCTCACGGCCCAATCGACGCTCGCAGGCCAGCACCAGCTCGACCCCGCGACGCTCCACCTCCTTGGTCTCCTTGGCGTGCAGCGGCGTGCCGGCCGGCAGGTCGTCCGAGACCATAGCCTGCCGATCCAGCAGCGCCAACCGCTTGGTCAAACGTTCATCAAGGTCGAGTGCCTTGCGATGCAAACTCTCGGACGACTCCCTCGGACGATCGCCCGCTCGCTCCTTCTCGGACGCCACCGCGGACTCCATGGCCAGCCGCTCCCGCTCGCTCACCAGGCGCTGCGTGACCAGGGCACGTGTCTTGTCCAGTTCCGCCGCCCTCCGCGGTTGCACCTCCGCGAGGTAGCCGGGCAGCTGATTGGCAATGATCCAGCTGGCGGCAGCATCCTCGGCACCGTTCAGCCAGGGCCAGCGCCGTGCCGCGTCGATCTCCGACGACTCCGGTGCAGCGACGCAGTCCAGGTACGGCGCCGGACCAGCCGGAGTCACGACACCACCGGCGTCGATGAAGGCGTAGCCGAAGCGCCGCGCGATCGATTCGCCGGTTGCGTCGCCGACCTCCTCCAGCACGCCCACCAGCAGCTTCGGCTCCTCCACAGACGCCGATACCAGCACCGTGCCACTCTCCAGTGCACCGCCGAACCGCTTGATCGCCAGCCCCATCACCGCGTCGTGCAGCGGATGGCCGGGTGCCAGCAGATCGGCCCGCTGCATGCCCTCAGGACTCACCCGATCCAGATCAAAAGCCACTCGGTCGTAGCGGGTCGCGATCGGTCCGCGTCCAGCCGTCCGCACGGCGGCGGGCACGTGAGCGATCTCGTAGCGGCCTTTCTCGCGCCGGGCGATCCGGCCGTCCAGCCTTGCGAACGCGGCTTTGAACGCCAGTTCGATGTAGTGCGGCTGCAGTCTGCGCGCTCGTGCCTCGTCCATCGCCGCCCGCAACGCATCGACGTCCGCCTCGGCGAGGTGCTGAGCCGCGAGCGCCCGTTCCTGCAGCAGTCCGACCAACCCGTCGCCGACCGATCGGTCGATGACCTCATTCAGCTTGGCCCGCACGTCTGGTTGCTCGCCGTACTGGATGGCGTCCAACAGCAGCGTGCGCAGCGGGGTCTCGCTGAACGCCTCCCCGAGGACGTCGAAGACCTTACCGCCGTAGGCCCGGCGCTGCTCCTCGACCTTGAACAGCAACCGCGCGAACACCTCGCCCTCCCGGGTGTTCGTGGCCACCAGGTTCCACAGCCGGCACACCTCCTCCTGGCCGATGCGATGAATGCGGCCGAAGCGTTGCTCGATCCGGTTCGGGTTCCACGGCAGGTCGTAGTTCACCATCAGATGGGCCGCCTGCAGGTTCAGGCCCTCCCCGGCGGCGTCCGTGGCGATCAGGATCTGGCACCCGCTGTTCTTGCTGAACTCCTCGGTGATGGCCCGCCGTTCGCCACGCCGGACGCCGCCATGGATCGCCTGCACCGCGTCCGGACGACCGATCAGCGAGCGAATCCGGAAGGTCAGGTAGTCGAGGGTGTCCCGATGCTCGGTGAAGACGATCAGCTTGCGCGGTGCCCCGTCCGGATGCGGGGTGAGCACGTTGTCATGCAGGATCGTCGACAGCTCGCTCCACTTGCGGTCCGCGCCGCTGTCCCGCAACCGTTTGGCCTCAGCGGTCAACGAGGCGAGTTCGCGTAGCTCGGCGTCCAGCTCACCGAGGGTCTGAGCGGCGGTCGCGGCGTCCAGCAATTCCTCTTCCAGGTCCTCGATCTCGGCCGCATTGAAGTCGTCGGCGTCCAGCTCGCTCAGGTCGACCGACGGCTCGCTCTCGACGAAGGTTCCGCTGATGATCTCCTGACGACGGCGTTCGAGCCGTTTCGAGCGCCGCGCCAGGCTGGCGTGGATCGCTTGGGGACTTGAGGCCAACCGCCGTTGCAGCACGGTGAGCGCGAAACCGACGGTGTTGCGGCGCTGCCCGCCGACCCGCTCGGCGCGGTTCATCCCGTCTCGGACGTAATCGGTGACCTGTTCGTAGAGTGCCTCCTCGGACGCCGTCAGCCGGTAGGGGACGGTCTCCGCGATCCGCTCCGGGAACAGCTTGCGGCCCTCGAAGGTGAGCAGATCCTCTTTCACCATCCGGCGCATCACGTCGCTGGTGTCGACGCTCGCCGTCCGCTTGCCCTCGAACCGGTCCCGGTCGAGCAGGGTCAGGAACAGCTGAAAGTCCTCCTCCTTGCCCGAGTGCGGAGTAGCGGTCATCAGCAGCAGATGCCGGGTGACCGATCCCAACAGCTCGCCCAACTGGAAGCGTTTGGTCTTGGCCAACTTCCCGCCGAAGTAGTGCGCACCCATCCGGTGCGCCTCGTCGACGATCACCAGATCCCATTCGGAATCGGCCAACTGGGCACGAAGCTCGTCGTTTCGCGACAACTGGTCCATCCGGGCGATCAGCAGCGGACGGCTCTCGAAGACGTTCAGATTCACGCCGGCGTCGATCGACTGGTTGGTGAGCAGATCGAACGACAGCCCGAACTTGAAGAGCAGCTCGTCCTGCCACTGCTCGACCAAACCCCCGGGCGCCACGATGAGGCATCGCTTCACGTCCTCGCGCAGGACCAGTTCCTTGACATACAGGCCGGCCATGATCGTCTTGCCGGCACCCGGGTCATCGGCGAGCAGGAAGCGCAGTGGCGTCCGGCGCAACAGTTCGCCGTAGACCGCCCGGATCTGATGGGGCAGCGGCCGGACGTCGCTGGTCGCCACCGCAAGCATCGGATCGAACAGCCCGGCAAGCGAGATCCGCTGCGCCTCGGCCGCTAGCTTGAAGTCGTTGGCCGGCGCATCGAAGGTCCGGACGGTCCCGGCCGCCGCTCGAAGACCGTCCTCGTCGGCGCGGAAGACTACCTGTTGGTCCAGCCGGCCGCCGGCGTCCTTGTAGGTGATCTCGATCGCGGACGTCCCGTGCCACTGTGCCGCGAGCACGATCACGCTCTGGCCGGGGATCAAGCCATCCAGGTGGATTCCGGGTTTCAGCTCCTCGAGCAGCACGGCACCTCCTCAACTCACACCCATCCTGTTGGGCGAACCTTCCCATCGTGGCAGGCGGGAACCGGGGACCGGCGCCTCTCCGCTAGCCTCAGGAACGTGTTCGTCCGATCTGCTCGTCTGCGCGAAGTGCCAGCATGACCGCCGAACCCACCGACGCTCAGCTGCTCGCCGCTCACGTCGCCGGCGACGACCATGCGTTCAACACACTGATGGAACGTCACGCCGACCGGCTGTGGAGCATCGCGATCCGGGTGATGAATCGTCCCGAGGATGCCGCCGACGCCCTCCAGGACGCGATGATCTCCGCCTTCCGGCGCGCCTCGGACTTCCGCGGCGACGCCGCGGTCACCACCTGGCTGCACCGGATCGTGCTCAACGCATGCTTCGACCGGTTGCGCCGGATCAAGGTTCGCGCCGCCGAGCCGCTGCCCGAAGACACCGACCGTTCACTGCTCTTCGCATCGACGCAGGACGACCCCGAAGCGGCAGCGATCCGGTCGGGCCTCGCCGACGAGGTCGCCGCCGCCCTGCAGCGGATCGGTGCCGACCAGCGCGCAGCCCTCGTGCTGATCGACCTGGAGGGTTACTCGATGGACCAGGCCGCACGTATCCTCGGCTGTGCGCCGGGCACCGTCAAGAGCCGCTGCTCACGCGGACGGGCCCGGCTCGCCGCCCTGCTGCAGCACCTCAACCAGGAGGACTGAAATGGGAACCGATGACGCGGCCGCCGCGTCCAACCTAGGGTCACCGGCCGAGGGAGCACGCATGATCTCCGAGGAGACGGTCAGCCGCTTCCTGCACATCGCACCACCGCCGTCCTGTCCGGACGACGTGCGCGCCCGACTGCGCGCCACGATCGCCAACGAGGTGGAACTTCGTCGAGCCAGCCGGGTCGAGCCGGACGCCGGCGTGCCCGACGTCGACAAGCCACACTCCGCGCTCTGGACCGAGCACACCGTCCGCGACGACTGAGTCGACCCACCGGCGAACCGTTCGACAGCAGCAGAACGACCCGGCACCGGAAGCTCCGGTGCCGGGTCGTTCTCGTCCAGCTACTTCTCGTCCGAACTACTGCGCGGTGTCGTCGTCCACCCAGTCGAAGGTGCGGGTCACGGCCTTCTTCCACTGCCGGTAGAGCCGGTCGCGCTCGCCCTCGTCCATCTTCGGCTCCCAGCGCTTGGCCTCGGCCCAGTTGTCGATGACGTCCTGCTCGCCGTTCCAGTAACCCACCGCGATGCCGGCGGCGTAGGCCGCACCGAGCGCGGTGGTCTCGGCGACCACGGGACGGATCACCGGCACGCCCACCTGGTCGGCCTGGAACTGCATCAGGGTCTCGTTCATCGTCATGCCGCCGTCGACCTTGAGCTCGGCGAGCTTCACGCCAGAGTCGGCCTCCATCGCGTCCAGCACCTCGCGGGTCTGGTAGGCGGTCGCCTCCAGCGCCGCGCGGGCGAAGTGACGCTTGTCGACGAACCGGGTCATGCCGACGATCGCACCGCGGGCGTCCGAGCGCCAGTACGGCGCGAACAGGCCCGAGAACGCCGGCACGAAATAGATGCCGCCGTTGTCGTCGGCCGCCAGATCCTCGACGTCGGGGGCCGCGGAGATGATGCCCAGCTGATCGCGCAGCCACTGCACCAGCGAGCCGGCCAGCGCAATCGAACCCTCAAGTGCGTAAATCGGCTTGCTGTCACCGATCTGGTAGCACACCGTGGTCAGCAGGCCGTTCTTCGACGGCACGATCTCCTCACCGGTGTTCATGATCATGAAGCAGCCGGTCCCGTAGGTGTTCTTGGCCATGCCCACCTCGAACGCCGCCTGGCCGAACGTGGCCGCCTGCTGGTCGCCCAGGTCACCGGCGATCGGCACACCCTCGAGCAGGCCGGCCGCACGCCCGTGCCCGTAGACCTCCGAGGAGGACTTGATCTCCGGCAGCATCGACATCGGGATGCCCATGTCGGCGGCGATGTCGGCGTCCCAGGACAGGCTCTTCAGGTCCATCAGCATGGTGCGGGACGCGTTGGTCACATCGGTGATGTGCACACCGCCCTTGACACCGCCGGTGAGGTTCCAGATCACCCAGGTGTCCATGGTGCCCATGATCAGGTCGCCGGCCTCGGCGCGCTCGCGGGCGCCCTCGACGTTGTCGAGAATCCACTTCACCTTGGGGCCGCAGAAGTAGGTGGCCAGCGGCAGACCGACACGGTCCTTGTACTTGTTCTGATCGCCGCCACCGAGCTCCTCGACGATCTTGGCGGTCCGGGTGTCCTGCCAGACGATCGCGTTGTACACCGGTTCGCCGGTGTTCTTGTCCCACACCAGGGTGGTCTCGCGCTGATTGGTAACACCGACCGCCGCGAGGCTCTCCTTGTTCACCTCGGCATCGGCAAGAGCGATGCCGACTACCCCGCGGATGTTCTCCCAGATCTCGATCGCGTTGTGTTCGACCCATCCCGCCTTGGGGAGGATCTGCTCGTGCTCCTTCTGACCCGAACCGACGATCCGGCCCTCATGGTTGAAGACGATCGCGCGTGAACTCGTGGTCCCCTGATCGATCGAGAGAACGTACTTCTCAGCCATTGTGTTCCTTTCCACATCTTTGTAGCGGCTTGCGTACATGGTGCCCGGTCCCAGACGGCAAGGCCAGCGATTGCCTGCCTGCCGTCGGGAGCCGGGGTTGGGTTGGGCCGGCCTCAGGCCGGCAGGAGGAAGCCGGAGGAGACTCCGGCCAGGACGCCGCCGATGATCGGGCCGACGACCGGGACCCAGGCGTAGCCCCAGTCGGAGGAGCCCTTGTTCGGGATCGGCAGGACGGCATGGGCGATGCGCGGACCGAGGTCACGTGCCGGGTTGATGGCGTACCCGGTGGGTCCGCCGAGACCGGTGCCGATGACAACCACCAGCAGCGCGACGCCCAGCGCTCCGAGCCAGCCGAGACCGGCCGGGGTGTGGGTGTTCGAATCGCCCCAATGGCCGGCGGCGAGCACCACGAACACCAGCACAAAGGTGCCGATGGCCTCAGTGACCACATTCCACAGCGGGCTGCGGATCTCCGGGCCGGTCGAGAAGACGCCCAGCTTGAAGCCGGCCGGGGCCTCCTCGTCGAACTGCTTCTTGTACGCCAGCCAGGCCAGCACTGCACCCAGGAAGGCACCGACCATCTCGGCGCTCAGATAGGTGGCGATGGACGCCAGGTTGACGGGAATACCGGGGACGAACTCCTGAACTCCGGATGCCGCCAGCCCCAGGGTGACGGCCGGGTTCAGATGCCCGCCCGACTTGTACGAGACCAAGACGCCCGCGAAGACCGCGAGACCCCAGCCCCAGTTGACCATCAGGAACCCGCCGCCGTTGCCTTTGTTCTTCGGCAGGATGTTGTTGGCAACCACGCCAGCGCCGAGCAGCACCAGCATGGCCGTGCCGACGACTTCGGAGAGGAAGATGGTTGCGAGATTCACTATGACTCCCTTCAGGCACCGCACGCGATGCCGCAATGCTGGGACCGGGATCACCGGCCCCCGTTTCCTACTGCGCCAATCGGATGGATCGACGGCAGGCGGGGAGGGTGCCGGAGTACTGGACGCAACCATGCGACCAGCCTCCGGACGGCCGTCCGCGGCCGACCGTCCCCATAAGTCTTGCCAGGCCCGAACACATGCGCTAGGCCTGTGCACGAACGTGCAGGCAGATGGAGAGCGAATGAACGAGCGCTACGACGACATGTACGAAGCGGCCTCCCGCTACTACCTCCAGGGCGAGACGATGGAATCGATCGCCCGCCAGCTCGGCCTGTCCCGCTCAACCATCAGTCGGCTGCTGAAACAGGCCCGCGGTTCGGGCTTGGTGCGGATCAGCCTGGCGCACCACAACGGCTCGCGCTCTCCGCTGGCCGCCGCGCTGACCCGCTCGTTCGGCGTCCGGGTGCACCTCGTCGCCGTCCGGGACGGCGCCTCCGACGGACGCCGGCTCGACCATGTGGCGCGGGTCGCCGGACGCCTGGTGTCGGAATCCGTCGAGGACAACCACGTAATCGGGGTGGCGTGGGGAGTCACCACCTCACAGGTGGTCCGTCACCTGCTGCCTCGCCCGGTGGTCGGCGCCACCGTCGTCCAGATGAACGGCGGCAGCAACCAATGGTCGTCGGGCATTCCCTATGTCGGCGAGATCCTGACCACCGTCGGCGACGCCTTCAACTCCCGAGTCGTCTACTTCCCGGTTCCGGCCTTCTTCGACTATGCGAGCACGAAACGAGCCATGTGGCGAGAGCGCTCGGTGCAGAACGTGGTCGCCCTGCAGCACCGGATGAACGTCGCTGTGTTCGGGGTGGGCTGTATCAACGCCCATGTGCCCTCCCACGTCTACTCGTCCGGCTACCTGGACGACGACGACGTGCGGCGGCTGGCGGCAGACGGCGTGGTCGGCGATGTCTCGACGGTGTTGCTGCGCGAGGACGGCTCGTGGACCGACATCGACTTCAATGCCCGGGCAACCGGCCTCACCCCCTCCGAACTGGGCCAGGTGGCCCGCCGGTTCTGCGTCGTTGCCGACCCGTCCCGAGCCGCCGCGGTGATCGGTGCGCTGCGGGCGGGGACGACGACCGACCTGGTGATCGACGAGGGCACCGCTCGCACTGTGCTGGCCCGACTGTGATGGCGATGGGTGGGCCGGCACTGATCGGTCCCGGCTCCCTGCTGGAATCCGATGATCGGCCGACGGCGTGGACTCTGCCGAACGCCCCGCACCGGCTGGAGGCGGTGATCGGCAGCCGCAACGGCGACGGCACGCTGACCATTCATCACTACTTCAGCGGCCAGCGGCGTCCGGACAACCCGTGGCTGCGCGGAGACGCTATTAGCACCGCCGCCCTCGGGCCGGCCGTCCTCATTCAGCAGGGACGGCCCGGCACCGCCGCCCACGAACTGCTCGCCTTCGTCCCGGAAGCGGAGGGCCTGGTCGGCTACGCCTGGGCGGTGAACGATCCCAGGCCACTGCGTTGGCGACGACTCGGTCCTCTCGACCGGCCATCGGCCGGCGGTGAGCGCCCCCCGTGGGACGGCCCGGCCGACCCCCGCGAGTGGGGCTCCGGCGTGGTGGCAGCCGTAGCCACCACGGCCTCCCGGCTGCGAGGTGGCTGGGTGCAGGCGCTGGTCCAGGTGGACGATTCGATCTACCACCTCCACCGGCAGGCGCGCTCGGACGGCGTCCGCTGGATTCGGCACGCCTGCCTGCGGCTGGCCGATCACGAACCGGTTCTGAACGCCCGGGAACGCTCGGCGAAGGTGGCGCAGGTCAGCGGTGAGCGCGACAGTCAGCCGTCCGGGCTGGGCCGGACGCTCTCATCGTCGGAGTCGCTCTCAGGCGTGCGGGGCACCGACCTCGGCGTCCGATTTGATCACGCCGGGCGAACCTTCCTGCTGTTCGGCGACACCCACTGGTCCAAGCGTCCCTGGCTCGGCACCCGGGACTCCATCGCCGAGGTGCTCGATCCGGAAGCCGACCTGCCGCGGGTGCGCTTCCACGGCGCTCCCCTGAGGGTGCGCGGAGGGCTGGGCCGGCGCGGAGGGCGCGCCACGATGCGCGAGTACGACGTGCCCTTGGACGCCTTCAGCCTCGACGGCGAGCTGTACGCGTTCTTCACCTCCGACCACTTCCGCGACGCGCAGCCGATGGGCCGCAGTGTGCTGGGCCGGGCCACGCCGTCCGATCTGGCGATCGAACCCGCCCAGCGGCGGCGTCCGATCGACTTCCGGCTGCTGGCCACCTTCTCCGACCACCGCTTCATCAACGTGTCCGTGCAACGGCGGGGGGATTGGCTGCTGCTCTGGGGTACCGGGACCTACCGCGCCGACGACGTCCGACTGGCCCGGGTCGACCTACGCTGCGCCGGCCTCTCGGCAGCACTGCGCCGGGGCGACGCCCGGCCGTTCCTGACCGCCGTCGAATACTGGGCTGGTCCTGGCCGCTGGTCGCCGCTGGAGTCGGACGCCCGGCCACTGCTGACGCCGGGCTCTCTCGGCGAACTCTCGGTGCGCTGGGTGCCGGCGATCGAGCGCTACCTGATGCTCACCATGGCGGGCCCGGACGACCCGGCCGGCGCGGCGGTGCTGCTGCGCACCGCCGCCGAGCCGTGCGGGCCGTGGTCACCCCGACTGCGCCTGCTGGACTGGATAGCCGACGCCATGCACCCGCCCGAACTCGCCCGCCGCTTCATCCGCGCTTCGGCCGACGGCAGCGATCCGGTGGGCGACGCGGTCTTCCGGCAACAGGCGGGTTCGACCGGCGCCGCCTACGCGCCGTACATCTTCGATACCCGGCTGGACGGCAACCAACTGGTGTTGCGCTACACCTTGTCGACCTGGAATCCCTATCAGGTGGTGCTGATGCGCCACCGATTGAGCCTGGCCGAAGTCGGCGGACGCGGCTCAGCGCCCGCGGCGTCCCATCCTTCGTAGGATCAGCCAGACCAACACCCCGGTGACCAGCACCGGGATCAGCGGGCCCCACCATGAACCGCCCCGGCTGATGCTGACCGAGACCGCGAGGCCGATGAACACCAATCCGACCGCAGCCATCACGACCATCGTCGCGACCGCTCGACGACGCTGACGGACGCCGGCACTGACGGCCGGCGCGATCTCGGGCGCGTCCATGCGCAGACCCTACGCCGACACAGCGCGCCTCGCCATCGGCGACGGAACATCTTCCCCGCATCGGTGTCGAAACTCACCACAACCGCCGTTATCGTCCCGAAAAATGCAAGAAAATCCTGCTCATAATGCGACGGGAAAGACGTATCAGAGGCCGACAAGGCTCGGGTAGCGTGCGGTCATTCGGGCGCCTGAGGCGGTCACCGCGAGGGATCGGGGGTCCGATCAAGAGGCCCATTGACGCGTCGTCGCGGAGGACGTGCGCCGCGTCGGTCGATCGGAGGATCACGTGAAAACTCTCTCCGCAGACGTCGTGGTCGTAGGTGGCGGCTCCACCGGAGCAGGGGTCGTGCGCGATGTCGCGATGCGCGGCTACTCGGCGATCCTCGTCGACCGGGCCGACCTCGGCCAGGGCACCACCGGTCGCTACCACGGCCTGCTGCACTCCGGCGGACGTTACGTGGTCAGCGATCCACACTCGGCCACCGAGTGTGCCGAAGAGAACGCCATCGTCACCCGCATCCAGTCCCACGCCGTGGAGCGCACCGGCGGCTACTTCGTCGCCACCCACGTCGACGACCCGGCCTGGGGCGACGACTGGGCGAAGGGCGCAACCGACACCAAGGTGCCGTTCGAAGAGGTGTCGACCGCCGAGGTGCTGAAGGCCGAGCCGCGGGTCAACCCGAAGATCTCGCGCGCGTTCAAGGTCGAGGACGGCTCGGTCGACGGCTGGCAGCTGGTCTGGAGCGCCGCCAACTCGGCCAAGCTGTATGGCGCGCAGATCCTCACCTATCACCGGGTGACGAAGATCGAGCGCGACGGCGACCGGGTCTCGCAGGTGGTCTGCACCGACGAGAAGACCGGCGAAGAAGTCCGGATCAACACCAATTTCGTGCTCAACTGCGCCGCCGCCTGGGGCGGTCAGATCGCCCACATGGCAGGCTGCCCCGACGTCCAGGTGGTGCCCGGCGCCGGCATCATGATCGCGATGAACCACCGGCTCACCAACTCGGTGATCAACCGGCTCACCTACCCCGCCGACGGCGACATCCTGGTGCCGGTACACACCGTCTGCATCATCGGCACCACCGACCAGAAGGCCGACGACCCGGACAAGCTGCAGATTGCCTGGGACGAGGTTCAGCAGATGATGGACTGCGGCGAACTGCTGGTGCCCGGCTTCCGCAACGCGCGCGCCATCCACGCCTGGGCGGGTGCGCGTCCGCTAGTCAAGGACTCTCGGGTCGGCTCCGGCGACACCCGGCACATGAGCCGCGGCATGTCGATCATCGACCACTCCGAACGCGACGGCCTGAAGGGCCTGCTCACCATCGCCGGCGGCAAGCTGACCACCTACCGGCTGATGGCCGAGAACGTGGTGAACGCCATGTGCGCCCAGCTGGGCGAGAGCCGTCCGTGCACCACGGCCAACGAGCAGGTGCCCGGCTCGGAGGACAAGAAGAATTACGTCATCACCCACCGGCTCGAGGAGCGTGAGCACGACCGCACCGAGGACCAGATCCTCTGCGAGTGCGAGCTGATGAGCAAGGGCATGTTCACCCGGGCTCTGGCCGATCAGCCCAAGGGCAGCTTCGACGACCTGCGCCGCCAGCTGCGACTCGGCATGGGCCCTTGTCAGGGCGGTTTCTGCTCGATGCGGGCCACCGGTGTGGCGCTGCAGTCCGAACACATCGACATCGAGCGGGCCACCGGGTTGGCCGATCCTGTACGGCGACCAGGTCCGGCAGACCGCGCTGGACAACTGGATCTTCCAGGGCACGTTGGACGTCGAGCATCTGCCCGGCCCGACTCATGAGGAGGTCGTGTGATGACCCGCGTCGTGGTGATCGGAGCCGGTGTCGCCGGATTGGTCGCAGCCATTCGGCTGGCCCGGGCCGGTGCCTCTGTGGCCCTGTTGGCCAAGGGCACCGGCGGGTTGCAGCTCTCCCAGGGCACGATCGACATCCTCGGCTACGGCCCTGATCGGGTCGAGCGGCCGCTGGACGCCCTGGCCGGGTTCGCCGAGGCGAATCCCGGCCATCCTTATGGGTTCCTGGACGCGGACCTGGTCGGTTCGTCGGCGAGCTACGTCGCCGAACTGGTCGGCTCCGAGTTGCTGGTCGGCGATCCGGCGGTGAATCTTCAGCTGCCCACGGCGGTCGGCGCCGTCCGGCCCACCGCGTTGGCCTCGCCCAGCATGACCGCGGGCGCCTGCGTCGACGGCGCTAGGTTCGTCATCGTCGGATTGCGACAGTTGAAGGACTTCTATCCCGAGCTGGTCGCCTACAACCTGAACCGCACCGATCTGGGCAGTCTCGGTCTGGCCGGTGGCGGACGGCTCGAGGCGCGTCCGGCGATGCTGAGTTTCCCGGCTCGCGAGAACGAGGTGGACTCCTCGGGCC
>JBGAJF010000027.1:0-54073 GCA_044225075.1 Micropruina sp. | reverse complement strand
TGGTGCACGGTGAGTTCGAGCGCACCGACATGGTGGAGCATTTCGGGCTGAAGCTGGACGGCTTCACCACCACCTCGCACGGCTGGGTGCAGAGCTACGGTTCGCGCTGTGTGAAGCCGCCGGTGCTGTTCGGCGACGTGGCCCGTCCGGAACCGATGACGGTGGGCTGGTCGGCGTTCGCCGCGGCGCAGACGGACCGGCCGATGAAGGGCATGCTGACTGGGCCGATCACGATTCTGCAGTGGTCGTTCGTCCGCGACGACCAGCGGGAGTCGGTGACCGCCCGGCAGGTGGCGCTGGCGCTGCGCGACGAGGTGGTCGATCTCGAGGCGGCCGGGCTGCCGATCGTCCAGGTCGATGAGCCGGCGTTGCGCGAGGGCCTGCCGCTGCGTCGCCGGGACTGGGCGGAGTACCTGGATTGGGCGACCGAGGCGTTCCGGCTGTCGGTCAGCGGCGTCCGCAACGACACTCAGATCCACACCCACATGTGCTACGCCGAGTTCGGCGACGTGATGGACGCCATCATCGCCCTGGACGCCGACGTGATCTCGATGGAGGCGTCCCGGTCCAAGGGCGAGGTGGTGGCCGAGCTCGCCGAGGCAGGCTACCCGAGCGAGGTCGGCCCGGGCGTGTGGGACATCCATTGACATCCATTCCCCGCGGGTGCCGAGCGCCGACGAGGTGGACGCCCTGCTCGACGCATCCCTGGCGGTGCTGCCGCCCGAGCGGCTCTGGGTGAACCCGGACTGCGGACTGAAGACCCGCGGCTGGCCCGAGGTCGAGGCCTCCCTGGCCGAGCTGGTGGCCGGTGCCGCCCGGGCCCGCGCCCGTCTGGTCGCCCAGGCACAACCCCCTAGCCGCGCTCACCAAAGCCGTTCCTAAGGAAGCGCCTTTTCAGTGTGGTGTCTCGCTGGTAGAGCTACGTCGAATCTTCTCCGGCGGTCAGCAAACGTGCCTCTCGAGACCCTCCGAAGCGACTCGACGCCGAGAAACGCTCGTTATGAGCTGGACGTCGGCGCCCGCCGGGCCCATGCGCGCAGAAATGAGCGTTATGGAGGGATCCCAGCCGGGCCATAACGCTCACTTCGGCGCGGGAGCTCGCACTCAGAGGAAGAGCCTTCCCCAAAACGCACGTTTCTCCGCGGGCGCCCGCGGTGACGGCTGATATCCGCAGGGTCGTTCGCTGTGTCGGCAGATTCAGCCGGCGGTGGGGTCCAGTGGCCGGCGGGTGATCCGCAGGTGCCACTCGCCGGGCTGCTCGGCCAGGTACCGCACGTCGATCCGGGCCCGCTCAGCGAGCTGGCCCAGCAGCGGCAGCGGGTTGTGTGGGGCGACCAGGACCAGCGCCTGACCAGGGCCGATGGCGTCGAAGGCGCCGAAGACCGCGGCGTGCCGGATCGCGTGTGGAACCGGGCGGACGTCGAACACAGGCGCTTCGGCGTCGTGGCCCCCGCAGCCGCAGCCGGCGGCGGTCGTGATCTCGATCGGGTTGATCATGAGTTCCTCCTAGTGGTGGTGGTTTCCTGGGACAGGCCATGGGGTTCGACACGCTCGGTTTCGACAAGCTCAACAGCGGTGTGGTCTCGACGAGCTCATCCGGCGAAAGGGGCGACATCCTCAACCGCCGGTGACGTGGACGAAGCCGTGGGCGCCGCGCTCGGCGTCCGACATGATGTGGCTGACCAGCGCGTAGTTGCCGGGCTCGAGAAACACGGTTTCGACGAATCCGCCCTGGGCGGGTTGCAGACCGAGTGCCTGGGCGCCGCCGTTGCGGTCGCCGAAGGCGTCCCGGCTGCGCTTGAGCAGGTAGCTGCCCTCGCTGAACACGGTGTCGAACTGGGCGCCGACGATGTGGAAGCTGCTGGGCCGGTTGGGTCCGACGTCCAACACCCAGAACCGAACCCGCTGCCCCACTCGGGCGGCCAGTCGGTGCTGGTCGTAGCCGTTGGCGACGCCGTTGAACATCACGTAGTCGGGGTTCCGCGCACCGACCGCGTCGGCGTCCACCTCGGTCGCGGCCTCCGGTGTGGTCGCCCCGTCGGCCAGGTACGCCTCGGACTGCACCAGCACATACGAGCGGTCGACCTTCGGCAGTCCCTCGGATTCGATTATCACCGCGCCGGCCATTCCGGCGGCGATGTGTGCACTCATCGGATGTGTCGAGCAGTGGTACATCCACACCCCCGCCTTGGTCGCGGTGAAGCGGTAGGTCAGCCGTTCGCCGGGTTCGATGGTGCGCATCGGACGGTCCGGCGCCAGCGAGCCGGCGTGGAAGTCGATCGAATGCCCCATCGAGCCGTCGTTGACCAGGGTGATGTCGAACACATCACCGACCCGGCCGTGCAGCGTCGGACCGATCGGGCGTCCGTTGTAGGTCCAGCGCCGCTGCCAGATGCCGGGCGCCACCTGCAGCGGCACCTCCCGCACGGTGAGCGTCAGCCGATGCACCCGCTCGCCGGTGAGCGGCGGCAGCACCGGATCGACCACCTGATCGGACGCCAGACTCGCCTCGGGTCCGCGGCTCGCCTGGCCATGCTCATGCCCCGGAGCGGAGGTCGACGGCTGCGCACCCGGCGCCGAACCCTCGACGACGACGTCGAACACCATGCCCATCTGCCGATGTCCGGCAACCGTGCAATAGCCCTGCACGCTGGCACCGATCACGCCGGCGTCCAGCTCGGTGCGCTTGCCCGGGCCGATCCGCGCACTGCGGGCATCGCCGATCACCACGTCATGGGTGGTGGTGTCGGTGTTGACCAGGTTGAGCACCAGTCGGTCGCCGGCCCGCACGGTGACGCTGGACGGAGTGAACTTCATGTCACCCATCGCGACCTCGATGCGTACCACTGCGCCGGTCGGCTGCACCGCGACGGACGCCGTCGGCGCCGGTCCCGCGGCGCCTGCCGCACTCGGGTCGACACCCACGCCGATGACAACTGCCGTAGCCAGCGCCGTCAAACCGGCGATCAGTTGGCCGGCGGTGAAGATGGTGGGTCGCTCCGCTTCCGGACGTCGCGCGCCTGGCGAACCGCCCGGACGAGCCGCCGAAGCTGCCGCCATAGGCTGAGCCGGCTCCGCGAGGGTCGCGCCCGGCGTCCGTTCGACACCGGACGCCGCCGCAGCCAGTTCGCGCCGGGCGGCGAGGCTCGCCTTCAGCCCGAGGATCATCAGCGGCAGGAACGCGGCTGCCGCGCCGAGCGCAAGCAGCGACCCGGTCACCCTCACCCAGCTCGGGCTGGGCAGCAGCCATAGCAGCAACCCGCCGTTGATCGCGATCAGCCGGAAGGATCCGGCCCGGTTGAACCACTGCTGTCCGGCCCGGACGACGCTGGGACCACCGCCCAGCACCGACGGCAACAGGTAGGACAGCGCACCCGACAGCACCTGGACGGCGAACCCGGCACCCAGCACCGTGGCCGGCCAGATGAAGCCCTCGCGCACCGCCGTCCAGTCCGGGGCGGTGGCCAACAGCCAGCCGGCCCAGGCCAGTCCGATCACCAACCAGACAAGCGCGACAGCTACCGAAGCGGAGGCGAACTCGCGCGGCGGACGGGTTCGGGCCGGACGCCACAACCCCCGTCCCCACGACCCGATCGCCACCAGGTAGAGACCGACACCGGCGGCGGAAAGCCAGCTCAGCCCGGCCAACGCACCCCCGACGGAGACTGCGATGGCGGCGCCGAACAGCGGCAGCGCCTGCTGCGTCCAGCGTTCGGCGACGTCGTCCATCCGGGTGCGCAGCATGGTCGGCCACAAGGTGAGCAGGGTGCCGGTCAGGGTCAGCCCGACCCAGCCCAGCACGTTCGCCAAGGCATGCGCGACCAGCAACCGGCCGTGCCAGGGATCCTCCCAGCCCAGCGCCAGCAGTACCCCGAATGTCACGCCGACAAGCAGCGATGCCGCAGCACCCAGGTAGTAGCAGACGGTTACCCGAAACCGGGCCGGCAGCGCCCGGCGCAGCATGCCCCACAGCACCAGTCCGTGCCAGCCGACCGCGACGGCGACCAGAACCCCACCAGCAAGTGTCAGCGGCCACCAGGTGGTCGGCACGCCGATCAACACCGCCGCCGCGCCGAGGGTGAGCAGCCCGAGCCGCCGGTTGTGCCAGGCCGCTTCACGCTCGGACGCCGGCGAGCGCAGCAGCGTCTGGGCGAAGTGGAAGCTCCACACCACGATGGCGTGAGTGAGCGCGCCGAGCAGCACCAGGTGCAGCATCAGCCAGTTGGCGTCCGGCAGCCAGCGGTGCGCGACAGCGACCACGATCGCCGCAGCCAGCCAGCCGATCAGCGGCAGATCGCGCAGACGGGAGCGCCGGCGTCCGACCGGGCGTCCGGTGATCGTGGTGTGGCCCTCCGACCCACCGCGCTGCCGATCACCGGGCCCGGCCGGACCACCGTGCCCCTTCCCCCCGTCCGGCGACAGCTCCCCGCCACCGGACATCTGTGGTTCCCCGGGGCCAAGTTCGCTCCGCTCTCCGGGACCGGTTCCGTCCACACTGTTCATCGCCGCACCACCAGGGTGGTCGCGGTCACCACGAAGGCCGCCAGGGCGAGCACCGTCAGCACACCACCTGCCTGCCAGGCGACGTCCCAGCCACCGAGTGCGCCGGCGAAGCGAAGCACCAGGCCGGCGTGCAGCAAGCCGAGCGGCAACCACAGCACCGGTCGGTACGGCAACGCCCGACCCAGCACCGCCGGCAGGATCACCGGCGCGTGCGCCATCACCATCGACAGCGCGAAACCGAGGAACACGCCGTGCACGATCACGTCGTAGCTGGCTCGGCCGGTGCTCAAGCCAGACCAAATCAGAACGGCACCCGCCAAGGCCAGATTCAGATAGCCCGCCAGCAGCGCGGCCGCCAGGTAGCGGCGCTGTCCGGACAGCCGCAACTGCCGCCGCACCACGTCGTGCGCCAGCAACCACACCGCGATCGCCAGCAGCACGCCACCCACCAGCCGCGGACCGATCGCGGGAAATGTCAGCGCGGCCAAGATCGCCAGCGTGAGCGCCCCGGCTAGGCCGAGCAGCTCAGAATCCGCCCGGGGACCCATCGCCAGCTGGGCGAGTTCGGCCCGCTCGGCGGCGATGGTGAGCACCACGAAACCGGCCAGCCAGGGCAGCGCGACGGTGACATCGACGAGGGTGGCGACCACCGCCCCACCCAGCGCCAACACCGCCGACAGCACCTGGATGGCGACCAACGGCCGTGGCGCGCGCCGCCACAAGGCCAGATAGATCGCGACGAACAGCACTCCGGCCTCGATCAGCAGCAACTGTCCGAGCAGCAGCGGTGCCGGGCTGAGCAGCGCGAGCCCACCCGCCCCGTACAGCGCCGGCGCCAGGTAGCCCCACGACCGTCCCAGCGACTGCGCACGTTCCAGCGAGATCAGCGTGCCGAGGAAGCCGAGCACCATGACCAGTCCGTGCACATCGCCGGCCCGGTCCGAGATCACCGGCGCCCACACCTCGAGCCGGATCAGGCCCGCGTTCAGCCCGCTGACCAGACAAACCCCGCCGAGGACCATCAGCAGCAGCCGGCCGCGGGCACTGCTGCGACGTCCGGACGGCCGGGCGGGGGTCCGCGGACGGGGCGGAGCGGTGTCGGACACAGATCCTCGCATTTTCTCCATGTTTATATGTAAAAAATAGCACTAGGATGCCCCCATGAGCACATCGGCGCCGATCCCGGGCGATCCCGACCCGGCTGCCGCGGATCCGCGTCCGGCCGAGCCCGCAGCGACGCCGGGGACCGCGGCGCTGGGCCCCCAGCCGGCTCGCACCGACCGTCCGCGCGATGCGGCGATGCGGGTACTGCGCCGTCTCGCTGCCGCCGAGGAGCCGGTCACCATCATGGCCCTGACCGCCGAGCTGGGCGGCCACCCGAATAGCGTTCGGATGCACCTCGAGCACCTGGTCAGCGAGGGTTTCGCGATGGAAGAGCCGGCGCCGAGCGCGGGGCGGGGACGTCCGCCACGGGCCTACCGCGCCACCATCGACGGCCTCCAGGTCGCCGGCCAGGACGACGCCTGGGACGGCAGCTCGGCGCTCGTCGCGGCGCTGGCCGAGCAGTTCGCGACCGGTCCCGACCCGGTCGCCTCCGCCCAGGAACTGGGCCGGCGCTGGGGTCGCCGCCTCCGGCGCGCGGACGCCGGACTGCTCACCACCCTGGCCGCGCAAGGATTCACCCCACGGATCACCGACGACGGCATCGAGCTGCGCACCTGTCCCCTGTTGGCGACCGCCCGCCAACTCCCCCAGGTCGTCTGCAGCATTCACCAAGGCCTGATCGACGAGCTGTCGGACGACCCGCTCCGGCTCGTCCCGTTCGCCCGCCCGGGCGCCTGCGTGCTGCGTCCCGCATCGGATTCCGCCTAGGCCCGCACCCAGAGCTCCCCGGACTACTTACCGCTCGCCGAATTCAGCGAGCGGTAAGTAGTTCGGGGAGCGCGGGGAGGGGGCGGGGTTGTCCGGCCCGGTCATGATGGAAATCGTTGGATCGCAGCGCCCGAGGCGCGGGAGGGAAGGCTGATCGTGGAGGCAATCGTCATTGGCATCGTCGCCGTCGCCATCGGAGCTCTGTTGTGCTTCCGGGGATACGTGACGATGCGCCTGGTCATCAGCCTGTTCGGCGCATTCGCCGGCTTCATGCTCGGTGTGGGCCTGTTCGGGGACACTGCGGGCGACGGGGGGCAGGTCGCCCTCGGCTGGGTGGCCGGCGTGGTGGGCGCGGTGCTCTTCGGGCTGCTGGCCTATTTCTCCTACCAGCTGGCCGTGATCATCGGGATGGCCGCGATCGGGTTCACCCTCGGCACCAGCGTGATGTCGATGTTCGCCTCATCGTCGTCGTTGCTCACCCTGATCGTGGGCATCATCGCCGGGGTTCTGCTCGCCATCTTGGCTGTGAGCACCAATCTTCCGGCCGTGCTGCTGGTGGTGCTGACGTCGTTCGCCGGTGCCAGCGTCGCCACCTCGGGGATCGCGATCATCGTCGGTGCGATGTCTCTCGACCGCTTGACCGGGCCCGGCTTCGTCGAGCTGACCGGTGGGATCGGCTGGACGGTGCTCTACCTGGCGCTTGCCGTGCTGGGCCTCATCGCCCAGCTCAGGGCGATCGCCGGACAGCATCGTTCGATGCGTCAGCAGTGGGGCTCGTCACGCTCGGCCGCGCCGGCGCGCTGAGCGACGATCGGGACGTCCACGGATCACTCTGCGCGTCGGTCGAGCTTGTCGAGACTGAGTTCCAGCGCGTGGATAATCGCGGTTTCGACAAGCTCAACCCCCAGCCGTCGACAGGCTCAAGCCACAGCATCAACACGCTCACTCAGCGGGTTCAGCCGAACCGGGCGTTCAGCCGACGGACGGCTTCGCGTCCGGCACGGTTGCCGCCGACGGTCGACTGTGAGGGGCCGAACCCGATCAGTTGAATGCGCGGATCCGAGACGACCTCGGTGCCGTGTACGGCGATGCCGCCCCGAGAGTTGCGCAGCCCGAGCGGGTCGAGGTGCCGCAGGTCGGGCCGGAACCCGGTCGCCCACAGGATGACGTCCACCGGGGTCAAGCTGCCGTCGGCCTCGCGGACGCCGTCCGGCTCGATGGCGCTGAACATCGGACGCCGGTTCAACGCCCCACGCTCGCGGGCCGCGACCGCGTACGGCAACCAGGGCAGGCCCGTGTAGGAGACGACGCTGCCGGTCGGGTTGCCGGCCTCGGCGTCGGCGGTGACCTTCGCGATGATCTCGCGGCCCTCGGTTTCGGGTCGGAACGTGCCGTCGCGGAAGACGGGTTCGCGGCGGGTGTACCAGTACACGCTCGCCACGCGGGAGATCTCCTCGAGTTGCTGGATCGCCGAGATGCCGCCGCCGACGATCGCGACCCGCTGTCCGGCGAACTCGTCGGCGGCGACGTAGTCGCGGGTGTGCAGTTGCCGCCCGCGGAAGTCGTGCTGTCCCGGATAGGAGGGCAACACCGGGTTGGTCCAGGTGCCGGTGGCGTTGATGATCGCCCGGGCCCGCCACCGGCCGACGCTGCTGTCGACCAGAAGCTCTCCCTCGGGATCGGCGTCCGCACGGGCCACCGCGGTCACGGCGACCGGACGCAGGATCGGCAGGCTCATCGCCTGCTCGAAGGCGGCGAAGTAGCGCGGCACCGCCGTCCGGCTGGGTTCGTCCGGGTCGATCGGCGGTTTCGGGAAGTTCGGCAGGTCGAAGATGCCGTTCACCGTCGCCATCCGCAGCGATTCCCAGCGGTGCTGCCAGGCGCCGCCGGGCGCCGGCTCGGCGTCCAGCATCACGAAGGTGCGCTCGGCGTCCGGTTCGTCGAGCGCGCTGCGGTAGCCACGCCGAGCCAGGTGGTAGCCGGCCGACAAACCCGCTTGTCCAACGCCGATCACCAGCACCGTGACGGCATGGCGGCCCGGATCGGCCCGGTGACCGGTCACGGCCTGGAGATGCGTCACGACCAGTCATTCTTACTGATCTCGGACGGCGTCGCCGACGGCTAGCCCAGCCGCACCCGCACCATGCTCCGCGCCGACCGGGCACCTGCAATGGTGGTGAAGGCTGCACGCGGAAGATGTGTCCGGTCGCCAGCCCACGGGCAACCAGACAGATGGAGACAACTATCCATCCTGGAGTTGCAATGCCCACAGACATCCAGAGGCCGCCGTGCGTGTTCCCTGGCATCGGCCACGATCGCGTCAATGCGGGAGGGAGGATCCGCGACGAACGCGAGATGGTTCGCACCCGATACCGGACGATCATGGGCGGTTCCAGACAAGGCCGGAGGCGCCGTCAAAGTGAAGTGGGGCCTCCGGCCGTCCACGACTCCCCTCGCGCCGTTTACGTCGGCGTCTGAAACCCAGCTCTCGTCGCGCTACTTGCCGGCGCCGGACGTGAGGCCGGCCACGAACTGCCGCTGCAATAGGACGTAGGCGATCACGATCGGCAAGGATGACAGGATCACACCGGTGAACAGCAGGGGGTAATTGGTCAAGAATTCACCCTGAAATCCGATCAACGCCAACGGCAACGTCTTCTTGTCCGGTGACTGGATCAGCAACAGTGGATAGAGCAGGTCGTTCCATTGGATCACGAACAGGAAGATTGTTGTCGCGGCTAACGACGGAGCCGACAGCGGCAACACGATCCAGAAGAAGGTCCGGAAGTTGTTGGCCCCATCGAGGGATGATGCCTCATACAGCTCATCGGGCAGGGTCTTCATGAAGCCGGTCAGAATGAAGGTTGCGACAGGCATGGTGGTGGTGACATTGAGCAGGACCAGGCCGAGCAGTGAGTCGAGCAGCCCCATGCGCTCGAGCAGGACCCGCTGCGGGATCATGTTGGCCTGGGCGGGGATGGCCATGCCAACGATCAACAGACCGAAGATCGCGGCCGAGAGCCAGCCCCGGATCCGAGCGATTCCGAACGCGGCGAGGCTGGATGCGGCCAAGGTGAGTGTCACGCCGGCGACTGTCACAAACGCGCTGTTCAGCAGGGCTTGACTGAGCCCTTGGCCGACGAGCGCGGCGTGGTAGTTGGACATGGTTGGCGTCAGCGTCGGGAGGAAGGGGTCCGCGAACAGTTCTTGCTGGGTCTTGAAACTACCGAAGACGACAACGACGAGGGGGACCACGATGATGATGGCGTATGCCGCCAGCAGCGCTCTCCGTCCGAGCCGGACGCTGCCCGGTAGGCGGCCCGTCGAGACGCTCATCAGCCGTCCGCCGATCCGAGGCTGCGCAGCGCCCTGCGCTGTGCGAAGGTCACGACGCCGATCAGTGCCATGAAGAGGATCGACTCCGCTGCCGCGTACCCGTATTGGGAGTTCGCGAAGGTTGTGTAGATGCGGGTGGAGAGAATGTCCAACGACGCTTTCGGGGGGATGCCCGACAACCCCAAGATGAGATCGAAAGCCTTGAAGGACTGGATAGTAGTGTAGGCGACCACAATGGCGGTGGCCGGTGCGACGAGCGGCCAGGTGATGAATCGGAATCTCTGCATCGGTGAAACGCCGTCCACGTCCGCCGCCTCGTAGATCTCCCGCGGAATCGCCTGCAAGCCCGCGATGTATACCACCATCATCTGACCCGTGTGCGCCCAGCACTGGGCGATCGCCACCCAGTAGATGGCACTGGCATCGTTGCCAAGATAGCTCAGTTGCAGCGGGTCTACCTGGATGCCGATCATGCCGAGCAACGTCGCCCCCGAGCCAAGCACGCTGTTGCCGATTCCGTAGGTAGGGTCATAGATAAACTTCCAGATAAACGCCACGGAGACCGACGACAAGATTGTTGGGAAGAAGAACAGGGCTCGCAGCGCAATCGAGCTACGACTGTTACGCAGTAGCGCCAATCCCAGTAGCAGCGAGCCGAGGGTCTGAACGATCACGACGACCAAGAGGAACTTCGCGTTATTGACCGCCGCATTGGCGAAGAGGCTGTCGCGGGTCACCGCACGGGTGAAGTTGTCCAGGCCAACGTTGCTGAAGTCGGCGCTAAAACCGTCCCAATCGGTGACCGCATATTGAAACGCCTGCAGGGTGGGCATGGCGAAGAACACCACGAACACCACCAGCGCAGGCAGCGGGAAAAGGTAGATGCTACGTGCCGGCGCGGCCGGAGAGCGGCGTCGGGCCATCGCTAGATCCGTTCGTTGACGACCTGCTGCGCCTGCTCCGCCGCCGCCTCCGGACTGGCGCCGCCGACCACGGAGATGCACGCACCCTCGACGGCATTGCGGATGTCGAGGTTGAGAAACTGGAAGCGTGGGGCAAGCATGGTCCTCTTGGTCAACCAGGGAGCGAGCTTCTTCAGGTCGGCATCGGTGTATTCGACATCGGCCACCGTCACATGCTGGACCGTATTGTTGGCGTACTTCGCAGCATTGGCCTTGTCGGAGAGATACGTCAGCCAGGCGGTCGCGGCGACCGGCACCTTCGACGCGGAGTTCACGCCGAGGATGAAGGTTGCGTTGTATGTGCCCTTGTGGCGGGCCTTCGCGGCCGTCGTGGTGATCGGTGCCACCAGGTCGACTCCGAACTTTGCGCCCAGGCCCCTAATCGCCGCTATGTGGTAGCTGCCGGTGGCCAGCATGGCCGCCTTCCCGCTGGCGAACAGCTGCTGCGTCGGCTCCACAGCTGTGCCGGTAGCGTTCGCCTGAAAGTACGGGATGAGCTGCTGGTACTGCTTCAACGTGGTCAAGAACCAGTCGTCCGTCACCTTCGCCTTGCCCTGTTCGATCTGCGCACAGGTGTCATCGGCCGGCTGATTGTTCATCACCATTGAGTTGAACAACTGGCCGGCGTTCCCCACCTCGCCACCGGGCCAGGCGAGCGGGACGAGACCAGCGGACTTGAGCTTGTCGCACAACGAGAGGAAGCCCTCCCAATCATCCGGCAGGTCACTGACACCTGCCTTGTCGAGCGCGTCGGTGTTGGCCACCGGCATCGGGAAGACTACCTGGTAGGGCACCCCCCACTGCTTTCCGCCGGACTTGCCCGCCTCCAGCAGGGCCGGTTCGTAGGACGCCAGCAGCGCACTGCTGGTCAGATCGGTGTATACCCCGGCCTTGACGAACTGCTCGAACTGCGCGCCTCGGAAGGTAGGAAACACGTCCCCCACCGATCCGCCCTTGAGGCGATTGAGCGCCTGAGACTGGTAGTCGTTGGACGGCGTGATGTCCTGTTCGACGGTAACTCCGGGCGTGGTCTGGGTGAAGGCCGCGATCAGTTCATCGAAGGCGGCTTTGTCCTCTGCCCGCCAATGCGCGAAGGACACTTTGCCCTCGGCGGCACCGGTCGCCGGCGCGCTGGACCTCGACTGGGTTCCGCCCGGGCCCGCGCAGGCAGTCATTACGGTGCCCAGCCCGAGGGCGCCAGTCAGGGCAAACAGGCTGCGACGAGACAGCGCCCGGACCGGGCGGTGAGCGTCTGCGGGAATCATGGCGTCCTCCAAGGGGAGATGGTGTCTGGGCAAGAAGCGACCGACGTGCGTGCGGAAAGGGGTTTTCGGGCGGGTGTTGCGCGGTGCTGGGGTTAGCGAGTCCTCGAATACGAACTCGCGTCACCAGAACGAAGCGTCGACCGAACCCCGTCGACGCTTAGCGGCACGCCGCCCGACAAGGTGATGCGGTGCAAGATGCGCCGTTGGTCGCCGTAGTCAGCGACCCCGTAGTGCTGCGTCGCCCGGTTGTCCCAGATCGCCACGTCACCCGGAGCCCAGTCCCAGCGCACCGTGTTCTCCAGCTTGGTCACATGCCGCTGCAGTAGGTCGAAGACGTCACGGGAGTCCGTCGTGCTGAGCCCGATCAGACGCTTGGCGAAGCTGCCGAGCAGCAAAGTCCGCTCGCCGGTCTCGGGGTGCACCCGAACCACTGGGTGCTCGGCCTCGAACCGCTGGGCAACGAACTCGTCCTGGAAGGTCTGCTCCTCGACGTCGATACCGCCGATCCGCACCTCGTCCCGGAACCCCGCGTAATCGAAAACGTTGGTGTGCAAAGCCCACAGCCGCTCGGCCAGCGCCTTCAGGGCTGGGTGCAGGTCGCTATATGCCTGCGCAGTATTGGCCCAGCTGGTCGTGCCTCCGTAGCTGGGCAGCACCACGGCGCGCAGCACGCTGATCGCCGGCACCCGGTCGACGAAAGTCACGTCGGTGTGCCAGCTGTTGGCCTTGCCGTGTCGCGAATCGATGGGCAGGACGGCACCCTGGCCGCCCACGGTCGGATGCGGCGCGGTCGGTTGCCCGAGCAGAGCGGCAAACTCGTGGTGAGATGCGTCATCGAGGTGATCCTGGCCGCGGAAGAAGATGACTTTGTGGCGCAACAGCGCTTGACGCACATCGTCCACGACCATCGGATCCAGATCGCCCCCGAGCCTCACGCCATCGAGGCGAGCGCCGATACGCTCACCGAGCTTCGTGACTCGAACAGCAGAGTTGTTCCTCAACGGGGAGCGCTGAGTGGTGACGGTCATCCGGGTTCCTCCGACGTGTTGCTGGTGCGGGATGGATAATACTTGTTAAGCCTATGGGAAATATAGGAGATAGGTCGCGGATCGATCTCGTCCTGCGAGACTCGCCGTCCGATCGTCAGCGCTCTACTCAGTCGGCATCATGAGAGGCCGCATCCGTGGCCCCTGGGGTAGCTCCGCCAGGCGCCTGGGAACCTCGCCGCACCGCCGCTTCCCATCACCGCCGCACGTCCGCCTCAGTCAGCCGCCCTAACCACCAAGATGCGCCAGCATCTTCGGTATGTCGACCACCCCAGCGGGCCCCAAGTCACCGATCACAGCGGGAGCCACGGCAACACAGGGGCTCGGAAATGCCCGAAAATCGGGCTCCGGCGCAAAGAACTTGGGCACGTGGCGGGCACAAGCCGAAGATGCTTCGATCAGCGTTGGGTATTCGAACAGGAAAAGGGGCGTCGACTACGGTATTTGTGGAGCGGGCGACGGGAATCGAACCCGCATTCTCAGCTTGGGAAGCTGATGTTCTGCCATTGAACTACGCCCGCACGATCGCGCGGATCGGCCCGGTCAGTGTAGCCCGAACCGCCTGCCCGGCGCACAATCGATCGCCCCGGTGACTGTGACCACCGTGCGCTCGGCGAGGGGTTCGAGAAGGTCGACCCGCGGTGGCCGGGGCTGATCCGCGTTGCCTATGCACAGCGGCGGGGGCGCACAGGCTCAGGTCTCGACAGGCTCGACCGACAAAATCAGCTCCTCCGACGAGCCCCTGCGCGATCTCGGTCAGGGAGACCCCGAAACCAACCCTGGACGGCGTCCGCCGCAGCCGCATCGGCGACCACCGCGACTAGCGTCAGGTCCATGAGCTATCCGGAGTCGAATTACCCCCGCTACCCCGAGCCGGACGACGTCGGACCGGCGGTGGGTGGGAACCGATCGGTCTCGGAGACGGACCGCAGCAAGGTGGTCACTTTGCTCGAGTCGGCCTATGCGGAGGGCCGGCTCAGCACCGAGGAGCACGCGGAACGGATGCAGGCCGCCGCGGCCGCCGAAACCTTCGACGACCTCGTCCCGCTCACCCGCGATCTGGTGGTGTTGGACGACGCCGCGTCCCAGCCGGCCTGGTCGCAGGCGTCCGGCCAGAGCGGCGCCGAGCCGGAGCTGATCGTCACCCTGTTCGGCGCCACCGAACGTCGTGGCCGCTGGCAGCCGCGCCGCAACCTGAGCGTGCTCAACCTGTTCGGAGCGACCACGCTGGACCTGCGTGAGGCGACGTTCACCGACAACACCTGTGAGGTCAACGTGTTCTGCCTGTTCGGGGCCGTCGACGTGCTGGCTCCCGAGGGCACCAACCTCGAGAACCGGACGCTGGCCGTCTTCGGCAGCTCCAGCGCCAAGGCCACCCCGCCCGTTCCCGGTGCACCCAAGGTTGTGGTCCGCGGCTTCGTCGGCTTCGGCGCGGCGGACGCCCGCACCAAGCGTCCCAAGGAGAAGAAGGACTGAGTTCATCGCCGCCTAAGGTGAGCCGCATGGACGACACCCTGTTCGCCCCACCCGCGGAGCAGTGGCGGCGGATCTCGCCCGCCTACGCCACCGTGGTGCGCATCCGGGTGCTCATCGCGACAGCCGTGGTGACCGCGGCGGCGGCAGTGCCGCTGTGGTTGTTGACCGACCGGCGCTGGGCGTGGGCGGTGATCGTGGCAGGGGTGGTCTGGGCGCTGTGGCAGTGGTTCCGGCTGCGCCGGTGGGTGCGGACGTGGGGCTACCTCGAGCGCGGCGAGGATCTGTATCTCAGCCACGGGCTGTGGTTCCGCGAACTCACCGTGATCCCCTACGGCCGGATGCAGGCCGTCAAGGTCGAGAGCGGGCCGCTGACCAGGGCTTTCGGACTGGCCAGCGTCGAACTGGTCACCGCCAGCCTGCAGTCGGGAGCCAAGATTCCGGGCCTGCCGCGGGCGGACGCCGAGCAGCTGCGTGATCGGCTGATCGCGATCGGCATCGGCGATCAGGACGGTCTGTGAGCGTCCCGCCGAGCCGGTTCTCCGGGTCACCGGGCGTGGGTCCGGCGAGCCTTTGGCCGGGGCCGACGGACATTCGCGTCCGATCGGACACCACCAACAGTGTCCGATCCGACGCTCTTTCGACGGCTCCCGGCGGCCCGGGCGAGAAGTTGGTCGAGAAGCCGCATCCACTGACCCCGTTGGTCCGCGCCTGGGTGCTTGTGGTGGCTGTGGCCTGGGCGTTCGGACGGGAACTGCTGAACAACGGCGACGGGTTCCGGCTGCCGCCGCTGACCTGGGTCACCCTTGCCGGCGCGGTGGTCCTGGCCGTGCTGGTCGGCTTCGCCTACCTCGACTGGCGAGCGACCTCGTTCATCGTGGACCACGGCGAACTGCGGATCGAAACGGGGGTGTTCACCAAGACCTCGCAACGCATCCGGTTCGATCGCATCCAGTCGGTCGACATCACGGAGCCGTTCGCGGCACGGCTGCTGGGGCTCGCCGAGATCTCCATCGACGTCGGCGCCGAAGGTGGCCACAAGCTGCGCTATCTGTCCCGCACCCGGGCGGCGGCGGTGCGGGACTATCTGCTCAGCCGCGCCCACGGCGTCCGCCCAGTCGAACTGGCCCGGCATGTGCAAACCGATGTCCTCACCGACCACGGGGAGGCCGACGAGGTGCTGGTCACGGTGCCACCGCAGCGGCTGATGCTGGGCGCGGTACTGTCCCACGAGCTCCTGCTGCTCACCCTCCCGCTGGTGCTGATCGGGGTGGCACTCAGCCTCGACGGACGCGCCCGGCAGGCGATCGCGATCAACCCGTGGCTGTTGCTCGGCGTCCTGCTGCCCGCGCTGGGCGGACTGTGGAGCTTCATCGTCCGCCGGGTCATCGGGCAGTGGAATTATGCGTTCCTGCGTAGCGGTCACGGCCTGAAGATCACCCGCGGCCTGACCACCCTGACCAGCCAGTCGGTGCCACGTCACCGGATCCAGTCGTTGCGCATCGCGCAGCCGCTGTGGTGGCGACGGCTCGGTCTGTATCGAATGGACATGGCGGTGCTCGGCAATCACGGGCTGGCGCACGACGAGGATCGCGCCGGCACCACCAGCATCCTGCTGCCGGTCGGCACCCGCGCCGAGGTCGAACTGGTGCTGAGCACCATCTGGCCCGGACTGCGGCTCGACGACATCGACATCCGCTCCTCGCCCGACCAGGCCCGCTGGCTGCAGCCGCTCAGCCACAGCTGGGTGGGCTGGGGCTACGACGAATCCGTGCTGCTGACCCGGGCCGGTTGGCTCACCCGGGTGCAGATGATCGTGCCGCATGCCCGCGTCCAGTCCCTCGCCGTCGAGCAGGGACCCATCCGGCGGCGGCTCGGTCTGGCCACCGTCGGCTTCCACACCACGCAGATCCTGGCGACCAGTGCAGCGCGCAACATCGACCCGGAAGCGGCCCGGCGCCTGCTGTTCGAGGAGACAACGCGGGCCCGGACGGCGCGGCTGGGCACGCTGCTGGAAACCCCGCCGGCCGGCTGAGTTGACGGCCCGTGCGGCAGGTCGGGCCGGCAGCGGCGCCGGACCTTCCATCCTCGTGGCGGGCGTCACTAAGGTGCCAGTCATGACGAACTACGCACTCGGAATCGACATCGGCGGCTCCGGAATCAAGGGCGCCCTGGTCGATCTGACCGCCGGTGACTTCGCGACGGAGCGACTGCGCATCGACACCCCGGCCGAATCCACCCCGGCGAACGTGGCGGCGGTGGTCGGCGAGATCGTGAACAACTTCGCCGAGCAACTCGGCGACGGCCCCGTCGGCGTCACCATCCCGGCGATCGTGCAGCACGGCGTCACCATTTCGGCGGCCAACATCCACGAGTCGTGGGTGAACTGCCCTGCCGAGCGAATCTTCGAGGACGCCCTGGGCCGCGACATCGTGCTGGTCAACGACGCCGACGCCGCCGGCGTCGCCGAGGTTGGTTTCGGTGCCGCCAAGGGCCATCCGGGCCTGGTCATCGTCACCACGCTCGGCACCGGCATCGGCTCGGCGATCATCCACCGAGGCTTGTTGGTGCCCAACGCCGAACTCGGCCACCTCGAGATCGACGGCTACGACGCCGAGAAACGGGCCGCGGCCAGCGTCCGCGAGCGCGAGGGACTGACCTGGAGCGAGTACGTGCCCCGGCTGCAGCGCTACTACGAAACCGTCGAGTTCCTGTTCTCCCCCGACCTGCTGGTGGTCGGCGGCGGCATCAGCAAGAAGGCCGACAAGTTCCTGCCCCAGCTGAAACTGCGGACGCCGATCGTCCCGGCTCAGCTGCAGAACCGCGCCGGCATCGTCGGAGCGGCCTGGTTGGCGGCGACGTCCCGATAGACCGCCGAGCTACGTTCTCGCGCAGTTCTGCGCCTGGTCGGACGCCGTGGCGTGGAGACACGATGAAGCAGGGAGGCCTCAGCGAAGTCGACCAGCGCTTCCCGGAGCGGTGACCCGCTGGAAACACCTGTGACATATCCGGTCGGTTCACTGTGCCGATGGACCTCAATACGATCACGCGGTACCGCCGGCCGCGCACTCGTCACGAGTTGGTCCTGGCGCCGGACGAGGCGCTGCTCGCTGGGGGGACGTGGTTGTTCTCCGAACCGCAGCCCACGACGTCCGGGCTGGTCGACCTGACAGCGCTGGCATGGCCGGCGCTCGAAGTCAGTGAGTACAGCCTGCGGATCGCCGCCACCTGCACCATCGCCGAGCTGGTCGCGTTGCCGCACCAACCCGGCTGGACCGCCCAGCCCCTCTTCCGGGCCTGCGCCGACGCCCTGCTGATGTCGTTCAAGATCTGGGGGCTGGCGACTGTCGGCGGCAACATCTGCCGCTCGTTCGCCGCCGGATCGATGGTGACCCTGGCCGCAACGCTGGACGCCGAGGCCGAGATCTGGTGCGCGGACGGCTCCGATCGCCGCGTGCCCGTGGCCGACCTGATCACCGGCAACGGGACCAACACCCTCGCCCACGGCGAGGTATTGCGGGCCATCGAGATTCCGCACCGCACCCTGGTGTCGCGCACGGCGCTGCGCAAGATCGCCCTGGCCACGCTGGGTCGCTCCGGCGCCGTGCTGACCGGACGGCTCGACTCCGACGGCGCCGCGCTGTTCGTGATCACCGCCGCCACTCTGCGTCCGGTGCTGCTGCGCTACCCCGAACTCCCGGACGCCGGCACGCTGCGCGCCGCGGTCGCCGCCGCCCCCGGCTACTACACCGACCCGCTGGGTGCCGCCGACTGGCGCCGCCAGGTCAGCCAGGTGCTGGCCGACGAGGTACGCACCGAACTCGCGGCCACCGTGGCCCGGCCGGTGGGCCGATGACCGCCGAAGACACCATCCCGATCGTCGTCGGCCAGCCCGGCGACGAGATCAGCTGCACCGTAGACGGTGCCACGCTGGACGGCGTTCCCGCGCCCGGTCAGTGCCTGCGCACCTTCCTGCGCGAGCACGGGCACCTGGGCATGAAGAAGGGCTGCGACGCCGGCGACTGCGGGGCCTGCTCGGTGCTGCTGGACGGACGCCCAGTGCACTCCTGCCTGGTGCCGGCCGTCCGCGTCGATGGCGCCGAGGTGACGACGGTCTCCGGCCTGGGCACCCCCGAGGACCTGCACCCGATGCAGCGGTCGTTCTGCGACAACTTCGGCTTCCAGTGCGGGTTCTGCACCGCCGGCATGATCGTCACGGCGTCCACCCTGACCGCGGACGACGTCGACGACCTGCCCCGGCTGATGAAGGGCAACCTGTGTCGTTGCACCGGCTACCGGTCGATCCGGCAGTCGATCCGGGCCGGGCTGACCGGCGCGTCGACGATCACCGATCATCCCGCGCCGGGCGAGGCGGCTGTGGGCCGCTCGGTTCCGCCGCCGGCCGGACGCCGGGTGGTCACCGGCACCGAGCCGTACACCTTCGACGTGGCGCTGACCGGCGCGCTGCACCTGCGGCTGCTCAGCTCACCGCATCCGCATGCCCGGATCGTCGCCATCGACACCACCGCCGCCGAGGCGCTGCCAGGGGTCGAACTGGTGCTCACCCACCGCAACGTGCCGGGCGTCCGGTATTCGACGGCACGGCACGAGCATCGCGTCGACGATCCGGACGACACCCGGATGCTCGACGACGTCGTCCGGTTCCAGGGCCAGCGGGTGGCCGCGGTGGTGGCGGAAACGGCCGCGATCGCCGAGCAGGCGTGCCGGTTGATCGAAGTCGAGTACGAGGTGCTGCCGGCCGTCTTCGATCCGGAGGAGGCCCGCTCACCCGGCGCCCCGCTGATCCATCCCGACCGGACGCCGGACGACCGCGTCGACGAGGCCCACCGCAACGTCATCGTCGGCCTGCACGAGGGTCACGGCGGCGACGTGGACGCGGCGCTGGCGGCGTCCGAGGTGACGGTCAGCGGAGTCTGGCAGACCCAGCGGGTCAGCCACGCCCAACTGGAGACCCACGGCACCATCGGCTGGCTGGACGAGATCGGACGGCTCACCCTGCGCACCTCCACCCAGGTGCCGTTCCTGGTCCGCGACGAACTCAGCCTGCTGCTGGAGTTGCCGCGGGAGCGGGTCCGGGTGTTCACCGGACGGGTCGGCGGAGGCTTCGGCGGCAAGCAGGAGATCTTCACCGAGGACCTCGTCGGGCTCGCCGTGCTGCGCACCGGACGTCCGGTGCAGTTCGAGTTGAGCCGCGCCGACGAGTTCCTGCGCACCTCGGTGCGGCACCCGATGCGGGTCGGGGTCAGCCTCGGGGCGTCCGCGGACGGCCGGCTGACCGCGTTGAAGCTCGACCTGCTCTCTGACACCGGCGCCTACGGCAATCACTCCCGCGGGGTCATGTTTCACGCCTGCGCCGAGTCGATCTCGCTCTACAACGTGCCGGTGAAGCGGGTGGACGCCGAGGTGGTCTACACCAACAACGTGCCCTCGGGCGCGTTTCGCGGCTACGGCCTGGGGCAGGTGATCTTCGGCGTCGAGTCGGCTCTGGACGAGTTGGCCATCGCGCTGAACATGGACCCGTTCGAGTTGCGCCGGATCAACATGGTCCGCGACGGCGATCCGCTGCTCACCGCCCACGCCGAGCCGGAGGCCGATCTGGTCTACGGCAGCTACGGCCTCGACCAATGCCTCGATCTCGCCGAAGCAGCGCTGACCAGGGGGAACGGTGTGCAGGCTCCGTCCGGCCCGAGCTGGCGCAGCGGCGAAGGGATGGCGGTCGCGATGATCGCCACCATGGCCCCGTTCGGGCACATCTCGCGCACCACCATCACCCTGCACCCCGACGGCCGCTACCACCTGGGGGTGGGCACCTCCGAGTTCGGCAACGGCACCACCACGGTGCACACCCAGATCGTGGCGACCGCGCTGCACACCGGCGTCGACCGGATCGTCGTGCATCAGTCCGACACCGACGCCGCGCCCTACGACACCGGCGCGTTCGCCTCGGCCGGCACCACCGTTGCCGGCAAGGCGTTGTACGCCGCCGCGCTGACCCTGCGGACCACGCTGCTGACCGCCGCCCACACGCTGACCGGCGCGCCGGCGTCCGAACTCACCCTCGACGGGGACGGGGTGGTGGCCGGAGATCGGCGGCTCGGCTTCGCCGAACTGATCGCCGCGGTGGACGACGAGCATCGAGTCGGCGACACCCTGGTCGCCGACGGCGCGGAACTCGGCGATCTGCGCTCGCTGGCCTGGAACGTGCACGCCTTCCGGGTCGCGGTGGACGTCGAGACCGGCGAGGTGCGCATTCTGCAGTCCATCCAGTCAGCGGACGCCGGCACCGTGATGAACCCGGAGCAGTGCCGCGGCCAGGTCGAGGGCGGGGTGGCTCAGGCGATCGGGTCGGCCCTGCTGGAGGAGGTGCTGGTCTGCGACGGAGCCGTCCTCAACCCGGCGTTCCGCACCTACCGGGTACCGCAAATGGCCGACATCGGCGACACCGAGGTGTACTTCGCCCAAACCAGCGACGACCTGGGCCCGTTCGGCGCCAAGTCGATGAGCGAATCCCCCTACAACCCGGTCGCCGCCGCCCTGGGCAACGCGATCCGCCGCGCGATCGGCGTCCGACCCTATGAGACCCCGTTCAGCAAGGACCGGGTCTGGCGGCTGGCCGCCGGCTGAGCCGCACAGCCGGTACGCGGGGACGGTTCTTTCCGGTCCAGACCGGTACGCGGGCACCGTTGGTTGAGCTTGTCGAAACCCCTCAGCGGCACACCCTGGTCTCGACAAGCTCGACCAACATGACTACTCAGACTCGCTCGGCCAGTTCTCTGGACGCCGCGGCGACCCGGCGGGCGACGTCCGTCTCGTCGACGGTGAGCAGGGTGTCGTCGGCCACCACCGGACGGCCGTGCACCAACAGCAGGGCCAGCGGCGGCTGAGCGGCCAGGGTGAGCGCGGCGACCGGGTCGATCAGTCCGGCGTGATCGACGGTGTCGACTTGCCAGAGCGCGACGTCGGCCAGCTTGCCGACCTCGAGCGAGCCCAGTTCGCGATCGCGACCGAGCACCGTGGCGCCGCCCATGGTGGCCATCCACAAGGCCGTTCGCCCCGGCATCCGATCGGCACCGGCCCGCAGCCGGTTCATCAGCACCGCGGCACGGATCTCTTCACCCAGCTTGCCCGACTCGTTGGACGCCGCCCCGTCGACCCCGAGCCCGACCGGGACGCCGGCGTCCAACAGTTGCGGCACGGGTGCGACACCGGAGCCCAGCCGGGCGTTCGAGGTCGGGCAGTGCGCCACCCCGGTGCCGGTGGCGGCGAAGCGAGCGATCGCCTCGGCGTCCAGGTGGACGCAGTGCGCCATCCAGACGTCCGGGCCGAGCCAGCCCACCGACTCTAGGTACTGGGTGGGGGTCAGCCCGAACCGCTCCCGCGTGTAGGCGTCCTCGTCGAGCGTCTCGGAACCGTGGGTGTGCAGCCGGACGCCGAGGTCGCGGGCCAGCACCGCCGACTGACGCAGCAGGTCGGCTGTCACCGAGAACGGCGAACACGGGGCCAGCGCCACCTGGACCATCGCTTCCCGCGACGGGTCGTGATACGCCGCTACCGCCTCGGCGCTCGCGCGCAACGCGGCGTCGGTGCTCTCCACCGCGAAGTCCGGCGGCAACCCGCCCTCGGAGGCCCCCAGATCCATCGAACCGCGGGTGGCGTGCACCCGCACGCCGATTTCGCCGGCCGCCGCCACGATGCCGCCGACGATGTCGCCGCAGCCCCGCGGGAACACGTAGTGGTGATCGCCGACCAGGGTGCAACCCGACCGGGCCAACACTCCCAGCGCGCCCAGCGCCGCCACCTGGGTGAGGTTGGCATCGATCCGCGCCCAGATTGGGTACAGCGTGGTGAGCCAGTCGAAGAGGACGGCGTCCTGGGCATATCCCCTGGTCAACCACTGGTAGAGGTGGTGGTGGGTGTTGATCAGCCCGGGTGTCAGCAGTCGCCCGCGCCCGTCCACCCGGGTGAGTTCGACCGGCTCCGCACCCGGCGATCCATCGGGCGCGCGCCCGTCCAGGGCCCAGGCCGGCGGGGCTCCGCCGCCCACAGCGACGATCTCCGCGCCGTCGATCACCAGGTGGCCGTCGGGATGCTCGGTACGCGCCGCGTCCACCGTGGCGATGTGGGCGCCGGCGATCACCGTGCGGGCGATCATGCCGGCGCCACCACGGAATGGATCGGGCCGGAGCCCTCGGCCAGCGGCGCCGCCGGCGCACCGGTGCGGGTCGCGATCACCTCGGCCATGATCGACACCGCGGTCTCCATCGGGGTCGCCGCGCCCAGGTCCAGGCCGATCGGCGAATGCAGCCGAGCCAACGTCTCCTCGGACACGCCCGCCTCGCGGAGCAAACCGAGCCGGCGCAGATGGGTGCGGCGCGAGCCCATCGCGCCGACATAGCCGGCCGGGCCGTCCAGCGCTGTAGTGAGCAGGGGGACGTCGAACCGCTCCTCATGGGTCAGCACCGCGATCACCGTGCGGGCGTCGACCTGGGTGGACGCCAGATACCGGGCCGGCCAGTCGACGACCACCTCGTCGGCGTCCGGAAACCGATCCGCGGTGGCGAACAGCGCGCGGGCGTCGCACACGGTGACCCGGTACCCCAGCTGGCCACCCAGCCGGCTGAGCGCGCCCGCCACGTCGACCGCGCCGAAGATCAGCAGCCGGGGACGCGCACGGCTGACCAGCACCACCAGCTCCAACTCGTCGGAGACTTCCAGCACGCTGCAGCGGCCGTCGATCAGCCGCTCCGCGAGTTCATTCCGTACCACGCCCAGCAGCTCGCCAGGCAGGACGGCGTCGCCGCCGGTGAGCGTCACGATCCGGCCGAGCAGCTCGGCGGGCCCCCGCGACACCAGCGCCAGCGTGGCGTCGGCGCCTGCGGCAGCAGCCCTCAGTTCGGCCACCTGCTCACCCTGGAACGCGTCCAGCCGATGTCCCAGCACCCGAAGCTGGCCGCCGCAGGACAGTCCGGTCGAAAACGCCCACTCGTCGAAGCCGAGATGCTCAGTCACCGGTTCGCCCGAGGCCAGCACCTGCAACGCCAACCCGTGGGCGGCGGCTTCCGCGCAGCCGCCCGAGATCGCCCCCAGCACCAGTTGCCCGGACGCGGTGTCGGCCACCGCCATCGAGGCACCCACCGGACGCGGCGCCGAACCAAGCACCCTGGTCACCGTGACCACCGCGACGCGTTCCCCCGCGTCCAGGTGTCGCAACAGGTCGTTGGCAAGCTCGAACATCCGGCTCCGCTCCTTCCCGCTGAGGCCGTTTGGGGTTGCCCACATGACTATCCACGCCGTGTTCCGGTCGGATGAAGGCGCAGTTACTTTCCGGCTAAGCGGGGTCCCGGACGCGGAAACCTGGCTGAAGATGTTCCCGGCACCCGCCTCGGGTCGCCCTTACGACGGGAAATCGCCATGGCCACCACCACCGTGTCGCAGACCACCACCAAGCCCGGTGTCCATCCGGTCGACGAGGTTCTGCCGGCTCCTCAGTTGGCGGCCTACGGCTTCCAGCACGTGCTCGCCTTCTACGCCGGCGCGGTCCTCGTCCCGATCCTGGTCTCCAACGCGCTCGGCCTGACCAACGAGCAGTTGATCCACCTGATCAACGCCGACCTTTTCACCTGCGGCATCGCCTCGATCCTGCAGGCGGTCGGGTTCGGCCGCGGCGCCTGGCGGGTCGGCATTCGGCTGCCGCTACTGCAGGGCGTCACGTTCACGGCGGTGTCGCCGATGATCGCGATCGGCCTCGCCGTGGTTGGCACCGGGGGGACGCCCGTCGACGGCCTGCTGACCATCTACGGGGCGGTCATCGTGGCCGGCCTGTTCACCTTCTTCGTGGCGCCGTTCTTCGCCCGGCTGCTGAAGTACTTCCCGCCGGTGGTCACCGGGTCGATCATCCTGATCATCGGCATCGCCTTGGTGCCGGTTGCGGCCGGTGACATCGCCTTCGGCGCCATCGGCGGCCTTAACGGAGTGGTGATCGACCAGGCCGGGGCGTTCACTCCGGTGCAGATGTTCGACTATTCGCTGCGCAACCCCGAGTTGCTGCTGAAGAATCTCGCCTACGCCGGCGGAACGCTGGCGCTGATCCTGGCCGTGCAACGGTTCACCCGCGGCTTCCTGCAGACCGTCGCGGTGCTGCTCGGCCTGGTGGCAGGCACCTTCGCGGCGTTCCTGCTCGGCGACGCCCACTTCGACGACGTCGAGTCCTCGGCGATGTTCGGCATCACCACCCCGTTCTACTTCGGCGTTCCGCAGTTCTCGATCACCGCGATCCTGTCGATGATCATCGTGATGCTGATCACCATGGTCGAGACCACCGGCGACGCCTACGCCACCGGCGACATCGTCGGCAAGCGGGTCCGGCCCAGCGACATCGCCGCGGCGATCCGGGCGGACGGGCTGGCCACCACCCTCGGCGGGGTGCTGAACTCGTTCCCGTACACCGCGTTCGCCGAGAATGTCGGCCTGGTCCGGCTCACCCAGGTGAAGTCGCGCTGGGTGGTGGCGGCGGCCGGCGTCATCATGATCGTCCTCGGCCTGCTGCCGAAGGCCGCCGCGATCGTCGCCGGCATTCCGCACCCGGTGCTCGGCGGTGCCGCGCTGGCGCTGTTCGCCGCGGTCGCCGTCGCCGGCATCCAGACCCTGCAGAAGGTCGACTTCACCGATCACCGCAACAGCATCGTGGTCGGCACCACGATCGGCGCCGCCGGGCTGATCACCGGCTACGGCGCGATCGCCGGCGCGTTCCCCGGCTGGGCGCAGATCTTCTTCGGCTCCGGCATCACCCTCGGCGCCATCGTCGCGATCGGGCTGAACCTGCTGTTCTTCCACACCGGAGGCCACGGCCAGGCAGTCGCGGGACGTCCGGGTGACGGCCTGGTGACCATCGACCAGGTCAACGAGATGACCTCGGAGCAGTTCGGCGAGACCTTCGGCGACCTGGTTCAGGGCGCCCCGTGGGCGGTGGAACTGGCCTACCGGGCACGTCCGTTCGCCGACGCCTACGCGCTGCGCGGCGCCTTCCAGGACGCCCTGCTCGGGGCGTCCGGCGACGAACAGCTGACCCTGCTGCGGTCCTTCCCCGACCTCGGCTCGTCGGCAGACACCGCACACATCCGCTACGCGGCCGATCACGAGACCAAGGGCCTGCCCACCCTGGTCGGCGAGGATCTCGACGACCTGACCGAACTGACCACCGCCTACAAAGAGAAGTACGGCTTCCCGCTGGTGGTCAGCGCCAGCGACGTGGACCGCTACGAGAAGGTGATCGCGCACGGCTGGACCCGGCTGGCCAACTCGGTCGCGGCCGAGAAGGCGGCCGGGCTGATCGAGGTCGCCAAGATCTTCAACCACCGGTTCGACGAGAAGGTGGCCGACGCCAACCCGATCGCGGCCGCCAAGGTGCGGATCGCCGCCGAATACGGGCACTGATGCTGTCCGCCCCGCCCGCCATCGGGGCGCCCGCTGCCGAGCCACGGGCCGAATCGGCGGTCCCGGCTGGGTGGTCGCTAGGTCCGTCGGAGTCGGCTCCGTCGGAGTCGGCTCCGTCGGGGGTCGTGCATCGCGGTCACGTCCTGCACATCGCAGGGGACGCCGATCTGGCCGCCGCCGACCGGCAGCTGGTCTCGGTGCCGGACGGCGCCCTGGCGGTGGATCCCTCGGGGCGGATCGCCTGGCTGGGTCGCTACGCCGACCTGCCGTCCGGCTACGCCTCGTGGCGGGTGGTCGGGGACGGCTCGGCGCTGCTGCTGCCCGGCTTCGTCGACACCCATCTGCACTACCCGCAGACCTTCACCACCGACGCCTACGGCGGCGGCCAGCTGCTGGAGTGGCTGGAGCATTGCGTGTTCCCTGCCGAGGCCCGGCTCGCCGACGACGACCACGCCATCCGCATTGCCCGCAGCTTCACCCGGCGACGAATCCAGGTCGGTACCACGGCCGCCATGGTCTTCGGCTCGGCCTTCCCCTGCGCCCAGGACGCCCTGTTCGAGGCCACGGGAGAGGCGGGCCTGCGGCTGGTCTCGGGGCGTGGCATCCAGACCGTCGGGCCGGCCAGCGCCGACCCGCTGCTGACCGGTGAGGACGAGGCGATCGCCCTGGTCGCCGCAGAGATCGACCGCTGGCACTGTGCCGACACCGGCGACCCGGCGTCCGCACTGCTGCAGGTGGCGGTGGTGCCCCGGTTCTCGCTGTCGGTGACGCCACGGACGCTGGCGGCGCTCGGCGAGCTGTATGCCGGGGTTCGGGGCCGAGGGGTGTACCTGCACACCCATCTGAACGAGAACAACCGCCCCGGCGACGGCGAGATCGCGGCCGTGCGGACCCGGTACAGCGTGGACAGCTACCTGGACACCTACGACGGGTTGTTCCTGCCCGGTTCGAA
The DNA here is from genome assembly GCA_044225075.1 of Micropruina sp. Classification (GTDB taxonomy): domain Bacteria; phylum Actinomycetota; class Actinomycetes; order Propionibacteriales; family Propionibacteriaceae; genus Micropruina. The sequence goes on along the minus strand of JBGAJF010000027.1, from coordinate 27,210 downwards.
ACGCGGCGGCGAATCGCTGCTGGGACGGCGCACGATCCTGGCCCACGCCGTGCACTGCACCGACGACGAACTGGCTCGGCTGGCGGCGTCCGGCAGTTCGATCGCGCACTGCCCCACCTCGCAGCAGTTCCTCGGCTCGGGCACCATGCCGTGGCGGCGGACCGTGCAGCACGGTGTCACGGTCGCCCTCGGCTCGGACGTCGGCGCCGGCGACGAATGGTTGATCCCACGGGTGGCGAACGACGCCTACAAGGTGCACCTGTCCGAACCGGGCGCCGATTCGGTGGCGCTGAGCCCGCCCCAGCTGCTCTACCTGTGCACCCTGGCCGGCGCCCAGGCCCTCGACCAGCAGGACCGGTTCGGGAACTTCGACCTGGGCAAGGAGGCCGACTTCGTCACCATCGAGCCGGATCGCGACGAACACCTCGCCCTGGCACTGGACGGCGCGGGTCATGATCCCGACCCGCACCGCGCCCTGTACCAGGTGCTGTTCACGCTGCTGATGGGACTGCGGGAGGCGGCGATCACCGCGGTGCATGTGCGCGGGCGGCGGGTAGTGCCACCGGGGTGCGGCAAGTGAGCAGCGGGTTCGCGCAGGCGCCGGATCCCGTGGTCGGGATAGTGCTGGCGGCCGGGGCGGGTACCCGCGCCGGCGGGCCCAAAGCCTTGCGGAGGACCACGGCCGGCGTCCCGTGGCTACGGCTGGCGGTGCAGCGGTTGCTGGACGGCGGTTGCGCCGAGGTGATCGTGGTCCTGGGCGCCTCGTCCGCCACCGCGGCTGCATTGGTGCCAGCCGAGGCCACCACCGTGGTCTGCCATCGGTGGGGCGACGGGCTTTCCGAGTCGCTGCGCACCGGGATCGCCGCGGTCGACCGACTTCACCCCGCGCCGGTCGCGGCAGCCATCGCACCGGTCGACATTCCGGACGGCAACCCGGCGACGCTGCGCCGGCTGCTGCCTCTGATGAACTCGAACTGCCTGGTCAGGGCGGCGTTCGCCGGACGTCCGGGTCACCCGGTGCTGATCGGCCGCACCCACTGGCGTCCGTTCGCCGAATCACTAGCCGGCGACTCCGGCGGTGCCGAGTACCTTCGCGCGCACGACGTCACCCTGGTCGATTGCGGCGACCTGGAATCGGGCCAGGACGTCGACGACTGAACAGCCTCGGGCTGGTCGCACTCTCACCGTCGGGAGACGCCGATCGAAGCTCAGCGCTCACATCCGTTCGGGCGCCACGATTCCGAGCAGGTACAGACCTTTGGCGAGCACCGTCCGGGTCGCCGCACAGATCGCCAGTCGGGACGTCCGCACCTCGCCCTCGCTCTTCAGCACCGGGCACTGCTCGTAGAAAGTACTCAGCGCCGTCGAGGTGTCGAACAGGTAGGTGCAGAGTTTGTGCGGCTGCAGGCTGACCGCCACCTCGGCGACCACCTCACCGAACCGGGACAGCGCCAGCGCCAGCGCCTGTTCGGCAGGCTCGTCCAGCACCGTGACGCCGTCGGACGCCCAACCCTCGGCCTCAGCCTTGCGCAGGATGCCGCTGACCCGGGCGTGCGCGTACTGCAGGTACGGCCCGGTGTTGCCGGTGGTGGCGGTCATCCGGTCGGCGTCGAAGACGTAATCCTTGTGCAGGGAGGTGGACAGGTCCGCGTACTTCACGGCGGCCATCGCGATGTCGGGCGCAGCCACCTCCTCGGCCAGGTCGAGCAGCGTGGCCAGGGTGACGGTCTTGCCGTCGCGGGTCTTGAACATCTTGCCGTCCGGGCCGAGCACCGAGCCGAAACCGACGTGCTCCAGGACGCCACCCTCGGGCACCCAGCCGGCCATCCGCGACACTGCGAACACCTGCGAGAAGTGGTGCGCCTGCGGCGAGCCGACCACGTAGATGCAGCGGTTGGCGTCCAGGGTGTCGAACCGGTACCGGACGGCGGCCAGGTCGGTGGCGGAGTAGCCGTAGCCGCCGTCGGACTTGCGAACGATCAGCGGGGCCTCGTCGCCGGGCACGAAGACGACCAGCGCGCCGTCGTCGATCGCGGCGATTCCGGCGGCGGTGAGATCGTCGGCGACAGCCGCCAGCAGGTTGTTGTAGATCGACTCGCCGGCCAGGTCGTCGTCGGTGAGCAGCACCCCGAGGCGGCGGTAGGCGGCGTTGAAGCCGGCCTTGGAGACTTCGATCAGAGATCGCCAGATCGCCTGGGTCTGCTGGTCGCCGGACTGCAGTGCGACCACGCGCGCGCGGGAGGCGTCGGCGAACACCTCGTCGGAGCGAAAATGTTCCTGCGCCCGCCGGTAGAGGGCCACGGAGGAATCCAGATCGAGGCTGTCGGCATCAATACCCTCGAACAGGATCTGCTCGACCAGCATGCCGAACTGGGTGCCCCAGTCGCCGATGTGGTTCTGCGCGATCACGGTGTGGCCCTGGGCGCGCAGCACGCGGGCGAAGCAGTCGCCGATGATCGTGGAGCGCAGGTTGCCGACGTGCATCGGCTTGGCGACATTCGGCGCCGAATAGTCGATCACCACCCGCTGCGCCTGGTCGGCCCGCTCGATCACGCCGTCCGGGTCGCGCAGGATGCCGGTGACCACACCGGCCAGCACGTCATTGCGCAGCCGGATGTTGATGAAGCCCGGCCCGGCGATCTCGAGCGGCTCGCACAGGTCGGCGACGTCGGCCTCGGCGACGACGCGCTGGGCGATCTCGCGCGGCGGGCGGCCCTCGGCCTTGGCCAGCCGGAGTGCCACGTTGGACTGGAAGTGCCCGAACTGCGGCCTGGTCGCCGGACGGAGCTCCGGATCGACCCCGGTGACGGCCTGGAAACGGTCGGTCAGCAGCGCAGGCAGGGAAAGCACGTACCCATCTTCCCCGCCGCCAGGCGGCCTTGTCGAAACGGGTCCGAAGCTCGGTTGTGGTGATCGCCGGGATGGCCGTGCTGGACGCCGCGTAGGCTCGGCCCCGACCCGCACACACCCGATCGAGGAGCAACGTGAGCGTTCCCACCATCACCCTCAACGACGGCAACCGCATTCCCCAGTTCGGCCTCGGCGTCTTCCTGATGCCGCCGGAGCAGACCAAGGAACATGTGGCGTTCGCCCTGGCCAACGACTACCGGCACATCGACACCGCCGCCATCTACGGCAACGAGCGCGAGGTCGGTGAGGCGATCGCCGAGTCCGGCATTGCGCGCGAGGAGATCTTCGTCACCACCAAGCTGTGGAACAACCGGCAGACCGACGCCCCGGCCGCGCTGGCCGAGTCGCTGGAGAAGCTCGGTCTCGACCAGGTCGACCTGTACCTGATCCACTGGCCGACGCCAAAATTCGACACCTATGTGGAGGCCTGGCGCAGCATGGAGGAGTTGCAGGCGCAGGGCTTGACCCGCTCGATCGGCGTATCGAACTTCCACCAGCAGCATCTGCAGCGGCTGCTCGACGCCGGTGACGTCGTCCCTGCGGTTAACCAGATCGAGGTGCACCCGAGCCTCGCGCAGTTCGAACTGGTCGACGTCAACACCGGTCTGGGCATCGTCACCGAGGCGTGGAGCCCGCTCGGACGCCGCGCCGACCTGGACAACGAGGTGATCGTCGGCATCGCCGAACGACTCGGCCGCACACCCGCCCAGGTGATCCTGCGCTGGCACATCCAGCGCGGCATCGTCGTCTTCCCGAAGGCGTCCAGCCCGGAGCGGCTGCGAGAGAACGCCGACATCTTCGACTTCGAACTGTCCGCCGACGAGATGTCCGCGATCGACGGCGTCGACTCCGGGAACCGGGTCGGGTCCAACCCGGAGACGTTCAACCGGCGCTGAGTTCATCCGCCGGTGGACGAGCCTCCACCGCTGATCAAGCTTGTCGAGATCATGGACGCCTCGCCGGACAGGGCCTCGACAGGCGCGACTGACGACGCAGCTTGGCCCGCGGTCGGGCTTAGGACCGCAAAGCGCGGTCGAGTGAGTCGTCGTGGGGGCCGAGGACGGGCTGGCGCCGGCTGACCAGGTCCCAGACCATCTTCAGGTTGGCGCCGAGCTCGCGCAGGGTGCCGTAGGACCACATCTCCTGGTTCTTCCGGACGCTGTCATCGCCCACCCCCCAGGCGTCGAGCCCGATGGCTCGGCAGATCGCCAGTGCGCGCGGCAGATGGTAGGTCTGGCTCACCACGATCGCCCTGGTGACGCCGAACACCTTCCTGGCCCGCACGCACGAGTCGTAGGTGTCGAAGCCGGAATGGTCCGTGGCGATGCGCTGCGCGGGCACCCCGTGCGCGACCAGGTAGTCGCGCATTCCGTCGGTCTCGTTGTAGTGCCGGGTGCCGTCCCCGGACACCAGGATCGCCTCGACCTTGCCGGCGGCGAACAGCTCCCGGGCGAGATCCAGCCGGGCACGCAGATAGCGCGAGGGCCGTCCGTCGGCGTAAACCTCGGCGCCGAGCACCAGGGCCACCGGCAGTGCCGGCACCTCGTCGACGCTTGTCATCCGGCCGTCGCTGACCACACGGACGTACCACGCCGGCGTCACTATCAGTGCCGTCCCGAGCGCCGCGCCCACCGCCGCCAGCCGTGCGACGGACCGTCCGGGCAGGCATGCTGGGTCGACCATGCCACGATGCTACGCAGCATCGTGAATGTCCGGCGGACATAGAATCGCGTGGTGACCATTTCACCGGCCCGGGTGGCGGCGGCTGCCGTCCGCAACCAGCCGTTGGATGTGGTCGGTCTCTCCGCACTGGTCACCGATGACCGGGCCGGGGCCACCGTCACGTTCACCGGTGTGGTCCGCGACCACGATCACGGCCGGGGCGTCACCGGCATCGAGTACGTCGGCCACCCGAGCGCGGACGCCGTGCTCGCCGAGGTCGCCGGGGAGTTCACCGGCCGCGACGGCGTCCACGCGATCGCCGTCGAGCACCGGGTCGGCACCCTGGCCGTCGGCGACCTCGCCCTGGTGGCTTCGGTCTCGGCGTCCCACCGCGCACAGGCGTTCGGCGTCTGCTCGGACCTGGTCGACCGGATCAAGGAGCGGCTGCCGATCTGGAAACGGCAGCTGTTCACCGATGGCACCGCCGAATGGTCGAACTGCCCCTGATCCGGCTGCACGTCGTTGGGAGCGAGGGAGGTGGCATGATCCTGCCCGCGGTTCGCGATCCGCGCTTCATCACCATCCGCCGCGGCGGCACCCTGACCGATGCCGATCACCGGCTACTGGCGTTGTGGGCCGCAGATTGCGCGGAGCACGTCCTGCCGCTGTTCGAGGCGGTCCGGCCGGACGACCCTCGTCCCCGGGAGGCGATCGAACACATTCGCGCCTGGACCCGCGGCGAGGTTCCCATGATGCAGTCGCGGGCGGCCGGCGGACATGCGATGGGCGCGGCCCGCGACCTGCGCGGGGCACCCCGGTTCGCCGCCTACGCCGCCGGCCAGGCGGGTGCCGTGGCGCATGTCGCCGCCCACGAGTTGGGCGCGGCGGCCTACGCGATCAAGGCCGTCCGGGCCGCTGCGGCGGCGGGTCGCGCCGACGAGTTCGGAGCCGACGAGTTCGGACGAGTCGAGTGCCGCTGGCAGCGCGATCGGCTGCCCGACCCGATCCGCGCCCTGGTGCTCGACGACCAGCGATTGCGCAACGACATCTGCTGGTCGGTCTTCGACGTCTGATCGGCGGTGCTCCTCGCCGTCGGCTGAGCCTGCCGACGCCCCGAGCCCGGTCTCGACAGGCTCGACCAACGAAACCTCAACAGTGCCCGAGACGGTACGGTCCTGGTCGACCGTCTACGCTGACCCGATGCAGCGCCGGTTCGCGATCATCCTCGGCGGGGGCCGCTCGGCCCGGATGGGCCGGGACAAGCGGTCGCTACGGCTGGGCGGACGTTCGCTGCTGGCCATCGCCGTGGACGCCTGCGCTGACCGCGACATGATCGTCGCAGTCACTCCCGATCTGCCGGACGACGTCGCCGCCGGCCGGGTGAGGTGCACCTTGGAGGATCCGCCTTTCGGGGGTCCGGTCGCCGGAATCGCCGCCGGGATGGCAGCGCTACCGCCCGCAGAGCGCGACGACGAGGTGCTCGTGTTGGCCTGCGACCTGCCGCATGCGGGTGAGATCGTGGCCATTCTCGACGAAGCATCGCTGGTCGAGGATGTCGGAGGCGAGTCGACGCCTGAAGCGCCGGCGAGTTCCGCTGACCGGGGTCTCGACAGGCTGGACTCGCGGGGGCACGACCGACGACAGTTCGACTGCACCTGCCTGGTCGACGCCGAGGGCTACCCCCAGTACCTGGCCGCCCGCTACCGCCGAACCGCGCTGCAGAACCGGCTGGCCGCGGTGGGCGAAACTCGTGGAACCTCCGTCCGCCGGCTGATGGCCGGACTGAGCGTCCTGCACATCCCCGCAGCCGAGATCGCGACCGATGTCGACACCCCGGACGAGGCGGCCGCCGCAGGCATCTCCTGACCCGCAGCAGTTCGGACCCGGGGACGGTTCCTCCCGTTCGAAAATCGCACCCCGGGGACGGTTCTTGACGGTGCGAGACGGGCTGGGGGCGGACGCCGGGAAGGATCCGCAGCAGAACTTGGGCTCACCTTGAGGTTGCTTTTACGAACCGTTGAGGACGGCGCGGCAGAGTTCTTGTCAGGTCGGGGGGCCAGCCGCCACAAGCAGCAGCCGAGATCGCGATTCGGGGGAAACGCGGAACGGCGGGGGAACTGCTCAAGGCGGCAAAACGGATCGAGCCGGGTCAGGACGCAGGAGGAAACGTCCACGACCCGGCTCTCCGCACGTTCGGCGTCCTCCCACCGACAAGCCTTAGCGGACTGCCACCATCGGGAGCCACTGCCACACTGCACACCACCATCGACTCCCGAACCAGCCAGTCACGTCAGGCCCGCCTCACAGGCAGCCCAGCCCCGGTTCGGGGAGCGTCCGGTCCATGCAACCGATCCGCAGCAGAACTTGGGCTCACCTTGAGGTTGCTTTTACGAACCGTTGAGGACGGTGCGGCAAAGTTCTTCTCAGGTCGGGGGGCCAGCCGCCACAAGCAGCAGCCGAGATCGCGATTCGGGGGAAACGCGGAACGGCGGGGGGAAACTGCTCAAGGCGGCAAACGGATCGAGCCGGGTCAGGACGCAGGAGGAACGTCCACGACCCGGCTCTCCGCACGTTCTGATCGCCGGACGCTGCGACCGCACTACAGGAATCGCGACATTGTGCCAGCGGCCCCGGGGAAGTCAGGCGCGGGTACGCATCCCCGTCTCGAGGCGTGCCACATGCATGGTCAGATAGACCACCTCGTCGGTGGTCACCGGATGCTGCAGGCGCAGTTCCAGCACCGCCTTGATCCGCAGCGCCAGTTGGTAGGCGCGGCTGTTGCTGTCGGAGACCACCACGGCGACCGCCGGCGCACCCCCGGAGAGCTGCTTGCCCGCCCTGGCACGCGCGAAGAAGTACCGCAGGTGGGTGGCGAAGCGCGCGGCGTCGATCGAGTCGGGGTCGAACTCGTCGCCGTAAGCGTGCTCGATGATGTCGAAGACCTGTCGGATCAGCCGCGATTGGACGAAGGTCTGCTCCATGCTCGGGCTGCCCGTCACGGCATGGAACAGGTGCATCGCCAGCGCGATCGCCTCACCCTGCGGCAGCGGCGTCTCGATCTGGCGGTTCAGCTTCTGCAGCAGGTGCTCGGCGACTTCAAGCTCCTCCGGATGCAGGTGCGCCACCTCGGCCCGCAGCGGGTACTCCATCACCTCTCCGCGCCGTACCCGTTCGATCGCCTGATGGATGTGGTCGGCCACCGCGACGATGGCCAGCGGCGGCAGCACCGCGTTCAACTCGCGCAGCGCCTCGGTGAACAGCCGCTCGACCAGCGCCAGCCGTTCGATCGGAATGTCGGCGATCACCTTCGCCACCGAGTCGGGGTTGTCGGCGGGCACGAACCGGCGGGCGATCAGCGTCTGGTCGATGGCGTCACCGGGCCGGGCCTGATAACCCACACCCCGCCCGGTGACCACCACCTCTCGTCCGAGTTCGTCACGGGTGAGCACGACGTTGTTGTTGAACACCCGCAGTACCTTCACCGCGCTCACCTCCTCCGAATCGTCGTATCTGACCTGGTCAGGCCAGCGTTGCGCCGTTGCTGGCGATCAGTTCGCGGTACCAGTCGAACGACTTCTTGCGGTACCGCGTCAGCGACCCGCTGCCGTCGTCGTTGCGGTCCACGTAGATGAATCCGTACCGCTTCGAGAGCTGCGAAGTGGACGCGCTGACCACGTCGATCGGGCCCCACCAGGTGTAGCCCATCACGTCGACGCCGTCGGCGACCGCCTCACGCACCTGCACCAGGTGGTCGTTGAGGTACGCGATCCGGTAGTCGTCCTCAACGGTCGGGACGCCGTCCACCTCGACCAACTCATCCTTGGCGCCGAGCCCGTTCTCCACGATGAACAGCGGCTTGCCCCAACGGTCCCAGAACTGGTTGAGCACGATCCGCAGCCCGACCGGGTCGATCTGCCAACCCCATTCGGACGCCGGCAGATGCGGATTCTTGATGCCGCCCATGATGTTGCCCTCACCGGACTCGCCGCCGTCGGCCGCGTCGCAGATGCTCATGTAGTAGCTGAACGAGACGAAGTCCACCGTATGGGTGAGCATCTCGCGGTCGGCGTCGGTGATGTCGAGCTCAATGCCCTTGTCGCGCAGGGTGCGCAGGAAGTAGCCAGGGTAAGCCCCGCGGACATGGACGTCGCTGAACGCGAGGTTCGCGTGGTCGCTCTGCAGCACCTTCAGCACGTCGGCCGGGTCGGGCGTGAGTGGGTAGATCGGCATCGCCAGGATCATGCAGCCGATCTGGATCTCCGGGTTGATCTCCTTGGCGATCTTCGTGGCCGACGCGGAGGCGACCAGTTCGTGGTGAATCGCCTGGTAGAGGTCGGCGTCGCTGAGCTGTTCTTTGGGCGTCCAGATGCCGCCGGACATCAGCGGCGCGTGCAGCACAGAGTTGATCTCGTTGAAGGTCAGCCAGTACTTCACCCGCTTGCCGTACCGCTCGAACAGGGTGCGGGCGTAGCGCTCGTAGAACCCGATCAGCCGGCGATCGACCCAGCCGTTGTAGGTCTTGGCCAGATGCAGCGGGGTCTCGTAGTGGCTGATCGTGACCAGCGGCTCGATGCCGTGCTTCTCCAGCTCATCGAGCAGAGCGTCGTAGAAGGCCAGGCCTTCCTCGTTCGGGGTCTCCTCGTCGCCATTGGGGAAGATCCGGCTCCAGGCGATCGAGAACCGGTACACCGTGAAGCCCATCTCGGCGAACAGCGCGATGTCCTCGGCATAGCGGTGGTAGTGGTCGATGCCGACCAGCTTGAGGTTGTCCGCGGTGGGCTCGTCGGTGGGCGGGGCCTTGATGCCGCGCGGCATCACATCCTGGATGGACAGCCCTTTGCCGCCGGCGTCGTAGCCGCCCTCCAGCTGGTTGGCGGCGGTGCCGCCGCCCCAGAGGAAGCCCTCGGGAAAGGTGGTGCGCATGACTTGATTCTCTCCTGTCTATCGGTGGGTGGTGGCGGTCAGACCGTGACGATCAGGGCGGTGTCGTCGTGGGTGACGGTGCCCGCCGACGCCGGGGCGACTTCCTTCTGGGTGGCGGTGTTGGTGATGATCACCACGGTGGTCGTCGAGTAGCCGGCCTCGGCGATCTTGGCCAGGTCCACCTCGACCAGCACGTCGCCGGCGTTGACGTGGTCGCCCTGGGCGACCTTCGGCTCGAAACCGTCGCCCTTCATGTTGACGGTGTCGATGCCGACATGGACGAGCACCTCGACGCCCTCGTCGGTCCGGATGCCGTAGGCGTGACCGGTGCCCATGGTGACGATGATGGTGCCGGTGACCGGCGAGTAGACGGTGCCGGACGTCGGCTCGACACCGATACCGGCGCCCATCGCGCCACTGGCGAAGACCGGATCGGGAACGTCGGCGATCGCAACCAGGGTTCCGTCCATCGGTGAGCGGACGATCACCTCGGTGCCGACGGCGGCCACCGGTGCGGACGCCGCAGCGGTCGCGGCGGGAACCTCGGCAGCCTCGGACGTCACCTCGGCCGGAACCGGGTCCTTGACGCCCCAGAACAGGGTGCCGAGGAAGCCGATCCCCACCGACAGCGCCAGGCCGATGAAGAACAGCGGCAGGTTCGGGGTCGAGAGGTAGGCGGGCAGCGCGATCAGCGACGGAAACACGAAGGCGGTGGTGCCGGCGCCGGAGATGCCGGCGAAGACGCCGCCGATGGCGCCACCGGCGATGCCGAAGTAGAACGGCAGTTTGCGGGGCAGGTTGACACCGTAGATGCCCGGCTCGGTGATGCCGGACAGGAACCCCGAGAAGGCGGACGGCCCGGCGAGTTCCCTGGTGTCGTGGTCCTTGGTGCGAATCCAGACGGCGAAGGTGGCGGCGGCCTGGGCCAGCACTGCGCCGGCCAGCGGGCCGGCGATGATCGCATAGCCGGTGGAGAGCTGCTGGACGAGGATCGGCACGAAACCCCAGTGCAGGCCGAAGATCACGAAGACCTGCCACAGGCCTCCCATCAGGGCACCGCCCAGCCAGGGCGCGACGTGGAAGAGCCAGGTGATGCCGTCCGCAATGGCGTTGGCCAGGATGGTGGTCGCCGGACCGATGGTCAGCAGGATCAGCGGCACCATGATCAGCATGCACAGCAGCGGCGTGGTGAAGTTGCGGATCGAGCCGGGCAGGGTGCGGATCAGGAAGCGCTCCAGGTAGCCCTGCACCCAGACGCCGACGATGATCGGGATGACCGAACTGGTGTAGCTCATGATCACCAGCGGAATACCGAAGAAGGTCAGCGGCCCCTCCGCCGCGGTGAGTGCCACGATGGACGGGTAGACCAGCGCGCCGGCGATCGCCATCGAGGTGAACTGGTTGGTCTTGAACCGCTTCGCGGCCGAGATGGCCAGCAGCAGCGGAAGGAAGTAGATCAGCGCGTCCGAGGCCGCGTTCAGCACGACGTATTCGGTGCTCTCGCTGTTCAGCCAGCCGAAAGTGGCGAACATGCTGACGAACGCCTTGAACAGGCCGGCGCCGGCCAGCGGCCACAGGATCGGGTGGAACAGCCCGGTGACCAGGTCGATGAACCTGCTGAGGATGCTCTTGTTCGAGTTGTCTTCGACCTCTTCGACGGCGCCGCCGCCCTCCAGACGCTCGGCGATGCGGGCGTAGACGAAGGGCACGTCGTTGCCGATCACGACCTGGTACTGGCCGCCGGCCTGCACCACGGTCAGGACGCCTTTGAGGCCCTTCACCGTGTCGGTGGCGGCTTTCTCCTCGTCGCGCAACTCCAGCCGGAGCCGGGTCGCGCAATGCCGGGCCGTCTTGATGTTCCCCAGACCTCCGACGGCGTCGACGATGTCGTCGCCCAAGGTCGCGAAGTCCACTGCCATGTGTTCCTCTTCCTATCCGGATCAGGGCAACAAAAAAGGCCTGAGGCGCGCTTACGCCTCAGGCCTTGCGTCCAACACGGACTAACAACCCTGATGAAGATCGAATCTTCACCTTGAAGGTAGCCCAGCCGGTGTGTGCGAAGCAACCCGGACGCCGGGCCCCGCATGGCGTCCGGGCCGGTTCTCCGCCCCCTTCCCCGCTCCGCCCCCACCCCCGCGCTCGCCGAACTATTTGGGGCTCGCCGAATTCGGCGAGCGGCAAATAGTTCGGCGAGCGCGGGGGTGGGGGTGGGCTCAGGTCAGCGCGTATTTCAGCGGCTCACCGGCGAGCCAGCGGGCGATGTCCGCGGCGCCGAGTTCGGCGGCCAGCTGAGCGGATTCCCGGCTGGCGCCGGCCAGGTGCGGGGTGATGATCAGCCGCGGCGTGTGCAGCAGCCGGTGACCGGACGGCAGCGGTTCGGACGGCAGCACGTCCGCGGCAGCGGCGTAGACCCGGCCGGAGTCGAGGGCGTCGGCGAGCGCGTCGTAATCGAGGATCGGCGGACGGGCGCAGTTCACCACGATCGCGCCCTCGGGCAGCAAAGCCAGCTGGTCGCGTCCGATCATGCCGCGGGTCTCGTCGTTCAGCCGCGGGTGCAGGGTGAGGATGGTGGAGCGCCGCAGCAGCTCGTCCAGGTCGTCGAGCTTGTCGGCGTCCGGCATCTCGGCGGCAGCCACGTACGGATCGTAGGCGAGGACGTGGGCACCCATCGCGTGCAGCGTCCGGGCGACCCGCGAACCGATCGCTCCGTAACCGATCAGCCCAACCGTCGACCCCCGCACCTCGGGAGCGACGTTCTCGTAGGCGTAGTAGTCGCCGCGCCACTGCCCGGCCACCAGCTCGTTGTGCCGGTCGACTAGTTGCCGCACCGCGGCCAGGATCATCGCCACGCTGTGCTCGGCGGTCGCGGTGGCATTGCGGCCCGGCGCGTTGGACACCGTCACGCCATGCTTCCGGGCGGCGTCCAGGTTGATGTTGACCGGGCCGCCGCGTCCGACGGTGATCAGCTTCAACGTCGGGGTGGCTGCGGAGATCACCTTCTCGGTGAACGGGGAGGCGTGCACGAAGGCGATCTCACAGCCCTCCAGCGCCCGGATCAGCGCGTCTTCATCGCCCTCGGCCTCGTGCACCTCGCCGATGTCGGCGAACGGGGTGACCGGCCAACTGCCCTTGATGATCGACGTTTCGGCGTCCGGGACATGCCGGCCCAAAGCCTCCAGCAGGATCTCCGGCAGGATGAACCGATCACCGGCCACCAAGACCTTCACCACGTCCACTCACTCCTTTGTGTTCGCGCGTTCGCGGCCGCTTCGCCGCGGTAGCCAGTTTGACGTGTTCGACCATGGACCGCTGGCGGTTCTCACTCCAGCCAGTCGCCGAGATCCCAGCCTCGGCGGAACCGCGCGGTCAGGTATTCGCCGACGACGGCGCTGCCCAGGTCTGCCAGATCGGGGGCGACCACCCGTCCGCCGGCGCGACGGGCCAGCTGGCCCAGGAACCGCTCCAGTCCCGGGTCGTCGCCCAGCCGGAAGAAGATCGGCGCGGCGCCCAGCCGGGTGGATTTGTCCAGTTCGGCAACGGTCACCGCGATGGTCTCGGGTGCGGGCGGCCAGTCGAACCAGGCGTCCCCGCCGCCGGTCAGGTGTGCGGTCGGCTCGCCGTCGGTGACCACCAGCAACACCGGCTGCATGGACGGATGCTGCCGGAAGAAGCGGTTCGCCAGCAGCAGCCCGTGGTGCAGATTGGTGCCCTGCTGGCGCACCGGCGGCAGCGCGGTGAGGTCGGTGATCTCGCGCGCCTGGGCCCAGCGTCCGAAGCTGATCAGCTCCAGCCGATCGCCGCGGAACCGGCTGCTGACCAGGTGATGCAGCGCCAGCGCCGTCCGCTTCATCGGCACCCAGCGTCCCTCGGCGGCCATCGAGAACGAGGTGTCCACCAGCAGCACCACCGCGGACGACGTGCGCGCCTCGGTCTCGACCACTTCGACATCGGCGATCTGCAGCCGCAGCCTCCCGGCCGGATCGCGTCCCTCGCCGGCGGTGCGGGTGATCGCATTGGTCAGGCTGCGGGTGACGTCCCACGGCTCGGAGTCGCCGAACTGCCACTGCCGGGACGCCCCGGTCGGCTCGCCGGCCGCACCGGCCAGCCGGGTGTCCCGGTTGCCCTGCCGTCCGGACAGTTGCTTGGCGGCATCGGCGAGCAGCGCCTTGCCCAGCCGGCGCATCGCCTGGGGTGACAGTCGCAGGTCGCCGGACGCGTCCCGGCGCAGGAAGCCGCCCTCGCGCAGCGCCTTCTCCAGTTCGGCCAGGGTGCGGGCGTTGACCGCGGCGTCGCCGCCCAACTGCCGAGCCAGCGCGTCCAGATCGAGATCGTCGAGCCGGGCTCCGCCGTAGTTCTGGCCGAGCTGCTCGGCGAGTTGGTCGAGCTCGGCCAGGTCCTGCAGGACGCCGGTGCCGTCACCCAGCCCCATCCCCTCCTCGCCGGTGAACTGCTCGCCACCCGACCAGTCCTCACCCGGACGCAGCGCCTGCAGATTGCCGTCCAGCCGGTCCAGGGAGGCCATCAGTTCGGGCGACCCGAACGCCTGCGCGGAGAGCTGCATCAACTCCTGCCGTTGCTCCGCGGTCATGGAGCGCAGCATCCGCTGCGCCGCCGCCGCCCGCTGCGCCAGCGCATCGATCAGCTCATCGACGTCGCGCGGGTTCTCGGGAAAGAACTCGCCATGCTTGGCCATGAAGTCGTCGAAGTCCCCAGGGGTGTCCTCGCCGCGGCGGTGCTTGTCGAGCAGCTCGTTGAGGTCGTCGAGCATGGCATTGATGGCCGCCCGGTCCTCATCGGTGGCGCTCTCCAGCGCTTGCTTCATGCCGGCGAACCGCTGGTCGAGCAGTTCGCGGCCGAGCAGGTCCTTGATCTTCTCGTAGTCCTGCTTGGCTTCGGTGGACGCCCAGTCATAGTCGGTGAGTTCGTTCACCGCGGCCGCAGTCGAGGGCGACAGGTTGTCCAGCCTGAGTTCGCGGAAGGCCCGGTCGTCGTCGTCCATCATCGCGTCGCGGAGCAGCTGTTTCCGTTCGGCGTCGAGGGCGTGGTCGAGCAGTTCCTTGACCTGCTGCAGGGTGCCGTCCATCCGGTAGCGGCTGAGCAGGTCGCGGCGACGCGCGTTCACGCGGCGGGCCAGGTCGTCCAGGCCTTCGCGTCCGGCGCTGCCTCGGCGCAGGTACTCGCGCAGCGCCCGTTCGGGGCTGTAGCCGGCCATCACGTCGTCGCCGATAGCCGCCAGCGCCTCGCTCAGGTCGACCGGCGGCGCCAGCGGATCCGGGCCGCCGGCGTAGCGGCCGTAACGTGAGGCGCGATTGCGGGGCATGATCGTCCTAGCCGTAGATGGTTTCCGAACCGTCGGAGTCCTTGGCGATCCGGCGAGCCAGGTAGAGGCCCTCCAGCGCCAGCTCGATGGCGCTGGCTCGGCGTCCGGGGTTGTCGGCGGTGAACCGGTCGGCGATCTCGTCGTAGACGCCGTCGGCCTCGGGCAGCCCGTCCAGGAACTCCGACGCGGTGATCTGCTCGCCGGTGATCACCGTGGTCTGCCCGTCAAGCGCTTCGACCAGCGGGCCCAGGTCGATCCCGCGGAAATGTGCCCTGGCCGTTTCGGCGGTGGCGGTGCGCAGCAGATGGGTGAGGACGGCGTCCTCTCGGCCCTCTTCGCCCGCCTCGAACTCGATCTTGCCACCCAGCACGTCAACCGCCGTCTCCAGGTCGACCAGCCGGGCCACGGCGTCCGACTCGCCGCGGACCACCGCCCGATGCAAAGCCGCCGCGGCCACCGTTTCGGCACCGGCGATGGCGAACCGGGCGGAGACGCCCGAGCGCTGGTTGATCGCCGGCGACTCGCGCAGTGCACGGGTGTAGCGGGCCAGGATCTCGAGCAGCACGTCCGGGATCTCGGCGACCAGCTGGGCCTCCTGACGGATCACCGCTACCTCGTCGTCCAGTTCCAGCGGGTAGTGGGTCCGGATCTCGGCACCGAAGCGGTCCTTCAGCGGGGTGATGATCCGCCCCCGGTTGGTGTAGTCCTCAGGGTTGGCCGACGCCATCACCAGCACGTCCAGCGGCAACCGCAGCACATAGCCGCGGATCTGGATGTCCCGCTCCTCCATCACGTTGAGCATCGCCACCTGGATGCGTTCGGCCAGGTCGGGCAGCTCGTTGATTGCCACAATGCCTCGGTGGCTACGGGGGATGAGACCGAAATGGATGGTCTCCGGGTCGCCCAGTCGGCGTCCCTCGGCGACCCGGATCGGGTCGACATCGCCGATCAGGTCGGCCACCGAGGTGTCCGGGGTGGCCAGCTTCTCCGAGTACCGCTCGGTGCGATGCCGCCATGCCACCGGCAGTTCGTCGCCCAACTCGGACGCCCGACGCCGCGACTCGGCGGTGATCGGCTCGTAGGGATGCTCGCCGAGCTCGGCGCCGGCGATCACCGGCGTCCACTCGTCGAGCAGGCGCTCCAAGGTGCGCAGCAGCCGGGTCTTGCCCTGCCCGCGCTCGCCCAGCAGCACCACGTCATGGCCGGCGATCAGGGCGCGCTCGAGTTGCGGCAGCACGGTTCGGTCGAAACCGTGCAGGCCCGGCCAAGGGTGCTCCCCGGCCGCCAGCGCAGCCAGCAGGTTGTCGCGGATCTCCTCCCGCAGGCCCTTCTGCAGATGCCCGCTGGCACGCAGTTCGGCGACGGTTGCGATGGTAGGGCGTTCGGTCACGTCATCACGCTAACCCCGGGCACAAGATGCCGAACCACGGACGGCGGCAATTGGTCGCTGCCTGTAACAGCGAGCCGATGGATCGGCCCGCAACCATCGGCACGCAATAACGATCGGGATCGGGCACGGTCAGCCGTGCTCGATCCCGATCCTTGTCAGTAGCTCGCCAACCGACAGTGGTCACAGGGCTGAAAGGGACCCTCCCAGCCCCTGCTCATCAGGATCTGCCCGACCGTGCGCGCGGTTCGGCAGGCCGCGACACCGGAAACATCGGCCCAGCCCAGTCGCAACGTCAGCAGACCGACCAGCGCATGATCGTTGTCCCTCGCCATGTCGCGGAACGCAGCGCCGCCGGTGTGGTGCAGCTTGCTGTCCAGCTCCGCGAGCAGGCGATACTCGCGATACCAAGCGTCCGCCCGATGTCGATGCCCGGCGCGGGCTTGGCGGACCGCCTCCGGCAGGCCATGGGCGCGCTCGACATTGACCAGGAATCGCCGTTCCAGCGCCGAGTGGGCCCCGGCCTGGACATCGCCGAGGATGTCGCGCAGAAGTCGTCGGCTGGGTTGACGGCGACGCACGGCCAACTCGGCCAGCAGTCGCTTGGCGGTGCTGCGCCGGTTGCTGATCACGTCTGCGAGCAGCGCCGCCATGTCGTCGTCGTCGCGCCCGGCGCACAGGTCGAGCACGGTGGCCTCTAGTCCTGCGCGGGTGGGTTCACCGTTGCCGATCCGACTCGCCCGGATGAACCTCCAGCCAATCCGGTTCGCGTGGTCGGCAGGCGTGAACACGGTAATCTCGGCAGGCTCGGTCTTGATCACTCCGTGCAGGTACCCGGCAGACTCCAGGCCGAGTACCGAGCGTTCCCCGCCCAACAAGATGCCTGCCCAGGCCCGGCCGAGCCACCCGGAGCCCTGCCCCACCAGGTAGACGCCCGGCGTGAGCGCGCCGACGATGCCGTCGGCAAGGAACCGGGCGATCACCCTGCGGCTCACGCCGTGACCCAACAACTGACGGCGGCTCAGCACGCCCGATTGCGCCGCGGCCAACGCGCGCAGCTCGGCATCAAACACCGTTTTGCTCCTCACATGGTCACCGTGCGCCCGCCGGCTCGGAAGTGCTCAAAACAGCGATCGGGATCGAGCACGGTCAGCCGTGCCCGATTCCGATCTTTGTTCTCGCTGCACGCCCTGACCGGTCAGCACCCCAGCCGCACTACGCCGCCTCGACGCGGGTACGCTCGTCGCGTGCCGTCGCCCAAGACACTCCGGGTGCTGCTGGTGCGCCACGGACAGACCCCGACCACCGGGCAGATCCTGCCGGGGCGCGCTCCCGGACTGCATCTGTCCGATCACGGCCGCGAGCAGGCTCAGGCTGTTGCCCGGCGGCTGGTCGACGCCGGCCTGGCAGCGATCTACTCCTCGCCGCTGGAACGCGCTCGAGAAACCGCCGAACCCACCGAGCGTGCGACCGGACTGACCGCGATCGCCGAACCGTCACTGCTGGAGTGCGACTTCGGCGAGTGGACCGGTCACAAGCTGACCGCGCTGGCGAAGCTGCGCGAGTGGCGCACCGTGCAGCAGGCGCCGTCCACCTTCCGGTTTCCCGGGGGCGAGAGCTTCGTCGAGTTGCAGACCCGGATGATCACCTTGATGGAGCGCCTCCGCAGCATGCACCGCGGCGAGACGGTCGCCTGCTTCTCGCACGCCGACCCGATCAAGGCGCTGCTGACCTATGCCGTCGGCACCCATCTCGACCACTTCCAGCGCATGGACGTCGGCACCGGATCGGTCTCGGTGATTGACTGGCCGGCCCGCGGGGCCCCCGTCGTCCGCAGCGTGAACTCCACCGACGGGGTGCTGGGTCGGTGAACACCGCCCAACAGGAGGCCCTGCTGGCCGAGGGCACGGTCAGCCTGGTGGGCCGCGTCGCCGAGAGCAGCAACGCCACCTTCGTCGTGGAGGTCACCCGCGGCCAGGAGTACACCTGGGCGATCTACAAACCCGAGTCGGGAGAGCGTCCACTGTGGGACTTCGAACCCGGGCTCTACAAGCGCGAACGGGCCGCCTACCTGTTGGACGCCGCACTCGGCTGGCACTTGGTGCCCCCCACGGTGATCCGCGCCGACGTCCCACTCGGCGTCGGGTCGCTGCAGTGGTTCATCGATGGCGACCCCGCGTTGAACTACTTCCGGCTGCTCCGTGAAGCACCCGAGACGCACCAGCAATTGCGCCGATTGGCCGCCTTCGACGTGGTCAGCAACAACACCGACCGCAAAGGCGGGCATGTGCTCGCCGACGAACACCGAGACATCTGGGCGATCGATCACGGACTGTGCTTCGCCGCCTCCTACAAGCTACGCACCGTGATCTGGGATTTCGCCGGCGAAGCCATCACTCCGGACGTCCTGGCCGACCTCGCGCCGCTGGCCGATGCCGTCCCCGACGAGATCGCCGAACTGCTCGACGAACGGGAGGTGCGGGCGCTGCAGCGGCGCACCCAGCGAGTCCTCGATGCCGGGATCCTGCCCATCGACGAGAGCGGTCACGCCTGGCCCTGGCCACTCATCTGACCTCTTGCGCATGGATGTAATCTTGTAATCATCACAAGGAGGTAGTCATGCATGCCAAAGGATTTGGACGGCCGGGCGGCTGGCAGAATGCCGATCTTCCCCCGGCTGACGACGCTCAGGCCTGGTTCGAAGGACGTCTGCCCGACGAATGGTTCGTGGGCGTGACGGTGGTCGTCGACCGCGAGGAGATCACCGTCATCGGCTCACTCCCGGACGAAGGGGTCGAGCCCGCCGCCGCGGAGGGCCGGATCGCTCGTTTCCGCGAGGAGACCCGGGAGCGCCGGATCGGCATCGCGCTCGAGGCTCAAGCCCGCTATGGCCGCAAGGTGTCGTGGGGTGTCCGGCTGGGCGAGTCCGAGGCGCTGTTCACCCACATCTCGGTGCCGGTGATGACGCGGCTGAAGCAGCCCGAACGCCAGGTACTCGACACCCTGGTGGACGCCGGTGTCGCCCGGTCGCGCTCCGAAGCACTGGCCTGGGCGGTCAAACTGGTTGGACGCCACACCGAAAGCTGGCTCGCCGATTTGCGTGCAGCGATGGAGCAGGTGGACAAGCTTCGCGCTGAGGGGCCCGGCGTGTAGGAGTGCGATCGACCAAGCCCGGCTCGCGCAAGGCCGAGTGGCCAAGGGGCCGATCTTGGCCGTGTGCCACGGCGGTGGGAGTCGCGCTCCGCCGAGGCAGCCGAACCGGACGACGCATCGTCCGCCCCGGGGCATGTCCAGCGCCGAACCCGGCACCCACCGCCGTTTGGGGGGTCTTTCAGGATAGCGCATCCATCCTTGTCAGGGCCAGAGTTTTGGGGGTTTGGATCTGGAGCCACGACCAACCGAGCAGCGCCGCTGGCTGAGCCTGTCGACCGCTCCTTCGAGTCTCGACAAGCTCGACCGACGATGGGGCGTACCGAGAACTGGTGCCAACCGCAGGTTACCCCCCGGCGAAGGGCGGCAGGACGTCCACGTGGGCGCCTGGTGCGACGTACTCGGCGCGGGAGTGGACCGCTTGGCCGTCGATCAGGACGGTCGAAACGGCCAGAACCTTGGCCAACCGCGCACGGTCGGACCCCAGCTGTTCGACGAGTTCGGCCACCGTCACCTCGAACTCCGCGTCGATGGTCTCCTCGGAAACCCCCGCCGCCTCGGCGGCGCCGGCGAAATAGCGAATCCTCACGATCAGCCCCCGATCGCGCTCATGGTGCGCTCCGGCGGAACGAAGCCGGGTTCGCCGATTCCGTGGGCGGCCGCCTTCCGGCCCTGCGCCCCCGCCCAGATCGCGGCGAGTTCGGCGTCCGAGGCACCGTCGCGCAGTGGCGTCCGCAGGTCCGTCTCGGTGCGCGAGAACAGGCAGGTGCGCATCTGACCGTCGGCGGTGATCCGAGTGCGGTCGCAGGCGCCGCAGAAGGGCGCGGTGACCGACGGGATGACGCCGATCAGCCCGCCCGATTGGGTGCCGTCCGCGGCGACCTCCCACAGCTCCGCCGGCGCGGCACCACGCGGCTGGGTGGCCGGCCGCAGGGTGAACCGCTCCCGCAGCCGTTCCAGGATCTCTGCCTGGGTGACCATCTGTGAGCGGTCCCATTCGTGCTGCGGCCCGAGCGGCATCTGCTCGATGAACCGCAACTGATAGCCGCGCTCCAGGCAGAACTGGGCGAGCGGGACGACGTCGACATCGTTGACCTCGCGCATGATGACGCTGTTGACCTTGACCGGGAGCAGTCCGGCAGCCTCGGACGCCGCCAGTCCGGCCAGCACGGCGTCCAGCCGGTCGCGGCGGGCAAGTGCGGCGTAACGCCGTCGATCAAGCGAGTCCAGCGACACATTGACCCGGTCCAACCCTGCCGCGGCAAGTGCAGACACCCGTTTGTCCAAACCGATGCCGTTGGTGGTCAGGGAGAGTTCGGGGGCGCTGCCGGCGCGGGTGCGCAGCGTCTTGGCGTCCGCCACGAGGCGCTCCAGTGACCGGCGGAGCAGCGGCTCGCCCCCGGTGAAGCGAATCTTGGTGGTCCCGAGCCCCTCCACCGCGATCGCCATCAGGCGCCCTAGTTCGGCGTCGGTCAGCACCTCCTCGCCCGGCAGCCAGGGCAGGCCTTCGGCGGGCATGCAGTAGGTGCAGCGCAGATTGCACCGGTCGGTGAGCGACACCCGCAGGTCGGTGGCGACGCGCCCGTGCGTGTCGGCCAGTACCAGCGGCATCCGGACCTGGACAGTCATTCCCACAGGGTACGCGAGCCGCTGGGGGTCGTCGCGAAACGCGAGCGTATGGGTGAACAGCGGGTGACATGATGGAAGACGATGACTTCGTCCGCGGTGCCCGATCACCGCCCGGATCGGCTCGGACCGACCCGACGGCGGGTGCTTGCGCATCTCCAGGGACGACCCGACCCGGCCGCCACGGAGATGTTGGCCGAGACTCTCGCTCTGCACCCGAACACCGTGCGATTCCATCTCGACGCACTGGTCACCGCCGGTTTGGCCCGTCGTGTCGTAGAGCACCGGGGCGTCCAGGGGCGGCCGCGGGTGCTGTTCACCGCCGCGCCCACGGTGCCGCCGGTGACCGACCAGCCGTACCGCTCGCTGGTGCGGGCGATGCTCGGCTACCTGCATGCCAACGAATCCCCCGACGACTCGATCTCTGAGCAGGTCGGCGAGTCCTGGGGCCGCGCGCTGGCCAGGGCGGAGGCCGAACCGCCCGACACCGATGCGCTGGTCGCGACGGTCAACTCGCTCGGGCTCAGCTCGCGGATCGCCGAGGTCGACGGTGAGCGCAGGCTGGAGATCGTCCGGTGCCCGTTCCGCGAGCTGACTCTCGGCGGCGACACCACTGTGTGTCGCATCCATCTCGGCATGATGCGCGGCTACCTCGCCGCGGGTGACGCCGCCGAGACCGTGGCCGAGTTGCGGCCCTGGGTCGAGCCGGAACTCTGCCTGGCCCGGCTGACGCCGGCGCCCGCAGCCGAAGCGGCGGCGCGGGCCTGAAGCAACGACCCGCCGGCGAGGCGGGCTAGATGCCGACGTCCTCCAGCAGGTCGGTGACCAGGGCGGCGATCGGGGAACGCTCCGACCGGGAGAGCGTGACGTGGGCGAACAGCGGGTGCCCTTTGAGCTTCTCCACGACCGCGACGACGCCGTCGTGGCGTCCGACCCGCAGGTTGTCGCGCTGCGCCACATCATGGGTCAGCACCACCCGCGAGTTCTGCCCGATCCTGGACAGCACGGTGAGCAGCACGTTGCGCTCCAGAGACTGGGCCTCGTCCACGATGACGAATGCGTCGTGCAGCGAACGCCCGCGGATGTGGGTGAGCGGCAGCACCTCGAGCAGATCGCGGGCCATCACCTCGTCGATCACGTTGCGGTTGGTCACCGAGCCGAGGGTGTCGAACACGGCCTGCGCCCAGGGCGCCATCTTCTCGCCTTCGGCACCGGGCAGGTAGCCGAGTTCCTGACCTCCGACGGCATACAGCGGGCGGAACACGATCACCTTCGAGTGCAGCTGACGCTCCAGCACAGCCTCCAGGCCGGCGCACAGCGCCAGCGCCGACTTGCCGGTGCCGGCCTTGCCGCCGAGGGACACGATGCCCACCGCCGGGTCGAGCAACAGGTCGAGCGCCACCCGCTGTTCGGCGGAGCGTCCGTGAATGCCGAAGCAGTCGCGCTCGCCCCGGACCAGCTTCACGGTGCCGTCCGGCAGCACCCGGCCGAGCGCCGTCGCGCCGGAGGTGTGTAGCACCACCCCGCTGTGGCAGGGCAGGTCGACAGCTTCGGGAACGAGGGCGCTGCCGGCGGCGTAGAGGGCGTCGACGCTGGCCCGGTCCACCTCGACCTCGGCCATCCCCGTCCAGCCGGTGTCGATGGGCTGCTCGTGCAGGTACTCCTGCGCCGCCAGGCCGACCGCGGACGCCTTCACCCGCAGTGGGACGTCCTTGCTGACCAGGACCACGTCGCGGCCCTCGCCGGAGTAGTTCAACGCCACCGCGAGGATGCGGGAATCGTTGTCACCCAGCCGGAAACCGTGCGGCAGGACAGCCTGATCGGAGTGGTTGAGTTCCACGTGCAGGGTGCCGCCGTCGTCGTTGACCTGCAGCGGCAGATCAAGTCGTCCGTTCGCCAGCCGCAGCTCGTCGAGGTAGCGCAGCGCCGTCCGGGCGAAGTAGCCCAGCTCGGGATGGTTTCGTTTCGCCTCCAGCTCGGTGACCACCACGATCGGCACGATCACCTCGTGCTCGTGGAAGTTGCGCACGGCATGCGGGTCACTGAGCAGGACGGAGGTGTCGATCACATACGTCCGCACCGACGTGTCGTCTGCGGTGGTGGCGACGCTGCGGGAACTGCTTGCTGTTCGAGGCACGAGCGGTCCTGTTCTGAGGCCGACGCTGCACCCCCGCCGGCCCACATAGTTGTGTCAGCCGGGAAGGTCGGGCCCTGGTAGTGGCCCGCGGGTTCGACCGGTGCGGGTCAAACGACGCATCGTTCCTCCTGGACGGTCATTGGGGTGACCGCACTTGCACTGTAGGCAGCCGAGTGGCGATCCGGACAGGCGGCGCGCCGGGTAGCGGAACCCGTTCATCTGCTGTTCGCGTCGCTGCTGAGGACGCCGCAGGCGGGTCCGCGGGCAGGACGCCGCCCAGGTCTCCGCCGTCCGAGCGCAGCGCTGGCGAACAAGGATCGGGATCGGGCACCGCTGTCCGTGCCCGATCCCGATCCTTGTTTGCGGTCGGCCGGGAGGGCCGGGCAGCACGCGCGCGGCGGTCCCTAGACTGCGATTCATGACGCTTCCGGACCGGTTGAGAATGCCCACCACACCGCTGGCACCCACCGAATCCCAGGTGCGGGGCGAGCACTACCGGATCACCGTGCTGAGCAACGCGCTGTTCCGGCTGGAGTACTCGCCGGAGGGCCGGTTCGAGGATCGGGCGACCCAGATGGTGATCAATCGCGACTTCGAACCGGTCGAGTTCCGGGTCAACCGGACCAGGCACGGCATCGAGATCGTCACCGCCACCGTGCAGCTCAGCTACGACGAGCTGCCGTTCAGCCCGGGCGGTTTGTATGCCCACCAGGCCGGCGGCACAGGGCATCGCCGCACCTGGCGTTACGGCGAGCGCCAGCAGCTCTGGGGCGGCGGGGACGCCAACCTGGGCGGCACCGCCCGCACCCTGGACGAGGTCGACGGCCCCACCGACCTGGAGGACGGTGTGCTGAGTTACCTGGGCTCGGCGGTGCTCGACGACTCCACCACGATGGCACTGGACGCCGACGGCTGGGTGGCGCCGCGGGCCTCCGGAAACACCGACATCTATCTGTTCGCCCACGGCGAGGCCTACCAGCAGGCCCTGGACGAGTTCCATCGGCTGACCGGGCCGCAACCGCTGCTGCCCCGCTGGGCGCTGGGCAACTGGTGGAGCCGCTATCACCCCTACACCGCTGAGGAGTACCAGGAGCTGATCAGCCGGTTCGCCGCCGCACACATTCCGTTCAGCGTCGCGGTGCTCGACATGGACTGGCATCTGGTCGACGTCCCGCCCGAGTACGGCACCGGCTGGACCGGCTACACCTGGAACCGGGAGCTGATCCCCGATCCCGAGGGCATGCTCGCCTGGCTGCATGAGCATGGGCTCAAGGTGGCCCTGAACGTGCATCCGGCCGACGGCGTCCGGGCGTTCGAAGATGCCTACCCGCGAATGGCGACCGCGATGGGCATCGATCCGGCGTCCGAGCAGCCGGTCGATTTCGACATCGCCGATCAGCGGTTCGTGACCAACTACTTCGAGCAGGTGCACCACCCGCTGGAGGACGAAGGCGTCGACTTCTGGTGGCTGGATTGGCAGCAGGGCACCCATTCGGCGCTGGCCGGCCTGGACCCGCTGTGGCTGCTGAACCACTTCCACTACCTGGACAGCACGCGGCGCGGGCAGCGTCCGATCACCTTCTCGCGCTACGCCGGACCCGGTTCGCACCGCTACCCGGTGGGGTTCTCCGGCGACACGATCAACTCGTGGGGCAGCCTGGAGTTCCAGCCGCGCTTCACCGCGACGGCCGCGAATATCGGCTTCGGCTGGTGGAGCCACGACATCGGCGGCCACATGTTCGGCTACCGCGACAACGAACTGGTCACCCGCTGGTTCCAGTTCGGCACCTTCTCGCCGATCAACCGGCTGCATTCCACGCTGAGCCGGTTCATGGGCAAGGAGCCGTGGAACTATCCGGCCGAGTATGCCGCGGTAATGGTCGACTTCCTGCGGCTGCGGCATCGGCTGCTGCCCTACCTGTACACGATGAACGAGCGGGCGCATCGCACCAATCGGGCGCTGTGCCGTCCGCTGTATCACGTGGATCGACAGGGCGACATCTACGTACCGCGCGCCTTCGGCTCGCGCAACACGTTCCTGTTCGGCTCGAAGCTGCTGGTGGCGCCGATCACCTCCCCCGCCGACCCGGTGACCCGGTTGGGCGCAGCGACCACCTGGTTGCCCGACGGACCGTGGATCGACTTCTTCACCGACCTGCGCTACGTGGGTGGACGGACGGTGCACCTGCATCGGCCGCTGTCCGGCTATCCGGTGCTGGCCCGTCCGGGCGCGATCGTGCCGATGACCGCGCCCGAGGAGTACGGGGTCGGCAATCCGACCGCGTTCGAGGTGCATGTCTTCGCCGGCGCGGTGGGCTCCTTCGTCCTGTACGAGGACGACGACGCGGCCGCGCCGCGGGCCGTCCGGACCCTGCTGGAGTGGGACGACGACGCGTCCCGGTTCACCGTCGCGCCGGCCGACGGCGACCTGGACGTGGTGCCGGAGCGGCGTCGCTGGACGGTGATCCTGCACGGTATCAGCGATGCCGAAAGCGTGGACGGCGGCGTGGCCACCCCCGGCGCCGGCCGGCTGGCCATCGATCTCGGCGAGGTCAGCCCCGCCGACGGCGCGACGGTGGCGCTGACGAATCCGGTGCGGGGCGGCGGCCCGACGATCAACGAACGGCTGTTCGAGATCCTCAACGCGGCGCAGTGCGACTACGCGGCAAAGGAGCGGGCGTGGGCGATGATCAGCCACCCCCGCGACACGCTGGACGTGGTGCGCCGCCTGGACGGCATCGACCTCCCCAACCCCTTGCGGGCCGCACTCACCGAGATTCTGCTCTCCGACGGCTAGACCCACTTTCACCGCCCTCAGCGGCCGAAGCGACGCTCCCGCTGGGCGTACGAACGCAGCGCGCGGATGAAGTCCACCTTGCGGAAGTCGGGCCAGAGCGCCTCGTGGAAGTAGAACTCGCTGTGCGCCGACTGCCAGATCAGGAAGCCCGAGAGTCGCTGCTCACCGGAGGTGCGGATCACCAGATCGGGGTCGGGTTGTCCGGCGGTGTAGAGGTGGGACGCGATCTGGTCGATCTCCAGGGTGTGGGACAACTCCTCCAGACTGGTGCCCTTGGCGGCCTCCACAGCCAGCAGCGAGCGGAAGGCGTCGCGCAGTTCGTGGCGTCCGCCGTAGGAGACGGCGATGTTGACGTGCATGCCATTGCGTCCCTCGGTGCTCGCGGACGCCTCGCGCAGCCGCGCCGCCATCGTCGGCGGCAGCAGGTTGAGATCGCCGACGACCTGCACCCGCCACGGGCCGTCGGCAGCGAGGTCGACCACCAGGTCTTCGATCACCTGCAGCAGGGGCCCGAACTCGTGGTCGCCGGAGCGGTCGAGATTCTCGGTGGACAGCACCCAGACGGTGACCGTCGGGATGCCCACCTCTTTGCACCAGCCGACGAACTCCTTGAGCTTGTCGGCGCCGGCGTCATAGCCGACAGCGACGGGTTCCGCGGGGGCGTTGCGGCGTGCCCAGCGGCGATTGCCGTCCGCCATCACCGCGATGTGCCGGGGCAGCCGGTCGTGGGTCAACTCGGCGAGCAGCCGCTGCTCGTAGGTGCGGTAGAGCAAACCGGTCGGATCGAGCGCCGACAGTACCCGGGCGACGCGAGTGGCCCACTCCATGCCGTCAGAATACCGGCGTGGCACCCCCTCTCGGGTAGTGCCACGGCCGAACTCGGCGCACTCCTACCCGGGGCCGGCAGCCCACACTGCCGGGGCGGCTCTCACCTGGAGTGGCGGGCGGCGCTCAACGCAGTGTGACCAGGGCGATGGCGACGAAATGGCAGATCGCCGCCACCACGGTGCAGGCATGGAAGATCTCGTGATAGCCGAAGTAGCGCGGGGACGGGTCGGGCCGCTTCAGCGCGTACACCACCGCACCGCCGCTGTAGACGAAGCCGCCGACGGCGATCAGCACGAACGCCGGCAGTGGGGCATTGGCCCAGAACTCGCCGAGCCAGCCGAGCGCGGCCCACCCCATCAGCAGGTAGAGCAGGGTGTGCAGCCAGCGCGGCGACGAGATCCAGACCAGATTGAAGAACACCCCGGCGATCGCGGTGAGCCAGACGAACCAGAGCAGCGCGGTCCGGCTCG
>JBGAJF010000001.1:0-675645 GCA_044225075.1 Micropruina sp. | reverse complement strand
CGCGCACTTGGCCGGACGCCTGGGTCACCAGCTCCCGCAGCTGTAGGCGCGCCTCGTCGGAGAGCTGAGCGGCCTCGTTCTTGACGACCTCGGCGACGCCGGCAGCCCGGTCGGTCACGACGTCCCGGACGTCGGCGGCGGCGGTCGCGGCGGCGTCGGCGAGGTCGGCTGCTGCCGCGGCGGTCGCGTCCTTGACATCGGCGGCGGCACCGGCGGTCGCCTCCTTCACGTCGTGGGGTCCTCCGGCCGGCGCGGGTTCGGCGGCGGGCGGCTGATCGAACCGGACGCCCGGCGTGGGTTCGGTGTCGTCCAACTCGAAGGCCTCGGTCGGCGCGTCGAAACCGGGCGCGGCCGGTGCCGGCGGATTGACCTCGGCAGGACCAGGAATGGTGTCCCGAGGCGGAATGCCGGGATTCGGGTGCGGATCGAACGGCTTGTGATCGGTCATCGGATGCTCCTGTCTGGGAGGGAGGAGGTCCTCCTGCCTGCCCCACGACGTACCCCCGGATCGGACGCGCAAACCTCCTTAAGGAGGACCGTGATCGAATCGATGCGTATTCTCGCTCCGCGGGCGAGACGGGGTGTGGCGTGCCCTGCCACTGGGTACGGATGCCACATGAGCGGTGAATCCTCGACGAGCGACAAGGCCGAAGCCGTCCCTGGTGGCCGGGCGGAACGGCCGACCGAGATCCCACCCCGCGGCTGGCTCCAGGTCGCCAAACGTGGCTGGCAGGAGGCGTCCGCCGACCAGGTGCCGTTGCTGGCCGCCGGGGTTGCCTTCTTCGGCTTCCTCGCCCTATTCCCCGCCATGGTGGCCTTCACCCTGGTCTGGGGCCTGCTCGCCGACCCGGCAACCGTCACCGAGCAGACCCGGACCCTGACCGAGTCACTTCCTCCCGAGGCGCGCACGCTGCTCGTAGGTCAGCTGCAGCAGTTGGCGTCCTCGCCGAAACAGAGTCTCGGCTGGGGCCTAGTGTTGGCCGTGCTGGTCGCCCTGTGGAGCGCCTCGGGCGGGGTCGGGAACCTGGTCACCGCTATCAACGTCGCCTATGACGAGGAGCGTCGCCGCGGCTTCGTGAAGGAGAAGCTGATCGCCCTGGCGCTGACGGTGGGCTCAGTCGTCTTCATGCTGCTGATGGTCGCCCTGATCGCGGGAGTTCCGGCGGTGCTGGAAATGGTCGGCATCGGCGCGGGCTGGTGGTGGCTGGTCGAGATCGTCCGCTGGCTGCTGATCGCCGCCCTGGTGATGGTCGCGCTGGCCGTGCTCTATCGGGTCGCGCCCGCCCGGGACGCGCCGAAGTTCCGCTGGGCGAGCGTCGGCGCCATCGTGGGCACGGTGCTCTGGTTGGTGGCCTCCGCCGGCTTCTCCCTCTACGTCAGCCTGTTCGGCAACTACGCCAAGACCTACGGGGCGCTGGCCGGGGTCGCGGTGCTGCTGCTGTGGCTGTGGATCACCTGCTACGCGATCCTGCTGGGTGCCGAGATCAACGCCGAAGCCGAGGCCCAGACCGCCCGCGACACTACCCGCGGACCCGAGGAGCCCATGGGCACCCGGGGTGCGGTCAAGGCTGACACCCAGGCGACCGGCGAGGAGTGACTTTGACACCGTCCCGGCGTCCGGATGGGATGGTGCCATGACGTACCACCGCACCGACGGACGCGCTGCCGACCAGCTGCGCCCGGTCACCATCACCCGCAACTGGCTCGACCACGCGGAGGGTTCGGTGCTGGTCGAGTTCGGCCGGACACGGGTGCTGGTGGCGGCCTCGGTGACCCAGGGCGTGCCGCGCTGGCGACAGGGCTCCGGCCTGGGCTGGGTGACCAGCGAATACGCGATGCTGCCGCGGGCCACCCACAGCCGCAGCGATCGCGAGTCGGTGAAGGGCCGGATCGGCGGCCGCACCCACGAGATCTCCCGGCTGATCGGACGCTCGCTGCGGGCCGTGATCGACTACCGTGCGCTCGGCGAGAACACCATCGTGCTCGACTGCGACGTGCTGCAGGCCGACGGCGGCACCCGGACGGCCGCGATCACCGGCGCCTACGTAGCGCTCGCCGACGCAGTCAGCTGGCTGCGGGCCCGCAAGGCGATGGCCGGCGAGCCGTTGACCGGCTCGGTGGCCGCGGTGTCGGTGGGGGTGGTGAAGGACACCCCGCTGCTCGACCTGGCCTACGTCGAGGACTCCGCCGCCGAGGTCGACCTGAACGTGGTGACCACCGGTGACGGACGCTTCATCGAGGTGCAGGGCACCGCCGAGGGCATGCCGTTCGACCGCGTCATGCTGGACGCCCTGCTCGACCTCGGCGTCGCCGGGACGGCCGAACTGACCCGGCTGCAGCAGGCGGCGCTGAACGCATGAGGATCGTCCTGGCAACGCACAACGCCAAGAAGCTGACCGAGCTGCGCCGGGTGGTCGCCGAGCAGCGGGTGGCGATCGAGGTGCTGGGCCTGGACGACGTCACGGCCTATCCCGAACCGGCCGAGACCGAACGCACCTTCGAGGGCAACGCGCTGCTCAAGGCGCGAGCCTGTGTCGCCGCCACCGGGCTGCCGGCGCTGGCCGACGACTCCGGTATCGCGGTCGACCTGCTCAACGGGATGCCCGGCGTCCGGTCGGCGCGCTGGGCCGGCAAGGGTGCCACCGACCAGGCCAACCTCGACCTGCTGATCGCCCAGCTGGCCGACACCGATCCCGCCGAACGCACCGCCCGGTTCGTCTGCGCGGTCGCTTACCTGGACGCCGCCGGCACCGAGCACGTCGTCCGCGAGACCATGGAGGGCAGCCTGGTGTCGGAGCCCCGTGGAGGCAACGGCTTCGGCTACGATCCGATCTTCGTGGCCGAGGGGAACACCCGCACCAACGCGGAGTTGTCGGCGGCCGAGAAGGACGCGATCAGCCATCGCGGCAAGGCCGTCCGGGCCATGCTGGCGTGGCTCGCGGAGCAGCGGTTCGATGGCCGGGGGAAGGACTAGCGGTGCAGCAGTACCTGGATCTGCTTCGGCTGGTGCGCGACACCGGGGTGACCAAGGGCGACCGCACCGGGACCGGCACCCGCAGCATCTTCGGTCACCAGCTGCGCTTCGACCTGCGCGAGGGCTTTCCGTTGGTGACCACCAAGCGGGTGCACACCCGGTCGGTGTTCGGCGAGTTGCTGTGGTTCCTGCGCGGCGACACGAACCTGGCCTGGTTGCACGCCAACGGCATCACCATCTGGGACGAGTGGGCCGATGAAAACGGCGACCTGGGCCCGGTCTACGGCCACCAGTGGCGCTCCTGGCCCACCCCGGACGGACGGCACATCGACCAGCTCGCCCGCGTGATCGAGGCGATCAAGACCAACCCGGACTCCCGCCGGCACATCGTCTCGGCCTGGAACGTGGCCGACGTGGACGCGATGGCGCTGCCGC
The DNA here is from genome assembly GCA_044225075.1 of Micropruina sp. GTDB lineage: Bacteria > Actinomycetota > Actinomycetes > Propionibacteriales > Propionibacteriaceae > Micropruina. The sequence goes on along the minus strand of JBGAJF010000001.1, from coordinate 672,236 downwards.
CCTGCCACGCGCTGTTCCAGTTCTACGTCGCCGACGGACGGCTCTCCTGCCAGCTGTACCAACGCTCGGCCGACATCTTCCTCGGGGTGCCGTTCAACATCGCCTCCTACGCCCTGCTCACCCACATGGTCGCCCAGGTCACCGGACTCGAGGTCGGTGATTTCGTGCACACCTTCGGCGACGCCCACCTGTACCTGAACCACCTGGAGCAGGCCGATCTGCAGCTGAGCCGCGAACCGCGTCCGTTGCCGACCCTGCGGCTCAACCCGGACGTCACCGCGATCGACGCGTTCACCCTGGCCGACATCGAGGTGCTCGGCTACGACCCGCACCCGGGCATCAAGGCCCCGATCGCGGTCTAGCACTGATGGCGCGGCGGAGGTTCCTGCTGGGCCGGCGGAAGTCCGGCCTGGACCGGTTGACCGTGCACGAGTTCCAGTACGCCGACGCTCGCGTCCGGGTCTACGAGGAGTGGACGATGCGGCCCGAGCTGGCCGAGGCGCCCGACGTACCGACCTTCGCGTTGGTGCACGGGCTCGGGGTTTCCTCGCGATTCTTCGTTCCCCTGGCGCACGAGCTGTCCCCGTACGGACGCGTGCTGCTGTTCGACCTGCCCGGCTTCCACGATCTGCCGAAACCGCGGCACCGGATGTCGATCGTCGACTTCGCCGACGTGGTGAAGCGGGCGTTGGACGACCTCGACGTCGAGGATCCGCTGCTGGTCGGCCACTCGATGGGCGCCCAGGTGGTGGCCGAGATCCTGGCCCAGTACCCGTCCTACAGCAGCGCCGCGATGCTGGTCGGACCCGTCGTGGTGCGCGGTGAGCGGACGCTGCCCCGGGTGGCCCGGCGCTTCCTGCGGGCGGCGGCGTACGAGCCGCCCGGCAACACCTGGGCCGCGCTCGGGTCGTACGCCCGGGCCGGCCTCCGCTGGATCAGCGACACCGTGCCGAAGGTGATCGCCTACCCGATCGACCGACGGCTGCCGCTGGCCAAGGCCCGGTTGCTGCTGGTCAGCGGCGAACACGACCTGATCAGCCCATTGGACTGGCGCACGCAGCTGGCGTCCGGACTGCCGGGCGCGCAGGTGATCACCATTCCCGGCGCGGCCCACGGGGTCGTCCACGACAGCTTCCGGAAGTTGGCCGACGAACTGCTCGGCCTGGCCGGGATCGGCACGGCATGAGCCGCTGGCTCGGGGCACTGACCGACTGGGCCTACGGTGTGGGCTGGTGGTTGCGGGCATTCAGCCGTTCCGGCAGCCCGGACGCCTTCCGCGAGCCCGGTCCCGACCCGGCCCACCACACCCCGGTCGTGCTGCTGCCCGGCATCTGGGAGCGCTGGCCCTATCTGGTTCCGCTGGCCAGGTCGCTGAATGCCGTCGGTCATCCGGTGCACCTGATCGCAGCCCTGGGCGCCAACGGCTCGTCGCTGCCGGTCGCGGAGCGGATCGTCGCCGACTATCTGGAGGCGCACCAGTTGAACGGCGTGGTCCTGGTCGCGCACTCCAAGGGCGGGCTGATCGGCAAGCTGGCGATGCTCGACCCGGCTGTCGCCGACCGGATTGTCGGCATGGTGGCGCTGAGCACGCCTTTCGGCGGGTCGTCGCTGTCCTGGCCGATCTTCGGCCGGACGCCGCTGGGTGTCTTCGCCCCCCGCGGCCGGGCGATCACCGACCTGAGCGCCCAGCTCGAGGTGAACGCCCGGATCATCTCGGTGCAGCCCACCCACGACCAGGTCATTCCCGAGGGCAGCAGGCTTGAGGGGGCGCGCAACGTCACCCTTGAGGCGGCCGGGCACTTCCGGCCGCTGCGCGAGGCCGAAGTGCACCGGGTCATTCACGACCTAGTGCACGAGGTGGGGAAGTAGGCTCAGCGGGTGCGGATCATTGGCATCGCGATCGTCGGCTCCAACGGCGTGATCGGCGACGGCGAGCGCCAGCCGTTCGAAATCGCCGAGGACTGGGCGCGCTACAAGCGGGTCACGCTCGGTCACCCGATGATCATGGGACGCGGCACCTACGACGCGATCGGGCGCTGGCTGCCGGGCCGCACCACCATCGTGGTCACCAGCGATCCGGCGCGCATCGAGTTGCCCAGCGACGGACGCGCGATCGGCCACGCGGTCGCCTCCCTGGACGAGGCACTGGATCTGGCGCGTTCGCTCGATGATGAGATCTACGTCGCCGGCGGCGGGACCATCTATCGCCAGGCCTGGCCCGAGCTCACCGAACTGGACCTGACCGAGGTGGAGGCCGAGGCCGACGGCACGGTGTTCTTCCCGCAGGTCGACCCTGCCCAATGGCGGGAGGTCAGCCGCGAACCGCGGGACGGCTTCGCCTTCGTCCGGTATCTGCGGCGGGACGCCGACCCAGCCTGATGCGCGCCCACGCCAGCGTCCTGCATCTCGATCTGGACGCCTTCTTCGCCGCCGTCGAGCAGCGCGACAAGCCGTCGCTGCGCGGCAAAGCGGTGATCGTCGGCGGCATCGGGCAGCGCGGGGTGGTGGCCACAGCGTCCTATGAGGCGCGAGTGTTCGGCGTCCATTCGGCGATGCCGACCCACGAGGCGCGACGCCGGTGCCCGCACGCGGCGTTCCTGTCCGGCCGGTTCGGGGCCTATCGCAAGGCGTCCGGGATCGTGATGGGGCTGCTGCGGGAGTTGTCCCCGGTGGTCGAGCCGCTCAGCCTGGACGAGGCGTTCGTCGACCTGGCGGTGGGGGACAGGTCGCTGGAACCGGACGCCGTACTTGCCGAAGTGGCCCGGCTTCGGGAGCGGCTGAGGGACGAGACCGGCGGGCTGACCGGATCGGTCGGCATCGGATCCTCGAAGTTCATCGCGAAGGTGGCCACCGAACTGGCCAAGCCGGACGGCGTCCGGCTGATCGTGCCCGGCACCGAGGTGGAAACCATCGCCCCGCTGCCGGCGCGGGCGATCCCCGGGGTGGGCCCGGCGACCATGGAAAAGCTGGCGCGACTAGGGGTGAAGACGGTCGCCGACCTGCAGCGACTGTCGCCGCGTGAGCTGACCCGTGAGCTGGGCCGGGCACAGGGGGAGTGGATCGGCGCCCTCGCGTTCGCCCGTGACGACCGCCCGGTCGAACCCGACCGCGAGACCAAGTCGATCTCGGTCGAGGACACCTTCGAAACCGACGTCACCGACCGGACCCGCCTGGACGAGATCGCCACCCGGGACGCCACCACGGTCGCCCGACGCCTCGCCGCCGCCCACCTGTTCGCCCGCACCATCACCATCAAGGCCCGCTACCCGGACTTCACCACGCTCTCCCGCTCACGCACCCTGGACGGCGCCACCGACGACCCCGAGGTGATCAGCGTCGTCGCCCGCGCCCTGCTGGACGGCGTGGACGTCCCCCGCGGCCTGCGGCTGTTCGGCGTCGGCGTAGCCGGCCTCACCGAGATCGCCCAAGAGGCCCTGTTCGAACCAGCGCCGGTCGAGCCCTCACCGTCGGTCGAGCTCGTCGAGACCCCGGTGCCGTCGGTCGAGCTCGTCGAGACCCCTTCCTCGGCCGCGGAAGCTGCCCTCGGCGGCCTCAGCCAGCGGACCGCTCCCTACCGCCCGGGCGCCGACGTCGTCCACGACGAGTACGGACCGGGCTGGGTCTGGGGTGCGGGGCTGGGCCGGGTCACCGTCCGGTTCGAGACGGCAGCCACCGGGCCGGGCCCGGTCCGCACGTTCGCGATCGACGATCCCGCATTGCGCCCGGCAGACGACTGAGGGCTGGGACGATCGGCCACCTCACGGCGTGGGCCCGGGCAGCGAGACCCGCGTGTCATCGCCGGTCAGGAGCTGATCGGGGCCGAGACCGCGGGGCTTCCACCACCACACGCCGTCATGCCGAAAACCCGCCCTGGTGTCATTGGGCTCATCGAACAGCTCAAAGAGAATCTGCTCGAAGAACTGGGCGAGGTGGTCCGGGTCATCGACGATCGGCACCTGCGCCCCGAGGACCTCGGACGACCCAACGAGACGGTAGGCGACCTGAAAGATGGGATCGCCGTCGGCGTCGATGCCCACGTGGGCCTCGATGATCGTCGCGGGTGGGGGAGTCGGTCGGCTGAATCGGACCCACTCGCGCCGCAGGCACTCGACCAGCGGTTCGAGGCCCGCCGGATTCGTCAAGAGTCACCTGCCTGCTCTGCATCGCTGTCTGACGACAGGATCGCAGATCGCGCCCCAGCAAGAGAGGCCGACGGTGAAGCGTTTCGCCATCGCTGGCGACGACGAACGACGACCGCGACTGAGCGCTCTACACTGAGCGATGCCGTCCGCTGGACGGCATGCCGGAGTGGTGAAATTGGCAGACACGCAGGATTTAGGTTCCTGTGCCTTCGGGCGTGAGGGTTCAAGTCCCTTCTCCGGCACTGAATATGTACCTGACTAGGGGTAAACACAATTGGACGAACTCACCTGTGGCCTGTTGATGCAATATGCGTGCAACATAGACCGGATTTGTGGCGGAATATGGCCGCGAAGCGATCCCGTGCAATCGTTGACAGGGCCGTGGGCTCGGGTTGATGAAATCGCGTATCCCCTTACCCCTTGAAGGTCCGGCGCCTGCCGGCATCTCGAGCCTGAAGGTTGGGCGCGTAGGTGTGCCCCCGACCTCGCCGGGAGGTGGAGGATGGCCTGCGGCGACCACTGAAGCTGCAACGGTCGTCCACCCGCTCGGAGGTCGGTGGCGAAGAGCGTCGAGGACGAGTTGTCGGCGAGAGTGGTGGGGATCCGTCGACCCGGCGCGGTCGGCGGCGATCTGGTGGAGGTGGGTTGCTGGCGGCGCGCTGTTACCGAGCTGTAGCCTCTAGTTGTGCTCCTGGGGCGTGAGGACGTATGCCGGCGTATCGACAGCTTGCTCGTCGCGGCCCGAGAGGGAGCAGGGTCCGCTTTGGCTATCGCCGGGCCTGCGGGTATTGGTAAGTCAGCGATTCTAAACTGGTATGCTTCTCGGTCTGACGTCACCGTCATTCGCGCCGCCGGCGCAATATCTGAGCAGAACATCCCCTATGCAGGATTGGAACAGATTCTTGGGCCGTTGCTGGACCTTCTGCCCCTTCTTCCACGCCCGCAGTCTGAAGCAATCTCGGGCTGCTTGGCGCTGGTAGCGCCAGTCAACGCAGGAGTTCTCCCGATATGCATGGGTACTTTCAACCTCCTTGCTGCAAGTGCTAATTCCCGACCAACCTTGGTGCTGGTTGATGATTGCCAATGGCTAGATGTCGAGTCGATGAATGTGTTGCATTTCATTCAGAAAAGACTTATTAACGATTCCATAGTGATAGTGACGGCACTTCGCAACGGGACACAGAGCTCTCCCGTTGAAGTTCCGCAAATCGAGTTGGCTGGTCTTTCTCCGCAGGCTGCCCGTCAATTGTTGGACGAGCTGAACTACAATGTCACCGAAGAGGTGTCAGATTGGTTGATTCAGGTTACAGATGGGAATCCGTTGGCACTGCGCGACCTCCCGGCCTATTTGACGTCAAAGGACCTCATATTGCGGGCATGGCGGAACGAGCCCGCTCCCGTGGGGGAGGTGCTACGGAAGGCGTACGGGCAGGCTTTTTCCAACCTGACTGGCACCGAACAGCAAGCAGCATTGATTGCTGCTGTACTTGATGAAGTGCCCGTGCGGATTCTGAGCCGGGCACTTGACTCCGCTGGAATGTCCTTACGTGATCTCGAGTCAGCGGAGGATGCGAATCTCATCAGTGTCGTTGACGGGCACAGTCGGCCCCGGCATCCACTGATTCGTTCGGCTATGACATCGCTTGCGACGCCGAGCTCTCTGCGTGCGGCGCGGGCTGCCGCAGCGGAAGGTCTGGCCGGTTCGAACCGGCCTTTGGATGCCGAGGCTCGGGTGTGGCAGCTCGCCGAGTCGGTTGCCGAGGCAGACGAGTCGATTGCCGCTCTACTTGAGGAGTCGGCGATCTCGGCTACGGCTAGGGCTGGTTTCGCCGCGGCATCGGCGACATATGCGAAGGCGGCCCAGCTCAGTCGCGATGCCGGGAATCGCGCCCGTCGACATCTTCGGGCCGCGGAAGCCGCATTCACCGCCGGGCAGGCTATCGCTAGCCGGCAGTTCTTGGACCGGGCAAGAGAGGAATGTCCCAGGGCTCTGGATCTCGAAGTTGAGATAGAACACCTTGCGGGTCGGATCGAAACTTGGTCGGGACGGCCCGCAGATGCCGCAAAGCGACTAAGGGACCAGGCGGTACTATGTCTCGGGCGCGATCCTGGACGATCCATCCAGTTGGCCGTTGATGCCACTGCGGCGGCGGCACTGTCGGGGCAGATGTCGATGGCAACAGAGAATGCCAATCTCGTCAGCGCCATTGCTGCTAACGCTGGCCCCGCTGTCCGTGCGGTTGGGGACCTTCTGGTGGGCAGTGTGAAGGCGATGCGCGGTGACGGGAACGTGGCACTGGCGCATCTCGACCGAGCGCGCGCGGCGTTCGACGTGCCGGACGCGCCGGCCGAACTCGTACAGCCTTTGTCGTACCTCGCCACGTCTTTTCAGTTTATTGACCGTTTCAGCGATGCCGTCGCGGTATTCGAGCGCGCTATCGCAGCCGCGCGCCGGCACGGCGCAGTTGGCGAACTGCCGTTCGCACTTGCACACCTCGCGAGCGCTCAATACCGAGCCGGCGATTGGGCCGCGGCGTATGCCAACGCCACCGAATCCCTCGCCATAGCCGACGAAAGCGGACGGGCAGCTGACCGCCCTGTCGCACTCGTGATCCTCGCCATGATCGAGGCGGGTCGAGGTCAAGATCGGGCTCGGGACCACGCCGCAGAGGCGATCGAGCGCGCTCGCGCGATGGGAGCTCAGTTCATTGTTGCCCAGGGTTACAGCGCGATCGGCCTCATTGATCTCGGGGTAGGCAAGCCGGCAGCGGCCGTCGCGTCGCTACAGCGGTGCCAACAGATCGCCGTCGATCTGGAACTCATGGAGCTTGGTTACCTGCAGTGGGCTGCGGAACTCGTCGAGGCGTTGGCCCGATCGGGCAATACGTCTGAGATCGCATTCACCCTCCGAGTGATGAGGAGCGCCACTCATGCTGACACCCCTCAGATTAGTCACGCCCTATTGGCCCGGTGCGAGGGTCTGATCGGTGGCGACCAGGAGTGGGAGTCGGCCTTCCAAGCCGCGCTCAGCCACCACGAGCGTGGAGAACCGCGTCCGTTCGAACTTGCTCGAACAGAACTGTGCTACGGCGAGCGGTTGCGGAGGGGGCGCCGGCGCAAGGATGCCCGGATTCACCTAACTATCGCATGGGAACAATTCTCCGGCCTGGGTTCAACGTGTTGGGCGGATCGAGCCGCTCGGGAACTGAGGGCTATTGGCGGCACTGCTCCGGGCCCGATCACGTACAAAGTCGATCTCTTCTCGCCGCAGGAGTACCAGGTGGCTCTGGCTGTGAGCCGAGGGGCGACGAATCGCCAGGTTGCCGAGGAGCTGTTTCTCAGTCAGAAGACCGTCGAATACCACCTGAGCAGCATCTACCGGCGCCTGGGGTTGACCTCACGTGCCGAACTCGCTGCCGAGATGAGGACTCTCCCTTCAAGACCTCGATGACTGCTGCCCGCCCATCGGCACTCTTCACCCACTCGAGCGGCGCTGAGCCTTCGGCGTCCCCGGCATAGTCTGCTTAAACCTAGGGTGGCCCCCTGATGCAGTTTGTGCGCGCCATCGACAGGCTTGGCGGGTAGCAGATTAGACGCAAAATGAAGGGTGGGTCCTATGGCAGTCATGGCAGCTATCGAGGCGGTGGGGGCGGTGGCCGGCGCAGTCGGCCAGGTCATCAACCTAATGAACCAGATGGATGCAGATAGGTCTGTCTTGTTGCAGATTGACAACAACACAGACCTCGCTCTTTGGCGGGAATCGAGCTTCCACGGGCAAGGGGGGTGGGCACTCCCTCCGGAATCAGATCTTCCTGCTCGCACAGCCATGGTTTTTGGCTCGCGGGACCGCGGTTTCATGACCGGTACGACGGGAGAGGTTGTGTTCAGTGGTGATGGCTTCCAGCTTTGGAGCTTTTGGAGTAATCCATATTACGGTTCCAATGTTTCTGCATCTCGGATTGTAGGCCGCAATGGTGGGAAATTCTTTGCTCGAACCGAGACCGGGGCGGGGAATTCAAACGCTCACATGCGCTTCGAGTTGTTCCACTCGCCACGCGTCGGCGATGCCGTACGCTACGGCGCAGAAGTTCGATTGCGACACTTATTCAGTTATAGGACTCTGCATTCGCACAATCGGTCATATCATCACGGCGGTAGCTCCGGTCAGCAGCAAGTGACTTGCTTCGCGGGTGCTGACGAGAACGACCTGTTCCGAGTAAAGACTTCACATGCTCCATCTGGCGCGCCTCCAGATCATGCGGACGGAGATGTTGTTTCTGACGGCGATGTCATCCGCCTTGAGCATGTGGCCACTGGGCGCAACCTGCACAGTCACGCGGGAATTCAGTCGCCAGTGACCGGACAGCAGGAAGTGACTTGCTTTGGGGAGAATGGCGAAGGTGACGAAAACGACAACTGGCGTCTGGAGTGTCCGGGGCAGCAGTGGGCCTACGGTGACGCCGTACGGCTAATCCATACCCTGACAAATCACGCACTTCATTCGCACTTGGGTCCGTCTGATGCAGTGAATACCTCAGGTCAGCAGGAGGTGACTTGTTTCGAGGGCCGCGACGATAACGATCTTTGGGCGGTTTATGAATACAAGTGAACCCGTCCGGAATCAAGGCTCCGCCTGGAGCTTGAACGTACTCTGATGGAGAGGGTCGAACCCGGACGTGCCGCTAACCGATGGGACGATGCCGGGTGCCTAGGTGGAGCGGACTTCGAGGCTCACGGTCGGAGAGGTACGTAAGAACCTGAGCCGGGTCGTGCCCCTTCAGGTCGCTGACCGTGGCTCTGTAGCAGCTACAGGCGACGGCAGCGAGCCAAGTCTCTAAAGAGCCATAACCGGGACTATTGTGCGTCCCTTGGGTAGTGTCGAACAATGATGCAGTGACAGAACTGTTGGCGGATAGCCTTGGAACTGTCAAAGCAATCCTTCAGTTTCTGGCGTACTCCCATTGGAGAGAGCATGGGTATCATGGACTGGGCAGCCCTTCTGGCAGCATTGATCGGAGTCCTTGCCGGCGGGGTCGTGACGTACGTCACGACCCGTTCGCAACTGAAGATCGAGGCGGCCAACTCCTTTGACAAGTCACTTAGGGAACTCAGGCTCCCGCACTATCGACAGTTGTTTCATATTTCGCGCGCCCTACCTCGTTCTTGGCGCGGTGATGTCCCGCCTGATCGAGCCAAACTTCAGGCGATACGGGAGGAGTTCCACTGTTGGTATTTCAATGAACAGGCAAGCGGCATGTTTCTGTCAGAGTCGGCACGTCAGGCGTATTTTCAGCTTCAGAATGGGCTGGAGCGCGCGGCAAATCCCGAAGGGCATCATGACGGCCACATAACGGAAGCAGAGTCGGTAAGCCTGAGAAAGTTGGGAAGTGACCTTCGGCACGAGCTCACTGCCGACCTGGGGGGCAATGCCGTGCCCAGGGGTGTGAAACGCCTCGTCCCCCGGAGTGTGCCGTCTGCACGACCAGGCCTTCAGCCGCCGCACGCAGGACTAGCGAACGTGCAGCCCCATCCCCGAGATGGGCTCGGCAATTGAGGGTGTCCGGTTTGTCCTCTGGTCAGCCCGAGAACTTGCAAAGCAGACACGACGCGGATTCGCGCATCGTGTTGTGAGAGATCGCCAACACCAACGAAGACGGCTTCGATCAGCCCACAGGGGTTCGGCAATTGAAAGCCGCCATCGGGCGGCGCGACACCGCCGACGCTGTGCTGGCTCGCGACTTGGCCATCTACGCAGTCCAACCGCCGATTCGATCAATGACAGCCTGCCCAGCATCCGCGCCACCACCGACAACAAGCCCGGAGAGACTCCCCGCAACCAGGGGCCGGCACACCCCACGACCGCTACTACTCAAGCGCCGGAACCGACCAGAGTTCGAGCGTCGTCGTCACGCGGAATCTGAGGATGATGAGCAGATGATCGAGCGCGTCGCGGTGTTGGACATCGGCAAGGCCGAGGTCGTGTGCCGTGTCCGGTTGCCGGCGCCCGCGGCTCAATCCTCAAGCCGTCACAACCACCCAACCCGATCCGACGAAAGGTCCAGGCTAGATCCCGATTCCGCTCTAAGTGGCCTACTCGCTCGGATCCATGAAGGACTGGCGATGCTCATCAAGGCCAGCAAAATGCGCGATGCGTTCGGCTCTCTCGCGAATGCGAGCATCAAGCTCGCCGCTGATGACGTCTACGGTCGGAGCTTGGAGCGCTTCTGCGAGTTCGTTCAGGCGCTCGTGAAGCACTTCAGTTTCGGCGATAGTGTAAATTTCGCGCTGTTGATCAGCTGATGGTGTGCGATAGTAGGCAACACTTGCCGTGATCCCAGTCGGACACAGGCCCAATAAGAAGCCTCCCACAACGCCTGGAGCATCTGCTGATGCGATGTACAACCCGATCAGAAACACAGCAATCGAAAGCGCAGATAGAACGCCAGCACCGATCAAGCGTCGGGCCTTGTGGGTCAGCCGGCCATTGTAGCTCAAGTTGCTAAGGATCCCCATGGGTTCATGATATCGGAGGGGGCAGTCCCATTCCTCCAGCTCAGCCCCATCGAGCTGGACATTGGTGCCGGGCGGACCTATTCGGAGGCCCGTGCGGATCGCAGCGCCACCAAGGTTTGTCCCGTGTTTCTCCAGCCGGCGAAGCCGCGCTTGCCGGTAATTCATCGGCAGAAGCGCAGCCGGGCACCTATCTCACGCCGGTTCAACACCCAGCGCGATGCAGGCCAGTGCCAGATCGTCCAGCCCCTGCAGGGCTGCTCCGGTGTGGGTTTGGGCGTCAAGTTCGACGATCAGGGTATTGCGCATGTCGTCGGCGCTCATCGTCCGCAGTTGGGAGTCCGTTCGCGCCCCGAGATGCCGCAGGGCCACCAGGACGGCGCCCGCGCCGGCCAGCCGATGGTCGTTGAAGGCTTGGTAGTCGCGCTGTTTGGTGCGTCCGGTGAGTTCGACGATCAGGGTGTTGCGCATGTCGTCCCAACTCATCGCGTTCAGTTCCCGCTGGCCGCGGAACCGTCCGATCAGCAGCACGCCGCGAATCCAGTGCGGTACCGCGGTCAGGTCGACACCGCGGACGGCGCGGTCGCTGCCGAGTGCCACCAGTGCCAGTTCGAGGCTGGTCAGACCCTGCAGCGAACGGCCCATGCCCGTCTCCTGATCGATCTCGACGATGGTGGTGTTGCGAATGTCGTCTGCGGTCATGGTGCGCAGTTCGGCGTCGGTGCGCAGGCCGTAGTTGCGCAGGAAGACGAGGGTGGCGCCCATGCCGGTGAGGGTGTCGTTGTCGTAGGCCTGGTAATCGTGTTGATTGGTTCGTCCGCTGAGCTCGGTGATTAGGGTGTTGCGCATGTCGTCGTGACTCATCGCGTTGAGCTCGCGTTGGCTACGGAAGCCGCCGACCAGCAGTACGCCCCGGATCGGGAACAGCCGGTTTGAGCCGCCCCGGATCTCGATGTCGACCCAGTCCTGTCCCGCGTCGACGGCCAGGTAGCGCAGCGCGAAGTCCCCGGCGACGCACCCCCAGTCGGTCTGTTCGGCCGCCAGTCGCAGGCCGGCGACTCCGTCGTAGCGGACGCGGCCGTCCGGGTTGCGGGAATGCACCGCAAGCCCGGCCAGCCAGCCGCCCGGGTTGCCCAGACCCTGGTCGTAGCCGATGCCGTGCCGGCGGAACTCGACGAAGAACATCCGCCCGTCACCCCGGTTGGACGGCACCGCCACCAGCACCGGACGCGGGCCGGGCGGCTGGTTGCTCTGCCAGTCCGGCGGGTACAGCCGCACCCGCGCGGGCCTGGTGGCATAGTCGCGGGTCAGCTCGACGACGAAGGGACTGCCTCGGAACCCGGGCGTGGTCCATAGCTGTGCACCGGTGAGCAGCGCGCCCGCCACCCGCTGCGGGTCTCGTCCGACCATCGAGTCCCGGGGATTGGTGATCGTGGTGCCGACCGGTAGCCCTGCGGCCGCGGGACGGAGGAACTCAGCGGCCGACGTCCGGCTGCTCATGCACGAGTAGGGCGACGCGTAGGAGCCGCCCGCGGCGTTCAGTTCGTGGTCGAACCCCAGGCTGTGACCCAACTCCTGGCAGCAGTCGACGAAGGTGGATTGGATGTCCACGACCGTCACCGGAATCGTCTTCGTCCGGCCGTCGCTTTCCGTGACGGTCGCCGAGCCGTTGCCGAACATGTCGGTGGGCTGGGCGAAGACCAGCAGCAGGATGTCGATGTCGTCCCACACGGCGTGATCGGCGGTCGCGGCGTCGGCGGCGCCCTGAGTCAGCCGCAGCCGATTGGTGGGCACGTCCAGCTGGGGCTGCCGGGGATCGGTCATCACCACCGACGGCAGCACTCGGCTGTCCAGCGGCAACAGGCCGTGCCCGGCAACCATCCAGTAGTTGCCCAGACTCCACGGACGCAACAGCTGCATCCAGGCGGTCGTCACATCGTCGGACCAGACCGACGCCAGGTCCTGGTTGCTATCGAAGCGCACCCGCAGTACCGCGATCATGCCGACAAGTAGGCCGAGCGTGAGTCGAAAATACGCCGGACGGCATCGGACGGTTCCAGTGCGTCACCGATACCCACCAGTGCCGGTCCCCACCCGATGGTGGCCGAGATGGTGCTGGTCTGCGAGACCGCCTCCAAGCCGGCGGCGGCGACCAACGCCGGAATTCCCGTGAAGAATCTGAACCGGGTGGCCGTGGGCCGGTCGATGAGCGATCCTGTCGGGCACGGCGGTCCGCCCGCGCCCGGCCTTCACCTGGTCTTCACCGGGGGTGCCGGTATATCGGCTGGTCAAAACCACTTTGGACGCCCTTGAAGCACGGTGTTGGACGGCTTCATTCCAGCTTCATCGCCGCTACCTAGCGTCGCCACCAAGGCGCCCGCCGCCCGGCGGCGCCCTCGACGAAACCTCGATCCACCATGAGGAAGGCGGCCATGAACGAGGACGCAGCGCACCGGTCGAAGCCGGCGACCCCCGCCCGCGGGAGACCGAAAGAACATCGAACCACGCGCGTTGTGCGGGACATCGCCGGCGTCCTCGCGGGTCTGGTGCTCATCGCCGGCATCGACTTGGCGGTCGCACTGCTCACCCCGTCACAGGACAGCGTGCTGGCCCGCGGCGCGGAGTGGGCGCGCTCGCGCGGGCTGGGCGATCTGGTGTCTGCGGCGGAGTGGACGGCCTATCAGTTCAATCCGCCGCAGGAAGGAGGTGCACCCGCCGCCATTCCTGCCGACGGCCCGCCCGGTGGCTATCCCGGGCGGCACAATGCTGGATCGGGTGGCTGCCCGACCGCGGCTCTGGCCAGCCCCGCCGCGAATCCGCTGCCTAGTGAGGGCGTCTGGCAGCCCATCGAGACGGTGCAGAAGAACCCGGTGATCTTCGCCGCCTTCGTCCGGCCGGACTCCCGGCACACCAGCTTCCTCGCCGGAGTGACCTGCACCGACCACACCGGCGTCCGGTTCACCCTGCATCCCGGAACACAGGTGCCCGGCAGCACCGGCTGAGCCGAGTCGCCCACGGTCGCCGACATTCCGCCGCGCGAACTGCTCGCCACCTTCAACTCCGGCTTCCGGATGGACGACTCGCGCGGCGGGTTCTGGATGGCCGGCAAGTCCGTCGGCTCGCTGATCGCCGGCCGCGCCTCTATGGTCTTCACCCAGGACGGACGCCTCGACGTCCGCGCCTGGGAGGGCGGCCGGCCGGCGTCCGACATCGTCGCGGTCAGGCAGAACCTGAGCCGGCTGGTCGATTCGGGCCAGGTGACGGACGCCGTCCTGCACAGTTACATCTACTACGACCATCGCGGAGCCCTCAAGGCGAAGAAGCTCACCTCGGACCGGGTGGCCGCGGCCACCCGCTACCTGGAGACCTCGACTCGTGACTTCGTCTCGGTGCGGAGCAGGCACCGCGCTGGCTAATCGCAGTTGCGATGGCTGATCGTTCCGAGCAGTCCGAGCAGGGCATGGGCAGTTGTGCGTATAGACGAGGTCATGGGATAGCTCGACATTCTGCCCATGGCAGTAGTGAACGCTGCCGACGGCACAGGAGGAGGAGCTATGCCAACCCTGTTGGTGGTGGTGGCACACCCTGACGATGAGACCTTCGGATGCGGCTCCGTCCTACTGCACGCGGCAGAACGGGGCCGAACCGTCGTCGTGTGTCTGACCCGCGGCGAAGAGGGCGAGAACGCGGGCGGCTTGGCGCTGGGCGCGGGAGGGCTGGGCGAGGCGCGTGAAGCCGAACTCCGTGCGGCCGCCGCGCTGTTGCGCGTCGATCAGGTCGAGGTCCTCGACTACCGCGACTCCGGAATGAGCGGCGATCTGCCGCCGGGGTCGTTGTGCGCCGCACCGCTGGCAGAACTCGTGGATGTGGTGGCGGACGCCATCTCCCGCCACCAGCCGTCCGTCGTGGTGGCCCTCGACGGTAGTGACGGGCATCGGGACCACCAGCGCGTCCGAGAGGCCGTAGTCGCCGCGCTTCCGTCCGGCCTGCCGCTCTACGTGTCGAGCCTGCCGCGCTCGTTGTTCCATGAGTGGCTACGAGTTCGTGGGGCACTGGGGGACGCCGACACCGACCTGCCGGAGATCGGTACGCCCGACGAACAGCTGACCACCGTGCTGGACACCAGCCGCCACTACGCCACCCGTCAGCTGGCGATCGCCGAGCACCGCTCGCAGGCATCCCCCTACGAGGGGCTGCCCGCGGACCTCCACCGACGATTCCTCGCCAGCGACTACCTGGTCCGGATCAATCCACCCTGGTCCGGCGGCGACCGCGAGTCGGACCTGGTCGGTCTCGACTCAGCAGCCGGCCGATCCGAGCCGCGCTGACTCGTCCGCGGCGTTGGGCGATCGGGCCCCTCACGTCAATGCAGGGATAACCAGCGGGACGCCGGCGCGAGCAGCGGCTTTGGCTAGCCGGTCGTCGAGGGTGGCCAATGGCAGACCCGCTCGTTCGGCCAGGAGCAGGTAGGACGCGTCGTATGAACTCAGCTCGTGAGTTCGGCCCAATGCCACCAGGCTGGCAACGTCGGCACTGGTCTCGTCGACGTCGATGGGCAGTTGGGCGAGCAGGTGCACGAATCGGCCGATCTGGGCCTCGTTGACTCGGCTGCGACGGTGGGCGACCAAGAGGACGTTCGCCACCTCCAGCGGCCAGATCGCCGGCACGAGGGCCCGCTCCGACCGAAGCCGGTCGAGAACGGCCTCGGTGGCCTCCGTCGCCTCGTCCTCGAAGCACCACGCCATCGTGACGTTTGCATCGACCACGAACACAGTCAGCGTCGCCCTTCTTCGATCATGGTGCGGACCGACTCTTCCCCCCGGCGAACACCCACGCGGGCCGCACGAAGGGCCTCGATCACCGCATCGGGTGGTTCCGCCTCGGACTTCACAGGGACGAGGCGGGCGACCGCGCGGCCGTGCTTCGTGATCGTGATGGACTCGCCTCGCTCGACCTCGTCCAGCAGGCGCGGCAGATGCGTCTTCGCCTCGTAGGCGCCGACATGCTCAGCGGTCATATATTCAGACTAGTCGCAGACCGGTCTGATCACAATCAGGATCGGCTCGGACCCTTCCACAGGTTGATCCCGCCCTCGACCGCGTGGGCGTCGATGGCGTCCAGTTCGTCGTCGGTGAAGTCGAGGTTGGCGACCGCGCCGACACTGTTCTCAAGCTGGGTGACGCTGGAGGCGCCGATCAGCGCCGACGTGACCCGGGAATCCCGCAGGATCCAGGCCAGCGCCAGCTGCGCCAGGGTCTGCCCGCGACTCTGTGCCAGGTCGTTCAGCGCCCGGATGTGGGTCAGGTTCTGCTCGGTCAACAGGTCGGGTGACAACGACTTGCCCTGGGCGGCCCGCGAGCCATCCGGGACGCCGTCCAGATATTTGTCGGTCAGCATGCCCTGGGCCAGCGGCGAGAAGGCGATGCAGCCGACCCCCTCGTCGCCCAGGACGTCGAGTAGATCCTCCTCGACCCAGCGGTTGAGCATCGAATAGGACGGCTGGTGGATCAGCAGGGGAGTACCCAGGTCGCGCAGGATCGCGACGGCTTCCCGCGTCCGGGTGCCGGAATAGGACGAGATGCCGACGTAGCGTGCCTTGCCCGAGCGCACCGCCGAATCCAGCGCACCCATCGTCTCCTCCAGCGGCGTGTCCGGGTCGAAGCGGTGGTGGTAGAAGATGTCGACGTAGTCCAGCCCCATCCGCTGCAGCGACGCGTCCAGCGAACCCAGCAGGTACTTGCGCGAACCGAGGTCGCCATAGGGGCCGGGCCAGAAGTCCCAGCCTGCCTTGGACGAGATCACCAGCTCGTCGCGGTAGCGGGCGAAGTCCTCGCGCAGATGCCGGCCGAAATTGGTCTCGGCCGAGCCGTAGGGCGGGCCGTAATTGTTGGCCAGGTCGAAGTGGGTGATGCCCAGGTCGAACGCCCGCCGCAGAATGGACCGCTGGCGGTCGAACGGAACGTCGTCGCCGAAGTTGTGCCACAGACCGAGTGAGATGGCCGGCAACAGCAGGCCGCTGCGTCCGGTGCGGCGGTAGGGCATCCGCCCGTCGTAGCGGTCGGCATCGGGTACGAACACGGGCTGCAGGGGCATCGAGGGGTCCTTTCGGTCCCGACCGATCCTACTCAGCGGACTCCTCCGCCGAGCCCGGCGGCGCCAACCCGGCAGGCAGCTCCTATTCAGCGGGTCCCGTCCGGCCGTGGCGCGCGCTGATGTCCGCGTAGGCATGGGTGAGCATCCGGGTCAGCACGTCGATGTCGACTCCGTCCAGTCGCCGCACGTACAGACAGCTCTTGGCCGCCCGGTGCGGTCCGAGGTTCTCCAGCTCGTGCGCATACAGGGTCAGCCCGTTGACGAAGTAGAGCGCCAAGTCACGGGAGCGCGGAGCGAAACCGAGCGTGCACATGTCGCCCTCGCGGCCGGTCTCGTAGCGGTAGTGGTAGCTGTCGAAGCCGATGATGCTCGAGCCCCACATCACCGGCGGGTGTCCGCTGATCTGCTCCATCAGGGCGATCAACCGCCGAGAATCCTCGCGCTGCTGCGAATCGGCGAGTTGCGCGACAAACTCGTCGACTGAGGCGCCGGTGGGCGCCGTGGTGCCCGCTGCCATGCTCACAGCCTAACCCGCCGCCCCGTCTGCCGCTGCGTTGTCGGGGGTGCGGGTTAGGCTGTCCCGGTGCCGTCTCAGCTCACCATCTCCGAGAAGCGCACCGCGCACGACGCCTCGCAGCAGCCGAGGACGTCGCGTATCTGGCTGCGTCTGCTGATCGGCGTCGCCGCGATCGCCGCGCTGATCGGCCTGCGGGTGATCGCCGATCCGTCGTGGACCGAGTGGCTGCCGAACGCCGGACGCGACTTCTTCACCCTGTCGGTGAGCGTGATGGTCGAGTCGACGCCCTTCGTGTTCCTGGGCATCGGAATCTCCATCCTGGTCCAGGTCTGGCTGCCGGACCGGGTCTGGGGTTGGTTGCCCCGCAATCCCGTCGCTCGGCGGATGGTGCTGTCGCTGCTGGGCGTGGTCTTTCCGGTGTGCGAGTGCGGCAACGTGCCGATGGCGCGCGGCCTGATGATGCGGGGGTTGGGCGTCGGGGAGGCACTGACTTTTCTGATGGCCGCTCCGATCCTGAACCCGGTCACCATCATCACCACCTATCAGGCGTTCGGATTCAACGACGGCATCCTGCTCGGCCGCATCGTCGGCGCATTCGTGATCGCGAACCTGATCGGCTGGATCTTCTCCCGTCACCCCGACCCGAATCGGTTGCTGACCCCAACTTTCCGCGCCGCATGCAAGGACGACCACAGTGAGTCGCAGGGCCGCTGGCAGCGCAGCGCGGCGGCGTTCACCACCGAGACCGCGGCGATGATTCCGGCCCTGGTCGCCGGTTCGTTCCTGGCGGGTGCCATCCAGGTTGGTGTGCCGAGGGACTGGCTGGTCACGGTCGGGGGCAACCCGGTGGTCTCGGTAGGCGTGCTGATGGTGCTGGCCTTCGTGGTGTCGGTGTGCTCCAACGTGGACGCTTTCTTCATCCTGTCGCTGAGCGCCGCCTTCGCTCCCGGCGCGGTGGTCGCCTTCCTGATCTTCGGTGCCATGATCGACATCAAGATGCTGGCTCTGCTGCGCACCACTTTCACCACTCGCACTCTGGGCCTGTTGACCGCCCTGGTCGGGCTCAGCACGCTCGTGATCGGATTGGGGCTGAACCTTGTCGCATGACCATGGCCATGACCACGCGCCGCGGACCGGTTTCCCGTGGGGGCTGCTGCTGGCTCTGCTCAGCTCGGTCGCCATCTGCTGGCTCGGCGTCACCGGCCGGCTGAACCTGTACATCCATCCTCGGTACAACCTGTTCACCATCGTCATGGCCGGTTTGGCGGTGGTCGGCACGGTCGCCGCCTGGGTCGTGCGCGGACGCCGGGGTGGCGGCAGCGGACGGAGCTGGGCCGCCATCGTGGCCGCGGCGGCGATGATGGTGGCGCTGTTCGTCGTTCCGCCGTCCACCCTGACCGCCTCGTCTGCTCAGCAGCGCTCGCCCAACTCAGGATCGGACGCCGACACCACCAGGCTGGCGGGGGCGAGCCCGGCCAGCTTCCGGCTCCGGGACTGGGCGGATCTGGTCCTTAATCCGGACAGTGCCGCGAGGTATGCGGGCCAGCAAGTGAAGTTGACCGGTTTCGTCGCGCCGACCGACGACAAGCGTTCGGACATGTTCTACGTGGCCAAGTTCGTCGTCACCTGCTGCACGGTCGACGCTCGCCCGGCCTTGGTGCCGGTGAGCAAGCCGGATTGGGCCAAGTCGTACAAGGCGGACCAGTGGGTGGAGGTGACCGGGCGGATGATGCCGGTCGAGGGTGCGCCCGGCGGCGCCGTCCTGGTGATCCGACCAACCGGCATCCGTCCCGTCCCGGCACCCGAAATTCCGTATGAGTACTGAGCAGGTGCGTGACCGCGAAGACGAGGCGCGGTTGACGAAGACCGGGCCACCGCGCGGCGGCGACGGCGAGGTGCCGGTGCGCCGCGGCGGCGTGCGGTTCTGGCGGTCGAGCCTGATGCTGTGTGCCGTCCTGGCGCTGGTGGCGTTCGGGCTCGGCGCCGCGGGTGTGCTGCGTCCGCCGAGTTTGGCCTCAGCCAGCATCGCGGCGGACCGTGCGGTCAAGACGGCCGGCGAACGCCTGGTGCTGAAGGGTCGGATTCCGGTGGCGTCCGTCGACGCCGATCAGGTCACGGTGACCCCGGCCGTACCGTTCACCGTCCAGTCCAGTGAGAGTTCGGTAACTCTGAGGTTCACCGGTCCGCTCGACTATGGCACCGAGTACCAGGTGGCGGTCACGGGCGTCCGCAGTCAATACACGTCCACGACGGCGGACTGGCACTATTCCTTCGGCACCCCGGCCGTCGCGCTCTACTCGCTAATCGCCCACCGCAGCGACGGGGTGGAGAACGACGCGGTGGTGAGCAACGAACAAGGCCGGACGCGCGCGCTGCTCTCGGCTCCCGAGATTGAGAGCTATGTTGCGACCCCGGGAATGCTGGTGGCGATCAGCCAAGCCGACCCGGACTCATCGGCGTTGCTGGCCGTCGACCGGACGACGGGGGCGAGTCTGCCCGCTGCCCTGCCGACGGCAGGGTTGGCCACCGAGCTGCACGCGGCCCCGGACGGCGGCAAGTTCGGCTACGTGCTAACCGCCACGGACGACGCCAGCACGTACCAGAGCACCCTGTTCATCGCGGACTCCTCCGATCTGGCGGCTCCTGCGGTGGAGGTGAAGGCGGCCGGCCAGCCACTGGCCGTGCGGGAATGGCTGTTCGTTCCGGGCGTCGACGCCGTCGTGGTGATCGACCCGCAGGATCAGGCGTTCCTGATCTACCTGGACGGGGCAACCCCGCCGGTGCCGCTGGGCAGCGCGGGGCAGCTGGTCGGGTTTCTTCCCGGCTCGTCGGTGTTGATGGCGGTAGCAGGCGGCAAGGAGGTCCTGCTCGACCTGGCCAGCGGCCTGAACGCCGAGGTGCCCAAGACGCCCGATCCGGACAAGCAGACCATCGCCGGCCGGCGCAGCTTCCGGGCCGTGGGCGACTACCTGGTGGAGTTCAACACCATCAAGAAGCGTGGGAACGGCAAGGGCGTGACCACCCGGCTGGCCAATGTCACCCGGACTGGCACCACTGATCTGTTCACTCTCGCCGACGGACAAGGGCAGCTGTTGAACAGTGGCCTGTCGCCGAACGGACAGTTCGCCTGGGCCACCGTGCTCGTCCCGGACGCTCCGGAGGAGGACCAGTGGTCCGGTGCCTCCGACCGCTCGACCACCAAGATCTTCGATCTCGCCACCGGTCAGCAGGTGGCCAGCATTCCGGGCTCATCGCCGGTCTGGGCGGCCTGACCCGCGCTGCGCACGCGTCTTCGACAGGACTAACTGGACTGACGTCCTAGATCTGGCGCCGTCTCGTTGAAAGTTGTATGGTTGCTGCATGCAACTATCTGAGGAGCTGGCTCGGTTCTTCACCCTGCTGTGGCGGATCACCAACGATCAGCGGCGCGGCGCCACGATGACCCGACTCGAATACCTGGTGCTGGGTCGGCTGCATCGCGACGGCGCGATGCGTGCTGGCGACCTGGCGCAAACCGAAGGCCTCGATCCCTCGACGCTGAGCCGCCGGATCGCCGCGCTGGCTGAAGGCGACCTGGTGGTGCGCAGAACTGAGCGCCACGATCGACGCGCCCAACAGCTGGAGATCACCCCTGCCGGCCGCGAGGCGTTCCTGGTCGAGCAACGACGTCGGGTCGCGCTGGTGACCGACGCGGTCGCGCATTGGCCGGAGCCCGACCGCGTCCGGCTCGCCGAATTGCTCCACGAACTGAACGACTCACTGCATCGGAAGGCCGCCTCGTGACCGACACCGCCCCCGCACCGTTTCGGCTCACGCCGCAATCGCGTCGCATCTTCACCGGCCTGCTGCTGGGCATGCTGGTGGCGTCCGTCTCGCAGACCATCGTCGGCCCGGCGATGCCCCGCATCGTCGCCGAACTGGGCGGCATGGAGTACTACTCGTGGGTCGCCACCGCGGCGATGCTGGTGTCCGCGATCTCGGTGCCGATCGTCGGCAAGCTCTCCGACCTGTTCGGACGGCGTCCGTTCTATCTGGGCGGCCTGGGCATCTTCGTGCTCGGCTCGATCCTGGCCGGAACGGCGCAGACCTTCTGGTGGCTGGTTGCGGCGCGCGCCGTCCAGGGCCTCGGCATGGGCATTCTGATGCCGCTCTCGCAGACCATCGTCGGCGACATCATTCCCCCTCGTCAGCGCGGCAAATACCAGGGCTACATGGGTGTCGTCTTCGGCGTCACCAGCGTCGCCGGACCGTTGGCCGGCGGGCTCATCACCGACGCCCTCGGCTGGCGCTGGCTGTTCTTCGTCGGCGTGCCGATCGGCCTGGTCGCGGTGTTCGTTATCGCCCGGTTCCTGGTGCTGGAGCACGAGCCGCGGAAAGCCGTGATCGACTATTGGGGCATCGCGACGATGTCGGTGGGCATCACCACGACCCTGCTGGCGGCGTCCATGGGCGGCACCAGCTACCCGTGGGGTTCACCGCTGATCATCGGTCTGTTCGTCGTCGGTGGGGTGTTCCTGGCGATCTTCGTGCTGGTCGAACTGCGGGCGCCCGAACCCGTCGTGCCACTGCGGCTGTTCCGGTCGTCGATCTTCACCTTCGCCAATCTGGGTGCCTTCGGCATGTCGATGATCATGTTCGGATCGATCATCTACGTGCCGGTGTACGCCCAGGGCGTGCTGGCGGTGAACGCCTCCACCTCAGGTCTGATCACGCTGCCGCTGATGCTCGGCCTGGTCTTCGTCGGCATGGGGGCCGGGCTGCTGATCACCCGGTTCGGGCGATACAAGGAGATCATGCTGGTCGGCGCGGTGCTGCTCGGCGCCGGCGTCCTGGTGCTTTCCCGGCTGCACGCCCAGTCGTCGGTGTGGGAGGTGGTCGCCGGCGTCGGGCTGATCGGCGTCGGCCTCGGCGCACTGTCGCAGCAATACACGCTGGTGGTGCAGAACGCGGTGGCCCGGCGTGACCTGGGTGTGGCCACCGCCGCGCTGCAGTTCTTCCGCAACGTCGGTGCGACCGTCGGCACGGCTGTGTTCGGGACTGTGCTGAGCTCGGGGCTTGATTCGGCGATCTTCGCCCACCTGCCGCCGGAACTGGCCAAGACCATGCCGCACGGCACGATCAACGCCGGTTCGGTGCTCGACCCGACGGTGATCGGGCAGTTGCCGCTCGAGGTGGTCGCTGCCGTCCGGATTGCCCTGGGCCAGCAGATCTCGATGATCTTCCTGGTGTGCATTCCGATCGTGGTGCTGGTCTTCGTCTGCACGCTGCTGATCAAACCGATGGAGTTGCGCGACACGGTCAGCAACGCCGACGACGCCGGACGGGAGTTGCTCGACACGATGGCGCATCAGGGCGGCGATGTCGCGCCGGTGCTGTCCGGATCGGGGACGGGGGAGCGCACCCGTGAGCGACTGCTCGGCCTCGAACTCGCGATCGTCGCCGAAAGCGCCAGCCGCGACGATCGTCCGCTGGCTCGGCAGGCCGTCACCGAGCTCGGATCCGGCGACTTCTCCTGGGGACTGACGCTGCTCTACTGCACCGCCGAGATGCTCACCTCGGACGACCCCGATGTGGCCGCGAGCGCCGAGAAGTACGCCTGTGAGTTGGCCGAGCGGATCAGTGGAACCGGAGTCTCGATGAGCGAGGAGTTGCGCCGCCGGATCGCACTGGCTGCCGCGCAGTCACCCCGCCGGGCGATTCTTGCCGAGATCGAGAAGCCGGTGGCCGAACGCCACGAGGCCGTCGACATCGCCAAGCTGCGCAGCGCCGCTAACGAACTGATGGCTGCGCTGGTCGCCGACATCGCGGTCGATCGCCGCGGCTGAGTGACTGGTTGAGGTAGGACGCAGGCTGGGGGTCAGCCGTCCAGGGCCGGGATCTTCAGCTCGCGGCGCAGCTTGGCGACGTGACCGGTGGCCTTGACGTTGTACTGGGCGACGTCGATCTGGCCGACGCCGTAGTCGTCGAGACTCACCACGAACGTCGAGCGAATGACACCCTCGATCTCCTTGCCGTACAGCACCTTGCGACCGAACGCGCCGTAGGACTTCAACACTTCCTTGGCCGGGTCGGCCAGCAGCGGGAAGGCCAGTTCCTGCTGCTGCCGGAACTTGGCGAGCTTCTCGACGCTGTCGGGGGAGATGCCGACCACGTCCAGGCCGGCGGCGGCGATCTCGCCCAGCGCTGCCGAGAAGTCGACCGCCTGCGTGGTGCAGCCGGGGGTCATGGCGGCCGGGTAGAAGTAGACGATGACGCGGCGTCCGGCGTAGTCGGCCAGCGACACCGGGTTTCCGTCGGGATCAGGCAGGGTGAACGCGGGAGCGACCTCGCCCACAGACAGCTTCGGCATGAGCCCACTCTAGGGTGTGTCGAGCGTCGGACCGACGGCGGGTCGCGGCGTAGACCGTTGGGGGGTGCCTGCGGGGCTGATGGTGGGCATAGGGTGGAGACCCGAACCGAGGCAGAAGGACTCCCCGTGGCCGACAGCACTACCCGCAGCAAGCAGGACATCGAGGCCGAGATCGCGGCTGCCCGCCAGCGCCTCGCGGACAATGTGGCCGGTCTGATCAACCAGGTGCACCCGAAGGCGGTCATGCAGCGCGGCATTGACGACGCCCGCAGCCTCGCCGCTGCTGAGTTCAACAACGCCAAGGCCCAGGTGATCGACGAGAACGGCCAGCTCCGCACCGAGCGGGTGCTGCTGCTCGGCGGCGCGATCGCGGGTGCCATCACGTTCGTGCTGCTGGTGCGCGGCATCCTGCGAGGCGTCCGGCGCGACTGAGTTCCGCCGTCCGTGAAGCCACCGTCCGCAACGCGGAACAGTCGGCGTGCGCTCGTTGCCGCTTTGAGCGTTGCCGCGCTGATGACGTCCGCCGCCTGCACTGCGGGGCCGCCACCGGCACCCACCGGTACGGCAAGCGCCTCCACGGCGAGCTGGGACGAGTTGGGGCCGATCGTCTACGCGCAGGGCAAGGACGCCTCCGGCACAGTCAAGGCCCAGGTGGCCGAATGGAATGGCGCGCACCCGAACGAGCAGGTCGAGCTGAGGGAACTGTCCGATTCCACCGACGAGCAGCGCGCCGCCATGGTCGAGCGTGCCCGGGCGAAGTCGGGCGAGTTCACGGTGATGGCGATCGACGTGGTCTGGACCACCGAGTTCGCGGCCAACGGCTGGTTGGAGGAGCTACCGTCCGACCGGTTTCCGACCGAGGGATATTTCAAGGCGGCCGTCGACTCCGGGACCTACTTCGACAAGCTGTACGCCATGCCGTCCACCTCCGACGGCGCGCTGCTCTATTACCGCAAGGATCTGCTCGACAAGGCGGGCGTGAAGCCACCCACCACCTGGGCCGACCTTCAATCCGTCTGTGACAAGGTGCTACCCGACCAGAGCGGGATGTCGTGCTACGCGGGCCAGTACGACGAGTACGAGGGGCTGACCAGCAACGTTGCCGAAGCCATCGACTCGGCCGGCGGTTCGATCCTCAACGCGCAGGGCCAGCCGAGTGTCAACACCCCAGAGGCGCTGGCCGGGTTGAGCTGGATCGTGGACGGCTTCACCTCCGGCAGGATCCCGGCCGAGGCCAAGACCTGGCAGGACGAGGAGTCCCGGGCGGCGTTCCAGAGCGGCAAGCTGCTGTTCCTGCGCAACTGGCCCTACGTGTACCAGCTGGCCATGAAAGACGACCGCATCGCCGGGCGGTTCGCGGTGGCTCCGTTGCCCGGCAAGGACGGCCCCGGAGTCTCCACGCTGGGCGGCCAGAACCTGGGCATCTCGACCTTCGCAAGGAACAAGGGCACCGCATTGAAGTTCGTGAACTGGATGCAGACCAAAGAGCAGCAACAGCGCCGGCTGGCGGACGCCTCGCTCGCGCCGGTGCTGGAGGAGCTATTCGACGAGCCTGCGCTGCAGGCCAGGATTCCCTACTTGAAGACACTGGGTGATTCGATCCGCACCGCGCGGCCCCGGCCCAAGGCGGCCCGTTACAGCTCCGACGTGAGCCGAGCCATCCAGGACGAGTCGTACGCGGCGATCGAGGGCACCAAGGACCCTCAGACCGCGCTCAAGGACATGCAGGCAAAACTCGAAGCACTCGTCAAATAGCTGTTGCGGCCGGTCCGGCGACGCTAGCGTGACGGCATGCGCATCGCCATGGCCAACGACCACGCCGGAACTGCACAGAAGAACGAGATCGCGGCCTGGCTGCGCTCCGAGGGACACGAGGTGGTGGACTTCGGAGCTCACGACGAGCAGGCGTGCGACCTGCCCGACCACGTGTACCCGGCGGCGCTGGCCGTCGCTCGCGGCGAATGTGAGCGGGGCATTTTCGTCGACGGCGTCGGCTACGGCTCGGCGATGATCGCCAACAAGCTGCCGGGCGTCTTCGCAGCCGTGGCGCAGGACCCGTTCTGCGCCTGGCTCGCCCGGTCGCACTCGGACTCGAACGTGCTCTGCATCGGCGCCAAGATCATCGGCTCGGCGCTGGCGATGGAGGTGGTGAAGTCGTGGATGAGCACCGACTGGCTGGGCACCACCGAAGAAAAGTACGCGCGCCGGGTCGCCAAGGTGATAGAGATCGCCGAACGGCACGTGCGCCCGCTCTGAGTCTCTCCGTTGGTGGAGCTACGTCGAACTCGGACAACGAGAAAGGCCCCGCCGGGGCGGGGCCTTTCGATTGTGCGCCGCCAGGGACTCGAACCCCGAACCCGCTAGTTAAGAGCCAGCTGCTCTGCCAGTTGAGCTAGCGGCGCGCGATCAGCAACTATACCGAACCGGCCCGCCGAGGTGAAATCGGCGGACGCCGGCGACCTCAGCGCCGGGCCGCCTGCTTGCGGACGAAAGCGACCCGCTGGCGATGCAGTTCATCGATCTCGGGATGTTCCAGCGGCTCCAGCTCACGATCGAGCGCCAGCGACAGCACGTGGTCGGCCAGCGCCGCGTTGCGGGCCAGGACGGGTCCGTGCGGGTAGCTGCCGATCACTCGGCCCTGGACGGCGCCCTCGGTGCCGTCGTTGGCGTTGCCGACCCCGATCTCAACCGACGCCAAGGGCGTGGCGCCGGCACCCAGCCGGGTGAAGCCGCCGTGGTTCTCGAACCCGGTGAGCAGTCGCTGGGTGCCGTCCGGTGCCGTCCAGCGGGTGAGGATCTCGCCGACGGCGCGCTCTGGCCCGCGGCGGGTTTCCACGTCCAACAGCCCGAGGCCGTCGATCACGTCGTCACGCTCGCCGATGGTGAAGGTCGTCCCGCAGATCTGGTAGCCGGCGCAGACCGCGAACAGCACCGCGCCCGCGTCCAGCCCGCGGAACAGGTTGCCGTCGGCCTGCAGCGCTCGGACGGCGGAGACCTGGGCGGCATCCTCACCGCCACCCAGCAGGTACACCGACCCGGTCGCCGGAACCGGGTCGCCCGGTTCGACCATGGTGAGCTTTGCCTCGATCCCGCGCCATTGCAGCCGCTTCAGCAGCACCATCGCGTTCCCGCGGTCACCATAGATGCCGAGCAGGGATTGGTAGACCAGAACGATCTCGACTGGCGCGCTCACCGCAGCCCCGCCATCTTGAGCAGCTTCTGGAACGGGGTGTAGGTGGCGATCAGGTCGATCGGGGCGAGCGGGATCGCGCCGTTGACGCCGGGAGCGGATGCCCGCTGATCGTGCACGGTCGTCAATGCGGCGGCGAGATCGGGCACCACCTGATGCTCGACCTCGGCGTAGCGGAGTCGTACCGCCAGGTCTTGGGCACGTGGGCCGGTGGCGACCACTCGGCGTCCGCGCAGTTGCTCGTATTCGACGTCCCACAACCATGAGACGTCCTTGCCGTCGGCGGCGACCGAGTCGATCGCCAGGATCACCGGGTCGGACGTCGCCAACGGCAGCGCCTCCGCCCAGCCCGCCGGATTCTTGGCCAGCAGCAGCCGCGCCGGAGTGCCATGCAGCGTGGCGGTGGCGAAGCGTCCGGCCGGTGCGGTAACCGTCCGCATGCCGTGCAGGGCGGAGTCCATCGCAACGCCCATCTCGACGGCCGCGGCCAGCGCACAGGCCGCGTTCGAGACGTTGAACGCACCCGGAACGCGCAGCGCCGGGGTTACCCGATCGCCGTGCGGGGTGAGAATCTCCGAGCCTTCGACCACCCAGGACGCCGCGGGCTGGGTGAGCTCACAGCCGGGGCAGTCCCAGCGTCCGTCCGAGGTAGCCAGGATTGTGCCGCACGCAGGGCACAGGGCGGCGTCGCCGGTCCACGACGTGGCGGTGTCCACCCAGACGACGTTGGCCGCGGTACCGGCCGACCACACCACGAGAGGGTCGGCGGCGTTGGCGACCACCGAGGGGCCGTCGTGCCCGGCACGTTCCAGAGCCGCGCGCCAGGCGCGGCCAAGCGATTTGATCTCGTGGTTGCGGTCGAGTTGGTCGCGGCTGAAGTTGAGCAGCACCAGCACCTCCGGACGGCCGTAGGCGATCATGTCGGAGACGACGCGCTCGTCGGTCTCAAGCACGGCGATATCGGCCAGCCGGTGCGCGCTGAGCGCTGAGGCGATGCCGTAGTGCAGGTTGGCGCCATCTGCGTTGGTCACCAGCCGACGGATGTCGGCACCGAGCCCGGCACGCACGGCCGCAGCCAGTAGGTGAGAGGTGGTCGTCTTGCCGTTGGTGCCCGTGACGCTCGCGATTCGACGCCCGCGCAGCAGCAGTCTGAAGGCGTCCGGAGCGATCCGGATGAGCACCTGCCCTCGGATGGACGCGCCCGAACCGCGGCGACACAATCGGGACCCGAGCGCGGCCAGATTGCCAGCGGTGATGCCGGCGGCCAGGCGCAGCCGGTCGGGCAAACGCAGGGGGACCGGAGCGGCGCGGTCGGCCAGGTGTGCGGCAGGCATGCGCCCTATTGTGCCGTCTGCGACGCTTGTGGCGGCACCGACACATAGTGCGGGAACTTGGCTGCTCGTCCCGCCCCTGACGACGTGCGGCGGATTCGTCGTCCGATCCATGGTCCGGCGTACTCGCGGGCCCAGGTGAGCTGCCAGTCCAGCCATTCCCGGCGCGACTTAGGCGGCAACGGTGGGAGCGGCGCGTCCCAGCCGGTCCGCGACGGCAGACCGACGGCGACCAGGGCCGCCTGGCACACCCTTTCGTGGCCGATGCTGTTGAAGTGCAGCCGGTCGTCATGCCAGAGCTGCCAGTCCTTGAGGCAGCGCATTCCCCACACGTCAATGACATGGGCGCCGTGCCGCCGTGCGATGCTCCAGATGTTGGCATTGAAGACGCCGGTACGCGAGCGGGTGAGTTCTAGCACCGGCGAATCCTTGGCGTCGACCCCGGTGCCCAGCAGGACGTCGATGCCCGCGGTGCGCAGCCTGATCACCGCCTGTTCGATCTGGTCGGTGATCGTGTCCACATCGGCACGCGGCCGGAGAATGTCGTTGCCGCCGCCCCAGAGGCTGACCAGGTCAGGTTCGAGCGCGAGCGCCGGCTCCAGCTGTTCGGCCACGATCGGGCCCAGCAGGCGCCCGCGAATGGCGAGGTTGGCGTAGGCGACCGGCTCGCCGGCGGCGTCGGCCAGGTGCTGGGCGAAACGATCGGCCCAGCCCCGCGGGCTGCCGTCCGGGTTGGGATCGGCCAGTCCCTCGGTGAGCGAGTCGCCGATCGCCACGTATCGGCGCCAGTGGTGGGTCTGCTCAACCATGTCGAGCCACCCTACTCCGTGGACCTCGGACGTGTTGGTGGCGGCGCGTTGTCTGTCGGACGGCGTCGTTATTCTGGCGGTGACCGCTGCCCGGCCTCGGCTCGGTTGCTGGTGACCCGAGGCGACGGGTGAAGAAATATATCGAACATACGTTTGATTATAGCCTCGATCTGGGATAGAATCCAGCCATGGAGAAGCTGACCGCCGACGCGCTACCCGGCCTGGTGCCGGAGTTGGCGGCGGTACGGCTGGCGTCCGATGCCGCGGGGCTGATCGACCAGCTTCGCTCCCTGGAAGAGCTCAAGGCGGCCTGTGCCGCTGCCCAGGCGCGAGTGACTGTGGCGTTCAAGAGGTTGCGGCTTGCCGAGCACGAGGCGGACGGTCTACCGCGCGAGCGGCGGGGCAAAGATGTAGCGGCGCAGGTGGCGCTGGCGCGGCGTGAGTCACCCCGCATCGGCTCCCGCCTGGTGGGGCTGGCTGACGCGCTGGTGCACGAGATGCCGCACACGATGGCGGCCCTCGCCGCTGGTGAACTCAACGAGTGGCGGGCAACCCTGATGGTGAAAGAGACCGTCTGCCTCGGCCGTGAGCACCGGCGACAGGTCGATTCCGAACTGGCCGACCGACTGGGTGAGCTCAGTGATCGAGCGCTGAGTGCAGAGGCCCGGAAGATCGCCTACCGGCTCGATCCGTACTCGTTCCTGGAGCGCGCCCGAAAGGCCGAGGCCGATCGCTGCGTGTCGCTGCGGCCCGCACCCGATTGCATGACGAGGCTGTCCGCGTTACTCCCGGTGGCCCAAGGTGTGGCCGCCTTCGCCGCCCTTACCCGGGCCGCCGATGCCGCCAAGGCTAGGGGAGATGAGCGTGGCCGCGGCCAGTTGATGGCCGACACCCTGGTCGAACGCGTCACCGGGCAGACAGCGGCCGACGAGGTCGAGGTGGAGCTTCAGCTGGTCATATCGGGCGAGACCCTCTTCGGTCACGTGGACGACTTGGTCGGTGACGGTGACGGTGCCGGCGAAGGCGACACTGTCGCCCAGCACGACGGTCGTGCTCCGAGCGGCCGTGCCGCCGACGAGGCTGCCGTGGTGACCGGCCACGGACCTATTCCAGCGTCGCTCGCCCGGCGGATGCTGGCTGATCTGCCCGATGAAGCTCGCACCTGGATCCGCCGGCTCTACACCGATCCCGACACCGGACGACTGGTCGCGATGGAGTCAGCGGCCAGGTTGTTCCCGGCCGGGCTGCGCCGGTTCCTGATCGCTCGCGACCAGTACTGCCGGACGCCGTGGTGCGGCGCTCCCGTCCGGCACGCGGATCATGTGGTGCCCCATCATGGAGGCGGTGAGACGAGCGCCGCGAACGGTCAGGGCCTGTGCGAGGCCTGCAATCAGGTGAAGGCCGTGGCCGGCTGGCGTGCCGAACCCGGTCCGGGCGGTGCTGGTGCGAGCGTGACCACGAACACCCCGACTGGACACGACTACGAGAGCCGGCCGCCCGACCCACCCGGCGTCCGGCCTGGGCGGCGGTGGCCCAGAGTGGACTTCTACCCGCCGCCCCCGGTCGGCTCTCCGCTGGAGCAACAGGTGCGACGGCTACTTGCCGCCGCCTGACCTCGAACGCCCGCCATGACATTCGTCATGGTCGAAACCGGACGGTTTCACGCCAGCCGGTGATCATCGGCACTGCCCGCACGCCGCGTCGCCCGGAAGCCTGGATCCATGACCACCGACACGATCGACGACGCCATCACCGTCAGCGGCGTCCGCCGCCGTTATGTGACCCGCACCCGGCTCAACATCCTCACCGGACGGCGCGAGCCCACCGGCTACTTCGAGGCCGTCCGAGGCATCGATCTGCGGGTCCGGCGCGGCGAGCTGTTCGCTCTGCTCGGCACCAACGGCGCCGGCAAGACCTCCACCGTCGAACTGATCGAAGGCCTGGGCCGTCCCAGCGAGGGCAACATCCGGGTGCTCGGCCACGACCCGGTCGCCGGACGCCGGCACGTCCGGCACCGCACCGGCGTGGTGCTGCAGAACTCCGGGTTCCCGCCCAGCCTGACCGTGCGCGAGATGGCCCGGCTGTGGCACGACACGCTCAGCCACCCCACCTCCGCCGATCAGGCGGTGGGGTCCGTCGGGCTGGAACGCCGGGCCGATGTGGAGACGGCAAAGCTCTCCGGCGGTGAGCGACGCCGCCTCGACATCGCCCTGGCGATCATGGGGCGCCCCGAGGTGCTGGTGCTCGACGAACCCACCACCGGACTCGACCCCGAATCGCGCCGCGCCATCTGGTCGCTGGTGCAGGGCCTGGTCGAGCAGGGGACCGCGGTGCTGCTCACCACCCACTACCTGGAAGAGGCCGAGCAACTCGCCGACCGGGTCGCCATCATGAACGCCGGCCTGATCGCCCGCGAGGGCACCGTCGCCGAGATCGTCGCCGACGCCCCGGCCCGGATCACCTTCGATCGCGCGCCGGGTCTTGCGCTGGCCGACCTGAACGTCGGCGCTGCCACGATCACGGTGTCCGACTCGGTGCTGATCGAAACCCGCGCCCTGCAACCCACTCTGCGTGCCGTCCTGGACTGGGCCGGCACCACCACACTGCGCCGGCTCGATGCCCGCTCCGCCTCGCTGGAACAGGTCTTCCTGGCTATCGCCGACACCAAGGAGCAGTCATGACCGCACTCGACACCCAGCCCGTCGCCCGCCCCGAGACCGCCGCGCCCGGTTCCGGGCTACGCCGCTTTGCTGCGCTGGCAAGGGGAGAAACGACGATACTGCTGCGCAACCGGACGGCCATCTTCACAGCGGTCGCGATGCCCTTCGCGATCGGCTTCGCCTTCTCGGGGATGAGCCAGGACCGCGCCGGCCTGGGTGTGGTGCTGACCATGGTGCTGGTCGGAACCGCGCTGATGTTCGTCATCTACTACACCATGGTCACCTCCCTGGTCGGACGCCGCGAGCAGCTGGTGCTGAAGCGCCTGCTGGCCGGCGAACCGACCGCACTGGAGATCGTGACCGCTCCAGCCGTGCCGCTCTGGGCGCTGTTCGCCGTCCAGTCCTCGATCGCGATCGGTGGAGCGATGCTGCTGGGCACGCCGATCGTGCACCCGTGGGCACTGCTGCTGGCTCTGTTCGGCGGCGCCGCTGCCTGGACGGCGCTGGCGATCGTCAGCGCCGCCTACACCCGCACCGTCGAATCGGCCCAGATCAGCACGCTGCCGCTGATCCTGATCTCGCTGCTGCTGTCCGGCTTCTCGGTTCCGCTGGAGTGGCTGCCCGAACCGGTGCAGCGAATCGCACACGTGCTACCGATGACCCCGGTGGTCGACCTGATCAAGCTCGCCTACCTCGGTGTCGGGGTTGATGGACGCGTCCTGACCGGCCCTGCCGAGGTGCTGACGGGTGCGGGCGCCATGCTGCTGCCGCTGATCATCTGGACGGCCGGTGCGCTGCTTCTCGGGCTGCGCCGCTTCCGCTGGGATCCCCGGTCCTGATTTCGTCCCGTTAGGCTCGAAACAAGCAGAGGAGGAGTCGTGAGCACCCTGCATGGCCGTACAGCGCCGAGTCGCGCGGAGCAGGGCGTCCGGCGCACCGAGCGCTACGTCTACAACTCGCTGCACTGGGCATTCCCGATCCTGGGCGCGGTGGCTCTGATCGTGGTCACCGGTGATGCTCCGCCGCAATGGTCGGTGCCGTGGGCGGCAGTGGTTCTGGTCGCCGCCTGGGCGGGGCTGGTGGTGCTGCACACCCGCCTGCGGGACGCCGATCTGCTGCCTCCGAGCGGCTGGGACGCGGTGCGAATGCGCCGGGTCGCTGCGGCGCGGCTGCTGTGGATCTCGTCCGGGCTGATCTGCGCGGTCACCGCCGGTTTCGTGTTCCCGCCGGCGGGATTCCTGCTGGCGTTGAGCAGCGCGACGCTCGGCAGCGTGCTGGCGATGCCGATGCTCGCCTATCCGCGCATCCGACCCGTCATGGTCGGGGTGGCGGGCATCGTCCTCGGTCAGTTCGGTGTCTGGGTCGGACCGCATCCAGGGGGCGTCGAGGAGTTCCCGAGGGTGGTCGTCGCCTACTGGTCGGCCTTCGCCACCGCGCTGCTGCTCGGGTACGCGGTGATGTTCCGCAACGTGCTGACGACGACGCGCGAACTTGAATGGGCTCGCGTCGATACGGCACGGCTCGCGGTGGCAGAGGAACGGTTGCGCTTCTCGCGTGACCTGCACGATGTGTTCGGGCGCACCCTGGCCACGGTGGCGCTGAAGGCCGAGTTGGCGGCCGAGCAGGCGAGTCGCGGGCGTCCCGAATCGGTGACGACGATGCGCGAGGTGCAGTCGATTGCCACCGAGGCGCTCGACGAGGTGCGCGACGTCGTCCGCGGCTATCGAGAGACCGACCTGGTCGGTGAGTTGGCCGGCGCGCGGTCGCTGCTGGAGGCCTCCGGCATCGAGGTGACGACTGCGACCGAGGGCGCTGGCGGGCTACCGGCCCCGGTGGCCCGCGCCTTCGCCTGGGTGGTGCGGGAGGGAACCACGAACATCCTGCGGCACGCGGACGCGGCCCGCGTCCGGATCGTGCTGAGCAGCGAGCCCGGACGAGCACGTCTCGAAATCGACAACGACCATCCGCACCCGGCGACGGGCGGCGTCGGTTCGGGTCTGACCGGGCTCGGTGAGCGACTCGCCGAGGTGGGTGGGCGGCTGTCGGTGGACCACCGTCCCGACGGCTTCACGCTGATCGCCGAAGTCAGCCAGGCCGCGCTGGACCGGCTGCGGACGGCGTCCGGATCCTCGCACGCGGGGGGAGACTCATGATCCGGGTGGTTCTCGCCGAGGACGAACATCTGATTCGCGAGGCGCTGGTGGCCCTGCTCGAACTCACCGATGACATCGCTGTGGTCGGCCAGGCCGGTTTAGGCGACGAGGCGCTCGCCATGATCCGCAAGCTCGGCCCCGATGTGGCGGTGCTCGATCTGCAGATGCCCGGCGCCTCGGGTATCGAGGTGGCGGCGGCGCTGGCGTCCGAGCTGCCCGGCTGCGCCTGCGTGATCGTCACCAGCCACGGGCTGCCCGGCTACCTGAAGCAGGCGCTGACGCACGGGGTGCGCGGCTTCGTGCCCAAGACCACCAGCGGCGCCCGGCTGGCTGAGGTAATCCGGACGGTGCACGGCGGCGGACGCTACGTCGACCCGGCGCTGGCCGCCGACGCCATCGCCGCCGGCGACTCGCCGCTCACTCCGCGCGAGACCGATGTGCTGCTGGCCGCCGACGGGGGAGCGCACGTGGAAGAGATCGCCGCGCGAGTGAACCTCTCGCCCGGCACCGTGCGCAACTACCTCAGCTCGGCGATCGGCAAGCTGCAGGCGGCGACCCGGCACGAAGCCGTCCGGATCGCCCGAGAACGCGGCTGGATCTGAGCGTCTCGCCGGATGATGAGGGCATTCGAAACCGGGGTCGGCATATTCCTGGATCGGGCGTGGGATGAATTCATCAACCTGGCACTGGTTGCCGGGCGTCTTCGTGCTGCTCGCCCTCCTGCGGGTGGGAACGGGTCTGAGGCTCTTTCCTCGGTCCCGCGGGGAGCGCCGGATCTGGCAATGAGGCCTGCGGAGGCATTGTCAGCTACTGATAGCCCCGCCCGCTACTGCCATCATCGACCTCATGAGCGCACGGATTCTGATCGTCGTCACCAATGTGGTCCGCTACCAGGTGGACCCGTCCCACCGCACCGGGCTGTGGCTTTCCGAACTCACCCACGCCTACGACACCTTCCAGGAGTGCGGCTTCGAACAGACCATCGTCAGTCCCCGAGGCGGGCGGTCGCCGCTGGAGCCGCGATCGCTGAAGTTCCCCGGCTACGACAGTTCCGTCAGAAGGTGGCACGAGAATCCCGCCAGGATGGCCCTTCTGGACGCCACCGCCAGCCCCGACGAAGTCGACGCCGCCGACTTCGACGCGATCTATTTCACCGGCGGTCATGCGGTCATGTTCGACTTTCCCGGCAGCGCGGGTCTGCAAAACCTCACCCGTGGCATCTTCGAACGCGGAGGCGTCGTCGGCGCGGTATGTCACGGGTATTGCGGGCTGCTCGACGTCAGGTTGTCCGACGGCAGCTATCTCGTCGCCGGCCGCAATCTCACCGGCTTCTCTTGGCGTGAAGAGGTCCTCGCCGGGGTCGCCAAACTCGTCCCCTACAACGTGGAGAAGCTGATCCGGGAACGCGGGGCGAACTACTCCAAAGGATTCCTGCCGTTCGTTTCCAACACCGTGGTCGACGGCCGCCTCGTCACCGGCCAGAACCCAGGATCTGCCAAGTCCACTGCGACTCGCGTCGCTGCGTTGCTCTGACCGGCGGTGACGACGAGCTGCGCCAGTGCCAGCACGGCCACCGAGTCGAGCAGTGGTCGGCCGAACGTTCCCACGTCCGGCCCTCGATGCGTGCGTGTTGGCGAGGCACGGCGCCGAGCGGTGGGCAGCGTCGTCGCGCGGCTGCGAGTAACCCTGGAGATCGCCGCTGCGGGTGGCTCGACGAATCGCCACCCACGGGAGCATTCCGCTGAACTTGGTTGCTGCGGGGTCCGGGGCTTCAGGGTTGGGGCGTCGTTTCTGATGCCGGAGAACGCCAGCATCCCCGGAGATGGTCGTCGACCATGCCGGCGGACTGCATGAGCGCATACATCGTGGTCGGCCCGACGAACCGGAAGCCGCGGGCGCGGAGCGCCTTGCTCATCGCCACCGATTCCGGCGTGGTCGCGGGTATGTCCGCGAACGAGCGCGGCCGCGGACGTGGTCCTGGGGCGAACGACCACAACAATGTGTCGAGGTCGCCGGCGTCCATCGCGATGACCAGGCGAGCGTTCGAGATGGTGGCCTCGATCTTCGCGCGGTTACGGACGATGCCCGCGTCCGACATCAGCCGGGTGACGTCATCGTCGCCGAACGCCGCCACTTTCGTGGGCTCGAAACCTGCGAAGGCTTCGCGAAATCGTGGACGCTTGCGCAGGATCGTGATCCACGACAACCCTGCCTGGAAGCCTTCGAGACTCAGCTTCTCGAAGAGGGCCCGATCGCCGTGCAGGGGTCTGCCCCATTCGTCGTCGTGATAGCGCCGGTATTCCGTGTCGTCGCCGACCCAACCGCAGCGGGCGACCCGATCAGGTCCGATTCGGATGTCGTCGATCACGCGATCAGGCTACGCAGCTTGGGTCGCCCCCCTCATGCGAGCTGTCTCGCTCCAGCGTCTATGCGACCGAGGGCTTCTGAGAGCGTCGCGAGTTCGGCCATCGAGCCTGCAGCCGGCATATCCATCTCGACCAGGCGTTCTGCTGCCAACGCAGTCACGATGCCGGTGGCGAGAGACTGTCCGACACCTTCCGCGGAGATGGCCTCACCTGTGCGGCGGTTGATCGCGATGAGGTGCCATGCGTCGGAGCCGATGTGCGGGCTCCTGGTGATCAGTCCTCGCGTTCGTGGCGCGTGCGCGACGAGTTCCAGCGCTCGCGTCGCGATCCGGCTACTCAGGGCGAGATAGCTACGAATCACGAGGCCTTTTTCACGGCCGATGAGCACATGGTCAGGGAAGTCCGCGCGCAGATAGCGTCGACGTTCGCCTCCCGGACCCGCGAGGTGTCGATGTTCGCGGAAGTTCCACGCCACGCCATGATCGGGCGGGCAATGCACCTGTGTGCCGACGAGTGCAGATGTCCAGGCCGTTGCGGCGGCACCGTGATGCTCTCCTGTTCCCAACAGGACGCCGAGATCGATCTCATCTCCCGGCCGGGTCGTCAGCGCGGAGATCATCAGGGTGCTCAGGCCCGGGGCAAGTCCGGCACCTAGCACCGCACGCGCTGACGGGGCGATCCGGTGACCCAGGTCGTCAAGGTAGGCGGCGGTCGCCGACACCTCCACGAGGGCGTCGAAACGCGCGAGGGCAGGGCTCTCGATCCCAGAAGCGTTCACGAGGACGTCGTGGCCGGCCATGGCGATCTCAAGCGAGCGGAGGCCGGACTGGCTGCGGATGTCGATCGCCAACCCGCGCGTAGTCGACCGGCTCGCGGGGGTCACGTCGTGGCCCGACCTGCGAAGTTCGGCGGTCGCCACGCGCCCGACCGCGCCGCTTGCCCCCAGGACGAGGGCCCTCATGGTTCGCTCCCGCCGGTCGGTCGCCTGGATAGCGCCGCAAGCCGGTAGGGCAGCAGTGGCAAGGGCTTCATCGCGACTCCAAACATACGGTTGGATATGACCCAACGGTACACAGTCGGCAAACCCAAACGAATGGTTGGAATCTTGCTAGGCTTCAGGAATGGCCTGGGATACCGAGGCGACCCGCCGCAAACTGCTCGATGCTGGCGCACGTCAGTTCGCGGCGCTTGGATGCGCGGGGGCGCGGATGGAAGCGATCGGGCGCGATGCCAGCGTGAACAAGGAGCGGGTGTACCGATACTTCGGGAACAAGCAGGAGTTCTTCGCCGCGGTTCTTTCTCGCGAACTCGTGACGCTCCTGGATGGGCTCACCGTCTCGGACTCGGGTCCCCAGGGGGTGGCGGATTTTGCCGGCAGAATGTTCGATCGATTCCACGACCGCCCTACGCTCCCTCGGCTGCTGGCCTGGGAGAGCCTCGAGCTTGAGCAGGCTGTGGCCATCGAGCGCCGGCGACCGATGTGCGCTACGACCGCCGACAGCCTTCGCACTGCGCTTCCCGGCATGAGTCGCCACGACGCCGAGCAACTCCTGTTCACCATCATTTCCTTAACGGTGACCTGGGGTCTGTTGCCGCGGGTGAGTGACGCCGTGCTCACTCAACCCGCACCATACGCGGAGCGCCGGGAGGCAATCGTGAGCCAAGCTGCTGCGCTGTGTCGGGCGTATCGCGCGAGACGGGTCTAATGTTGGACCTCGGGGGAAGAACAGTGACCAGGTTCGGCCCAGAACGACAGCAGTGTGGCTGGCCGTCGCTCCGGACGGCGAGCCGTTGGGTTCGAGGCGCGTCACAAGTTCTTCGTAGTAATGGTGCGAATGCACAACGAACGGGAACAGGTCGGCATGACAGGAGTAGCGCGCGCGCTTGGTATGGGGGCGGGTCTCGGGGTCGCGGTGGCGGGCAGCGTCTGGCTGTGGCGCAACCAGGGCGAGATCGCAACCCGAAGACCGGTCAACGAGTGGGTTTTCACGCACGTGAATCTGGTGATGCCCACGGAGCCGATCTCGCGCCCCATCAGTAGCCACGGCCTCGAGCAGCGCGGCACCCTGCCCGCGATCAGCTATGAGTTTGAAGGCCGCCGTCACGCCCTCGCCGAGTTGCACGAACGCACCCACACCACGTCGTTCCTGGTGCTGCACCGTGGTCGCGTTCTTACCGAGGAGTACCAGGGCCGGTTCGCCGGACCGGGCGTGCGCTTCCAGTGCTACTCGCTCACGAAATCGATCACCTCGATGCTGGTTGGCGTCGCGGTCGACCGTGGCGAGATCGCTTCGATCGGCGATCCGGTCACCAAGTACCGCCCCGAACTTGCCGGCAGTGCCTACGACGGCACGACCGTGGAGCAGTTGCTCGACATGACCAGCGGCGTCGGCGGGCTCGAGGACTGGACGGACCCCAACGCCCCGATCCTGCGCTTCCAAGAAGCGGTCACCCAGGGTGGATCGGTGCTCGATGTGATCCGCTCGCAGCCGCGCGTCGCAGAGCCCGGCGCGGTGTTCAACTACTCGACCATCGAGAGCCACGTGCTCGGCTGGGTGCTCGAGGCGGCTACCGGCATGACGCTCGCGCAGAACGCAAGTACGCGCCTGTGGTGGCCGATGGGGGCCGAGCACGACGGCTACTACTTCCTCACCCGCGGCAAGCCGCGCACCGCACTCGGTGGTGGCTCGCTCAACGCGACGACCCGCGATCTCGCGCGCGTCGGGCTGCTGATGGCGAACGGCGGTCGAGTGGGATCGGGGCCGACCGCGACCCAGGTGGTCTCCGAGGCGTGGGTCGAGCGCAGCCGGGGCAGTGACAATCCGCTACTGCAGGTCGGCGCGCTCGAGGCGGGCGGCGGCTACACGTACTACGGATACACGAACCAGTGGTGGACGCTCGGCGGTCCCGGACGCGTGTTCACCGGTCTCGGCGTGCACGGGCAGTATCTCTGGATCGACCCGGAGAATGAACTCGTGATCGTGAAGACGAGCGCCTGGAACACCGCCGACGACCTGGACCGCGACCGGGAGACGGTCGCTGCATTCCGGGCGATCACCAGTGCGCTGGTCGAGGGCGAGAGCGGTTAGGGACTGCTGATCTTGCGTTGGTCGAGCTTGTCGAGACCTCGGAGTGCGTGGCGCTGTGTGAGTCGTGACAAAGGCGGCCTCCTCTTTGACAGATGAGATATCTGGCACCCGCCGATCTGTTGGCCGATTCGCGATCTGGCTATGCTTCGAGCGTGGGCGTGGTTGAAA
The DNA here is from genome assembly GCA_044225075.1 of Micropruina sp. GTDB lineage: Bacteria > Actinomycetota > Actinomycetes > Propionibacteriales > Propionibacteriaceae > Micropruina. The sequence goes on along the minus strand of JBGAJF010000001.1, from coordinate 632,859 downwards.
CGCGGTCCGTCAGTGTGTGCGAGGGTGCACTCGACTGGACAGATTGTCGGCGCATCATTGATGCTGTCGACGGTGCGCCGGCTGTGACCGGCGGGGTTCTGCGCCGCGGCGGCGATGAAGTGGACCTGAGACTTCGATCGTGCACGGAGCACGTTATCGACCCGGACGCGATGCGGCCCGTCGTAACGGCACTTGCTGAGATTGCGCGCCGATTGCATGACATCGACGGGATGCGGCTGGACGGCCCGAGGTTCTGTAGGTACACCCCGGGCGAGTATTTCCGCGCTCATCGCGATCGGTCGGACGATCCGGCCGATCCCGCGGCGGTGCGTCGACGCGAACTTTCGTTCATCTGTTTCCTGAACGGCGTTGACCACGCCGCAGACCTGCCTGCGTTCGACGGTGGCCTGCTCGTCATGTATCTCCCGCAGGCCGATGGATCGGTGGCTCCACTCAACATCCGTCCCGCGGCGGGCACGATTGTGGCCTTCCCTTCCGACGTACTGCACGAAGTGCGGCCCGTGCGCGAAGGGGTCCGATACACGGCGATCGCCTGGCTCTATTCCGAGGGCGAAGGAAAACTATGATGCAAGGACTGCACGACGATCTGAATCAGCGCCTCGAGCTACGTGTGGAATCTACGTTCGTCGAGGACTATCGCGCCGAGCTCTCAGGACTGCTGCGCAGTAATGGAGTGGGTCATTTGCTCGACGAGGTTTTCACTCCGCTCAGCTCCAATGTTCGGATGCGGGCTGCGCTGGCGTTCCTCGAGCGACCGTGGCCGCCCGCAGGGGTCGGAGCCCGTTCGTTGAGGGGTTTCATGCTGGCGGTCGTCGGCAGCGATGGACAAGCGCTTCTCACGCCCAGCCTGGTGTCCGTCGGCTCGATCACGAACGTGGGAATGGCTGCAGGCCTGACCAAGCTGCTGCTCGAGGACATTGCACGTGAGGGGATCGATTGGGTGGCGATCTTTGTCAACGACCGATCACGGGTTGTGGCCGCCGAACTCCATGACGCCGGGTTTGAACGACGGCAGGCACGAGTCGTAACCGCCGACACGCAGTTCACCGCATTCGGCGCCGCGCCGACCGATGTGCTCGAACGTCTGGGGCTGGCCGACACGCGCCTTGGCGACGTGCTCAATCTGAACCTGTCCCGACCGGAGGTGGCGCGCCTTACTTCCTTCCATCTTGCGCTCGCCGCCGGTGTGGCAAACTACTGGGCCGATCGCCCCCAGTTGGCAGAGATCTTCCCGGGCTTCATCGACTGGGCCGCGCTGCCACCGGGTGGCATTACCGGTACGCCGGGCCCGACCCTCGATCCGTTCGACCCAATCGTCGTCCTGCCGCGCGTCGAAGATGCATAGGTAAGGCCGGATGTCGTGGAAATCGACATCTTCATTCGGTCATACTATCGAGACTGGGAATGGCTGAACCTCGCACTTCAATCGACAGCGCTATTTGTCACGGGATTTCGATGCGTCGTTGTCGTCATCCCACGCTCGAGCGTGGCGCGTATGGATCTCACATCATTGGAAAAGATGCATCGCGTGCGGGTCGAGGTGTGTGATGACTATCGCGACGACTACCTGGGGCAGCAGGTGACAAAACTGTATGCCGACACGTTCACGGATGCGGAGGTCATCGTTCACCTCGATTCGGATCAGGTGTTCGTTGAGCATTGCGACCTGCGTCGCACGCTGATCGACGGGTCCAAAGTCAAGATAGGCTATCAAAGCGGAAATATACGCCCAGCCGCAGACGGATGGCGAAAATGCGTGCCGGATTTCTTCGGCAGAGACGTGGCGGTGGATGTCACCGGGCCACTGCCCCTGGCTATTCAACGGCTCACCTATGCCGAACTTAGGCGGATGTCCCGCGACCGTCACGGACTATCGTTGGCGGACTACGCGAAGGCGCGTTCGGCTGACCGCTTCAGCGAACTCGCCCTGCTGAGGGCAGTGATCCACATCCGCGGCCTGCCCCACTACACGTGGCTGGATCTCCGCGATCGTCCGCTCATCGCCGCGTGCCGCACCTTCTGGAGCCGGGCCCAATCGCCCGAGCAGGTTCGCAACTCTCTGCCGCCAGAGCTTTCGGCCAATCCATGAGCAAGGTAGCGCCCGTCACTCTTGCGATTTCAAGCTACGAGGAGGGGTCCGCCCTTGCTCGGACCATCCGCAGTGTTCTCGCGGCGGACACCACGCCTGCGCAGGTTCTCATCCTTGATGACGGGAGCACCGACGGGAGCACACATGGGCCATGGCCAAAGTGCGTCACCGTACTCCGCGAGCAGCACGTGGGCATTGCGGCAGCACGCAACCGTGGAGCGCGACACGCGGATCAGCCGATCCTCGTATTCCTCGACGCCCACTGCGAGGTCGATTCGGACTGGCTCGATCCGCTCTGTGCCGCGCTCACGTCGGAACCAACAGCCGTCGTGGGCCCCTCGATCTGCGACTCACGACGCAAGAACGACGCAGGCTGCGGAGCATTGCTGGTGGACCCCCTGTGGAGGTATCGCTGGCTGGTCCCCGGAGCGTCGCCGAATCCGATACCCGTCGGCCTGCTCCCTGGTGGCTGTCTCGCCGTCCTCCGCGAGAACTTCCTCGCGGCCGGCGGATTTGCTGCATTCACGGGCTTCGGGCTCGAGGACGTGGAGTTCGCGCTGCGGTGGTGGCGGCTAGGAAACACTGCCCTGGGTGTCCCGAACTCCCGGATATCCCATGACTTCCGTAAGGTCGCCCCCTATCCGGCCGAGCGACTCGCGTGGCTCCAGAATGTGATCCGGACGAGCCTGACGCATCTGACCGGGGAACTCCTGACCGAATCTGTCATGGCAAGCGCCCGCTTTCTGGATTTTGCCAGCGCGATCTCGACTGTGCTCGGTGAGCCGTGGGCGGATCGTGCAAGGGAGATGGCGGCACGCGAGGTGCGTGGCACGACGTCCTTCCTCGAAGAGTGGGCGCCGCATGCCTTCTCCAAGAGGCAGAGCAATCCGGTTTCGAAAGCCTGATGGATCGACCGTTGTGGTAGACAGCTTCCCGGCCAGCTTCACTGCGTTCTGCATGATTCCCTCCTCGGGATAGTTCACCCCGCGGAATGCTGGGCGGGCCACTGCTTGAATCTCCGCGAGCACATCCTGCTGCGCTATGCGCGGCGTAGTGGCGGTTTCGGGCAAGCGTAAGGACAGCCGGACGAGGCTCAGCCGCGGGTGTTCAGGGCACGGATGAGGGCCTTCTCGTGATCGGAGAGCTCCGACGCGGAGAGTACGTCCTGAAGCACGTCCGACTTCCTCGCGACGTACGTGGTCTTGTCAATGTCCGGATCGAGCGACAGCGCGAGCTTCGCAGCGCCGTATCGTTCGCGCAGGTCGGGGCGAGCACGCAGAACCTCACGCACTTCCAGGTGGTTTCGCAGATGCAGGGTTCCCTCGACGCAGACATAGACGTGTCGCCGAGGGTTGTTGTCGGGTGACATGAATGCCTCGCGGTCCGTCACACCCAGGTCGCCACGGTGCGCATAGCCAATCTTCGCGAGCGCTGCCATTGCCGCCTGTACATGCTGGCGCTCAACGATGATGTCAATGTCGAGGATGGGCTTGGCTGCGAGTCCCGGCACCGCGGTGGAGCCGACATGCTCCACCGCCACGAGGGAAGCCCCCTCCAGTGCCCGGCTCAAGTCGCTCGCGATCTGGGCGAACTGCGCTGGCCAGTCCGCCGAGTATGGGACAACCTCGACTGTCACTACCCCGTCCCTTCCACGCACTTGGTCGTCACCGCTCCGATCGCGCTCACCTTCGCCGCGTCTCGAGCGCCCAGATCGCGATCTCGACGCGATTGCGGGCGCCGAGTTTGGTCATCAGGCTCGCGACGTGGGTCTTCACGGTGCTGAGGGTGATGTAGAGCTCGCTTGCGATCTCGCCGTTGCTCAGGCCGCTCGCGACCTTGGCGAGCACCTGTTCTTCGCGTTCGGTGAGCGGTTCGATCGGTTGCGGAGGGGACGCCGCGGGCTCCGACCCGGCGAACGCCTCGAGCAGGCGCACCGTGACGTTGGGGGCGATGAGCGCGTCCCCGCCGGCAGCGGCTCGGATCGCCTGCGCGAGCAGCTCCGGCCCGGCGTCCTTGAGCAGAAAGCCCTTCGCACCGGCCCGCAGCGCGGCGAACACGTACTCGTCGAGGTCGAAGGTGGTGATGACGACGACGGCCATCGGATCGCCCACGCCGGGGCCGGCGATGATGCGGGTCGCCTCGATGCCGTCGAGGCCGGGCATCCGGATGTCGAAGAGGCACACGTCGGGCCGCAGTCTTCGCGCCAGGGCGACCGCCCCGTGGCCGTCGACGGCCTGCCCGACCACCTCGATGTCGGGCTCGGCGCCGAGGATCATGCTGAGCCCGGTGCGCACCAACTCCTGGTCGTCGGCGACGAGCACGCGAATGGTCATGCTGCCCATCCAACACGAGGCAGCACCGCAGTGACCGCCCATCCGCCGCCCGGCGCAGGCGCGGCTTGGCAGGTGCCGCCGAGCAGGGCCGCGCGCTCCATCATGCCGATGATGCCGAATCCGGGGGTGGGCGAGGCGACGACGTCGCCGTCATTGGTCACGCTCAGGCGAACCCCGCCCGCATCCGCGTCGACCACCACGTCGACGCGACTGACCTGCCTCGCGTGACGCAACGCGTTGGTCACCGACTCCTGGGCGAGGCGGAAGACTGCCGCGGCGACCGGCGGCGGGATGCTGCCGTCGTCGCCCCGGACCCGCACCGTGACCGTGGCGCCGCCCGGGCGCGTACCCGCGAGCGCCTCGATGTCCCGCAGGCGCGCGCTGGGGGCGAGCTCGGCCTCTTCGCCCTGTCGCAGCACCCCCACCATCGAACGCAGCTCGGCCAGGGTACGCCCCGCTTCCGCCTCGATCACGCGCAAAGCGTCGCGGGCGGCATCCGGATCGTGCCGGGCCATCGCGAGGCCCGCCTGGGCGCGGATCGTGATCGCCGAGACGTGGTGAGCGACCGTGTCGTGCAGATCGCGCGCGAGGTGCTCGCGCTCGAGGGTGCGGATGCGGTCGACCTGCCGCTGCCTCGCGCCCGCCTGCGCGCGCAACACCGCGCCGAGCACCGACGCCGACAGCAGCACTGCGAACCCGCCCACGAGGACGTCGAACTCCGGAGCGCGCGCAGACGACACGCCGAGCACCGCGAGCAGCAGCGCCGAGCCGAGCAGCAGCTCGCGACCCGATCCCCAGCGGAACAGCGCGTACACGAGAATCAGCACGAACGCGCTCGTGTTGAGCACCGAATCTGGCAGCAGCAGTTGCACGGGCGTCGCAACCGCAATCGCGGTCACCAGCATGACGAGAGGTCGGGTGCGTCGCCACAGCACCGTCGGCGCGATCGCCAGCACCGTGGTCACCGAGACCACGGGCGGGCCCAGGTCGGTTCTCAGGATGCCCTCAACCACCGCGAGCACCACGATCGCCCCCAGCAGCACCCAGTCGCGCCACACCCGACGCGGCGGCGGGGGCGCCGCGCTCGGCGCGCGCCACGCGGAACGCAGGAGCCCGGTCACCACCTCAGGGTACGAGCGCACGGGCCCGCCTCACGATGATCAACTCGGCAACGGCGCTGTTGATCAGAAAGGCTGCGGCGATGAGCAGAGTCTCACCCGAGGCGTCCACCTCGCCGAGGGGGATGGTCCAAAGCGCGACGACGAGCGCTTGGGTCCCGCCCGAGACGGCGACAGCATAGGCGCGCGTGAGCCACGCGCCGTGCGCAGCGAAGTCGCGACGCCGTATCGCGAGCACCCCGAGCGCGAGGAACGATGCCATCGCGACTCCGAAGAGGAGGCGGACCATCGCCATTGCGAACGCGTCGGCGGCGCCACCGAAGAAGACGGCCAGCCAGATGCCGGACAGCGCCGCGACGAATCCGGCCGGGATGAGCACGCGACCCGCCGTGCGGTGCCAACCGCGCCGCATGCGCAGCGCCGGCGAGAACTGAAACGCACCGACCAGGCAGAACGCACTCATCGCCACGACGTGCCCGATCAGTGGGACGGGCGAGTGACCGAGCAACGCGTTCTGGACGGCCAGCTCCCCTAGCCGCAAAGCACCTCCGAGTACGGGGAGCGCACTGAGCAGCAAGAGCCCGGTGATGGCGAGCCATCCGCTGCGAGCGTGCCCGGCGGATCGGAGGCGTGCCGGGGTCGTGGTGGGGGTGGGAGTCGACGTCATGCCTCGATGTTCCTTGGTCACCGGTGGGCGCGCATCGGCGCGGAGTACGAGTGCAGGACCGTACTTTCGGTCGAGATGTTTGGGGCCGTTCTCCCGATGCTGCGGGCCGAGGCGGCGGCGAGCATCGGACCATGACAACGAATACGACCATGACCGCGGCTGTGTACCGCCGCTTCGGTGCGCCCGAGGTGGTGCGCCTCGAACAGCTCCCAGTGCCTGCACCGCAACCTGGCGAGGTGCTCATCCGCGTGCACGCGAGCACCGTGAGCGTCGCCGACCATCGGGCACGAGCCCGCGACGTCCCGCGCGGGCTCGACCTGCTCGCAGCCTCCGCCATCGGTCTGTTCCGGCCCAAGCCCCGTGTGCTGGGCATGGATGCCGCGGGCGTCGTCGAGGCCGCCGGCGAGGGTGTGACCGCCTTCGCCCCCGGCGATCGGGTGATCGCGATGATGGGCGGCGGGCTCGGTGGTCACGCCGAGTACGTGTGCGTGCCCGTGGACGCGATCACCCGGGCTCCCGCCAACCTGACGCATGAGGAAGCCGTCACGCTCGTGTTCGGCGGCACCACAGCCCTGGGCTTCTTGTCGCAAGTCTCCATCGGACCTGGCACGACCGTGCTGGTCAACGGCGCATCCGGAGCAGTCGGCACCGCCGTCATCCAGCTCGCCGCACCGCTCGGAGCCTACGTGACCGCTGTCACCAGCGGACGAAACGCAGAGCTCGTGACGTCACTGGGTGCCGACCGGGTTATCGACTACACCCGGCAGGACTTCACCGCAAACGGCGTCCGGTACGACGTGATCGTGGACGGCGTGGGCAACGCCGCATTCGAGCGGGTCGAAGCATCCATCAACCCCGGCGGCGCACTCCTGCTCGTCATCTGTGACCTGCCGGGGATGTTGCGCAGCCGCGGGCAGAGCCGGAGGTCGGGAAAGCTCGTCACCTGGAATGTCGGCAAGCCTGGCGCTGCGGAACTGGCCCAGCTCGTCAGTCTCGCGGAATCCGGCCATTACCGACCCGTGATCGACCGCACCTACGACCTTGCCGACATCGTCGAGGCACACCGCTACGTCGATACCGGTCGCAAGCGCGGCAATGTCGTACTGCGCATTGCACACGCGTGAATCCATTCACCCACCCAGAAAGAAGCAATCATGCCGAAAACCTCGAAACCGTTCGACAACTCGCCGATCCCTGTGCAGGCCAAGCTCGCCGCCGCGTGGACCAGCTTCGTCTTCCTGTACGCCTACGTAGATATCCTCGCCTTCTACAAGCCCGGTGTCATCGATGACATCCTCATCGGCGTCGTCTGGGAGTTCGACATCACCCCGACCTGGGCGATCACAGTGCTGACCCTCCTGGCGGTCCCAATCTTCATGGTCGTGCTGTCGATGGCGCTGCAGGCCAGAATCAACCGCATCACGAATCTCATCGTGGCCTCGGCACAAGTCCCCTTCGCGGCCTTCAACGCGGTGGGCCAACTGGGCGAATCGTGGATGTTCTACTACCTCCTCGCCGTCGCGCTGGAGTTGATCGTGCTGGCCTTCATCCTGCGCTCCGCCTGGACTTGGCCACGAATCTCCACCACACCGGCGGATCTCCCCGTGACCGCGGACCCGCGGTACCGAGCTCGGGCCTGACAACGCGCCGATATCCGACCGAGACGAAGGAGCAACAGATGAGACCACCCCAGAGCATCGCCACCACGCCGACGCGCAGCTGGTCCGTTCGAGACCGGCTCGTCGGCGCAGCGGCGATTGCATTCGCTGTGCTGTGGGTGATGGAGAACGTGCTGTTCGCGGTGACAGGCGCGGTGCCCTACGACGCTCCGACCGAGGACGTGCTGGCCTACTACACCGCCAACCGCACCACCATCGCGGTCATCTCCGGCCTCGTGGCCCTCTACCTGCCGCTGCTCCTCGTGTTCGTGACGGGCCTGCACGGCCTCGTCGAACGGCGCGGGAGAGGCGGCACCGATTGGTCGCACCTGGCCGTGTCCGCCGGCGCCGCGCTGTCGGCCGTCCTCGTGCTCTTCAACGTCACGCAGATCGGGCTCGCGCTGTCCGCTCCCGGACTCGCCGAACCGACACATGCCTTCGAAATCGTCTGGCAGATTCACGCGGCGGCGTTCGGGCTCGCGCTGCCAATGGCCGGCATGACCTGCATCAGCGCGGTCCTCGCTACGCATGCGAGCGGGCTGACTCCGCCTTGGCAGCGCCTGCTGGGCTTGATAGGCGGAAGCCTGCTGCTCGCCGCGGGGGTCGGCTGTCTCGCGGTCGCCGACGGGTCGGGACTGATCTTCGTCGGGCTCCTCGGGTTCGCCGCCTGGATCGTCTGGCTGGTTGCGACCGGCACCCGGTTGACGCGAACCACAACGGATGCTGCTCCCTGAGATGACATCCCTGCGCGAAACGGTGGCGATGGGTGCTGCCGGGAGCGATCACGTCGTCACGCCTGAGCTCACCCGCCGGGGCGACAGAGCCGCCGTCGGATCTCAAGGGCGACCCTTGGTCGAGAGTTCAAACCCGACCCACTTGGGGTCCCTTCATAGCACGTTCGTCACTTTTCCCCACGGCTACACACCCTGGTCACGCGGTGGAAGCGGGGTGTCTACAGGGTGTCTCAACGGCGGGTTTCCGCCCCGATTCGGGACTCTCGGGGCCTGTGGTGCGGAGGATTGAAAATCTTCAAACTCTTCTCACCGCCTCCGAGGTCGATCGTCTCGTGGACGATTATCTCGCCGGAGCGAGTGTCAACGAGCTGGCCGAGCGGTACGGCGTGCATCGTGCCACGGTGTCGGCGCATCCCACCCAACGGGGCGTCACTCGAAGGCAACCCGGCTTGGGAGTTGAAGAAGCCGCTGAGGCGGTGAAGCTCCACCTCGGTGGTGTCTCGATGCGAGCGATCGCACAGTGCATGGGCGTGGGTCGGAAGGCCGTACGGAGGGCTCTGGTCGAAGCCAAGTGCAATCGGGGAGCCTGAATGAATCGCTTTGAGGGAATCTGAGTGACCGCCGCAGGGCAGGTTCGGCACGCTTGAGTCCCCGTTGCCGGTCGGGCCACGTGGACATTTAGCGATGCTTAAGTGGTCACGGCGGAGTACGCTGGGGAACATGAGCAGCATGACTGTTGACCCGGCGCACCTGTCGAATGAGGACTGGGCGCGCGTGCGCGCGTTCCTGGACTCGGCGAAGAAGCGCGGCGAGGTCGTCGACTTCTCCACTCGGGTGGAGTTGCTGACCCCCGCCGAGATTGCTCGGCGGCTGGGGATGTCTCGGTCCACGGTGTTGCGCCGGATCGCCGACGGCGACATCAAGGCCACCAAGGTCGGCACTCACCACCGCATACCGCTGAACGAGTACGAGCGATACAGCCGCGAACTCATGTGCCGCATGGCTGAAGCATCCGCTGCCGATATCGAGGCCGAACTGTTCGGTGAGTGAAGCACCGCTGCTATTCCTGGACGCCAATGCGCTCGCTTCGCCGGTGACCCGTACTTTGTTGATCGCCGGGGCGCGTGCGGATGGTCTGAGGTGGACGTGGTCGAGGCACGTCGAGGTCGAAGCTGATCGGCACGCGCGCGGGCAGGCATCGCGGACATCGATCGTGCGCAAGACGATTCTGGGCACGGAATTGTCGCCGACCGCGCAGAGCACCGAGGGTCTGGCGACTGACTCGGCCCAGGATCGGCAGGTGGTGGCTGACGCGATCCATGCGGGAGCCCGGTATCTGATCACAACCGATGTCGATGACTTCGCATTCGATGATCTCGCGGCACACGGGAGGACGGGCCGAACGCATCTCATCGGTGACACACAAGCCATGGAGACCCAGGGATCAGGACAGCTCGGGGAGGCTTCGTATTTACGTCTCCGATTGTCGAACGCTGGCTTGGTTCCCTCGAGGACGTTGAGCGCGAACTTCGCCACGTCGCGCAACGTGACAGTGAGTATGACAAGCTGACTTAGCCCACTGTGATGGCTGTCACGCCGACGTGAGGCGAGCCCGGCCACGGGAGGGTGCGGCGTGGACCGCTTCGGCGTCGCCCGCGTCCGCCCGTCTGGTCAGTGCGACCCGGGTCGCCAGGTGGGTGGCGGGCGCCCCTGGGCTCCTCATACGAGATGGCCGACTGGTCCACGTCCGCGACGTGCTCTGATACCACGTCAACAAGACCGACCTGCTGCGCTTGGTCATCGGGCGCGGCCCCGAGCACGTAGAGCCCGACGACTACTTCTTCACCACCGACCTGACCGCCACCAAGGCTACGACCAGAGCGACCAGTTGGTGGCGATGCCTCGTCCGACCAGAGTCTGGCGCTTGCTAGCACGCCATGAGCGCTCACCATGCTGGAACCCATACTTCGTCGTGAAGAGGCCGAGCACGACTGCGGAGCCGAGAACGCCGCACAGCCAGTAGCGATGGTCGAGCGACCAACTGGGAATGAAGGCCCAAAGAACGAGGACAACAAGGACGAGCACAAGCGAAAGAATGTGGCCCAAGGCTGATAGGGCCGCTCCGAAGAGGTGGTGAAGGAGCGTGTGAGCCTTCCTTCTTGAGACGCTTACGTCGGTCAGGCGTACCTCACAGCCAAGACTCCCTTCCTTGCCGCTGGTCAAGACGCGGAACCTCATCTCAGCGCTGGCTGGGATTGCGCGTGGGTTGATTTCGAACGATGAGCCATCCACGGTGACCTCGTCAGCGTCGTGATAAGCACCTATGCCTCCCCGTGCTCGAACGCGCTCGATTTTGCCGCCAGTCTCGATTCGGATGACCCCGCCGTCGAAGGCAGACGGCCCCAAGTCGCGGGGGCCAAGATTCTTGAGCCAGAACTCCCGGACAGCAGGGTGTTCTACGGGATGACCTTCGAACAGGTGCGTCAGTCCGTCGAAAGTTGGGGGCCGCTCACTATTCTCCGTTGCCGTGATGAAGAGTCGGGTGCGGCGGTTGCCGTAGAACCACGTCAACGCGCTACCGATGAGCAGCGTCCCCACCGCTAGCAAGACACTCCACACATCCATAACGCTCACGATAGCGAGCGTCCACTCGGGGGCTACAACGTTGACAACCATCACCTTCGAGGTTCGAAGGAGTCCGCTCTTCCGTGCCTCAATGACACGCTTGTAGCCGTCCAGGAACCAGTAGTCGTTGATGCCGATGACAGTCATGTCTTCTGGCAGAGCCTCGAGTTCATCGATGGACTGGGCCAAGTTTCGTCGGTGTCGGCACCACAGTGCTGAACGATGGAGGCTGGGGTGTGCACTTGAAGGTCCCAGATTCGCCACGCCGTGCCGCGTGCACGCTCCAGTCCTGCTGCTGTCACTTGCGATCCTTCCGACCGACTCCGACGTCGGTGGAACCATGGGAGTTCGGCCGCGAAGTCCGCACCGTCGAGCTGGACGAGGAACGGGCACCTTTGGTTCGGTGGGCGTTCCGGAGGTTCGCGACCGAGGACTGGTGACGAGGCCAGCTCCACCATGAGTTCGTCGCGCGCGGACTAGTGACCCTGGCCTCGCCACGACGACCGTCGCGACCCATCGGCAAGTCGTCGGTGCATCGGATGCTCACGAACCCTTACTACAAGGGCTGCGTCCGCTATCAAGGCGTCACCTTCGACGGAGTACACGAAGCACTCGTCCCGAACGAGGTGTGGGATCAAGTGCAGACCGTGCTCGGCACTCACCGATCAGCGGCGGAGGCGACGCAAGTGCACGAGCACTACCTAGAAGGAACGGTGTTCTGCGGACAGTGCGGCTCCCGACTGATCGTCTGCAACGCGAAGAGCATCCAGGGCACGATCTATCCGTACTTCGTCTGCGGCAGCAGGCACGGCGGCAGAGGCGACTGCACACGCCAAGCGATGCTCATCGAGTACGTCGAACGGCTCGTCGAGCAGTTCTACGACCGCGTCCAGATCAGCGCGGAAACCAAGCATGCGCTCTCGTTCATGCTGCACGCGCGCTTCGACGGGATCATGTCCGAGGGTGCCGCGGAACTCGCGGACCTCGCCACGCGTCAGACCCAGCTCGAAGACGAGCAGGAAAAGCTGCTCCGTGCTCACTACGCGGGAGCGGTTCCGTTGGAGTTGCTCAAGGGGAACAGGATCGGATCACGGCATCGCTGGAGACGATCCAGAACCGGATCGACGCCCACCACGGTGAGTACGCCCTCGCCCGCGCGAACCTCGACGACTCACTGACCCTGCTGCCGAACCCGGCCGATGTCTACAAGAGGGCAGACGACCCGAACCGCCGCCTGTGCAATCAGGCTCTGTTCAAGGCGATCTACGTTGACGAGGACAACGACGTTCGGGCCGGCTACACGACGCCGTACGACGGGCTGAGCATCGAAGGGTTGCAGGCCGACGCGCTCACCTGGGCCGCCGAGGTAAGAAAGTTGGGCCAGGCTCGAACCTCGACCAAGGGCGGTCCCTTGGTCGAAAGTTCAAACCTGACCCATTTAGGGTCCTACGTAGCACGTTCGCAAACCTTGCCCCGCGACTAAATACCCGTGTCACACGGTGGAAGAGGGGCGTCTACCGGGTGTCCCAGCGCCCGGAAGCCCGCCCCGATGAAGGACTCTCGGGGCACCCTGGTTTGGAGGATTGAACATCTTCAAACCTTTCTCACCGCCTCCGAGGTCGACCGGCTTGTCGGTGACTACCTCGATGGCGCGACCGTCAAGGAGCTGGCAGATAGGTACGGCGCACATCGCGCCACGGTGTCGGCGCACCTCACGCGGCGCCGCGTGGCGCGGCGTCGTCCGGGGTTGGGAGTCGAGGAAGCAGCTGAGGCCGTGAGGTTGCACCTGGGTGGCGTTTCGATCCGCCTCGATCGCGCGCAACATGGGTCCGAGCCGCGGGGCTGTCCGGGCCGCCTGATCGAAGCGAAGGTCCTGAGTTGAAGTCGGCTCGTCGTGCACCTCGCCTTGTTGCCTCCTACTGATCGCTTGGCTAGACAGGCCCGCCAGCCCCGTCGCTCGTACCGGTCTCCGTGCCGCTCCGGTTCGGGCGGTCGCCTGATCACCGCGCACCATTGTCCGAGCCCCCGCTCACCTCCCGGAGCGGGCCTGCTGCGTTGTAGCCGAATGGAACGACGCACACTCGCGAGCAGGCAAGGACATGGCTGTCATGGACCGGTTGTGCCTCACTGCATGAACGTGCAATTTCTGCCGTGTGTGCGCCTGAAAACTGCGTGCAACACGCCGGGTCCGACTGTTCATGGACGTCGGATCGTCCTGCTCCGTCATGGATCGATCGAGTAGTACCCCATCTGGGAATCTTCAATATGGATCTGACCAGCGTAGTCATATGCCTTGCCTGCAAGGCTCGTAGGTGTATGTGTCCATACATGGATGCATGCCGCGACGGACCTTCTTGTGATTGTCCGTCGCGGCGGGTATTCTCGGGAGTCCACAGATGTAAGGAGTGCTGCATGGAAGTCAGCGAGACGCTCAAGACGGCGTGGACTGCCGTCGAGGATGCCGGTCTGCCCGAGAAGATTCAGGAAGTTGCGTTCCGCGAAGCGGTGCGACTGCTCGTCCCCACTCAGATCGTGGCTGCTGCCGCACCGCGTACGTCTGGCCAGACGGGGAAGGCTGCCCGGACTAGCGGGTCCGCCGGGAGCGACACGAGCGGCGGTGGCTTTGACGGCGACGGGTCCAGGATCACCGAGGCTGAGAGCACGCTCCTCGACAAGGTCGAGCAGCACACGGCAGTCCCCCGCGAGAAGCTGGAGGAACTGGTCCACCTCGACGACGGGGTCTTGAAGGTCAGCCTTCCTGGCATCAAGTTGGGCAAGAACAACGCCGACAAGACGCGGGCGATCGCGCAAGTCCTCACCATCGTGCGCGGCTTCGGTCTGGACGAGGACGAGACCTCGCTGGAACTCGTGCGGGCTGAGGCTCAGCGGCTCAAGTGTTACGACTCGGCGAACTTCTCGTCGCAGGTCAAGGCGTTGAACGGCTACCTCATCACCGGTAGTGGCGCCAACCGCCGCATCCGGGCGAAGTCCGGTGGCATCAACGGGTTCCCCGCATTCGTGGACAGCCTCCTGGGCGAGTCGTGACTGGGCTCGACGTTCGCGTCCAGCGGGGCTTCATCGCCGCGGGCATCCCCGCCGAGCTGGTGAAGGAACTGCTGGAGGCGTTCGCCGAGGCGAAGCGGCGGTTCTACCGAGACGACCTGCGGCCCTCCGAGATCGAGGGCGCTCGGTTCTCGGAGGCCGTGTTCCGGATCCTCGAGTGGGCGACGACGGAGCAGTACACGCCGCTCAGCGGCAGCCTGCCCAAGGTTCCGACCCTGATGGGCAAGTTGGAGCAGGCTACGGCTGCGCCTGAGAGCATCCGCTTCCACATCCCGCGCACGCTCCGTCTGATCTACGACGTCCGGAACAAACGGGACGTGGCGCACCTTGGCGACGGCATCGACCCGAACCAGCAGGACGCGACGATGGTCGTTCGAAACATGGAGTGGGTGCTCGCCGAACTCGTTCGGCTCCACCACAACGTGTCTGCGACCGAGGCCCACGGGATCATCGTCGACCTGGTGTCGAAGGACGTCCCGCTGATCCAGGTCTTCGACGGCTTCCCGCGCGTGCTGAAGCAGTTGAAGGCATCGGACCACATGCTCGCCCTGCTCTACTGGCGCGGTGTCGAGGGTGCCACTTTCACGGAGTTGCATTCCTGGGCGAGGGCGGTGATGCGCGCCAACCTAAAGCGCACCCTGAACACGCTGGACGCCAAGGATCTGATCCACCTCAACGGTGACCGCCACGTTCTGACTAGCCTCGGCGAACGGGACGTCGAGCAGCGTAAGTTGCTCGAACCGCAGTAGGTCAATCCCCGGAGCCGAGGACATAAGTCATGCCGACCCTCTCGTGGGCTCCCGCCGTTTGGCGGGTAGCGCCAGCGGTCGATCTCGCGAGAGTCAGGAAGCTGCTCGACGACCTCGCGCACCTCTCACCCGCCCAGGTATGGATGGTCGAGCTCTCGTAACGTGATCCGAAGCCCGAGGCACTCCTGACCTCCGGAGAGAAGCAAAGGGACATCACGCTGGAGGAAGCCGACAACGAGGTGACAGCGAGGGGCCGAGAGGTCTCCCCGGAGCGATCTGCGAAGTGCGCGTCAAAGGTATTTATTCTTGCTCCTGGCAGGGACCACAGGCAGTGGTTCCGCCGCTGGTGGCCGACTGCGCAGACGGTCTGACTCAGGTACAGATCGCGAAGAAGCACGGGCTCCACGTTCAAACCGTCCGAAGGCGACTCATCGAGGCCGGCGTAGGCACTCGCGCCCGCCTTCACGTGTTGGTCGACGAGGACATACAGGCAGCTCGCGCGGCCATGGACGACGGAGCCAGCATCAGAGAGACCGCCCGAGTGCTTGGAGTTGCGCACACGACGGTCACCCGGTCGCTGGCACGTCGTCACGAAGCGCCGGAATCACCATTGCGCACCACTCCGACGCGGTCATGGACCTCTCCAATCCCAGTTCGGGCAAGGCGATCACCATTGCGTACCACGTCAGAAACGCGCTCTGATGAGGGAATACCAAGGGCGGTCGCTTGGTCAAAAGTTCAAACCTGACCCACTTGGGGTGAGTAACGGGACTTGAACCCGCGACATCCTGGACCACAACCAGGTGCTCTACCAGCTGAGCTATACCCACCACGTCGTGACGATCAGGCGCCACGGCTAGGACAGTCTAGGACATCGACATCCCGCGGCGCCAATCGCTGAAGGGCGTCGGTCGGCGTGAAGTGGCCGCGGGGTAAGCGGTTTCGACAAGCTCAACCAGCGGCTACTGCTACTCAGCTGTTGTCGTCCTCGACCACCGGCGCGGGTGCGCTCAGCGCGCCCTGATGGACGGCGGCGATGCGCTTCAACTCGGCCGTCGACGGACCGGGCTGGGGCATGAAAACCGCCTCGCGGTAGTAGCGCAGCTCTTCGATCGACTCGCGGATGTCGGCGAGGGCGCGGTGATTGCCCGACTTGGCGGGGGTGTTGTAGTAGGCCCGCGGGTACCAGCGCCGCGCGAGTTCCTTGATGCTCGAGACGTCGACGTTGCGGTAGTGAACGTGCGCCTCGAGGGTTGGCATGTCGCGCGCCAGGAATGCCCGGTCGGTGCCGATGGTGTTGCCGGCCAGCGGCGCGGTCCGCGGGTTCGGGACGTGCTCGCGGATGTAGTCGAGCACCTGTTGTTCGGCTGTTTCGGTGTCGACCCCGTCCTCGAGCAGCGGCAGTAACCCCGACTTGGCGTGCATCTCGCGCACGAAATCGGTCATCTGGCCCAGGGCCGCCGGTGCGGGCTTCACGATCACGTCGACGCCGTCGCCGAGAACGTTGAGCTCGCCGTCCGTCACCAGGGCGGCCACTTCGATCAGGACATCGCTGGTGAGGTCGAGCCCGGTCATTTCGCAATCGATCCACACCAGAAGGTCAGCCACGCGCCTCACTCTAGTGTCCAGAGCCCGTTGCCCAGGTGTCGACAGATGTTTGCCACGTGTCGACTCGTCGCGGGACTGGACGCAGCGGCCGGAACCAATAGGCTTGGCTGTCTCAGCCGAAGTGGGAGGACCAATGACGATCGACCTGGACGAGCTCCAGCCGGATGCCGACGACAACCTTCGCGAGTTCATCGACAAGCTGGTGGCAGCCGGGTACACGGTGGCTGATAGCCAGAGTGCCGACCCGGAGTTGATCGACCCGGGGGGTCGCGCGGTCGAGACCTGGCGCGAGGACTACCCCTACGACGAGCTGATGAGCCGCGAAGAGTATGAGCAGGAGAAGTACCATCTGCAGGTCGAACTGCTGAAGTTCCAGTACCACGGCCAGGACAACGGCCTGAAGCACATGATCGTGTTCGAGGGCCGCGACGCCGCCGGCAAGGGGGGCACCATCAAGCGGTTCATCGAGCACCTGAACCCGCGGGCCGCGCGGGTCGTCGCGCTCACCAAGCCGTCCAGCGACGAGTTGGGCCAGTGGTACTTCCAGCGCTACATCCGGCACTTTCCGACCAGCGGCGAGATCGTGCTGTTCGACCGCTCCTGGTACAATCGGGCCGGTGTCGAGCGGGTGATGGGCTTCTGCTCCGACGATCAGTACGAGACGTTCATGCAGCACGCCCCGAAGTTCGAGCGCATGCTGCAGGAGTCAGGCATCCACATCAGCAAATTCTGGTTCTCGGTGACCCGTCGCGAACAGCGCACACGATTCGCGATCCGTCAGATCGACCCAGTGCGTCGCTGGAAGCTGTCGCCGATGGACCTGGAGTCGCTGGATAAGTGGGAGGCTTACTCCAGCGCCAAGGAAGCCATGTTCGCGCGCACCGACACCAAGCACGCGCCGTGGACGACGATTCGCAGCAATGACAAGAAGCGCGCCCGGATCAACGCCATGCGTGCCTTCCTGAACCAGTTCGACTACGAGGGCAAGGACTCCGCGGTGGTGTACGACCCCGACCCGCTGATCGTGCGCCGGGGACGCGAGTCCTCCGACGACTGAGGTCAGGGCCGACCCTGCTTACTTTCGTGGCGCCCCAGGCAACGGCCTGGGGCCCTCGGAGAGATTGAACCGGGCCACCTGGATGCGCTCGTTCCAAGCGCGCTTGCCACTTTCGAAGATCACCGCGATCTGTCCGTTCGAGAGCGCGACGAGGTCCGCGTAGCCCGCCGCGTGGGAGTCGGCGGTGAGACTCTTGTACGATTTCCAGGTGCGACCGTTATCGGTCGAGCGCCACAACTTCAGGCCCTTGCGCAGGACTCCCGCATTGTTGTTCGAAGGGGTCGCGAGGTACATGTTCGCGCCAACCGTGAGCAGCGAGCCGTAGGCGTGGACGGTCTTCATGCCTGCGATGCGCGAGAACGTGGACGCTGTAGCGCCGCCGTCCTTCGAAGTGGCCTGGTAGTGGGAAAGTTTCGCACTGCCGTGCCCCTTGAGCCGGGCGGTGATGAAGACCTGCCCGTTCGGAGTCTCGGTCAGATCGGCCTCAATCAAGGCTGTGCCCTTCGGCGACGTGATCCGGGCACCTTCTACCCAGTTCTTTCCACCGTTGTCGCTGTAGACCAGCATGATCCCGTTGCTCACTCCGGCCCCGAAGATGATCCGTCCGGCGCGTGCGCCGCCGGCCAGTTGGAGGCCGTTACCCGGTTGCGTCAGACCGCCCAGCGGGCGGCTCCAGGTCTTGTACTCCTTCTTGATCTCCTGCGGCTTCGACCACGTGCGGCCATTGTCGGTAGATCGCTGGACCTTCAGCCAGTTCTGGCTCTTGGCGTTCTGATAGCTGGCGACCAACAGGATGTCGCCGGTGGCTTTGTCGACGACCGGGGAGGGGTTCGACACCTCGTGCTGACCGTTGTCGGCGATTGTCTTCGACCCGCTCCAAGTGCAGCCGCCATCCTTGGAGTATCGCGAGACGATGTCCCAGTTGCCGTAGTCGACGGTGCCGTTCTGTCCGTTGCGCTTCTCCGCGAAGGCGATCAAGTCACCATTCGCTGCCTGAACGATGGATGGAAGTCGGTAGCCGGATCGGGCCTCGCCGACCCATGGGGACGACACGCAGGTCGCCTTGGAGAAGTTGCGGCCGGCCGCCTGCGCTTCGGCCGCGAAGAGTCCTGTAATTGATAGTCCGAAACCGGCCAGAATGCTTGTTGCAACCCGGACCGGCCCTCTCGGGGCGTACTTCATGACCTGCTCCTGACGTGGGGGGTGAGACAGTCAGTGCACTAAGCGTACTGCAACTGCACGAGCCAGCTTCTCGGTTTGTGGACCGGAATGGCCGGCTGCTACACCCTGCCTGTGGCAGGACGGCGCTTCCGCTACTTCACCGACCCACTCATCAGTCCGCTGATGAAGTAGCGCCCCAGCGCGATGTAGACCAGCAGGGTGGGCAGCGATGCCACCAGCACGCCAGCCATGATCGACGGATAGTCTGGATTCTGGCCGCCGGCAAGTTCCTGCAGCGCGTAGGTGACCGGGCCGTTGCGCGGCGAGGTGAGGAACAGTGCGAATAGGAAGTCGTTCCAGGCCGAGGTGAACTGCCAGATGAGGGTCACTACGAAACCGGGGATGGAAACCGGCAGCACGATCGACCAGTACGTGCGCAGCATGCCGGCGCCGTCCACCCGGGCCGCTTCGAGAATCTCGGTCGGTACCGCGGTGGCGTAGTAGTTGCGGAAGATCAGCGTGCAGATCGGAATGCCGTAGATGGTGTGCACCAGGATCAGCTTCGGAATGCCGTCGATCCAGGCGAACCCGTGGGTCTGGATCTCGAGCAACATCTTCTGCAGCGGAATCATCACCGCCTGGTAGGGGATGAACATGCCGAACAGGAAAGCGGTGAAGACGATGTCGGCGCCCGGAAACCTCCATTTGGCGAACACATAGCCGTTCAGCGAGCCGAGGATGGACGACAACACGGCCGCGGTGACGGCCAGCACCAGCGAGCGGCCCAACGCGGGCGCCAGCCGGGTGATCGCCGAACTCCAGCCCTCGGTGGAGAAGATGTGCGGCAGGTCCCACGCGGTCGACGCCGAGACGTCTGCGCCGCCCTTGAAGCTGGTCACCAGCACCACGTACAGCGGAATCAGGACGGCGCAGGCGAACGCCAGCAGCAGCACGAACTGCACCGTCTTCAGCGGGGTGATCCGGCGGCGTCCGTGCCTGGGAGTCGATACCGGGGACGCGGTGAGCGTGTCAGCGGTGGCCGTCATGCCCGTCCGTCCTTCTCGGTGTGGTTGGTGTAGATGAGGTACGGAATGACCACCACGGCCACGATGGCCAAGATGACGGTGGCGTTGGCGGCCGCGCCGGTCGGGTTGGATTGCGGGAAGAGTTGGATCCACATGAACGTGGCAGGCACCTCGGCCGTGTACGAGTTCGCGCCGGCGATCGAATAGATCAGGTCGAACATCTTCATCGACATGTGCCCGAGAATGATCAGGGCCGACAACGCCACCGGCGAGATCTGCGGGAACAACACGTACCGGTACAGCTGCCACTCGCTCGCGCCGTCCACCCGGGCGGCCTCGCGCTGGTCGTCCGAAATGCCCCGGAACCCGGCCAGGAACAGCGCCATGATGTAACCCGACAGCTGCCAGATCGCCGGGATCGCCATCGCCGCCATGTTGAAACTGCTGTCGCTGGACCACCAACTGCTCTGCAGCCACGGCATGCCCAGCTTCAGGAACAGCTGGTTGAGGCCGATCGCCTGATCAGGTCCCTGGGCCGGCGAGAGCAGCCAGCGCCACGCGACGCCGGCGGCGACGAACGAGATCGCCATCGGGAACAGGTAGATCGACCGGAACGCCCCCTCGCCGGTCACCCCCCGCTCCAGCAGCACCGCCCACAGCAGGCCGAACAGCATGGTGCCCACCATGAACACGACGGTGAGCACCAGCAGGTTCCACAAGGCGTGCTGGTAGCGATCGTCGCCGAGCAGGTTGAGGTAGTTGGCCACGCCGCCGTGATTGGTGATCCGGTCGGTGATCCGGTCACGGGTCTCGGCCAGCGAGGTCTGCACGTTCAGCCCGATCAGCCCGTACACGAAGATGCCGACCAGAATGATCGAGGGGCTGACCAGCAGCAGTCCGGGGCCCCAGGTACGCAGCCGTCGCATCCGGCCTCCTCACGTTGTGGTGGGGTGCGCCCCGCGAACCGGACGCACCCCGTGGTCACATCGGGATCAGACCGCGTTCTTCTTGCCGGCCGCCACGAGGTCGGTGACCAGCGTCGCCTGATCCTTCGAGCGGTAGAACTTCGAGATTGCGGAACTGATGTCGGAGTTCCAGGCCTGGCTGACGGCGGCACCGTGGGCGATCGAGGGCGCGATCTTGTCTGACTTGAAGGACGCCATCGCCGTCTTCTGGTACGCCGGGAAGTCGTCGGACGGCACATCGGTGCGCGCCGGGATGGAGCCCTTGGCCAGGTTGAACGCCTTCTGACCCTCGGCGGAGCCGACCAGGGCAAGCCAATCCTTGGATCCGCCGGGGTTCTTTGCTCCCTTCGGCAGGGTGAACGAGTCGGCCAGGAAGTCGAAGACACCCTTGGTGCCAGGCACCGGGAAGTAGGTGTAGTCGACGCCGTCCTTCTTGTTCTTGAGGGTGAACTGCGCCACCGCCCAGTCGCCCATCACGTTGTAGGCGGCCTTGCCGTTGATCACGGCATCGGTCGCGCCCGGCCAATCGTCGCCGTCAGAGGCGGTGTTGGCGAAGCTGAGCAACTTGGCGTAGTGCCCGATCGCCTTCTTTACGCCGTCGGAGCCCCAGTCGCCCTGGGCGGTGAACAACTGGGTGTAGCCGTCCACGCCGAGGTCGGCGATCAACACGGTCTCGAACAACTGCACCTGCGTCCAGGTGCCGGCCACGCTCAACGGCGTGGCGACGCCGGCGTCCTTGAGTTTCTGCATGTCGGCGAGCCAGGAGTCCATGTCGGCCGGCTCGGCGGCAACGCCGGCCGTCTTCAAGACGGCGGGGTTCGCCCACACCACGTTGGCGCGGTGGATGTTGGACGGCACCGAGTAGATGTTGCCCTGCACGGTCAGCAGGTCGAGCAGGTTCTGCGGGAAGACGGACGCGCCGCCGAGGGCGGTGATCACCTCGTTGACCGGTTCGATCTGGTCGGCCCGGATGTAGTCCTGCAGTTCGGCGCCGGCGTGGCCCTGGAAGGAGTCTGGCGGGTTGCCGTTCTGCAGGTCGGCGGCCAGCTTCGCCTTCGCGTTGCTGCCCGCGCCGCCGGCGACGGCCAGGTTCACGAAGCTGTCGTTGGGGTACTTCTGCTTGAACAGCGTGACGAGGGCGTCGAGGCCCACCTTTTCTGAGCCGTCCGCCCACCAGGTGAAGACGCCGACCTCGCCACCGGCGCCACCTGCGGGTGCCGATGTCGCGGCGCTGGGAGACGGGCTGGTGGCCGGTGCGCCGGAACTGCAGCCGACCAGTGTGAGTGCGGCCGCGAATGCGACGGCCACAAGCGGTTGAGCACGCATGGAGATCCTCCGTTGGATCGCTCGTGGGAGCCCCGCTTGTCGGGCTCCATTGCAGTCAAGCTAGGCTCGCCCGCGATCGAGCGTCAATGAGAACCCCCTAGTCGTTGCCGGTTTGTTATCGAATGAGCCCGTGCGACACAAGGGCGGCGTCAATGATCCGGAATTGCGGGCTCGTGCACCCACCGCCGCAGCCAGCCGGCACCGGCCAGGCCGCCCAGACCCATCAAGGCCACCACCAACGCCGCTTCCGGCACCGAAGCGCCCGGTGCGCGTGCGGTCGATGGCACCAGCGGAATGATGGCGCCGAAGCCGATGAACGACACCGCGGTCGGCAGGTAGATGACGACGGCGAGGCGCCGCCAGGGCGCACCGTGATTGCCGTCGAGAGTCACCGCCGCAACATATCCGCAGCCTGTGGGTGGCCGTGGCACGGGGTCGCTCTGCGACCGTCGGTGATCCGCTGGTCGAGCTTGTCGAGACCCCGTGCCCGTGTTCCGTGGGATGCGTGGCGACCTATACGCTGGGGTTCGGCCACGCGCCCGTAGCTCAGCGGATAGAGCAGGAGCCTTCTAATCTCTTGGTCGCAGGTTCGATTCCTGCCGGGCGCGCCATTTCTGTTCCGTCATCGTCAGTTGCTCTTCTGAATAGCTCGGACGCCGACCAGCAGCCCGACCGCGGCGAGGGCGAGGGCGGCCACCCAGCCCCAAGACACCGCGATGTCGCCGAGATCGCCGCCGAGCAGGGCCCGCTCGGCCTGCACCACCCAGTTGATCGGATTGACCGCGGCGACCGCGCGCATCCAGCCCGGGGCGGTGTCGAGCGGCAGCAGCATGCCGGACAGGATCAGCAGCGGGAAGATCAGCGTCTGCTGAACGCCCCAGAACAGCCATTCCCGGTCCTTGGTCTTGAGCGCGAGGGTGTAGGAGAGTGCTCCGAGGCCGACGCCGAACACGGCCAGCAGGGCGAGGCCGATCAGCAGGCCCAGCAGGTGGATGGTGAAGCCGAACGGCCAGGCGATCAGCACGATGAGCACCGCTTGGGCCACGATCGGCGCGATCTCCTTCAGTGCCCGGCCGATCAGCAGCGACGAGCGGGCCAGCGGCGCCACCAGGGTGCGTTCGTGCGAGCCGGTCATCATCTCGTACTGCAGATTCGAGCCGGTCGCGCCGGTGCCGAACAGCACGATCATCACCAGGACGCCGGGCACGAACCACTGCAGCGTTTCGCCGACCGGTTGCCCGGACGAGCCGATCAGCAGCGGTCCGAACAGGCCGAGGAAGACCAGGGGTTGTACCAGGCTGAAGATCAGCGTGAAGGGGTCGCGGACAACGGGCTTCAACTCCCGGATCAGCACGTTCCAGGTGTCGCGGGCGGGATTGGCCCGCACCGCGGTGTCGGTGTTCTCAGGTCGCAGGGTGGTCATCGGCTTGCTCCCGCCTTCTCTTCGAGGTTCTCGGATTGCTCGTCTTCTTCGGTGTCGGCGCCCTCGCCAGCCTCGCGCAGTGTCCGTCCGGTCAACGCCAGGAACACGTCGTCGAGGGTGGGTGGCACACCGGTGGCGGTGCGCACCTTGATCCCCGCACCGTCCAGGGAACGCACCATGGCCGGCAGCAGTGCGTCGCCCTCGGGCGCGGTCACGGTCACCGACGCCGTGCCCGTCCGGCATACTTCGCGATCGGTCAACCGCTGGACGACGGCTACCGCCGCCGCGGCGTCCGTTTCAGTGGCGAAGCCGAGGGTGATGAGGTCGCCGGCCAGATTCGCCTTGAGTCGTGCCGCGGTGTCGTCGGCGATCACCCGGCCCCTGTCCATCACCATCACCCGCTCGGCGTATCGGTCGGCCTCTTCCAAGTAGTGCGTGGTGAGGAAGATCGTGGTGCCGTGATCGGCCCGCAATTCGAGGATGTGCTGCCACAGGTTGGCCCGGCTCTGCGGATCAAGACCGGTGGAAGGCTCATCGAGGAACAACAACGGCGGCGCGTGCATCAAGCCCAGGGCGACATCGAGCCGGCGCTTCTGACCACCCGAGAGCTGCTGCACCGAACGAGTCGCAAAGCCGGCGAGGTCGAGCGACTCGATGAGATCGTCGGCGCGGGTTTTCGCCGCCGCCTTCGACATGCCGTAGAAGGCACCCTGGCTGAGCAACTCGTCGCGGGTCCGCTGAGCGAAGCTGCCGCTGGTGAGCTGACCCACGTAGCCGATCCGGGCGCGGACTTCGGCTGGCCGGGTCAGGATGTCGAAGCCGACGACGCGCGCTGTGCCCGAGGTCGGTGGGATGAGTGTGGTGAGCATGCGCAGGCTGGTGGATTTGCCTGCGCCGTTGGGTCCGAGGAACGCGACGAGTTCGCCGCGGCTGACTTCGAAGCTGAGGTCGGTGACCGCCTCGACAGTCCGTTTCCTGACGGTGAAGCGCTTGGTCAATCCCTGCGCTTCGATGATCGGTTCGTTCGCCATGAGTTCACGCTAGATTCCAATGCGGACAGATCCGGTCCGCGATGTGCGGCAATCTTGAGACATGGCCGACACGACCACCCGGGCACTGGCGCTACTGAACCTGCTGCAGGCGCATCGACACTGGCCAGGGTCCGAGCTCGCCGAGCGGCTCGGCGTCACCGAACGGACGGTGCGGCGCGACGTCGAGCGGCTGCGCGAACTGGGGTACCGCATCGAGTCGACGCCCGGGGTCGCGGGCGGGTACCGGCTGGAGGCGGGCAGCGCCGTCCCGCCGTTGTTGCTCACCGACGAGGAGGCGGTGGCGATGGCGATCGGGCTACGCGTCGCGGCGTCCCAACGCCTGGTCAGCGGCCCGGAAACCACGATCACAGCGCTGGCCAAGCTGGAGCAGGTGCTGCCCGCGCCACTGCGCCGGCGGGTCAAGGCGCTCGCCGAAGCCGTCCAGCCCGCCGGGATCAATGCCGGTGCGGCCGTCTCCAGCGATGTGCTGGGCGAGTTGGCGCTGGCGATTCGCGACCACGAGCGGGTGCGCTTCGGCTACACGGCGGCATCGGGGCAGCGAACCCGCCGCCGGGTCGAACCGCACGCCCTGGCACCTGCGGAGAGGCATTGGTATCTGCTGTGCTGGGACCTGGACGCCGACGATTGGCGCACTTTCCGCGTCGATCGACTCGCCGATGTCGAGCACACCACGGTCCTGTTCACCCCGAAGCCGCTGACCGCCGACGAGATCGAGGAGTTCATCATGGTGGCCCGTTCGTGGGTCAGGCAGGCGGTCGAAGCGGACGCCGTGATGGCCCTGCCGTACGACGAGATGCGGCGCCACTTCGGGCAATGGGGGCAGGGCGCCTTGGCCGAGGACGACACGCACACCCGGTGGCCGGTCGGCGGCAGTGACTTTCGCGAGACGATGTACGGGTTGTCCTGGATTCCGGCCGGGGTCGAGTACGTGACGGATCTCGCCGAACCGGCACGGGGCCAGTTGCGCGAGACCTTGGAGCGCATGCTGCGGGCACTGGACGCCGCCCCGCCGCCTGAGCGCCACTGAGTTCGTGTCGGATCGTCGACGGGCGGTGTGTGGATCAGGCCCGTCCCGCGAAACCCTGGCGGCCGGAGCCGCGACGTGCTGGGGTGAGGGAATGCAGCTACTCGTTCTCGGCGGCACCGCCTTCCTGGGCAGCGAGCTGGCCCGGCAAGCAGTCGCTCGGGGCTGGGAAGTGACCTGCGCGGCGCGCGGCCGCTCCGGGTCGTTTCCGGACGGCGTCCGCGGGGTCATCGTCGACCGGGATCGTGACGACGGCCTGGAACCACTGACCGATCGGCACTGGGACGCCGTCGTCGACCTGGCGCGCCAGCCCGGCCAGGTGCGCCGCGCCGTCCGTGACCTGACCACACGCCACTGGGTGTTTGTGTCCACCGCCAACGTGTACGCCGATCAGGTCAGCCGTGGCCAGGACGAGTCGGGAGCCCTGCTGCCGCCGCTGGATGCCGACGCGATGATCGATCCCGCCGAGTACGGACCGGCCAAGGTGGCCTGCGAGAACCTGGTGCGCGGCACCGTCAGTTCGACGATCGCCCGTGCCGGACTGATCGTGGGTCCGGGCGACGTGTCCGGACGGCTCGGCTACTGGCCGTGGCGGTTCGCCCGCGAGACCGCCGCGCCGGTGGTGATCCCCGACGATCCGGACCAGCCCGTCCAACTCATCGACGTCGGTGACCTCGCCGCCTGGCTCCTCGACTGCGCGGAGGGTCGCGTCGATGGGGTGTTCAACGCCGCTGGGACGCCGACGACGCTGGGCCAGGTGCTGGACGCCGCCCGTGCCATCGCCGGGCACCGCGGCCCGCTGCTCGCCGCCCCGTCCGACTGGCTCATCAAGCACCGGGTGAATCCGTGGATGGGGGAGCGCAGCCTGCCGCTGTGGCTCGGTGGCGAGCACGGGCTGTGGGGATTCCAGAGCCACCGCAACGACCGGGCGCTGGCGTCCGGACTGCGGCCGCGTCTCCTGGAGGACACGCTGGTCGATCTGCTCGCGTGGGAGACCCGGCGCCGCACCGACCCGCGGGCCGCCGGCCTGGATGAGGCCGAGCACGCCGAACTTGTCCGGACGCTGTCCGCCGACATCGAGGCCCGGGCATGATCCCCGCCGCGTCGCGCTGGGCCGGACTGCTCGCCGGGCCGATCTTTGTTGTCTCGTTCATCATCCAAGGTGCGCTGCGGCCGGGCTACGACCCGCTGCGGCACCCGGTCAGTTCACTCAGCCTCGGACCGGGCGGCTGGGTGCAGATGGTCACCTTCTGGGTGACCGGCCTACTGGTGATCGTCTTCGCGATCGGTCTCCGACGGGTCGATATCGGCCGGGCGACGCCGATCCTGGTCGCCGTCGTCGGCCTCGGGATTCTCGCGGCGGGCTTCTTCGCCTGCGATCCGATCAGCGGCTACCCGCCGGGCTCACCCATCCCGGCGCCGCGAACGGTGCACGGCATCGTCCACGACGTGGTGTCGACGCCCGTGTTCACCGTGCTGCCCGCGGCGATGATCGTGCTGGCGCGCCGTTGGGTCCGGGCCGGACGGCGTGGCTGGGCCGCCGCCTCAGCCCTGGCTGCGCCCGCGCTATTCGCCTGCTTCGTGATGGCGGCGGTCGGCTTTGCCCAGGTCGCGGCGGTGATGCCGTACGCGGGGCTGTGGCAGCGCCTGTCGCTGATCATCGGGCTCGGCTGGCTGACGGTGCTGCCGGTGGCGCCGTTGCCGGTGCCGCCCGGAGGCGTCCGGGGGTGAGTGAATCTCCCGGCTATCAGCCGGCGGTTTCGTCGAGCAGTTGCAGCAGGTCGTGGGCGGCCAATTCGACCTTCTTGTGGTGCCATTCGGCGGCGCGGTAGACGCAGGCGATCAGTGCGCTGCGATGCACGCGCCGGAAGTCACCGACGACAAAGGCGTAGCGCGCCTTGGTCTTGTCGTTGGCGTCCTGGGTGAGGCCCAGGTGCCAGGCTGCGTAGTCGTCCCAGGAGTGTCGCTTCAGGAACGCGTTCTCGGCAGCGGCGTCCGGCTGGACTTCACCCCACTCGCTGTCCAGCACGTACTGCCGGGAGCCGATCAGCCGGCGCGCGTGGGCGAGTGCCGCGTCGTTGAGCAGATAGGTGGCCATGCCGGACTGTAGTCACGGCTTCCCCCGGCATGAACCACCCGCAGTGGTGAGGCGCAGGCCCGAAGTCGTCGCCTCGGCAGCCCGGTAGTCTTGCCGGCATGTCGACGGACACCATCGCCCGGCACCGCCGGTTGCTCAACGGCATCCCGTCACAGCCCGATCTCGCGGCGCCGCTTCCCAAACGCATCCTGACCAACCCCTGGACTTGGATCGGTGTCGTTCTCACCGTCGTCTACGCGGCGTGCCTGTGGTCGCAGTACGCCATGATGACCGCCGACGTCCCCGTCCGCGGCGGCGTGATGCCCGGCATCAACCATTCCGCGATCCGCGATTCGTTCTGGTTCGCGATGCCCACCCTGCTGTTCTGGATCGTGGTCTTCGTGATAGCCGACCGGTTCCGGCCGCAGCGGCTGCTGGTGTGGTACTTGGCGCTCGGTTGGGGTGCCGCGGTTGCCACCTTCGTGTCGCTGCACGTCAACACGTGGGCGTCCGAGCAGCTGTCGATCGGTGGCGACGGTGATCCGACCACGGGCGCTCGGGCGGCGATCTACATCGCGCCGTTCGTCGAGGAGGCCGCGAAGGCGACGGTGCTGTTCGGGGTGGCTTTGCTGGCGCGCTATCAGTTGGTCACCAAGCTGAACGGGGTGGCGCTGGCCGGGCTGGCGGCAGCGGGTTTCGCGTTCACCGAGAACATCATCTATTACTCCCGCGCGATCATGTATTCGACGGCGCAGATCAACACCGGCGACGCCGACTCGGCGATTCACGAACTGGTCTGGCTGCGGGGATTCTGGACGGCGTTCGGTCACCCGCTGTTCACGATGATGATCGGCCTCGGCCTGATGGTGGCGCTGCGTACCCACAGCAAGGTGGTCCGGGTGCTGGCGCCGCTGATCGGCTACCTGCTGGCGGCCCTGCTGCACATGATGTTCAACTCGCAGGCCTCGTTCGCGCAGGGGACGATGCGCTACGTCATGTACTTCGCGGTCGCGCTGCCGCTAGTGGCGTCGGCCGCCATCTACGCGGTGCGGCAGTTGTTCGTGGAGAGCCGCAAGATTCGCGCTCGGCTGACCGACTACGTCCGGATGGGGTGGCTGCAGCCGGCCGACCCCGACGTCACCTCCCGCGTCCGGCACCGGGCCTGGGCGCTGCTGGTGGGCGCCACCCGGGGCTGGACGGTGCTGCGTGCCACGGTGAGCCTGCAGCGCACCCTCACCGAACTCGCCTACCTGAGGGACGCCGAGGTGAAGGGCGTCATCGATACCGCCGGACAGGCCCGCGCCACCGAGTTGCTGTACCAGGCCCGCTCGCTGCGCGGGCTGGCCGTCGATGATCCGCGGGGCCAGAAGCTGAGCCTGCCGACGCTGCGCAAGCGCCAAGCGGTCGACTACCCGCCGCCGAGCTATCCCGGGCCCGCCGGACTGGGCGGCAACTGGCCCGCCGGACCGGGCGCCGCACCACTAGGATCGCAGCAGTATTCCAGGGTGGACCCGAAGTGGGGCCCGCCGCCCGGGTGAGGAGAGGCATGAGCGCTGGCCAGCTGGCGAGTTCGCTCAGGCTGCTCGCCGACGCCCTCGACCACGCCCGGCTGCCGCTCGACCTGCCCGGACGCGATGCCGCAGAAACTCAGCGGCGCGACCTGGGCGCCCAACTGAACGACTATCTGTTGCCGCGGCTGGAGCGTCTCGACGCGCCGATGCTGGCCGTGGTTGGCGGCTCCACCGGAGCCGGGAAGTCGACGCTGGTGAACTCGATGATCGGCCGCATGGTCAGCCGGCCCGGGGTGATCCGGCCCACCACTCGCTCGCCCGTTCTGGTGCACCATCCCGACGACGCGCACTGGTTCGGCCCCGACCGGATCCTGCCCGGGCTGGGCCGCAGTCTCGAAGCAGCCAGCGACACCCGGACCCTGCAGCTGGTGCCCGAGCCGTCCCTGCCGTCGGGTCTGGCGATCCTGGACGCGCCCGACATCGACTCGGTGGTCGCCGAGAACCGGGCGTTGGCCGCCCAGTTGCTCGCCGCCGCCGACCTGTGGCTGTTCGTCACCACCGCGGCCCGCTACGCCGACGCGGTGCCCTGGGACTATCTGCGCTCAGCCGCCGAACGGAGCGCCGCCCTCGCCGTGGTCCTGCAGCGGGTCCCGCCGGCTGCGATGACAGAGGTGCCGGCGCATCTAGGGCAGATGATGGCCGACCGGGGGCTGGGTGAGTCGCCGTTGTTCGCCGTCCCGGAGACTGTTGCCGACGCCGACGGGCTGTTGCCGGACTCGGCCGTGGCCCCGATCCGGGAGTGGCTGGCTGGTCTGGCGTCCGACTCCCAGGCCCGGGCGAGTGTGGTGTTGCAGACCTTGAGCGGCGCGATCGCCGCCCAATGCCGGACGGCGCCCCAGGTGGCACTGGCCGCCGATGAGCAGGACACCGCCCTGGCCCAGCTGCGCTCCGACGCCGAAGGTGCCTACCGCGAGGCGGCGCGCACGCTCGGCGTCCAGACCGCCGACGGCACGCTGCTGCGCGGCGAGGTGCTGGCCCGCTGGCACGACTTCGTCGGCACCGGCGAGTTCTTCCGCGCCGTCGAGCAGAAGATCGGTTGGCTGCGGGACCGGATGATGGCGTCGCTGCGCGGCGAACCGAAGCAGGTGGGTGAGATCAAGCTCGCGGTCGAATCCGGGATGGAGGTGTTGATCCGCGAAGAGGGCGAGACGGCCGCCGAACGCGCCGCCACCGCCTGGGAGAACGACCCGGCCGGACGCCAGCTGCTGACCGCGGCCAGGCTCGATCTCCGCCGCGGATCGCCCGACTTTCCGGGTCAGGTGGCGCTGGCGATCCGGAACTGGCAAGCCGACGTCCTGGAACTCGTCAGCAGCGAGGGGGGGTCGAAGAAGTCGCGCGCCCGGTTCCTGGCGTTGGGCACCAACGGGATCGGCATCGCGCTGATGATGGTGGTGTTCTCCGCCACGGGCGGCGTCACCGGGGTCGAGGTGGGCGTCGCCGGCGGAACAGCCGTGCTGGCCCAGCGGGTTCTCGAGGCGGTGTTCGGCGAGGACGCCGTCCGCCGCCTCGCCAAGCACGCGAAAGAGGAACTCGACGCCCGGATCGAGGCGTTGCTGGCCACCGAGCTGGCCCGCTACGAGGCGGTGCTCGACGAGGTCGGCGTTCGGGCCGAGGTCGGCGACGAGATCCGGGCCGCCGCAGCCGCGGTCGACGCGGCGCGAGGCAGCGAGGTGGGTTCCGGGCTGCCCACCCTCGCCGAGATCGAGGGCTTCACCGGCTCGGCGCGGCAGGTTCATGATCGGCCCGCGCTGGCCGCTGCGGCGGATCGGGACGCGCCGCCCGACGAGGTCGTGGATGCCGAACTGGTCGCCGACGAGGACGGTGACCGCGGGTGAGCCGGACACTGGCCCAGCGCCTCCGGGCGCTCGACGAGGCCGTCGACCTGAGCCGTGGTCGGTCCTCGGACGAGGTGGTCGCCAGGGCGGCGGCGGTGCTGAAGCGAGCCGGGGAGCGGGGCGCGTTCGCCGGCGACCACACGGTGGTCGCGCTCGCCGGCGCGACCGGCTCGGGCAAGTCGAGCTCGTTCAACGCCATCAGCGGTACCGAGTTCGCCGCGACCGGGGTGCGGCGTCCGACCACCTCGACGGCGCTGGCCCTGGCCTGGGGCACCGAACTGCCCGGCGACCTGCTCGACTGGCTGGACGTCCCCAGGCGGCACCTGGTGCCCGCCGCGCGCAGCGTCTTCGCCAACCTGGTGCTGCTCGACCTGCCCGATCACGACTCCACCGAAACCGCGCACCGGATGACGGTGGACCGACTGGTGCCGCTGGTCGACATGTTGATCTGGGTGGTCGATCCGCAGAAGTACGCCGACGCCGCGTTGCATGAGCGCTACCTGCAACCGTTGGCGCAGTACGCCGAGGTGATGATCGTCGTGCTCAATCAGGCGGACCGGCTGCGGCCCGACGAGCTGTCCGAGGCGATGGCCGACCTGCGCCGCCTGCTGGACGTCGAGGGGCTGGCTGCCGCCCGGCTGATGGCGATGTCGGCGCGGGACGGCAGCGGCGTGTCCGAGCTTCGGCAGGTGCTGGCCCAGGCGGTCGCGGACAAGGCGGTGGTGAGCGCCCGGATCGCTGCCGACGTGACGGTGGCGGCCTCCGAACTCGCCGGTGAACTGGGCACCACGCCGGCCCCGGTACTCGATCGCAAGCAGCGCGAGCCGTTGGTCCAGGCGCTCGCCGAAGCCAGTGGGGTGTCATTGGCGGTCGACGGCGTCCGGCACGCGTGGCAGCTGCGCGGCGGGCTCGCCACCGGCTGGCCCTTCGTGAACTGGGTGGCACGGTTCAAACCGGACCCGTTGCGGGCGCTCCGGCTCGATCAGAACAATCGCCAATTGGCACCGACAACCATCAGCCGGACGTCGCTGCCCAGCGCCAGTCCGGTGCAGCGAGCCCGGCTGGACCGAGGGCTGCGCGAGCTGGTCGATCGTGCGTCATCCGGCCTGCCCAGGGGGTGGGCGGCCGCGGTCAACGCGGCGGCACGCAGCCACCAGGCGCTGCTGATGGACCGCCTCGACACCGCGATCGCCGGCGCCGACCTGGAACTCGATCGCGGGACCGCCTGGTGGTCGTTGGTGCGGGTGCTGCAGTGGGCGCTGATGGTCGCCGTCGTGGCCGGCGGACTCTGGGCGCTGCTGTGGGCGTTCGCGCCGGCGCTCGGACTGGTCAACCTGCCCGCGGTGTACTGGTGGGGCTGGCCCGCCCAGTTCGTGCTGCTGGCCGGCGGGGTCGTCGGTGGGATCGCCTTGGCCGGCCTGTCCAGGCTCGCCGTGTCGATCGGTGCGCAGGGCAAGGCGAACCGGGCCGAACGGATCCTCTACAAGACCATCGCCTTGGTCACCGAGACCGAGCTGCTGGAACCGGTGAGTGAGGAACTGGACCGGCACCGCCGTGCCGTTGCGGCGGTTCGCAACGCCCGCTGAGCATCGCCGTCGCCGTTGGGCGAGACTGTCGTCGGTCGAGCTTGTCGAGACCCTTTCTTCGACGATTTTGAACACTTTCGGCACCACGTGCCCACACTGAGGGCGACGAATCCCACAGTCTTCAGGAGGGCACCATGGACGCCACCATCACCGTCACCGGCAACGTCGGAAGCGACATCGAGGTGCGCACCGACGACAGCAACGAATGGGCCTATGCGGCCTTCCGGCTCGCCTGCACCCCGCGTTTCGTCCGCAACGGCATGTGGCGCGACGGCGAGACGACCTGGTTGAACGTGAACTGCCGCAACCGACAGCTGTCGCTCAACGTGCAGAGCAGCGTCGGTAAGGGCGATCCGCTGATCGTGACCGGACGCCTCGCCACCTGGAGCTGGACGAACGCCGAAACCGG
Source organism: Micropruina sp. (assembly GCA_044225075.1). Classification (GTDB taxonomy): domain Bacteria; phylum Actinomycetota; class Actinomycetes; order Propionibacteriales; family Propionibacteriaceae; genus Micropruina. The sequence goes on along the minus strand of JBGAJF010000001.1, from coordinate 599,683 downwards.
CGAGGTGCGCGAGAAGCTGGTGCTCGAAGCCATCGCGATCGGGCACGACCTCAGCCGCGGCACCACCAGATTCAGCCGGCTGGAACGGACGACGACGCAGCCGCCGGTCGACGATCCGTCGGTCTTCAGCGAACTGGAGAGCACCGACGGCCCCGACGAGCCATCGAATCAGGCCGACGACAAGAGCGCGGCGGCCTGAGTCCCAGCGTCAGTCGCGGGTGAGCCGGCGATGCTTGCTGGCGTGCGGACGTGCCGCCTCGGCACCGAGCCGGGAGATCTTGTTGTCCTCGTAGTCGGCGAAGTTGCCTTCGAACCAGAACCAGTTGGCCTCGTTCGCGTCGCTGCCCTCCCAGGCCAGGATGTGGGTGGCGACCCGGTCGAGGAACCACCGGTCGTGCGAGATCACCACGGCGCAGCCGGGGAACTCCAGCAGCGCATCCTCCAGCGACTGCAGCGTCTCGACGTCCAGGTCGTTGGTCGGCTCGTCGAGCAGCAGCAGGTTGCCGCCCATCTTCAGCGTCAGCGCCAGGTTCAGCCGGTTGCGCTCACCACCCGACAGCACGCCGGCCAGCTTCTGCTGGTCGGGTCCCTTGAACCCGAAGGAGGCGACATAGGCACGCGACGGCATCTCGAAACTGCCGACCTTGATGTGATCCAGTCCGTCCGAGACGACCTCCCACACGTTCTTCGACGAGTCGATCCCACCGCGAGACTGGTCCACGTACGAGATCTGGACGGTCTTGCCGACCTCCAGGCTGCCCGCGTCTGGCTGCTCCTCGCCGACGATCATCTTGAACAGCGTCGTCTTACCGACGCCGTTCGGGCCGATGATGCCGACGATGCCCGCCCGGGGCAGGTTGAACGAGAGGCTGTCGATCAGCAGTCGGTCGCCGAAGCCCTTGCCGAGCTTCGTGGCCTCCAGCACGTCCGATCCGAGCCGCGGGCCGGGCGGAATGTTGATCTCGGCGAGATCGACCTGACGGTTGCGCTCGGCCTCGGCGGCCAGCTCCTCGTAGCGGGCCAGGCGAGCCTTGTTCTTCGCCTGTCGGGCCTTCGGGTTGGCCCGCACCCATTCGAGTTCCTTCTCCAGGATCTTGGCGCGCTTGGCGTCCTTCTTGCCCTCGATCTGCAGCCGCTGCCGTTTGGTCTCCAGATAGGTGGAGTAGTTCCCCTCGTAGGGGTGCAGCCGACCGCGGTCGATCTCGCAGATCCACTGCGCCACGTTGTCCAGGAAGTACCGGTCGTGGGTGACGGCCAGTACGGCGCCCGGGTACGTCTTCAGGTGACCCTCGAGCCAGTTCACGCTCTCGGCGTCCAGGTGGTTGGTGGGCTCGTCCAGCAGCAGCAGGTCGGGCTGCTGCAGCAGCAGCTTGCACAGCGCAACCCGGCGGCGCTCGCCACCAGACAGCACGTCGACGATGGTCTCCCCCGGCGGGCACTGCAGGGCGTCCATCGCCTGCTCGAGCTGAGATTCCAGGTCCCACGCCTGCCGGTGGTCGAGCTCGGCCTGCAGGTTGCCCATCTCTTCCATCAGCGCGTCGAAGTCGGCGTCCGGGTCGGCCATCTCCATGCCGATCTCGTTGAACCGATCAACCATCGCCTTGGTATCGGCGACGGCCTCTTCGATGTTCTCCATCACCGTCTTTCCCTCGGTCAGCGGGGGTTCCTGCAGCAAGATGCCGACGGTCGCATCCTTCTTCAGGAAGACGTCGCCGTTGTCGGGCTGGAGCAGTCCGGCCATCAGCTTGAGCATGGTCGATTTGCCGGCGCCGTTCGGGCCGACAACGCCGATCTTGGCGCCCTCGAAGAACGACATGGTGACGTTGTCGAGCACCAGCTTCTCGCCCAGCTTCTTGCGGACGTTGTGCATGGTGAACACGAACTCGGGCATACGGAACCTCGTCAAGGAAAGGGAGAGTCGAGCAGAGCGCCCACGAGTATATCGAGCCCGACGGGCCCGCCCGATCGGGCTCCATCGAGTTCAGCCCGCCCGGCCGTCCAGCAACTCGGCCAGCGTCAGGGCCCGGCGTCCGCCAAGGTCGGCGAGCTGAGTGCGGCACGAGAAGCCGTCGGCGAGCACCACAGCATCGCGCGGTGCCGCCCCGAGGGCAGGCAGCAGGTGCAATCCGGCGACCGCCGCCGACACCTCGTAGTGGCCGCGCTCGACGCCGAAGTTGCCGGCGAGGCCGCAACACCCCGTCACGGTGACGACCCGGGCTCCGGTGGCGCGCAGCAACGCCGCATCGGTGGCCCAGCCGAGCACGGCGGTGTGGTGGCAGTGCGGTTGCGCCACGATCGTGCGTCCGGCCAGCTGGGGTGGGGCCCAGCCTGGGGTGCCGGTCAGCAGTTCGGCCAGAGTGCGGGTGCCTGCGGCGACTCGTGCCACCCGCGCGTCATCGACCAGTTCGGACGCCTCGTCGCGCCAGACCGCCAGGCAGGACGGCTCGAGCGCGACGATCGGGACGCCGGCGTCCACCAGGGGGCTCAGCACATCCAGGGCGCGACGGATCCGGCCGGCGGCGGCGTCCAGCTGGCCGGTGCTGATCCAGGTGAGTCCGCAACACGCACCGTCCGGCACCAGTTCGGGCCGGTAGCCGGCGGCGGCGAGCACGCGAACGGTTGCCGCGAGCTGATCGCCGGCGAAGCCACGAGTGAACGAGTCGGCCCACACCGCCACCCGGCCCAGGCTCCCGGCCGGCGCGATGATGCCTTCCGCTGTCCCCGACCCTGCCCCGAAGAGCGGCCCGCTTCGAAACGGGGGCACTCGACGCCGGCGGTCGACGCCGGCCAGGCCGAGCAGCACCGATCGAAGGACAGGAGTGCGCAATACGGCGTTCGTGAGCGGCGCCAGGCCGGGCACCGCGGTCACCAGCCGGGTCCAGCGCGGCAGCCAGCCCAGCGTGTAGTGGGTCAGCGGTCGGAGGCGTCCGGCATACGCCCGATCGAGGACCCGTGCCTTGTCGCGGGCCAGATCCACGCCGGTCGGGCACTCGGATGCGCAGGCCTTGCAGGCCAGGCACAGATCGAGCGCCGCGGCGACCTCGGGGGATCGCGGCGAGCTGATCAGCGACCCGTTCGCCAACTCCTGCAGCACCCGCGCCCGGCCGCGGGTCGAGTCCTGCTCGCGTCGCGTCACCTGGTAGGAGGGGCACATCGCGTCGGCCGCACCGGAAGCGACGCATCGGCCGACCCCGCTGCACCGGTGCACGTCGGCGACCGCCCGCGTCATCGGATGGGGCACGGACGCCAGCCGCAGGTCGGCGTCCATCGGTGCGGGGTCCACCAGCACCCCCGGGTTGAGCAGATTGCCCGGGTCGAACAACTCCTTGACCGCCGCGAAGACCGCGAGCGCCTGTCGCGAGTACATCCGCGGCAACAACTCCGAGCGGGCCCTGCCGTCCCCGTGCTCACCCGACATCGACCCGCCATGGGCCGCGACCAGATCGGCCGCGTCCTCCACGAACCTGCGATAGGCCTTGGAGCCACCCTGGCCACCGATCGGGAAGTCGATGCGGCAGTGCACGCAGCCTTCGCCGAAGTGCCCGTAGGGCAACCCATGCAGCCCGTACCTGGCCAGCAGAGCCTCGAACTCCCGCAGGTAGCTGCCGAGGCGGTCGGGGGGAACGGCGGCGTCCTCCCAGCCGGGATGCGCCGGGGCAGCCAGTGCCACGCCGGCGTAGCCGGCGGCGTCCGCCCGCAACCGCCACCAGCGGGCCGCGGTCCGATCATCCAGGGCGATGACGGCGCCGAGGGTCCCGTCGAGGCGGGCCAGTTCTTCGGCGGCGGTCCGTGCGGCGTCCGGCTCGTCGGCGCCCAGCTCGACGAGCAGCCAACCCCGGCCGGGCGGCAGGTCGAGATCCGGCCCGGTAGCGCCCCGCAACGCGGACGTGACGATCCGGGCGTCCAGGCCCTCGCAGGCTCGCGGCCGGTGGCGCAGCACGCCGGGCGTCGCGTCCGCAGCTTCGGCGAGCGAGGCGAAGCCGAGTACCACCAAAGCGGTGTGAGCGGGCTCCCGAGCCAGCCGGACGGTGGCGCGCCGCACCACCGCCAGGGTGCCTTCCGAGCCGACGAGGAAGCGTGCCACGTCGAAACCTCGCTCGGGCAGCAGATGCTCCAGCGAGTAGCCGGACACCTGCCGGGTGAAGCGGCCGAACTCGGTGCGAATCACCCCGAGATTGGCTTGCACCAGGTCGTGCAGCGCCCGCACCGTGGGCGACGGGTGGCTCGGCGCATCCAGCTCGGGGGTCAGTTCCAGCCGCTCGCCGGTGCCGGTTGTCACCTCGACTCCGACGACTGCGTCGCTGGTGCGTCCGTCGCCGAGCGCCCGTGGACCGCAGGCGTTGTTGCCGATCATCCCGCCGACCGTGCAGCGAGACGCCGTCGACGGATCCGGGCCGAACCGCAGACCGTGCGGCCGGCCCGCGGCCGAGAGATCGGCCGCGACCACGCCCGGCTGCACCACGGCGAGTCCGGACGCCGGATCGAGCGACTCGATCAGGTTCAGCCGGCGGGTGTCGATCACCACGCCGGGGCCGACCGCGTTTCCGGCGCACGACGTACCGGCACCGCGCATGGTGATTGGCAGATGCTCGCCCAGGGCGAGGTCGACGGCGGCCTCCAAATCGGCAGGATCGCCGGCGATGCAGACCGCGTCCGGGACTACCCGATAGAGCGAAGAGTCGGAGGAGTAGAGGGCGCGGCTCAGCGTGGAACGGTCAAAGGCAGGGCGGCCCACAGGGTCAGCCTGCCACCTCGAGCACGGCGTTCATGGCCCGGCCGAGGGCCTCGTAGTCGGTGGGATCGACCACGTCAACCAGAGCGGCCCGAACCGACGCCACATGGTTCGGCGCCGCGGACTTCAGCAGGTTCAGACCGGTGGCGGTGAGTACCGCGATCACGCCTCGGCGGTCGTGCGGGCAACTCTTGCGCAGGATCAGCCCCTTGGCCTCCATCCGGGCCACCGTGTGGGTGAGCCTGGACCGCGATTGCCGGACGCGATCGGCCAGCTCGGACATGCGCATCTCGAGCTGGTCGGCCTCGGAGAGGTTGACCAGGATCTCGTACTCGCCCAGGTCGAGCCCGAACGGACGCAATTCGGCATCGAGCCGCTCGTTGATCCGACTCACCCCGGCCAGGTACGCCCGCCAGATCGCCTGCTGTTCGGCGCTCAGCCACAGCCCGGTGTCGGATGTCGTGGTCACCAGCTCAGTCTAGCATCACTTGTTGAAGCATAAACCGAAACCCTGGGAACTCCCGCGATCCTCCTCGTGGCTAGGGAAGATCCGGTCCTTGCGGGCGGCGGTTCTCTGCCCTGTGGGTCCAGCCGACTCCAGATTCGCGTCGCTGCCGCGAGTCGCGGCTATCGCGACCGGCGTCCCGCCCTCGCGCCTCGGGCCCGATCGCGAGATTCCCGCCTAGAATGGCGGGAATTCGGCACCGACGCCGTGGTCAGACAGGAGTGACATGAACGCCCAGGCCGACGCCATCCTGCAAGACAAGCCCACTTCGGTCGGCGACTTACTGAACTGGCGGGCGGAACGGACGCCGAACACCGAGGCGTTCCGGTACCCCGATGACAACGATGTCTGGCAATCGCTCACCTGGTCGCAGACCCGCCAACGCGTCCACGAGATCGCCGCGGGACTGTTGACCCTCGGCGTGGGCCAGGAAGAGCGGGTCGCGATCGCGTCTCCGACCAGGATCGAGTGGGTGCTCGTCGACCTGGCGATCAGCGCCATCGGCGCGGCGACCACCACGATCTACCCCAACACCGCACCCGAAGACTTCCAGTACATCGTGAACCATTCGGCATCGCAGGTACTGGTGGCCGAGAGCGCCGACCAGGCCGCGAAGCTCGATGGCGGCGAGGCGCAGGTGCGGGCGGTGGTGCTGCTCGACGGCGAAGGGGACGGCGAACGCGTCCTGTCCTGGCGCCAGCTGATCAGCCGGGGCCAGGACCGGCTCGCCGAGCAGCCCGACTGCGTGGACGCCGCGCGGGAGGGGATCGGGCTGGACAACCTGGCCACCCTCATCTACACCTCGGGTACCACGGGCCGTCCGAAAGGGGTCGAACTCACCCAGCGGAACTGGATCTACGAAGGTTTCGCGGTCGAAGAGCTCGAACTGATCGACTTCAACGACCTGCAGTACCTGTGGCTGCCGCTGTCGCACGTCTTCGGCAAATGCCTGCTGGCGATCCAGCTGGCAATCGGCTTCGCCTCGGCGGTGGACGGCCGAGTCGATCGGATCGTGGCGAATCTTGGCGTCACCAAGCCCACCTTCATGTGCGGGGCGCCGCGGATCTTCGAAAAGGTGCGCGCGACCGTGCTGTCGACCAACTCGACCGGTATCAAGGGCAGGATCGCGCGCTGGGCTTTCGGCGTTGGGAAACGGAGTCATTCCTACCGGCTGGCCGGGCGTCCATTGCCCGTGCCGCTTCGGCTGCAGTACCGGGTGGCCGACAAGCTGGTCTTCAGCAAGCTCCGGGACCGGCTGGGCGGTCGGATGCGGTTCATGGTGTCCGGCTCGGCGAAGCTCAACGCGAAGGTGCAGGGCTGGTTCTACTCCGCGGGGCTGATCATCATCGAGGGCTACGGGCTCACCGAGACCACGGCCTTCTCCTTCGTGAATCTGCCCTCCGAGCCGATCTTCGGAAGCGTCGGCAAGGCTGCTCCCGGCTCCGAGGTGCAGATCGCTTCGGACGGCGAGGTGCTGTTCCGGGGTCCGGGCGTCATGCGCGGCTACCACCAGGCGCCCGAGATGACCGCCGAGGCGATCGTCGAGGGCTGGTTCCACACCGGCGACATCGGCGAGCTCGACGCGGAGGGAAACCTCACCCTGACCGACCGCAAGAAGGATCTGATGAAGACGTCCGGCGGCAAGTACGTGGCGCCGCAGCGGGTGGAGGGGGCGCTGGTCGCCGCCATCCCGTTCGTCAGCCAGGCCGTGGTCGTCGGCGACGGCCGCAAGTACATTTCCGCACTGCTCACCCTCGACGCCGACAACGTGAAGCGGTGGGCGGCGGTGAACGGCATGGCCGACGCCGACTACTCCGAGATCGTCGCCAGCGACAAGACCCGGGACGCGGTGCAGACGTTCGTCGATCGAGCCAATCAGAGCCTGGAGCGCTGGGAGACTGTGAAGAAGTTCGTCATCCTGCCACAGGAACTCAGCGTCGACGAGGGCGAGGTGACGCCGAGCATGAAGGTTCGCCGCTCGGCCATCGCGCACCGCTTCGCCGATCAGATCGACTCGATGTACGAGCGCGAGCCGGACGACGAGTGAACCCCGCCGCGGTCATCCGGGTGCCATTGCGCTGGGTCGATCTCGACGCGCAAGGCCATGTCAACAACGCACTGATCGCCGACTATCTGCAGGAGGCGCGGGTCCGCTTCCTACTGGAGGGCGACAACGCAGCACTGCTGGCTCACGGGACGCTGGTGGTCGGCCACCAGGTGGAATACCTGGCTCCCGTCGAGTTTCGCGCCGAGCCGGTCGAGGTGCGGCTCTGGGTCGGCGAAGTCGGTGCGTCGCGGTTCACCATCGGCTACGAAGTGGTCCAGGACGGCGTGGTCGCCGCCCGTGCCCGCACGTTGCTCTGCATCTTCGACTTCGACGCCGGACGCCCGCGCCGGATGACAGCCGAGGAGCGCGGCTGGTTCCTCGCCCGCAGCAGCCCACTCGAACCGCTGCGACCGCTGGACAGATGGCGTCCCGGCGAGCGCGCGCATTGCGCCCCGCTGACCGTCCGCTGGACCGATCTGGACGCCTACGGTCACGTCAACAACGTCCGTTTCTTCGACTTCGTCGCGGAGGCCCGAGTCCAGATGTCGAGCCTGGCCGACCCGACCGGCGACCGAATGTCAGCGGCGGCGGAGGCCGGCTACCTGTGGATGGTCGCCCGCCAGGACGTCGACTATCTGGCCCAACTCGATCATCGGCTGGAGCCGCACCAGACGCGGGTCGCGGTCGCCGACATGGGCCGCACCTCGATGACCCTGGTCGCCGAGGTCACCGACCCCATCGCCGGCACGGTGCACGCCCGAGCCACGACCGTGCTGGTCTGCGGGGACCGGACGGGCCGTCCGATCCCAGTGCCCGAGGTGCTACGGCGCGGGCTCGAGCTGTGGCCGGCGGAGCCGTTCCACCGGAACTGACCGTCTCGGCTCAGTGGGTGTCTTCCGCCTCGACCTCGGAGTGGTCGCCGGACCAGAGCGTATGGAAGGTGCCGTCCTTGTCGATCCGGCGGTAGGTGTGCGATCCGAAGAAGTCGCGCAAGCCCTGGGTGAGGGCGGCGTTGGTCCGGTCGGCGCGCACCAGGTCGTAGTAGGAGAGCGCCGAGCTGAAGCCCGGGATGGGGACGCCGGCTTCCGTCGCGCGGGCCACCACCCGGCGCCAGGCGCCGTTGCTGGATCCGAGTTCGGCGCTGATCGACGGCGCTTCGAGGAGCGTCTCCAGGTTGCCTGCGGCGTACTCGTTCGAGATGCGGTCGAGCAGTTTCGCCCGAATGATGCAGCCGGCCCGCCAGATCCGGGCGCAGGCGGCCACGTCGATGTCCCAGCCGTACTCCTCGCCGCCGACCTTGATCAGATGCAGGCCCTGGGCGTAGGCGACCACCTTGGCGCACCACAGCGCTTGGCGGACGTCTGCGATGAAAGCCTCCCGATCGTCGACAGTGATCGCACCGTCAGGCCCCTGGAGCGCGGCGTTGGCGGCGGCCCGCAGCGCCGGACTGCTGGACGCGGCCCGGGCGAAGACGGCCTCGGCGATGGCTGCGGCCGGCACGCCCAGGTTCAGCGACTCCTGCACCGTCCAGGTGCCGGTGCCCTTCATGCCGGCAGCGTCCACGATGACGTCGATCAGCGGCTTGCCGGTGGCGCTGTCGACCTGGCGCAGCACTTCGGAGGTGATCTCGATCAGGTAGGAGTCGAGGTCGCCGGTGTTCCACTGGGCGAAGACGTCGGCGGCCTCGACGGCCGACAACCCGGCACCCTTGAGCAGGTCGTAGGCCTCGCCGATGAACTGCATGTCGGCGTACTCGATGCCGTTGTGGATCATCTTCACGAAATGGCCGGCGCCGTCCTCGCCGATCCAGGTGCAGCACGGGTCGCCGTCGTACTGGGCCGAGATCTTCTCCAGGATCGGACCGATGTGGGCGTAGGAGTCCTTCGGTCCGCCTGGCATCATCGCCGGTCCGAGCAGCGCGCCGGTCTCACCACCGGAGATGCCGCAGCCGATGAAGTTGAAGCCCAGCTCGGCGATCCGCTTCTCGCGGCGGCGAGTGTCGGGGAAGTAGGTGTTGCCGCCGTCGACGATGATGTCGCCCTGATCGAGATGCGGCAGCAGCGAGTCGATGGTGGCATCGGTGGCCGGGCCCGCCTTGACCATGATCAGGATCCGGCGCGGCTTCTCCAACGAGTCGACGAACTCCTCAACCGTCTCGGAGGCGACGAAACCGGCCTCCGGGTGCGCCGCCACCACCGCTTCGGTCTTGGCGTAGGTGCGGTTGAAGACGGCGGTCTTGAATCCCTTGCTGGCGAAGTTCCGCGCCAGGTTCGACCCCATCACCGCCATGCCCACCACGCCGATCTGCGCGGTGCCGGTCTTGTCGCTCATCTGCTTCCTCACTGGTAGGGGAGTTCTCGGCGATCATTCCATTAAATGCCGCCGACGGTCACCGCCTTGTCCAACTGGAAGGCCGGTGCGGCGAACGCCGCGGCGGTGGGTCGGCCGGAGTCGATGACACCGAGCAATGCCAGCCGGCGTCCACTAGGCTCGCGAATCTGGACCGAACGAAAGGCGGCATCGTGGCCCGTCCGCTCACCCGTGCCCAGGATGGTCGTCCCGCCGCGCCGGTGCGGATGGTGCATCTGGGATTGGGCAACTTCTTCCGTGCTCATCAGGCCTGGTACACCGATCGGGCCTCGGACGCCGATCGTTGGGGCATCGCCGCATTCTCCGGGCGCTCGGTCGGCGCTGCGGCTGAACTGGCGCGGCAGGAGAACCTCTACACCCTGGTGACCGTCGGCGCGGAGCGCAACGACTACCGGGTGGTCAGCTCGGTCGCCGCAACCCACAGCGGTTCCGACGTGGACGCGCTGCTGACCTATCTTGCCGACCCGCAGGTGACCGTGGTCACCTTGACGATCACCGAGGCCGGCTACCACCGCAACGATCAGCAGCGGTTGGATCTGGAGCACCCCGATATCGAGGCCGATGTCGCCGCGATCCAGGCCGGCAATCTGCATGTCGTGCGAAGTGGTCCCGGCAAGCTGATCGCCGGCCTGATCGAGCGCCGCCGTGCCGGCGGCGGGCCGATCACGTTGATCAGTTGCGACAACCTGCCTGACAACGGCACCTTGCTCTCGGTTGTGCTGAACGATCTGGCTATCAGTGCAGCGCCCGACCTGCTCGACTATCTCGACACCGAGGTCGGCTTCATCACCACGATGGTCGACCGGATCACGCCCCGCACCTCGGACGCCGTGCGCCAGGCCGTGCTGGATGAGCGGGGCGTGGACGATCTGGCGGCGGTCGCCACCGAGCCTTTCAGCGACTGGGTGCTGGCCGGCGAGTTCCGCGGACCGCACCCCAACTGGGAGAGCGCTGGAGCGGTGCTGGTCGACGACATCGTCCCCCATGAACTACGCAAGCTGCGGCTGCTCAATGGTGCGCATTCGCTGATGGCCTACGCGGCCACCATCCTCGGCCACCGGACCGTGGCGGACGCTATCGCCGACCCAATCGTCCGCGGCTGGGTGGACGAGTGGTGGGATGTCGCGCAGCGCCAGGTGCCGCTCGACGATGACACGCTCGCTGACTACCGGACGGCGCTGCTGGAGCGTTTCGGCAACGCCCGGATGCGTGATCAGCTCAGCCGGATCGCGGCCGACGGGTCACAGAAGCTGGCCGTCCGGATCGTGCCGGCGCTGATAGCCGATCGTAAGGAGGGCAACAGCCCGATCGGCGCCGAGCGTGCCGTCGCAGCCTGGACGCTGCACCTGCGCGGACTCGGGGCGCCCTTCAATGACGCCCAGGCCGACACCGTCAAACCACTCGGCGAGGGCAGCCTGGACGACGCCGTGCGCAAGGTCTGCGACTTCCTGGAGATATCCGATCGTGATTCCCGGGCCAGCATTCTGGCTCTCGCCACGAGAGTGGAAGGTTGAGATGGAACAGGCGCCCCACGACGCGCGGGTGGTGATCGGCCTCGACGTCGGCACCACCGCGGCCAAGGTCTCCGCGTTCGCGCTGGGCGGCGGCTGGCGGGCCAGCGCCGACAACGAGTATCCGCTGCAGCAGCCCCGTCCCGGCTGGGAGGAGCAGGAACCCGAGGTGATGTGGCGTGCTCTGCGCGAAGGGCTGGCCGAGATCGCCGAGGCGTGCGGGGCGGCGCCGGTGATCGGCATCGGGGTGTCGACGGCGTTGCACGGCCTGATCGGGCTGGACGCCGACCGGCGTCCGGTGACGCCGCTGCTGACCTGGGCCGACTCACGGGCGGCGGAGCAGGCGATGCGGCTGCGTGGCACCGAACTCGGGCGCCGGCTGCACCGGACGTCCGGGACACCGATCCATTCGATGTCGCACCTGACCAAGCTGATCTGGTTCGCCGAGGAGGACCCCGAGACAGCGGCGTCCGTGCGCTGGTGGGTGGGGCTGAAGGACTACATCCTGTTGCAGCTGACCGGGGAGCTGGTCACCGAGGTGTCGCACGCGTCCGGAACCGGGCTGCTCGATGTGATCACCAAGGACTGGAACTCCGAGGCGCTGGAGGTTGCCGCCATCCGGCGCGACCAGCTGCCGCCGGTGCGGCCCACCACCGAGGCGCTTCCGGTACGGGCAAACCTGCTCGCCGAACTCGGGCTGCCCGACGGCGTCCGGGTGGTGCTGGGTGCCGGCGACGGTCCGCTGGGCAATCTGGGTGTGGGTGCGCTCGAACCTGGCGTGGTCGGGCTGTCGCTGGGTACCTCCGGGGCGGTCCGGATGGTCACCGACCGGCCCTACGTCGACGACGCCGGCAAGCTGTTCTGCTACAACCTGGCCGACGACGCCTGGGTGATCGGCGGCGCGATCAGCAACGGTGGCATCGTGGTCCGCTGGGGTGGGGACGTGTTCGGTGTCGACTTCGCCGACGAGCCCGGCGGCAACCCCGACGGCATGCTGCTCGACCTGGCCCGCGACATTCCGATCGGGGCGGACGGCCTGGTCGCGTTGCCATTCCTGATGGCCGAGCGGGCACCGCTGTGGAATCCGACCATTCCGGGGGCCTTCCTCGGCGTCCGGCGTAGTCACGGACGGGAACACTTCGTCCGCGCCGCCATCGAGGGGGTCGCGCTGATGCTCTCGACGGTCGTCGACGAACTCGACCGGGTGACCCCGATCCGGCAGATCCGGGCCACCGGGGGAGTGTTCCGCTCGCCGGTCTGGCGCGAGGTGCTGTCAGCCGCGCTCGGCCGTCCGCTGGTGGTCACCGACGGCGCGGACGGCACCGCCCTCGGCGCGGCGGCGCTGGCCCTGTATGGGCTGGACGAGGCGGCGTCCCTGCGCGATGCGCTGATCATGCTGGGCGCCGACCCCGATGCCGGCTCGGACGAGCTGATCCCCGACCCCGACGACGTCGCCGCCTACCACGCGGTCCGCGCCGGCATCCCGGCGCTGCTGGCCCGCTACGACGAGGTGCGCACCCTGTTCTCCCGACACACCTGATCGTTGTTCTCCCGACACACCTGATCGTTGGTCGAGCTTGTCCAGACCCGAGCTTGTCCAATCCCCGTTGGTCGAGCTTGTCGAGACCTCGATGTCGGGCGACCTGGTTTCGACAAGCTCAACCACCGCCGGTCGAGCTTGTCGAGACCCATTCGCGAGCGGAGCCTACTTCGATTCAGGGCGTCCCGTACGTCCTCGTGCCAACTCAGGAAGGTCACTGAACCGCCCTTCGATCAGGGCAATCCGCTTGGCCCGTCCCCAACCTTGGACCTGCTTTTCCATCTGAAACGCCTCGCCCACGTTGTCGAACTCAGCCGCCCAGACCATGCGCACCGGGAGCCGGCCAGGACGCCGTGTGTATGCGGCGCCGCTGCCACGTTGATGCTGCTCGACGCGCATATCAAGGTCGGTCGTGCTGCCCACGTAGAAGGAGCCGTCCGCGCATTCCAGGATGTACACCCAAGCCACTCTGACAGTCTGCGTCGGATAGGCGTGCCTGCGGAGGTTATCCACAAGGCACTTCGCTCCGGTGGCGAGAGGTCTCGACAAGCTCGACCAGCGGTGGTTGGGTCTGTCGAAACCGCATCGCCTAGCCGTTGGGGTCTCGACAAGCTCGACCAGCGGTGGCTGCTTCTGTCGAAACCGCGCCGCCCAGTCGTCGGGGTCTCGACAAGCTCGACCAGCGAGACGTGTTTCAGCGGCGGTAGGTGAGGCGTCCGGCCCAAACGGTGGCGACCACCGGGTCGGGCAGGTCGCGGCCGTGGTACGGGTTGTTGCGCGACTTGGACGCCGACGCGTCCCTGTCGACCACCGCGCGGGCTGCGGGGTCGACCAGGACCAGGCTGGCGGGTTCGCCGACGGCGATCGGGCGGCCCTGGGTCGCCGTCCGGGACAGCCGGGCGGGGGCGTACGACATCCGCTCCACCAGGGCGGGCCAGTCGAGACGTCCGGTGTTGATCATCACCTCGAGCACCACGGCCAGCGACTGCTCCAGGCCGAGCATGCCGGGCAGCGCGATGTCGAAGGGGTGGTCCTTGTCCTGCCGGGCGTGCGGGGCGTGGTCGGTGCCGACCATGTCGATGGTGCCGTCGGCCAGCGCCTCGCGGACCGCCTCGATGTGTTCGTCGGTGCGCAGCGGCGGGTTCACCTTGAAGGTGGTGTCGTAGCTCTCGACCTCGCGGGTGGCCAGGTACAGATGGTGCGGGGTCACCTCGGCGGTGACGTTCACCCCCCGCGCCTTCGCCCAGCGGATCACCTCGACGCCTTCGGCGGTGGAGACATGGCAGATGTGCAGCCGGCCACCGGCGAGCTGGGCCAGCTCGACGTCGCGGGCGATGATCGCCGACTCGGCCTGGGCGGGCCAGCCCGGCAGACCGAGCCGTCCGGAGATCTCGGACTCGTGGCAGCAGGCGCCCGTGCCGGCCAGCCGGGTGTCCTGGGCGTGCTGGGCGATCACCCCGTCGAAGGTCTTCGCGTAGGTCAACGCGCGGCGCATCACCAGCGAATCCATCACGCATTTGCCGTCGTCGGAGAACATCCGGACGCCGGCCGCCGAACGGCTCATCAGCCCCATCTCGGACAGCTCCTCGCCGGCCAAGCCCTTGGTCACCGAACCGACCACGATCACCTCGGCGCTCGCGGCGCGCCCGGCCAGCGCCTTCAGGTACTCGGCGGCCTCGGCCGAATCTGTCACCGGATCCAGGTTCGCCATGGCATGGACGGCGGTGTAGCCACCGCGAGCGGCGGCCAAGGTGCCGGTGGCGATCGTCTCGGCGTCCTCGCGTCCGGGCTCGCGCAGGTGGGTGTGCGAATCGACCAGGCCGGGCAGTGCGAGCAGCCCGTCTGCGTCGATCCGCTCGGCGTCGCGGACGTCGCCGGCCGGTACGAGCACCCCGTCGCGCACACCCAGGTCACCGGTCGTGCCGTCGGCCAGGGCGGCGCCGGTGATCAGCAGGTCTCTCATTCGGGGCTTCCTCCCAGCAGGTGGTACAGCACGCTCATCCTCACCGACACACCCGCGGTGACCTGGTCGAGGATCAGCGAGTTGGCGGCGTCGGCCGCGTCGGACGAGATCTCCAGGCCGCGGTTCATCGGACCGGGGTGACAGATCGCCGCACCCGGTCGCAGCAACGCCAGCCGTTCCGGAGTCAGCCCGTACAGCTCGGTGTATTCCCTTGCGGTGGGGAAGAAGCCGCCCTGCATGCGTTCCCGCTGCACCCGCAGCATCATCACCACATCGGACGCCTCGAGCGCCGCGTCCAGGTCGTCGGTCAGCTCGCAGCCCCAGTGTTCGACACCGGTTGGCAGCAGTGTCGGAGGCGCAACCAGGATCACCCTCGAACCGAGGGTGCGCTGCAGCAGCACATTGGAACGCACCACCCGGCTGTGCAGCAGGTCGCCGACGATGGTGATCGTCTTGCCCTTGAAGTCGCTGTCAGCGGTCGATTCGCTGAGATTCCGGAAGTGCCTCCGCATGGTGAAGGCGTCCAGCAGCGCCTGGGTCGGGTGCTCGTGGGTGCCGTCGCCGGCATTGATCACGTGCGCCTTCACCCATCCGGCCGCCTGGGCGACCGCGCCGGAGGAGCCGTGCCGGATCACAAAGCAGTCGGTGCCCATCGCGTCCAGGGTGAGCATGGTGTCCCGCAGCGACTCGCCCTTCGAGGTGGACGAGCCCTTGCCGGTGACGTTGATGGTGTCCGCGGACATCCACTTACCGGCCATCTCGAAGCTGGTCCGGGTGCGGGTGGAGTCCTCGAAGAACATGTTGATCACGGTGCGGCCGCGCAGCGTCGGCAGCTTCTTGATCGCCCGGCCCTGGATGGTGTGCATCTCTTCGGCGACGTTCAGGATCGAAGTAATCTCGGCCAGGCTCAGGTCGGCGGCGCTCAGCAGATGTCGCATCAGACCTCCATCAGGCTGATCGTGACGGCGTCGGCCTCGTCGATCTCGGCAAGCCGGACGTTGACCCGGGCGTCGGGTGGTACCTGCACCTGCTTGCCGACATGGTCAGCCTGGATCGGCAGCTGCCGGTAGCCGCGGTCGATCAACACCGCCAGCTGGACGATCCGGGGCCGCCCGACTTCCTTCAGGGCGTCCAGCGAGGCGGCGATGGTGCGTCCGGTGAACAGCACGTCGTCGACCAGCACCACCGTCAGGTCGTCGATCGAGCGCGGGATCGTGGTGCGGCCGACCGCCCGGGTCGGCTGCCGGCGCAGATCGTCGCGGTACATGGTGACGTCGAGTTCGCCGACACCGACCTCGACACCCTCGATGCTGCGGATCGCATCGGCCAGCCGGCGGGCCAGCAGCACGCCGCGAGTCGGGATGCCCAGCAGCACCAGGTCCCCGCTGCCGGCATTGGCTTCGACGATCTGGTGGGCCATCCGGGCCACGGCGCGCGCGATGTGATGGCCGTCCCACGTGAAGTGGGCGGGTTTGTTGGTCACGCGGATGCTCCTGTAGAGGTTGGTTGCGGGCCGCCTCGGACGCCGAAACGGCCCGCCGACACTCTATCGAGAGTGGCTCGGCGGGTGGGTGTCGCGGTCTGCCGTCCGATGCGGCCGGGTCGCCGGCGAAGCTGGCCCGGACGCCTCCCCCGACACCGACACCGACAGCGGAGTCGGTCCGAGCCCCGAGTGGTCACCCGAAAGGATGAGCCTGTTTCCGAAGGTGAGCGGTTCGTTCACCGGGAGGGGGTTGCTGAGTCACTTCCGAGGATGGCTGGATGAAGGGGCCGGTTCTGGCCGGCGGCGCCGCTCGGCACCCCGCCCGCGGCGTCCGTTTCTCCACAAAGGAGGCTCCATGCCCTTCCTTCGAACCACTCTGGTCGCGCTCGCCGCCGGGATCACCACCACCGGACTGCTGGCCGGCCCCGCGTTCGCCGCAGGCCCCGGCGACCGTGGCAAACCCCGCGCCGACGCCGTCGTCATCGCCCACCGCGGGGCGTCCGGCTACCGCCCCGAACACACCATGGCCGCCTACCGGCTGGCGGTGAAACAGTGCGCCGACTACATCGAGCCCGATGTGGTGACCACCAAGGACGGCGTCCTGATCGATCGGCACGAGCCCGAGATCAGCGGCACCACCAACGTGGCCGATCACCCCGAGTTCGCGGCACGCAAGACCACCAAGCAACTCGACGGCAAGCCAGTGACCGGCTGGTTCACCGAGGACTTCACGCTCGCCGAACTGCGCACCCTGCGCGCGGTGGAGCGGCTGCCCGACCTGCGCCCGCAGAACACCAAGTACGACGGCCGGTATCGGGTGCCGACGCTGAAGCAGGTGCTCGCCTTCGCCGCCAAGGCGCGGACCTGTTCGGGCAAGCGCGTCGGCGTCATCCCCGAGATCAAGCACTCGACGTTCTTCCGGCAGCAGGGCTTCGACCTGGAGCCGAAGGTGGTGCGCCTGCTGCATCGGTACGGCTTCGACAGCCGGCGCGACCCGGCGGTGATCCAGAGCTTCGAGGTCGGCAACCTGAAGCGGCTCAGCCGGATGACCCGGGTCCGGCTGGTCCAGCTGGTCGACTGCACCGGTGGCCCGTACGACCGGATCGCGGCGGGGCGTCCGATCAGCTACGCCCAGATGGTGACGCCGCGCGGTCTGCGGGAGATCAGCCGTTACGCCGACCAGGTCGGGCTCTGCAAGGACGTGATGATCCCGCGCAAGGCGGACGGCACCCTGGCCGCACCCACGCCGGTGATTCGGGACGCGCACCGCGCCGGTCTTGTCGTGGTCGGCTGGACCTTCCGGCGGGAGAACAACTTCCTGCCCGCGGAGTTCCGCAGCAGCAGCGATCCGGCTGGCATCGGCAACCTGGTGGGTGAGATCCGGACCTTCCTGCGCGCCGGAATGGATCAGTTCTTCACCGACAATCCCGATCTGGGTGTCGCCGCCGTCCGTGGCCGACGTTGACGTTGGTTGACGGACGGCTGAGGTACGTCCGTCGTCCGGGCCGCGGGTCCGGACGACGGCGTGCCTCGACTCGACTGAATCGGGTCGTGACGTGGCTGGCTTCGTGCAATACCCTGTGTCCATGTTCGGACTGATCCCGCTCAAGACCCTGCCGGGCTGGCCCGAGGCCCCCGATCCCACCGCGATCGAGTCGCTGGTCGTGCTGCTGGGCGTGCCCGCCGCGATCGCGGCCGTCCTGCTGCTGCTGGTGATGGCGCCTAGCTGGTTCCACCCCGGTCGCCGCAGCGACGACCCCGTCGTCGGCAAGAACTCCTGAACGCCGGACGAGGCTAGCCTGCAGCCTCCTGGCAGCGCAGGGCGCGCTCGACGTCGTCGCGCCGCTCGCTGACCATCCGGTGTACCGAGTCGGTGAGTTCGGTGGTCGCCATCCACTCGTCGATGCGGGCCAGCAACGCCCGGTCGCCGAACGGACGCGGGAAGAGCAGTTCGCCGACGTTCTTGCGGATTGCCAGCGACCGCTGACCCCACCCGTTGCGTTGCGCCGCGATATCGGCCATCACCTCGAACCAGGCGTCCACGTACGGCTTCAGCACCCGCTCCTGATCGAGCGCCCAAAAGTGCGCACAGATCTGGGTGTGGGTGGCGTTGGGCACCGACGCTTCCTCGACGGCCAGCCGCCAGGCCTCGGCCTTCGCGTCGTCGTCCGGCCGGACGGCCCGGGCGCCGGCGGCCTTCTCGGCACCCGTGGCGGTGTTGTCGCGGGCCAGTTCGGCGTCGATGCCTGCGTCGTCCAGCCCGCCCAGCTGTGCCAGCTGGGTGACGAAACGCCAGCGCAGGTCGGTGTCCACGACGAGCCCTGCGGGCACCTCATCGCCGGCCAGCCAGGCCCGCAGCAGATCGGCACCGGCGACCGTGGTCAGCGACGACGCCAACGCCCGGACGATCGCCAACTGGTGATCCGAGCCGGGATCGGCATCCTTCACGAGTCGCACCAGGCCGGCCGTCCAGCGGGTCGCCAGCGCCGGTCGCCCGACCGGCGGGGTGTAGTAGCGCACCGCGGTCTCGGCCTGGGCGAGAACCGCGGTGACCGCGGTCAGATCGGTCTCGACCGCGACTCCGCGGGTGACCAGTTCGACATAGTCGGACGCCGGCAACTGGGCGTCTCGGCACATGTCCCAGGTCGCCCCCCACAGCAACGCCCGGGCGACCGGATCACGGAACTCGTGGATCCGGTCGACCACCACGTCCAGCCCGCGATCGACCCGGATCTTGGCGTACGACAGGTCGCCGTCGTTGAGCAGCACCACCGCCGGGGCCGGCACTCCTACCAGCGCCGGGACGTCGGTGCGTTCCCCATCGATGTCGAGTTCGATCCGGTGCACGCGCTCGATGCCGTCGTCGGCGGGGTCGTAGCAACCGATCCCGATCCGGTGCCGGCGCAGCGTCGGCCACTGCTCGGCGGCGTGCTGGACGACCGTGAACCGGGAGAACCGTCCGCTCTCATCGATCTCGTACTCGCTGGTCAGGGTGTTCACCCCGGCGGTCTGCAGCCATTGGCCGGTGAAGAAGGACAGATCGCGTCCGGACGCCTCCTCCAGCGCGCGAAGCAGGTCGGTCAGCTGAGTGTTGCCCCAGGCATGGCGTCCGAAATAGGTGCGGACGCCGGCCAGGAACGGTTCCAGCCCGACGAAGGCGACCAGCTGTCGCAGCGCCGAGGCGCCCTTGGCGTAGGTGATGCCGTCGAAGTTGAGTTCGACCGCCTCCAGATCCACCATGTCGGCGGCGATCGGATGGGTCGACGGCAGCTGGTCCTGCCGGTAGGCCCAGGTCTTGCGCTGGTTGCAGAAGGTGGCCCACGGATCGTCGCCGCCGTGCACCTTGCGGATCTCGTCCTGGGCGAAGTGGGAGGCCCATTCGGCGAACGACTCGTTGAGCCACAGGTCGTCCCACCAGGTCATCGTGACCAGGTCGCCGAACCACATGTGGGCCAACTCGTGCAGGATCGTGTTGTCGCGGGACTCATAGGCGGCCGAGGTGACCCGCGAACGGTACAGGTACTCGTCGCGGATGGTGACGCAACCGGAGTTCTCCATG
Source organism: Micropruina sp. (assembly GCA_044225075.1). Lineage (GTDB taxonomy): Bacteria > Actinomycetota > Actinomycetes > Propionibacteriales > Propionibacteriaceae > Micropruina. Next base: position 579,973 of record JBGAJF010000001.1, on the reverse strand, counting down.
GCCCCGGCGTTGAACTCGGGGACGAACACCTGGGCGTAGTCGCTGAACGGGTACGGCTCGCCGAAATGCTCCTCGAAGACCTCGAAGCCGCGCGAGGTGGTGGCGAACAGCCGGTCCACGTCGAGGTACGGGGCCATTGAGGCCCGGCAGGACAGGGAGAACGGAATCTCGGCCTCACGGCCGCGGTAGCTGGTGCGGACGGTGTGGTAGTCGCCGGCGATCAGCGCGGTGACGTAGGTCGAGATCGGCGGGGTGGGTGCGAACTCCCAGCGGCCCAGGTCGCCGGTCACGATCGGCTCGACCTCGGGCGAGTTGGACAGCACCGTCCAGTGAGCGGGGGCGATCACCGCGAACTGAAAGGACGCCTTCAGGTCGGGCTGATCGAAACACGCGTAGACGCGGCGGGCGTCCGCGACTTCCAGCTGGGTGTAGCAGTACACCCGCGAGTCGACGGGGTCGACGAAGCGGTGTAGCCCCTCGCCCGTGTTGCTGAACCGGCAGACGGCCGTGATCGCGAGCACATGGTCACCTTCACTGAGGGTGAAGGCGAGACGTTCGCCGTTGAAGTTCGTGGTGTCCAGCGCAACGCCGTCCAGGGTGGCCTCGACGATCGACTCGGCGATCAGGTCGACGAAGGCCGGACCGGTGGCGGAACTGAAGGTGATCGCCGACGTCGAGGTGAAGGTGTGCGGCGAGCCGGTCAGGTCGACGGTGACGTGGTAGCGGCTGGTGCGGATCAATTCTGAACGGGCGTGGGCTTCATCGCGGGTGATGTTGGCCGGGTACATGGTCCTCCAGGTGTGGGAGTCGCGCCAGTCGGTCACAGTACTCCTGGCCGGTCCTCGGATCACGGGCCGCGCCACAGGTCGGCGCGATTCTCCCGATCTCGCGATGGCCGCGCCCCCCGCATCCCGGGGACGGTTCTCGTCGTTCGAAAATCGCATCTTGGGGAAGGTTCTTCTCGTTCGAAAATCGCACGTTGGGAACCGTCCCGACGTGCGATGCGGCAGGACCATCTCTCAGCGGACGACGACCCGGCTCTCCCGCGCCGAGGCGATGAAAGCGCAGAGCCGGTCCCGGTAGCGAGCGCGGATCTGGTCTTCGAACGGATCAATATGGCGGGCCGGCAGTGGCGGTTCGTCGCTGAGGCCGGCGCGGTGCAGCGCCAGCAATGCAGCCCCGGTGGCGACGGGTTCGGCAGCGGTGGTCAGAGTTGTCGGGACTTCGGCGAGGATGGCTTTGATCCGTGCCCAGGAGGGGGTTCGATGCAGCGGATTCCCGGCGAGAGTGAGTTGGGTGGGGGCACTTCCGGACAGGCTGGTCTGGGTGTCGAGCACCCACTGCGCCTGGTAGGCGAGCGCCTCCAGCGCGGCGACGCCCAGGTGTGCCGGGGAACCGATCAACCGGACGCGGGCGTCGGGGTCGGGGTCGGGGCATTGGCGTCCGGACGGATACGGAAGCGGCCAGGAGTCGCCGGCCAGCATGCCGAGGGCATCCGTCGCTTCGTCGAGCAACTCGGACACGTCGCCGCCGGTGTGCCGATCGGCGAGCCACTGCAGAAACCCGCCGGCGGATCCTGTGCCGGCAAGGAGAGCCTCGGTGACGCCGTCGACCGCTCGCACCACGCTCATGCCCTGTCTGCGCACCGCGGAACGGCTGGGAACCCGGCCGACCAGGTTGAGGATGGCCTCGGCGGTCCCCACCGAGTCGGCCACGTGGCCGATCGTTCGGACGCCTGACGCCCAGGCGGCAACCTGGTGATCGTGCCCGGCGACCACGATCGGGGTTCCGCGCCGGAGGCCGGTCTGCGGGTTGCTAAGGGCTTGAGCCGGCCGGTCGCCAGGCAGCGCGACGACGGGAAGCCGGCCAGGGGTCAGGCCGACCTCGTCCAGCAAGTCGGTGTCGAAGTCGCCGCTGAGCGGTTCGTCCGAGGCTGGAAGGCGGTAGGCCAGGGTGCGTCCGGCGAGGGTGTGATCGGTGCGTGACTGTCCCGTCAGAGCGAGGTGCACCGCATCCGCCACGCCGACCCATCGGTGCATTGCAGCGAAGACGTCGGGCCGCTGGGCACGCAGCCACAACCAGACGGCCAGCGAAGGCTTCGGTCCTGGCCGGACGCCGGTGGCTTCGAACAGCGCGTCGGCACCCAGTCGGCTGGCCAGGGCGCAGATCTCGGCGTCGTCGCGGGCGTCCTGCCAGGAGAGCAGCGGGGTAAGTGCCCGCCCGTCGGCGCCGAGCGGGAACCCGGACTCCGCCATCGAAGCGATGCCGACCGCATCGACAGGCCCGGCTGCATGCGCTGCGGCAAGGCCAGTCGTCACCACAGCGAGCAGATCGTCCAGCCGCGACGGGGTCGGACGGTTCAGCAGCGTTGCGCTGAGGCCGCGCTCCACTCGAACGACCTTGATGTTGGTCGTTCCGATGTCGATGCCGACGGCCGCCGTCATGACCACCATGGTGGCGGGTTGCCCGTGAGGTGGCCACTACTCGAGGTTTGTCTGATATCGACCCCAGAGTTGAGGTCCGCCCCACCGGATCGGACCGGATCTCGCCTCCCGTCGCCGAGTCGAGGGCGAGCGCGCCACGTACTCTGGGGTCGATTTCAGACAACTCCGTCAGTACGGTCTGCCAACGCATCGATGACTAGAGCGATGAATGCCTCTGGCTCGTCCTCGATTGCTGTCGCCGCGAGCGGGAGTACCCGCCAGCCGGCAGCCGCAAGCCGGGAATACCGCCAACGGTCGCTGATGAACGCTGGTCGACCGTGGTGGAACTCCCATCCGTCGATCTCGATAACCAGGCATTTAGCGAGGAAGACGATGTCCACGGTGTAGGTGAACCTTCCGGCTGTGACAACGTGGTTCGTGCACCAGCCGGTGAGTCCCGCGGCTCGGAGTAGTCGGTGGGTCCGCCGTTCGGCCTCGGACCACGGCTCATCACGGGAGTCCTCGATGAGTTCGCAGCGCAGGCCGTTCTGCGGCCGGTGCGGCATCAGAGCGAGGGCGCGTCGCAGTCCGTCGAGGTCAATCGCCTTGCGACGCAGTCCCTCGTCGATGGCTCTGCCGCCGAGCGTCGGGAGGAGATCCAGCACCGACACCGCAGGCGCGGCGACGCGGAGGCTGCCCCGGTCAACGATGAGTTCATCGGGAATCGTGCGTAGTTCCCACCGATATCCAGGCGTCGATGCCTTGACCTTCGCACCGACGGCGGCGGTCACTGACTCAACCGGACACTCAGGCCACCAGAGCAGGCGGGCCGCGGCCGCACCCGTGAGTACACAGTCGGGGCGAAACTCGGCAGCGGCGAGGATGCGTGCCTCCCAGGAGGGGTCAGGTGGCGCGTAGACGCCGGGCAGCAACGCGTGCAGGCGGCCGGTGCGGACCTGATAGTCGAGATGGTGCTGGATGGATCGGTGGGACCGTCGGGCCAGGATGCCGCCTTCGGCCTGCAGCAGTTCAGAAATTACCTTCACACCCTAGAAGGCAGTTTTCGAGACCCGTTTTGTGATCGACCCTGCGATCTTTTCGTGTAGATCGTCTGAGATCGACCCCAGAGTCGGTCTCCTGCGGGCTGAGGCGGGCCTCTCACGCCTGAGCTCGCTTGCCATGCAGGCGACTCTGGGGTCGATTTCGGACGATCTGCGAGTAGCCGCGTCTGTCGCGAAGCCAGCCTGTGAACCGCAGTCGGGCGCATCGATGCGCCGCACTAACGTGACATGCATGACGCAACGTGTGGACATGTGGTTCGACTCGGCCTGCCCGTGGGCCTGGATGACCTCCCGATGGCTGCTTGAGGTCGAGAAAGTGCGCGACGTGGAGGTGTACTTCCACGTGATGAGCCTGTCGGTGCTCAACGAGGGCCGCGACCTTTCCGAGGACTACCGCAGGTCGATGACCCGGAACCTTCCTCCGGCGCGGGTGGCGCTGGCCGTTCAGCGTGAACACCCGGAGAAGCTGCGCGAGTACTACACCGCGATCGGAACCCTGGTGCATCCGGGTGGCCGGGACCTTTCCGACGAGACTGTCGCCGACGCGCTGGCCGAGGCCGGGTTGCCGGCGTCCCTGATCGAGGCCGGGCACACCGATGCGGCCGACGACGAGCTGAAGCGTTCCCACCACGACGGGATGGACCCGGTGGGCGACGATGTCGGCACCCCGGTCGTCCACATGAACGGCATGGCCCTGTTCGGACCGGTGATCTCACCGGCACCCAAGGGTGAGCAGGCCGGCGAGCTGTTCGACGGCTTCGCCAAGCTGACCGCCTACCCGGGTTTCTTCGAGGCCAAGCGGACGCGCACCGTGGGTCCGATCTTCGACTGAGGCTCGGGGCCGCCCCATCGGGTCGACCGGCGAAGACGGGTCTCGGCAGGGCTCGACGAACACCCGGCTAGCTAGGGAGTTCGGCTATGTTGGCGGCATGCGCGTTCATATCGCGGCCGACCACGCGGCCTACGACCTGAAGGAGTTCCTGGCCAAGGAACTGACCGGCGCCGGCTACGAGATCGTCGACCATGGCGCGCACTCCTACGACGCCACCGACGACTATCCGTCGTACATCCTGCCGTGTGCCGAAGCGGTCGCTGCCGAGCCGGAGAGCCGCGGCATCGTGCTGGGCGGCTCGGGCAACGGCGAGCAGATAGCGGCCAACAAGGTGAAGGGCGTGCGGGCCGGGCTTGCCTACAACACCACTACGGCACGGCTGGCCCGCGAGCACAACGACGCCCGGGTGGTCGCGCTCGGCGGACGGATGCAGTCGCTGAGTGACGCGTTGGCGATGGTCACCGTGTTTCTCGAGACCCCGTTCTCCGGCGACCCGCGGCATGCCAGGCGACTCGCCATGCTCGACGAGTACGAACAGCGGCACGCCCGCTGACCGGCGTCTGAGCGAAGGGTAGCCATGCCCGAGGGGCACGTGATCCATCGGCTTGCCGACGGCCTGACCGAACGCTTCGGTGGCCGCACGGTCCGGGTGAGCAGTCCGCAGGGCCGGTTCGCCGACGAAGCCGCGTTGCTCGACGGCGACGTGCTGACCGCCGCCGAGGCGTACGGCAAACACCTGTTCATCGACTTCGGACCCGATCGGGTGGTCTACATCCATCTGGGCCTGATCGGCAAACTGTGGCTGCTGGACGGCCCGCCCACCTCACCCGCCGGTCCGGACACCCTGCGGCTGCTGATCACCAGGGACGTCCACCGCGCCGAACTGCGCGGCCCGCAATGGTGCCGGCTGATCACCGACGAGGCGCGTGCCGAGGTGATGGCCAAAGCCGGGGACGACCCGATCCGTCCGGAATGCACCGGTGAGAAGGCGTGGTCGAAGATCTCCCGATCCGGACGCAGCATCGCTTCGCTGTTGATGGACCAGTCGGTGACCGCCGGCGTCGGCAACATCTACCGCGCCGAGGTGCTGTTCCGGCATCGGATCAACCCGTTCAAAGAAGGCAGGACGATCTCGCGTCGCACCTGGAACGCGGTCTGGGCCGACCTGGTGGTGCTGCTGCGGCTCGGCGTCCGGGACGGCCGCATCGACACGGTGCGCGACCAACATCTCCCCGAGGTGATGGGGCGGGACCCCCGCGTGGATCGGCACGGTGGCGAGGTGTACGTGTATCGCCGCGCCGGCCTGCCCTGCCTGGCCTGCGGCACCCCAGTGCGCACCCAGGTGCTCGAGGGACGCAACCTGTACTGGTGCCCGCGTTGCCAGCGGCGGCGCTGACCGGGCCGGGCTGATGCGCTGGGGTGCTTTCACGGTCCGGGTCCGCGACGACGGCACCGGGTTCGCGCTGCTGCACGGCGAGGATCTCTGGGCGGACTTCGAGCTAGCCGGCCTGCAGCCGACCGGCTGGTTCACCAACGACGACGATGAGGTGGAGCACAGCTTCACGCTCGGCGGCGCCACCTGCACGATCCGGCACGCCGTCGTCGACGCCTGGACGATCCGTTGGGCGCTCCGCGTCGGCGGTCCGATAGGCGGGGACGGGTCTTTCGGTCCACTTTCGGCTGATGTGGTACGCGGGGACGGTTCTGTTGGTCCAGCTCAGGGAGCCTCCAGCGAGCCGCCGCGATTGGCGGTGCGTCCCGGAACCGGCTACGTCGCGTGGGCCTGGGCGGCGGGCGCCGAAGGTCTTTTCGCCATCGGGCCGGCCGGACGCAACGCGCCAGTCGTGGGCCTGCGGCTCACCCAGGGCTGGCTGCAAGACATCGACGGTGGATTCGCGCTGGCGCCGTCCGATCTCACCCTGACGCCCGGACGCCGCTGGGTCGGCACCCTGCGCGCCGATCTGTACCCCTCCATGGACGCCCTCGGCGCGCGGCTGCCGCCATGGATGGCTCCGCTGGAGATGAACGCCGGCCAGCCGTGGGAGTTCCGCGAGCCCGACCAGGCACTGGTCGTGGCACCGCCGGTGACCACTCGCGCCGAAGGCGACGCCGTCCAGGTGATCGCCGACGCGGGACGGGTCGGGGTGATGGTGCACTCACCCCGCGGACTCACCTCACTGACCCTCTCGTTCGCTCCGCAACTCGACACGTTGCTGGCGGTGGGTGCTTCACGGGTGCTGCGCAGCAGCGCGCCGGTGACGCCGGCCGGCGGGTTCGTGGTTGCCGAGGCGCTGGGCCGGGCGCTGATCAGCGAGCCGTCCGCCGCCGAGCGGCTGCTCGACGATCGCGACTGGAGCCAGGAGCCCGATCTGCTTTCGATCGCCACCGGAATCGTGCGGGGCCAGCGGTCCGGCAACGCCCGGATGGTGCGGGCGGCCCTGCGCAGGCTGGGGCTGGTGCACCCGCAACTGGGCTACGGCCGGGTGGTGATGGCCGCCTGGCTGGCCACCCTGGCATTGGGCGAAGACGCCGGCGATGACGCGTTGGGTCTGTTGTCGCGTCCGAGCGGTTCGGAATGGGTGGCGCTCGAACTCAACGTGCTGCATCTGCGCAGCCGGGAGGTGTCGGGTGGTGCGTTCGCGGGACTGATCAACGCGCTCGGTGGCGATCTGCCGGGTGAGCCGATCGGACTGGACGTCGTCCGGCAGGCGCAGCTGGTCGGGTTGCTGCAGTTGTGCCCGGAGGAGTGGCCGATGGCGCCGACGGCGTCCGTCTGCGCGATCAAGAACTCGCGCCGGCTGCTGGCCGGGGTGGTGGCGTCCGACTTGGCGCAGCCCGGCGACCTGGAGGTGCTGGCCTGGCTGGCGCTCGGTCAGTCACTTGTGTGAGCGGGTGAAGGTCCACTCGGGGTCGGTGAGCATCCGGGCGCCGGAGAGGCCGGCGACCATCGCTACCACGACCAGCGCGGTCGAGACGCCGGACTCGATGGCGGCGTTGATGTCGGTCTGGTCGAAGTAGATCAGGGTGCGCAGCGCGGACGAGCCGGGGATCACCACCAGCAGGACCGGCACGGTCATGATGATCTTCGTCATCGAGAACCAGCGGGCGGCCAGCGCGCAACCGAGACCCATCACCACACACGCGGCGAAGATGGCGACATGCGGCTTGATGCCGTTGTCGAGCAGCAGTTGGCGGACCAGGTTGCCGAAGATCGCGAGCACCCCGGACGCCACCGCCGTCCACAGCGGGGCGTTGAACATGGTCGCCCAGCCGAAGACCGCCAGGAAGCTGGCGGCCACGATCGCCGACCAGACCAGCGCCGGTGGTCCGTTGAGCGGCCCGACCGGATCGGGGGAGACGCCGGTGACGGACGCCACCAGCCACACCCCGATGCCGATGGCCAGCACCACCATGGCGGCGTAGGTCATCCGTGGGACGCCGGTGTCGAGGTCGAGCCGGGTCAGGTCGAGGCCGGCGGTGACCAGCGGGAAGCCGGGAATCAGGAAGATCGAGGCGCACACGAAACCGGCGGCGAAGCGGTCGCTGGGCGCGCCCACCGCCAGCGAGATGAGCTGGGCGAAGCCGACATAGAGGGCGGACGCGACTGCCGCCGAGGTGAGCACGACGGCCAGTTGGTTGAACTGCATCCGGGTGAGGAGACGATGCAGCCCGTAGGCGATCGCCGACGCGGGCAGCACTGCAAGCACCTCGCGCCAGCCTCCGTTGGCCAGGATCGCGACCGAAGCGCAAGCGACGGCGACCAGCATCACCAGTAGCCAGGACGGGTAACAGAAGGCGTGCTGCTCGATCCGGTCGAGCCGCTGATCGATCTGCTCGGCCGATTCGTGGGCCGGCAGTTCGTGGCTGAGTTGGTGCAGTCGGGCGATGCGGTCGGCGTTGACGCCTGGACGGGTCTCGCCCACGTGGGTGCGGAACAGGCCGCGGCGTCCGACGGTGAGCACGATCTGGGTGAAGGTGACTTGGGCGTCGAGTTGCTGGATGCCGACGGACCGGGCGACGGCCTCCATCACCTCACGCACTCGCAGTCCGCTGGTGCCGGCACCGAGCATCAAGATGCCGGCGCGCAGCACGACCCGGGAACGCCGGACCAGATCAGTGGGTTCGAGCCGGTCTTCGTGCGCGGCCTGCTCGTCGGCCGGGTCCGCCGGATCGTCCGCCATGACTCCACGCTATTGGCCTCGTGGCCGGGGCGCTCAGCTGACCGCTGGTCGAAATGCCGGTCGGTCGAGATTTCGTCGAGATGCTACGTCAGCCGAGCAACGCCGGATACTCCCGCGCCTCGCCCAACACGTGTTCCGCCAGGAACACCGATACCGCGCCGTACCAGATCGCTGCATGTTGCGGGCTGAGCACCCAAAGATTCTCGTCGGGGAAGTGCAGGAAGCGGTGCGCGGTGCGACCGTCCGCGTCCAGGGCGAGTTCCGAACGGCTGCGCAGTTCCACGACAACCGCAGTCCCTCGCCGATCGGCACCCGGTATCGCGATCCCCGTGGACCACCAGCATCGGTGTCCGGATCTGCTCGACAAAGGCGTGCGGCGAATGCTGCGCGGACGCGGTCGGCGTCAGATCGCGCAGCGCGAGCCGCGCCGGTTCGGCGTCCGCGCCGGTTTGGCGTCCGCGCCGGTCGCCAGACCGGGAAGGTCGGCAGCCATCAGATGATCCGCGCCGGGCCCGAGATCGTGATCCCACTGCCGCACCGGATAGCTGGCATGCAGGATGGCGCTGACGTTGTTGTCCTTGCGCTCCCTGCGGCGCCGGTCGTCGTCCGCTTCATCGGTGGACGCCGTGAGCCGCGGTGCCGCCGTCAGTACGTGTGAGCCGTGGGTCTGGACCTTGCCGTAGCCGCCGAGCCGGTTGCCGATCAGGCTGGCGTCGCCGCCACCGGAGGGCAACAGCCACAGAGCCGCGGTGGGTTCGTCGTCATCGTCGGCGGCTGGGTCGGGCCGGGCGGAGGTGAACAGCAGATCGCCGGCGTCGGTGAAGGTCGCGGCGGATTCGCCCTTGCGGGACCGGGTCAGCCGTTGGGCCGGCTCGACTCCCGTCGGATCGATCTGCCACAAGGCGTTTCGGTATGGGTGCGCTTGGAGTTGAGCGTGGCGACGGTGGTGACCAGGCGGGTACCGTCTCTGGAGAGGCTCAATCCGCAGCATAGGGGTAGGGCGAGTTAGACATCGAGGTCATCAAAGGGTGCTGCCATCTCATCCACCCTAGTACGGCTAATGGTCAGCGCGATCGTTGAGTGGAAGCCGTACACCGTTCCGGTTTCCTGATGGCCGACCGACTGGCCTAGACTCGACCGCGGTGACCGCTGTCCGCGGGCGTCCGGGGCGTAGCGTAGTGGCTAGCGCGCCTGCTTTGGGAGCAGGAGATCGCAGGTTCGAGTCCTGTCGCCCCGACCCTTTCGGCCCCCGCGTGTCCACGAGGCGTTACTGGCTGACTAGGCCCTTTACCTCGGAGTCCATAGGCGGTTGAGGTCAGAAGGTGCTGACTAGGGATTTCGCTCGCCCCCAAACGGTAGTTTTGGGGTCCTCTTGGGGGCTAAGAGTGGTCAAACCGGTAGACGACCAGGAGCAGGGTTGTGCTCAGCCGGTCGGCGAGCCGGTAGGGATGAAGGGGTGTCCCAGCGGTCACGGGCGACCGTACCCGGTCGGGGAGGATCCCGACGTGTCCTCCCCACGCGTTCCCGACCCTGTCCACCGGTGTATGGACACCGATCGCGTCGAGTACTTCGAGAGCGGCCTCGGCGCAGTCTGCATCGTGTATCGCTGACCGGGGTCGCCGCTGGTTCCGTGGCCGGGACCGGTCACGATGATGAGCTGCCGGTCACTCGCAAGGTCGGGACGACCCGTTCCCAGGTGCATTCATCGACGTAGAGGCTGTGCCACAAGACGGCGGTCGGTCGCTGGTTACCTTCGCCCTCAATGCGCACCTTCAGCCTGCCGACCCGGGTGTTCACCATTCGTTCGGACGTCCTGACCTTCTTCAGTTCGAGGGCGTGACGTGGGGAGGCTGCCGCAGCGCGGCGACCGCGAGGAGCACGAGCGGCACCTGGCCGACCGCATAGAGGACATGGACCAGGTAGTGGCTCAGCGACTGTTCCGGTACGAACGGCAGCACCGACAACGGCAGGACGGTGACCACCCCGCCGATCACCAGGTTGAGTAGGGCCCAGCCGAGGATCGTTGCCTGCACCCCGCGCGACGTCGGACGGCGCCAATAGGCCGCCAACAGGGCGAGGTCGACGAGCAGCGGGCCGCTGTTCTCGATGTCAACAGGGGTCAGTGGCAGCTCCAGCAGGTTGTGGGCGAGCATGGCCAGCCACGACACGGCGAACCCGAGTGCCATCCGGCCCGGAGTCGGTCCCGTCGAGGAGCGCGTTCGCGAGTAACCGGAGGTTGGCTGGCGGCTGTTCGTCGACATGGCAGTTCCTTTCCTTGACGTCCTGCGGCCACCAGAATACGATGAACGACATATTCAGTCAATATGTCATTCAATCAAATGTGTTGGGTACCAGCGAGGAGCGATGAGGAGAACATGACGCCGCGGCGCTACTCGATGGAACTCAGGGCCGAGCAGGCAGCGCGCACTCGGGAACGGATCATGGACGCCGCGTTGGCGAGCTATCGCGAACGGGGCATCGCCGCCACGAGCTTGCAGGCCGTCGCACGCAAGGCCAATGTCTCGGCTGCGACCATCCTGAACCACTTCGGATCGGCAGACGAACTCGCACGGGTCCTGGTCGCGCGGCTCACCGACGAGATCCAGATCCCCGACGACCGCGATTGGATCGAACACGGACGCCCCCAGCGAGTCCGGCGCCTGGTCCGCGAAATGTTCGCGTTCTACGAACGCAGCGCACCCTGGTTCGAGATCTTCCGGTCCGAGCTGGGCCACGACCCGGTCCTGCGCGAGGGCGAGGGGGCCTTCTGGGAAGCAATCGGTGCGCTCTACGCCCGAGTCTTCGCCGAAGCTCTCGGTGAAGATCGCGTCCGCGGCGCCGCCTTCGGCCTGACCCACCCTGCGACCTTCACCGCCCTGCTGAATGCAGGATTGTCACTCGAGGACGCGATCGAGCTGGTCGCCGATGCTCTGGTCCGGATTTTGCCGGACGGGAAAGGAGTCACACAGTGAGGCTGCTGTACCACCTGTGGTATCGGCATGGCACCCCGCCCTGGGTCGGTGGACCACGACAGGAACTTGTCAGGCTCGTCACCGACGGCACCCTGACCCCGGGCAGCGCGCTCGATCTCGGCTGCGGCGTCGGCGACAACGCGATCTTCCTCGCCCAGCACGGGTTCACCGTCACCGGAGTCGACTTCGCGGACGCCGCCATCGAACGGGCCCGCGCCAAGGCCCATGACGACGGCGTCGACGTCTCCTTCATCGTGGACGACGTCACACACCTTCGCCAGGTGCTCACCGACGAGATCCAGATCCCCGACGACCGCGATTGGATCGAACACGGACGCCCCCAGCGAGTCCGGCGCCTGGTCCGCGAAATGTTCGCGTTCTACGAACGCAGCGCACCCTGGTTCGAGATCTTCCGGTCCGAGCTGGGCCACGACCCGGTCCTGCGCGAGGGCGAGGGGGCCTTCTGGGAAGCAATCGGTGCGCTCTACGCCCGAGTCTTCGCCGAAGCTCTCGGTGAAGATCGCGTCCGCGGCGCCGCCTTCGGCCTGACCCACCCTGCGACCTTCACCGCCCTGCTGAATGCAGGATTGTCACTCGAGGACGCGATCGAGCTGGTCGCCGATGCTCTGGTCCGGATTTTGCCGGACGGGAAAGGAGTCACACAGTGAGGCTGCTGTACCACCTGTGGTATCGGCATGGCACCCCGCCCTGGGTCGGTGGACCACGACAGGAACTTGTCAGGCTCGTCACCGACGGCACCCTGACCCCGGGCAGCGCGCTCGATCTCGGCTGCGGCGTCGGCGACAACGCGATCTTCCTCGCCCAGCACGGGTTCACCGTCACCGGAGTCGACTTCGCGGACGCAGCGGCCCGTTCGACCTTCTCGTCGACTACGGCACCCTCGACGACCTTGACGACAGTGGTCGAGACGCCTACGTCCACGAGGTCGTGGCGCTGACCCGGCCCGGGACCCGGTTCCTCCTGTGGTGCTTCGAATGGACACTGGCACCCTGGGAACGCGCCGCCACCGCGATCCTCCCGTGCCTTGGCCCAGGCATCGGCCTCAAGGCGGGAACTCATCCCGATGGCGTCCGAAGCGATCCGTCGTTCCTTGCGTTTGTCGTCCGTTTCCATCGAGCTGGACGAGGCGTCCGACGTCCAAGAAGGCGACGAATCGAGCCCCGGATCGCACCTGGCCGCTCACGTCCTACGAGCAGCGCATCGGGTGCCTGCGCTTGGGGACCCGATCCGGCGACGGACGGCTCCCGCGAGCGAATGTCAGCTGCTGCAGCAACTGTCGATTCCGTTGGCGTCCATGGTGAGTGCCGTGCGGCTGGCGAATCAGCTCGAGGAAGTCCGTACCCAGTGTTGAACACTCACGAGGAGGAACGTCGTCGGCTGCGCAGTGATCTGCATGACGAACTGGGCGCCACTCTTGCGGGACTGACACTGAAAGCCGGTCTGGCCCGTTCGCTGATCGACGCAACCCGACGCCGCGCGAAGCATTCTGGACCAGATCGAAGCGAATACGCAGACGGCGGTAGGACGAGTGCGGCAGCTGGTCCACGGTCTCCGTCCCGCCCATCTGGATGAGCCTGGTTTGGACGCGGCAATCCGGGAGCAGGCCGAGAGGTTCGGGGCGGAGGGCAGCCAACTGGAGCCTCGGATCCGCGGGCACGCTGAGCCCGGCTCCCGGCAGCGGTGGAGTTGGCCGCTTGCCGGATCGCGCAGGAGGCCATGACCAACGCGATGAGGCGCTCGGGCGGGAGCCTGGTCGAGATCGACCTCGCCGTCGACCTGTTCGAGCGCAGGCTGATGGTGCGGATCGAGGATGACGGCGTGGGACTGCGCAACGCCGCAGGATTCGGGTTCGGCATCCAGTCAATGCGTCAACGTGCCCGCGAGGTGGGTAGCGAATGCACGGTCGGCACCGTTGATTCGCGGCGTCCTGGTGGTTGCCCGACTGCCGCTTTCCGAAAGGAGCATCCAATGACCGCGCAGATGCCCGCAGACTCCTTCGGCGTTCTTGTCGCCGACGACCATCTTCTGTTCCGCGACGGGCTCAGGTCTCTAGTTCTGACGATGGCGGACGCCCGCCTGGGCCGCGAGGCCGGGGTTCGCGAGGAGATGTCAGCCGGCAGTGATGTCGATGAGGTGTTCGAGCCGGGCGAAGTCAGAGGAGGCCGACCAGGGCGGACCCGAGGAACACCACGGCGACGATCCCGACGATGAGGTCGGTCCAGGTGGCGAGCTGTTCGGAGGGGCTCTTGCCCTTCTTGGTGACGTGCATGACGCCGGCGCTGAGTAGGAACACGCCGCCAGCAGCGCCGGCTGCCGGGGCCCAGGCCGGGTCCAGCGCCAACAGGCCCGCGAGTCCCATGCCGAGATTAGCCGTGGCGAGTTCGCGCACAACCTGCATTTCGCCGGCGGACGGCTGCTCGGTGCCCAGGATCCCGGCAGTGGTCTGCGGTCGGATGAGCTGGACGGCGCCGGCGACGACGAGTCGGGTGCCGACTCCCCAGAACACCCACCATCGGCCGTAGATCTCGATCGGATTGCCGCCGGTCGCGTTGAGTTCGATGGTGCCGGAGACGAGCGGCAGGATGACGGTTTGCAGGATGACTCCGATGAAGTAGCCCATGGCCGGCTCCCTTTCTGCCGTGACGCGAGGGGTGGGTGGTCGTGCATCTGGATCGATCTTCGCCGACACACTTCAGAATCGCTGCAATTGCGGCCGAGTGGGCTGCGACCGGCCACAAACCGTGACGTGGCAGGTGCGCGTGTGTGCAAGACGCCGCGGACGGCGTCCAGCTACTGACCGACGCCGACGGCCCGTCGCGAGGGGGCTCCAGCTGTCGACGGGCGTCGCACGTGACCGTGCGAGTCGGATGCAAGCTCCGCGAAAGGACCGGCCCGCAGGGTGTGGGTAGTGCCTCGCCGCTCGGACGGGCACCAGACCCGAGGAGCACCCCAATGTCATTCGCAGCCGACACCCTCCCCACCCGGCCGGTGACCCCGCCGAGCCGCCCCGCCCGAACCCGACGGACACGATCCGCCCGGCTGCTGCTTGGCGCGGCGGCGTTGGGCGCCGCAACGGTGCTCAGCGCCTGCAGCACCCCGGCGCCGGCGCCGCAGTCCGTCGCCGCGGCCCAACCAACCCCAGCCACCACGACGACGGACGCCGGCGTCGCCCTCGGTGCAGTGCCCGGCGGCAAGGACGATTCCACCAAATCCTTCCGGCTGACCAGCTCGACCTACACGGTCAAGGGCGACAAGACCGACGGGCCGCACAAGGCGTCCTGCGCGGACGGCTACTACGTACGCGCCGCACCGGGCGGCAGCCAGTACGACCCGATCGTCGCCTCGGTGCACCTCGACGTGTCCAACGCATCCGGCAATGTGCACGTCAGTTCGGCGGCACCGGCGGACTCCTACGGAGCGCCCAACGGAGCCTTCAAGAGCTTCAACCTCTCGGTGCGCAGCTGGACGCCGTACACGCACACCTACACGTTCAGCTGGTGGTGCGACAAGCTGCCGGACTGGTGGAAGACGAACCCGGCGGCCGCGTCCGGCAAGCGGCCGGCCGCGAGCCCGTCGGCCGGCAAGGTCGGCGACATCAAGAACATGGACCTGGACGCGCTGATCAACAACGGGTCGTCGCAGTGGACGCTGAACAACTCGGGCAACACCTTCGCCGAGAACAATCCGATCATCGCGTGGCCGTTCACCGCCGGGGCCGGCAACCAGAAGCTGTGGGGCGTGGCGTCCAGCGCGGACTACGACGGGCTTGCGGTGTACTCGTACTGGGCCTATCAGCCGGTGATCGCCAAATGGGTGATCACGGCCGACCCAGGCGGCCAGCATGCGCTGCACATCCATGCGTCCGGCGGCGGCGTTCCGCGGGGCGGCTTCTGGGCGATGATCCGCGCCGGCGTCCAGGCACCGCCCGGTGCGCCGGGCGCCTGGTACGAGAGCGTGCTGCTGTTCAACACCGACTACAACCAGTGCCTGACCGGCGCCGTCGATCAGGGCGTCGCGCTTCAGCTCGCCGACTGCGACACGAACGACCCGAACCAGTACTGGACGCTGAAGCCGATGAAGGCCATCGGCGGCTGACGACGCAAGCGGGGTGCAAGCCTCGCGCGAGTGCCTCGATCGAGACTCTCAGCAGGACCCGATCCAGATCCCAACATCCCGTGAGGAGCACGTCGATGACCCACCGCTACCTTTCCGTAGCCGCTCTCGGTGCCGGCCTGGCACTGGTCGCCGGCTGCACCGCGACCGCCCCGGCGACCAGCATTCAGTCCAGCACTCCCGCAGCCACGCCGAGCACGTCGGCGAGCACTGGCCTCGGCTCCGAGCCGCTCACCGACTACTACCGGTTCACCGGCAAGACGATCAACGTGGTCGTGCCCGACATCGCCACCAAGGTGGAGATCACCGCGGCCGGCGGACGCGGCGGCGACTCCGGCGGCCACCCCACATTCGGCACCGTGCAACCGGGCGGCAACGGCACCTCCGTCACCGCCAGCTGGAACGTGCAGAAGGGCCAGACTCTGGTACTCAGCGTCGGCGGTGGCGGCTCGCGCCAGACCGGCGGCTGGGGCGGCGCCGGGGGCGGCGGCACCGGTGGCTGCTCGAACGGCGGTGGTGGTGGCGGTGCGAGCGTCGTGACGCTGAACGGTCAGGTCGTGGTGATCGCCGGCGGTGGCGGTGGCGGCGGGTACTACGGCGCCTCCGCGGTCACCGATGAGGGCGGCAAGGGCGGCGCGAACGCGGCCGGCGCGGACGGCTCCGGCCCCAAGCACGGCAGCGGCGGCAGCGTCGGTTCGGGCTCGTCGGTGGCGCCCGGTGGCAACGGCGGCAACGGCAAGAACCTGGGCGGCTGCGCGGGTGGCGGTGGCGGAGGAGCCGGCGGTGGCGGGGGAGGTGTCGGCGGCACCACCGGTGGCGGCGGTGGCGGTGGGGGTGGTGCCGGCGGCAGCTGGAGCACCGGCAGCATCGAGCCGCGGCCGAGCATCAGCACCGACAATCCGGCCGGGGTGACCGACGGCTACATCGAACTGACCTTCACCCCGCAGAACCACAACTGAGCACTCACTCGTCGCGGACCTCACCCCCTCGGGGGTGGGTCCGTGCTTGCTGAGGTGGCCACCCGTTCCACGGGCCGGTGGGAATCTCTTAACCTGTGCGTGTGCACCTCCGCGATCTCGGTGCCCTGATCGTCGAGGTGGACGGCCGCTCGATCGAGTTGGGCACGACCAAGCAGGCGGCGCTGTTGGCGCGCTTGTTGCTCTCACCCGGGCAGGCCGTCTCCGCGGAGGCGCTCATCTCGGCCGGCTGGGGGCCCGATGCTGTGGTGTCCCAGGCCAGCCTGGATTCTCAGCTGTGGCGGCTGCGCAACGTGCTGGAGCCGTCCCGTGGCCGCTCGTCCGGGGTGCTACTGAAATCAGGCACCGGCTACCGGCTCGCACTCAGACCCCACCAGATCGACTCCGCCCGCTTCGTCCAGCTCGCCGACCAGGTGCGGGGTGACGAGCCGTCGCTGGACGTCCTTTCGGTCATCGATGAGGCTCTGGGCCTGTGGCGCGGTACCCCCTTCGAGCCGATCGTCGACCTGCCCGAGGTCGCCCCGGCGCGGACCAGGCTGGAAGAGCTGCGCGGCCAGCTGGCCGAACGCCGGATCGACGCGTTGACCGCGCTCGGACGCCGGGACCAGGCCCTCGCCGACCTCGAGCCACTCATCGCCGCGACTCCGTTCCGCGAGCAGTTGTGGGTACGACGGATCAAGCTGCAGGCCGCACTCGGTCGCACCGAGGAGGCACTCACCAGCTACCGCCGGATCCGCGCTCTGCTCGCCGACGAACTCGGTCTTGATCCCGGACCGGAGCTGGTGGCGGTGCAGGCCGCGCTCTTGGCGGGCGAGCTCACCGACCCTGCCGACTCTTCCGCGCCAGCCGTCCGTTTCGCCTCGGTTGGCGCGTCTGCCTCGCCCGCCGCTGACGCCGCGCCCGCCGCCAGGTCGCCGAGACCTGCCACCCAGCCGACGCACCTTCCGCGCCGTCCCAACCGGCTGCTCGGCCGGGACCACGATGTGGCCCGGGTCCGGAACTTGGCGGCCGACCATGCGTTGGTCACGGTGACCGGTCCGGGCGGCTGCGGGAAGACCCGGCTGGCCATCGAGGTCGGCGCGGAGCTGGCCGAGGACTATCCGGACGGCGTGTGGTTCCTGGACCTGACCGCGGCGGTCAGCGACGGCCAGGTGGGCGATGTGATCAGCAGCACCCTCGGGCTCGGCGCACAGGTGGCCGGAGACCCGGTCGACGCGCTACGGCGCTACGGTCAAGGTCTGCGCCAGCTGCTCATCGTGGACAACTGCGAGCATGTGCTGGCGGGGGCCGCCGCGTGTATCGATGCTCTCCTGTCGACTGACGGCGACACAGTGGTGCTGGCGACCAGCCGCGAGCCGGTGGGTGTCGACGGCGAGGTGCTGTGGCCGCTCACGCCATTGCCGGTGCATGCGAGGTCGAGTGGCGCTGCGGGCGGGTCGTCCGCGCCGGCCGTGGAGTTGTTCCTGGAGCGCAGCCGCGCCGCTCAGCCCGACCTGGCCGACGACGCCGAAAGCCGAGCGGCGATCGGACGGATCTGCCTGGCGGTGGACGGGCTGCCGCTGGCCATTGAACTGGCGGCCGCCCGCACCCGGGCGTTCTCGCTGGAAGAGATCGCCGACCAGGTCGCCGCCGATCCGTCCCGGCTGGAACGAATGGGGCGCGTCGGCGTGGATCATCACGCCACCATGTTCGAGACCATCGAGTGGAGCTACCGACTGCTCAGCCCGGCCAATCGGCAGCTGCACCGGCAGCTGTCCGTGCTGCCCGGCGCGTTCTCCCTCGAGACCGCCGTCCAGGTCACGGCAACCGACGGTGGACGTCGCGACGAGATCGCCCACGGCCTGGCCACCCTGGTCCACGGCTCCATGCTGGTCAGCCGGCCCGAGCCCGGCCGTCCCACTCGTTACGCCCAGCTCGACACCGTCCGGGCGCACGCCAGGCGGCAACTGGAACGCGACGGCGAGACGCAGGCGGCTCGTGACCGAAGGGACGACTTCGTCCGGCAGTTGCTCGCCGGCCGGCCACCGCTCGGCACCGCCACGGAGCCGGCCTGGTTCGACGCGATGGACGATGCGTATCCGGTCATTCGCGCCTGCCTCGGTGACCAGCTGCATGCCGGGGGCGATCCGGAGTTGGTCGGTCTCGGTGCGGCGCTGACGTTCTACTGGTACTACCGCACCCGGCTGGTCGAGGGAACCCACTGGTTGGACAGCGTCATGGAGGAAGGCCCCGCTGCCGTCGACTCCGTAGACGCGGGGCTGCGCAGCCTCCGGCTGGCGTGCCTGTACTTCATCCGCCGCCGGGTCGAGGCCGCCGGCGTGCTGCTGGAACAGGGTCTGAAGCAGCTGCCGCCGGTGCCGGACGATCGTGCCGCCGAGGTGGCCGAATGCCTCATCGCGCTCGCGTCCAGCGCCTGGATGACCCAGCAGTTCGGGCTGCAGGGCCAGCTGATCGGGTACCTGCGGCCGCTGGTGGCACAGACCGGTGATCCGCACCTCGCCATGATCACCGACATCCTGGATTGCGTGGTCCGAGCCGGTGAGGGATCGAGCGAGCGGGTGATACCGACGCTCACCGGGCTGTTCCACACCGCGGACGAACTCGGCAGTCCGCTCGGCCAGTGGATGGCGGCACTCGAGCTCGCCAGCCTGCTCCTCGAGGAGAATCCGGACGAGGGCGCTCGGTGGATCCGCCGGCTGCTGCCGATCCAGGTGCGGCTCGGCAGCGGAGGCGGTTCGATGTTCCTGGAGTGGCTGGCGAATCATGCGGCGCTGCGGGGCGAGGATGCTCGGGCGGCGCGGCTCTACGCCGCCGGCCAGGCGGCGGCGCGCCGGGACGGCAGCGGGTGGCCCGTCTATCACCGCACTGCGGCGCTGCGGGCCCAGGCGGAGGCCCGATTGAACGAGACCGAGCTGGCCGCGGAGCGCGAAGCGGGGGCGGGCCTCAGCCTGGCCGAGGTCGCCGCGGAGTTGTCGCTCGAGGACTGACCGCGCCGCGCTCAGCGGGCCAGTACCCCGTCCAGCCAGTCGAAGGCCAGCGTCGCGAACAGTGCGGCAGCGCCCGCCTCGTCATGCTCGCCGGCCCCGTCGGCGTTGCGGAACCTGATGTACTCCTTCGCGCCGGTGAGGGCGTCGTAAAGCGGTTTGGCGTCTCCGCTGCGGGCGTCGTTCTCGGCCTCGCAGACCAGCACCGGGCAGCTGATCGATCCCACCGCGGGGGCGATCGTGTAGGGCGCGGCGGCGCGGAGGTAGTCCAGCGGTGTGGCCACCCCGTGCGTCAGCATGCCCCGTTCGATGGTGAAGCGCAGCTGCGGCATCACCCGCATGCGCTGTTCGAGTACGTCGTTGAGCAGTTCGGGATCGCCGGTGTCGAACTGGTCGCGATACTGCTGCGGCAGCATGCGAGCCGCGTGGGGACCCGGTGTGTACTGCGCCGCATCGGCGATCACCGCTGCCACCCGATGCTCGGCGGTGGCCGCCCGCGGGGCCAGATACCCGCCCCAGCTGCGGCCCAGCAGGGCGATCTGGTCAGCGCGCACCTCGGGACGGGTGAGCAACCACTCGATCTGCGGGTTGACCACGGCTTCCCAGTCCGGCCGGAACACCAGGCCCTGCTCCACCAGCGCCCCGCCTTGGCCCGGGCCGTCAATCAACAGCACGGCGTACCCGCGGTCGAGCGCGGCCCGTCCGCCCGCGAAGTAGGACTCCTCCTTGGTGCCGTCGTAGCCGCCGACCAGGCACACCACCGGGAACGGGCCAGCCCCGCCCGGGGTGAGGAAGTAGGCCTCCAGGGTCGTGTCCTGGTAGGAAACCTGGACGACCTCGAATGTGCAGTCGAGCAGTGCCGCGCCGGCCTGGAACGCCGCGCGTTGCCGGCGGTACGAGTCGGTCAATCGGGGGTCGAG
The DNA here is from genome assembly GCA_044225075.1 of Micropruina sp. Lineage (GTDB taxonomy): Bacteria > Actinomycetota > Actinomycetes > Propionibacteriales > Propionibacteriaceae > Micropruina. The sequence continues at coordinate 559,489 of JBGAJF010000001.1, read as the reverse complement.
CGGCGGCCGGTAGAGAAAGACGCCGGCGGTGCGATAGTAGGTCGTCGCCCGCAGGTAGCCGTTGCGTGCGCTCACCGTCCGGCCGGCGCTCAGCGAGGCGTCGGCGAGAGCGCTGACCCGGTCGCCCAACGCCGTCCAATGTTGGTACCAGGCGTCGTGGTCGCCCTCGGGAATGCCGCGTGCCGTGACGAAGCACTCGCCGACGTCGGCGCCACCGTCGCCGATGGTGTCCAGCGCGCGCAGGAACTGCCCGTCGAACTCGGCATCAGCGAACACCAACCGGTGCAGATCGGGCGATTGCGGCTGCTGCGCCTGATTGGTGGATGGGGTGTCGGTCGTGGTGGCCGTCATGGCATCTCCTTCACTGCTCGGTCGGGCGGGAGCCTCGGCTCGATCACAGCGTCGTCCGGACCGCTTTCATCGGTCTGGCGTTCGACTTGCGTGGCGCGTGGGCGCTTGCCGGCCGGCGGATTAGCGTTAGGCCATGGACCTCGGCCTGGAACGCTGGACCGACTTCAATGTCGCGCTGGTCGGCGCCACCGCCGCACTCGCCGGTCTGGTGATCGTGGCCGCCAGCGTCAACGTCGCCGAGATCGTCAAGTCAAGTTCGCTGACCGCCCGACTGGCGGCCGCGATCGCCAACCTGATGGTTGCGCTCACCAGCGCAGCCGTCGGTCTGATGCCGGACGTCGCCGGCCACGGTTACGGCATCACCCTGGTGCTGCTGGCGGCCGGCGCCATCGCCTTTCACATTCACGCGGTGCGACAGATCTACAGCACTCCGACGCCGCAGATCGGAGTGCTGAAGCATGCGCAGGCGGTGCTCGGCTTCGTCCCGCCGCTCGGCTTCGCGGTCGGCGGGGTGCTGGTGATCGCCGGCGACCCCTTCGGGTTGGCGGCGTTCGCGCTGGCGTCCATTCTGGCGGTGGGGTACACCCTGGGCATTTCGTGGGTCGCCCTGATCGAGGTGCTGCGCTAGCGGCAGGGTGGCCAGCACTTCCCGCCAATAGCCCGAGGCCAGCTGATCCCGAACTACTCGGAGTTGATCGCCGCAACGGGTTCGCGCCGGGCATTCAGTCGGGACAGCACGAGCCAGGCGGCCACGCCGGCACTTCCCAGAACCATCGCCAACACCGCCCGCAATGTCGGCTGCACTCCTTGGGCGTAGGCCACTACACCGAACAGCAGTAGTCCGCTGCTCGTCATGCCCCAGCCCCACAGTGCGAGCGCGCAGATCAGCCGACGCGCCGAGTCGCTGTGCCATTCCGCGTTCATGTCCTCAGTCTCCGTCGGGGTGGGATGAGGGTCAATAGGCAACGTCCGACGACAACGCGCTCGCCGTGCTGAACTGCCGGTTCCAGCGCAGCAGGGGGAGACCCTCCCGATGGATGCTTCCGCGGACGACGTCGCCGACGATCAGCGACTGGTGGTGCACCGGTGTCACCGACAGGACGCGGCACCACAAGGTGACCAGGGCGTCCGGCAGCCACAGGGGTCCCTCCGGGGAAGGTACTGCGCCCGCCGCGGTGAGTGCGGCCCGGCGCTCCTCCCGCGTGGTGGGGCCGGTGAGCTGCTCGACCAGCGGTCGGTGTTCGGCGGCCAGCACCGAGACTGCCCAAGGCACGCCGCGCGCCATGGCGGTGAGTCCCACCCGGTTCCGTCCGACCGCGACCGCAAGGCTGAACGGTTCAACGGAGGCGGTCAGCAACGATGCGGCGATGAAGAACTGATCGTCCTCGTTCTCGCGGACGGTCACCAAGGTGACGCCGCTGCCGTAGCGGGCGAAGCCGTCATAGAGCAGGGGGTTGCTGTTGGTCGCGGGCAATGCTGATCCTCTCGTGCGTCCTTCACGCTAGAACCTTGAGTCGGCTTGAGGTCAAGCGCGTCTCGCTTCGTGGCGCCGATGGGTCGCCGCGCCCTCAATCCAGCGGTATGCCGCTCAGCTCACCATCCAGCGGTTCCAATAGCTGGCGACGCTTTCATGCCTTGCAGCAGTCGTCCGCGCAGCAGTCTTCCGGTCCCCGCTCGCCGGTGAGGACGGCGACGGGTGCCGAGCAGCAGGCATCGCCTCGCCAGGCTTCGATGCCCTCGCGGACGGCGAACGCGGCGATCACCAGGGCCGCGGCGGAGTCGGCCCACGTCCAGCCGAGCAGGCTGTTGAGCAACAGTCCGACCAGCAGCGCCGCCGACAGGTAGCTGCAGATCAGGGTCTGCTTGGAATCGGCGACCGCGGACGCCGAGCCGAGTTCGCGGCCGGTGCGCCGCTCGAACCAGCTGAGGAACGGCATCACCAGCAGGCTGAGCGCCGCCAGGATGAGGCCCACGGGGGAGTGTTCCGGCTCTCGCACGCCGGCCAGCGAGAGCACGGCATCCACCGACACATAGCCGGCGAGGCCGAAGAACGACATGGCGATCACCCGCAGCGCGACCCTCTCCCGCCGCTCCGGATCGGGCACCGAAAACTGCCAGGCAACAGCCGCCGCCGAGAGCACCTCGACGATCGAGTCGAGGCCGAACCCAATCAGTGCAGCAGACGAGGCGACACCGCCGGCGATCAGCGCAATGATCGCCTCCGCGACGTTCCAGGCGATGGTGATCGCCACAACGAGCCGGATCCGTCGGCGCAGGACGGCGGTGCGGCCCGCTGCAAAGGCGACCGTCACTTTGCCGCCCCGCAGTCCGCACAGCAGCCCGGGACCGTGCAGCAGGCGTCGGTGCACGGTTCGCCCTCGTCGACGGCCAAAGTCACGCTCACCAGCGCCGACAGCGCCCGGGACAGGTGCGGATCGGCGATCTCGTAGCGGGTCCGACGTCCTTCGGGGACAGCGACGACGATCCCGCAACCGCGCAGGCAGGCAAGGTGGTTGGACACGTTCGTGCGGGTCAGCTCCAGCTCTTCGGCGAGCCGGGCGGGGTAGCCGGGCCGGTCCAGGAGAGCCAGCAGGATGCGGGAACGGGTAGCGTCGGCCATCGCGCGGCCGAGTCGGCTCATCACGTCGACCTGAGATGCAATGGTCAGCATAAGCTGACCATACAGCAGTTGCTGACCTATGCGAAGCGGCCGGCCGGCGTCCGGACGTGCTGTTGGAGCGTCGCCGGTCTCAGTCGTAGATGACGTCCAATCCCTGCTCTCTGAGCTGTGCCAGGTGGTCGAGCATGGTTCTGAGCACTTCGGGGGAGTGGCCTTCCCAGTCCTGGAGCTCGGCCACGATGCGCAGGCCGTCCGGGGTTCGGTACGACTGAGTGGGGTTGCCGGGGAACCGCTTGTCGGTGACGTTCGGGTCGTCCTCGAACGGCCCGAGCGGTTCCACGACGTAGATGTGCCCGCGTTCGTCGAGGCCGGCGAGTGCGGTGGCCAACTCTGCTCCCCAGGCGGCGGTCTCCACGATCGCGGAGAAGTAGATGTTGTTCGAGACCCGGCCCTGCTGGAAGTTCGATCCGTAGCCGGGGACGAGTTCGGTGCCGATCGCCAGGTCAGACTTGGTGCCGTGGTAGAACGGCCCTGCAGTCTTAGCGCAGTTGTCGTAGCTGACCGGGACGCGGGGTTCCGCTTGGTCGTCCATGAGTATCACTCCTCGTCGCGAGGTTACCTCGCCGGTCGCGCCCGCGACCTGTCCGGGCCGGACCGGCTGATGTCCGCGTCCTTGCGTTCGGCTACTCGAATGGCGAGACGGGTGAGACACTTCACGTCGAATGGGTTGCGAGGAGGGAAGGGGTGGTTGTGGTGCCGTCCGAGGCTCACGACGAAGCGCAGGACGATCAAGCGCTCGGAGGCGTGCCGGCGGCCGAGGTGGTGGCCACGATGGCCGAGTACGCCCGCGAGCTGACCACCCCCGTTGAGGAGGACGAGCGGGTAGAGCTGGGCGTGGCCATGGTCGTGGAGTTGATGGAGGCGTGCGACGCGGCCGGCGTCACCATGATCGAGAAGGGACGCCTCACCACCGCCGCACCCACGGCGGATTTCGTGGCCAGGGCCGACGTGCTGCAGCACGAACTGCGAGAGGGGCCTTGCGTCGACACGGTAAGGACGCAGAGCACCGTGATCAGCGACGACGTCGGCGTCGATCGGCGGTGGCCGCGGTGGGGTCCGGCCGTGGCGGAACAGTTCGGCGTGAAATCGATGCTCTCGCTGCTGCTCTACACCGAAGAGTCGTCCTACGGGGCGCTCAACCTGTACAGCGTCAAGGCCGGCAGCTTCGGCAGTGACGAGATCGTGATCGCTCACGCGCTGGCCGCCCACCTCACCGCTGCCCTCGCCGACGGGCGCCGCCTGGACAACCGCGCGGCCGCGCTGGTCAACCGCACCGTGATCGGCCAGGCCGAGGGGATCCTGATGGAACGGCACAAGATGACTGCCGACGAGGCGTTCGACATGCTGCGTCGCGCCTCGCAGCGGACGAACCGGAAGTTGGTCAGCATCGCCGAAGAACTCACCCGCACCGGGGAGCTGCCGGCATAGACCCAGACCCCGACGCTGCGAAGTTGAGTGATGCGCCGGCTGTGGTCTCAACCGGCGCATCCCGCCGATACTCCAGCCCGGGCTCGAGCAGCAACAGGTCCCACAGGGACAATTGTCGGTTACCCAATCCGGCCCCGAGCATTCATCCCCGGGCCGATTTCTGTCGTTGCGGGTTCAGCGGCGCAGCCAGACCGTGGTCTCTCCAGGCAGGTTGTCCGCGCTGAGCGGGCCGCTGGCCAGCAATACCTCGCCTGCGGGCAACGCAACTGGGTCGGTCCCGAAGTTCGTCACCGCGCACCATCCGTTCGGACGCGCGAAGCCCAGCACAGTCGGCGACACCTCCAGCCATTCCAGGGTCTCGTCGCACTCCAGTTGATGGCGCAGCGCCAGCGCCCGGCGGTACAGGTTCAGCGTCGAGGCTGGGTCGGCGGACTCCACGTCGACGGCGTAGTCGGCGTACCAGGACGGCTGCGGCAGGTGCGCACCGTCCGGTCCGAAGCCGAACGAGGAACCTTCTCGGGTCCAGGGCAGCGGAACGCGGCAGCCGTCGCGTCCGACCTCGATCGCGCGGTTGCGGAAGAACGCCGGATCCTGGCGTGCGTCGTCTGGGATCTGGCCGGCCTCCTGCAGGCCCAACTCCTCGCCCTGGTACAGATAGGCGGACCCGGGGAGCGCCAACAGGAACAGGGTGGCTGCACGCGCCCGACGCAGACCCCGCTCGGCGTCCACCTCACGCGGGTCGCCGCCCTCAAGCAGCCACTGTTTGCCGTCGTTGCCGCGTCCGGTTTCGCCAGGGCGGGGCGTGCCGGCCTTGACCGGAGCCGGTGGCAGACCGTAGCGGGTGGCGTGCCGCACCACGTCGTGGTTGGAAAAGACCCAGGTGGTCGAGCCGCCGACCTCGGCGGCCGCCTTCAGGTTGCGATCGATCACCTCGTGGAAGTCCACCGCCGAGAAGTCGGCCCGCAGTAGGTCGAAGTTGAAGGTCTGTCCCAACCCTGCTGGCGAGGAGTAGCGGGCCTGTCGATGCGGCTGTACCCAGGCCTCGGCGACCGCAGTACGGGGCGGGTCGTACTCGTTGAACACCGCGCGCCACTCGGCGTAGACGTCCTGCACCTCGTCGCGATCCCACAGCGGATGCTGGCCGTCGTCGGCGTCGAACAGGCCGTCGTCCACCGTGACCATCGCGTCGAAGGCCGGGTCCAGGTTCTTCTTCAGGCCGTGCGCCACATCGACCCGAAACCCGTCCACCCCGCGGTCGCTCCAGAATCGCAGTGTGGTCAAGAAGTCGGCGTGCACTTCGGGATGGTCCCAGTTGAGGTCGGGCTGTTCCTTGGCGAACAGGTGCAGGTACCACTGACCGGGACGCCCGTCGGGCTCGGTGACCCGCTCCCAGGCGCCGCCGCCGAAGATCGATCGCAGCTCGCTGGGCGGTAGCTCACAGTTCTCGCCATTGCCGTCGCGGAAGATGTAGCGGGCGCGTTCGGGCGAGCCCTTGCCTGCCGCCAGTGCCGCCTTGAACCACTGGTGGCGGTCGGAGGAGTGGTTGGGAACGATGTCGACGACCACCTTGATGCGCGCCGCGTGCAGAGCCGTCAGCATCTCGTCGAAGTCGTCCAGGGTGCCGATCTTCGGGTCGACGTCGCGGTAGTCGTCGACGTCGTAGCCACCGTCGGCCAGTGCTGAGGGATAGAACGGACTCAGCCAGACCGCGTCGACGCCCAGCTCCTTGAGGTAGGGGACTCGTGAGGTGATGCCCAACAGGTCGCCGATCCCGTCACCGTTGGCGTCGGCGAAGCTGCGTGGGTAGATCTGGTAGACGACGGCTTGGCGCCACCAATCGTGCGCGGTGAAAACATCGTGCGAAGCGAGCGGCATGAGGCGCGCGGTCCTTCCTGGACGGGTGTGGGCTTCGGCGGCGACACGCCGCCGGACGGATTTCGGCAATCTGATTCGACAACTGGATCAAATCACCGCGTGCACTACCCTAACAGCGCGCTCGGGTGGGCACGAGCGTCGTGGAAGCCGCCGAGCAGCTGGTGACGGCCCACCAAGCTCGATGCTGCTTCAGGACCGCCGATAGACCTGCACTGCCTTGGTGTCGATGAACATCAGCGTAGGCCGGTTGTCGCCGTAGCGAACGGCGAGATGTTTGCCGTCCCCCGGATCGGACTGGCTGGTCGGGGTGCGCACTCGGGACACCGCCGACACGTTGCCCTTGGCGTCCACGTTGAGTACGCCGATCACCTCCCGTGTCTTGCCCGACGGCAACTCGGCGATACCCGTGAGCAAAATCCAGAGCCTGCCGTTCGCCGCCATCGCCGCCTCGACCGTCGGGTGGACCGTGGCGCCCGGATAGTCCGGCGCCGTCAGCTTCAGCTTCACCCTGACGTCCCGACGGGTGACGGTGACCACCGACTTGCTTACCTCGATGGTGAAGGAGCGTCCGCCCTGACCCTTGAAGGCCTTGACCGTCGTGATCGCGCCGGTCTTGGGGTTCACCCTGACTTTGCGGTCCTTCTCGTCGAAGCCGTAGAGGTGGCTGCCGTCGCCGGTCACCAAACCAACCGACCTGCTCAGCTTCACCCGGCTGAGGACGCGTGTGGGGGAGAGCAGCAGCAGCGCGGAGGAGTCGATGGTGCTGCTGCTGAGCACCACCGTGCCGTCAGCGAGCGCCATCGGGTTGTACCACTGGAAATAGACGCCCTGAGCCAGATACTTGGCGGGCAGCTTCACCTGTCGCAGGTACTTCCCGGAATCGCTGTACTGCGCCAGCCGGAACTTCGCCGCGTCGGCGTACCACCAAGTCTTGTTCGGAACCTGCACGCCGTAGCTAGGCCCCCACATCAGGCCTTCGCCGCCCGGGGAGGTGCCGAGCTTCGAAACCGCCTTGCCGTAGCCGACCTGCTGGATGTGCTGCCAGCGGTCGCTCAGGCTGGCCGGCTTGCGCAGGGCGATCGTCTTGCTGATCGTGCGGACGGTGGCGGTGGGCGCGGTTACCGGGGCGGCCGTAGCCCGCGCGGCGGCGAGGACGGGCAGCGCCGGGGCCAGCAGGACGAAGGCGATCGCCCCACCGGTGAGACGACGAGTGAACTGCTTCATGGCGGACCTCCTGCTCACCAGCCTCGACCCACCTGTGGGCGGAGGGCAATAGCGGCAAGAGCGGACAGGGCCGGGTGTTGATACGTGCGACGCGCTCAGGCGTCGTCGGGTTCCTGTCCCGTCTCGATCACCCGGCGCGCCAGCTCGCGCAGCTTCAGGTTGCGATTCTGGCTCGCGGCCTTGAGCCGTCCGAATGCCTCGTTGGGGCTGATTCGATGCCGCTCGACCAGAATGCCGATGGCTTGGCCGATCAGCTGGTGGCTCTGGACGGCGAGCTGCAGATTCGACTCCCGGTCGGCGGCCTCTTGGGCGACCAGGAACTGGTCCACGGCGAGGGCGAACGCTTGGGCCAGCAGGTCGGCGACGATCATCTCGTCCACTCTGATCCGTCGTGGCCGCGGGAACTGGATCCAGGCCCGGCAACCTGCCTTGCTGCTGCGCGGGACCAGCAGGATGCCGGGACGCAGGCTGGTGGTGTCAGGGTTGGGTTTGCCGGCGAGGCCGATCCCGACTTGCTCGGGCAGCGACTCCGGCGTCACCTCGACGCCGCCGCTGATCAGCAGCGTCCGGTCGTCGACGACGATCTGGGTCGTGCTGTTGCCGTCGAACAGGGTGTTGAAGCCGTTCTCGGCGATCGCCAGCAGGGTGTCGAAGTCGTCGATCGAACTGAAATCGGCGCTGATCTGAGCCGCCATCGCCCGTCGCTTCCGCGCCTCCCGCTGGCGGGTGATGTCGCGAAGCGTGCAGACGGTGACTGCCTCCCCGTCGCGCGTGCTGACCCGGGCGCTGCTCACCGAGAGCCACAACGGCTGCCGATCACGGCCGAAGAACCGGAGTTCGCCGGCGAAGTCTGTTCCGCGCTGGGCAGATTCCTGCATCCGCTCGACGGCCGCCAGTCCCTCAGCGTCCTCCGCAGCGGTCGGCCACCACGGATAGGGCGGCCGCAGCGGAGCGTCGTCGAGTGAGTAGTCGAGCAGGTCGGTGAACCTGGAGTTCGTCTCCAGCACCAGGCCCTCACTGTCGAACAGCAGCGCGCCGTCCTGGATGGCGCGGATGACGGCGTGTCCCCAGTCCGTCTCGGCGATGCGTTCCAGGTCGGCCAGTCGGACGGCGGGAGGATCCGGCGTCGCGGCGGTAGGCGGGAGCGGGTCGCTCAACGCCGGGGAGCCGGCCTCGACGAACTCGCCGACCGCTCCCCGGGCGAGTACACCGACCTGCTCGGCGGCCGCGCCTGGGCGCGATATGAAGATCGTCGCCAAGGCGCGGGCGACCGACTCCAGGTACACATCCAGGGCCACATCCCAGGGAACACTGTCATCGCCTCCGATGAGCAGGACGTGGGTGACGCCGCCGTCAAGGACATCGCGAACCGGGACGGCGTGCAGCCGTGGGGACGGCGCGTCGATCGGGTCGTGCTGACTGCTCTGCGATGTCACGCAGGCACGAGCCAGCGTGAGCGCCCGGCCGGAGTCGATGGGTGGGCCGACGGACGCCAACGGCTCGGGCGAGCGAGTCGCGTGGACGGCGGCCGCACGATAGAGACAGGCATACCGATGATCGGGGGTGTTCGCCGCCAGCGCCGCGAGCGCGCGCCGGGCCGTGGCGGATTCGTCGGTTCCGGACGCCGGCTGCCGCAGCAGGTCGACTAGGACGCGGAGCCGACGCGCAGCCGGGGAGGTCACGATCTCGCACCGCCCGCGGCCGATGGCTGCCCGACCGTCATGGCGTCCTCCCCAGACTCACGCACAGGCCAACGCAGCCGGGCACGCATACGTTACCGGTCGGACACCCGGGATTTCACGGTTTCCGCGCGGCCATCAGGTTTACTGCCACGTCCACCGGGGTATCACCGTTTTGGGTGAGGCCAAAGGCTCACAAGGCAGTCTCGCCCGCATGGTACGCGGCTTCCGCCGGTAGTCACCCGGGCTTCGCCCAGGCAGATGCCGACGGTTGACAGAGAGTGAGGATCCACGATGCACGCAACGCCCGCTATCCGAGTGGCGCTGATCGACGACTGTGACCTCGTGGCCGCCGGGCTGCGACACATGTTCGCCGGTTCCGGCGGTCGGATGGAGTTGGCCGGATCCTGGCACGGGTTGGAGATACCGCGGTCGGTGGACATTGCCTTGTACGACCCATTGCGTGGGCGCCCCGATGAGCCGGATGTGCTGAGCCGGCTGGTGCACGACCGCCGTGTCCGGCGGACGGTGGTGTACAGCTGGAATCTCCTGCCGGCGCTGATGGATGGAGCGCTGCGCGACGGCGCGTCCGGCTACCTTTCGAAGACCTTGGGCGCGCGCGAGTTGGTGGTGGCGCTGGAACGGGTCCACGCCGGTCAACTGGTGACGGTGCCGGAGCGCGGGGCGGCGTCCGCAGGTGGGCAATGGCCCGGACGCGAGGACGGATTGTCCTCGCGCGAGGCCGAGGTGCTGGCCCTGATCACCCAGGGCATGTCGAATTCCGAGATCGCCGAAGGCATGTACCTGAGCCCCAATTCGGTGAAGAGCTATATACGCTCCGCGTATCGCAAGATCGGTGTGGCCAGGCGCACTCAGGCGGTGTCGTGGGGCATGCGCCGGGGGCTGCACACCAGCTACCTCGTGGCCAGCCGTTAAGGTCACACTTTTCCGCATCAGGGCTTGTGCATCTCGTTGTGGCGTGGCAAGGTCGAAGGCAACTGAGCGGTCAAACCACGTGCTGACTCGGCTTTCTCCGAGGAGCGCGTGCCATGGCGCACAGCACTGCCGTACCCTCCGTCCAGTCCGTTCGCGAGGTCGCGACCGGTGATCTTTTCCGATTGATCCGAAACACGGATGATCCACACGCCCGGCAGGGAATCACGGACCGAATTGCTGAATTGAATTTGCCGTTATGCGATGCGCTCGCCGGCCGCTATCGCGGGCGTGGCGTGGACCACGACGACCTGGTGCAGGTCGCCCGCATGGCGTTGTGGTTGGCCATCGACCGGTTCCAGCCCGAGCAGGGCGCGACCTTCATCTCTTACGCCATCCCTACCATCACCGGTGAACTGAAGCGCTACTTCCGCGATCACCTGGAGGTCAACGCGCGCCAGCTGGGTGCGGCCCTGGACACCTCGGACAGCTATCAGCCCGATTCCCTGGATGTGCCGTACGGGGATGGTGCAGGCGGGTCGCTAGGGGCCCAGGTGTCGACCGACGACGACGTAGCCGCCACCTGCATCGACCGGATCGCGCTGCGGCGGGCACTCAACCGGCTGTCCCAGCGGGATCGTGCCCTGTTGCTGTGGCGCTTCGTCGAGGAGTGCACGCAGCGCGAGATCGCCCAGCGGCTGGGCGTCTCCCAGATGCAGGTGTCCCGACTGCTCAAAGGGCTGTTGATCAGCCTGCGCGCCGACCTCGAATCGGAGCACACCCCACTGGCCGGCTAGCGCGGGTCGGCTCGAGGACGCCCGTTCAACCGGCGAGCAGGGATTGACCGCCGTCGATCCAGACCTCAGTGCCGGTGATGTGCGAGGCGGCCTCCGAGCCGAGGAAACAGATCAGGTCGGCAACCTGGTCGGCGCTGGCCGACTGCTTGCCGGTGAGCGGGATCTGGCCTTCGGGATACTCCACCGGTAGATGCAGGTGGTCGGTGCCGCGCCGCTCGGTGTTGTTGTCGATCTCGGTCTCGACGCTGCCGGGACAGATCACGTTGACCCGGATCGAGTGCCTGGCCAGCTCGACCGCGATCGACTTGGCGAACGCGACCTGGGCGGCTTTGCTGGCCGCGTACGCGCTGGCGCCGCTGTTGCTGAACATCCGAGTGCCGTTGACCGATGCGGTGATCACCACCGAGCCTCCGCCGGCCGCTTTCAGCAGCGGCAGGGCATGTTTGACGGTGAGGAAGGTGCCACCCAGGTTGACCGTGACGGTGTGCTGCCAGTCCTGCCAGCCGAGCTCCTCCAGCGGCGCCCAGACACCGTTGATGCCGGCGTTGGCCACCACCAGGTCGACGCGGCCCAGGCGCTCGCCGATCTCGGCGAAGAGCTGTTCGACGGCGTCCGGATCGCTCACATCGGCGGCGAAGCTCAGCGCCTCGCCACCGGACCGGGTGATCTCGTCGACCACGTGGTCGGCACTCGTCGGACGATGCCCAATCACCGCCACGGTGGCTCCGAGTCCGGCCAGCCGCACCGCCGTGGCCGCACCGATGCCTGAGTTGGCGCCGGTGACGACGGCGACCTTGTCGTGATAGCTCATGGTTGGTTATACCCCGCCCGGGTGCTGGTTGGAACATCGCCGGCCGGGCGGACGCCCGCGAAGGCCGCCTCGGCGACCCCGAGCCGGGTCGTCGCCGGTGCCGGTGGTCCGATCCCGGCCGTCCTGGACCGGCTGGCCGCCATCGTGCGGCCGGGCGCCTGCCGGGTCGCCGGAAAAAAATGGTGAGCCCAAGCGCCGGCGGACCCGGGTTGGACGTGGTTCTCGGCGTGTGGGAATCGTTCGGCGATCACGTGCCGCCGCCCCAATGCAGCCCAAGTGGGTTGACTTGGGTTCCCAAGTATGCCAAGCGGGTGGCCCCGTTCTCTGTCTCACCATGTGGGAAGCTGTGATGTCATTTTCTGGCTCGCAGTCCCTATGCTCACCAGGTGTGACGCTCCCATCTCCACCACCTACGGGGTTGCGCTGCGCTCGGAAGGGGGTTGCGAAAATGTTGGATTTCAGGAAGGATTCACAGCAGATTCGCCAGGCAGGGCGAGTGCAACTGAAACCGAGGGGATCCAACGACGTGGATATCGACGAGCGTCACAAGGCGATTGTTCAACTCCTTCACAGCCAGAAGTCCGTCAAGGCGCTGGCGCTGAGCAAGATGTTCGACGTGTCGCCGGAGACGATCCGGAAGGACTTGATGGACCTGCACGAGCGCGGGCTTCTGGTCCGCGTGCACGGTGGGGCGCGGGTGCGTCCGACCGAGAAGGAGAGCGCCTACGAGCGTCGGCTGGCGGTCCACCTGGGCGCCAAGCAGGCAATCGCCCGTGCCGCCCTGGCCAATATCGAGGAGGGGTCAACCATCTACCTCGACTACGGCACGACCACCTATGCGCTCGCGGACGCTCTGGTTCAGGAGCATCGACGGGTACGTGTGCTGACCAACGCGCTGCCCATCGCCACCCGGCTGTCCAGAAGCGACTCCATCGAGACCGTGGTGCTCGGCGGCACGATCCGCAGCAATGAGGGCTCGCTCTTCGGGCCGATGGCCGAGAAGGCGCTGGAGAGCGTCTACATGGACGTCGGCTTCTTCGGCTGTGCGGGTATCAGTCCGGTAGCCGGCGTCACCAACCACCACGCGCTGGAGGGGGCGACGTCGCAGAAGGCGATGAGTCATTGCCGCAACGTGGTGGTGCTGGCCGCCGGAGACAAGCTCGACACCATCGCGGTCAACCGGCTGGCCGACCTCTCCCAGTTTGATCTGGTGATCACCACCGGAACACCCGGCGCAGAGCTGAGCCGGGCACTCCATGAGGCCGACGTGTCGGTCGTCATCGCACAGGAGGATTCCCTTGGAATTTCGCAATGAACTGATGTTCCCCCGACTCGCCGCTGCCGACCGCGACGATCTGCTGCGGACGATGGGCGGCGCGGTGACCAACGCCGGCCTGGCCGAGACCAGCTACGTCGCCGCCCTTCAGGAACGCGAGCGTGACTTCCCGACCGGCCTCGACATCTCCGGCGGCGTCGCCATTCCGCACACCTCCGCCGACCATGTCAGCGGCAACACCATCGCCGTCGCGTCACTGGCCGAGCCGGTGACCTTCCGGGCGATGGGCGGTGACGAGGACTCGGCGGTGTCGGTCTCGACCGTTTTCATGCTGGTCTTCGCCGACGCAGCCAACCACGTCCCGCTGCTGTCGCACATGATCGGCAAGCTGCAGGACGCCGACTTCGTCACGGCGGTCAATGCCGCGGACGACCCCGCAGCCATCATCGCCCTGATGGACGAGGCCTTCGCCGGCATCTGAGCGCCGCCGAGGGCCGACACCCGCCCCCACCAGTACCACCCCGATCGACCGACTCCGGTCAGCCAACCTCAACGAGGAGAGAACCATGAAGAAGATCATCGTCGCCTGTGGCGGAGCCGTCGCCACCTCGACCGTCGCGGCCAACCGCGTCCGCGAACTGTGCGAGAAGAACGGCATCCCGGTCGACGTTCAGCAGTGCCGGATCAGCGAACTCGCCGGACGCGCCGAGCAGGCCGACCTGCTCGTCACCACCGCAAAGGTCAGCCGTGACTACGGCGTCCCCGTCGTGCACGGGATCGCCTTCATCTCCGGCATCAACCTGGCGGCCACCGAAGCCAAGATCCTCGAGATCCTCGGCAACTGACAAAAGGAGGTTCCGCGGGTGGACCGATGGCCTACCCGCGGAACCTCCGGGCGGGGCACTGCGTCCAGGCAGGGACGCAGCACCCCAGTGATTCGGAAGGAATCTGAATAAGTATGGACGCCGTACTGGCAGTCATCCAATATGTGGTGGATCTGGGGCCCAGCGTGATGCTGCCCCTGATCATCATCATCATCGGCCTGTCCCTGAAGCAGGGCGTGGCCAAATCACTCCAATCGGGGCTCACCATCGGTGTCGGCTTCGTGGGCATCGGTCTGGTCGTCGGTCTGCTGACCGAGTCGCTGGGACCGGCCGCTGAGGCGATGGCCGAGAACTTCAATCTCGGGCTCACCGTGATCGACGTCGGCTGGCCCGGGTCGGCGCCGATGGCCTGGGCTTCCAACATGGGCCTGATCGCGATCCCGGTCGCGATCGGCGTCAACATCGTCATGCTGCTGATCCGCAGCACCCACGTGCTCAACGTCGACATCTGGAACATCTGGCACATGGCGTTCACCGGCGCCATCGTCGAGATCGCCACCGGCAGCTTCTGGTGGGGCATCGTCGGCATCGTCGTGCACGCGATCATCGCCTACAAGCTCGGCGACATCTTCAGTCCGGTCACCGACAACTTCTTCGGGTTGGAGGGTGTCGCGATCCCGCACGGCACGTCGGCCTACATGGGCGTCCTGGCGGCGCCCGTCGACGACCTGTTCGAGAAGATTCCGGGCGTCAAGAAGATCAACCTGACCACCGAGCAGTTGGAGGAGAGGCTGGGCCCGTTCGGCCAGCCGCTGGTGATCGGCACCGTTCTCGGCATTGTGATCGGTCTGCTGGCCCGCTACGACATCGGCCAATCGCTGCAGCTGGGGATCAAGATGGGCGCCGTCATGCTGCTGATGCCGCTCGTGGTCAAGCTGATCATGCAGGGCCTGCTGCCGATCGCGGAGGCCGCGCGCGAGATGCTGCAGAAGCGGTTCTCGGACGGCAACTACCGGATCGGTCTCGATCCGGCACTGCTGCTGGGGCATCCGCAGGTGATCTCGGCCAGCCTGCTCTTCGTGCCTCTGACGATCATCGTGGCGGCCTTGCTGCCGGGCAACCGGGTGCTGCCGTTCGGCGACCTTGCGACCATCGGCTTCTTCGTCGCGATCGCGGTCGGCGTGCACAAGGGCAACATCTTCCGCACCCTGTTCTCGGGTACCGCGATCATGGTGATGACCATCTGGATCTCGAACCAGATGGTCGAGTTGCAAACCCAGCTGGCCCGCAACGTGAACCTGCTGCCGAACGGCGGGCAGGTCTCGTCACTGGACCAGGCCGGCAGCCCGATCACCTACCTGCTGGCCAAGGGGATCAGCGGCGACATCGCCGTCGGCTGGTTCGTGATCCTCGCCCTCTACGGCGCCTGCTTCGTTTACACGTTCATCAAGTACCGCCGCCGCACGCTCTACGTCGAAACCGAAGTCGAATGAGGAGAACGCCATCATGACTACCCAACTGAAAGCCGTCGCGGTCACCGGCCGCCAGGAACTCACGATCACCGAAATCAGCCCCACCGTTGCTCCGGACGAGGTGCTCGTCCGGGTCGCCTACTGCGGCATCTGCGGATCCGACGTGCCCCGCTACTTCGACGGCGCGGTGCACAACTTCCCGCAGGTGCTGGGTCACGAGTTCTCCGGTGTCGTGGCGGAGATCGGCACCGAGGTCACGACTGCCCAAGTGGGCGATCGTGTCGCCGTGGCGCCGCTGGTGCCGTGTCATGAGTGCTCCGAGTGCCGGGCGGGTAGGCCGTCGCTGTGTCCGAACTATTCGTTCATCGGCTCTCGGCGCCAGGGGGCGCTGGCCGACCTGGTCGCCGTCCCCGCCGTCAACCTGGTGCCGCTGGGTGACCTGAGCCTGAAGGTCGGGGCGCTGGTCGAGCCACTCACCGTTGCCATTCACGGGGTCGAGCGGGCAGACGTCATTCCCGGCGCGCCGGCCGCGGTGCTGGGCGGGGGAGTGATCGGGCTGCTGGCCGTCCTCACCCTGCGCGACAAGGGAGCCGGCCCGATCACCGTGGTGGACGTCGATCCGCGCAACCTGGAGATGGCGCTCAGACTGGGTGCCGCGCACGCCGTCAACGGTGCGAGCGACGACCTCGCGGCCCACTTCGACGCGGTCGGGGCGCCGATGCTGACCGTGGAGACCGCAGGCGTGCCCCCGACCCAGCGGCAGGCATTGGCCATCACGGCCCGGCGCGGCACTGTCGTCTACGTCGGCACCGCGCATCAGGACCTGGTGCTGAGCCCGAAGGTGTTCGAGTTCATGCTGCGTCACGAGCTCACCGTTCGCGGCTCGTGGATGTCTTATTCGGCGCCGTTCCCGGGGCATGAGTGGACCGATGCCGTCCGCATCCTCGGCTCGGGGCTGATCGATCCGGAGCTGCTGATCACCCACGAAGTGCCGTTGCCCGAGGCCGTGCGCGGTTTCGAGGCGATGCGGTCCCGCGATGAGCACCGGCTCAAGGTGATGTTCCGGGTAGGAGGAGAAGAGGCATTGGCCCGGTGATCCGCATTTGCTCGACCGAATCCCTCACGTCCCATAATCCGGGGAATGCCCCGGAGTTCACGAAAGAGAAGGTGTAACTATGTCGCGCGATGCTTTGCGTGAAATTCTTTCCGATCATCGCAAGGGGGGTGGCGTCGGTATCTATTCCGTTTGCTCCGCCCATCCATTGGTGATAGAGGCCTCAATGCGTCAGGCTTTGGCCGATGACAGCGCGTTGTTGATCGAGGCGACGTCGAACCAGGTCGACCAGTTCGGTGGCTACACCGGAATGACCCCGGTCGACTTCCGCGAGTTCGTATTCGGCATCGCCGACGAGCAGGGATTCCCGCGGGAGCGGATTATTCTCGGCGGCGACCACCTGGGCCCCAACCGTTGGCAGAAGCAGGAGACCGCCGAGACGGCCATGCCGAAGGCGGAGGATCTGGTGCGTGCCTATGTGCTCGCCGGGTACACCAAGATCCACCTGGACTGCTCGATGTCGTGTGTCGGCGACCCGGTGCCGCTGACCGACGAGATCGTCGCCGAGCGGGCCGCCCGGCTGCTGGTGGTCGCCGAGAAGGCCGCCGAAGAGGCCGGGCTGACCATTCCGGTGTCGTACGTGATCGGCACCGAGGTGCCGGTCCCGGGCGGCGCCCACGAGACCCTGGGCGCCCTCACACCGACCGCGCCGGAGGCGGCGCAAGAGACCATCGCGGCGCACAAGAAGGCGTTCGCGGCGGTGGGTGCCGGCGCTGCCTGGTCGAAGGTGGTGGCGATCGTGGTGCAGCCCGCCGTCGAGTTCGACCACGTCAAGGTGATCGACTACGTCTCGGCCAACACGACCGCGCTGCAGGGTGCCCTGGACGACGAGGCGACGCTGCTGTTCGAGGCGCACTCCACCGACTACCAGACCGAGTCCAACCTGCGTGACCTGGTGCTCGATCACTGGGCGATCCTGAAAGTGGGCCCCGGCCTCACCTTCAACCTTCGCGAGGGGCTGTTCGCGCTGGACGCGATCGAAGGCCACCTGGTGGAGGACGCCTCGAAGCGGTCGAACCTCGTCGAGGTGATCGAACAGGTGATGATCGGCTCGCCAGGCTACTGGGAGGGCTACTACGAGGGCTCGGCGCACGAGCAGCAACTCGCGCGCCGGTTCAGCTACTCCGACCGCATCCGCTACTACCTTCCCTACGACGAGATCGTGAAGGCCATCGATGTGCTGCTGGCGAACCTCGACGAGGTCGGCATCCCGGAGCCGCTGATCAGCCAGTATCTGCCCAAGCAGTTCGATCGCGTCCGCGAGGGCCTGCTCGAACCGACCGGTCACGAGCTGCTCATCGACCGGGTTCGCGACGCACTGCGTCCCTACTCGGGCGCATGTGGGCTGCCGAACGCCTGAACCGTCTGCGGCAGGCGAACCGCCAGCCATCGGGACGCGCCGACAACCGGCGCGTCCCGATGGCACGTCCAAATGTGCTGGGCCGGTCTCGTCCGCCCGGCGTCACCCTGCCATAACCCAATGCCCTCGGCGTCCGGTTACGCGCAACGGATTTGAATCGCAACGGTTGCCCAACGAATACCCAAGTGTTCCGCAGATGGCGCTATCGAAATTCTTTCCGGTTAATCTCATTCCATGGACTGCCGAGTTGACTTGGGAGTTCTCGATCGTCGTAAATGGGGGCCGCTAATCACCGGCCTGAGCTGCAACTAAAGCAGAACTCGGTCAAGCAGTACCTTCCAATGGAGGAAGAGGGGAGTAGTTGTGGCGAAGCCGCAATATTTGATGGGGATCGATATCGGAACGGGCAGCAGCAAGGGTGCCCTGACGACCTTGGACGGCAGGGTCATCGCGATCTCCGAGCAGGCGCACATGGTGTCGCTGCCGCGTCCGGGTTGGGCAGAGCTCGATGCCGAGGACGTGTTCTGGCACGACTTCCGGGCGATCTGTGCCGATCTGCTCGACAAGGCCGGCGACGGGGTCGTCGCGGGGGTCGGGGTGAGCGGCATCGGGCCGTGCATCGTGCCGGCCGACGCGTCGGGCCAGCCGTTGCGGCCGACGATCTTGTACGGCATCGACACCCGGTCGTCCGCGGAGGTGGCCGAACTCACCGAACGCTACGGCGAGGACAAGATCATTGAGGTGTGCGGCAACCCGATGAACGCCCAATCGGTGGGCGGCCGGATGCTGTGGATCCAGCGGCATGAACCCGAGGTGTGGGCACGCGCCAAGTACTGGTTCATGGCCAGCAGCTACCTCGCCTACAAGCTGACCGGCGCCTACGTGCTCGACCATGTCTCGGCGTCCTACTCCGAGCCGCTGTACGACGTCGGCAAGGGGACCTGGGCGCAGGAGTGGTGCGAGGACATCGCGCCCGGCCTGAAGATGCCCGAACTGGTCTGGCCGTCCCAGGTGGTCGGCACCGTCACCCCGGTCGCCGCCGACATCACCGGCTTGCCGGTGGGTACTCCGGTCGTCGCGGGCACCATCGACGCCTTCTCGGACGCGATGAGCGTCGGCGTCCGCAAGCCCGGGGATTCGGTGTTGATCTATGGCTCGACGATGACGATCATCACGGTCACCGACCGGTTCATTCCGGGCCGGCCGCTGTGGGTCAATGCCCACCTTTTCCCCGGCACCTTCAATCAGGTCGCCGGCATGGCGACCAGCGGCTCACTGACCAAGTGGCTCCGCGATCTACTCGGTGGGGGCTTCGACTTCGGCGAGTTGAGCGCCGCCGCTCGCGCTGTCCCGCGTGGCTCGGACGGCCTCATCGCGCTGCCCTACTTCGCCGGTGAGCGCTCGCCGCTGCTCGACCCGGACGCCCGCGGCGTGATGCTCGGCCTCACCCTGAACCACGGTCGCGGTCACCTGTACCGGGCGTTGCTCGAGGCGACGGCATTCGGTGTGGAGCACATTCTCGAGGGCATGCGCGAGGCTGGGGTGAAGACGGAGATGTCCTTCGCAACCGGTGGTGGCACCACGGGCGGGCTGTGGCCGCAGATCGTCTCGGACGTGACCGGCATGACGCAGCAGATCACCGAGCAG
This sequence comes from Micropruina sp., assembly GCA_044225075.1. GTDB lineage: Bacteria > Actinomycetota > Actinomycetes > Propionibacteriales > Propionibacteriaceae > Micropruina. Next base: position 540,018 of record JBGAJF010000001.1, on the reverse strand, counting down.
TCGGTGGGTGCCTGCTACGGCGATGCGATTTTCGCCGGTGTCGGTACCGGTCTGGTCAGTGAAGATTCCGACTGGACGACGCACAGCGGCGTGATCGAGCCGACGCCCGGCGCCTGGGAGATTTACCAGCCCTTCTACCATGCTTTCCGCGAACTGCACCCGGCCACCGTCGAGTTGCAGCACCGGATGGCAAAGGTGCAGCGCGGCGTATAGCCGTCCCTGGTGGCGGCGGCAGCCGGCGCCGGTAGTCAAATGAGAGAACAATGGTTGACCTCAGGACCAACGGTTGACCTGAAACGGGTGAACCCGTGATCCTTGGTCGAAGTGCCCACGCGAAACCCGGCCGGCGACGCAGCTGTCGCCGATGCCGCGGTCGGCGCCATCGTCCATCCGGTTGTCGCGTGTTGGTTGGCACGGAAGTTTGCAGTGAAAGAAGGAGTCAATGGTGACGAAGCAGCAGTACTTGTTGGGGATCGATATCGGAACGGGCAGCAGCAAAGGTGCGCTGACCACGCTCGACGGTAGCGTGGTCGCCATCTCCGAGCAGGCGCACATGGTGTCGCTGCCACGTCCCGGATGGGCGGAGTTGGACGCCGAGGACGTGTTCTGGCACGACTTCCGGGTGATCTGTGCCGAGCTGCTTCCGAAGGCCGCCGGCGGTGAGATCGCGGGTGTCGGGGTGAGTGGGATCGGGCCGTGCATCGTCCCTGCGGACGCTTCGGGCCAGCCATTGCGTCCGACGATCCTCTACGGCATCGACACCCGGTCGTCCGCCGAGCTCGACGAGATCACCGAGCGCTACGGCGAGGACAAGATCATCGAGGTGTGCGGTAATCCACTGAACGCCCAGTCGGTGGGCGGCCGGATGTTGTGGCTGGCTCGTCATGAGCCCGAGCTGTGGGCTCGGACCAAGTACTGGTTCATGGCCAGCAGCTACCTCGCCTACAAGCTGACCGGCGCCTACGTGCTGGACCACGTGTCGGCGTCCTACTCCGAGCCGTTGTACGACGTCGGCAAGGGAGACTGGGCACACGAGTGGTGCGAGGATCTTGCTCCGGGCCTGAAGATGCCCGAGCTCGTCTGGCCGTCCCAGGTCGTCGGTACCGTCACCCCGGTCGCGGCCGACATCACCGGTCTGCCGGTTGGTGTGCCGGTGGTGGCCGGCACGATCGACGCCTTCGCGGACGCGATGAGTGTCGGCGTCCGGCATCCAGGAGACGCCGTGGTCATCTATGGCTCGACGATGACGATCATCACGGTGACCGACCGGTTCATTCCGGGCCGGCCGCTGTGGGTGAACGCGCACCTGTTCCCGGGCACGTTCAACCAGGTGGCTGGTATGGCGACCAGCGGCTCACTGACCAAGTGGCTTCGCGATCTGCTCGGCGGCGACTTCGACTTCGGCGAGTTGAGTGCCGCGGCGCGCGTCGTGCCGCCCGGGTCGGACGGCCTGATCACACTGCCCTACTTCGCAGGCGAGCGGTCGCCGCTGCTCGATCCGAATGCCCGCGGCGTGATGCTGGGCCTGACCCTCAACCACGGTCGTGGTCATCTGTACCGTTCGCTGCTGGAAGCGACCGCCTTCGGGGTCGAGCACATCTTCGAAGGCATGCGGGCGGCCGGGGTGTCCACCGATCGGGGATTCGCCACCGGTGGCGGCACCACCGGTGGGCTGTGGCCGCAGATCGTCTCGGACGTGACCGGCATGACGCAGCAGATCACCGAGCAGTCGGTCGGTGCCTGCTACGGTGACGCGATGTTCGCCGGCGTCGGCACCGGTCTGGTCAGCGAGGACACGGACTGGACGACGCACAGCGGTGTGATCGAGCCGAAACCGGGCGCCCGGGAGATCTACCAGCCCTTCTACCAGGCGTTCCGCGAACTCCACCCGGCCACCGTCGAGCTGCAGCACCGGATGGCCAAGGTTCAGCGCGGCTGACGTCGCACCGCTGGTCGAGCTTGTCGAAACCTCGTGCGGGTCTCGACAAGCTCGACCAACCGGGGAGGCTGGGCCTCTACAGGCTCGACCCACGGTGACTATAGGGAGCGGAATGGCACAGGACTGGCTGGGACTCGGCGACAAGACGGTCATCGTCACCGGTGGAGCGTCGGGTCTCGGTCGCAGCATCGTCGTGGCGTTGTGCTCCGCGGGTGCGCGGGTGGCCAGCTTCGATGTCACCACCCCCGTCGAGGGTGTCGACTCCGAGACCGGCGCGCACTTATTCCGGGTGGACGTGACCGACCCGGACGCGGTGGAGCGTGCCGTCGCCCGGGTGTGCGCCGAGGTGGGTGAGGTCACCACGCTGGTCAACAACGCCGGCGTTTGCCTGCCCCGGCTGCTCGTCGACATTCGCGGAGAGGCCCCGCAGTTCGAGCTCGATGTCGCGACCTACGACCTGATGGTGGGCGTCAACATGAAGGGTGCGTTCCTGATGGCGCAGGCGGTGGCCCGACGCCTGGTCCGTGCCGGCGCCGGCGCGATCATCAACATGAGCTCCGAATCCGGCAGCGAGGGGTCGCACGCCCAGTCCGTGTACGCGGCCACCAAGGCTGCGCTGAACGCGTTCACGCTGTCGTGGGCGAAGGAACTCGGGCCGTCCGGCGTCCGGGTCGTCGGAGTGGCGCCGGGCATCATGGAGGCGACCGCGCTGCGCAGCCCGGCCTACGCCGAGGCCCTGGCCTATGCGCGAGGGGCCGGAAACGACACGGTGGCGGCTGGCTACACGAGCGCCATCCCACTGCGCCGCGAGGGTCGACTCGAGGAGGTGGCCGACCTGGTCTGCTTCCTCGCGTCCGACCGGTCGAGCTACGTCACCGGCACGACGGTGACGATCAGTGGAGGGAAGTCGCGAGGCTGACCGTCCGGCAGGGGTTGCCCGCAGGGGGTGGCGCGACGGCGTCCGGCGTGCCTATGGTCTGCGGAAGAACCTGAACCCCACCTGAAAGGTCCTCCTCAGATGCGTACTCATCGTCGAGTTCGCGCAGTCGGCCTGCTCACTGTTGCGCTGACCGCGACCACTCTCTCCGGTGCCCCTGCCATGGCGTCGCCGACCACCGCACCGCAGGCGCTGCCTGCCGAGTCGCCGGTGAGTCTGCCGGCCGGTAAGAACAGCAAGAAGAAGCACCGTTGTCCGCAGCTGAAGCTGGCCGCCAACTGGTACGGCAACAATGCCGCGATCATCCAGCGGGCTATCGACAAGGCCGGGCGGTGCAGCTGGCGGGGCGGACGGGCACCGCAGGTCAGGCCGTATGCGGTGTTCGACTGGGACAACACCGTGATCAAGAACGACATCTCGGACCAGACCATCTTCTGGATGCTGCGGCACGACAAGATCCTGCAGCGGTGCGCAAGACCCAGAAGACGACCGCGGGCAAGGCAGTGTTCGCCGGTGCCAACGAGCGCTACATGGAGGCCAGCTACGCCTGGGTCGGCCAGATCCTGCAGGGCTACCGGCCCGCCCAGGTGCGGGCGATCGCGGCGAAGGCGCGGAAGGCGGCGCTGCGTGCCCCGATCGGTGCCACCCAGAAGGTCGGCTCCAGCACCGAGACGGCCTGGATCCGCTACTACCCCGAGATGCGTGACCTGATCAAGACGCTCAAGAAGGCGGGTATCGAGCCCTGGGTCGTGTCGGCGTCACCGAAGGAGTTCGCCGACGTCTGGGGTCCCGGTGTCGGCATCAACTCGGCGCACACCATCGGCATCTCGCAGCTGCTCCACAAGGGCAAGCTGACCGGCCACCTGAAGGGTTGTGGCGGGCTGCCCGACGGCTCGGACTCGATCATGACCTACATCGACGGCAAGCGGTGCTTCATCAACAAGATCATCCTCGGGGTGGAGGGATCGCTGGCACTCAAGCCGATGCCGCGCAGCCTGCGCCCGACCGTCGCCGGCGGGGACGCCACCACCGACGTCTCGATGGTGCGGGACGCGACGGGAGCGCACGTCGTCCTGAACCGCAACAAAGACGAGTTGATGTGTCATGCCTATGACAATCGCGACGGGCGCTGGGCGATCAACCCGATGTTCATCCAGCCGTTGCCTAAGAAGCAGGGTCTCTATCCGTGCTCGACAACCGCCTACGTGGACGCCGACGGCAACCACGGCCCGGTCCGTCGCACGAACGGCACGATCATTCCCGACCAGGCGGACACCGTCTTCGGCCGGCCATGAGGCGAACGTCGCGGGATTGAACTCGTCGAATTCCCGGCCTTCGCCCGCACGTGTTGCTACCTTGCTGCAATGACTTCGGCGAGCGGCCCGCGGAGCCGTTGATGACGACGGCCGCGCAGCTGCCGCGTTCGGCTTTCGCGGACGCCCTCGCGCGCCTCTCGCCCGGCTACTTCGCCCTGGTCATGGGCACCGGCATCGTCTCGATGGGCCTGCATCTGTCCGGGTTCGAAGCGGCGTCGCTCGCCCTGCTGGTGATCGCGGCGGTCAGCTACGGCGCGCTGTGGGTGCTGTACCTGTGGCGCGCCGTTCGCTATCGGGTTGAGATGCTCGCCGATCTGCGCGGTCCCGAGATGGCGTTCGCCTACTTCACCGTCGTCGCGGGCACCGATGTACTCGCCGTCCGGCTGGTCCAACAGGGGCTGATCGACATCGCGATGCCGCTGTTCTTCTTCGGCGCATTGCTCTGGTTCGTCTTCGGCTACGTGCTGCCGTGGCAGGTGTTGATGACCCGCGACGGCAAGCCGATCCTGGCTAGGACCAACGGCACCTGGTTCATCTGGGCGGTGGCCAGCCAGTCCGTGGCCATCGGCATGGCGCAGGTTCAGCCGTTCCTGTCCGGGGACACCCGCTGGGTCGGCCTGGTCGCGGTGATGTCGTGGTCGGTGGGCGTCGTGCTCTACGCCGGTGTCGCGATGCTGGTACTGCTGCGGATCATCCATTTCGGCATCACCCCGCGCGAGTTCGAACCGCCGTACTGGGTGGCGATGGGAGCGATGGCGATCGCGGTGGTCGCCGGCAGCAACATTCTCGGCATGCAGTCCACGCCGATGGTGGACGCCACCCGCAACCTGATCGCCGGCACCGTGGTGGTGTTCTGGAGTTTCTGTGTCTGGCTGATCCCGATGTTGGTCGGCGCGGGGGTGTGGCGGCATCTCGTACACAAGGTGCCGCTCACCTACGTGCCGACCATGTGGTCGATCGTCTTCCCGCTCGGCATGTTCGCGGTCGCTTCGATCAGCCTGGGACGGGTGGATCGGCTGCCACTGGTCGAAGTGGTCGGCGACGGCGCACTGGCGGTCGCGACCGTCGTCTGGGCAGTGGTTTTCGTCGCGATGCTGCGACGAATGTTCCACGTCGGATGGGCGAGTCGGACCGGTCCACGTACTGGTTGAGCGGGTCGTCCCGGCTGGTTGAGCTTGTCCTGCCCGAGGGCTTGGGTCAGTCCGGCAGCGGCACGGTCAGTACCCGCTCGAGTTGTGCTCGCAGCGTGCCGGCCATGTCCACATCCGCGGGGGAGAGCAGCCACTGCACCTGCAAGCCGTCCATCAGTGCAACCAGGGTACGGGCCTGACCGGCGGGGTCGACGCCCGGCGCCAGCAGGCCGGACGCCTTCGCGCGGGTCAGCGAGGCCGCGACATCGGCGACGGTGCCGCGGTAGCGGTTCACGAAGTACGCGTGCGCCGGATGCTCGGGGTCGGACGCCTCCGCCGACAGCACGGCGAACAGGGCCACCAGATGCGGGCGTGCGGCGTTGTGCCGGGCCAGTTCGACGAGGGTGGCCAGCGCACCCAGGCCGGTCCCATCGGTTTCCGCGCCGGTGAAACGCGCCGCGTCCTCGGCGTCGCGGCGCTCCAGGACGGCGCTCAGCAGCATTTCCTTGGAGCCGAAGTGGTGCAGCAGCCCGGTCCGGGAGATGCCGGCGGCCTCGGCCAATTCCAGGATCGTAGCGTGCCGGTAGCCGACCCGAGCGAACAGTTCGGTGGCCGCAGTGATGATCTGCTCGCGGCGCAGCCGTCCGCTGGCATAGCCGCCCTCACGTCCCGCCATCGCGTTCCTCCACCCAGAATTCGACGCCAGTGTACATATTCGCTTAGGCTGATGGCAGCCACCTTCCCGCCCGGCCAGGGCGCCCAGCACCTTCTACGGAGGATCGGTTGACCGCCGTGACCATACCGTCGCTCGCCAGCAAGTCCGCCCGGGACGGGGACCTGTTGGTGTTCGGCGCCAACGGCTTCATTTTCGCCTCGTGGATGTCGCGCGTGCCGGACGTCAAACAGATGCTCGACATCACCGCCGGGCAGCTGAGCCTGCTGCTGCTGGCCATTTCGATCGGATCGCTGTGTGGTCTGCCGCTGGCCGGACGGATCGCGCGCCGGCTGGGCGCGTCCGCGACGGTGCGCCTGGGTGCGCTGGTCGCGCTGCCCGGCATCGTGCTCGCCGGCGCGGCTGTCGAACTGCACGCGCCGTTGTTGCTGATCGCTCCCGCGATGGTGCTGATCGGGCTGGGCATCGGCATCTGGGACGTCGCGCAGAACCTCGAGGGCACCATCATCGAGCGCGCACTGGGTCGGGCGATCATGCCCTGGTTCCATGCGCTGTTCAGTGCCGGCACTGTGGTCGGCGCACTGATCGGCGCCGGCCTGACCTGGCTGCGGGTGCCGATCGGCGTCCACCTCCCGGTGGCGGCCGCGGCCACCCTGGCCGCGGTGTGGTGGGGGACTAGCCGGTTCCTGCCGGCCTTCGACGAGGACACCGACGAGTCCGCGGCAGTCGCGAACGGACGTTCGGCGTGGCTCGAGCCGCGCACGCTGCTGATCGGCGTCATGGTGTTGGCCGCCGCCTTCACCGAGGGCGTCGCCAATGATTGGCTGGCGATCGCCTTCGTCGAGGGGTACGGCCTCGACAACTCACTGGGCGTCGTCGCTCTCGCCGTCTTCCTCGCCTTCATGACCGGCGGGCGCATCGCCGGCGCGCCCCTGCTCGATCGCTACGGGCGCGTGGTGGTGCTGCGGGTGCTGTTCGCCGCCGCCGTGATCGGCTGTCTGCTGGTGGTCTTCGGGTCGCCGTGGGCCGCCTTCCTCGGTGCCGCGATCTGGGGTGTGGGTGCCAGCCTCGGCTTCCCGGTCGGCATGTCGGCCGCGGCGGACGACCCGGCTCGCGCCGCCGTCCGGCTGAGTGTGGTCTCCACCGTCGGCTACGGCGCGTTCCTCACCGGACCGGTGCTGATCGGCTTCCTGGGCGACCATTTCGGTGTGCTTCGGGCACTGCTGGTGGTGGGCGCCGTCTGTCTGGCGGCGATCCTGGTGGTGCCGGTGGCCCGCCCGCTGTCAACGTCCGAGGCGGAAGTCGAGCGATGAGCGAGCGGACGCGGGTGCTGCTGCTCGACATCGACGGCACCCTGGTCAACTACCGCACCGAACTGCCACCCAGCGCCGCGGACGCCGTCCGAGCAGCTCGGGCGCGCGGCCACCGCGTCTACCTGTGCACCGGACGCAGCCGCGCCGAGATCTACGACCAGCTGTGGGATCTCGGCGTCGACGGGCTGATCGGCGGCAACGGCAGCTACCTCGAGGACGCCGGACAGGTCGTCTTCCACCAGGTGCTGGACGCCGCCGTGGTCGCCGAGGCGGTGGCTTGGCTGATCGCCGAGGATCTCGGCTTCTACCTGGAGTGCAACTCCGGTCTGTATGCCAGCGACCACCTGCCCGAAAAGGCGGCGGGGCTGCTCGAGGGCGGAGCGACGCCCGAGAATGTGCGGTTCATCCGCGACGCCATGCCCGATCTGATCTACGGCACCCGGGCCGGACGTGACGACGTCAACAAGATCAGCTTCGTGCTGGAGTCGAGCGTCGATCTCGAGGCCTTGGCCGCGCGGTATCGCGACCGGGCTGCCATCGACAGCTGGAGCATGACCGGCGTCCGTGACGAGTTCGGTGAGTTCGGCCAGGTCGGCGTCCACAAGGGCGCCGCGATCGAGCGGCTGGTGACCCACCTGGGGATCTCAGCCGATGATCTGATCGGCTTCGGCGACGCCCGCAGCGACCTGGGCATGTTCGCTGCCTGTGGCACGTCGGTGGCGATGGGCAACGCGCCCGACGAGGTGAAGGCCGTCGCGACCCTGGTCACCGATCATGTGGACGCCGACGGCCTCGCCACAGCCTTCCGCCGGCTCGGCCTGATCGGCTAACCCACGCCCACGCGAGCGAGGTGCGATCAGAGCAGCATCAGCAAGGTGCCGGCCACGATCAGCGCCAGCCCTACGGCGGATCGGCGGGTCAGTCGTTCGCCCAGGAAGAGCCAGGCGAAGGCGACGGTGAGCACGATGCTGGTCTTGTCGATCGGGACGACCACACTGGCGGGGCCGTCCTGGAGGGCTCGGAAGTAACACAGCCAGGACGCGCCGGTCGCCACCCCGGAGAGCACGATGAAGAGCAGGTCGCGGCGGGGTATCTGGTGCATGCCGCGGTGCTCGCCGGTCACCAACGCGACCACCCAGGCCATCACCAGCACGACCCCGGTGCGGATCGCGGTCCCCAGGTTGGACTCGACGTCGGCGATGCCCACCTTGCCCAGAATCGTGGTGAGCGCCGCGAACACTGCCGAACCGAGCGCGTAGAGCAACCAGCCGCGGCCTTGGGTCGAGATGCTTCCTGCGCGGCCCCTGCGCTCGATCATCAGATAGGTGCCGACGCCGATCACGGCGATGCCGATGAGCCGAGTGGCCAGATTCTCGATCTCGCCCAGCAGCGCGATCGCGAACAGCACGGTCAGCACGATGCTCGACTTGTCCACCGGCGCCACCTGGTTGACGTCGGCGAGTTGAAGTGCGCGGAAGTAGCACAGCCAGGACGCCCCGGTGGCGAGCCCGGACAGCACCAGGAACCACAGGGTTGGTCCGGAAAGGCCGCTGATGGTGTTCTGCGAGCCGACGATGAACACCACCAGCCAGGCGAATCCCAGCACGACCACGGTGCGGATCGCCGTGGCGAGATTAGACGGGGTGTGCCGGATGCCGACCTTGGCGAGGATCGCGGTCAACCCCGCGAACACCGCTGAACCGGCGGCGTACAACATCCACATGGTGACGATTGGTCCGTTCTCTGTTTCTCCCCGGCGTCAAGCAGCGTATGCCCCGAGCTCCGGACGACCTGACGCGCCAACGCCGTCGTCGGCTCACGCGTAGGGACGGCGCTCGCGCCGGCGGACCAGCGTCAAGGGCAGCACCAGCCATAACAGGAAGAACACCGCGAGCGCGACCACGCCGGTGACGATTCCCGCCGTCAACCCGCCGACCACGCCGACCACGAGGGTGGCGACCAGACCGACGGTAAGCGCCAGGCACACCAGGCCCGCCTTGGCCATCATCGTGCCGAGATTGACCAACACGTCCTTGTTATGGCGGCGGAACAGCAGCCGATGAGCGGTGACCGGAGCCAGCACCAGCGCAGTGGAAAGCGCGGCCAGCAGCACGGCGGCCAGGAAGACGCCGACGAGAACCGCGTCGATCTCCGCGAACCGGGCTTGGAACGGCAGGATCAGCAGGAAACCGCTGAGCAGCTGGATACCGGTCTGGGTGACCCGCAGTTCCTGCAGCAACTCGACCCAGTTGCGGTCCAGCCGCTCGGCCGGCGTCTCGTTACGCTCGGACGCCGGCAGCTTCGGCGGCAGGATCTCGTCTGGCTCGGGTGGCTCCATCCGCTCACGCTACGCTGCTCACCGCCGCGGCGTCCTCGCCGCAGAGGCGGAGCGGCCCCCGTTCACGGCCGCAGCAGCACCTTGACCGCGCGCCGGGAATCCATCGCAGCGTAGGCCTCGGCGACCTCGGCCAACGGCAGTTCCAGATCGAAGACCGGTCCAGGATCGATCGCGCCGCTCCAGACCAGCTCGAGCAGGTCCGGTAGGTACGCCCGGCAGTGCGCCGGTCCGCCCTTGACGCCGACGTTGCGCCAGAACAAGTCGTTCATCGGCAGATCGCCATGCGGGACGCCGACCAGACCGATGTTGCCGCCGTCGCGGACGCAGCCGATCGCCTGCAACCGCGAGCCCTCGGTGCCGACACACTCCAGCACGCAGTCGGCGCCGATCCCGCCGGTGAGGTCCCAGACCGCGTCGGCGCCGGCCTCGTCCCGCTCGGCCACGATGTGGGTGGCGCCGAACCGGCGGGCCAGTGCCTGACGGTCGGCATGCCGGCTCATCGCGATGATCGTCGGCGCCCCCAACTGCGCGGCGGCCAGCACGGCGCACAGCCCGACGGCGCCGTCCCCGACCACCGCGAGGTGGTAACCGAAGTCGATGCACCAGGTGCAGCCGATCTCGGCGGAGACCGCCATCACCGCCAGTGCCTTGAGACAAGGGTCGAGGCGGTGGAACTTCGCCACCCGTCGCTCGTAGGTGAAGGTGGCGAACAGGACGCGGCGGTTGCGCGCCATGGCATTCGCGTTGTCCAGCGGCTGGCCGTACATCCGGCGGGCCACCCAGGTGAGCAGCTTTCCGAACGGCCCCGGCGGCGGATCGATCGGCACCCGCGCCAGCTTTTCTCGGGCCCGCCATTCGGTGCCGGTTCCCGGGGTCACGGAGACGGGCGGCTGAACGGTGTCGTGTGTGGTGCTCATGCTCATGGGACACCGCGGGCGGGCCGGATGTGACAGTCAATCGGTTCTCAACCGAAGCCGGGGGACGGCCGGTCGCGGGTCGCCCGGCAGCCGGCTGTAGGCCACCACGTCCAGCCGCTCGCCGTCGATCAGCAGCTTGCTGCGCTCCAGGCCTTCCTGGAGGAAGCCGGCGGCCCTGGCCACGGCGCCCGAGGCGGGGTTGTTCACCCGATGCCCGAGCTCGATCCGGTGCAAGCCACCGTCGCCGAGCGCCCAATCGGCCACGGTGGCCGCGGCGCGCGACGTCCAGCCCCGGCCGCGGAACGCGGCGTGCATCCAGTACCAGAACCAGCCGTTGCGGTTCCCCGAATCGACCGTGATGCCCACCACTCCGATCACGCGCTCGCGGTACACGACGGCGAAGGCGAGGTGGGGGCCGGCCAGCTCGGTCAGCCCCTCCACGTAGGCGATCGCACTGCCGGTGTCCCTCACTTCACCCTGCCGGGACATGTCGGACGCCGCGGCGAACGCGGCCAGGACGTCCGGCGCATCGGTGGTGCGCAGCCGGCGCAGCTCCGGTTCGCTCATATCCACCGACGCTACGCCGCACCGCAAGTGCCCGTCGACCGTCCAGGCTGCGCGTCAGCGGCTCAGGGGGGACCAGGCGGTTTAGGAACCAGCAATCGGGACCGCTAGGCTGGTGCTCCTTGCGGATGTAGCTCAATGGCAGAGCCCCAGCCTTCCAAGCTGGTCATGCGGGTTCGATTCCCGTCATCCGCTCCGGTTCACGACCGCACTTGAAACATCACCGACCACAGGAGCACCACGTTGCCCAGCACCGTCGAGCAACTCAGCCCGTCCCGGGCCAAGCTGACCGTCGAGATCCCCTTCTCCGATCTGCAGCCTCACCTGACCAAGGCCTACCGCGAGATCGCCCAGAGCGTCACCATTCCCGGTTTCCGCAAGGGCAAGGTGCCGTCGGCAGTGATCGACCAGCGGTTCGGCCGCGGTGTCGTCCTGCAGGAGGCGATCAACGCCGCCCTGCCGACCGCGTACGGCGAGGCGGTCGACGCCAACAAGCTGATTCCGTTGGGTGACCCCGAGGTCGAGATCACCAAGCTCGAGGACGGCGACGTCGTCGAGTTCGTGGCCGAGGTGGACGTCCGCCCCGAGCTGACTCTGCCCGGCTTCGACACCCTCGCCGTCACGGTCGACGTGCTGGCCGACCTCGACTCCGAGGTGGACAGCCGCCTGGAGATGATGCGGGAGCGCTTCGCCACCACCACCGAGGTCGAGCGGGCCGCGGCCGACGGCGACGTGCTGACCATCGACCTGGCCGGGACGCGTGACGGCGAGGCGCTGCCGGACGCCACCGCTGAGGGCATCACCTACCGGATCGGTTCCGGCGGCATGCTGGACGGCCTCGACGAAGCCGTCACCGGCCTGTCGGCCGGGGAGTCCGCCGACTTCACCTCCACCCTGGTGGGTGGCGCGTTGGCCGGCCAGGAGGCCGACATCCACGTCACCGTCACCAAGGTGTCCGAGCAGCAGCTGCCCGACCTGGACGACGAGTTCGCCCAGCTGGTGTCGGAGTTCGACACCGTCGAAGAGATGCGCGTCGACCTGACCAACGGCGTCGAGCAGATGCTGCGCGCCGACCAGCTCAACAGTGCCCGCGACAAGGTGCTGGAGGACCTGGTCGCCCAGGTCGAGTTCGAACTGCCGGCCAAGCTGCTGGCCGCTGAGCTGGAGGCCCGGCGCGGCCAGATCGACGAGCAACTCAAGGGCGCGGGACTGACCCTGGAGCGCTACCTGGAGACCGCCGAGGACGAGGAGGCGGACAGCCCCGAGGCGTTCTGGGCCGTCGTCGATTCGCGCGCCGAGCAGAGCCTGCGGGCGCAGATCCTGCTCGACGCCATCGCCGACGAGCGCGAGGTGGGTGTCGAGCAGCACGAGTTGACCGACATGATCGTGCGCCGCGCGCAGTCCTCCGGCTCGACGCCCGAGCAGGAACTGCAGCACATGATGGAGCACAACCACATGTCCGCGTGGATGCAGGAGATCCGCCGCAACAAGGCGCTCGGCCTGATCCTGGCCGAGGCGAGGGTGACCGACGCCGACGGCGTCACCGTCGAGGTCGTCCCGCCCGCGCCCGAGGCCGAGGCTGAGGACGCCGCCGAGGACGAGGCGTCAGACCGGGCCTGAATCGACTCGATCGACGGGGTCCCGCGCTGCGACGCGGGACCCCGTCGGCGTGCTTGAGTAACTCTCCGTTCACGAGCGCGGTCCAGCCGGGGGCGGACGTCCGGTCTGCCGTCAGCGAACAGTCACCGGATGACCTTAGTTTTGTCAGCGCCGTTGGATAGGTTCGCACCGTGAACGACAAGCGACACCTATCCACGCTGGACATCGCACCGCTGCGGGCCGCCGGGGGTCTCAGTCCGGCCGGTATGAACGACTCGGTCTACCAGTCGCTGCTGGCCAACCGGATCATCTTCCTCGGCTCCGAGGTCCGCGACGAGAACGCCAACGCCATCTGCGCGCAGATGCTGCTGCTGAACGCCGAAGACCCGCGCTCGGACATCTATCTCTACATCAACTCCCCGGGCGGCTCGGTCGACTCCGGCATGGCGATCTTCGACACCATGCAGTGGATCAGCAACGACGTCGCCACCGTGGCGATGGGGCTGGCCGCATCCATGGGCCAGTTCCTGCTGAGTGCGGGCGAGAAGGGCAAGCGGTTCGCGCTGCCGCACAGCCGCATCATGATGCACCAGCCGTCCGGCGGGCTGGGCGGTACCGCGTCCGACATCCGGATTCAGGCCGAGCAGTCGCTGCACATCAAGAAGACGATGTCGAGCCTGATCGCCGAGCACACCGGCCAGAGCGTCGAGCAGATCGAGGCCGACTCCGACCGTGACCGCTGGTTCACCGCCGAGCAGGCGCTCGAGTACGGGTTCATCGACCATGTCTACGAGCGCGCCGCCCAGATCAGCACGAACTCCCCGAACCAGTGAGGAACGCCATGACCATGCCCGCCCTGCCCGGTGGCCTGGCCCCGGCCGGTCCGTCGATGGACTACTACATTCCGCAGTGGGAAGAGCGCACATCAGCGACGACATCGCCAACGCGGTGATGGCGCAGCTGCTCTGCCTGCAGTCGATGGATCCCGAGCGCCCGATCAGCATCTACATCAACTCACCCGGCGGCTCGTTCACCGCGCTGACGGCGATCTACGACACGATGCGCTACATCAAGCCCGACGTGCAGACGGTCTGCCTGGGGCAGGCCGCCTCGGCGGCCGCCGTGCTGCTCGCCGCCGGGACCAAGGGCAAGCGGTTGGCGTTGCCGAACAGCCGCATCCTGATCCACCAGCCGGCCACCGAGGGCGGCTACGGCCAGTCGTCCGATCTGGAGATCCAGGCCCGCGAGATCTTGCGGATCCGGTCGCTGATGGAGGGCATGCTCGCCGAGGCCACCGGCCAAGAGGTCGAGAAGGTGTCCCGCGACATCGAACGCGACAAGTACCTGACCGCTGAGGAGGCCGTCGAGTACGGCATCGTGGACGCCATCCTCACCTCACTCAAGGACGCCCAGGTCTGACCTGCCGCGCCGGGACGCCTCCTTGCAGAAGCGCCCCGGCGGGCTAGGGTGGCCCTCACGGGAAGGAGGGGCGGCGTGGCTCGAATCGGGGAGACCTCCGAACTGCTCAAGTGCTCGTTCTGCGGAAAGAGCCAGAAGCAGGTCAAGAAGCTGATTGCTGGTCCGGGTGTCTACATCTGTGACGAGTGCATCGACCTGTGCAACGAGATCATCGAGGAGGAGTTCTCAGAGGCGGCGGACGTCGGGCTGCTCGACGACCTGCCGAAGCCCCGAGAGATCTGCACCTTTCTCGACGCCTACGTGATCGGCCAAGAGGTTGCCAAGAAGGCTCTCAGCGTCGCCGTCTACAACCACTACAAGCGGGTGCAGGCCCAAGCCGCCAGCAGCCCGAGCGGCCGGCGCGCCGCCGAGGAAGAGTCGGTCGAACTCGGCAAGTCGAACATCCTGCTGATCGGCCCGACCGGCTGCGGCAAGACCTACCTCGCCCAGACCTTGGCGCGCATGCTCAACGTGCCGTTCGCGATGGCGGACGCGACCGCGCTGACCGAGGCCGGCTACGTCGGCGAAGACGTCGAGAACATCCTGCTCAAGCTGATCCAGGCCGCCGATTTCGACGTCAAGAAGGCCGAGACCGGCATCATCTACATCGACGAGATCGACAAGGTGGCCCGCAAGAGCGAGAACCCGTCGATCACCCGCGACGTCTCGGGCGAGGGCGTCCAGCAGGCGCTGCTGAAGATCCTGGAGGGCACCACGGCGTCGGTACCGCCGCAGGGCGGCCGCAAACACCCGCATCAGGACTTCATCCAGATCGACACCACGAACATCCTGTTCATCGTCGGCGGTGCCTTCGCCGGGCTGGAAGAGATCATCAACGCCCGGGTGGGCAAGCGGCCGCTCGGCTTCAACAACGATGCCGCGATTCGCAAGCCGGCGTCGGCGAACCCGTTCGAAGAAGTGCGTCCCGAGGACCTGCACCGCTACGGGCTGATCCCCGAGTTCATCGGCCGGCTGCCGATGATCTCGACCGTGGCTTCGCTCGACGCCGAAGCGCTGGTGCGCATCCTGATCGAACCGAAGAACGCACTGATCAAGCAGTTCCGCAAGCTGTTCGAGATGGACGGTGTCGACCTGCAGTTCACCGACGAGGCGATCGCCGCAGTGGCCGACATGGCGCTGCAGCGCGGCATCGGGGCGCGCGGTCTGCGCTCGATCCTGGAAGAGATCCTGCTCAACGTGATGTACCACGTGCCCAGCGACGACGACGTGGCACGCGTGCTGGTCACCGACGAGGTCGTCCGCGACGGCGTCGCGCCCACTCTGGTTTCGCGAGCACAGGTGGCCCGCACCGATCGTCGCGAGAAGAGCGCCTGACGGGTCTTGGCGCACCGGCAACTGCCATTGCCGATGCTCAGCCGGCGACCTCGGGGCTGCCCGGACTGGACGGGTAGGTCTCCACCAGGCCGTGCAGCCGGGCCACGCTGACCGCGACCAGCCGATCATGGACGCCCAACTTGCGATAGATGTTGCCCAGATGTTTGTGCACCGTCCGTGGCGACAACTGCAGTCGCGCCGCGATCGAGGTGGCCAGCAGCCCTTCGGCCAGCAGGGTGAGCACCTGGAGTTCCCGATCGGTCATGTGTCCCTCGGCGACCGTCGTCCGCACCCACTCCCGGGCGTGCTGGGCACGCACCGTGCGCACCCCGAGCGGCCACAGAGCCAGCAGCGCGACCCGGGCCCGCTCGAGCAGCCGCCGGTCGTCGACCTCGAACGGGTCGGACCGGGTGTAGACCAGCACGCGTCCATGGCCGGCTTCGTCGGTTTCCCCGGTGATCGTTGGGCGGATCCACACCGACGCAACGTGTCCGATGCCCTCGGCATACTCGATGCGCAGGTCGGGACCGTCCGGGTCGAGCCGGCGCAGCAGGCTGTCGGCGACCAGCCGGACGGGCGCCATGTCCGGCAGCACGCACACCGCCTGGATCTCGCTGTCCGGGGCCAGAGCGAACGTGACGGCGGCGTCCGCCCGCAGACCGCGGGCGAGGTGTCGGCACACCGCCCGGTCGGCCGAACCGCCGGTGTTGAGTGCGCCCATGGCGTCGCACAGCATGTCCAGCAGAACTTCCGCCGGATCGATCACCCACCCGCGAGCGTCCGGCACCACCTGCGCTTCCCTTCGGTCGATCAGGTAAGTCTCACCCATGGACAACTCCTCCCGTCACAGACAGCCGTCACAGACAGGAGGCATCAGCGATGTCGGAAATACGGTGGCACAACTGCGTAGTGTCGCTCAAGGGCGCATCGAGGCCAAGTAGCCTCCCCCCTGCCCATTGCCGGCGCTTCATCTTGATGGTCCTGAGCCGACCGCCCTATATTTGCGGCGACCGGCAAATCCAACCGATAGCCTTGCCGTGTCATCACCCAGGTCCTCTGGGCCATACGTACAAAGGAGTTCTCCATGGCCACCCGTGAAGTAGCGATCGGTTCGTCCGTCGGTCTGCACGCCCGCCCCGCGTCCATCTTCGTTCAGGCCGCGACCGCCACCGGTCTGCCGGTGACCATCGCCAAGGCCGGCGGCAACCCGGTCGACGCGCGCAGCATTCTCGGCGTGATGGCCCTCGGTGCCAAGAACGGCGAGGTTGTGACCCTGTCCGCCGAGGGCGACGGCGCGGACGCCGCGCTCGACTCTCTGGTCGCGCTGCTCGAGCGGGATCTGGACGCCGAATGAGCGATCTGCACTCGACCCTGAGCGGTATCGGAGTCAGTGCGGGCGTCGCCGTCGGTCCGATTGTGATCGTCAGCCCGCCGCCGTCTCCGCCCTCGGGGGAGGCGGCGGTCACCGACGCTGCGGCAGCGTCCGCCCAAGTGCGCGACACGCTGAAGGCGGTGGCCGACGGCTATCTGGCCAAGGCCGCCAACGCCGATGCGCACGCCAAGCCGATCCTGGAAGCCGGTGCCATGATGGCCGGCGACCCGGGTCTGGCCGGTGCGATCGACACCCAGCTGCAGAGCGGCACCAAGGGCATCACCACCGCCGTCGCGGCTGCCGTCGACGAATACTGTGCGATGTTCGAGTCGCTGGGCGGCTACATGGCCGAGCGGGTCACCGACCTGCGCGACGTCCGGGACCGGACGGTGGCGCGTCTGCTCGGCCACCCCGAGCCCGGCGTCCCCAGCCTGACCGCGCCCAGCATCCTGGCCGCCGTCGACCTGGCACCGGCCGAGACCGCGACCTTGTCGGTCGACACCTGCCTGGGCATCATCACCTCGGCCGGCGGTCCGACCAGCCACACCGCGATCCTGGCGGCTCAGCTGGGCATTCCGGCGATCGTCCAGGCGGCAGGCATCCTCGATGTGCCGTTCGGCACGACGGTGGCGCTGGACGGCGGTGTCGGCGAGATCATCGTCGACCCGAGCGAAGCCGAGCAGCAGGCGCTCGCTGACCGCAAGGCTCGGCGCGAAAAGGCTCTGGCGGCCGGTTCCGGCAAGGGCATGACCCGCGACGGTCACCCCGTCCAGCTGCTGGCCAACATCGGCACTGTCGGCGACGCCCGCAAGGCCGCCGCCCAGGACGTCGAGGGTTCGGGCCTGTTCCGGTCCGAGTTCCTGTTCCTGGATCGCGACACCGCGCCGACGGTGGAGGAGCAGACCGCGACCTACACCGAGATCCTGGAGGCGTTCGGTGACCGCAAAGTGGTCGTCCGCACCCTTGATGCGGGTGCCGACAAGCCGCTCGCGTTCGCCGATCTGGGCCACGAGGAGAACCCGGCGCTCGGACGCCGGGGCATCCGGCTGGGTGCCGTCCGGCTTGACCTGCTCGAGGATCAGCTGCAGGCGCTCGCCAACGCCTACAAGGCCACCGGTGGTCAGCTGTGGGTGATGGCGCCGATGATCGCCACCCGACAGGAAGCTCGCTGGTTCGCCGAGAAGGTGCGCGCCGTCGGGCTACCCAAGGTCGGCGTGATGATCGAGGTTCCGGCGGCCGCGCTGCGCTCGTTCGACGTGCTCAGCGAGGTCGACTTCGCCAGCCTCGGCACCAACGACCTGGGCCAGTACACGATGGCTGCCGACCGGATGCAGGGAGAACTGGCCGAGCTGCTCAACCCGTGGCAGCCGGCGTTGCTCGACATCATCTACTACGCATGCGACGGCGGCGCCAAGACCGGTCATCCGGTGGGCGTCTGTGGTGAGTCGGGCGGCGACCCGCTGATGGCCCTGGTGCTCGCCGGTCTCGGCGTGGCCAGCCTGTCGATGGCGCCGAGCAAGGTGCGCGCGGTGCGCACGGCGCTGGCCCTGCACGACCTGTCCCAGTGCCAGCAGATGGCCGCCGCAGCGCGGGCGTCCGCAGGTCCCAGGGAGGCGCGCGAGATCGTGCTCAGCATGGCTGACCCGATCATGCTCGACCTCATGTAAGCAGGACACCTCGGCAAGGGCCGGCAACCGTCGCGGTTGCCGGCCCTTGCCGTCGCGGGCTACTTGGCGACGCGCTTGAGGCAACCGGACAGGGTCAGCCCGCAGGCCAGCGGGGCAAGCCCGCGGACGACTCTCACGGGACGATCAGGGCCACCTCGACGCGCAGCGGCACCACGCCGGGAGCCAGGGTGACCGCACCGACGATCCGGCCGACCGCCTTCAGGTCCTCCACGACGGGGGCCAGCCGGTCCAGGGCCTCCTGGGGACCGGTGACCGTCGCCGCCGAAGCCTCGGTCTTCATCGAAACCTTCGCCGTCGACTTGGCGCCGCGGACTCCCATCAGCACCTCGGACACGTCGGTCAGCACGGCAGGATCACCACCCGCGGGGATCTCCTCGGCCAGCGGCCACGGGCTGACGTGCACCGAGCCGGGCTGCCACCACGACCAGACCTCTTCGGTCACGTACGGCATGAACGGCGCGAACAGCCGCAGCTGAATGCTGAGCGCCAGCTGCAGCGCGGCGCGGGCGGACGCGGCGGCGTCCGGACCCTGCGCCCCGTAGGCGCGCTCCTTCACCAGCTCCAGATAGTCGTCGCAGAACGACCAGAAGAACCGCTCGGCCACCTCCAGCGCGGTGCTGTAGTCGAAGGCGTCGAAGACATCCGTGGCACGCACCACGACCTGGCGCAGCCCGGCGAGCATGGACAGGTCGACGGCCTCGGTAATCGCCTCCGGACCGACCGGTCCATCGCCCATGCCGAGCACGAATTTGGACGCGTTGAGCAGCTTCATCGCCAGCCGGCGTCCGACCTTCATGCCGGTCTCGTCGAAGGGGGAGTCCATGCCCGGACGGGCCATCGCGGCCCGCCAGCGGACGGCGTCCGAACCGTAGCGCTGCAGGATGTCGGTCGGCACGATGGTGTTGCCCAGCGACTTGCTCATCTTCTTGCGGTCGGGATCGACCACGAAGCCGGAGATGCCCACCGTCTTCCAGGGCGCCACGTGTTCCTCGAAGTGGGCCCGCACCACCCGGCCGAACACCCAGGTACGGATGATCTCGTGCGCTTCCGGGGCGAAGTCCATCGGGAAACTCAGCCGCCACAGTTCGGGATCGGTGTCCCATCCGCAGACGATCTGCGGAGTCAGCGACGAGGTCGCCCAGGTGTCCATGATGTCCGGGTCGCCAACGAAGCCGCCGGGCTCGCCGCGCTGATCGGCGGTGTAGCCGGGTGGGACGTCCGTGGACGGGTCGACCGGCAGACTTTCGGCGTCGGCGAAGATCGGACGGGTGTGGTCGGCCTCGCCGTCGGCGTCCACCGGGTACCAGACCGGGAAGGGCACGCCGAAGTAGCGCTGCCGGCTGATCAGCCAGTCGCCGTTCAGCCCGTTCACCCAGTTGGCGTAGCGGTGCCGCATGTGGTCCGGCACCCAGTTCAACTCCTCGCCGCGGGCCAGCAGCGCCTGCTTGAGGTCGTCGTCACGGCCGCCGTTGCGGATGTACCACTGCCGGCTGGAGACGATCTCGAGCGGCTTGTCGCCCTTCTCGTAGAAGTTGGCCTTCCGGGTGGTCGGCGTCGGCTCGCCGTCCAGATCGCCGGACTCGCGCAGCAGCGCCACCATCGCGGCCCGGGCCGAGAACGGCGTCTTGCCGGCCAGCTCGGCGTACGGTTCGGTGTTGACCAGCCAGGACGGGGTCTCTCGGGCGAGGCGTCCGTCGCGCAGGATGACGGTGCGCATCGGCAACTGCAGCTCGCGCCACCACTGCACGTCGGTGGCGTCGCCGAAGGTGCAGCACATCGCGATGCCCGCGCCCTTGTCGGGCTCGGCGGCGGGGTGGGCCAGCACCGGGATCTCGACGCCGAACACCGGCGAGGTCACGGTGCTGCCGAAAAGCTGGCTGTAGCGGACGTCGTCGGGGTGGGCGATCAGTGCGCACACGCTGGGCAGCAGCTCGGGCCGGGTGGTCTCGATGTAGACCTTCTCGCCGCCGGGGCGGTGAAAGGCCAGCCGGTGATAGTGGCCGGGATAGTCCCGGGCCTCCTGCTCAGCCTGGGCCACCGCGGTCTGGAAGGTGACGTCCCACACCGTGGGTGCCTCGGCCAGGTACGCCTCGCCGCGCTCGCAGTTGCGCAGGAACGCCTTCTGCGAGATCCGGATCGACTCATTCGAGATGGTGGCGTACAGGTGGTTGTCCCAGTCCACGCTCAGCCCCAGCGTCCGCCACAGGTTCTCGAAGGCGCGCTCGTCCACCTGGGTGAGCTCGTGGCAGAGCTCGATGAAGTTCTTCCGGCTGATCGACACCTGGCGCTTGGGGTCGGGCTTGGCGGGCGGGGCGAAGTCCGGGTCGTAGGGGATCGACGGGTCGCAGCGGACGCCGTAGAAGTTCTGCACCCGGCGCTCGGTCGGCAGGCCGTTGTCGTCCCAGCCCATCGGGTAGAGGACGTGCTTGCCCTGCATCCGCTGGTAGCGGGCCACCAGGTCGGTGTGGGTGTAGCTGAACACGTGCCCGACGTGCAGCGACCCGGACACCGTCGGCGGGGGAGTGTCGATCGAGAAGACCTGCTCGCGCGTCTCGGGCCGGACGAAGGTGTAGGTGCCGTCGGCGTCCCACTTCGCGGACCACTTGGCCTCCAGGCCCTCCAGCGCCGGGCGCTCCGGTACCGCTACGACCTGACCCGGTTGCGGGCTGGCAGCGGGCACGGTCGAACGAGGCGTCACGGTCATGGGCTGCATCTTACGAAAGCGCGCGGCACGGCCACCAATCGGCCTGCCGGGCGTCCGGGGCAGCCGGACAGCGCTCAGAGCCAGTACATCAGCAGCATCGCCAGGGCCGCACCGGCGACCGCGCCGGCCACGGCGAGCAGCCGGGTACGCCCGCGACTCAGTGCTCCTCGGCCGGCCGCGCCACGGCGTCCGGCCCGGGCGGCGTTGTCAGCCATTGCCCTTGGTCGAGAGGATCAACTGGCGGAAGGCCTCCGGGGTGCCCGCCTTGGAGATCGTGTCGTTGCCGATCGTGGTGCCGTTGACCCGCAGCGTCGGCGTGGAGGTGACTCCGGCCTTGGCGGCGGCCTCGTTGGTGCCGTCGACGAAGGACGCCGTGGCGCGGCTGTCATAGCAGGCCTGGAAGGCGGTCAGTGAGCTGCCGGTGATGCCGGCCGTCCCCGCGAAGCTCACCCGCAACTGCTCCGCGGTGTAGCCCGGTCCCTCGGTCGCCGGCTGGCCGGCGAAAACGGCGTTGTGGTAGGCCGAATACGCACTCACGTTGTCGGCGCAGGCGGCGGCGATGCCGGCTTTGTCCGACGAGTCGTTGCGCAGGTTGCCGTCCATGAAGGTCAGCGTGCGGTAGACGAGGTTGATCTCGCCCTTGTCGGCCATGCTGCTCAGGGTGGGACCGAAGGCACCCTCGAACTGCTTGCAGATCGGGCACTGGTAGTCGAAGAACAGCTCCACGGTCGGTGCGCCCTGAACCGCTTTGCCGGGATTGACGATGATGCCGCTGCGGTCGGCGGTCGCATTGGGCGGGATCGCTGCCGAACCGTTGGAGCTGCCCTTGCCCAGTTGGCTGACGAAGATGGTGCCGAACACGCCGAGGACCACGACCGCCAGCACGATGGCGCCGACGATGACGATGCGCTGGGTCCGCTTTGCCCTCGCCTGGGCTTCCTGCTTGCGGCGAAGGGCTTCGCGACGACTCTCGCTCATGCTCTGGACTCCTCGAGTTCTTCGGTGGGGACGTCGACGGGTTCGCCGAACAGCCGTGTGTCGACCGACAACGGGGAACGGGGGAACAGACCCGCCCAGACGCCACAGGCCATCAGGCCGACGTCGCGGGCGATGTCCCAGGGGTATCGGGCCATGCCGTCCTCGACCTCGCCGCCACCGCCGAAGCAGCCGCAGTCGATGGAGAGCCCGTGCGCCCACACCCAGGCGATGCCGACCACGAAGGCGGCCATCACGGCGACGCCAAGCCAGGCGGACAGCCGGGTGAACAGGCCGATCACCAGCATCAGGCCGATCACCACCTCGATCACCGGCAGCGCGTAGCCGACCGGACGGGTGAGGTCGAACGGCAACAGTTGGTAGGCGCGCACGGCTTGCACGGACGCCTCCGGCCAGGGCAGCTTCAGCGCCCCGGCCACGATCAGCGTCCAACCCAGGATCTGCCGCGCGGCGAAGCTCGCCCACCGCACCCAGCGGCGTCCGGCGAAGGTGTGCGGCATGGGCGCGAGTATACCCGCGGTCAAACGGTCAACTATCTCGGCCCTCCCCCCGCTCCCCGAACTACTTACCGCTCGCTGAATTTCGCGAGCCCTGAATAGTTCGGCGAGCGTTGGGGACGCGGGCGCGGAGAAAGCGGGCGCGGGGGTGTCCGGCACTAGGCTGGGCCCACGATGCCCGAGACACACCACGAGATCGTTCAGCGGCTGATCTCCCGCTGGCCCGAACACCGGATCGCACCCGGCACCGCGCGGGTCGAGGCGCTGTGCGAACTGTTGGGCACCCCGCAACGGTCCTACCCGGTGATTCAGGTGGCCGGCACCAACGGCAAGGGCAGCACGGCGATCATGATCGACGCTCTGCTGAGGGCCCTGGGCCTGCGCACCGGACGGTTCACCAGCCCGCACCTGATCGACGTCACCGAGCGGATCAGCATCGACGGCGAGCCGATCAGTGCCGACGCCTTCGACGAACTCGTCACCCAGACCCAGCCGCTGATCGACATCGTCGACGCCCGCGCCATCGACGGGGTGCCGATGACCTTCTTCGAGGTGATCACGGCGCTGGCCTATGCGGCGTTCGCCGAGGCGCCGGTAGACGTCGCGGTGGTCGAGGTCGGGCTCGGCGGCGTCACCGACGCCACCAACGTGATGGACGCCCAGGTCGCCGTGATCTGCCCGGTCGACTACGACCACACCCACCTGCTCGGCGACACGCTCACCGAGATCGCCACCGAGAAGGCCGGCATCATCAAACCCGGTTCCCAGGTCGTGCTGGCCGGCCAGCAGCCCGAGGCGGCCGCGGTGCTCGTCCGGCGCTGCGCCGAGGTGGGCGCCAAGGTCTACCTGGAGGGTGTCGAGTTCGGGGTGCTGGAACGGACGCCGGCCGTCGGCGGCCAAATGCTGCGACTGGACACCGCCGGCGGGCCGGTCGGCGAACTGGTGCTGCCGCTGTTCGGCGAACACATGGCCCACAACGCGGCACTGGCGGTGGCCGCAGTGGAGGCGTTCCTCGGCGGCAAGCCACTGGCGCCCGACATCATCGCCGAAGGCCTGGCCGACGTGGCCGCGCCGGGCCGGCTGGAAATCGTCCGCCGTTCACCGACCGTGGTGATCGACACCTGCCACAACCCGCATGGCGCCCGCGCCACGCTCGCCGCCGTGACCGAGGCCTTCGCCTTCTCGCCACTGATCGGCGTGGTCGCGGTGATGGCCGACAAGGACGTGACCGGTCTGCTCGAGACCTTCGACGAGGAGATGACCACCATCGTGTGCACGACGGTGGCCGGCACCAGCCGGGCGCTGTCGTCCGACCAGCTGGGCGTGCGGGCCGCCGAGGTCTTCGGCGAGCAGCGGGTCCGGGTCTCGGCCACCATGGCGGACGCCATCGAAACCGCGGTTGCGCTCGCCGACGAAGCCGGTGCGGGCGCCGGCGTGCTGATCGCCGGTTCGGTGATCGCCGCCGGGCAGGCCCGCGCGCTGCTGTTGCGCGAGGAGGATCGATGAAACTGGTGCCGACCAACCCGATGAACCGGGTGCTGATGACCATCCTGATCTTCGAGGCGATCTGCTGCGGGCTGGCGATCCCGGGCATGATCCAGGTCGCGGACGCCTCGGTGGGGTTGGCCTTCGGGCTGGGCGGGGCGGCCCTGGTGCTGTGCCTGGCGGCGTCCGGGACGTTGCGGCGTCCGATCGGTTGGGTGCTGGCCTGGGCAGCCCAGGCGGCCTGCATCGCGCTGGGCTTCGCGGTCGCCATGATGTTCGCGGTGGGTGCCATGTTCGCGCTGCTGTTCGTCATCACGTTCGTGCTTGGACGCCGGCTGGAAGCCACCCGGACGGCCGGCTGAGGCGTGCCGCCGCCACCGCGGAACGCGGGTGAGCGGACGGGGCGGTCCGGTGCGCTCCACCGAGGCCGGGCGATGGGCGCGGACCGGCCGATCGAGGCTAGGGTGGTCGCTCATGAGCGAGCGGACCTTCGTGATCATCAAGCCCGACGCGGTGCGCCGCGGCCTGGTCGGTGTCGTGCTGTCCCGGTATGAGGCCAAGGGCCTGCGGATCGTCGCCCTGGACCAGCGCACCATCGACGCCGAGTTGGCTGACCGGCATTACGCCGAGCACCGCGAACAGCCGTGGTATCCGCCGCTGCGGGACTTCATCACTTCAGGCCCGCTGGTCGCCCTGCTCCTCGAGGGTGATGGTGCGATCGACGCCGTCCGGGCTCTCAACGGTGCCACCGACGGACGCCGGGCTGCGCCGGGGTCGATCCGCGGCGACTTCTCGCTGTCGAACCGCGACAACCTGGTGCATGCGTCCGATTCGCCGGAGTCGTCGGCACGCGAGATCGCACTCTGGTTCCCGAGCCTGGCATGACTCAACCGATGTCTGCGGGGGGTTGGCAGCCGCCACCCCCCGACCTTTGGGCGGGTGCGCCGCAGGTGCCTGTCGGTCATCATCCGTGGTTGCCGTCCGGCCCGCCGCCGAAGCCGTCGGTGCTGCCGGTTGAGCCGCGCGAGTACCACGAGTTCCTGCGCACTCCCAGCATGCGCTGGTGGCGTCCGGTGCTCGCCCTGCTGATGGGCGGCGCGCTCTTCTTCGCCTCCAGCATGCTGTTCGGCGTCATCGCGATGACCTACGACCTGGCCACCGGCCGGACGACGTTTGCCGACTACGGCTCGATCGAGCGAATCACGATGACCCCGGCGCTCTTCCTGTGCAACAACCTCGCCCTGGCCGCCTGCGTGCCGATCGCGATGCTCACCCAGTGGGCCTGCTTCGGCCAGCGGCCGCGCTGGCTGTCCTCGGTGACCGGCGCCTTCCGTTGGCGCTGGTTCGGTGAATGCGTGCTGTGGACGCTGCCGTTGCTGCTGATCACCGTGGTGCTGAACGCCGTGCTGAGCGGGCTGGACGGCGTGCGGGTCGGTCCGGACACCGCATTCATGATCGCGGCCGTCTTGCTCACCACCCCGCTGCAGTCGGCGGGTGAGGAGTTTCTGCTGCGCGGCCTGGGCCAGCGCGCGGTCGCTGCCTGGCTGCCCCGGCTGGCCGGCCTGGTCGTCAGCACCGCCGTCACCGCGATCATCTTCATGCTGTTGCACGGCGCGGGCGACCCCTGGCTGAACGCCTTCTACCTGTTCTTCGCAGTCGGCGGCTCGGTGCTGGCATGGCGGACCGGTGGCCTGGAGGCGGCAGTCGCCCTGCACACCGTGAACAATTTGGTCTCGATGATCTTCCTGCCCTTCGTCGACTTCTCGGATATGTTCAACCGCAGTGCGGGCACCGGAAGCCCGCTGGTGCTGCTGCAGATGGCGATCGTCGCGGCCGTGTGCACTGTGCTGCTGTGGCGAGCACGGGTACGCGGCCTCGTCGTCCGCACTGCGCCGGCAGCGGCGCCGGCCGTACCGCTGATGCCGCCGCCGGCAGCGTCGATGCCCGTCACCTGGAGGGACGATCGTGGTAACCAAGCTGGCTAGGCCGATGGCCCGGGACGCCGGGATCTCCTGGTTAGTGTCGCGGATCCGGCCGCGTGCCGGGCGCACTCTGGTGGGCATCGACGGTGTGGACGGCTCCGGCAAGACGACATTCGCCGACGATCTCGCCGCCGAGCTGATCGACTCAGGCCTGACGGTGATTCGGATCAGCCTGGACGACTTCCTGAACCCGGCTGACCTGCGGCACGCACGGGGACGGACCTCGCCCGAGGGCTTCCTCGCCGACACCTACGACTATCCCCGCTTCATCGAGGACGTGATGGAGCCGCTCAGCAGCGAGGGCTGCGGACGGTACCGGGACCGGTCCTACGATCTGGCCACCGAGACGCCGCTCACCCCGCCCTGGCAGGTCGCGCCGGACGCCGCAGTGGTCATCGTCGACGGCATGTTCCTGCACCACGACCGGCTCCGCGACGAACGCGGCCGCAAAGTGTGGGATCTTTCGGTGTGGCTCGATGTGCCGCTGGAGGTGTCGGTTCGCCGCCTCGCTGAGCGGGACGGCACCCCGTCCGACGTCGACGACCCACGACTCGTCCGCTATGTGGCGGGCCAGCGCAGCTACATCGGCACCTTCCGACCCGCCGAACGCGCCGATCTGGTCGTCGACAACGCCTGACGCTGCTGGGCGTCCGAAAGAACCGTCCCCGGCGTGCGGGTTTCGAACGAAAAGAACCGTCCCCGGTGTGCGAATCGTGGCGGGGAGGGACCGTCCCCGGGGTCTCGATGCGACGTCGACTGACTCGGACGGTTAGACTGGCGAACCCCCGCCCACCGATCCAGCACCATCGTGCCGAGAGAGGGAGCCAGTGATCAACGGCCTCGTCATCGCCCATCTGGCGGTGGCGTTGTGCGCACCGTGGCTGGCCCGCAGGATCGGATCCAACGGCTACCTGCTGATGGCGCTCGCGCCGGCCGTGGGCTTCGGCTGGCTGCTCGGGCTCGCCCCGCTGATCACCTCCGGTGGCAGCTACGTCGAGTCGATGCCGTGGATCCCGCAGCTGGGTGTCGGGATCCACTACCGGGTCGGTCTGCTGCAGTGGCTGCTCGCATTGATCGTCACCGGCATCGGCACGCTGGTGCTGCTGTACTGCCGCTGGTACTTCGACAGCGTCGCCAACCCGCGCACGATGGGCATCCTGACCGCCTTCGCTGCCGCCATGCTCGGACTGGTCACCGTCGACGACCTGGTCATGCTGTACGTCTTCTGGGAGCTGACCACGGTCTTCTCCTATCTGCTGATCGGCTACGACCCCACCCGGCGGGCGAACCGCGCGGCCGCGATGACCGCGCTGATCGTGACCACCACCGGCGGGTTGGCGATGCTGGTCGGCATCGTCAGCCTCGGCGTGGGTGCGGGCACCTTCAGCCTGTCCGCGATCCTGGCGAACCCCCCGACCGGACCGGTCTACACCGTTGCCGCACTGCTGGTGCTGGTCGGCGCGCTGAGCAAGTCCGCGCTGGTGCCGTTCCACTTCTGGTTGCCGGGCGCGATGGCCGCGCCCACCCCGATTTCGGCCTACCTGCATGCCGCCGCCATGGTCAAGGCCGGCGTCTACCTGGTCGCGGTGATCTCACCCGCCTTCGCCGACGCACCTGGTTGGCGACTCGCGGTCGGCGGGCTCGGCGCGGCAACGATGATCCTGGGCGGCTGGCGCGCGCTGCGGCAGAACGACATCAAGCTGCTGCTCGCCTACGGCACGGTCAGCCAACTCGGCTTCATGGTGCTGCTGTGCGGCTTCGGCACCCAGGCCACCATGCTGGCCGGCATCGCCATGCTGATCGGACACGCCCTGTTCAAGGCGGCGCTGTTCCTGATCGTCGGCGTCGTCGACCACTCCACCGGTACCCGCGACCTGACCCGGCTCACCGGGGTGGCCCGGAAGATGCCGGTGATCGCTGTCATCGCAGGCATTGCGGCCGCCTCGATGGCCGGCCTGCCGCCCATGCTGGGCTTCATCGCCAAGGAATCGGCATTGGAGTCGCTGACCTACCTGGTCGGCCCGGACGGCGACGGCACCGGCCTTCCGGCGCTGCCGGCCGTGCTGCTGGTGGCGGCCGTCGTGGCCGGCTCGGTGCTCACCGTCGCCTACTCGCTGCGCTGGTGGTGGGGCGCGTTCGCCGACAAGCCCGGACTCCCGGAACTGGACGTCCATCGCCCAGCCGCCGGCTTCGTGCTGTCGCCGATCCTGCTCGGCTCGCTATGCCTGATCGGCGGCTTCCTCGGCGGCCCGCTGACCGGCCTGATCGAGCCCTACGCCGCCACGGTGCAGACCGGCCACGCCAGCCACGGTCTCGCGCTGTGGCATGGGCTCAGCGTGCCGCTGTGGCTGTCGCTGCTGGCGATCGGGTTGGGCGGCGTCCTGTTCTGGCAGCGCGAGGCGATGGCCCGCGTCCAGGCGACCTTCCCGAAGGTGCTCGGTGCCGACGAGCTCTACACCTTGGCGATGAAGCGGATCGACACCATCGCGGTCGAGGTCACCGCGCGCACCCAGCGCGGTTCGCTGGCCAGCTACACCTCCATCGTGCTGGCGGTGGTGGTGGTGCTGGGCGGCGGATCGCTGCTGTTCACCACGCACTGGCCCGCGTCGGTGCGGCCCTACGACTACCTGCCGCAGGTGGTGATCGGTGCCGCGATGATCGTGGCAGGCGTGCTGGCGGCCACCTCCCGTGGTCGCGTTCGGGCGCTGCTGCTGGTCGGGGCAACCGGATACGGGACGGCCCTGTTGTTCCTGTTGCACGGCGGGCCGGACTTGGCGCTCACCCAGGTGCTGGTGGAAACGGTGTCGCTGATCGTCTTCGTGATGGTGCTGCGCAGGCTGCCGAAGTACTTCACCAACCGTCCGCTGCAATCGACCCGGTGGTGGCGCACGGTGCTGGCGGTGCTGGTCGGCGGCAGCGTCTCGCTGCTGGCGCTGGTGGCGGCCGGTGCCCGGGTGGCCGAGCCGGTGTCGGTGGACTACTACGAGGCCGCCTACACCTTCGGCTACGGCAAGAACATCGTCAACGTCACCCTCGTCGACACCCGCGCCTGGGACACCATCGGCGAGATCTCAGTGCTGGTGATCGCGGCCACCGGGGTGGCCAGCCTGATCTTCCTGCGTTCCCGCGTGCAGCGCGTCCAGCCGCGCGAGGGGGACGCGGCGTTCGGCGCTGGTGGCCTGTGGTTGCGGGCCAGCGGCGCGCTCGACCCGGGTTCGCGTTCGCTGATCTTCGAGGTGATCACCCGGATCGTGTTCAGCGTGATGATGGTGGTCTCGGTCTTTCTGCTGCTGGCCGGCCACAACGCGCCGGGTGGCGGCTTCGCCGGGGGGCTGGTGGCCGGCATTGCGCTGATGGTCCGCTACCTGGCCGCCGGACGCCGCGAGCTGGACGACGCCGCGCCGTTCGACGCCGGCCGGCTGCTCGGGCTGGGCCTGGCAGTCTCGGTGTTCAGTGCCATCACCCCGGCTTTGCTGGGTGGCAAGATCTTCCAGAGCTACGACCTCAAGGTGACCATTCCGGGTTGGGAGTACCTGGAGACGCCGTGGGGCACCTGGACGCTGTTCGGCGAGATGCACCTGGTCAGCTCGACGGTCTTCGACATCGGCGTCTACCTGATCGTGATCGGCGTCGTGCTCGACCTGACCCGAACCCTCGGCGCCGGCATCGACATCCAGTCCGAACAGGACCAGGCTCCGGTGCCGCAGCCGGAGTCGACCCGGGCGCGTCCGGCGCTGCCGTCCGAGGACGAGCAGATCATCCGCTACACCACCGGCGGGGGACGGGGGCACTACACATGAGCCCGAACGTCACCCTCGCGATCATCGCCGGGGCACTGGTGGCCTGCGGGGTGTACCTGATCACCGAGCGCTCGCTGAGCCGCATCCTGATGGGTGTGATGGTGGCCGGCAACGGCGTCAACCTGCTGTTCCTGGTTGCCTCGGGGGCTGCCGGCGGCCCGCCGCTGATCGGGGTCACCCCGAAGGACGAGATGTCCGACCCGCTGCCGCAGGCCATGGTGCTCACCGCCATCGTGATCGCGCTGGCCACTGCGGCCTTCCTGGTCACCATGGCCTACCGGTCGTTCCAGCTGAACGGCCACGACGAGGTCGCCGACGACGTCGAGGACGCCCGGATCCGCGAGCTGGCGAAGGCCGACGAGGCGTCCGACAGCTTCGAGGAGGTCCGGTTCACCGACACCGGGGCGGACGTGGTGAGCGAATGAACAATCTGTTGCCGTTGCCCGTGCTGCTGCCGATGTTCGGCGCGGCGCTCACCCTGCTGCTCGGACGGCGTCCGAGGCTGCAGCGCGCGGTCTCGATCCTCACCCTTGCCGCCGTCTGCCTGGTGGCCGGCTCGTTGATCTGGATCACCGACACCTACGGCGTCCAGTCGCTCTGGGTGGGCGCCTGGGCACCGCTCGGGATCGTCTTGGTCGCCGACCGGTTGGCGGCGCTGATGCTGACCGTCGCATCCCTGGTGACGCTGGGCGTCCTGATCTACGCGACCGGTCAGGACGAGGAGGAAGTGCACCGGGAGACCCCCGTGTCGATCTTCCACCCGACGTTCCTGCTGCTCTCCGCCGGGGTGTCGGACGCCTTCCTGGCCGGCGACCTGTTCAACCTCTTCGTCGGCTTCGAGATCCTGCTGTTCGCGTCCTATGTGCTGATCACCATGGGCGGCACCGGGGAACGGATCAGCGCCGGGTCGATCTATGTGGTGATCAACCTGGTCAGTTCGCTGCTGTTCCTGACCGCACTGGCGGTGACCTACGCCGCCACCGGCACGGTGAACATGGCGCAGCTCAGTCTGCGATTCGCCGAGTTGCCGCCCGACGTGACGATCGGCATCCAACTGCTGTTACTGGTCGTCTTCGCCATCAAGGCCGCGGTCTTCCCGCTGTCGTTCTGGCTGCCCGACTCGTACCCCACCGCGCCGGCGCCGGTCACCGCCGTGTTCGCGGGCCTGTTGACGAAGGTGGGCGTGTACGCCATCCTCCGCACCCAGACCGCCATCTTCCCGGACAGCCGGCTGACCGATCTGCTCGGCTGGGCGGCACTGGCCACCATGGTGATCGGCATCCTGGGCGCCATCGCCCAGTCGGAGATCAAGCGACTGCTGTCGTTCACCCTGGTCTCGCACATCGGCTACATGATCTTCGGCGTTGCGCTGGCGACCGAGGCCAGCCTTGGCGGCGCCATCTTCTACACCGCTCACCACATCACCGTGCAGGCTGCGCTGTTCCTGGTGGCCGGCCTGATCGAACGGGTGGGTGGCTCCACCTCCATGGATCGGCTCGGTGGCCTGGCCAGCACCGCGCCGGTGCTCGGAGCGCTGTTCTTCATTCCGGCGATGAACCTGGCCGGCATTCCGCCGCTGTCCGGGTTCGTCGGCAAACTCGGCCTGCTGATGGCGGGCGTCGCGGTCGGAACGCCGCTGGCCTGGGCCCTGGTCGTGGGCAGCGTGCTGACCAGCCTGCTCACCCTGTACGCGGTGGCGAAGGTGTGGAACAGGGCGTTCTGGGGGACGCCGTTGCTGGGGCCGTTGGCACCCGTGGAAGAGCCACACGAGGCGGAGCTGGAAGCCAAGCCGATGCCGGGCGTGATGGTGGGCGCCACCGCCGGTCTGGTCGGGCTGGGCCTCGCCCTGACCTTCCTGGCCGGGCCGCTCTACGGCTACGTCGAGCGTGCGGCCGCCGGTCTGCTGGACACTTCCTACCTGGAGGCAGTGCTGATGGGGGTGGCGCGATGAGGCGATCGTCGAGCCGGCGCCGGCTGCGGTGGCGGTTGCAGTGGCGGGCGATCCTGGCGCTGACCATCATCTGGGTGATCCTGTGGGGCAACTACTCCCTGGTGGACATCGTGGTGGGCGCGGCGGTGTCGTGGCTGGTCACGGTAACCTTCCCGCTGCCACCGATCCGGTACCGCGGCCGGCCCCGACTGTTCGGCACCATCCGGTTGGCGGTCATCACCCTCGCCGACCTGGCGGTCGCGTCCTGGCGGCTCACCATCGGGGCGTTCCGGCCGCGGATCGAATTCCGCCCCGCTGTCATCCGGGTGCGGCTGCGCAGCAATCAGGACCTCTACCAGGTCGAGACCGCCGAACTGATCTCGATCGTGCCTGGCTCGATCGTGATCGACGCCCGACGCTCGACCCGGACGCTCTACCTGCACCTGGTGGACGTCACCGGACCGGATGGGATCGAGGATTCCCGCCGGAGCGCGCTCACCGTCGAGCGGCGGCTGCTGGAGGCGATCGGCAGCAGGTCCGATATCGCCGCACTGCGGGAGAAGGAGCAGCCATGACACAGATCCTGATCTGGCTGGCCGCGGCGATGATCGCGGGTGCCGTCGGACTCACGCTGTGGCGGCTCACCAACGGACCTTCCACGCTTGACCGGATCGTCAGCGCCGACGTGCTCGTCTCGATCGTGCTGATGACGATCTGCCTGGTGATGGTGGTGACCAAGGACACCAGCGCCCTGTCCATCCTGTTGGTGCTGGCCATGGTGGCCTTCACCGGAGGGGTCAGTGTGGCGCGCATGTTGGCTCCAGGGGCGGCCGACCGGCAGCGCTACCGTCGCGACGAGGAGGACGCCCAGTGACCGCCGGCGACGTGTTCGACCTGATCGGGGCGCTGTTCTTGGTTGGCGGCGCGTTCTTCTGCCTCGGCGGCGCGCTGGGTCTGGCCCGTTTCCCGGACGTGCTGGCGCGGATGCACGCCGCCACCAAGCCACAGGTGTTCGGTCTGCTGCTGGTGCTGCTGGGGGTCGGGTTCTCGATCCGCGAGCCGAAGGTGTGGCTGGTTCTGCTGGTGGTGCTCCTGCTCCAGATCCTGACCGCCCCGGTCGCCGGCCACCTGATCGGACGGGTCGCCTACCGCTCCGGCGCCTGGGAGCCCGACGACCTGGTGGTCGACGAGCTGTCCGACGACCTTCGTGACGCCGGTTTCATCCGCAACGAGGAGTTCCGTCCCGAGCGGGAGCAGGACCGGCCGACGCGCGCGTCGGACTGACCGCGAGGCGACGATCACTCCCAGGGCTCGGGCAACACCTCCACCGTGTAGCCGACCCGGCTCACCGTGCCGGTGCTGGCCGCGACCACCGGCAAAGGGCGCGAGCGCTGATCAGCGCTCGCCGAGCCGCAGCAGGCGCGACTCCCATGGCGCCAGCCGGCCGGTCGCGGCGTCCGGGTGGGTGCCGAGCACGAGTTCCGCACCGTCCAACGCTGGCAGCCTCGCCGGTAGTTCGGCCGGCGTGGAGGAGCAGTTGGCGATCACCAGCAGGGTCTGGTCGCCCAGGGTGCGGGTGAACACCCAGAGCTGTTCATGCTCGGGCAGCAACAGCTCGAAGCGGCCCTCACGCACCACCTCCTCGGCATGCCGCAACCGGATCAGCTGCTGGAAGTGGGCAAACACCGAGCCCGGCTCGCGGCGGCTCGCCTCGGCGTTGATCTCGCGATAGTTGGGGTTGACCGCCATCCACGGCACGCCCGTGGTGAAGCCGGCGTAGGGGGTGTCGTCCCATTGGACGGGGGTGCGAGCGTGGTCGCGGCCCTTCCGGGCCAGCGAGCGGAGGATCTGTTCCTCCGACACCCCGGCGGCAGCCGCCAGGGTGTGGTAGTTGAGCGATTCGACGTCGAGGTAGTGCGCGATCTGGGTGAGCGGGGCGTTGGTCATACCGAACTCCTCGCCCTGGTAGATGTACGGCGTCCCCTTGTGCAGGTGCAGCACGGTGGCCAGCGTCTTGGCCGAGTTCACCCGGTGTGCCGGCGAATCGTCACCGAACCGGGACACCGCCCGGGGCTGGTCGTGATTGTCGTAGTACAGCGAGTTCCAGCCTGCCTCGGCCAGACCCTCCTGCCACTGAGCCAGGTTCGCCTTGAGCAGCGGCAGTGGCAGGTCGGCCAGGTCCCACTTGTTCCAGCCGACCTGGTCGAGGTTGACGTGTTCGAAGGTGAACACCATGTTCAGCTCGTGGCGGGCTGGATCGGTGACCCGTTGGGCGACCTCGACGGTCGCCCCGGGCATCTCGCCGACAGTGAGCAGGTTCTGGGCGTCGAGGCCGACCTCACGGTTCATCTCGGCGAGGAACTCGTCCAGCCGAGGGCCGTTCGCGACGCGGCTCAGGCTGCCCTGCCCGGGGTCGATGGTCCTGCCCGAGGTGAGTTCGGCGGGCTTGGAGATGAGATTGATGACGTCCATCCGGAACCCGTCCACCCCCCGCTCGACCCACCAGCGCATCATCGCGTAGACCGCCTGCCGCACGTCGGGGTTCTCCCAGTTCAGGTCCGGCTGGCCGGGGCTGAATACGCCGAGGTAGTACTGGCCGCTGCGCGGATCGTAGGTCCATGCCGAGGGTGCGAACGCGGCCTGGCCGTCGTCGGGTTCCGCACCGGGCGAGCCGGGCTCGGTACCGGGACGAGCCGGACGCCAGAAGTACCAGTCCCGCTTCGCCGAGGACGGGTCACGCGACTCGGCGAACCAGGCGTGCTGGTCGGAGGTGTGGTTGACCACCAGATCCATCACCAGCTTGATTCCGCGCGCGTGTGCGGCCTCGATCAGCTCGTCCAGGTCGGCCAGCGTGCCGAACAACGGATCGATGTCGGTGTAGTCGCTGATGTCGTAGCCGTTGTCGACCTGCGGCGAGCGGTAGACCGGCGAGAGCCAGATCACGTCGACACCCAGCTCGGCCAGGTAGTCGAGCCGGCTGGTGATCCCGGGGATGTCTCCGACGCCGTCACCGTCCGAGTCCTGGAACGAGCGGGGATAGATCTGGTAGACGACTGCGGAGCGCCACCATCGGTCCGGACGCGCGGCACGATCGAATTCTGCTGTGCTCATGCGGGCTCTCCTTCTCGGCAACGGGCACAGGCCCCCGCGCGGGACGGCAACGATGAGTTGCGGCACCCGCGCAGAGACCTGCGCTCGGATGGACTTCGATGCGGGGCGGACGCGACAGGCTACTTGATCGCGCCCTGGGTCAGGCCGGACATCACCCAACGCTGGGAGAACAGGTAGACGATGATCGCCGGTGCCATCGCCATCAGGTACGAGGCGAAGCTCACGTTGTAGTTGTTGCTGAACTGGGTCTGGAAGATGCTGTTGACCACCGGGATCGTCTGCCATTCGGGCTGGGAGATGATCAGCGAGGGCATCATGAAGTCGTTCCAGGAGCCGAGGAACGAGAAGATTCCCACCGTGGCCGCCATGGGGGCGAGCAGCGGGAAGATCAGCTGCCAGAACGTCTGCCAGGTGCTGGCGCCGTCCATGCGCATCGACTCTTCGAGTTCCAGCGGAATCGAGCGCAGGAAGGTGGTGAACAACAGGCAGTTGAAGGCCAGGCCGAACACGATCGTGAGCAGTGCGACACCGAAGTAGTTGTCCAGGCCGAGGATGCCGGTCAGGCGCACCTGGGGCAGCGCGACCACCGGGAACGGAATGAACATGGCGGCGAGCAGATAGAAGAACGAGTAGCGAAAGATCTTCCGGTCCCAGTTGCGGACGATCGCGTACGACGCCATCGCCGAGAAGATGATCGAGCCGGCCACCGCGATCACCGTCACCAGGGTGGAGACCAGGAACGCCCGGGGGAAGTTGGTCAGTGCCCACGCCTCGGTGAAGCCGGTCGTGCTGAACGGGTTCGGCAGGCTGAACGCGTTCAGGTCGGTGGACTGCTCGGTGGTCTTGAACGCCATCGCCACGGTGACGTACAGCGGCACCAGTACGGTCAGCGCGGCGAGGATCAGCAGCAGGGTCGCCGTCCAGTTGGTCCGCTCCTGGCCGACCTTGCCGCGCGTGGTCGCCTTCGCGGGCTTCGTTGCGGTTGCGGTGCTCATTCGGAGGTCCCTCCTCGGGTCAAACGCAGCTGCACCAGCGCGATGATGATGGTGATGATGAAGAAGACGGCGGCGTTGGCCATCTGGTAGGCGTAGTCGCCCCGGACCGCCCTCGGTGAGGCCCTTGATCTGGTCGTAGACCGCCAGGTAGTTCTTGAAGCCGATGATCATGTTGATCCCGACGTATCCGGCGACCAGCGGCAGGGTGATGTGAATCAGGTTCTGCCACGGTGAGGTGCCGTCGATCGAGCTGGCCTCGTAGACCTCGCCCGGGACGGTCATGAACCCGGCGATATAGATCAGCATGGCGCTCGGCACCGAGCCCCACACCGTCACGATGACGACCGCGAACCAGGCCCAGTTCTCATTGGCCAGCAGGCTTGTCGACAGCGTTTCAGAGCCGATCATCTGGCCGAACGCGGTCAGCGAGTTGTTGAACAGAAACTTGAACACGAACGAGTAGATGATCGCCGAGATCACCATCGGGATCACGAAGATCGCGCGCAGCGGGTTGGTGAACTTGATCTTCGAGGTGAGTCCCAGGGCCAGGAAGAAGGCGATGGCGTTGACCAGGATCACCGTCACGAAGGCGAACAGGAACGTGAAGGCGTAGGAGGACAGGATGTTCTCGTCACGGAACAACGCGACGTAGTTGCGGAATCCGATCCAGTTGAAGTCACCGAAGCCCATCGAAGAGGAAGAACCAGTAGATGGGTTCGACACCTCGCCGGCGATGCACGACGGGGGCTGCGGCGGGAGCCTTCGTCGGCTGTTGGACTGTGGACGACATGCATTGACTCCTTTGTCAGGCCCGGAAGGCGAGTCGGGCCCAGTCGCGGTCGAGCTGAGCGAGTACCGGCTCGGGAGCTTCGCCGAGAACGATGGACTGGAAGTAGTTGGGCGCCGGAATGGTGTTCGGAATGAACTGTGAGGGCCCCATGTAGAACTTGCCGGAGTCGTAATACGGCTGCATGCCGACGATGCGCTCGTCGGTCACCGGTGGGGCGTCCTTGGTGGTGCCGAAACCCAGGAACTTCGCGTTGTACGGGTCCTGGACCTTGGGCTGCATCAGATACTGCAGGAACTCGCGGGCGCCCTCCTTGCCGTCCGCGACCTGGGGCACCCACAGGGACAGGTCGATGTTGACCCGGACCTTGAGATCCTCGGCACTGTTCGTGGCGGGAAACGGGAAGGTGCCCAACTCGAGCGGCTTGCCGACCTTCTCGAACTCGCCGAACGCCCACGGGCCTTGGAAAATCATGGCGGCAGCGCCGTTGGCGAAGGCGGTGTTGCCATCGCCGTAGCCTCGGCTGGCCGCGTCGGAGTTGATGTACTTAGTGAGCTCGACCATCTTCTTGACCGGTTCGAGCATGGTCTTCTGGAAGGAGACCTCCGAGTTGGGGCCGACATCGACGCCGATCTCGTTCATCTTCTTGTAGAACTCGGCAATGTCGACCATGCCGCCGGCGGGGTAGTCGAACCAGCCCTGCATGATCGTCCACGAATCCATGAACGTCGCGTAGAACGGTGTCACCCCCTTGCCCTTCAGCGTCTCGCAGACGTTGAGCAGTTGGTCCCAGGTGGTCGGCACCTCGACGCCGTTGTCGGCGAAGATGCGCTTGTTGTAGATCACCGAGGCCGCCATCGCCGAGTAGGGGAGCACGCTGACGCGATTCTCGTACTGCGGATAGGCCTTGGTCAGTTCGACGATGTCGGGTCGAATGGTGGCTGCCTGAGGCAGGTCGGACAGATCCGACAGTGCCCCGCGCTCCATGAACCGAGCCATTTCGAGGTTGTAGTTCAACATCCCCAGATCCGGCGGATTGCTCCGCACGAAGCTGGCCGACAGGTTGGTGGAGATGTCATGCAGGATGCGATATTTGCTCTGGGAGGCAGTGAAGTCGGCGGCAAGCTGGCTGAAGTAGGAGATCGCTTCAGGCTTGGACTGGTAGAAGGTGATGGTTTGTTGCGAACTGGCGGAGCACCCGGTCAGCCAGGGCGCCGCGGCGACGGCACCGACCGTCCCGGCCGCGGCGAGGAACGTGCGCCGCGACGGGGACCAGGTCCTGAGGGGGTTGGCGTTCGTGTCGGGAACGCCTGATGAAACTTGAGGCACGTCGTTGTCCCTTCGGGTCGTCGATGACTGCGCCGCTTCCTGCGGAGATTAAATCGAGCTATCGCAGGAAAATAACTGCGGGTAGGATGCCGCACACTTGCGCCGACGGTCAAGGGGGAATGGACGGATGAGCCTCACCGCCGGTCAGCTGCGCCATCGGGCCAGCACCGCGGCGGTTCTGGAGTTCGCGTGGGACGCCGGAGCCTTCCAGGCCGACCACGTGATCGCCGCTCTCGGACTGACCCGATCGACCGCGCTGGCCGCCCTGGACACGCTCATCGAACTCGGTCTGATCAGTGAACTGGCCAGTGCCGGTCCACAGGACGGATACCGGCTCGGGCGTCCGGCGCGCCGCTTCGCGTTGCGCGCGGAGGCGGGTGTCGTCGTCGGGATCGACGCCGGTGAGCGCCAGTTCACGGCGTCCGTCGCCGATCTGGCCGGAGATATCCTCGCGCGACGTTCGATCGAGGTGCGCGGCTTCTCGGACGCGTCGCTGGTGAGGTTCAGCGATCTCGGACCCGGCGAGCGGCCAAGCGCCGCATTGCAGGCCATCGACGGGGTGCTGGCGGACATCGGCCGAACCCGAGCGGACGTGATCGGGGTCGGGGTCGGGATCCCGGCGCCGGTCGACGCCGACGGCGGCTCGCCCGCCCACCAGGCGGGCTTCTGGCAACACATGAACAGCGGCCTTCGGGGCGTGCTCGACGCCGAGTTCCCGGTCGTCCGGGTCGAGAACGATGCCGCGCTCGCCGCGGTCGCGGAGGGCACCCTCGGCGAGGCACGCGCCCATGACGACTTCGTCGCGATCCTGGTCGGCCGGCGGCTGGGTTCCGGCGTCTTTCTGGACGGCCGGCTGGTGCGCGGGGCACATGGCGGCGTTGGCGAACTCCAGGGTCTGCGATACGTCCCGGGGGTGGACAGCGCCCACGGCATCGGGCCGCGCGCCGAATGGTGGGTGCGCCAGGCGCTGGACGCCGGTGGCATCCCCGCTCATCACCCCTGGGCGAAGTTGGGCGGTTCCGGCCTGACCGCCGAGGCGGTGCTTTCCACGGCGAGCGTGGATGATCCGGTCTCGCGGCCCCTACTGCAGGAACTCGGCGCCACCATGGGCAAGATCTGCAACGTGGTGGCCCGCTTCTACGACCCGGGCGTGATCGTGGTCTGCGGTGCGATGGCGGGCGCTTTGGGCGAGGTGCTCGAGATCGCCCGCAGCAACCTCGCTGCCGACTCTGAACTGCCGCCCCCCCAGATCGTGGCCTCGCAATTCGGTGGCGACATCGTGTCGCTCGGCGCGGTCTCCGCGGCGCGTGAGGCCGCAGCCGCGGTGGCGCTCTCCTTGTTCTCCGAACGTCACCAGGGGTAGCGGAGTTCCGCCGGTGTCGTGGCGCGATCTCGGGCGCGGCCAGTAGGTTTCGGGCATGGACGCCGGCGGTGCGCCGCGCTGGGCCCGCTTCGCGCCCGGGCTGCACACCTTGCTGCACTACGAGCGAGGCTGGTTGCGCGGCGACCTGTCGGCTGGCGTCACCGTGGCCGCCTACCTGATCCCCCAAGTGATGGCCTACGCGGAGATCGCCGGGTTGCCGCCGATCGCGGGGCTGTGGGCCATCCTCGCGCCGCTCGCTGTATACGCGCTGCTCGGGTCGTCGCGGCAGCTGTCGATCGGGCCCGAATCGACCACCGCGCTGATGACCGCGGCAGGGGTGGGTGCGCTGATCGGTGCAGCTGGCGGCACCGATCGGTGGTCGGAGGTGGCCGCGCTGATGGCGATCGCCGTGGGCCTGATCTGCCTGGTCGGGTGGGTCTTCCGGCTCGGGTTCCTGGCCAACCTGCTCTCGCGTCCGGTCCTGGTCGGGTACATGGCCGGGATCGCGGTGCTGATGATCACCAGTCAGTTCGGCAAGGTGACGAAGCTCTCCATCACCGGCGACCAGCCCTGGACTCAGCTGTTCTCGTTGGCGTCCCAGCTCGGCAGCGTGCACCTGCCGACCGTGCTGCTGGCGGTCTGCGTCGGTGCCGGTCTGGTGGCCTTCCGGCACTGGCTGCCGACCTGGCCGGGACCGCTGATCTGCATGCTGGCCGCCGCGGGCTGTGTGCGGCTGTTCGGTCTGGAGGCGGTCGGCGTCCGGGTGATCGGCGCGGTGCCGCAGGGACTGCCGGCGCCCCGGGTGCCCGCTCTGGACGACCTTGCCCTTCTCACCCTGCTGCCCTACGCGCTGGGCATCGCCGTCGTCGGCTACACCGACAACGTGCTGACCGCGCGGGCGTTCGCCACCCGGCGCAAGGAGCGGGTGGACAGCAACCAGGAGTTGCTCGCGCTGGGCGCGGCCAATCTGGTCAACGGCTTCGCCAACGGTTTCCCGGTGAGTTCGTCCGGCAGCCGGACGGCGATCGGGGACGCCATGGGCAGCCGCAGCCAGCTGTACTCGCTGGTCTGCCTGGTGTTCGTGGTCGGGGCGCTGCTGGTGCTCGGTCCGGTGCTGGCCTGGTTCCCGACCGCGGCGCTCGGAGCCTTGGTGATCTACGCCGCGATCCGCCTGATCGATGTCGCCGAGCTGAAGCGGATCGCCCGCTTCCGGCGCAGCGAGCTGTTCCTGGCGATCGCCACCACGCTGGGCGTGCTGACCTTCGATGTGCTGGGTGGGATCGGGCTGGCCGTGGCGTTGTCGGTGCTCGACCTGATCCGGCGGATCGTCAATCCGCACGATGGCATCCTCGGGTTTGTCCCCGGTCTGGCAGGCATGCACGATGTCGACGATCACCAGGGAGCGGTGCAACTGCCGGGTCTGGTCGTGTACCGGTACGACTCACCACTGTTCTTCGCCAACGCCGACGACTTTCTCACCCGGGCGACCGCTGCCGCGGACGACGCCGAGCCACCCTGCCGGTGGTTCGTGCTGAACGCCGAGGCCAACGTCGAGGTGGACCTGACCAGCGTGGACGCGCTGGAGACCCTGCGCGAGCAGCTGGTGGCGCGCGGGGTGACCTTC
Organism: Micropruina sp.; assembly: GCA_044225075.1. Lineage (GTDB taxonomy): Bacteria > Actinomycetota > Actinomycetes > Propionibacteriales > Propionibacteriaceae > Micropruina. Next base: position 498,836 of record JBGAJF010000001.1, on the reverse strand, counting down.
GCCCTGGCCCGGGTCAAGTTCGAGTTGCGCGAGCAGCTGACCGCGGCCGGATTCACCCAGCGGGTGGGTATCGGCCTGATCTTCCCCACCCTGCCCACCGCCGTCGCCGCGTATGCCGACTGGTACCAGAGCGAATACGGTCACGCACCACCGGGCATACCGTTGCCGCCGCACCCGGGAGGGCCTGACCCACAGCGATAGCACGATGCTCGGACGCGAGTCGCAGCGGAGCGTTGTTGGGGGACTGTGTCATAATGACCGTCAGGACGAGCCTGCGCGGCAGGCTCATTCGATCCGGCACAGTCGAGGTGACAGCTCGACGACCGGCCGACTCCACCGCGACGGCGACGACCGCGGGGGTTGGCGAGTGCGGATCCAGTCCACAGGCTTTGCCACTGCGGTGGCCACACCGATCGGCGCCCCCAGCCGATGAAGGGGAGCACATGCTCGACAACGACTCACCCACACTCACCTCGGCGTCGGACGACGTCGTGCAGCCGGCGACGCCTCGGCGACGCCGGGCAGCGAGCCGCCCCGCGGGTCCGCCCGCCGCCGCGCGTACGGAGCCGACACCGCTGCCGATGGACGCGCCACCCGAACCGGCGGACGACCTGGTCGCGCCGACCGAACTGGCGGAACCGGCAGACGACCTGGACGCGCCGGCTCAACTGGCGGACGACCTGGACGCGCCGGCCGAGGACCTGGAGGCGCCGGCGGAGGACCCGGACGCGCCGGCCGAGGACGTGGACGCCGCCGACGAGGCCCAAAGGGTCCCCGAGACGACCCCAGCCGCCGATGTGCCCGAGCCCCCCGCAGCCGACGAGGAAGCACTGGTCGACGTCGCCCCCGACACGACGGTCAGCGAAGACGAGCCGGACGCCGACGCGGCCGCCGATGCCGATGCGCCGGCCCCGCGGCGTCAGCGCAAGCGTGCCTCGATCACCGACGTGGCAGCCGAGCCGGTGACGTCCGAACCGGCGCCCGAGCCGCTCAGCCTCGACGAACTGCCGACGCTGGACCAACTGGCTCCGCGTCCGGCCGAGCAGCGCGGACGGCGCCGGCGGCGCGAGCCTGAGCCGAGCGTGGCCGAATCCGCGTCGGTCAGGGTGGAGTCCGATGCTCCGGCCGGCGATCCCGACGAGGCCGACCCGGTTGGGGAGAGCCTCGCTGAGCTGAGCCGGGCTCGCGTCCGCAGGCGTGCGAAGAAGACCGAGATCGAGGCAGCGGCCGCACTCGATGAACTGGCCGCCGCTATCGGGGGTCATCGCGACGACGAGCCCGAGGCTCTCGTCCCCTCCGACGGGGACGACCTACCAGATTCGGATGACCCGGCAGCAATGGCGCCCGACGACGCGGAGCTCATTGCCGACGACAACGACGAGCCGGACGACGGTGACGACTCCGGAGAGGGTACCCGTCGCCGTCGCCGGCGCCGAGGCGGACGCCGCCGCCGCCGTGGCGGTGCCGTCGAAACCACCGATGACGCTGAGGACGGCTCCGACGAGGACGCCGACTCCGATGACGAGACTCCGGCGTCCGACACCGAAGGCGAAACCGAGCCCGCCGGTGAAACCGGCGAGAGCGGGTCCTCGAGCCGCCGTCGGCGCCGCCGGCGCCGCCGCGGTGAGGACACCACCGGCTCCGACGACGATCCGACCGATGTCGTCGTCCGGGTGCGTCAGCCGCGGCGTTCGAAGGTAAACGACGAAGTCACCGGCATCGATGGTTCGACCCGGATGGAGGCCAAGCGGCAGCGGCGTCGCGAGGGCCGGGCCGCCGGACGCCGCCGCTCGCCGATCCTGTCCGAGGCCGAGTTCCTGGCCCGGCGCGAGGCGGTCGACCGGAAGATGCTGATCCGGCAGGCCGACGACTACACCCAGATCGCTGTCCTCGAGGACAACATCCTGGTCGAGCACTACGTCGACCGGGCGTCCGCCAACTCGATGATCGGCAACGTGTACCTGGGCAAGGTGCAGAACGTGCTGCCGTCGATGGAGGCTGCCTTCATCGACATCGGACGCGGCCGCAACGCCGTGCTGTACGCCGGCGAGGTCGACTGGGAAACCTTCGGCGTCACCGGGGGCGACCGCAAGATGGAGAAGGTCTTCAAGTCGGGCCAGAGTGTGCTGGTGCAGGTCACCAAGGACCCGATCGGCGCCAAGGGCGCCCGGCTCACCGCGCACGTGTCGATCCCCGGCCGTTACGTCGTCTACTCGCCGGGCGGGCAGCTGTCCGGCATCTCCCGCAAGCTGCCCGAAGGCGAGCGGACCCGGCTCAAGGGCATCCTCGACGAGCTGGTTGGTGACACCGCGTCAGTGATCGTCCGCACCGCTGCCGAGGGGGCGTCCGAAGAGGAACTGGTCCGAGACGTCAGCCGGCTGAAGGCGCAGTGGGAGGTCATCGAGAAGAAGGTGAAGGCAGGCAAGTCCCCCGAGTCGCTATACGCCGAACCCGACCTCACCGTCCGGATCGTCCGTGACCTGTTCACCGAGGACTTCGGACACCTGGTCGTCGACGGCAACGGCAAGGGTGAGGACGCCTGGGACACCGTCGACGCCTACGTCACCCATGTCGCCCCGCACCTGAAGGAGCGGCTGGAGCACTGGAACCGGGAGGAGTCCGGCGACCTGTTCGCGGCCAACCGGATCGACGAACAGATCGCCAAGGCGCTGGAGCGCAAGGTGTTCCTGCCCTCGGGCGGTTCGCTGATCATCGACCGCACCGAGGCGATGACGGTCGTCGACGTCAACACCGGCAAATTCACCGGCACCTCGGGCAATCTGGAGGCCACTGTCACCTCCAACAACCTGGAGGCGGCTGAGGAGATCGTCCGCCAGCTGCGGCTGCGCGACATCGGCGGCATCATCGTCGTCGACTTCATCGACATGGTGCTGCCGGCCAACCGCGAGTTGCTGCTGCGCCGGTTGGTGGAGTGTCTCGGACGCGACCGCACCCGGCACCAGGTGGCCGAGGTCACCTCACTGGGCCTGGTGCAGATGACCCGCAAGAAGATCGGTACCGGCCTCGCCGAGGCGTTCACCGTGACCTGTGAGACCTGCCACGGACGCGGCTACCACCGCCACGACACCCCGGTCGACTCCCAGGCCCCCGCCGACGGCGGCGAGCGCGACCACGGACGCCGCCGGCGCAACTGAGGGGTTCAGCGGACCAGCAGGCTGATCGCGTGGATGCCGAGGCCGGCCAGGCAGCCGACAACGGTGCCGTTGATCCGGATGAACTGCAGGTCGCGTCCCACGTGCAGTTCGATGCGGCGGGCGGCCTGTTCGCCGTCCCAGCGCTCGATGGTGTGGCTGATCACCGTCGATAACTCGGCCCCGTAGGTGCGGACGACGAACGCGGAGGCGTCTTCCAGCCGGCCCTCCAACCGGGCGCGGAGAGCGTCGTCGTCCAGCAGTGCGTCGCCGAACCGCTGCACCGCCCGGACGGCGCGCTGCTTCAACTCCGACGATTCGGCGGCGAGCGCCGAATCGAGGGAGGCCTGCACCGTGCGCCAGAGGCTGACGATCGTCTCGGCCGTCTGCGGGTGACCGATCAACCGGTCCTTGAGCTTCTCGGCGCGCTCGGCCACCGCCGCATTGTGCTGCAGATCGTTCGCGACCTGGCGGAGCAGGTCGTCCAGGGCGGCCCGGGTGGGATGGTTCCGGTCGCGCCGGATCGCCCACAACCACTCCATGGCCTGGTCGTAGGTCCAGCGGACGACGCGGCGGGTCACGAACCCGGGCGCCCACCGCGGCGCGCGCTCGCCGACGATCCCGTCGAGGTGTCGGGGTGGCGGCGCAGCCAGTCGTGCACCTCTCCCACCGCCAAGTCGACCAAGCCGTGGTGCGCGCCGTCGGTGACGATGGCGTCCAGCAGATCACCTGCGGCGCCGGCCAGCGGCTCCGAGCGCAGCCGCGGCACGATCACCTCGCTGACCAGGTGATTCACGTCGTCGTCGGAGATCCGGGTCAGTGCGACCCGGGCCAGCCGGGACCCCTCGGCCACCACCCGGACGGCGTTGGTCTCGACCTGCAGCCACTCGCCGAGCCGGGTGCCGACCCGGGTGGCCGCCACCCGCTCGCGGACGATCGCCTCGGTGAGGAAGTTCTCGGTGAAGAACGACTGCAGGTTGCGGGCGATGTCGTCCTTGCGGCGCGGAATGATCGCCGTGTGCGGCACCGGCAGCCCCAGCGGATGCCGGAACAACGCCGTCACGGCGAACCAGTCGGCCAACGCGCCCACCATGGCTGCCTCCGCGCCGGCGTTGACGAACCCCCAGATGCCGTCTCCGGCGACCCGCAGCGTGGCCAGGTAGACGACCGCGGCGAGCAGGAGAAGAGCGAGCGCGATCAGTTTCATCCGCCGGAGTCGGGACGTGCGTTCCTGATCCGCCAGTGACATCGTTGCGAGCGACATCGGCCCAGGATTCCAGCAGTGGCGGGGCTGCGCTAGCGGACGCCGGGTTCAGAGCAGCTGCCGCGCCCGCAGATCAGCTCGCAGCTGCTCGGCGCTGATGAACAGAATGGTGCCGAGACCGACCGTCGCGGCGGCGTCTAGGTTCTCCGGGGTGTCGTCGATCATCACCGCATCGCCGGCCTCGACGCCGAAGCGTTCCAGGGCGTACCGGAAGATGTCCGGGTCCGGCTTTGCCAGACCCACCTCGCCGGAGACGATCACGTCGGCCAGCCGGTCGATCACCGGATCGGCGCGGCGGGCGATGTTGAAGTTCTCCTTCGCCCAGTTGGAGATCCCGAAGCATGGCACGCCGGCGGCCAGCAGCTCGTCGATCACCTGTGCGGTTCCCGGCACCGGTCCACTGACGGAGACCGGAAAACGGTCCAGGTACACCCGATAGATGTCGGCCAAGTGCGGCGCCTGGTCGTCCATCTCCACCACGGCGTCCCGCAACGGCATGCCCGCATCGGTGCGTGCGTTGAGCTCCCAGAACGCATCGGAAGTGAGGAAGGTATCGATCCGCTCGGCGTCCACGACGCCCTCGAGCGCGCGGATCGGGTCCCAGTCCACGATTACGTTGGCGACGTCGAAGATCAGCGCGGCAGTCACAGGTCCTCCTCGGCGATGCTGATACGCAGGGCACGAGCCAGGATCGGCCCGAGCCAGTGTGCCTGCTCGTCGGTGACGACGATCCCGGCCAGACCGTCGGCGCCGTCCAGACGGTTCAACCGCACCATGTCGAGACCCCGCAGGTCAAGGTGTTCCCCCTTGCGGTTGTGCAGATCGAGATCTTCCACCAGGCAGTCGTGCAGTGCCGTCCGGGTGGCGGTCGAACCGGCCAGATCGAGGGTCCCGACGCGGCAGCCGGTCAGCTGGACGTCCGAGACGATGGCCTCCCGCAGGTTGAGGTAGCCGATCCGGACGCCGCGCAGCAGCACGTTGTTCCAGCGCGCGCCGGAGGCGTCCAGGACGCCGATGCTGCCGCCGCTGACGACGACGCCACGCCAGTCCCCGCGGGGCGCGTCCCAGGTCACGGTGACCGGGTCCTCCACCTCCACCTCGGTGAGCCGGGTCCGGCGGGCGGCCAGCCGTTCGGGCGGCAGCCGGACCAGCCGGGAGTCGCTGATCGCCGCTCCGACCGCCGAGGCTTCATCTGCAAGCCAGGACAGCCGCGCCTCGATTATCGTGGCGCCGTCGGCGTCGGCGCTCAACTCACGTCCGATCAGCGAAGGCAACTGCGGCGGGCTTACCCGGGGCTTTTCGACGCCGCTCATCGGCCATACCTGACGGCTGAACTCGCCGAGTTCCAGGGTGCGGTCATGGCACGTTGCGCTTCAGCTCGTCCAGCCACAACGCCGCCGAGACATCGGATGGCATTCGCCAGTCGCCGCGCGGGGATAGCGAACCGCCGCGCACCACCTTCGGGCCGTTCGGCAGCGCCGAGCGTTTGAACTGGGCGAAACCGAAGTAGCGGCGCAGGAACACCTCCAGCCACTTCTTGATCGTCGCCAGATCGTAGGCCACCCGTTTCTCATCGGGGAAGCCCTCCGGCCAATCGCCGCGGGCAGCGTCCGACCAGGCGTGCATGGCCAGAAATGCGATCGTCGAGGGCGCGGTTCCATGCCGCAGTACCTGGTAGAGGGTGAAGTCCTGCAGGTTGTAGGGCCCGATGGATGCCTCGGTCGACTGCGGCTTCTCGCCCGGCGTGGTGGGCACCAGCTCCGGGGTGATCTCGGTGTCCAGGATGGCGTGCAACACCTCGCCCACCTCATCGCTGAACTGCCCGGATGCGCTCACCCAGCGGATCAGATGCTGCATCAACGTCTTCGGGACGCCGCCGTTGACGTTGTAGTGGCTCATCTGGTCGCCGACACCGTAGGTGCACCAGCCCAGCGCCAACTCGGACAGGTCGCCGGTGCCGAGCACGATGCCGCCGCGCTGATTCGCCAGCCGGAACAGGTAGTCGGTGCGCAGCCCGGCCTGCACGTTTTCGAAAGTGATGTCGTAGACCGGCTCACCCTCGGCGAACGGGTGGTCCATCTCGGCCAGCATGGTGCGGGCCGTGCCGGTGATGTCCAGGGTGGCGAACGTCACGCCCAGCGACTCGGCGAGCCGGGTGGCGTTGTTCCTGGTGTGGTCGGACGTCGCAAAGCCCGGCATGGTGAACGCCAGAATGTCGGTGCGCGGGCGTCCCAGCCGGTCCATCGCCTTGGCCGCAACGATCAACGCATGGGTGGAATCGAGCCCGCCGGAGACGCCGATCACCAGCTTCGGCTGCCCGATCGCGCGCAGCCGTTGTTCCAGGCCGCTGACCTGGATGTTGTACGCCTCGTAGCAGTCCTGGGCGAGCCGGGCCGGGTCGGACGGTACGAACGGGAAGCGGGCAACGTCCCTTCTCAACCCCAGATCGCCGGACGGCGCACCGAGGGTGAACGACACCCAACGGAAGCCGTCCAGACGCTCGGCATGGGCCCGCCGGTTGTCGTCGAAAGTGCCCATCCGGAGCCGCTCCTGATGCAGCCGGCCGAGATGGACGTCGGCGATCGAAGTTCGCGGACCATTCGGGAACCGCTCCGATTCGGCCAACAGAGTGCCGTTCTCGTAGATCATCGTCTGCCCGTCCCAGGACAGGTCGGTGGACGACTCGCCCTCACCGGCGGCGGCGTAGACATAGGCGGCCAGGCAGCGCGACGAACTGGCGGCGCACAGCTGGTGGCGCTCCACCGACTTGGCGACCGTGATCGGTGAACCGGACAGGTTGGCCAACACGGTGGCGCCGGCCAGCGCGGCCTCGGCACTGGGTGGGATCGGCACCCACATGTCCTCGCAGATCTCCACGTGCAAAACAAAATGCTGGACGTCGTCTGCGGCGAACAGCAGGTCAGGACCGAACGGCGCGTCGACCCCCGCCAGCCGGATCTCACCGGTCACATCGTCACCCGGCGCGAGCTGCCGGCGCTCGTAGAACTCGCGGTAGGTGGGCAGGTACGACTTCGGCACCACGCCCAGGATGCTGCCGCGATGGATCACGACCGCACAGTTGTAGACGCGGTGCAGGCTGCGCAGGGGAGCGCCGACCACCAGCACGGTGCCAAGGTCCGTGGACCCCTCAACCACGGACGCCACCGCGGCCTCCGCGGCGTCCAGGACGACGTCCTGGAGGAGCAGATCCTCGATCGAATACCCGGTCAGGCACAGCTCGGGGAAGACGGCCAGCGCCACGCCCTCGGCGTCCAGCGCGCGGGCTTGCTCCAGGATTGCGACCGCGTTGACCTCCGGCTGCACCATGGTGATCGGCAGGGTGACGGCCGCCACGCGGGCAAAACCGTGGGCATACAAATTGTGGAAGTCCATCCCGCTCCCTCTCGCGTCCGGGCCAGGTTCAGCATGGCAGATGCGATCCGGCAAGTCGGGGAGAGCGAGCCGAGCGACACGTCCGGCCGAGTTTGTCGGCAGAAGTGTCAGTGGCGCCTGCCATGCTGAAGGTCGACCGGCCACAAACCCACTTCGGGCCTGGTCAAGAGAAACGTCGATCAACTACTTGTATTCATACCTATGATCGATTATAGTCAAGGGATGGAACACCTGACCAGGCTCGACGCGGCCACCCTCGCCACCGTGGTGGAAGGGGTCGCCGGCCTGGCCTGTGGAGATCCGGTCGAACTGATCGATCAGATGCGGCAGTTGGAACGGCTCAAGAACGCGGCTGCGGCCGCCCAGACGCGACTGACTATGGAACTGCGGCAGCTGCGGGACGCCGAAGCGCGAGCTGAGGGCCGCAACGCGAAACGAGTACCGGCCTCGGTGGCTGGTGAGGTCGGGTTGGCCCGGCACGAATCACCCCACAAAGCCGCCACCCTGGTCGGTCTGGCCGCCGTGCTGACCGCGGAGATGCCGCACACCATGGCGGTGTTTACCGCCGGTGAAGTCTCCGAATGGCACACCACCGTGCTGGCTCGCGAAACGGCCTGCCTCTCAAGAACCCACCGGGGCATGGTGGATGCCGAGCTCGCACCGAAACTCGCCGAGCTGTCCACCCGGCAGCTCGCCGCTGAGGCCCGGAAACTCGCCTACGAACTCGACCCGCACAGCGTGGTCGCTCGGATCGGGCAGGCTGAGGCCGACCGCAACGTCACCATCCGGCCGGCGCCTGATTGCATGACCCGGGTCTCCGCCCTGTTGCCTGTCGCTCAGGGGGTTGCCGCCTACGCTGCACTGACGGCAGCGGCCGACACTGCCCGCGCCGCCGGTGATGAGCGGTCCAAGAACCAGGTGATGGCCGACACCCTCGTTGCCCGGATCACTGGCGAGGAAGAAGCAGGCGAGGTTGATGTCGAGATCCAGTTGGTGATCACCGACGAAGCACTCCTGGGCGACAGTGCCACCCCGGCCCGGATGAACGACCACGGACCCATCCCCGCCACCATCGCCCGCGGACTGGCCGCCGATGCGATCGGCAATGCTCGGGCCTGGGTCCGCCGGCTCTACGTCCGACCCGACAGCGGCCAACTGGTGGCCATGGAATCGGCCCGGCGGCACTTTCCCAAGACGATGAAAGCGTTCATCAAAGCTCGTGACGAGGTCTGCCGCACCCCCTGGTGCGGAGCACCCATCCGGCACACCGACCACCTCACCCCGGTCCATGCCGGAGGAGCCACCAGCTTTCGCAACGGTCAAGGACTGTGCGAACGGTGTAACCAAGTCAAAGAACACCCCGGCTGGCGCCACACCGCCCACGCGGACGGCACCAGCAGCATCCGAACGCCCACCGGCCACGTTCACCGAAGTCGACCACCCGACCTACCCCACGAACCAGCCGTCCTGCCGTTCCGGGTCGACTTTCAATACCCCAGAACCGCAGCCTGACTTGGTCCATCGGTGGCATCGCTTAGAGTTCGCCTACGGCTTGGCCAACCTGCTTGACCAAGCAGCCATGCTGGTGAGCATCGCCAGGTCGATGGTCGGGTTGTCGATGCCCCAACCGCTGATGCCCAGCCAGCCCAGTTCGAGGCCGGGCCCGCCGGCGCCCGCCGCCAGATTGCTGAACACCCTCGTCCAATGGTCGGCAACACCCAGCACGATCGCGTGCGGCAGGTACCTGGAGAAGATGCCGACGGCGTCCTCGTAGGAGTGATGCCCTCGAAGATCTCATCCGCCTGCAGCCGCCGGGTCACGGCCCACACCCAGGCGGCCAATCCCGCCATCACGACACCGAGCACAGTCGCCAGCAGATTCATCCGGCCAGTCTGGCAGGACGAGGCGTCGACAGGTTCGCGCCCGGGCCCAGTACGACAGGCTCGCGCGCGGGCCCAGTCCGGACGGTTGGCTGTGAGCCCGGTCCGCTCGTCGGGACTGGCATCCGAGGTCTCGACAAGCTGACCGACGACTCTTGAGGTTCGTTACGCAGTCGAAGCGGACCCGCCGCTTGCCACCCATGCGCCCGGGGAAGCCTCAGGCAACTCCTCGTCGGTCTCTTCCGTGGCGAAGATTTCCAGCCCGCGAGCCTGATAGTTGGTCAGCGCCGCCGCGCCGTCCAGGCTGCAGGTGTGCACCCAGACCCGGGCGACACAGGGCAGCTCTGAACGCTGCGGGATCGACCAGGCCGCCGCGACGCCATGTTCCAGCAGCGGGCCGCCGAGGCGGCGTCCGAGGCCCTGTTCGGCGAGTCCGAAGTAGCGGATCTCGACGTGGGTGCCGTCTGCCTCGACCACCGGATGCAGATGGATGTAGCCCAGCGGGACGCCCTCGCCGTACAGCACCCAGAATTCCCGGCCCGGCACCGCGAGTTCCTCCTGCCACTGCTCTCGCGTCCAGCGGAGCCGCTCATGCCAGTGCCAGTCGCCGCCGACCAGGGCGTAGAGGAAGCGGGCGTACTCAGGGGTGATGCCCTCGGCCCGCTCCAGCCGGACGCCCCCAGGCAGCGGACGCGGTGCCTGCGCAGCGGGCTGGAACATCTGCAACGACCAGGTGGTGACTCTCATGGCAGCATTCTGGCCTGCCGCACAGGGTCAATCGCCGCCGAACCCGCCGAAGTCTCCGCCGCCGAAGCCGCCCCAGTCGCCACCGCCCCAGTCGCCGCCGCCCACATCGCCGCCGTCGGAGACCGAGGAGAAGTCGCCGCCGAAACCGCCCGAGTCGCCGAACGCGCTTCCGGCGTCGGCTCCCAGGCTGTCCATGGTGCCGCCGTCGAACATGCCGCCGGCATCGCCGAAGGCGTCGCCCAGCGAGCCGACGTCGCCCATGCCGTCGAAGCCGTCCATCGCCGAGAACATTGCCAGGGTGAACATGGCATCGTGCATACCCCAGCCCATCACCCCTAGCCAGACCAGGTCGAAGCCGTCGTCGTAGCCATCGGCGCGGGCCTGGGCGGCGAGATCGCCGAACACCTTCACCCAGTGGTCGGCAACACCCAGGGCGATCGCCCAGGGCAGGTACTTGGAGAAGATGCCGGCGGCCTCTTCGTAGGAGAACTGCTCGACCTCGGCGGTCTCCAGGTAGCGCTTGAAGCCCAGGGTCTGGATGCGTAGAGCGGTGCCCTCTGCGCTGCGCACGGGCCGCTGCCCGGTGCGGGTCCCGATCAGTGCACCGCCCAGGCCCGCGACGGCGCCGGCCGCCAGCAGGGCTCCGTTGCTGAAGCCGAGCCCGGCCAGCAACAGCAGACCGGCGACGATCCACACCACCCGGACCGGGTGCATTCCGGTGACCTGGCGGAAGTAGCCGCGCTCGTAGGACGCGTTGGCCAGGGCGTACTGGAAGTTGTTGAAGGCGTGGTTGCGCTGTGCCGGCAGCTCCGAGAGCCGGACGTGGGCAGCCATCACGAACAGCTCGTCCAGCAGTCGTTGCTCGATGCGGTCGAGCGGATCCGCCGGCGGGTTGCCGGCGGCGTGAAGCTCCCAGTCCTTGCCGCCGCGGGTCTGAGGGTTTTCCACCACGGTGATGCTCAGGTGTCCACGGGCGGCCAGATCGACGATGGTGGCCATCACGTCACGGTTCTCGGGAGTGCCGTCCACGACCGTCCCGGCCAGTCCGGGGCCTGCGCTCCGCGGTGGATTGAATGCCACCGCCACCTCGCCGCTGTACTCGCTGCCGCCGGCCACCGGTACCCGGGTCTCCGCTTGTCCACCGAGCGGCACCAGACCGGGAATCACGCCGGCGAACATCTCATCTGCGAACTTCCGCCGCTGAGCCCGCCAGGCCCACACCAGCAACACCGCCACGCCGAGCGCGGCCCCCACCCAGGTCACGTCCATGTCCCCATAGTGACAGGTGATTTTGATGGCCCGGCGGTGAGAATGCTGGCATGACGGTGCAGACCCTCGAAACACCCCATGGGCAGTCCCGGTTCACGATCCACGGCGCCGACGATCCGCGGGCCGTGCTGATGCTGGGGCACGGTGCCGGCGGCGGTACGCACGCCTTCGACCTGGTCACGCTCGCCGCCCAGCTGCCGGTCCTTGGCGTCGTGGTGGTGCTGCACGAGCAGCCCTGGCGGGTGGCCGGGAAGCGCGTCGCCGCGCGTCCGCCGATCCTGGACGAGGGCTGGCGACCCGCGCTGGCTCACCTGCTCGCCGAGTATCCGGAGCTGCCGTTGTGGGCGGGCGGACGAAGCGCCGGTGCACGGGTCGCCTGCCGCTGTTACGACGAGCGCCAGGCGGGGGTGGTGTGCCTGGCATTCCCGCTGCACCCGCCCGGCAAGCCGGGGAACTCCCGGATCACCGAGCTGGCCGGGGTGCGCGGGCCGGTGCTGGTCGTCCAGGGCGAGCGCGACCCGTTCGGTTCGCCGGACGAAGTCCGCGCCGCCGCCGCGGAGGCCGGGGGAGCGCAGCCCGAGGTCGTCGCGGTGCCCGGTGCGCATTCGTTCGCGCCGCGGACCAGGGCGGACCGTGCGGGTGCCGACGCGTTGAAGCGGACGCTGGTGGACGCGGTGGCCGGGTTCGTGCTCCGCGCCTACCAGCCGGCGCCGTAGCACTGGAACGTCGACAGCAGCTCCGGGTGCTGCGCCGTGGCTGCCGCCAGCGCGTCGGCGGGCGGCAGGCCGCCGGCGAGTGCGGCGTGCATGTCGGGCAGGATGGCCGCCGCGACCTCGTCCGACACGCTGGTGGGGGAGGCGATCACGCAACGCGCACCGGCGTGCAGCCAGGCTGTGGTGAGGCCGAGCAACTCGTCGCCGCGCCGGATCGTGGTGGCCCCTACCTCGCAGGCTGACAGGATGACCGTCTCGGGCACCTGCGGCAGCTGATCGAGGTCGTAGCCGAACCACGGCCCGTCCACCAGCTCGAGCGTCGAGAACAGCGGGTTGTCGGCCACGTGGTGGCCGTGGGCGGCCAGATGCAGCAGATCGACCCTGCCGGCGAGATCGCTGACCTGGGACGCTGTCGCCTGGAAGCCGGTCAGCAGCTCCGCGTCCGGCCAGTGGGTGGCCGCCCCCAAGACCTCGTGTTCGGCGCGGGCCAGTCGCGGCCCGGCGATCAGGCCTGCGCTGGCGAACTCGTGGGGTGATGCCCGCTTGGTGACCCATTCCGAGGCGCTGCGCGGAATCGTCACCGCGTGCGCGGTGAGGGTGGGCATCAGCGTCCAGGCGATGCCGGAGAAGATCCCGGTCGGATTGATCACCAGCCGGCGAGTAGAGATCCTGTCCCGCACCGGACCGAACAGCGCCCCGTCCAGCCCTGCGACGCGCTCGCGCAGGCCGGCCAGTACGCTCTGCGCGATCATCGGCGGCAGATCGGCGGCGGCCATGTCGAGATCGGCTGGCAGGCCCGACAACGATTCCCGAATCACGGCGGTGGGGGCGAGTCGGACCAGCTCCGCCGTAGTGGCTGTGACCAGCAGCATCCAGGCCCAGCCGTCGGCAGCCAGAGGTGCGAGCAGGGTGGCTCCGGTCGAAGCGAGCTCCGCCTGGAGGCGATCGAGCGCCACGATGGGCTGAACTGTCGCGGAGCCGCGGTCGGTCCATGCCCGTCGGCGCACCCGGTCCAACAGCTCGGCCTGGCGCATGGCGTCCCGGGTGCCCGGTTCGGGACGACGCTGGGCGAGCACTCGCAGCTCGGTGAGGTCAGCGGACGCCTCGGGATCGGCGGGCGGGCGGAGCGGAACGATCCGGGTGGACACCGCGTCCAGCCATTCCACCCATTCGTAGACCAACTGCGGGTTCCCGGTGCCGACGGCCAACGCGAGGCCGTGCTCAGCGAGCCGCTCGCCGTACCCGACGGTCGCGGTCTGTAGGTCGAGGCTGCCGAAATTCGCCTGCCACTGGTGCAGTTCGTCCAGCCCGGCGCGCAACACCCGCAGCGCGGCCCGGGGGGAACGCTGGCCGAGGGCCCGCACCTCATAGCCCAGCAGTCGGGTCTGCAGGCCGGCGTCGGCCGGCACCCGCACTCGCGGTACGGGGCCGCCGGCAGCAGCGGCTGCCTTTGCCGCGTACACCCGCATCCATGTGGCATCGCGGCCCATTCCTTGACGAGCCAGCCGATCAGCGAGTTGTCGGGCCAGTGCGGCCGATCCGCGACGGCTTTCGATTCGGCCGGCCTGTTCGACGGCCTCGCAGTACAGCGACCAGGCCGGGACGCCGAGACTGCGGAATCGGCGGGCGGCGCGGCGTGCCCAGCGGATCGCGAGCGACGGATCGTCGACCACCCAGGTTCGGGCCAGCACCAGCTCGGCCTCCGCCTGCGCACGTATCCACCGCTTTCGTCCGAACAGCACGGCGGCCCGTTCAAGATGTTGGCGGCCCTCATCATGCATGCCGGCGGCCAGCAGCGCCTCACCGCGATCCTGGTCGGAGATCGTCGCCAACTGGAGGGATTCCGCGCGCAGCACTGGCGCGGCGGCGTCCATCAATTGCAGGCCGCGGACGAGCTGGCCGGACATCATCGCCGAATAGCCCAGGTTGTGCCGAGTCTTCCTCGCCAGCTGGGTCAGGCCTTCCTCCTCGAAGATTCGGACGGCTTCTTCGAGATCGGCGAGGGCTTCCGGGATCGTGCGCTGAAAGAGGTAGAGCGTTCCGCGGTTCATATAGGCCCGGCCGAGCTCCTCACCGCTCAGGAAAGGCATCGCCTCGGCGAAGTCGACCAGCGCCGGCCGCACCTCGCCCAGCCGGGTGCGAAGCAGCGCGCGCTGCGCATACAGTTTGCCGACCTCGGCGGCGGGAAGAATGGCTTGCTGTTCGAGGGCAGAGTCGATCAGTGCGAGTCCGGCCTGCTTGTCGCCGAGTTCAGCTTCGACGAAGCCGAGAGTACCTTCCAGGATCGCCCGCGTGACATCGGAGTCCGCGCGTTCCAAGCCTTTGAGCAACAACTGTCGGGCTTGGCTGAAGCGCCAGGCCCGGCTGGCGACCCGAGCCCGCTCATGCAGTTCGAGGGCGCTCAGCATCCCCTCATGGTGCCACGATGTCTGACACCGCAGTTACAGCAACCCACGCCCGTTCCATCACTGTCGCCCGGTGCTTCTCCTCATCGGCAGGCATGGTGTGGAACAGGTGCTGGGCGATCCGCCCGGCCACCAGCGGTGCTGAGAAGGATGTACCGCTCCACACCGCGAACTGGCCGGTGAAGTCGTCGGGGTCGATGTCCTCACGGACGTGGCCGTCGTATCTGATCCGCGCCCGCGGCAGGTAGCCGCCCTGCAGCGGCGGCATCGTGCTCACCACGGATGCGCCGGACGCCCACGCCCGCACCCACCGACCGGTGTTGCTGAACAATGCCTCGGACGCGTTCGGGTTCAGCGCCCCGACGGACACGATCGGGAGTCGGAAGGCGTCGACATTCTCGGGACCGCCCGGTGCCGGACGCCACGGGCCGAGTGCGGCAGGGAACTGCGGGCGAGCTGTCGACTCGTTGCCCGCAGCGCACACTACTGTGACGCCCATCACACCGAGGGCACCGAGCAAGCCGCCGAGCAGATGCTCGGTGAGGGTATCGTCGTCGGATTCGTGGAAGAAGCCGAGAGAGAGGCTAAGCACGTCGATGCGCAAGCCGCCCTCTTCGCGGTCGTAGTACTTCTGCACCAGTCCGACCAGTCCGACCAGCGCGGTGAGTACCCGGTTCTCGGGAACGGGACCCTCCGAGTCGACGATCCGCCACGAGTAGATGTCGGCGTCGGGGCAGGCCTGGTGGATCAGCCCGGCGATGAAGGTGCCGTGCCCCGAGTTGGTGTCCAGTTCGCCGTCCAGCGGACCGGCCAGATCACCACCCGTCTCCGGGTCGCTGTCCGGATCGAGCGGGATCAGGCTGGGGGTGTCCTCGGTTACCGCCCGATCCAACCAGGGATGCGTGCCGACGCCGGTGTCCATGATCGCGACGTGCGGACGGACTGGGCACTTGTCGTGCCGCACCGGCGGCTCGCCCACGTACATCACCGGCTGGCGGCCGCCGGAGCCCTGCCGACCGTAGCTCGTCGGTGCGCCGTGCGGTTCCCACACGGGGTGAGGTTCCCAGACCGGGTGCGGTTCCCACACGGGGTGGGGCTCCCAGACCGGATGCGGCTCCCACACCGGCGAGGTCATCATCAGGTGATCCAGACCCACACCGACCATCGCTTGGACGCCGGCCTCGGCCCGGGCCAACTGCAGCAACACCCAGGCGTCCGGAGACGAGGCGGCCATGCCGGGGGAGACACCCAGAATCAACCGGGCCATGCCGAGCGTGATCCGTTTCGTCGGATCCTTCGGATCGGGCGCGGTCACCCGGGGCGAGTCGAAGGTCTCATCGATCCGGACCGTCCAGCCCTTGAGTTCGCCCACCCTCTGCAGGATCGGCAGGACGGCGTCCAGGCGATCGAGGGCGACCAGCAGCGACGTGCCCACATAGACCGTGGGCCTCGGGCTGACGCCTTCGACCTGCATCGCCGTACCGGGATCGAGGACCCGGCCCGACAACGGCTCGATCAGCGATCGTGGGGGGACCACCGGGTCGCGGTCCATCCAGTCGCGCTTGGGACGCTTCGGCGCGCGGGGCTGGTCGGGACGTTCGTCGGAGGGGGTGGTGTTGTCGCTCACGAGGGGTCCTTCGGTCGGTGGTCAGATTTCGAACAGCGTCGTGCGAAAGGCGTTGTCAGAGCCGGCGGCGTTCAGGTCCAGCCGGGTGAGCCCGCGCGGCACCGCGGCGAACTCGAAGCGTCCGTGCGCACCGACCGGCGAGGTGTGGGTGCCCTGCTCCTGCCACAGTGAGGCGGTGAGCTCGGCATCGCCGGCGTCGGTGGTGCGGGTGACCCAGCCGTCGATCCGGCGATGGCCGGCGTCGACCCGGCTGATCCGCAGCATCACGGTGATCCCGGCCGCGGTGAACTCCATCACCAGCTTCTGGTCGTCGCCGCTGCGGACACCGGCGAGCTGCTGAGAGCGGTGCACCATGGTGAGCAGCTCGTATTCGAGGTCGAGATCGTCGACGGCCAGGGCGGCCAGCACCCGTTCGGTCAGGCCGGCGGGCGGCGGATCGAGCTCGGAGTACATCTGTTTGATGGCGACCAACAGGGGGTCACGTTCCTCGGCATTCACAGTTGGCCACCTTTCTCCAGCGAGCTGCGCAGTTTGTCGAGGCAGCGGCGCCGGGTCGGGCCGATACTGCCGATGGGCATCCCCAGGTTCTGGGCGAGGCCCGCATAGTCGGGACGATCGTCGAAGGCGACGATGCGCAGCAGCCGCTGGCACCGCTCGTCGAGCGTCCGCACGTGGAGCCAGAGAGCCGATCCGGCCAGTTCCTCCAGTGCGCTGGTCTCGGCGGCCTCCGTCGGTGGCAGCCCTGCGGCGAGATGGGTGTCCTCGACCGCAGTGGCCTTTGTGTCGGTGGTCTTGGTCCGCCAGGCGGTGCGACGTGCGGTGGTCAGCAGCCAGCCGCCGATCGCGGCCGCCTGAGCCACCTGGTGGCCGTTGCGGATCAGTGCCAGCCAGGTGTTCTGCACGGCGTCCTCCGCCGCGGCCTGGCTCAGCCCGTAGGCCCGTACCGTGTGCCACAGCACGGGCGTCATCAGCCGGACGAGCTCGTCCAAGGCCGCTGATTCGCCGCCCTGCCAGCGGCCGAAACACGCTGCCGCCCGAACCCAGATGGAGGCTTCCTCCGTCGCGTCCGGGTGGCCTGTCACATCCGATGCAACCATCAGCGTCCCTGTTCCCACATGCGTCATGAGACGGCAGGTGTCCCCTTGATACGGCGCAGCACGAAGAATCGCTGCTCGCCGACGGGATGCGAGGGTGGACCCCGTTAGGCGTAGTCAAAAACTACCGCTTTGGGCGTAGTGCGGGCAGGGCAGACTGGACGTCATGAGCGAGACCTCCCGTGTACGCCTGCCGTCCATCAGCTCCCGCGCCTGGGAGCACCCTGCCGACCGTGGCGCACTGGTGGCGTTGCGCAAGTTGCGTGGCTTCGACGTGATCCTGAAACAACTGTCCGGGTTCCTCAACGAGCGGGCGGTGCGGATGCTGCTGCTCGGCTCGGCCGTCCGTGCCGACGAGCGTCAGTTCGCGCGGGTGTACCGGCTGTACCGCGAGGCCGGCGATGCGCTCGATGCCAGTTCGCTGCCCGAGCTGTTCATTCGGGCGGAGCCGACCATCAACGCCATGACGATCGGCCTCGACAAGCCGGTGATCGTGCTCAACTCGGGCCTGATCGAGGTGATGGACGACGACGAGTTGCGATTCGTGTTGGGTCATGAGCTCGGGCACGCACTGAGCGGGCACGCGGTGTACCGGACCCTGCTGGGGGTCCTGCTGGCGCTGTCGACGACCCTGATCGCGATTCCGCTCGGAGCGCTCGGCGTCCGGGCGGTGATGGCGGCCCTGCTGGAGTGGCAGCGCAAGTCGGAGCTGTCGGCCGACCGAGCGGGCCTGCTGGCCGGCCAGCAGCCGAGTGTCGCGCTGCGCGCACACATGAAGATGGCCTCGGGCGGGCGAATCGACGAACTCGACCCGGAGGTGTTCCTGGCGCAGGCCCACGAGTATCACGCCAATGACGACGTCCGCGATCTGCTGCTGCGGGCCTTGATCGTCGAAACCCAGACCCACCCGTTCGCGGTCGTCCGGGCCGGGGAACTCGACCGGTGGGAGAAGTCTGGTAGCTACCGGGCGATTCTTGGCGGGGACTATCCGCGACGCGAGGACGATGCCGATGCCAGCATCTCGGCCGAGGCGTCCGCTGCCGCCAAGCACTACGGCGAGGAGTTCTCTCGGCTCGACGAAAGTCTGGGCAGGATCTTCGCCGATCTGGGCCGCGGGCTCGGTCAGGCCCGGGACTGGCTGGCCGATCGGCTGCGGGATCTGAGCGAGCCGCGGCGCGATGACCGCGACCGGCGTGCGGGGCCGCAGGGCTGGTGATCCGGCCGATCCCCTGAGGTCGGCTGGGCACTGGCTCCCAGTGGCGTCCGGTCCTACCATGACAACGGACGATGGCCGTCCGAAACTGGGACGCGAGGGAGCACCGATGGCAGGGAAATTCGAGGTTTACCAGGACGCCGGCGGGAAGTTCCGGTTCCGGCTCAAGGCCGGCAACGGTGAGGTGGTGGCGACCGGGCAGGCGTACGCCAGCTTGGCCGGCGCCAAGGAAGGGTGCGCGGCGGTGCAGCGCGCGGCTGACGGCGCCAGCATCGTCGAGGCGGCCTCCGACTGAGGTCCCTTGCTGCTGGGGTGAGCGACCGCGGCGGGCTGCTGAGGGATGTCCGCTGCGGCGCGGCGACGGTCGGTCGTCGGTTTGACCGTGTTCGGGCCGGGCACGTATTGTTGATCCTCGGTGCCCGTGGGCTAGTTGGCAGCGTCGGTTCGTCCGGCCGCCCGTCTGAATGGGCAGTGCATTCATTGAGATCGAAGAGAGTGGGTCAGGCGTGTACGCGATCGTGCGCAGTGGCGGCCGCCAGCACAAGGTTGCAGTCGGCGACGTCCTGGACATCGACCGGGTCGATGCGGCGGTGGGTGACAGCGTTGCGCTGACTCCGCTGATGCTCGTCGACGGCGAGTCCATCACCACCGAGGCCAAGAAGCTGGCCGAGGTCAGCGTCAGTGCCGAGGTGCTGGGCGAGATCAAGGGCGAGAAGATCCGCATCCTGAAGTACAAGAACAAGACCGGGTACAAGAAGCGCCAGGGTCACCGGCAGAAGTACACCCAGGTCAAGATCACCGGAATCGAAGGCTGAGGTAGCGCGAGATGGCACATAAGAAGGGCGCATCCAGCTCCCGTAACGGGCGCGACTC
This sequence comes from Micropruina sp., assembly GCA_044225075.1. Taxonomy (GTDB): domain Bacteria; phylum Actinomycetota; class Actinomycetes; order Propionibacteriales; family Propionibacteriaceae; genus Micropruina. The sequence goes on along the minus strand of JBGAJF010000001.1, from coordinate 479,206 downwards.
CAACTCGCAGCGGCTCGGCGTGAAGCGTTTCGGCGGTCAGGCCGTCAATGCCGGCGAGATCCTGGTTCGCCAGCGTGGCACGCACTTCCACCCCGGCGAGGGTGTGGGTCGTGGTGGCGACGACACCCTGTTCGCGCTGCGGGCCGGTGTGGTCGAGTTCGGCACTCGGCGCGGCCGCAAGGTCGTCAACGTGGCGCTGGCCGAGTAACACAACAAGGCTTTACGAAGGGGCGGTCCGACGGACCGCCCCTTCGTGCTGCCAGAAGCCGCGTCGGGGAACCGTCCCCGGTGATCAGAGGAACCGTCCCCGGTGACCTTGGGGACGGTTCTTTCGGAGACTCTTGGTGACCAGGGGAACCGTCCCCGGTGTCCAAGGGAACCGTCCCCGGTGTCCAGGAGAACCGTCCCCGGTGATCAAAGGGACCGCCCGACGACTGAACCGGCCCCCGATGGGCCGATGCGGGCCGCTCTGTTCTGCTGTGGGACGATGAGAGACGATCCCGAGCCATCCACCCACATGTCTGGAAGTTCGCCATGGCCATTCCCTCGTTCGTCGACTCCGTGACCTTGACGGTCGCCGGAGGCAACGGTGGTCATGGCTGTGCCTCGATCCACCGGGAGAAGTTCAAGCCTCTCGGCGGACCGGACGGCGGCAACGGCGGCAACGGCGGTTCGGTGATCCTGCGGGCCGATCCGGGCCTGACCACGCTGGTCGAATATCACCGGCAGTCCCAGCGACGAGCCGGCAACGGCCAGCCCGGCAAGGGCGATCACGCCAACGGCGCCAACGCCGACGATGTCGTTCTGGTGGTGCCCGAGGGCACGGTGGTCAGCGATGCGGACAGCGGTGAGACCTTGGCCGATCTGGTCGGCGCCGACGCCGAGGTGATCGTCGCCGCGGGCGGACGCGGCGGCCTCGGCAATGCTGCGCTGGCGTCCGCCAGCCGGAAGGCGCCGGGCTTCGCGCTGCTCGGCGAAGAGGGCGAAGCCCGCCGGATCACCCTCGAACTCAAGGTGCTCGCCGATGTCGGACTGGTCGGCTTTCCGAGCGCCGGCAAGTCGTCGCTGATCGCAGCGATCAGCCGGGCGCGTCCGAAGATCGCCGACTATCCGTTCACCACCTTGGTGCCGAACCTCGGCGTGGTGGTCGCCGGCGAGGTCACCTTCACCGTCGCCGACGTCCCCGGATTGATCGAGGGGGCGTCCGAGGGCCGTGGCCTGGGGCACGACTTCCTGCGGCACATCGAGCGTTGTCAGGCCATCGTCCACGTCATCGACTGTGCAACCTACGAGCCGGGACGCGACCCGCTCACCGACCTGGACGTGATCGAGGGAGAACTCGCCGCACACGGCGGGCTCGAGGACCGGCCGCGGATGGTGGCGCTGAACAAGGTGGACGTCGGCGACGCCGCCGAACTGGCCGAGATGGTCCGGGCCGATCTCGAAGCTCGCGGGCTGCCGGTCTTCGCCGTCTCCACCAAGACCGGTGAGGGATTGCGCGCGCTCACTTTCGCGATGGCCGACCTGGTGGCTCGTCGTCGGGCCGCCGCCCCCAAGCCGGAGCCGAAGCGGATCGTGATCCGTCCTGTCCCAGTCGCCGGCGGACCGGAGTTCAGCATTCGTCGGCAGGGCGACGGCGAGGGCGGTTTCGTCTGGAGGGTCCGCGGTGAGAAGCCGGAACGCTGGGTGCGGCAGACCGACTTCGGCAACGGCGAGGCCGTCGGTTACCTGGCGGACCGGTTCGCGCGGCTCGGCATCGAGGACGAACTGCTGACCCAGGGTGCCCGGGCCGGCGACGCGGTGGCGATCGGCTCCGGCGAGCATCCGGTGGTGTTCGACTTCGCGCCGCAGGTCGAGATCGGCGCCGAGTTGCTGTCGCGCCGCGGTGAGGACCAGCGCCTGTTCGAGGAACGGGAGTCGGTCAAACGGCGTCGGCGACTGGACGCCGAGTATCACGCGGCGAAGGAGGCGGAGCAGTCGACGCGGGTGGCGCAGGAGGGCTACGCCCGCCCGGAGGACAACGCGGATCGCGCTGAGAGCGACTACGAGGAGGGCCGGTGAGCCTTCGACAGCAGATCACGGATGCCCAGCGGGTCGTGGTCAAAATCGGCTCGTCCTCGCTGACCGGACGCCGCGGGCTGAACACCGAGCGGATGCAGCGACTGGTCGCCACCCTCGCCGAGCTGCGGCAAGGCGGCCGCGAGGTGGTGCTGGTGTCCTCCGGTGCGGTGGCGGCGGGCATGCCGGCGCTGGGGATGAAGCACCGCCCGCGCGACCTGGCCAGTCAGCAGGCGGCCGCGTCGGTGGGGCAGGGGCTGCTGATCGAACGCTACGACGCGTTGTTCGCCGGATATTCGCTGGTGGTCGGGCAGGTGCTGCTCACCGTCGACGACCTCACCCGGCAGGACCACTATCGCAATGCGCTGCGCACCTTCACCCGGCTGCTGCAGCTGGGGGCCGTCCCGGTGGTCAACGAGAACGACACGGTCGCCACCCACGAGATCAGGTTCGGCGACAACGACCGGCTGGCCGCGCTGGTGGCGCACCTGGTCCGGGCGGACGCGCTGGTGCTGTTGTCCGACGTGGACGCCCTCTACACCCGGCACCCCGCGGAGCCGGGTGCGGAGCGGATCGCCGAGGTCGCCGATGTGGACGACCTGGAGGTGGACACCTCCCGGATCGGCTCCGCCGTGGGGACCGGGGGCATGGCCACCAAGCTGCAGGCGGCCAGGATCGCCACGGCCGGCGGCATTCCGGTGGTGCTGGCGCACGTCGACGATCACGCCGCGGCGCTGGCGGGGGAGGACGTCGGCACGCTGTTCCGGCCGACCGGCAAGAAGCGGTCCCGGCGGCTGATGTGGCTGGCCTACGCCTCGCAGGCGAAGGGCGACCTGGTGCTGGACGCGGGCGCCGTCCGCGCGGTGCTGGAACGCAAGGCGTCCCTGCTGCCGGCAGGGGTGACGGCGGTCCGCGGCGACTTCCTGGCCGGTGAGCCGGTCCGGTTGCTCGACCCCGACGGGGCCGTGGTGGCCCGCGGCATCGTCAACTACGACGCCGCCGACCTGCCCAGCATCCTCGGCAAGAGCACTCATCGACTGGTCGAGGAGCGCGGACCCGAGTTCGACCGGGAGGTCGTCCACCGCGACGCGCTCATCGTGAAGCTGCGTGGTCGCTGACCTCGGGCTCCCAGAGCGAGAGGCCGTCGGGCAGCAGCGGAGGCAACAGCGAGCGGATCAGGGCGGCAAGGTCGCGCTGGCGTGGCTCGGTCAGACGTTCGGACGGCATCGTGATCGAGAGCGCGGCCACCGCGTTGGTACCCCGCATGAGCGCGACACCGAGGCAAGCCACACCAGGCTCGTTCTCCCCGATCTCGGTGGAGAAGCCGCGGCTGCGAGCCGCGCCGAGCGTGGCGGTCAGCTGCTCCCGGCTCAGTCCGCTCTGGTGCAGGTAGACGCTCAACTGGTCGTCCGGTACGGCGCGGGCGGCCAGCAGTGCCCGTCCCATCGCTGAGCGGGCCGCCGAGGTGCGACGTCCGATCTCGGAGAAGACGCGGATCGCGCGCTCCGGCTCGACCTTGTCCAGATACAACACCTGGTCGCCGATCAGGACGCCGAGGTGGACGAGTTCATCGGCCGCGCGGGAAAGCGCCACCAGCGCCGGATGCAGCGACTGGGCGAGATTGTGCGGAGTCAGGAAGCGTTCGCCCAGGGTCATCGCCGTCGGTCCCAGCCGGTAGTCGCCGGTCGCCTCGGACTGCGCCGCGAAGCCGTGCGCACGCATGGTCGACAGCGCCCGGTATGCGGTGGACTTGTTCACCCCGGTGGAAGCCGACAAGTCGGCGAGCGCGACACCGTCAGGACCCGCCTCGGCGAGCGCGGCGAGCAGAGCGAGAGCCCGGTCGATAGCTTCGACCCGGGGACCTTCCGTCATGGGCCGATCATGCACCCCCGTTTCGCTGAACGCAACGGTGCTACCGGTGATCGAAATGCCACTTGCCAAACGACGCGAGTCACTGAAAGATGTTTCATGTATCAAACCGTCAGTTTCAATGGATGAAACGGAGTCGGTGTGTCCGATCTTCTCGACGACGTCCTCGCATGTCGCATCGTCCCCGTTGTCGTGGTGCGCGACCCCGGTCGGGCGACAGGGCTCGGCGAGGCGCTGGTTGCCGGCGACCTGCCCATCGCCGAGGTCACGTTGCGGACGCCGGCCGCTCCGGACGCGATCGCGGCGATGGCGAAGAACCCCAAGCTGTTGGTCGGTGCCGGTACGGTGCTCACTCCCGGCCAGGTCGACCTCGCGGTGGACGCCGGCGCCCGGTTCCTGGTCAGCCCTGGTTTCAGCGCCGTCGCCGCGGCCCGGGCGGCCGAGCGGGGGGTCCCAATCGTGCCCGGGACCGTCACCCCGAGTGAGGTGATCGCGGCAACGGCTGCGGGCCTGACCACCCTGAAGTTCTTCCCGGCCTCGAGCTACGGCGGTGCAGACACGCTGAATGCGTTCGGGTCGGTGTTCTCGGGGGTGCGGTTTGTGCCGACCGGGGGAGTGTCGCCGGAAAATCTCGGCGACTACCTGGCGCTGCCCAACGTGCCCGCGGTCGGCGGATCGTGGATGGTGCCCGCCGATGTCGTGGACGCCGGTGATTTCGCCACGATCGAACGTCTCAGCGCCGAGGCGGTGGCCGCGGCGGCGTCCGTCGGCCTACCTGGGCCGAGCCCGAAGGAGCGCGCCCAATGACCAACCAGTGGGCTTTGCGGCCCGCCGACGAGTGTCGCTACGACGCCCTGGCACTGGGTGAGGTGATGCTTCGGCTCGACCCGGGGGAATCCCGGATCCGGACGGCGCGCGGCTTCACCGCCTGGGAGGGCGGCGGCGAATACAACGTGGTGCGCGGCCTGAGCCGAGTCTTCGGGCAACGATCCGGGGTGATCACCGCACTGGTCGACGACGAGGTCGGCCACCTGGTCGAGTCGCTGATCCTGGCCGGCGGCGTCGACACCTCGCTGATCCACTGGGCCGATTCCGACGGCGTGGGCCGCACCGTGCGCAACGGGCTGAACTTCACCGAGCGCGGGTTCGGCGTCCGGGGGGCGAAGGGGGTCAACGACCGGGGCCACACCGCGATCGCCCAGCTGCGAGCCGGCCAGGTCGACTTCGAGCACATCTTCGGCGAACTGGGGGTGCGCTGGCTGCACACCGGCGGCATCTATGCGGCGCTCAGCGAGACGACGGCCGAGACGGCACTGGCGGCGATGCAGGCGGCCAAGCGCCACGGCACGATCGTCTCCTACGACCTGAACTACCGGCCCAGCCTGTGGAAGAGCATCGGTGGCCAGGCTCGCGCCCAGCAGGTCAACCGCGAGCTGGCGACATACGTCGATGTGATGATCGGCAACGAGGAGGACTTCACCGCTTCGCTCGGCTTCGAGATCGAGGGCGTGGACGAGAACCTGACCGAGCTGCCGATCGATGGCTTCGCCCGGATGATCGAACAGGTCGCCGCCGAGTACCCGAACTTCGCAGTGATCGCCACCACGCTGCGGGCCGTCCATTCGGCGTCCGACAACGACTGGAGCGCCGTGGCCTGGTCACCTTCTTCGGGTCTGGTGCAGGCGGCCGACCGCAAGCACCTGGAGATCCTCGACCGGGTCGGCGGGGGCGACTCGTTCGCGTCCGGGCTCTGCTACGGACTGATCAGCGGAGCGGATCTGCAGACGGCCGTCGAGTACGGCGCCGCGCACGGTGCGCTGGCGATGACCACCCCCGGCGACACCACGATGGCCACCAAGGCCGAGGTGCTCAAGCTCGCCGGCGGCGGCGGCGCCAGGGTGGATCGGTAGCACCGTGGCCGACCTCATCGATCGCGTCGAGCTGCTGGGACTGGGCGTTACCCTGATCGAAGACCTGCACCGTTCCGACGACTATCAACCCGCCTACCTACCCGTCGTCCGGCGCCGCGACGGCACTCTCACAGATTGGTGATCGACATGACTGAACAGTTGTCCAAAGCCACTTTCACCGGGTCTTTGTTGGGGGCTAGTGCACCGCCGAAGCCCGGCATGCTGCACCTGGGCATCGGCAACTTCCACCGCGCCCACGCAGCGGTGTACACCGCGAAGGCGATGGCCGCCCAGGGCGGCGACTGGGGGATCGTCGCGGTCGCCAACCGGTCCCGGCGCGTGGTCGACGCTCTGGCCGGCCAGGACTACCTCTACTCGATCCTCGAACTCTCCAGCGCAGGCGAGCGGGTGGACGTGATGGACGTGCATCGCAGGACCCTGGTGGCCGCCGAACAGACCGCCGAGCTGATGGCCCAGATCGCGCACCCCGACATCAAGGTGGTCACGATGACCATCTCCGAGAACGGGTATTGCCGCAACGCGGTCACCGGCGACCTCGACATCGACGGCGACCTGATCGGTGCCGATCTGGCCACCCCGGACGCCCCGCGCACCAGCATCGGCCAACTCGCCGGGGCGTTGATCCGGCGCTACCAGGGCGACGCCGGACCGATCACCATCCTGTCCTGCGACAACCTGGTCTCCGCCGGGCACACCGCGCACAGGATGGTCAGCCAGTACCTGCAGGCCACCGCCACCCCGGATGGCTTCCATGACTGGTTCACCGCCCAGGTCACCTTCCCCAACGCGATGGTCGACCGGATCGTCCCGGGCATGACCACCTCCACCCGGGCCAAGGTCGAGCAGTTGCTGGGTCTCTCCGACGCCGTCCCGGTGCCCGCTGAACGCTTCAGCATGTGGGTGATCGAGGACCGGTTCGCCGCCGGGCGTCCGGCCTGGGAGGAGGGCGGTGCGATCTTCTCCGACGAGGTCGAGGCCTACGAGCTGGTCAAGCTGCGGCTGTTGAACGGCTCGCACTCGCTGATCGCCTACCTGGGCGGTCTGGACGGCCAGCCGACGATTCCGTCCAGCTTCGGCCAGGACTTCGTCCGGGATTGCGTCACCGAACTGCTGAACACCGAATACCTGCCCAGCATCGCGCTGCCGTCCGGCTTCGATCCGCAGGCCTACATCGCCCAGCTGTTCGACCGGTGGAGCAACCACGCGCTCGGCGACGCCACCGCCCGGGTCGGTTCGGACGGCTCGCTGAAGCTGCTGCAGCGGGTGCCCGATCCGGCACTGCGGATGCTCGACCTGGGCGAGATGCCGCAGCAGCTGGCGCTGATGGTGGCCGGCTGGATCGCCTGCGTCTGTCCACCGGACGGCTTCGATCCCGGCCCGATCGCCGCGGAGATGATCGAGCCGGCGAAGGACCGGCTGGCGGCTGTCGTCGCCGGCGCCGGATCGACTCGCGGCCACGTCGAGGCCATCGTCCGCGGCGGCTTCTTCCCGGAGGCTCTGGCCCAGCGCGACGAGTTCACCGAGCGGGTCGCCGACTTCGTCCAGATCATCGCTACCCACGGCGTCCGGGAGGCGGCGAAGGCCGCATTGGACGCCCGCCCAGCCTGAGCCGCCACCCAAACCGAAAGGACTGTCGATGAAGACACTCAAGATCCACTCCGCCGAGAACATCACCATCGAGGACGCCGCGATTCCCGAGCCCGGCGAGGGCGAGGTGCGGGTGCGGATGATGTACGGCGGCATCTGCGGCTCGGACCTGCACTACTACTTCGAGGGCCGCAACGGCGCCTTCGTGGTCACCGAGCCGCTGGTGCCCGGCCACGAGATGTCCGGCGTGGTCGACCTGGATCCCTCCGGACGGTGGGCCGCCGGAACGCGGGTGACGATCGCGCCGGCGACCTACGGCACCTCCGAGCCGGGCATTGAGGATCGTCCCTACCTGTGGCCGAACGGCAGCTACTTCGGTTCGGCGTCCACCAAACCGCACACCCAGGGCGGGATGAGCGAGTACCGGGTGGTCAAGGACTTCATGCTCCGCGAGCTCCCGGACGGCCTCGGCCTGAAGGAAGCCTCACTGGCCGAGCCGCTGGCGGTGGCACTGCACGCGATGGTGATGGCCGGCGGCGTCGAGGGTAAGAAGGTGCTGGTCACCGGGTCCGGCCCGATCGGGCTGTGTGTGGCGGCCGCGGCCGTGGTGAAGGGCGCCGCCGAGGTGACCGCCACCGACGTCCTGGAAGGGCCGCTGAACCGGGCCAAGTCGCTGGGTGTGCACCACACCCTCAACGTCCGCGACGAGCAGATCCCCGCCTTGGCCTACGACGTGGTCTTCGAGTGCTCGGGGGTGGGTCCGGCGATCAGCCCGGCGCTGGCCGCCGTCCGCAGGGGCGGCACTGTCGCCCAGGTCGGCATGCTGCCCGACCGCGAGATCGGGGTGAATCTGGCCCCGTTCGTTTCCAAGGAGGTCACCTACGTCGGCTGCTTCCGGTTCAACGACGAGATCGGTGAGGCGATCGAGCTGCTCGCCGCCCACCCGCAGCTGGCCGGCGTGATCACCCATGTGATCGACGCCGACGACATCGTCGACGCCTTCCAGACCGCCCGCAATAGTCAGGAGTCGGGCAAGGTCGTCGTCTCGCTCTGGCTCGACGACCAAAGCTGACGCCGCAGGAAGCAGATGGCCGCCGGTCGAACCGCGGTGACCAAAGGAACCGTCCCCACGGTCACCGGGGACGGTTCCTTCGGTCACCGGGGACGGTTCCTTCGGTCACCGGGGACGGTTCCTACGGTCACCGGGGACGGTTCCTACGGTCACCCAGGTCTCGACAAGCTCGACCAGCGGTGGTGGTGGGTGCGGCGCCGGTATCCTGCGGCGGTGACCTTCATCGATCAGGCCAGGGCGGCCAAGCAGGCCAGCATCGCTCTGGCCACCCTGAACCGGGCCGCCAAGGACGCCGCGCTGCAGGCCATGGCGGACGCCCTCGCCGACGCCGAGGACGCGGTGCTCGAGGCGAATCGGCGCGACGTCGACCGGGCCCGGGACAATGGCACGTCCGATGCGTTGATCGACCGGCTGCGGCTCAACCCGCAGCGGATCGACGGCATGGTCGGCGGCCTGCGCGACCTGGCCGGCCTGCCTGACCCGGTCGGCGACGTGGTGCGCGGCTGGACCAACGCCAACGGCGTCCAGGTGCGCCAGGTGCGGGTGCCGTTCGGCGTGGTCGGCATCATCTACGAGGCCCGTCCCAACGTCACCGCGGACGCCGCCGGCATCTGCGTCAAATCGGGCAACGCCGCGCTGCTTCGCGGGTCGTCGTCCGCGCTGGAGTCGAACCGGGCCGTGGTGACCGCGCTGCGCGCCGGGTTGGAGGCGTCCGGGTTGCCGGCGGACGCCGTCCAGCTGGTTGAGGGCGGACGCGAGGTCACCGAGGAGATGATGGCGGCCCGCGGCCTGGTCGACGTGCTGATCCCGCGCGGTGGAGCCGGGCTGATCAACGCGGTGGTGAACGGCAGCAAGGTTCCGGTGATCGAGACCGGCACCGGCAACTGCCATATCTTCGTCGACGCCACCGCCGACCAGGCGATGGCGCTGGACATTCTGGTGAACGCCAAAGTGCAGCGTCCCAGCGTCTGCAACGCCGCCGAGACGCTGTTGGTGCATGCCGCGATCGCCGACGAGTTCCTGCCCAAGGCGCTGGCCGCGCTGGCGGAGCAAGGCGTGACCGTACACGGAACGGACGCCGTGCGGGCCTACTCCGATGCCGTCGTCCCGGCCGGCGTCGACGAGTTCGACGGCGAGTACCTGTCGCTCGACATTGCGGCCGACGTGGTCGAGTCGGTCTCCTCCGCCATCGACCACATCCGCGCCCACACCACCGGGCATTCCGAGACCATCGTCACCAACGACCGCAGTTCGGCCGAGGTGTTCACCGCCGAGGTGGACGCCGCCGCCGTCCTGGTCAACGCGTCCTCGCGGTTCATCGACGGCGGCGAGTTCGGCTTCGGTGCGGAGATCGGCATCTCCACCCAGAAGCTGCACGCCCGCGGGCCGATGGGCCTGGCCGAGATGACCTCATCGAAGTACATCGTCACCGGGCACGGCCAGACCCGCGGCTGACGCCCAGTCGCACTGGACGTCCGAGTCCTCAGCGCTGGTGATCGACCGCCAACTGAACCGGAGCCGGGGGCTGCGGAGCCGGCACGGGGGAGGGTGCTGGCAGCTGCAGTACCGTCGCGGCTGGAGCGGGGCCGGGCAACGCCGAGCTGACCACGGGAGGCCCCGGCCGCGACTCGGGCACATCCATGGAAGCCGGCGACTGAGTCAGGACGGCGGTCAGCACGGCGGCGGCCGCGGCGGCAATAACCAGCGCCGTGGCCGCCAACCGCTCCCCGCCTTCGACTCGTGTCCGCATACCGGAAGAGTAGAAACGGGGGGACCGGACAGACATCGGGGCAGCCGCCGAAGTCGGCTTCGGTGCTGACCCTGATGACAGCAGACCACGGCGAAGCGCAGAATCCGGGTGATGACTACGCTCCTGATCGTCGACGACCACGCCTCGTTCCGCGCGTGGGCCCGACGAATGCTCTCCGACGACGGTTTCGACGTCGTCGGTGAGGCTGCGGACGGCGCGTCGGCGGTCGCCGCGGTGACGCGGCTACGGCCCGACGTGACACTGCTCGACATTCTGCTGCCGGACATGACCGGCTTCGAGGTGGCGGCCGCCGTCCAGGAGTTGACGACGGTGGTACTCACCTCGAGCCGTGACCTGGCTGATTTCGGCGTCGACGCCCGGACGCCCGGCGCCGGCTTCGTCGCGAAGGCCGAACTCAGCGGGGCGGCGCTGGACCGGGTGGTGAGTGGCGATGACGAGTGAGAGCCTCACCGTTGAGGCGGGCCAGCGGTCGCGTCGGCGGGTGCGCCGCAGCGTCGTGTTCGCCGCCGCGGGGGTGCTCGCCCTCGCGTACGCGGTTGGTTCGATACTGGTCAGTGCGGCCTGGGGTTTCGGCAACAACCGGCTGCTGGAGTTCGTCTCCGGGGCCTCCTTCCTGGGCGCGGGCCTGTACGCGATCTACCGCAGGCCCGCCAATCTGGTGGGGCGGCTGGTGCTGGCGTTCGGCGTGCTGTGGTTCCTGCCCTATTGGGCCACCCTCTTCCCGTACTACCTCGAGGCGACCGTCGAGGTGTTGGGGCTGTCGATCGCGGTGTTGCTGGTGCACATCGTGTTGGTGTTTCCGGACGGGCGTACAACGACCCGGTTCGCTCGCGGCGTCATCATCGGCACTTACATCTGGACCCTCGGCCAGAGCTTCGCCAGGGAGGCCACCTGGGACCGGACCGAATGGGCTCGGGACGGCTACGACTGCAGCGTGATGTTTTGCCGGGCCACCTTCTCGCTGTGGCCGTCATTGCCGGTCTACGAAGCGCTCGGCTCGGCAGGAATCGTCGCGACCGTGGTCATCGTCGTTCTGACCGTGTTCGCGTTCGGGCAGCGCTGGCGAGGCTCATCCCCGGTTCAGCGGCGGGATCTGCAACCGCTCTGGCTGCCGATCGTGCTGGTCGGATCCTGCTATTTGGCCGAGTCCGTCGGGTCGTGGCTGAACGCCGGCGAGGAGTTCTTCGCAGTGCTCTACGAGGTCCGGATGCTTGCCCAGATACTGACGCCCATCGTCATCGTCTGGGGTCTGATCAACGCCCGAGTGGCGGCGTCCGCCGTCGGCGACGTCGTCCGCGAGATCAGGAACCCGCTGCGTACCGACGATCTGGAGAGCGCGTTGGCGTTGGGCCTGCGGGATCCGACGATCCGCCTGCTCACCGCACCCACCGGCGACGGCTGGGTGGACGGGGCCGGTGCCGCCGCAGCCCTGCCCGACGACGCGCGCCGGGTAGCATTCGCCGGTTCGGGCGATCGGTTGCGGGTCGCACTCGTGCACGACCCGGGTGTCGAGCCGGACGCGGCCGCAGCGGCGGCGGCGGTCGCCGGGCTGGCCCTGGAGAACGCCGCGCTGCATGAGGCGGTCACGGCACAACTCGCGGAGGTCGAGGCGTCCCGGGCACGGATCGTCGCGGCCGGCTATGCCGAGCGCAAGCGGGTGGAGCGGGACCTGCACGACGGCGCCCAGCAGCGGCTGCTCGCCCTGACGATGGCTTTGCGGCTGGCGCAGCGGCAGGCGTCCGGGAATCCCGAACTGGCCGAGACCCTGCGGGCGGCGAGCGAGGAGCTGGTCGCGGCGATCGGCGAGCTGCGCGAACTGGCTCGCGGCATCCACCCTGCCATCCTCACCGATGCCGGCCTGGCGCCGGCGGTCCGAGTGCTGGCCGACCGGTCGCCCGTCACGCTGGGTGAGTTGGCGCTGCCCGACCAGCGGTTCCCGGCGGCCGTCGAGTCGACGGCCTACTTCGTGATCGCGGAGGCGCTGACGAATGCCGCTAAGCATGCACCCACCGCCCACGTTGCGATCGCGGTGGAGGCGCAGGACGGCGTGCTGCGAATCGAGGTCTCCGACGACGGGCCGGGCGATGCGGACGCCGGTCGCGGGTCGGGCCTGCGTGGCCTCGCCGACCGGGTCGCCGCAGCGGGCGGCTCCTTCCAGGTGACCAGCCCGGCGGGCCGCGGAACGACGATCCGGGCCGAGATCCCGGTGCGGGCTGAGCCGTGAGAGTGGTCGTCGCCGACGATGCGGCACTGTTCCGGACGGGGCTGGTGCGGCTGCTGGTCGGCGCCGGTGTCGACGTCGTCGCCGATGTCGCCGACCTCGGCTCGCTCCGAGCGGCCGTTGTGGCGCTCGATCCGGACGTCGTCGTCGTCGACGTCCGGATGCCGCCGACCTTCACCACCGAGGGGCTCGAGGCGGCGCTGGCTATCCGCTGTGACGATCCCGGACGGGCGGTGCTCGTGCTCTCCCAGCACGTCGAGGCGCACTACGTGGCCGAGCTGATGCGCGAGGGTGCCGGCGGACTCGGGTATCTGCTCAAGGACCACGTCGTCGACGAGACCGAGCTCGTGGCCGCCCTCGAACGGGTCCACGCCGGCGGCTCGGTGATAGACCCGGAGGTCGTTCGAGCCATGTTGGACGCGGCGAGCGTGCGCGACCCCCTCGCCGTCCTCAGCAGCCGGGAGCATGAGGTGCTTGCGCTGATGGCGCAGGGCCGCTCCAACTCAGCGATCTGCGCGCAGCTCGTCCTCACCGACAAGACCGTGGAATCGCATGTGCGAAGCATCTTCGCCAAGCTCACCCTGCCGCCCGCGCCGGACGACCACCGCCGAGTGCTGGCCGTGCTGGCATACCTGCGACGTCCGGAGGTGAACCGCTGAGCCGTCGCCGCGCCTGGGCCCGGACGGTGGCCGAGGCGGCTCCGGCCCGTTAGGATCCCGCGCATGGGTGTTGTATTGGAGACGGCGGCGGCGCACGACCCGTCCTTGCCGTGGATCATCGGCGGAACGGTCTTCTTCATGCTGATGATCGGTCTGCGCGTGGTGTGGGGCGTCGGTAAGAGTCGTCCACACAGTTGATGACCAATACCGGGCTGGCCTGGACCGATGACGGTTCCAGGCATCGACGCCTGGGTGTGATGGGCGGCACCTTCGACCCGATTCATCACGGTCACTTGGTGGCCGCCAGTGAGGTGGCCGCGAAGTTCGCCCTTGACGAGGTCGTGTTCGTACCCACCGGTCAGCCCTGGCAGAAGGCTGACCGCGACGTCTCGGTCGCCGAGGACCGCTACCTGATGACGACGATCGCGACGGCGTCCAACCCACGCTTCTCGGTGAGCCGGGTCGACATCGACCGGCCGGGGTCCACTTACACCCTCGACACTCTGCGCGACCTGCGCAGCCACTACGGCGAGGCCGTCGACCTGTTCTTCATCACCGGTGCGGACGCGCTGAGCCAGATCCTCACCTGGCACGGCGTGCTGGAGCTCTTCGAGTTGGCCCACTTCGTCGGGGTGACGCGGCCCGGCACAACGCTGGGTGCGAGCGACATCGAGCACCTGCCGCCCGACAAGGTGACCCTGTTGGAGGTGCCGGCGCTGGCCATCTCGTCCACCGATTGCCGCAACCGGGTCCGTGGGCAGCTGCCGATCTGGTACCTCGTGCCGGACGGTATCGTGCAGTACATCGCCAAACGCGGCCTCTACCGCTAGACCTCGCCGAACCGGGAGCCAGATGACTGCAACAGACCACGCGATCGCGCTGACCAGGGTCGCCGCACGTGCGGCGTCCGACAAGCTCGGCGACGATCTGGTGGCCTTCGACGTTTCCGAGCCGCTGGCGATCACCGACGTCTTCCTGATCGTCAGCGCGTCCAACGACCGTCAGGTCGGTGCCATCGTGGACGCCGTCGAGGAGGCGCTGCTGGCGCAGGGCACGAAGCCGGCCCGTCGCGAGGGACACGGCGAGAACCGTTGGGTGCTGCTCGACTTCATCGACCTGGTGGTGCACGTGATGCACGCCGAGGAGCGTGCCCTGTATGCGCTCGAGCGGCTGTGGCGGGACTGCCCGGCCATCGATCTGGACGGCGCGGCGGACGACTTGGTCGAGGCTGTCGCCGGCACCCCGCGCGCCGACTCATGACCGCCGCGCGCATCATCGTCTGGCGACACGGCGAGACCGCCTGGAACGCCGAAGGCCGTTACCAGGGGCAGGCCGACGTTGACCTGAACGCACGCGGCGTGAGTCAGGCGGTCGCCGCGGCACCCCGGATCGCGGCCCTGAGGCCCGACCGGATCGTGTCCTCCGACTTGAGCCGGGCCGCGACCACCGCGCAGCAGCTGGCTCGACACACCGGGTTGACGGTCGAGTTGGAGCCGCGGCTGCGGGAGATCAACGTCGGCGACTGGGCCGGCATGACCAACGCCGAGGTGTTCGCCGCCCACCCCGACTTCGCCCAGGCGCTCGCCGAGGGCCTGGACGCGCGACGCTCGGCGACCGGTGAGACCGGCGCCGAGGCAGGCTCCCGGGTGGCCGAAGCGCTGCTGGACATCGCGGAGTCCAGCCCGGACGGCTCCACCGTGGTCACGGTCAGCCATGGCTTCGCGCTCCGGGTGGCGACGGTCTTCCTGCTCGGCCTCGACTACGCGCACAATCTGACGCTGGGCGGCCTGTGGAACGCCTCCTGGTCGGTGCTACAGCCGAGCGGGCCGAACTGGCGGCTGCTGTCCTACAACAACGTCGCCGATGGAGTCTGACCGGTCCATCGTGAGGGCCGCGCAGATTGAGGCCTCGACAAGCTCGACCGACGACGACCGCCTGCTAGCTTTCAACCGGCGACATCGTCCGCGACGGGCAGGATGAGCCGCGAACCGGCGACCACAGTGTTCAGCGAACTGGTCCCGACGCTCGCGTGCCGAAAGCCCATGATCGCCGGGGTGTCCGCGGCCTGATCGTCGCTGTTGACGCTCAGCCGGAGCCGGTGGCCCGCGGCGAAGCGCCGGGCGTTGGGAACCAGCGGGACCCGGTAGGTCACAACCTCACCGACCGGCACCGCCTCGGCGACCCGGCATTCCAGGACCGGCGCCCCCGGTCGGCTCGCCTCCTCATCCACCGCTCGCAATGAGGCCCGCAGATGCCCTGCGGTGACGGGGGTTGCGGCGCCCGAGGAATCGACGTCGGACAAGGTGACGATCCAGGCGGTGTCGATGGCGGTGGCCGACGCCAGCAGCACCACTTCGATGTTCCCGACCACGTCGAGGTCCTCGGTGAGCGGCGCACTCGTCCAGTGCAGTTGCGACGGCGGGTCGGTGGGGCTGGCCTGCTGCCGGTTCAGCCCGGCGCCCAAGGCCATGAACGTCCGTCCCGCATCGGTCGACTCGGGATCGGCCCCGGCATCGGGCTCGAGCACGCCGTCGTTGCGCAGCGCCCATTCCTGGAGTGTTCCGGCAGGGGGCCATTGGTCTGATTGCCGCCAGCCGTCGGCTCCGGGCAGCACGTAGCGCAGCACAGGACCATCGAGAATGCCCGTGTCGCGGCCTTTGAGCCAGTGGTCGTACCAGGCCAGCGCCTCGACGTGCAGGCTTTCCCAGGGCCAGGTGAGGCCGAAGTCCCCCAGCAGCGCGACCCGCACCACGGGTGCCGAGGTCAACGCGTCCCAGGCGCGGAAGGTGCCCGGCAGATGCAGTGGCACGTTCTCCCAGTCACAGCCGAGGTAGACGGGCACCGTCACCCGCGACAGGTCGGGGACGAGGTTCCGGCTGTCCCACCACTGGTCCCGCAGCGGATGCGTGACGACCGCGTCGCGCCACAGGTCGTCCCACGGGTGCGGGTCGTGACGCAGCCGCATCAACGCCTTCATTGCCACGACCGCGGATTCACCGTTCATGTCGCCGAAACGGGCGTGGATGCGCGGCGTCTCGAGGACGTGCCGGACGGCGTCCACCAGGCGGTTGCGCCAGAACTTGTCCGACCGGTCGGCAGTGAGTCCGAGCATGGACAGGAACGGGGTCAGGAAGCCGGTGCTCACCAATCCGTAGTGGCTGGCCGCTTCGTACAGGTCGGGGCTCGCCGCGACGGGCATGATCGCCTTGAGGTGCGGTGGCTGCTCGACCGCGGCCGCCAACTGCGTCATCGCGAAGTAGCTGATGCCGATCATGCCGACGTTGCCGTCCGACCACTCCTGGGCCGCCGCCCACTCGACGAGGTCGTAGACGTCGCGCCGTTCCTGTTCGTCGAACATGCCGAAGGTACCGCCCGAGCCGCCGGTGCCGCGCAGGTTCGCCACGACGTGCACGTAGCCGCGGGGCACGAAGAAGTCGCTCGCGCCGGCCTCGATGAACCCCATCGGGGCGCCGAGGTTCTGGATCTGCCGCGGGTACGGCGAGGCCGCGACGAGCACGGGGTGGCTGCCGCCGCCGGCCGGCCGGTGCACGTCCACCAGCAGCTCGACGCCGTCCCGCAGCCGGACGGCGACGTCGAGGTCACTGGTCATCTCGTGCACCGGCTCGGAGAGGTCGCGGTACGTGCGACCGGTGGTCTGCGGGCCGTTGAGCTGGCGCTGACCCGGTTCGGTCCCGGCGATCTTGTGCTTCATGGCTCCTCCAACGCATCCACGCGGTCTCATCAGCCGATGACACTTAGTTTCACTGTACGATGAGACTCGGTACGAGAGCAACCATCGGGAGGCAGGCAGGTGAGCGATCAGGCGCCGGTCAAGCCGGGACCCCGCGACGACAAAGGAGTATTGGCCGCCCGCATCCTGGCGGAGGCTCGCGCCGCGTTTGCCGAGAACGGCTATGCGGGGACGACGGTCCGCGCGATCGCGCGCAGCGCGGGTGTCGACTCCGCCCTCGTCCACCACTACTACGGGACGAAGGACGCCCTGCTGGACGCCTGCACCCATCCCCCCAAGGAGTGGCTGGACCGGGTGGCCACGGTCTGGGCCGGACCGCGGGCAGAACTCGGCCGGGCGCTGGTCCGACTCACCCTCGAAAACTGGCGGGCACCGGATTCCGGTCCGGCGCTACGCGCGATCGTGCTCATCGCCGCTCACCATCGCCCGACCAGAGACCGGCTCCGGAACCTGATCACGCACCAACTGATGGGGCCGGCGCGCATCGGCGCCTCTGCCGGCGACGCGGCCACCCGGGCCGGCCTGATCGCCTCGCAACTGCTCGGCCTCGGCCTGATGCGCTACGTCTGGCAGGTCGAACCGTTCGCTGCCATGTCCGACGACGACCTGGTCGCCGCGGTCGGACCGACGATCCAGCGGTACGTCGACGGCAGCATCCGCGCCGATCAACCGGACGCGGGCAACCGCGGTGGGAGCGGCCGTCCACCGCGACCCTAAGCCGCCCGCTGGCGGCGCCGACGCCGAACGAGAGCCACTACGCCGACGGCCGCCGCGGCCGTTCCGGCGGCCCAGCCCCACACCGGTGCGTTCGACCTGGCTGCCACATCCTGGCCGGCTTCCCCGTCCTCGTCCAGGTGCACGGTACCGGTGCCTCCGTCCACGCTGATCAGGTCACCAGTGGCGATCCGCTTGGTGGCGTTGCCGGTGCCCAGCACAGCGGGGATACCGTACTCGCGGGCGACGATCGAGCCGTGGCTGAGCACGCCGCCGATATCGGTCACCACGCCGGCGGCCAGCGCGAACAGCGGGGTGTAGGCGGGGGTGGTGATCGACGCGACCAGGATCTCGCCGGGCTGGAACGCGGCGAAATCGTCGGGACCGGCGAGCACCCGGGCGGGACCGGTCACCCGGCCGCCGGAGCCACCGGTGCCCTTCAGCACCGGGCCGGTCTGGTTGCCGTCCCGGGCCGGCATCATGTCGTCCATCAGGGCCATCCAGCGCGAGACCGGTAGGTACTGCGGTGGGGTGGCCAGCCGTTGCCCGCGCCACACCCGGCGGCGCTGCTCGATAGCGGCCCGATGGTCGGCAGGCAGGGCAGCCCCGGTATCGAGAGCGGCGGCGTCGGCGTCCGCTTCGGCGGCGGTCAGCCAGAACACGTCGTCGGGGCGGCCGACGACCTCGGCCGCCGCGAGCCGTCCACCGAGTTCGCGGAGCAGCCGGCGCAGGGCGGGCCAGGCCAGACCCATCGCGGCCAGGCCGTCCTCACGGATCGGCGCCCACCGCTGGGCCGCCCGCAGACTGGCAGCGGCAGCCTTGCGGCGGACCGGATCGAGCCGCGCCATCAGCTCGCCGGTGAGCCGTTCCCTGCGCTCGGACGCCGCGTCCTGCCGCTCGGCGGGATCGGCACCGCGTCCGGCGATGGCGTGCTTGAGCGCCTCGACCACCAGGGTCGGGTCGTCGGCAGGCACCGGATTGGCGAAATCCAGGTTGTAGATGGTGTGCCCGAACTCGGTCAGGTGGGCGGACAGCCGGTCGCGGAACGCCGTCCAGTCAGCGCCGTCGACTCCCGCGGGGGCGGAAGTAGGCACCGCGCCGGCCGTCAGCCCGTCCAGCGCCTGGGGCAGACCCGGTACCGTGCGGCACCACACGCCCAGCGCATGCAGCGACTTCTCCGCCCGCAGCGGCGTCGAGTCGAAGCCGAGCAGAAAATCGGACGCCTGCGGATCGCCGTCTCGGCGCAGCACCGCGTTGTACAGGCCGGTCCAGGTCAGCTCGCTGGTCGCCGCCACCGGGATCACCATCTGGACGTTGCTGTAGTAGACGCAGGCGGCACCCAGCAGCTCGCGGGCGGCGTCCAGGGTCTCGGACGCCGACAGCGTCGAGGGATCGCGATCGACCCAGCGAGCGACCGCGTCCCGGTAGTCGGGCAGGGCAAGGTCACGCCAGCGCCGCAGCACGAGGTCGTGGTCAGCGATGATCCTGAGTGCCGCCGGTGTCAGCCCCCACATCCGGTTCAGCGCCTTGCGACTGTAGTCGTAGTAGGCGTAGCCGTTGATGGTCGGGAAGTCCATGTCGAGACCGGCCAGGTTGCTCGCGAAGCTGCTCAGCAGCCGGTCCAACCCGACCGGTACGGCGACTCGGATCAGGTCGGCGAACAGCGGGGTGAGCGGATCGGGCAGCTGTTCGACGATGCTGGCCCGGAAGTACATGCTGTCTGGACGGGGCAGCGGCCACTCGGTCGGCAGGTCGCCGGTCGGCTCGGGCAACGCGGTGATCGGCCGGGCCTGGACCAGCTGGAAGGCGCCTTCGGCGAGGGTCCATTCGATGTCCTGCGGGCAGTCGAAGTGCTGCTGCACACGCTCACCCAGGGCGGCCAACTCCCGGACCTGCGCATCGCTGAGGGTGGCCCGGTGGGCCTGCGACGACGACGTCGCGACCTGCTCGGAACCGCCGTCGGTGCGCACCGTAATCACCTTCTTCTCGGCGATTCGCCGATCCACGGTGGATTCGGGGCTGGTTCGGTCGACGACGTACTCGTCGGGTTCGACCAGGCCGCCGACGACGGCCTCGCCCAGCCCCCAGGCGGCGGTGATCACGGTCTGCTCGCGGCGTCCGTTGGCCGGGTTTGCGGTGAACATCACCCCGGCCACTTCGGCGGGCACCAGGCGTTGCACCACCACGGCGATGCTCAGGGCGGACGCGTCGTCGTGGCTGGCCCGCTCGCGGTAGGCGACGGCGCGCTCGTTCCACAGCGAGGCCCAGCAGCGACGGACGGCGTCCAGCACCTGCTCGGCGCCGGTGATGTTGAGGTAGGTGTCCTGCTGGCCGGCGAAACTGGCCCCGGGCAGGTCCTCGGCCGTCGCCGACGAACGGACGGCCACCGGACCCTCACCGAGCCGGCGGTAGCCGTCGGTTACCGCGTCCGCGATCTCGGCGGGCATCGTGGCCTCGCGGAACAGGGCGCGGGTGGCGTCGGGGGAGTCGGTGCTGGCGAGTCGGGCATCCAGGTCGTTCGCGGCGACGAAGGTGTCATAGGCGGCGGTGGTGACGACGAAGCCGTCCGGTACGCCGAAACCGGCCCGGATCAGTTCGCCGAGGTTCGCGCCCTTGCCGCCGGCGATAGAGAGGTCGGTGGCGGACAGGTCGCCCAGCGGGGTGACCAACGAAAAATGACGTTCGGTCATACTCGGAGTCTAGGAGCGCTCTGGTCGATGTGGGCCCGGGTCGTCCGGCGGCGGTGCGCTGGAGATGAGCGACCGAGCGGGCGTGGAAGAATCCGGTCGTGAGCCACGCGACGCATTCCTTGGCGGCGACCATCACCGGCAGTGACGCACCCGGGCTGCTCGACCGGTTGATGGCGGCGATCGCGGGCAGCGATGCTGAGATCCTCGACCTCGAACAGACGGTGGTGCGCGGGCGGTTGAGCATCGGGCTGCTGATGGCGACCGCTCCGGAGTCTGCGATGACTCTCGCCGACCGGTTGGCCGGCACCTGTGCGCGACTCGGGCTCAGCGTGGCGATGGCCGAGGGTGTCGGCGACAACCCGACCCGGTACAACCGCACCATCGTGACCGTTCTCGGACGCCCGCTGCTGACCGCGCACCTGGCCGCCACTGCGCGGGCTATCGCCGATCTAGGCGGCAATGTCGACCGGATTCGCCGACTCTCCCGGACGCCGCTGACCACGGTCGAGCTCTGGGTGTCGAGGGTGGACGCCGCCGAACTGCGTCCCGCTCTCGCCCAGGCGGCGGCCAGCGCCGGCTTCGATGTGTCGGTTTCGGCCGCCGGCCTGGCCCGGCTCGGCCGCCGGCTGGTCGTGATGGACGTCGACTCGACGCTGATCCAGGACGAGGTGATCGACCTGATCGCCGCACACGCCGGACGCCAGGTCGAAGTCGCCGCGATCACCGAGCGAGCGATGCGCGGCGAACTCGATTTCGCCGAGAGCCTGCGGCGCCGGGTCGCGACTCTCGCCGGGCTGCCGGTCGGCATCCTGGACGAGGTGCGGGCCGCCGTCCGGCTGACGCCGGGTGCCCGCACCCTGATCGCCACGTTGCGCGACCTGGGCCTGTCGATCGGCGTGGTGTCCGGCGGCTTCATCGAGGTGGTGGCGCCACTGGCCGCAGCACTCGGCATCACCTACGCCCGGGCCAACGAACTGGAGGTGGCCGACGGCCGGCTGACCGGACGGATCGCCGGACCGATCATCGATCGCGCCGCTAAGGCGTCCACCCTGCGCGAATGGGCTGCCGCCGAGAAGCTGCCGCTGGCAAGGACCATCGCCATCGGCGACGGCGCGAACGACCTCGACATGCTCGCCGCTGCCGGGTTGGGGATCGCCTTCAACGCCAAACCCGCGGTCCGGGCGTCCGCGGACACCTCGCTCAGCGCGCCGTACCTGGACGCCGTCCTCTACCTGATTGGGCTGACCCACGAAGAAGTGGAGGCGGCGGCAGCGCTGCGTGAGGCTCACGAGGCGCATTGACCTGGTCGGCCCAGGTCCGTCGACGGTTGGGCAACGGAAGGCCAAGGAAACAAGTCTGGTCACGAGTTCGTCACCGACTTGGCAGTATGGCGCCATGAGCGGCTCCATCGACCTGACGTATCCGTTCACCGGCCGCTGGCGGGTGCAGAACAGCCCGGCCGACCGGGTTCCCAGCCACGGCACCCGCGCCTTCGCGACCAGCTACGCCATCGACTTCGTGCCGGTCACCGACAATGGCCGCAGCGCACCGTTCACCCTGGGCTCCCTGGTGCGCCCAGAGTTGCCGGACCGGTTTCCTGGCTTCGGGCGTCCGATTCTGGCACCGCTGGCCGGGCTGGTCCTCGCCGCGTACGACGATGCGCCCGACCACCCCGCCTACCGGGGTCTGCCGTCCGTCGGCTACGTCCTGACCCAGCAGCGCCGGGCCGCGATGGGGTGGACGGCGCTCGCCGGGAATCACGTGCTGCTGGAGCGGGACGGCACGGTGGTCGCGCTTTGTCACCTGCAACGGGGCAGCATTCGGGTACGTCCGGGCCAGCAGGTGGGGGTTGGCGACGTGATTGCTCTGTGCGGCAACTCCGGCAACAGCACCGAACCGCACCTGCACATCCAGGCGATCGACCGTCCCGATGTCGCGCACGCCAGGGCCGTGCCGCTGACGTTCCGCGGCGCGCTTCCGTTCAATGGGCAACTCGTTCCGTGAGACAACCGGCCCGGGAGTGGGCCGAGTTCTGTGCGATCTGCTGTAGTTGCGGCCAATGAACGCGAGCCGGGCTGGCAAAGGCGGACCCGCTGACGAGGCGACCGGGGAGGTAGCTTTGCTGCGGTTGTGTGAGCTATGCGCCTGACCCGGCCCGCGCCGGGTCCGGTGCTGGTGGGCCGGACGGCGGAACGAGCGGCCGTGCGGGAGTGCGTTGCCGGCGTCCAGGACGGACGGCCAATGCTCGTGTGGGTCGAAGGCGAGGCGGGGTCGGGGAAGTCTGCTCTGGTCGACGCGCTGGTCGGTGATCTGCCGCCGGAGTTCGGCGTGCTGCGGGCCGAGGCGGACGAACTCGACGCCGACGAGCCGCTCGCGCTGGTAGGTCAGCTCGGCGCCGGTGGTGCTGATCCAGCCGGCCCTGCGGTGATGGCACTCCTGCGGTGGTGGGCGGCCCTGCAGGACGCGGGTCCGCTCGCGATTGTGGTGGAGGATCTGCATTGGGCTGACCCGGACTCGCGAACGGTGCTGCTGACCGCTGTTCGCCGGCTGGCCGGGGATCGGGTGCTCCTGCTGGTGACGAGCCGACCCGGCGCGGCCGACGGCTGGGCGCGGTTCAATCTCGACGCCCGGCGTTGCCTGCGGATCGACGTCGGCGCCCTGGCGGTGTCCGAGGTTGCGCAGCTCGGCGCGGTGCACGGCATCGAGTTGGGTGAGCAGGCCGCTGCCCGGCTGCACGCCCACACCGTCGGCCACGCGCTCTACGTGCGGACCCTGCTCACCGAACTGAACCCACAGCAACTCACCCGTGGCGAGGGTGCGCTGCCCGCGCCGCGCTCGTTGGCCGCCACGACATTGGCGGCCGTTTCCGCACTGCACGGTCCGGCGCGGCAACTCGCCCTCGCCCTGGCGGTGGTCGGACGACCGGTGCCGCTGCTCACCGCGTCCCGGATCGCCGGAGTCGCCCCCGACGCGGCGGACGCGCTGGTGGCCTCCGGCCTGGCTCGGACCCGCGTCGACGAGGCGGGCGAGGAGTTGCTATTCGCACACCCGCTGTACCGGGTGGCGGTGTGGGACGACCTGTCGCCGTCGCAACGCCGCGCGCTGCATCACGCGGCGGTCGCGGAACTCGGGACCAGGGAGGCGTTGGCGCACCGCGTCGCGGCCGCTGAGGGGCCCGACGAGACCCTGAGCAGGGAACTCGAGGCGTCCGCGGCCGGCCAGGGACGGGTGCCTGCTGCCCGCGCTTTGCTCGCCGCGTCACGGGTCGCCGAGGGCGTCCGGGCCGAACAGCTGTTGCTCGACGCGGTCGCGATGTTGGTCGCGGCCGGACGGCACCGGCAGGCGGCCACGCATCGGGCCGCCGTCGTGGCCTGCGCGGACGGTCCGCGGCGCGACCTGGTTCTCGGCCTGTTGGACTGGGAGGCGGGCGACGCCGGGGCCGCGGAAGCGAGCTTCCGGCGGGCCGCGGGATGCGACGGGCCCGCCGAGGTCGTTGCCGCGGCGACCGTCCGGCTGGCGGTCCTTCAGTACACGGGCGGGCGCGGGGTGGAGGCGATCGCGTCGGCGGAACGCGCGCTGGCCGCACCCGAGCTGACCCCGGAAGACGAACGAGAAGCCTGGGCCGCCCTGGCCGTCGGCGAACAGATGTGCTCGGGGGCCGTCGCGGGCCTGGCCAGGATCGAACCGCGGTTGCCTCTCGTCGTGACGGACCCGGCCGACGCCGATCTGTTGGTGATTCGGGGGGCGCTGCAGTTCTTCGCGGCCAGGCCTGCCCGCGCCGTGGCCGATCTGACCGCGGCGATCCAGCTCGCCCGCGCGGCTCCCGCGCTGGCGGGTGACCGGCTGCCGCGCGCGCACCTGCAGCTCGCGAATGCCCTCATCCTCACCGGTGACTGGACCTCCGCCGCGGTGCACGCCCGGCTCGCCTCGGAACTGGTCGACGACGAGGACCTGGTCTGGGTCCGGGCGCAGGCGGAGTGTGTCCACGCCCGGCTGGCAGGCTGCGTGCGAGGCGACTGGGCCGCGGCCGAGGCGCACTTGCGGGCCGGCGCTGAGGCAGCCCAACGGCTCGGCAGCCTGGAGGCTACCTTCACCATGCTGATCGCCCGCGCTCTGGTCGCCGACGCCCGGGAGGACCCACGCGAGGTGCTGGCCGTGTTCGGGGGGCTTGTCGCCAATGTCGTGCCGGTGCCCATGTCCACCGCGCTGACCTGGTGGCCGATGCTCGTCGACGCCGCGCTCGACGGTGGCGACGTCGGTCTCGCCGCCGACCTGCTGACGCGGTTGCAGTTTGCAGCGGACGAGCGCTCGATCGACCTCGACGCGGTCATCCTCGGTCTCGGTGCCCGGGTTGCCGAGGCGCGCGGCGAGATCGCCGCGGCGCTGGCCGGTTACCAGCGGGCCACCGCGGCGCTGGGACCCGAAGTCGTGTTGCTCGACCGGGGCAAGCTGGCGCACCGGTACGGGCGGCTGCTACTCGCCCAGGGCGACCGGGCCGCCGCCCGGGAACGGTTGACCGCGGCGCTGGCGGCCTTCACCGGGGCCGCCCCCTACGAGGCCAGGGTGCACCGCGACCTGGCACGCCTCGGGGTGACCTCACCCGCGGTGCCCGTCCCTCCCGGCGTCCCCGAGTTGACCGAGCGCGAGCGCGAGGTCGTCGCCCTGGTGATGAGCGGAATGACCAACCGCGAGGTGGCCGCCGATCTCTACATCACCGACAAGGCCGTCGAGTACCACCTCGGCAATGTCTATGCGAAGCTCGGCATTCGCTCCCGGCGCCAGCTCAAGAACGTCCTCCCTGGCCCCTAGGACTCGGGACTAGGGATCGTCCCTAGGGACTTCGCGTGCCGAGGGGGGCAGAGTCGTCGTCATGGAACTCGTCGTCGAGGTCAGCGAGACCGAAGGCCGCCTCAGCGGCACCGTCCGGCGCGCGGCTTCCACCATCATCCATCCCTTCACCGGGACGCTCGAGCTCATCGCCTGCCTGGAACATCTCGGCGACGAAACCCTCGAAGAGGATCCCGATCCTGCAGATAGGGCAGACCAATGACCACACTCGGCGAACACCTGCGGATCGACGACCGGACCATTCTGGTTCTCGGCCAAGTACTCGATGTCGCCCACGACCAGCCCGACGTCGCCAACGCTGTCGTGCACCGGGTAGGCGACACCCTCGTCCTGGTCGACACCGGCGTGACAGACGCCTTCCGCGCCGCGCTGAAGGCCGCGATCGCGCAGGTCGGCGACTTCTCCCGGGCACTCGTGCTGACCACCCACGGCCACGTCGACCACATCGGCAACAATGACCTGGCCGACGAGCTCGGCGTACCCGTGGAGCACTTCCTGCCGGACCGCGACCTGGACCAGATGCGCGACCCGGCCGGCTACTGGGTGCAGCAATTCTCCCGGCTGGTCGGCGTGGTGCCGCTGGCGGCGCCGCCGTCGCTCGCCGGCAACAAGGTGGCGTCGCTGTTCCAGCCGCTGCGTCCGTTCGGCGCGACGACCCGCGCCTTTGAGGAACTGCCCTTGGAACGGATCCGGATCGGTTCTGTGCGGTCCACCGGCTGGACCTTCCTCGACGGCGCCGTCCGCGTGCTGCGCAGCCAGGGCCACTGCGCCGGGCACGTGATCGTGCACCTGCGCGACAATGGGGTGCTGCATCTCTCCGACGAGGACAACGGGCCGTGCGCGGTGATGGCAGACTCCGACCAACTAAAGATTCAGACCACGCTCAGCGCGGCTCTCACGCTTTTCCAGGAGGGCGAGGCCACCATCCTGACCGACGGCCACACGTTCAAGCTCCGCCGAAAGGACGAGGCCGAGGCATTCCTGGACACCCTGCTGGAGCAGGGCCTCGCCCTGCACAAGGCGGCACTCGGCATCACCGAGGACGGTGCGCCGATCCGCCCGAGCGCCTTCACGACGCGCTACGCCGAGGCCGTCGCCGCGCTGAGCGTCGGCGGCGCGAACCCGAACGAGATGTTCGCGGGGCTGATGGCGATCAACCAGCTGCGAGAGATCGGGCTCCGCCCCGAGGACTCCGGTGCCGACCAGCCCTGGTCACGGGCGGCACTTGAGAATCCGGCCCCGGTCGCGGGCATGCCCCATGGCATCGCCATCCTGCCTGCGGCGCTCAAGATGCTGGAGTGGAAGCTGCAGGGCCGCGACCATGCGCCGGAGTCGCGGTCATGACGCGGCAGCTGTTCCGCGCCCGCCGACTCGTGGACGGGTCGGGCGCGACGATCGACTACGGCGCCGTCCTGATCGCGGGCGACACGATCGAAGCGGTCGGGCGCGCCGCGGAAGTGGGCGAGCCCGACGGCGTCGAGACCATCGATCTGGGGGACAACACGCTGCTGCCGGGCCTGATCGACGTGCACAGCCACGTCACGTTTCCCGGCGACATGCGGATCGTCGAGCAGGTCCGCACGCACGACACGGAGGCGATGCTGGCGCAGGGCCGGGCAACCGCCGCCGACCTGCTGACCGCGGGGATCACCACCGTTCGCGACCTGGGCGCGCTCGGCGACGTCGCCTTCCGGCTGACCGAGGAGATCGCGAGCGGGCGCGCGCTCGGACCACAGATCGTGCCATCCACCGCCCAGATCACGTCCGTGAACGGACCCAACTCTCCGGTGGGCGGCGGCTGCCCCGACCTGGCCGGGTGCATAGAACGCATCGACGCCGACGCCGAACAGGGCGCCCGCGTGGTGAAGATCATCGCCACCGGGTCGGTCACCGACACCTCGTCGGACCCCACCCAACCCGTCTTCGACGACTCGACCGTCGCCGGCATGGTCGAACACGCGCACCGCTTGGGGATGCGGGTCGCCGCCCACGCCCACGGGTCGGCGGGCATCGCGCAGGCGGCCCGCTGCGGGGTCGACTCGATCGAGCACGCCAGCTTCCTCACCCGCGTCGACGTCACGGACGCGGCGACACCAGACGCGCCCTCCGCCGCGCGCCTCACCTCGTGGCCGGACGCCGATGTGACGGCGGTGCTGCGGGCACATCGGCCGTGGATGGTCCCGACCATGGCCGCCTCCTTCGCCCACTCCCAGGTGGAACGCGTCACACCGCTCTCGCTGCGCGACTTCGCCCACCGGTTGCAGGTCGGACGCCTGTTGCTGGAGCACGGCCTGTCGCTGGTAGCCGGCACCGACGGGGGTAGTCCCGGTGTGCCCCACCTGAGCCTGGTGGCCGAGATCGAGCAACTCCACGGATTGGGCATGACCACCATGGACGCCGTCCTCGGTGCGACCGCCCACGCCGCGGCCTGCCTCGGACTCTCCGACCGCGGGCTGCTTCGCCAGGGACTGCGCGCGGACCTGATCGCCGTCCCCGACGACCCGTTGCGCCACCTCGATGTCCTCCGGGCACCGAGTCTGGTGGTGATCGGCGGACGAACCGTCCACCGCGTCCAGCTGCAACCAATTCCGCGCGAAGCAGCCTCACCCGGCGCGACAGGAGAGGATTCCGCATGAGCAAGGGCACCCCGCTGTTCTTCAGCAAAGGTCTGTACGACGACCAGTTCGCGCGGACGCTCGCCTCGACGTACGCGAATAGCGCGGACTTAGGTGAGGCATTCGCGGTGGCGCGCAGCATCGGCGCGAAAGCCACGCCCGACTCCTGGTACCGGGGGTGGGTCGAGGCGGCGCGACGCATCGACGACGAAGCCGCGACGGCCGAGAGACACGGTCACACCATTACCGCGCGAAACAGCTATCTGCGTGCGAGCGAGTATTACCGGCAGGCCTTCTTCTTCCTCAGGCATGAACTCGACGGTCCCCGATTGCAGGATGCCTACGCCCAGCACGCCCGCACCTTTGCCCTCGCGGCACCGAGTCTGGATTTCGCCGCTGAGCGGGTCGAGATTCCGTACCAGGACACGTTCCTGCACGGATGGTTCTTCTCTCCGGATTCTTCGGGCACGCCGCGACCGACCGTGATCGAGCCTGATGGCTACGACTCGACGGCGGAGGAGGGGCTTTCGTACGTGACGGGCGCCCTGGAGCGGGGGTACAACGCGCTGACCTTCGACGGACCGGGGCAGGGAAAGGCGCTCTACGTGGACCGCCTTTACATGCGCCCTGACTTCGAGAACGTCATCACCCCGGTCGTGGATTGGCTCGAGCTCCGCGCCGACGTCGATCCCACTCGCCTTGTCCTCATCGGCCGGTCTTTCGCCGGCTACCTCGCCCCTCGAGCAGCGGCGTTCGAGCACCGCATCGCGGCACTCGTGTGCGACCCCCCGGACCCCGACTTCGGCTCGCACATCCCGGGCGGCCTCATCGGCCGCATCGCTGTACCGGTGGCGACCATCGAGGCCGAACTCAGCGCGGACAAGGCCGAGTTCTACGGCGCACGGATGGCCACCCACGGCGTCCACGACATGAAGAGCTACCCCGACACGCTTCGGGAATTCGTCATGCTGCACGTCGCCGACCAGATCAGCTGCCCCACCCTGCTCGTCGAGTGCGAAGGTGACCCGTTGGCGGGCGGCGCGCAGGGCGCCTCGGTGCTCGCCCCGGCGATGACCGCGCCCACGACCAGCGTGCACCTCAGCGCGGCGAGCGGAGCGGGAGGCCACTGCGGCGGACTCGGCCAGACGGTGTGGAACGGGGTGGTCTACGACTGGGTCGACACCATCCTCGGACGCTGACACCCACACCGGGGTCAGGCCGCCTCCCGATCCCGCTTCGTAAGGGCCGCACTATGCGGTAAAGGTCGCACTATGCGACGGCAGTTCCTTCGAGTTCGACCATCTGGCCGGGGATCGCGAGTCGGGTGACGCCGAGCATCGTGGTCGCCGGCGCGACGCCGGCGGCTCCCAGCCGCCCGGCCAGCACTCCGTAGTGCGGGAACAGCGCGTCCACGTCGGTGGTGTAGACGTTGAGGCGGACGAGGTTCGCCAGGGACATGCCGGCCTCGCCGAGCACGGCCTCCAGGTTATCCAGGGCAAGCCCGAGCTGAGCTGCGATGTCCCCGTCGTGCTCGGACCGGCCGTGCTTGCTCATGGCTGTTTGCCCCGAGATGTAAAGGGTCCGGGCCTGCCCGGAGATCAGCTCACCCTGGTTGAAGCCCATCTCCTGCGACCAGGTCACCGGGTTGACTGCGGTTCGTTCCATTGCCACTCCTCTCGTTGCGACGGCGAGCGCACTGTGACTCGGCGAGTCACCGTCTTCGACGCCGTAGAATCAGCCTCGCAACGAATCACGACACCGTCTGTCATGCTTTTGTAAGAATGAAGCCATGCGTGCCGATCGGCTGGTGTCATTGGTGCTGTTGTTGCGCCAGCGGGGCCGGCTGACGGCGAACGAGTTGGCGGGCGAGCTTGGCGTGTCCACGCGCACCGTGCTGCGGGACGTCGAGGCACTGTCCACCGCAGGAGTCCCCGTCTACGCCGACCGCGGCCGTCACGGCGGGTTCTCGCTGCTGCCTGGCTTCCGCACCGAGTTGACCGGCCTGAACCACGACGAGGCCCTGGCGCTGCTGACCGCCGGGTCTGGCCGAGGCGAGAGAGTCTTCGGCCTCAGCACAGCCCTCGCGTCCGCGATCCGCAAGGTGGTCGACGCCCTGCCCGAAGGTCACCGGGCCACCCTGAACGCCGCCGCCCGACGCTTCCTGGTCGAACCCGAAACCGACCTGCTCTCCCGTCGTCCGAGCACCGAAGGCGTTGCCAAGGAGGTCATGGGCGAGGTGCGCCACGCGGTGCTGACCGGACACAAGCTGCGCCTCCACTACGCGGCGCCCGACAGGCAAGCGCGCTGGCACACCGTCGATCCAATCGGTCTGGTCACCGTCCGCGACCGCACCTACCTGCTCGCCACCAAGTCGGGACACGACCGCACCTACCGACTGTCGCGGATGCTCACGGCCGAGGAACTCCCCGAGCCGGCCGAGCGTCCCGCCCAGATCGACCTCGACCGCATCTGGGCCGAACGCACCGCCCAGTTCCTGTCCGAGAACCACCTCCCGGTGATCGTCAGGGTCCGCGGCATCAGACGCGACGAGCTGCTCAGCAGCGCGCGCGCCGTCCGCACCGAGGAACCCGAATCCGACGGCTGGATCCGACTCGAGGTGACGTTCGAGGATCTGCGTCACGCGGTGTGGGCGATCTGGCAGCTCGACACCGCAGCAGAAGTCATTGCTCCGGCCGAGTTGCGGGCTGCGCTGCACGACCGAGCCGCCCTTGTGGCTTCGCGTTACGATCCCCGCAACTAGAGGAGATGATCAATGGCGGTCAGCGCGGCAGTGGTCGCGTTTCCACTGATCCGCCAGGCGGTGAGAGCGCGCGCGACCTGTCCGGGTTGAAGCCTGTGCAGACGGCAGGCGGCGAACACCGGGTTGAATACGGCGATGCTGGTGATGAGCGCGAACTCGATCGCCATCACCGTGAGCAAGCCCGGTATCCCGGGCCGTGCGAACACGAGCGCGACCGGCCAACAGACTCGCAGGGTGCCGCTGACATGGAGAACCCTCTGTGAGCCGAAGCGCGCCACGAGCCGCGTCGCCAGGTGCGAGCCGAGCAACCCGCCGAGACATGGCAAGCCGAAGGCAAGGCCGTACTGCCATGCCTCGAACCCGAACTCGCGGAGCAACAACACGGCGAGTAGCGGGTCGCTCGCCAGAATGAGCCCATTGACGACCGTGGTGTTCAGGAACAGTGAGCGCAGCACGCGGTCGGCCAGGATGAACCGCCAGCCCTCGATGAGGTCGACGACCCGAAACCCTCGGCCCGCACGGCGCGCCGGCTGCTGCTCTCGGCCGGTGATCGTCAGCAGAGCGAAGGCCGAGGCCAGGCAGCTGGCGGAGTTGGCGATCACGGTGACGACGGGACCGAACACGCTGATCAGGGCACCGCCCAGCGGCGGCCCGGCGGCGGTCGTGGTCCAGGTCGTCGCCTCGAAGCGGCTGTTGGCGAAGACGAGGGAGCCGGACGGCACCAACTGCTTCAGGACGGCCCCACTTGCCGAACCGAAGGCGATGTTCGCGGTTGCGCTGATGATCGTGACTGCGAGCAGTTGTGCGAAGGTCAGGCATCCGAGAGCAAAGGTCGCCGGCACGCTCGCCATCGCGAGGAACGAACCAGATCCATGGCGACCATCAGCGGCTTCTTGCGGTGGAACTCGATCCATGGCCCCAGCGGCATCGCCACGATGGAGCCGACGGCGAGGCCGGCCGCCGCCAGCAGCGAGACCTCGAAGGTGTCGGCGTGCAGGACGTGCACGGCGATAAGCGGCAGGGCGCCGAAGGCGAGCCCGGTACCCAACGAGCTGGACGCGAACGCGACCCACAGTCGATCGAAGTCGCTGCTGAGCCGACTCGAACGCACGAAACCTCCTACAACCAGTGGTTGATATTGCTTCAGCGAATCAGCCGGACAAGCGAAACGGCAAACAACTGGTCGGGCAGATTCACAACCAGTGGTGGATTATTTAGGATGAGGGGATGAACCTCGGCCTCGTGCGCACCTTCGTCTCAGTGGCGGATCTTGGGCAGTTTCAGGAGGCGGCGTCCGACCTGGGCATCACCCAGCAGGCTGTGTCCAAGCGGATCGCCGCACTGGAGCGGACGCTGGGGGCGCGACTGTTCGTCCGAGCCGCAGCCCGCGGCGTCCGGCTCACCCTCGACGGGCGGGCCTTCCTTCCCCATGCCCGGGAGCTGCTCGCCGTTGAGGATCGGGCAATCGCGTCGGTTCGTCCGGGCCGCCGCGCCCTGCGGATCGATCCGATCGGCCGGCGGATCGCACCAGGGCTCTTGCTCCGCGACTTCCACCAGGCCCACCCCGAGGTCGCGTTGGACATCGTGACCCTGCTGGACGCCACCGCCGCTATCGAGGCCGTCCAGAACGGCACTCTCGACGCCACGTTCCGAGCGGTGAAGGACACGCTCCCGAGTGATCTGGACTGCCTGCGCGTGCTCGACGATGAACTTCGGCTCCTCGTCGGCCCGAGACATGCGCTCGCCTCAGCCGGCCAACTCTCTCCCGGCCAACTCGTCGGGCATCGCATCTGGATGCCGGGCAACACTCCGGGCACGGAATGGGCTGCGTATTACGACGAGTTCGCCACCGCCTTTGACCTCACCATCGACACGATCGGCCCGAACTTCGGGACCGAAGCGCTCCTGGATGCGCTCGCAGAATCCGCAGACCTCGCCACCATCGCCGGCGACGCGCCACGGCCCATCTGGCCAGAAGACTATGACCTGCGTCTGATCCCCCTCCGCGATCCCAGCCCGATCTACCCGCATTCGATCATCTGGCGGCGCGATAATCCGCACCCGTCGCTGGCGGTCTTGTTCGACTACATCGCGTCGGTACGACCTACCCGCACCGATCGCGAGGTATGGACGCCGGCCTGGCCGCAGAATCCCGACGCCTGACACCGACCGAGTCGGGCCGGCAACGACAGTCCGAAAGAAGCCGCAATCGTCGGCTTGAGATCCGGCCTGTCACTCGTTGACCAGCACCGGCACCCCGACGCTGGCCGAGACCGCCGCGCCGGCGAGGTTGGCGGGCACTGCGATCTCGAACGCGACCGACGGGTGATCCTCCGGAGAGTGGGTCGCATGGTCCGACTCATCATGGCCATGACCATGGTGGTCGAAGCTGGCCGACCCGATCAACGCACCCTTGGCGTCATGGAAGCCGACCTGTACCTGCAGGTCGATGATCTCGCTGACATCGCTGGTCACCACCACTTCGCCGGTGACCCGCGCGCCGTCGAAGGCGAGGCTGTCGATATGGAACCGGTCGTTGAACGGCCCATCGACGAGCACCACCTTGCCCTCGGTCGGACGCGCCGTCTGCAGGCCGGGCATCGGGGTTTGGGACGTGGCGGGTGCCGCCTTCGGGGCGGACGGCCGCTCGCTCGCCGGAGCGGTGGAAGCGGGTGGCTGGGACGCCGCTGGCTGTGGAGCGGCACAGCCGGAGGTGAAGCTGAGCAGCGCGGCGGCCGCCACGACGAGGGCCGACGAGAGAGTATGCGGGCGGGACAAGCGGATCCTCCTGGAGGAAAGGGAGCGGGGCGGGGCCTTGCGGCCCCGCCCCGTCCGGAGTTGGTCGGTCAGGCGACACGCAGCGCGCGGGTGACGATGCGGAACAGGTCGGTGTTCTCGATCGTGCCCTGCAACTGCTCGGAGCCCCGGCCGTATGCGTAGATCGGGACGTCGGCGCCGGTGTGGTTCCCGGAGAGGTAGGTCAGCCAGAGGCTGGCCTCCGCGGTGCCGTCCTTGACGTCGCGAGGATCGTCCGCGGTGCGGAACGTGGCTGGTGCGAAGTTGTGCGGATCATTCGCGCCCTCCCCGTTGATGATTCCGCTGGAGCGCGAGTTGTCCTTGGTGTTGGTGCCGGCAGGACGCGACGGGTTCGAGTTGTTCGCCGGGTTGCCGGCGTCGACGTTCACCGGCGGGTTCGCCGCCTCGGCGTTGGTGAAGGTGCCCTTCTCGATGATGTTGAAGCCGGCGCACTCGTGGTCTGCGGTCACGATCACCAGGGTGTTGCCGTCACGCTTGGCGAAGTCGAGCGCCACCTTGACCGCGTCGTCGAACGCCTTGATCTCGCCCAGGGTCTGCGCTGCGTCGTTGGCGTGCGAGCGCTTGTCGATCAGTGCACCCTCGACCTGGAGGTAGAAGCCCTTGCCGTGCCGTCCCTTGGAGTTGTCGAGCAGCGAGATGGCCTTGGTGGTCATCTCGGCGAGCGTCGGCTCCTTCGCCTGCGGCGCGGACGGGTTGTCCGCCTTCGCCTTCTCCACGGTCAGATTGCCGCGGTTGAACAGGCCGAAGACCTTGCCACCACGAGCGCGACGCAGGTCGGCACGGGTGGCGACCTGCTGATCGGTGGGCGAAGAGAGAACCTGGTAGCCCTGATCGGTCAGCGCCTTCTCGTCAGCGGCGTCGAAACGGGCGAGCCCGCCGCCGAGGATGACGTCGGCGGTGCCGTTGCGAGCCATCTGCTTGGCCACCGGGGTGACGCGAATGTCATCGGTGGGCAGTTCCGTGCCAGTGATGTCGAGGTTCTGGCAGGAGGCGGCAGAGTAGGTGGGGCCCTGGCAGCCGCGCATCAGCACGTGGCTGGCCTGGCCGGCGGGGGTGGCGTCGGTGATCTCCGCGGTGCTGACGTTGCCCGTCCGGTAGCCCGCCTTCTTGGCGAGTTCCATCGCGGTGGCTTTGACTTTGCCCTTCGCGTCGACGCCGAGCGCTGCGTTGTAGGTCTTGACGCCGGACGCCCAGGCGGTGGCGGACGAGGCGGAGTCGGTGACCAGGTTGGGCTTGAAGTCGCGCTGCCCGGGCTGGCCCGAGTTCTCCAGCACGGAGTAGGTGCGGACGAAGCCATGGGCTGGCATCTTCTCCATGTTCAGGCGTCCGGCGGCCCCGTAGAAGCGCTCCCTTCCCGCCGTCACGTGGGTGCGTCCCATGCCGTCACCCAGAAGATAGATGACGTTCTGGGCGCCCCGGTGGCGGGGATGCGCCTCGGCCGGCGTCGCCATCGCGATGGAGCCCACCAGGATGGCTCCGACGGCCAGGCTCGAGGCCAGGATCTGCGTTCTCTTCATGCTGCTCCCAGGTGTCGTGGAGTGGAGTGCGGCTGCACCTGAAGGACGCTATGGAGACCAGGCGATCACTCCCGGATCGTCAGGTGAACGACAAGTGACGGCTGAGAGACGGATTGGGGGTCGTCGACCAGCAACGACGCCGCGGCCAGACCGTGTGCGTGAGCCAGGGCCCATCGCGGCGAGACTGCGCGGGCCGGCGGGTCTTGGTCCGACGGTCGACTCTGCTTGTGTCACAACGAGATGAACACCGAACGTATTCAGTCGAGGAAATGCGGAAGTGTCACCAGGACGCCGGCGTTGCCCCGCAGGCGGTCCAGGCCCAAACGGAGCCTGCCCCACCCGAACGACAGCGGAACCAGCCCGGGAACGACAACGCGCACCAGGCGTAGGCCGGCCTCACGGACAGCTGGTCCTCCCACTGCTCGGTAGAGCACGCGGTATCCGGCCGTCGACAGTGCCGCCGTCGCAGAGTCCGCGGCTGCCCCGAAGGTGCTTGGGTCGGAGGCGACCGCTCGACCCAGGAAGGCGCGCAGCTCGGAATGCAGGAATCCACCGTCATACAGGGCCCGATGGTCATCGGGGGTCTGGATGTCGCTCAGCGCGACACAGAGCAATGCCCGCTGCTCGCCGTCGGCTCTGAGCCCGCAGACGAGCTCACCCAGCGCTCGCCGCGCCGCGTCGTCGGGGTCGGGCGAGCAACCCAAGCCATGGCTGTACCGAGATCCCTGCACCGCCACCATCAGCACGCACGGGAGCGCGATATCTTGCTCAATGCGCAGGACCGCGGTAATCCACCCCGCTTCCCCCAGCCTGCCGATCTCGGCCGCGATGTCGTCCGGGAGTTCACCCGCGACATGGGTGCGCCCGTGCCGGTGCCACGCAAGCATGAAGGCATCGCGCTCTATGACCTCCCGCATGCCTCTTTCCAGGGCCGAGGCCAGCGTGAGTCCACCGGCGCTCCCGCTCGAGGTCTCGACGACGAGGGGGTCCCGACAAAGGGGCTCGCGTGGATACACGACCTCCTGGGGGAGTAGCGCCGCCCTCCCAGCGAGGTCCTGCACGTGCACCCACTCAAGTGGAGCCGACTCATCGAACCGTGAAACCCCGGGCAGCGGGTACTGATGCTCGGCGTAGAGTCCCAGCGCGCGTGGGTCGACGGCGACGTCCGAGAGGTCGCGCCACGACCCGGTGACGATCTCGCCGTCGGGAAATGCGAGTGCCCAGCGTTCCGCGCACTCGATGATCGCGAGGGCCCGCGCCCGATCGCTGTCGGTTGCTGCGCCGAAACCCGTCACCCGCTGTCCGCGAGCGTCGGTCATCCAGGCCGCTGCTTGAGTCACCCGGGAATGCGGCATCATGCGAACTTCGACCATCACCGAGAGAAGGCTCGCGACGCGCTCCGCAGTCGCGAGAAGGGCGTCGTCAGCCGACTCCAGGTTCATTTCCGTCCTACCACCAGGGCGTATAAAACCGTTTCGTCCGGCGACCGTAGTGCGGCGGCCTCGGCGAGAGCCGCATCGTCGAACCCACAGACGGGAACGGACGCCAACCCAAGGCCTCCGGCCACCAGGCTCAGATTTTGAGCCATGTGTCCGGCCTCCAGCAGCGCAAGCCGATAGGTCTTGCCGCCGTACCGTGCGAACGCGCCGCGGGAGAGATCAATGGTGAGGGCGATGACCGCCGCAGCACAGGCCGCGTCGACATCCACGAACCATCCGCTGAGTGCGTCTGCGGCCATGCGCGGTCCCCGCCGTACCAGCGAGTTGGTGGTCGGTCGATAGCGGTGCATCGCGGGTTCCAGGCCCGTTGTAGCCACCGGAAGCACGTGCAGTTCCACGGGACGGAGTGCGCCGCCGGACGGATAGGCACGACGGCCATCGCCGGCGGGCTCTCCGCACGACCACCACAGCAGCGTGCTGAGGTCGGTCGTGCTGAGCCCGCCGCCGGCAAAGGCGCGGGTCGAGCGTCGCCCGCGTATTACCTCGCTGAGTTCGCCGCCTACCACAGCCGGCTCAGGAAGCCGGACCCCCGCACTCTGCCCTCTCTCCCGCAGCATCCAGGGGAGGTCCTCACCCGCCGGCGGCGGGGAGAAACCGTCTGCGCTAACGACGTCCGCACCCGGGGGTCCAACCGTGCGCGCGTGCTGCTCGGCCAATTCTTTGGGCAGGGTGGCTTCGGTGAGGCATCCGGTGGAAAGGAGGGTGTCGAAGATGCCGGCGACGTCCTGGTCGGCGCGAAAGTCGGTGTCGTCATGAGGTCCGGCGAGGACCGCAATCGTTCGCTCCATCGCCCGTCGGGCTCCGTCACCCGCTGTCCGCGAGCGTCGGTCATCCAGGCCGCTGCTTGAGTCACCCGGGAATGCGGCATCATGCGAACTTCGACCATCACCGAGAGAAGGCTCGCGACGCGCTCCGCAGTCGCGAGAAGGGCGTCGTCAGCCGCCTCCAGGTTCATTTCCGTCCTACCACCAGGGCGTATAAAACCGTTTCGTCTGGCGACCGTAGCGCGGCGGCCTCGGCGAGAGCCGCGTCGTCGAACCCACAGACGGGAACGGACGCCAACCCAAGGCCTCCGGCCACCAGGCTCAGATTCTGAGCCATGTGTCCGGCCTCAAGCAGCGCAAGCCGATAGGTCTTGCCGCCGTACCGTGCGAACGCGCCGCGGGAGAGATCAATGGTGAGGGCGATGACCGCCGCAGCACAGGCCGCGTCGACATCCACGAACCATCCGCTGAGTGCGTCTGCGGCCACCCGCGGTCCCCGCCGTACCAGCGAGTTGGTGGTCGGTCGATACCGGTGCATCGCGGGTTCCAGGCCGGTTGTCGCCACCGGAAGCACGTGCAGTTCCACCGGACGGAGCGCGCCGCCGGACGGATAGGCACGACGGCCATCGCCGGCGGGCTCCCCGCACGACCACCACAGCAGCGTGCTGAGGTCGGTCGTGCTGAGCCCGCCGCCGGCAAAGGTGCGGGTCGAGCGTCGCCCGCGTATCACCTCGCTGAGCTCGCCGTCTACCACGGCCGGCTCAGGAAGCGGGACCCCCGCACTCTGCCCGCTCTCCCGCAGCATCCAGGGGAGGTCCTCACCCGCCGGCGGCGGGGAGAAACCGTCTGCGCTAACGACGTCCGCACCCAGGGGTCCAACCGTGCGCGCGTGCTGCTCCGCCAACTCCTTGGGCAGGGTGGCTTCGGTGAGGCATCCGGTGGAAAGGAGGGTGTCGAAGATGCCGGCGACGTCCTGGTCGGCGCGAAAGTCGGTGTCGTCATGAGGTCCGGCGAGGACCGCAATCGTTCGCTCCATCGCCCGTCGGGCGGCGATGGTTCGTCCGCCGGCGGTGACGTGGCCGTCCTGGGTCTCGAAGCCGATCCACGATCCCGCGGGCCAGCCACCGTCGGGCTCCTGGAGCGCGGTGAGCCTGCGGACGGCACGGACAATCCGTGGGTCCCCAGGCTCCACCAGTTGATGGAGCGCGCGCACGGCGAATGCCGTCGCCAGCGCCTCCTCGGTCCCGCTTCCCCATCCGTGGTCGGCATTCACCGTCCCATCAAGGAAACTCAGCGCCCGCTTGCACGTTGGATCCCAGCGGGTATCCCCTGCAAGTACACCGACCGCGAGTGCCGTGCCGTAGAACGGGCCCGCGTACCACCGAGATGTCCATGAACCGTCCGGCTGCTGGGCGCGCGCTACATACTCAACCGATGCGCGCACTGATCCGCGGTACCGGTGTGGGTCCACGACGAGGAGTGCGTCGATGGCATTGGCCATGACGTCGACGTGCGCACCACGTCCTCCGACGACGTCCACATAGTTGAGCATCTGGTCCCTCAACGGGTGGCCGGCAGGGATGATCCAGGTGGCAAGCCCGCCGTCGGGTGCGGCGCTGTCGAGAACCTGGCGAACATCGGCATCCGCAATCCCGGCGAGGGCCGGCGAACATCGGCATCCGCAATCCCGGCGAGGGCCGAGCCGCCCCACCGGCCGAGAACCCGATAGACCTGTGCAAGGTCATCGAGGTCGGGCGGGAGTTCGGGCACGCTGGGGAGGTAGTTCCATGCTCCGGCCGGGTGACGGGCCCGCAGCAGCCAAAGGATGTCTGCCGCAAGCGCGCTGTCGGCAACGGGTAGCCCGTGCAGGTGCGCGTCGATGAGGGACTCCAGAACCGTGGCACGACCAAAGATGCTGCCGTCGTGTGTCTCCATCTCGAGGTTGCCTGGTTGTCCGCGAGGCAGAGTGAGGTGGTGTGCGAGCTCGGGGTACCCGGCCTGACGTTGTGCGAGCAGAAACCGCACCGCCCCCTGGGGTGCGGATCGATCCGGTGGGCGACGGCTGACGGGATGCCCGTCCCATCGGAGCCAAGCGGCAGCGATCGATTCCGCAAAGGCGTCGGCCTCGGGCGAACCCGCGGACGCCGCCAACTCCGTGGACAGTTCCTGCGCTCCCCGCGCAAGGCAGTCGACCATCTCTGCGACATCGAGACCCGATCGGGGGAGGTGACGGAGCAGGATGTTGGGGCGACCGTGTCGCGCGTCGTCCGCGAGATCCGCCATGTCATCGGCAAGGGCGAATACCCGCCCGATGCGAAGCGCGGCCGATGCGAGAGCATCCGTCGCGGCTGCGTCGAGACGACTGGAAGCGGCGATCAGGTCGGCGACGACGAGGGAGGGTTCCACGGATTTCCGCAGCGCAGCCTGGTGCCGCTTGCTGTCGACGCCTATAGTCGCGCGCCGCTGTGCGGACAGCAAACGTGCTGTGCGTCGGGCGAGGCGACGCCACTGCGATGGTCGTCGGCCGTCAGCGTTCTGCCGCTGCACGAGCACGCTCCAGCCCTCGATGAGGTCGACCACCGCCACGAGCTCGTCGTCATCGCCGCAGTGCTTTCGCGCAGCGTCGAACTTCGTGTGCCGCCCCTGCGGGTCGAAAGCGGCGCGCACGAGCGCGGGAGTGACCACTTCGAACGCGAGGCCCGCCCGGACCGGGTGCTCGTCAACGATTCGATCGAAGAGGACGATCGTCGCATTCAGCACGGCGGCGAGCATGGCGACGGCATCCCGCGTCGTCGCGGGTGCGTGTGCGACCTTATGGAGAACGATCCCCTGGTGGTATCCGAGACCAAGGACGACGGGCAGTCGCGGCCAGTGGACGCGTCGCTCGATCGAGGCCGCGACCCATGGAAGCTCATTGATGAACCGCTCCGCAGCGTCCTTGGCACACTGCTCTTCGACGGCGAGTGTGGTCCGCAGCCGCGCGCCGTCGATCGTGGTTCCGCAAGCTTCGAGGCAGGTCCGCCCGACGGCCGCGACGACATCGTCACTCCATGTCGCGAGGTTCCACCGGAGGCGGCTGGTGGTGCCGCCTCCGATGGATACGGTGGCTGTCACCCCGACCAGCAGCGTCCGTACGTCGGTGACGGCGGCGGTGTCGGACACAGACTCGCCCACATTGAGGACCAACTGTCCGTGTTGCCGTACACCGTGTAGTACCCAGGCGCCCCCACACCGAAGTTCGCACCGTAGGCGATGTACATGTAGTACCAACCGTTACCGGCGTTGTAGGCGGAGACACT
Source organism: Micropruina sp. (assembly GCA_044225075.1). Classification (GTDB taxonomy): domain Bacteria; phylum Actinomycetota; class Actinomycetes; order Propionibacteriales; family Propionibacteriaceae; genus Micropruina. Next base: position 438,763 of record JBGAJF010000001.1, on the reverse strand, counting down.
GAACCACGCGTTCGTGATCGGCTGCCTGTTGTTGCAGTTCCAGACTTGGATCCACATCGTGATCAGTCCCTCCGCGCGAGATTCGACACCCCGCCGAGGCCCGTGGCACCCTCACGAGGTCGAAGGCGTGCCGCCTTGATGACCTCCTCCACGGACTCAAAGGGAGGCTTGCTGTCCGGTGCTGCCGCGGTGGCCTCCCGCAGCGTGACAGACGGCATGTTCGGGCCGTCGGGTGCGCTGTGTCGTGCGGCGGCGTCGGCCACCTTCCGGATGAAGTCGTCCTCCCCGGTGATCGGAAAGTAGTACGCCGGCATCATCGAGGGGAGTTGGTCCACGGGGATCGTCGTCTTACCGTCGTACCCGTACTCTCCCGCGTCGACGGCTTTGGCAAGCTGCTCGGCGGACTCGACCGGAAAGTCAAGATGTTGTCCCACAGCGATCACGGCGCGGAAGCCGTGTGAGACCGCGGGAAATCCCCGCATCAGCAGGTTCAGCCAGGGTAGGTCATCCGCAGTGAAATCGGTGATCTTGTCGTCATGCATGCAACCCTCCTAGAGGTGTGGACTTCCGTCAGCGGATCCCGCCGACGTGCTGTGGCGCCATGGAGGGATCGACCAGATCCTCCATGCAGTCGCAGATCTTGCTGGCGACCTCCCAACGGCCCTCGACGGCCGCAGTGCGGACGAACTGCACGAGGTCGCGCAGGGCGGTGCGAGCGGACAAGTTCATCTCGCCGTCCGCGACGGTGGCACGCCAATCGTCCATCGCGGACGGCGGATCGGCGTATTCGAGTGCGTGCGTCACGTAGTCGACGGCATCGACCCACGCGTGGTCCGGCAGCGGTCCCTGTGGGCCTACGGCGACGCGGGCAGCGACGTACTCGATGACGGCGTCGGCATCGGCTCGCGTCAGGTCGGGCGGTGCGTCGTGCGAGGGGGGTTCGGGCTGCCACCTGGGAGTGGCCTCCAGCCCACGCGATGCGAGCAGCAGATGCACCTTCTCGGCCAGGTCGCCCGGGGTCACCATCGGAAAGAAGAAGGCGGGGACCAGTTCAGCCCCACTGTGTGCGCTGTACGTAGTGCCGCGAAACGCTACCGACCCGAGCCCCGTCATCCCGTTGACGAAATCATGTTTTTCGAGGATGGGAAAGCGCAGGGCACCGCCGATTTGCGCCAACATGACGTCTTCATCCGACACCGCGGCCCCCTTTTTATCGGGCTTCAGTCACGAGGAAACACCCACCCGGAGGCACGGTCAACGGGCAAAAGTACCCCCTCGCCTTCACGTCTCACTGAGGCACATCGCGAGCTGCAAAGCGGGCATGGAGGTCTGGAACGAACCGCGCGAAGAACTCTCCGTCGGTCAGCAGTGCGCCGGCCCGCGCCCGGGTCCGCCACTCGGCGAGAGGTGTCGATGACAGCCAGCCGGCGACGATAGGGGAGAGGGGCGCGAAGTCGCGCTCGAGCCGCTCGATGGTGCGGTACTCGAACAGAGACCGCAGCATCACTACCTGGTTGAACTCCACATGATCGAAGGCAACCGGGTATCGGAAAGCGCGCTGATTGAGGTGACCCACGCGAGAATCCGCGACGCAGCGCACCGGGAAGCCGGCCTTCCACGCCCGTACCGAGAGATCCGGCTCTTCGGCGCCCCACACTCGAAAGACGGGACACCATCCTCCGATCGCCTCGTACGTGGATCGACGCATCATGTAGCACGCTCCCAGGAGCGACGGGACGTCGTGGGCGCCAGGGCCTGGGTCTTCTCGGCGGTGGATTGCGAGGAGACCCGGATGCGTGCCGACATCCCATGCGCGGGTGGATGACCAGGCGAGGTCTGCGCCCCAGGCGCAGGGCTCCGCCCTCGGGTAGTCCCAGAACGCCGCGCAGACCACGGCACCCGTGGCGGCTTCGTCGAGCAGTGGGTCCAGCCAACCTGGATCGAAGCTCATATGAGCGTCCAGAGACACCAGCACCGAGCCGCTCGCTGCCGCGAAGCCGCGTCTGCGAGCTGACGATGAGCCCTGCGGTTCGTGGTTCCGGATGAGCAATACGTCATCCCCCAGTCCGGACACGGCGACACGGCTACCGTCATCAACGACGACTATCTCGCGGTCCAGGCGCGGAGTGGTCGCCCTGATCCCCTCGACGGTGCGACGTAGGACCTCGGGGTCCTCGTCGCGCGTCGCAATCACATAGGAGATCACGCCATAAGCATGGCAGTGAGCACGCTGCGCCGCCTACACCCACTCAGCGCGAGCTTGAGTGCGGGCTGATCCTGATCCTGATTCGCACGCCGGTCACCGATCGGCTAGAGTTCTTGCTCGTGCCCGGCTCTCCGGGCCGCCCGTTTCGGGGCTATGGCGCAGTTGGTAGCGCGCTTCCATGGCATGGAAGAGGTCAGGGGTTCGAATCCCCTTAGCTCCACAATTGAAGACGTACTAGAACACCTGACATCGCTCGATGCAGGCTCGGGTGCGAGGGCGGCGAAGGGCTCAGCGAGCCGGATCGTCGCCCTTTCGTCTTCGCTGATCTCGATGCCGTTTGGTCAGTGCTTGGTTCGCCAGTCGCTTGCCGTGCTCGTCGGTGCGGGCGTACAGGGTGGCGCAGTCGACCAGCAGGCTCGGCGCGGTGCTGAGTTGCTTGCGTGATCCCCCGTGGTAGTCGTGTTCGCTGGCGAGGCGTCGGTCGATGTCGGCGAGGACTGCGCGGATGCCGTTTTGGTGTCGCTTGAGGGTCTCTAGGTCGATGCACCGTCGACACTGGGGTCGTTCCGGTTGAAGAACGTCTTCAGTACACGGGCAATGAGTTCGGGGGCGACGACGTGTCCCTGCCCGTCGAGCGTGTGTCGTTCGGTCCGGGGGATGGCAGCGACTATCGCTTTCGCGGAGCGGTCGAAGAAGTCGGTCGGGAGGCCTGCGAACTGAGGCTCGGTGGTCGGACCCTCGGTGGTCACCAGGACCGGCTGAGTGATGCGGGCAAGTCTGTTCGTGGGGATCTTGTATCCATTGAGGACCACGGCGTCCTTGACGAGCGTGTGGGCGAGCGCGACGGACAAGGCCCAGTACGGGTGCTGTTTGCCAGCCGCGATGTCCGCGTCGGGTCCGCCGGTAAGCCTCATGAACAGTTCCAGCATCTCCTCGTCCCGCCCGGCTTTGTATGCCTCGTGGGTGTCCGCGAGGTACTGGTTGAACCTCGGCCACAGGTCGTCCCCGATCACGTACGGCACATCCCACACCGCGATCTTGTCGATCGCCGAACCCGCCGCTGCTGCCTCCAGCGCGAGCGCGCCGCCAGATGAGGCGCCGTACACGTGAGCTGAGCCGCCGGCTGTCGCAATCAGCGCGTCGAGGTCTTCCACCTCCCGCGCCAAGGCGTACGGCGGAGTATTGCCGCTCGCGCCCCGGCCGCGTCGTGCGTAGTTGTAGACCGTGAAATGGTTGGCAAGGAGCCGGGCCAGCGGCGCGTTCTCAGCGCCGTCGTCTAGGGTGCCGCCGGCGAGGATCACCGCCGGGCCGGTGCCTTTCCGGTCGTAGGCGATCCTCGTACCGTCGGCGGACGTCACACGAAGTGTCATCTCGTTCACTGCTTCTCTCCATTTCTCGATGCGTGGTCGTCACCGTCGGATAACGGTGACCGACCTCCATGTTGCGAACGGATTGCTCCTAGTTTAGGAGCGTTCACACCTGTTGTGCAAGTACACTCGGGGTGCATGAGCAAGAAGCGGTTGTTCGACGACCCCTGTGGCATCGCGCGAGCGCTGAACGCGGTCGGCGAGCGGTGGGCGTTGCTCGTCGTGCGGGAGCTGATCTTCGGCCCGAAGCGCTACTCCGACCTGCACCGCGGGCTGCCGCAGATGAGCCAGAACGTCCTCGCGCAGCGGTTGCGCGAGCTCGAAGCCGACGGCCTGGTGCGGCGAAGGCGCCTGGGACCGCCAGCGCCCGCCGCCGTGTACGAGCTCACCGAGCGCGGGCAGGAACTGGAGCCCGTGCTCCGCGCGCTCGCCCACTGGGGCAGCCGCGCGCCGCTGCCCGAGGACGGCGCGGCGGAACTGAGCGTCGACGCGCTGCTGTTCGCCCTGCGCGCGACCTTCGATCCGGAACTGGCGGGTGAGCTGTCGCTGCGCTGCCAGCTAGACGTCGCGGGCGACCGGTTCCGCGCCACCGTTGCGGGCGGGCGCCTCGAGTTGGACCGCGGTGAGCACGCCGAACCCGATGCGTGGTTGACCGTGTCGGAGGCGGCGACATTGCGCGATCTGGTGTTCGCCGGTGCAGCGCTGCACGACGCCGTCAAGCGGGCAGACACCGAGGTGGCGGGCAATACCGCGCGGCTCGCCGCGCTGCTGCGCTGCTTCCCCGCAGCCGTGCGATATCCGGCGCCACAAGACCCCGGGCCGCCGGATCCGACGGGCAGTTCGTCGCCGACGACAGTCGACCTGCGATCCGGCACGTAACAGTGACCTTGGCTTGACGTAGCGCCGACCGCACGATCCGGTCGACACGGCTCGCGGCCGGCGGCTCGATCGTCCGCTCGACAGGCTCCAGGCAGACCAATCATGCGTAAGCCCACCCAAGGCTCAGTCGGCGACGCCCGGCACCGATCGCACCCTAACGCCACAGCGCTACCGCGTCCGCGATATGGGCAAGGTCTGGACGGCGGCGACGTCGTGAACGACTGCGATGAGGTGATCGGCGGTGACGTCCGCTCCGATGGCGTTCGCGTCGGCGTCCTTGGTCGGGCGCCGCACGCCGCAGGCGGCCAGCAGGAGCCCGCCTTTGAGCACGTAGTCCTCGGCATGGGCGGTGCGAGTGATATCTCTTCCATCGCTGCCCTCGGTGGTAGCCCTACGGTCGACTCTCGCTCAACCGCATACGAAGTTTCGGCCTCGACGGGTACTCGCATCAGGGCGATCTTGGTGGACCCGAGTCGGTTGAAGTTGGGTACCTTAGCTCCACCACTCGTTCTAGGCACTGACTACGGCTGATGATCAGCTACTAAGCCCACCACGCGAGCGATCGTGGAGCCATACCAGCAGGATCGCGATGATGCCGACACGGGCCGCGATCACCGCAACGCCTGCCTCCGGGCCGTAGCTGCCGCCGGTCGCCCACTCCGGTCCATCGATCTGTTGCTCAACGATCGGCGAGCCGGTGAGCGCCTGCCCGCTGACGGTGAATCCCAGCACTGTGCCCAGCGTGATGTTCCATGCCGTGCGCATGCCCGCCGCGGTCCAGACCGAGCCGGTGGCGAGGAAGGCGAGACCGTACATGATGCCGGCGAGGAAGGCGCTGGTGAAGCTGAGGGCCGTCACGCCATCCACCAGCAGGTGACGGGTGACCGCCGCTGGTCGTGGTCACACCGGTGACCAGCAGGGCGACGTAGGCCGTCCCGACGGTGAGCACGGCGAGGCCGATGCCTGTCAGGTAATGCAGCGGCGTGTGACGCCCGGGCCGCAGGCCCCACTGCCGGTGCTCGCGCCGCCGCCGGGGCCACAGCACGATCGCGCCCAGGGCGACGGCGAGCACGAGCAGCGCGAGGTTCCGCCATCTGTGAGGCCGTCATAGCACTGCCTCCCGAACCCGTCCTCGGCGATCTCGTCGATGACGCCGAGCACGAACAATCCGGGCAGCTCGGAACCGGCACGCACGACGAACTCGCGCACCGGCAGGACGCCTTTGGGGGCCAGCAACGGCAGAACGAACCCAGGTCGTCCGCACCGATATCCCGCTGAAGGCTGCCTCGGGGCACAGCGGCGCGAGCAAGACCAGCGTCGACGCCGCGCTCCAGGGCGTGCGGCGGCTGCTCGGCATTTCGGTCATCTCCATCCCCTTGTTACCTAGGTGAGTAACAAACGATATGCTAGCAAGGTACCCATGGCACGCCGATCGCGGAGGTGAGATGGCGGATGCGGGACGACGACTGCAGCCGGAGGAACGGCGCCGTCAGATCATCCAGGCGACCATCGATACCGTGGCGACGCTCGGGTACCGGGCGGCCACCTTCGCCCGCATCGCCGAGCGCGGCGGCCTGAGCAGCACGCGGCTGATCTCTTACCACTTCGGCGGGCGCGACGACCTCATGATGAGCACGGTCGGGCATGTCTACGAGCAGCTCGGGCGACATGTGTCCGAACGGCTCGGCGCCGCCGAGGCTCCCCGGGCCGAACTTGCCGCCTACATCCGTGCTGTGGTCGGTTTCATCGACGCACACCGCACCGAGATGCAGGCGTTGTCACGCATCTTCATCAGCTTCTACGACGAGTCGGGGGCCAGCCGCTCCTACGACGCCGACACCGACACCCAGGTGATCGCCACCGTCGCGGACATTCTGCGCCGCGGACGGGATGAGAGAGTGTTCCGGGATTTCGACATCTTCGTCATGGCCTCCCTGGTCCAACGCTCGGTCGACGGGCTCCCGTTCCTGCTCCAGACCCGTCCCGACCTCAACCTCGACGCCTACGCCGACGAGCTCGTCGAGACCTTCGACATCGCCACCCGATCCTGACCGTCAGGCCCAACTGAGGTCAATGGCGAGGTTCGCGGGCCGCGCGTTCGGTGGCGTGTTGGGGTGCGTCGTCGGGCCCGTTGACGTGATACACGCGGAGGGTGAGAGCGATGATGCGGTTCGCCTCGTCGTGGCGGACTTCGTAGTGGCCGGCAACGACCCAGGGGTCGGAGTCGCCGAGGTAGTGCCAGGCGCGCACGTTGGCGTGGGTGAGACCGTTGTCGTCGGGATCGGTGGTGAGGGGGCCGAGCAGGTGCTGAGTGCTCGCGAAGCCGGGGAGCAGAGCCCGCCATTGGGTGACGAGCTGGTCCCGGGGCGTCGCGCGGGCAGGCTCGCCGAACAGTTCGGAGTAGTCAAGGGCGATCGTGTCGGCGAGGCAGGAGCGGACGCGGTCCCAATCGAGCCGGTCGACCGCGTGTACCAGGCGCACGAGGGTATCGGGTGCGGTCACCTGGGAGCTCTCGACCAGGTGCGTGCGGAAGTGGTCCGCGGCAGCATCGGCGGCGACGCCCACCTGGGGGTCGAGGTCGTAGAAATCGGTCTGGAATCCGTCGGTCCAGAGCAGCGTGGCGCCGGGGATGCTTTCGGCGAGGTGACGCGCGTTGTCGGGCAGGACACTGTCGTCGCTATGCACGAAGAGCACAGGGGTGTCGATGTCGGCGGCGGCCGGGGAAAGTCCGTCGAAGCGGAGCCACGGTTCCCAACTGAGTTCGGCCATCTCGTTGTTCCAGGCCGGGATGGCGCCGCGGGCGGTGTCGGCGTAGTAGTCGAGCTCGATGAACATCGCAGCGTTTTCGTCGCCCTCGCGGTAGGCGGGCACGGTGTTCACGGTGCCGTCGGCGAGGTACCGGGCGGCGGCCTGGCGGCCGCGCTCGAGCCGCTCCCGCACTCCGTCGGGTCCGCCGTAGAGGTCGGCGACCGTGGCGGGATCGTGGAACCATCCGGCCACGCTGACGAGGGCGCTGATGGGTGCTCCCTCGGCCAGAGCGGTGAGGGCGTACTGGGCGCTTGCGCAGACGGCGAGGTGCCCGACCTTGCGTCCGGGGACGACGCCGAGTTCGGTGACCTGGCGGGCGATCTCGGCGATCACCGCGACTTTCTGGCCGGGCAGCTCGGCTTGTCGCAGTGCGCCGGCGCTTCCGCCGAAGCCCGGAAAGTCGAAGGTCACCGCGGTGAATCCGCGCTCTGTGAGCGCCTCCGCGTAGCGCAGCGGCATCTGCTCCTTCACGGTCAGCCATGAACCGGTCACGACCACCACCCCAGCGGCGGGGGTGGTCTCGGGTTCGTGGATGCGGCCGTCGAGCGGGCCCCACGGGGTGTGGAATGCGTAGGTCGTCGAGGTCATGCTTCCAGCATGGTCGTCGGCTGGGCGGCCAGGTGGCCCCGTTCTTGCGCAATGAGGCGCATGACGTGACCGGGGTCGGCTCCGATCGCGGCGCGGAACTGCTGGCGGAAATGGTCCCGGCTGCTATACCCGACCGCGGCCGCCGCGGCGGTGACCGTCGCGCCGTGCCGGAGCTGCTCGAGAGCGTGATGCATCCGCATGGTGGTGACGAATCGGTGCGGTGGCATCCCGGTGGTGTCCTTGAAGAGACGGGCGAAGTCGTAGACGCTGCGGTGCACCTGCTGGGCGAGGTCGTCGAGCGTCAGGGTCGTCGCGAGTCGTTCTCGGGTGAAGCGATGCACGACCTCCACCTCCCGCCAGCCGAGGCGGGGCGAACTTGACGCGCGGGTCGGCGTCGCGGCGTAGCGGTAGGCGATGTGGCTCGCGAGACGGTGCGCGATCGTGCTGCTGAACACATCCTCGACGGCGCCGTAGCGAAGGTAGCTGGCGCGCAGGCGGGAGGCGGCAACGAACACGACAGCGTCGCGAACAGCGAAGGCGCTGGGCGTGTGGAGCGCTCCAGCCGCCGCGAGCAGGGAGGCGTCGATGTGGATCTCGATGGCCTCGGTGGGACCATGCACCTCGCACCAGTCGATGGGTGCTTCGCTGGTCAGATAGGTCGCGCCAGCCGCAACGTCGACCCTTCTGGTCTTTCCGTCGACATCGCAGACGAGCCGGGGGTGGGCGGTGAACGCCACCCCGATCTGCCCACGGGGTGTTCTCGTGGGCTGCTCACCTGAGCGTTCCGGGAGGCCGACGACACCGCGGCCGTACATCACCAATAGCCTAGAACGGACTCTGACAGAAGTCCGAACTATGACGGGCTTCCTATGGATCGACGCTTCCATGCGGCAGAACGCTCGATCGTCCACGGCGCGGGGTCTCCGTTGAATGATCCGGCGGGTTTGCGACGCCGAGGTCTGGCGGCGCGTGCAGCTACCGCGGACGCACCAGCTGACCGACGATGTCGACGAACTCGGGACGCAGCTGGTCGATCCCTGAGGATCCTTCCTGGACGGCGTGGCCGAGCAGACCGTCCGCGAGGATGCCCAGCCAGGTTGCGATCCGCGCCGGGGTGAGGTCGGTCCGCATCGTTGCCTGAGTCTGGCCGAGAGCGATCAGCTCGGCAAGGCTGTCGCGAACCACCGCGCTCTCGGCCTTGAGGGCGGCCGCGACCCCGGGGTGGTGGGGAACTGCACCGAGAACCGAGTCGAATCCGGCCAGGTCGTCGTCGGACGCCTCCTGCAGGACGTGCTCGCACCACAGGTTGAGCGCCTCCCGGGCGTCCTGCGTTGCCACCACGCGAATCCGGGCGAACACCTCACCAGTGTTCGCCAGGCCGCTTTCGAGGATGGCGACCAGGACGTCGGCCTTGGTGGGGAAGTAGTGGAAGAAGGTCCCCGATGAGACCCCGGCGGCAGTGCAGATCTGCGCGGTGCTGGTCCGGTCGTAACCTCCCCTGGCCATGCAGCTGTACGCCGCCTCGATGATCGCGTCCCGTCGTCCGCCCTGCTTGTCTGTGCTCATCGGATGACTCGTCCCGTCTGCTGAAGCTCTAGAGCGCTCACTCTAGAGTACAGACTCTAGAGTGAGTACTCTATAAGAATGTCGGACATATCCAGCCGGTCGGCGGCCCCGGATCGGCGCGCCTCGTCTGTCGAAGTGACGCGCAGTGCAAGCTCGCTGAGCAGGCCTCGGTTGCTGGCGTCGCTGATCCTCGGGGCGATCGTCATCGGGTTGGTATACAAGGGTCCACCGATCGACGAGATCGCCGGCGTCCATCTCTGGTTCGGCCTACGAGGTCCGATCTCAGGCGACCCATGGAAGTGGATCGGCGTCGGGTTGCTACTGGCGATCGTGTTCGGTGTGGAACGCCTCGGTTTCGCCTCGCTGCTGATCCGTCGACCGAGCTGGGCCGACATCGAATGGGCGCTGTACATCTTCGGGGGTGCAATGGCCTGGGCGTGGCTCGCCGACATGATCGCGCCGCAGACCGGCAACGACGGCATCGACGTGGTGCTAGGGCTGGGGGTGTTGGGCATCCTGATCCTGACGGTAACCGCAGCGGTCACCGAAGAGATCGTCTACCGGGGCTTCTTGGCTGAACGGCTGGGTGCCCTGTTCGGTGCTCGGCGGTGGGCGCCGTGGGTCGGTGCCGGGCTGAGCCTGGCGGTCTTCGTCGCCCCCCACCTGGCCTTCTTCGGGCCGTCATGGCTACTGCACCAGTTCCCGACCGCACTGGCGATCGCGGTGATCGCGGTGGTCCGCCGCAATCTGGTGATCGCGATGCTGGTGCACCTGCTGACGAACCTGCCGATCCTCTACCTGCTGCTGTAGCGCCGCCCGACGGCGGATGCTGCTGCACGAGGTACGGACCATGGCCAGCCAGCTATCGTTCGGCGTCCCGCGCGACACCCGGAGTCAGGTCGAGGCGGCGCAGCAGTTGCGCGTTCGCGGCCACCACCAGGGTGGACGCCGACATCAGCAGCGCGCCGATCGCCATCGGCATGCTGATCCCGATCGGGGCGAGCACCCCGGCCGCCAGCGGCACCGTGGCCAAGTTGTAGCCGGCCGCCCACCACAGGTTCTGCCTCATCTTCCGGTAGCTGGCGCGGGAAAGATCGATCACCGAGATCACTGAGCGGGGGTCGTCGCTGGCCAGGACGACGCCGGCCGACCCAATCGCCACGTCCGTGCCGGCACCGATCGCCAGCCCGATGTCGGCCTGGGCCAGTGCGGGGGCATCATTCACCCCGTCGCCGACCATGGCCACCTTGTTACCGGCATGCTGCAACCGGACAATCTCGGACGCCTTGTCCTCGGGCCGCACCTGCGCGATGACCGTGTCGATGGCCAGCTCGCGACCCACTTGATCGGCCACGGAGCGGGCGTCGCCAGTAAGCAGCACCACCGAGACACCGCGGTCGTGCAACTGCCGGACCGCCTCGGACGACTCAGGGCGGATCTCGTCAGCCAGGACGAGCCGTCCGATCACCCGGCTGTCGCGCAGGACATGCAGCACGATCGCGCCGTCGTCCGGGTTTGACGTGGTCAGCGGGGAAGCGCCGACGTGCTCCAGCAGCCGTGGCCCACCGACCTGGACGGTGCTGCCGTCGATGGTCGCCGACACACCAAGTGCCGGCGCAGAGCGGAAACCCGAACTCGCCGGGAGGTGGAGACCTCTTTCGTCGGCGGCCCGAACGATCGCCCGGGCCGAGGGGTGCTCGCTGTCGACTTCCGCGGACGCCGCCAGCGCCAACACGCCGGCTTCGTCCAGGTCGGCATCGGTTGCGACCGTGACGTCGAGCAGAGCAGGTTGACCTCTAGTCAGGGTGCCGGTCTTGTCGAACACCACGGTGCTGACCTCGCGCATCGACTCCAGCGCCAGCCGGTCCGTGATCAGGACGCCGGCGCGGGCCGCCCGCTCGGTGGCGATGGCGACAACCAGGGGAATCGCCAGCCCGAGCGCGTGCGGGCAGGCGATCACCAGCACGGTGATAGCGCGAAGCACGGCGTCGTCGGGATAGCCGAGCGCCGCCCAAGCGATCGCGGTCAGCGCTGCGGTCCCGAGCGCGAACCAGAACAGCCAGCCGGCCGCCCGGTCCGCCAGCCGCTGCGCCCGCGAGCTGGAGGCCTGGGCTTGCGCCACCAGCCGCTGAATGCCCGCCAGGGTGGTGTCGTCCCCGGTGGCGGTCACCTCGACGCGGAGCGCGGAATCGGTGGACACCGTGCCGGCGGCTACTCGGTCACCGACAGTGCGACGCACCGTGCGGGACTCGCCGGTCACCATGGATTCGTCCAGCTCTGCTTCGCCGTCGACTATGCGTCCGTCCGCCGGCATGCTCGCTCCGGGCCGGACCAGCACAACGTCGCCGACCGCCAGCTCGGACGGCGATACCGTCACGATGTCGTCGCCGCGCACCACCTCGGCCTGATCGGGCAACAGCGCGGCCAGTGAGTCCAGTGCGCTGGTGGTCTGCGCCAGTGACCGCATCTCGACCCAGTGACCGAGCAGCATGATCACGATCAGCAGTGCCAGCTCCCACCAGAACTCCAACGAGTGATCGAGCAGGCCGAGCGTGGCGCCCCAGCTGGCACCGAAGGCGACAGTGATCGCGAGGCCGACCAGCAGCATCATGCCGGGCCGGCGTCCGCGGATCTCGGCGACGGCACCGGTGAGGAACGGCTGCCCACCCCACACGTACATGACTGTGCCGATGATCGGCGCCACCCAGGTGAGCACGCCTCCCGGGATCGGATAGCCGACCAGCATGGCGAACATGGGGGAGAGCGCCACCACCGGGACGGCGAGTGCGAGCATCACCCAGAACAACCGCCGGAAATGCTCGGCGTGGCCGGCGTGGCCGGCGTGATCGTCGTGGCCGACGTGAGTGGGGTGATCGCCGTGGCCCGCGTGACTGGAGTGATCGCTGTACTCAGAGTGAGAGCTGTCGCTCGTGCGATCCGTCCGTCCGAGGCCTGAATCGCGGGTGTGATCGTGTGCCGAATGGTTCGTCATGATGCCTCCTGTATACCCCCTAGGGGTATCTATTTCAACGAACACGGTCACCCGAATATTCCGTGGCGGCGAGTTCTCCCGTTCCGGCGCGATCCGCGATCGAAGCCATCGACTCCGTGCCGGCGGCGCGACCGACGACCCCGCAACGTAGGGCTGGTGGGTCGCGAACTCGAGCTCGTCCGGGCGTCCGGGAAAGGGGCGTTCACCAGCCGCACGATTTGGAGCGAGTGCTCCGCGAGATCGACCGCACGCTGTTGCTGATCGGGGGTGGCCAGCCCGGCCGGCCGCGATTCAGCTGGCGGAACAGAAACCGCTTCGGCTGATCGAGCCGCGGCTAGCCTGGCGGTCTATGACTGAGAAGATCGACTTCAAGAAGTCCCTCGATAGCTATCGAGCCCCGCGTGGGGAGTTCCGCATCGTGGCGGTCCCCGACATGCAGTACCTCATGGTCGACGGGCACGGTGACCCCAACACCGCTCCCGCCTATGCCGAAGCACTGTCGGCGCTGTATCCCGTCGCCTACAAGCTGAAGTTCATCAGCAAGCGAGAGTTCGACCGCGACTACGTCGTTCCACCGCTGGAGGGTGTGTGGTGGGCACAGGACATGGACTCCTTCACCGTTTTGCGCGACAAATCCCAATGGGATTGGACAATGATGCTGATGGTCCCCGATTGGATCGACCGCGCGTCGTACCTGTCCGCAGTCGAACAGGCCGGAGCCAAGAACGCGCCCGCCCGGCTGGACGAGGTTCGCCTCGAAACCCTCTCGGAGGGACGGTGCGTGCAAACGCTCCACCACGGTTCCTTCGATGACGAAGGCCCGGTCCTCGAACGAATGCACCACGAGTTCATCCCCGAGCACGGATTGCGCTTGGACGGCAAACACCACGAGATCTATTTCAGCGATTTCCGCAAAGTTGCCCCCGAAAAGCTGCGCACCATGCTTCGCCAACCCGTCAGGAGCACCGCTGGAGCACATTTAGACGAACAGAGTGAGTCTTGAGGCGTCGGCTGGGGCGGTTCGCCTCCGCCGATGCGTACTATGCGCGAGGCTGGCGCGCAGGAGCATCGCGTCCGGCGTTCTCGCTGTTCTCGTTGAGCTGGTTGGCGTAGTGCTGCTGCGCGAGTAGTACCAGTGAGTCAAGAAGCGGTCGGCGAAGCACGCTGCCTAGGACGACACCTCGGACCATCGCTTCAAGGCTCTCGGCTTCGGCGACCGCCTGAACGTCGATGCGCCCGACTTCGGCGGCAGCATCGGCGTAGTCATCGAGGCGATCCAGGAGCATGGAGAGGTCTTCTGCCTGCAACGCGGCTATGGCTTGAACTGCTGCGGCGCGTGCGGGTGAGCCTTCCTCGCATCGCCAACCGCGTGCCGCTATGACTTCCGAGAGCAACTGCGCAGCCGCCTGGTCGCCGGACGCGTCTCCGACATCGCCAACAAGTGCGTCTTGCGCGACAGCCATCGCATCAAGCACGGAGGACTCACTGCTGACGGCGCGCACAACCTCTCGGACTCGCTCCAGCGGCAGCCCGGCGATCTTCACGAGGGCGCGGATCAGTCGGAGGCGTTCGAGATGCGAGCCGTCGTACATGGCTTGGTTCACGCTCGTGCGCCGCCCCGACTGCAACAACCCCTCACGCAAGTAGTACTTGATCGTGGGCACGCTGAACCCCGACCGCCGCGACAGCTCCGCCATCCGGATCTCCACTCGTGCACCTCTCTCGGCCGATTTGCGCCTCCGAATGGATAACACTACTATCCATAAATAGATAGTCCATCTACCTATTAGGAGAAGACAGTGGCACGCATTGCTGTCATAGGAGCGACCGGGTACCTCGGCGGGTACGCCGTGACCCGCCTTCGGGCGGACGGTCACACGGTGCGCGCGGTCGTTCGCTCGCCGGAAAGAGCATCGCTACCCAACGGTGTCGAGACAGTGCGGGGTGACGTCACGGCCCCCCGCACGCTGGCAGACGCGTTTGCTGATGTTGATGGTGTCTTGCTGACCCTCAACGGAGGGAGCGACCCCGAACAGGCGCGACGCATCGAGGAGCACGGTGTTGCGAATGTCGCGGCCGCCGCTGAAGAGGCTGGGGTGCGGCGCGTGGTGCTGATCTCTGGCATGTTCGCCCAGCCCGCCTATGCCGAATACCCGTGGGAGCACTCCAAGGCCCGCGGCGAGCAGCTCCTGATGGACAGCCCGGTGGCATCCACCGTGTTCCGGGTCGGGTTCATCAACGAAACGCTCGCGAAGTTCGTGCCGGACGGCCGCCCGATGCTCATCGGCAAGCAGCCGCACCCGATCCGCCCTGTCGCCGCTGACGACATCATGGCGGCTGCGTCCCGCGCGTTCGGGATGCCCGAAACCGCGAACAAGGTCTACGAGGTGGCCGGAGAGCAGGCTATGACGCTGCGGCAGGCGACCGCCGCATACGCGGGCGCAATCTCCGGCAAGCCAGTCGCACCGAAAGCGGTGCGGATCATGCCTCTCTGGTTCATGCGTGCCATCAATCGTCTGTTCCTGAAGGGCGAAATGACCAGGCCTCTGGGCGTCCTCGCCAGCATGGATCGCCACGGCGACGTGACCGACACCACCGCATGGTTCCGAGACTTCGGCACCCCACCCACCTCGTTCGCGCGATGGATCGCGGGGCAGCGCGACGACGCCCGCAGCACCACCGAAAGGCCATCATCATGAACTGGCTCGAGACTGCCGCCATCCTCGTCATCGGGTTCGTCGGGTCAGCAGAGTTCGGCTCCGCCGCGCTCGTGCACCCAGTGATCCGCAAACTCGCCCCCGACGACCAGCTCACCTTCGAGAAAGGGCTACTTAAGACCTTCGGACGCATCATGCCGATCGGCATGACAGCCGCCACGGTCCTCGCGATCATCGTCGCAATCCCTACCCCCTCGGCCTGGCTGATCGCCGCAGCCGCCGCCCTCGGGGTCGCGCTCATCGTCACCATCGTCGGCAATGTGCCGATAAACCTCCGAACTGGGAGCATCGACCAGGGCGCCGCACCGGAAGGCTTCATCGCAATGCGTCGCCGTTGGGATGCCTTCCAACTCACCCGCGGCTCGCTCCAGCTGCTCGGCTTCATCCTCGTCACCATCGGGCTCGTCGCTGTATAGCAGTCGGCTCGCTCATGAGAACACATGAACGACAAAGGAGGCCAAACCCGAACACGGGGCATCTACGGATGTCGCGTGTTCCTGTAAGACACTTTGGTGGGGCGGGCGGGGGTCGAACCCGCGACCCAGGGATTATGAGTGACCCGAATGTGCCTCTGACTAGGGCGTATTGCACGGCTATTGCACGCCGTGTGCAACAAGGAAGCGTTCAGGGTCGATTTCTGGGCAATCGCTATACCCCCACCCCTATCGAACCCATGTTGGCGATCGAGCCAATGCAATTCACCCGTTCTTCGGACGCCGTTCGAGGGCACCGGCAGGCCCCAGCCGCTGAAATACCAGCTCGGCAACGTCTGGTCGCGCCGGATCCCCAGGAGCACCGCCTGGTCTACGAGGTCGAGGATGACCGGATCGTTGTGCTGGCGGCTCGCTTCCACTACGGCGAGTGAACTCCCCCGATGGTGGGTGTCCCCGTGAAACCTGGACGCCCGGTCCCAACGAGGCCGAGGGTCCGCCTACGATGCCCTCGGCTCGCCGTGGCGGTCGAAGTACTCTTTGAGCGCCTCGCGGACGACGTCTGACTGACGACGCCCGGACGCCTCGGCGAGGTGTTCCAGCTGCTCCTTGGTTGCCTGGGACACACGAAGATTCAGGACAGGCGAATGGGCCCCTGGGCCTGTCAGGGACGGACGCCCGCTGCGGCGTTCGAGCCGGTCGGCGATCTCCGGGGCGCGCTCCTCGGTGAGCCGCTCGCCGCCAACGATGAACTCGTCGGTGTCGAGATCGATGTCCCGGACGGTGACATCGGGCCCGAAGGCATCCGGAAACCCGTCCGGTCGCTGTTCCTTGGTCATCAGTTCCTCCGGTCCATCGGCATCACGTGCAGCACGGCGAATCCTTCTCCGCGGTCGTCCCGAACGATGCCCAGCTCGATCACAAGTCCGCGTGCGTCGGTGCCCACGTAGATCGCCACATCTCCGTCCATGCGCTCGAACGCAGCGGTCTCGAAAGCCTCCCGGATGCGACCGCTCGAGAGCTTGTGCCTTCGGCCGTGCTGGTGATCCGGATCTGCACCCATCCATTATGTCTTACACAATAGGATCTGCCAACATGCCTGGGTGATAAGGGCCGGGCGACCTCAAACTCAATGGAATCTGTAGTTCTGCCCCTGACGACAGCACTGGAACTCAAGTCTTCACGGCTTCGGTTGCGGGCCCAGCCGAAGCTAAGCCGATCCCGTGCGGCGAGCCATAGAGTGAGCCGTCTATGGACCCCATCCCGGGATCGGCCCTGACCGCGGATGCACGCGCCAGAGTGCTGATCGACGCCCAACTCGAGGCCGCGGGGTGGCTGGTCCAGGACACCAAGCAACTGAACCTCTCAGCGGGAGCGGGTATTGCCCGGCGGGAGGCGATCATGGGCACCGGGCACGGCCGAGCCGACTACCTGCTGTACCTGGACAAGCGGGTCGCCGGCGTGATCGAGGCCAAGCCGATCGGAACACCGCTCTCAGGAGTGGAGTGGCAATCAGCGATGTATGCCACCGGGCTTCCGGCGGAGGTTCGGCTCAGCGCCACCACCAAGGACGGACGGCTCCCCTTCGCGTTCGAGGCGTCAGGCAGCGAGACGCACTTCACCAACGGCCTCGACCCCGAGCCGCGCGCCCGACGGCTGTTCAACTTCCCGCGACCCGAAACACTCGCCCGCATCCTCCGCGATCTCGCCGACGACGCGAAGAACCCGACCTGGCGGGGCGAGGTCCAGCACCTGCCCGCCCTGCGTATCGAACCGCTCCGGCCCGCGCAGGTCACGGCGATCACCGCGATCGAGAAGAGTCTGGCCAAGCAGCGTTTCGAGCGATCACTGGTGCAGATGGCCACTGGGGCGGGGAAGACCTACGCCGCGGTCACCGAGTGTTACCGGCTGCTCCGTTACGGCGGATTCCGCCGCACCCTGTTCCTGGTCGACCGGCAACAACCTGGCTGACCAGACGATGTCGGAGTTCCGGGCCTACTGGGCTCCTGACGACGGACGACTGTTCACGGACGTGTACGCGGTCGACAAGCTCAGGTCGGCAGGCCTGCTCGGATCGTCCGAGGTAGTCATCTCCACCATTCAGCGGGTGTTCAAGGCGTTAAAGAACGAGGACGTCGCCACGGACGACGATCCGACCCTGGACGACTTCGTCCCCGACAATCCGGTGTCGGTCACCTACAACCCCAACCTGCCGCCAGAGACCTTCGACCTGGTGATCGTCGACGAGGCGCACCGTTCGATCTATGGCGTGTGGCGCGGCGTGCTTGAGTATTTCGACGCCCACATCGTCGGACTCACCGCGACCCCGGGCAAGCAGACGTTCGCGTTCTTCCTGCAGAACCTGGTCAGCGAGTACACCTACCCGCAGTCGGTGGCAGACAGAGTCAACGTCGACTTCGACATCTATCGGATCCGGACCCAGGAGCGGACACAAAACAAGGCGCTCGGGGCTTTGGTTGAAGGGAAACCAGGTTTCCGTTCCCGGTACATGCCGTCCCAGTCGCAGCGTCCGTCGGCCAGATCGCGAAGCGGCGGGACGTCCCGCAGCGGACCCCGTGCCTTTGGTTCCTGACGGTGGCAGGAACGCCCCTCCTGCTCTGCGGACATCGCCCCAGAATGAGTATTGAGCCAGACCGGCCAGATCGAACACACCCGCTACACACTTGGTCCGCTCGAGGCCAGGGACGTGCAGCGACACATGGACATACGCTAGAATTCTGTACATGACCACGTTGTCGTTGGCCGAGGCCCGAGCGAACCTGTCGAAGCTGGTGGAGTCCGCCGTGACCACGCACGAGCGGTTCGAGGTGACGCGCAACGGCGATCGTGTCGCGGTGCTGATGGGCGCCGACGATTACGACTCCCTGCTGGAGACTCTCGACATCCTCAGCAATCCGGACCAGGTGGCCGCGATCCGTGTCGGACTGGCGGAACTCGAGTCCGCCGAGGTCTACACCGCCGACGAGGTCCGAGCCGCCCTGGCCGCCCGCAAGGACTAGCCGGATGCCCGGCCCCTACGAGGTGGTCTTCACTCGCTCGGCTCGACGCGCCATTGAACGCGACCTACCTGAGAAGGTCGCGACGGCCGCCTTCGAGTTCATCATGGGCGCCCTTCGCGACGACCCCCGGCGGGTCGGCAAACCGTTGCGTGAGCCGTTGGCACCGCTCTACGCCGCCCGCCGCGGCGAGTACCGAGTGATCTACCAGATCATCGACCAGCGACTCGTCATCGAGGCCGTCTCGATCGTGCACCGGCGCGACGCCTACCACTTCTGACGACACCCAACGTCCAGCTCAACGGCAAGACACTGCCGAGATCCTGCGTTTCCGGATGTCCGAATCTGCTGGTGGGGCGGGCGGGGCTCGAACCCGCGACCCGGGGATTATGAGTCCGTCAGGGCTTGCCCTGATTGGTTGCCGAAGGTCCGTGTTGAGCCGTGTTGGTGGGCCTCCGACCGGTGTTCGTCCGGTCCTGTGGTTGTCTGTCCTGGGGAGTTGCGTAGCAGCACTGTTAGCAGACGCTCGAAGGACGAGCGGCACAAGACCTGCCGGCCTCGACCCGTAGTGTTCCCGCCACGGTGCTCGCCGGTTCCGGGGGCGGCCGAGTCAGAAAATGCGCACCTCAACCAAAGGAGTACTTTCAGTGATGAACAGAATGGCCGGAAGTGGTGGTGTGAGATGAAGCCACCAACGACCCGTGACGAGATCCTCACCACCGGTGAAGTTGCCGCGATCACGAAGGTCCCGATCAAGACGCTCGCCGGTTGGCGGCATGTGGGTGGTGTTGGGCCGCGGTCGTTCAAGCTCGGCAACCTCGTCCGCTACACGCGCAGCGATGTCGACGCGTGGCTCGCCGAAGCCTATGCGGCAACCGAACGGCGGAAGCCAGAGTGACCGGTTCATTCGGTTCCGTTGGTCGGGTGCCCATCATGGTCCCGGAGATTCGGGCGGTGCCGGCATGAGCACGGCCCCGTTCGATGGTGACTACACGTTGCCTGAGGTTGCCGCGATTCTGCGCCGTTCGGTGGATCGGGTGCGGAAGATGGCGAACCGCGGTGACCTGGCCGCCGCCGGCGCGTACCAGTTGGGTGCCCGCTGCAGGTGGAGGTTCCGCCGGTACGACTTCGACCGGTGGCATGCGGCGCTGTCAGCGCCCCGACCGGCCGAACCACCAACGGCCTGGCTTGAGCCGCCGTCGCGTCGGTCCTTGGCCCACAGGAAACGCAAACCGCTGGCTTGAGCCACCGCTGAACCTAGATGGCCCATCAGTCCTGAGCGATCGTCACAACCGTGCCGCCAAGAGCGCTGCTGAGTTCCGGCACCATCACGTTGGTGTTGATGATCCAGTTGGGCCCGACAACCAGTGTCTTTGCGCCTTGCAGCGACTTCAGTGTCGCTGCAGCTGCGCTCGCGTCGCTTTCAGTCACGTAGGTGGAGAAGACGTCAGCGGTCGAGCAGCTACCCGATTCCGCAGCGCGACTGATCTTGTTGTGTTGTTCCCACTCTGAGCATTCGTACCCAGCAGCGATCGCGGCGTTGCGGAGGTCGACGACGGTCCTGTACCTGACCGGCAGTGACGGTGATGGCGTTGCTGAAGGTCCGGGTGCGGAACAGTTGCTCAGTGCAAGCCCGACCAGTACGACGCCGAGTGCGGTCGTCCATGTTTGACGGGCGGCAATCGGTACGTGTGGATCGGTCGGACTTGGTTTGGTCATGGCTTGGGCCCGCTCTCCTTCATCGGTCAGGTGTGCATTCTGCGGTCTGAGGCCTTCGCCCAGTCGACGATGTCTGCGGTGCGCCACACCTTGCCCATGGCCAGGGTTGCTACGGGCGCCGGAAATGTAGTGCGTGACGTCAACTGGAACACGCGCTGGCGGGAGACGCCAAGCATCTTGGCAATCTCGGCTGCGCCAACGAGTTGTTCATCCACGGCGACCACTCTATAGGCATTTGCCTACTTGACACATGCCTAGCACTGGGGTTGACTGTTGACTACTTCCAAACAAGGAGTGACCCCCGGAGGTGCTCGAACACCACCCGAGGGTCTAGGAACCACCTGCTCGAACAGGAGATCCCATGAGCGAGATTGTCGCACGCCCAGAGTCCACGCCCGGGGCAGAGATGCAGCGGCGCAACAAGGCCGAGGGGGTGACCCGATGATCCCCGCGGACCTGGCCCCCATCTACAAACTCGACTTGCGGCCCGTCTTTGTCGACAACCTGGGCCGACGATCTGTGCTAGTGCTGAAGTACCGCGTTCTCATGATCGACGCCGATATCACGAAGGACGATCTGCGCGAGGTCGTCGATAACCTCCTCGACAAGCTCGACGAGATCGCCCCCAAGAATGAGGACGGCGGCGTCCTGTTCCCCGAGCCGTTTGGCGACTACTCGAAGACCGCGCCGGACGGCTTCTATGCCTGGTGGGGCCACCACGCCCGCTACTGCAGCCACGAGGGCGACCTCCGACAGTCCGGCGTCAGCGTTGCTGAGCATGGTGTCTGGTGTGAAGCGCAGGTCGCTGGTGTACCGGCGAGCGTGCACGACGTCGACACCGACGTCTACGTGTACCTCCTCGCGCCATACACGCACGGGACCTACCCGAGACTCCCGAGACTGCTGGAACGTAGGGACTACGTCGCTTTGTTCGCCAGCGCTGATGAGCAGCCGATGGCAGTGTTCACTACCTCGGCGGTTCGGAGCCTGGCAGCAGCACTGCTGCAAGCCGCAGACGAGGCCGAGTTCGGGAACCTGAGGAACGGAGGGGCAGGCAGATGACCATCGACACCATGTCGTCCACGAGCCGGTTCCTGTGCATCGTGTGCGGCGCCACTCGAACCTCCCGCTACCGGCAGTGGAGGGCCAACCTGACCTGTTCTAGGTGTGGACGTCCCCAGCGCCACGAGAAGATCCCCGACAGGGTCCGACCGGACGACTACAGGGAACTGAACAACCAAGACCGAATGGCGGAGGCTGGCCGGCTTCTTGCGGAAGCCGACTACCTCCGCGACATCACTGATCGCTTGGGTGTCGAGGTCTCGGGCTACTGGGACGAGCGCTACGCGAAGTACCTCTACTTCGTCGTCTGTGTTGACTGGGCTGGACGCCGACGTTGGCGGGCCAGGATCAACCCAGACGCGACGCTCAAGGGTCAGCTGTTCGCGCTTGAGGGGATCATCGAGACCGTCGTAAGGCCGAAGAAGTGGCTAGGTGACGGGAACGAGGATGTCCGGGCTGGGAGGAGTTCATGGTGTCGTGAACCTCGGCAGGGGGATCTGCTGCCATGACTCAGACGCAAGAGCCGGAACTGTTTCCCGGCGCCAACCTCCTCAGCGAAGCCGACCGGCGGCAGATCCTCGACCTGTCGGTGAAGTCCGGAAACCGGGTTGTGCCCCCGGTGACCTGTCACACGTCGCGGCGTCCACGCCGCTAAACCCGGCTTTCGCATTGGTTGTATGGCCGTGTCGGTACGGGTGGCGACCGGGGGCGTGATGCATAATTAGTGCAGGTAACCACTGATGCTGGCTGCTGTGGTAGGTGACCGCATCGACCTCGTAGAAGGGGCCCGGGACTGACCCCGGGCCCCTTCTCTTGCTTCAGGATGTAGGGACACGGCGAACGGGTCCAGCGTGTCCCGGCGCGCCTCCCGGAGCGGCGCCCCTGCGTCCGCTAAGTTGGCGGCCGACTACCACAGCAATAGAGCCAGTAACTAGGAAGGCAGCTCAGATGATGACGTTCCAGTGGTTCCCGATCAGGTCGATGCCCGGTGTGTACCAAATGCGCCCGTAATCGCAGAACCACCCTTCACAGCCCCCGCCGAAAACGGGGGCTATCGGCGTTGCCCGCACTCGTGGCATCGAAGTACGCCGGCGTAACCCACGACGCGACCGTCTCGGTGGAGCAGAACGCTGCCCGGAATCTCATCTCCTTCGCTGTCCACTCGCACCAGATCGAACCACGAAGATCCGCACTCGCAGAGCAGCTCGTCGATCGAGCTCGAGGACCGCCGACTGGGGAAGGTAAGCACTGTCATGTCCGATGTCCTTCGCTCCTCAGGAGGTGAGAAAAATTGAGCAACCGCTACCCGTTAGGTCCAGGAGGGACCTACAAGACCGGGCAGCGCGTCCCCGTCACTGGCGAGTGGCGCGACCAATATGGCGTCGTCATCCACATCGAGCAGGGAAACACCTTCCCGCCTTGCATCGATCGCAAGGGCGAGTGCGCCTACAGGAGTCTGATCACGACCGCTGGCACGGTCTGGATCGCTGGCTGACCTAGTCACTCATCAGGTGGGGCGTGTGCTTCGGCCCACGCCCCACGCTCTTGTCTGTCGCACTCATCCCCGGCGGTCGTGCATGACGGGCATGACGCCCACGATGCACGCCAGGGAGCTCGCATTGCAAGGCCAGCGCGCTGATTCACCGTGATTTCTCAAGCGGTGAAACAACCTGGACGCTGCCTGGTCGGGCACGTGCGCGACGCACTCGTCGTGACTGAGACGGTGGCCGTAGCGGCCGATCGTCCTCTGCCTCCAGCAACACCAGAAGCCACGGGTGTACCAGTTGAGCGACCAGCATGCGATGGTCACAGTCCGGCAGCTCGCAGGCGCAAGACCAGCCCCGGCCGTTGCCGGTGCATGTCACCTGGTAGCCGTCGACGTAGGCCGACAGGTGTGCCGGCCGCCACGAGCCCTTCCCGCGGGTGTACTTCCAGTGCCCGGTGAGTAGCCGCGTGAAGCGGACCTGCATCGTGTCGTTGCCGCTGTCCGTACTCATCTCGCGGACTAGTTCTTGAGGCGCACTGTCAGCCGTCCCGCGCCGGCCGGCTTGGTCGTGAGGGCGTGCCCGTACAGGTGATTGTCCGGGACCTCGTCAGACAGCGCCGTGCCGTCGGCGAGGATGTACACCGGATCACCGATGTTGTTCACCGCGAACCCGACGGTGAAGTCGTGGGCGCCCTCCAGCCACACGGAGGCGTACCCGTCTGGGTTCCCGCCGCCGTAGTTGTAGGCCGGGTTGGTGGTGCCGTCCGCGTTGACCGGGGACGCCGTGGTGGCGGCACGGTCGGTCTGCAGAACACCGTTCAGGCCACCGACACGGACCGGGTCACCGGCCTTCTTGCCGACAGGGACGGGCAGGGACAAACGGTTCGCCTGCCGGTACGTTTCGTTGACAGCCATTGGTCAGGCCTCCTTGATTTCGCGACCCCGCAGGGTCAGGTTGGTTGTGAATTCGGTCGTGGCGGCGGTCATCAGGCCGCAATTTCTGAGCTGGTTGTTGCCTCTTCCCTAGGGGCCGCGTCCATCCAGCGGGCCAAGGCAGCGAACGACCGCCGATCCATGCAACCTCCAGCCACAGCCAGCACCCGCTGACGCCACTCGCGGTCCACGCCCGGCCGCCGGTCAGTGCTGGCCGACAGGATCGCTTGGCGAACGTCGACCGCGTCCGGCTGGTACATGTCGAACTCGGCGATGGCGAGCGTCTGCCCATCAGCGGCCGGCCCGTTCGAGCCGCCCTCGCTGGCTACACCATGCGCCTTGAGTTCTTCGACGAGTTCGTTGAATGTGAGGCGCCGCTCGGCGATCATCTGGTCGTAGGCAGCCTGCTCCGCTGCCTGGGCCGAGGTCTCTGCAGCTGAGGCATTGAGGGCTGCAACGTCGATCTCGCCGGACGCCATGCCCCGCAAACGGTCAACCTCCTGCTGCTTCTCCGTGATCTGGTGCCGCATCCGGTCAGCCATCGTCGCCGGCCGGACGTAGCTGCCGTCAGTGCCGCTGCGGGCGTACGGCTGCCAGGTGGTGCCAGTCAGATCTCTCAACTGCTGCACGATCGCGTCGACGGCCGCCTCATGCTCGGCGAGGGCCCTCTGCCGATCCTCAACGACCCGCTGCAGCACGTCCGCCTCCGCGCCGTGAAGGGCTCGCCTGGCCGCCATGTGCCGCTCCTGCGCCTCCGTGGACGCCTGGCGGCACAGAACGATCCGCTGCTCCAACGCGGCCTTCTGGGAGGCCGTCTCGCCGAGCGTGGACGGATTGTCCAGGATCGCGGCACCGACCTCGGCGAGCGAGTCGAGGCGGGCCTGAGCTTCGCGGGTCTCATCGAGCCACCGCTGGACGACAGCGACGGCCTCTGCGACGTCCTGCTGGGCGTCGGTGACGGGGTCAGTCTTCGTTCTGGGCATGTTGTTCGTTCTCCTAGCTGCCGACGACGCGGCGAGCGGTGGGGTTGACGGGCCGTGTCCGGCGACGGTGCTCATCGAGGACCTGCGCGGCGGAACGGATAGGCGGCTTGGCTGCCTCCTGGGCCTGCTTCCGCAGGCTCTCGGCACGCCATCCGATGCTGAGCGCGGCCCGCAC
This sequence comes from Micropruina sp., assembly GCA_044225075.1. Taxonomy (GTDB): domain Bacteria; phylum Actinomycetota; class Actinomycetes; order Propionibacteriales; family Propionibacteriaceae; genus Micropruina. Next base: position 413,834 of record JBGAJF010000001.1, on the reverse strand, counting down.
ATCGTTGCGGGTGCGGTGCTGCTCAGCTGCGAACTCCCGGGCATAGCGCTCGGCCTCGTCGGGTGCATCGCCGAGCGTGACGCGGGACTCGACGATCGAGGCCAGGTTCTGCCGTTCGGCTTCGGCGCGTACGGCCGCGGCCGCTACGGACTCTTGCTGTTCGGGAGTGAGCGGACGGCCCCAGGCGTTCGTGCGTGCCGTGGTGGAGGTGTCGGCGGGAACCGGACGGCCCCAGGCATCTGTCGTTCGGGCTCCTCGTGCGTTGCTGGTCATGGTGTTCTCCTATGTGGGCAAGGGATTGGTTGTCCGTAGATGGGGATGTTTTGGCTTGTCGGAGAGGTATTCGCTAACGCTTTGCTACCTCCCGCTCGTTTGCCGGTTGAAGCTGCGGGTGAACCGCTGATCGGCCTGGTTTTCGCCCCGCACCACGTCGACGGTGTGTGCCCGGACTTGTTCCCCGGTCCACGGGTTCTGCACAATCACCGTCACCTCGGGCGTTGACGGAGCTGCTGCGGCGGGTGCGGTTATCAGCAACTGCCGCGTGTCCGCGACCTGGCGGGGATCAACCTGGCCGCCGTCAGCGAGCCCGATGGCCGTAAAGAACTGGCGCGGGATCAGCTGCCGCCGGAGAGCTTCCATCACGTTCACGCCGTAGTAGTCGACGGCCGCAACGGGGTGCATGAACTCGCCGGCGGTCGCCCAGATCGGCACATTGTCAGCCCGCGGATGCGGCGACTGACCAGGGACCGTCCCGCCGCCAGCGAGGCGAGCAACCGGCCGGAAGCCTGCATCGGCAGCGGTCACGGCCGGGTAGATGAGGCCACCGTCAGCCTTCCCGATCCGCTTTCCACCGCCGATCTGGATCGTCTCGTACACGGTCTTCACCGTGACCGTCTTCCCCTGGACGCTTGCAATCTCCTTCTTGGCGTCCCTGGCACCGGACAGATCCGCCTCAGTCTTGACCTTGACGTCCTTGTCCTTGAACTTCCGGAAGGCGTCTCTAGCGACATCGAGGCCGGCCAGCTCGGCGATCGCCCGTAGCTTGGCCTTGGTCTCCTTCGGGACACCCTTCACAGACTCCATGAAGGTGTCGACTTCCTTCTTCGATGGGCGGGCACCGATCGCAAGGATCTTGGTTTCGGCCAACTCCGGGATGTCCTTCACGGCTGCCTTCAGGAGGTCGGCCTGCTCCGTGGCGATCACTGCGCCAGGGGCTGAGAAAGTGGGAGCTACCTCGTCTGGGAACGCGATCAACGAAGCCGCATACGCCTCGGCTTCCTCCTTGTTCATACTCATGGCGCGGGCGGTCTTCACGAGCTGGTCGCGCATCTTCTCGGTTTGGGCAGCGAGTGTTTCGGGGCCGGCGCCCGCCTTCTTCATGTCGGCGAGGTAGTTGGTCGCGATGTTGCCCATCTGCAGCAGCGCGGTCTGGTTGGCGCGACCCTTCTCCGTGTTGATATCGAGGCCCTTGCCGTGCTCCTTGATGCCCTTGTTCGCCGCGGCGAGTGCGGCCTTGAACCCAATCTCCCCGCCTGCGAGTTGCGCCGTCATCGACGAGAACTGCTGCATGGCCTGCCCCGCACCTGCGGCGGCCCCAGCGACACCGGCCATGGCCTTCTGCTGATCGGTGAGATTCGCAACAAGCGGCCCACCGTGCGCAGTGGCCGCCTTCACGGCCTGCGGCACCTCACCCCGCATCCACTGCGCGTACTCGTGGGCGCTGAGGTTCGTGACGCCGAGGACTGCGGCGGTCTGCTGCAGCTGACCCTGGTAGGCGGGGAACTGCTGCGCGGCGAACTCGATCGACTCGCCGCCAAGGACCGCCTCATCCGAGAGACGACGGAATGCCTGTTGCGCCTGATCCAACTGGCCGGCCTGCGACAACCCAACCAGAGCCTCATCCATCTTGTGGAACTCGTCCACAACCTGCCCAGTGCTCGACTTCAGGTGGAGCACGCCGCCAACGGTGGCGTCCATGGTCCGGTTGAAGCCGGTCAGCCCATTCCGGGCTTCGTTCCCGAGCGCAACGAACGCGTCCTTAACCGAGTTGATCGACGCGTCACCCTTCGTCACCCACGAATCGGACTTCATCGCGTCGCTGATCTGCAGGTTGAGCGCTTCGATACCGGTGTCGGCCTTGGCGAGATTCCTGATCGAGTCGGCGACCCGGTCGGTCGCATGCGAGTAGTCGGTGCTGGCGTCAGCCAGACCACGGATCGTGATGGCGGCGATCGCACCGATGCTGAGCGCTTTGCTGAGCGAAGCACCGAAGCCTCGTGCGCGGTCGCTGACCTTGCCCATGTTGACGCCGAGCCCGGTCAGGTTGTCCTTCAGGTCACGGGCCATGCCAATCGCCTTCATGCCGCCACCGACGAACAAGGCGAGTCCAGCCGTCGCGGCCGCCGCAGTGACCGCGAACTTCTGCTGGTCGGGCGACATCGAACCGAACGCTTGAGCGAGGGTCGCGACACCCTGCGCGGCCTGCTGCACGATCGGCAACATCGACGTCCCGGCAGTGATCGCCGAATCCCTGATGTTGTTCCACGCGACCGTCACCTGAGCCTCAGTGGTCGCGGCCCGCTTCGAGTACTCGTTGAGCAGCGCATCCTGACCCTTGATCGCCGCCTCAGCCAACGTCAGCTGATCAACCAGGTTTGTGCCGGACGAGGCGAGTCGGCGGATGGCGTCGGCTTCGCGGACGCCGGTGATGCCGAGGGAGCGGAGGATGCCGGTGACGTCGCCGCCCTTCTCCTGCACCTTCCCGAGACCCTCAATGAACTTCTGGGTGGCGCCGGCAGCGTCTTCCTCGAACGCCTTCCGGAAATCAGTCCCGGCGACCTGCGACACCGTCTGCAAAGCCGTGCCGCCGCGGCGGGAGATCTGCTCCAGCTTGAGCAGCGTCATCGACATGGCGGTGCCGCCAGCCTCGACCTCGACACCGACGTTGGCGAGGGCGGACGCGTAGCCCATGACCTGGTCCTCGGACAGGCCGACCTGGCGGCCGGCGGACGCGATCCGCTGTGTCAGCCCGAGAATTTCGGACTCGGTGGAGGCACCGGCGTTGCCGAGCGCGACCAGGGTGGATGCCAGGTTGCCGACCTTGTCAGGCGCGGTTTGCATCACGTTCATCATCTGCGCCAGCGACGTGGCGGCCTCATCCGAAGTGAGGTTCGTGGTCTCGCCGAGCATGATCATCGTCCGGGTGAACCCAGCGATCGCCGGCGTCGCCACCCCCAGCTGACCGGCAGCCTCTGCGACCGCAGCGATTTCCTCATGCGACGCGGCCATCGTGCGGGCCATGCCGCGCAGTGACCCTTCCAGCTGGTCGATCTGCTGCGGGGTGCCGTCGACGGTCTTCTTCACTCCAGCGAACTGGGATTCCCAGTCCATCGCGGCCTTGGTGGCGAGCCCGAGCCCGGCGGCGATGACGGCGCCGCCCTTGAGCATGCCGCCACCGACCCGGTCCCACTCGGCTGACGAGTTCCGGGCCGCATCCCCGATCTGCTTACCGGTCGCGATCGCGGTCTGGGCCGCTCGCTGCATCGGACCCTGAAAGCCGGCAATCTCGGCTTTCAGGACAGTCATCACGGTACGAGTGGTCATGCTGCGCCTCCTCGGCGATCAGGGGTGAGACGGAGGCCAGCTGTCCCCCGAAGAAGTAGAGGTCGGCGACGCTCCAACGGAGGGCGAGAGGAACGCCCGATCCGGAGCCGGCCCGGAACTACCACCGGTGACCGCGATCCCGAGCGCGATACTCGTTGTGCCCTTTCCGGCATCGCGGTGCGGTCACGACCGCCCCAGACGCCGAAGCTCTCACCGACCTCATCGGCAGCCTCGCCGCACTCTGCGAACACTGGGCAGCCATTGCAGAGGCGCACAGCAGCCTCCCGATCTCCTGCGCGATCCGACAGCCACAGGCGGTCACCCGCGGCCGCGCACGGCGTAGAGCCACCGTCGTCCACCATCCGCGCCAGCGCGACGGCCAACTGCTCCCGGGCAGTCACGCCGCACCCCCGTTCGCTTGCCAGAGGCGGAACTGTCGGGTCAGCTCACGACTGAACGCCCGGGCGTGAACGCATTGCGGACCCGGCCGCTGAACACCGCACACGTCGCACTTCCACTGGCTCGAGGTGGCGTTGCGGCGAACACGGACCCAACCTGAGCCGTCCAGTACAAAGGCGATCCTTCGATAGGTCTTCAGGATCACCCTCGGGTCGCTCAGGCCTGCTCCAAGAGTGCAGGGGACTACGGATCCGTTCCTAACAGCATCGCTGCTAGTCGAACGGCTCTCTGCTAACGCGTCGCTACCGGTGACGGCCGGGCACGACGAGGGCCGAATGCTGTCACTCATCGATCCACCTCAGACGTGCCCAGCGCACGGATCTTTTCGGAACACACCGCATCCACGACATGCCCCGAAACCGTCAGCCCCAGCCGAGGATCGGCCAGCACAGCCCGCATCACCATTGCGACCTGTTCGCCAGCGCTCTTCGCCATCTCGACCGCCTGCCGATTCACAGCCTCCGAATCGGCACCCGACCGGATCGCCAACGCCGAGTACTGCGCCAGATCAGCCTCTGCCTTGTGCAGCATCTGCAGGGCGACGTGCGGCCCGGCCAGCTCAGTCGCCAGCTGGGTCCGCTCGCCTCGTTCCACGCCGGCCTCGAACCTGGCGACTCCGTACGTCAGATCCGACTCCCCAAGTTCAGCAACGCGGATCCTCCAGTACGCGACCTCGGCCGCCTTCCCCTGGACGAGTTCAAGCAACGCAAGGGACGGCGAGATCTCCAGCCGTCCACCCCACAAAGCGACCCCACGAGCCGCGTCAGCCGCGGCAACAGCAGCAGCATGCCGCCGCTCAGCCGCAGCCCTTACCTGCGGTGATGCTCCGCCGTGCATTACGCACACGACACCGCCAGGGATCGGCGCCCGCCCACATCGCTCCCCGCGCCGGTTCCTAGCGCGGCACCGACGCCGGCCTTCCATGGGCTCCGCGTCCCCGCTGTCGGTCCATGGGCGCTGTTCGGTCATCGGGTCTCCTTTGTGAGTGAGAAGCAGGTGCTGCAGACGTCTGGGCGGGGGTGGGTGTCGTGGCCCTTGACGCTGCAGCGGCGGCGCTGGGTGGCTAGGGCTGCGGTGGGGTCGCAGTTGGCGTGGGTGGTGGCGCCGGCCTCGGTGAGTGTCTGGTGGCAGATGGTGCAGGTCGGTGTCGCTGTGGCGTCCTCGGCCAACTCGGTAAGCCCTGGAAGGTGTGTTACCTCAGTCACGTTGTTACGTTCGTCACTTTCCTTACTCACACCCCTAACAGGGGGAGTCGGGTGGTTGTTGGTAACAGGTGACGACGTAACAGAGGTAACAGCCATGTAGCGGCCTCGTTCGGGCTTCGTGAGCCATCCGCTCTCGGTGAGGCGTCCGAGGTAGACGCGCACGTTCTGACCGTCCAGGCCGAGCCCTTCGGCGATCGTTTTAGGCCCCACGCCGGGGTTGGCGGTGACGTACTCGACGATGCGAGCGCTGTCCTCGCCCAGACCAATCGTGGCCGCGGTCTGGCGGGCTGCCTGTGCGGCTTCAGTGAGCGATTCGCCGGCGATGGCCCAGTGGCCGCCGTCAGCTGTGGCGGCGTATTCGCCCTCGTTCACGTCGCGGCCGGTGACCCTGATGATGGCTTCGGTTTCGCCGCGGGCTCGTTCGATGAGGATGGTGAAGTCGGCGGATCCGTTGAGGCCGTTCGTGCCGCTGGTGGAGTCCATCCAGTCGGCCGCGCTGCCCTTCTTCTTGTGGTGAACGACGAGGATGGTGCTGCCGGGATGCTTGTCAGTGATGCGTTTGAGCACGCCACCGATCCGGTAGTCACGCTGGTAGACCCCTTCGCCGGGGAGGGCTCGGGGCATGACTTTGCCGAGCGTGTCGAGCATGACGAGGCCGTCGGGGTGCTGGTCGAGCCAGGTCTCGATGATCGGTAGAAGCTCGTCCGGGGTGGCTTGCGTGAAGTACTCGAACGGCTTCGGTAGTGCCTTGCCGTGCATGAGGTGCCGGCTGCGGTCCTGCATGCGGCGGTCGCCGTCTTCGAGCGCCGCGTACAGGACGGGTCGCTGCTCAACCTGGATGTGTCCGAGCGCCTTACCTCCTACGGCGGCTGCGAGGCCGACGCCGAGGACGAACCAGGACTTGCCGATCTTCGGTGGGCCGATGAGCAGGCCGAATCCTTCCGGGATCAGTCCCGGGATCGTCCACTGCAGGGCCGCGAAGCGTTGCTCGTCCAGCCATGCACCGTTGCGGATCCGGCTGAGCAACTTGCGCGTCGCCTCGAGTTCATCGGCCTCGGGGCTGACGTCGTCGGGTTCGTCAGCGTCGATGCGGGGAGTCAACGCGATTGCGATTCCCATCAGGCGGCCCTCGTCTCGGTGAGGACGTCCGCGATCTCGTCATGGATGTGCGGGGGCAGCCCGTCGGTTCGGAGTAGTTGCGCGTGCCGGCGGCACTGCAACGCGGCGTTGGTGAGCCGCTGGAAGCGTTCGGCGAGTTCACTTGGGGTGGCTTTGCCGACGAAGTCGCCGGGGCGTGGTCGGGCGTCCTCCATGGTGACTGCGCGACGTTCCCAGAATCTGGCCATGCCTTCGGCCAGCGCGTCGATGAGCATGTTTGGAATGGGGTTGCCGAGCATGTCGGCGAGCTGCCTGCCCGCTTGCACGGAGAAGTCGGCCTTACCTGCGTGGAACTGTGTGGTGGCGGTCATGCTTCGGCTCCGGGCGTCTCTTTGGCGGAGCAGGTCTGGCAGAGGCCGGTGACCACGATGATGCGGTCTGTGGCTGTGTAGCCGATTCCGATCAGTGTTTCGTCACCGGTGACGATGTGGCCGCACCTATCGCAGCTGTAGTCGTCGTCATCGGTCGCGGCCCGGTCGAGTTGGAAGGCTGCCTCGCAGGTGAAGCAGCGGAGCCGGTCAGTTGACCACAGGGAGATGAGCCGCTGGCCGGGGTGCGGGCATGTGCGGATCCTGCCGTTGACGAAACGGCGCAGGATGCCTTGTACCTGCTCGCGAAGCCATGCGGTCGGTTCGTGCTGGGGGATACAGCTGATGCTGCAACCGGTCAGGATCTGTGCCGGCTCGGAAGTCACAGGTCCTCCTTGGTGGCGCAGGCCGGGCAGAGTTCGACCAAGAGCAGGACCGTCGGCATTGCCCGATAGGAGAATCCCGTCAGCTGGTTGGCCGGCTCGGGAACGTCGCCGCACCGGTCACAGGCGGCGGCGTCGCGGCCATGCATCCCGTAGTTGTCGACGTAGCAGGGCCCGCAGCGGAGCCGGTCTGGGTTGTGGAGCGATACGAGTCGTGGCGCCGGGTGCGTGGCCGGGCATTGAGTCAGGGTGCCATCGACAAGCCGTCCCGCGAGCTCTCTGACGACAGAGGCCAGCCAGTCAGATGGCGTGTGGTCGGGGCGGGTGACGATGCCGCCCTCGGTTTCGCTGCGGCGGACAACGCCGGCGAACTCGGTGACGATGTCGGTATCGGTCGACTCCCGTACCGGCAGCGGCAGGCCTTCGAGTTCGGCGCATTGCTCGCACAGGACTGTTTCCACGATGATCCGGTCGGTTGCGAACACACCGAGACCGATCAACTCTCGGGCGGGGCGCTGGTTGCAGCGATCGCACTGCCCGTGGGCATCGGAACGGGCTTCTTCGGCAGGGACGGCGCACGCGCCGCAGCGGAGCTTGTCTGGCGCCCAGAGTGCGACCATTCGATGGCCAGGGTGGGGACAGCTGCGGAGGCTGCCGTTCGTGAACCGTCGAAGGATCAGCTTCATCTGCTCTCGAAGCCACATGGACGGCTCATGTTGCGGTCTGACGGTGAAGCCGCCGTCCAGGCCGTGCTGGACGAGGCCGGTGCCGCGGAGCGGTTCTGTTGAGTTTCCGGTCACGCTGCCTTGTCCTTCCGGACGCCGCGCCAGGTGCGGAGGACGCCGCCGTTGCGGCTCGGCCTGCTCGACGGCATGTAGCCGACGGGCTCGATTAGCCCTGTTCGGTAAGCCCGTCGGAACAGGCCACCAACACGGTTGGGGTGGTCGGGGTCTGGGACTCCGAGGGCTCGGAGGTCGTCAGCGGTGAACGGCCGCCCGGTTTCGGCCCACCAGCCGAGTGCTCGTTCGGCGCAGTCGAGCCACCAGTCGTCGGCGTTGCGGCAGGCCTGTTCGGGCCCTTCGGGTAGTGTGGGCTGCAGAGCCGGGAAAGCTTGAGCCGCCATCGTGGTACCGCCCACGGGGCGGCTTTCTCGTCGTCGGAACGCGATCATGCGGCGTCGACCTCCAGTTCGTTTACTCCCAGGAGTCGGAGGAACTGGGGGACGGGGACGACGAGTCGCCGCCCAAGGCGGAGTGTCGGTATCTCACCGCGCTGGGCGGCCGCATAGGCGGCGTCGCGGCCAATGCCGAGTAGTTGGCCCGCCTCGGGAACGGTGATCGTCACGTAGTGGTCTTGGAGATCGATCAGGAGCGAGTTCTCGATGGCCATCATGCGACCTGTGAGGTGTGCGCGGGTTCGAATAGATCTGCAACCGGAACGCCTAGTGCGCGTGCTAGTCGGACCTTGGTCGCGACGCTCATATTCGCCTTGCCGCGTTCTACGAGGTTGAGGTGAGTCACCGACACCCCGGTCAAGCCGTGGACGTCGGCCAGTGTGTACCTGTGGTCGAGCCGCCATTGTCGTAGTCGAGTCGTCACAATCGCCGCCTTTCGCTGTCTCGTTTGGTCTCTCGTACTTGCACGCTATTTGCTGTAGCGGTACGCTCCAAGCAAGTAGCAGAGATTGCCTGAGACGTAGAAGGAGACGGTGGCGTGCCGGGGACCTTGACGATCATGAGCCGGCCGGCTACCCGGTTCCGGTGGGTTCAAGTCGCCCAAGACGAGGCGGGTCTGGACATCGTGAGGCTCAACTCGCCGGAACTGGTGATCCCTCGGGGCGTGAACCTGACCGGGCCGCGGCCGGACGTCGAGGTGGCGATGCTGGACACGACTCCCCGCGACGCGTTAGTCAGCCTGATGGCGCTCGACGGCTACGAAGACACGTCCTCAGCAGCACAGGCCCTCAAAGAACATTGCGAAACCCACCCCGCTGGTGGCCTCCTCTGTAGGGGGCACGGACTACCAGTTGGCCACATCCTCGGGAACACTCCTTGGCCGGGCTGCAACGCCGGGTATGAACTGCGCGTCGACCACGTTCTGACCATGGTTCGCAGCCTGAGAGCAGTCGAAGCGATGGCGTTCCACGCCACTCATCGTCGGACCCCGTTGAAGAAGGTCCAACTGGACGATGTGATGCAGTGGCCAATTCTGGATCCCGAGGTGGGGTTCTGGAACCAGAGCAAGCAGTTGACCACGACGCAGCAGCGGAATCTGATCAAGGACTACTTGTCCGCCCTGCAGTGGCAGGCAGGAACGGGCTTCTTCTACGACTGGATCGACCAGCTCGGGCTGCGGCTGACGTTCTCCACCTGGACGCTCGGGCGTGCGAGCAACCATGTCCGCACCGATCTCGGGCTCTACGTCGCAGCCTTCGTCGATGTTGCACTCGACGCCGTGAATGTGTCTGGCGTGCGTCGGTCCGTTCGCTGCCAGGCATGCGGGCAGCCCTTTCAGCCGCGTAACTCACGGCAGGCTTTCTGTAGCCGGCCGGATTGCCAGCGCGAACACCGACGGATCAACAAGGCGCGAGCTAGGGCCAGACATGCAGCACCCAAGGACGAATCGCATGAATAGGCAATCACCCAACGGCCCTTTTCCGCGTCAGCCCCAACTCACGTTCGCGATCTTGAAGGAACAGGAGGATCCGGAGTGACTGAAATAAAACGTCCGTCAATGAAGGACGGCGTGATCAAACGAGGCGCAACGTACAGCTACGTCGTGCGCGAACGCGACCCCCAGACCGGCAAGACCAAGCCTCGCTGGTTCGGCGGCTTCCCGACGGCTAAGGCAGCAAAGGCAGCCCGCGACAAGGCCCGTGTGAACGTCGCCAAGGGCACCTATGTACCTCCCTCCCCTGTCACCCTGGGCGAGTGGCTGGACCTGTGGCTGGCCGGACATGCAGGCCAGATCAAGCCGTCGACGGAAGCCAGCTACCGATCGAAGATCGATCTGTACCTCAAGCCGACGGTCGGAGCAGAAAGGCTCCAGTCGCTGTCCCCGGCACGCCTGTCGGCCTTATTCCGTCGACTGTCGGAGGCTGGAGGCAAAGGCGGCCGGCCCCTGTCGGCTCGCTCAGTCCAGTACGTTCGCGCCATCCTTCGGAAGGCACTCGCCGACGCTGTCGTAGATCGGGTGCTCGAGGTGAACCCTGCGATCGGCTCCAAGGCCGTCCGGAGCGACGGCAAGCCGAAGCACATCACGTGGACAGCCGAGCAGCAGGCGGCGTTCGTGTCCGCCACGGAGAGTGAGCGGTGGGCGATCATCTGGCTGCTGGCGCTGGCCACGGGCATGCGCCGCGGCGAACTCTGCGGCCTTCGGTGGTCAGACGTGGACCTCGATGGTGCCGTCGTTGCCGTCAACTCGTCAGTCACTCAGATCGGCGGGAAGCGAGTCGCGAGCACACCGAAGAACCACGAACGACGCAAGGTCGCAATCGATCAGCGCACCCGCGACGCATTGAAGGTATGGCGGAAGTTCCAGGCGGCCGAGCGGCTGGAATGGGGGCCGGCCTACGTCGATACCGAGGGGCTGCTGTTCACCTGGCAGAACGGGGCGCCGGTCATGCCCGACTACCTCACCAAGGAGTTCACGAAGGCGATCACCAGGGCAGGCGCTGGCCTACCGCGGATGACTCTTCACGGCACCCGTCACACACATGCGACCACGCTGCTGCGGGAGGGTGTGCCGGTACACGTCGTTTCCAAGCGGCTCGGGCACAAGGATCCGAGCGTGACTCTGAACGTGTATGCCGATGCGATTCCCGAGGACGACGACCGCGCCGTCGCGGTGTTCTCACGGGCCGTTTGGGGTGCATGAGTGCATCGCCGAGGGTGATCTTAGAGGCCACGAGGTAGCAAACCGTTAGCAGAAGACCCGATGGGGTGTCTGGATTTCGATCCGCTGTCCGGCCCGTTGCCTTGTCAGAGGTGGTTTCGACGGGTGGGGCGGGCGGGGCTCGAACCCGCGACCCAGGGATTATGAGTCCCCTGCTCTAACCTGCTGAGCTACCGCCCCGACGGCTCGATCGCCCGCCGACAGCCCTCGCTGCGCCTGCGGCGTCAGCTGAGCCGGCTCAGAGTGTATCGGAGTGACCTCCCGGCGCTCGGCGGGGCGTCAGTGTGACCAGCCGAGCGGGCCCGAGGCAACGGTTCGAATGCTGCGCTCTCGTCCTGCTGTCTTACAGGTCTGTTAACTATCTGGACCATTACCTTCTCAGAGTGGGTTTTCGGCAATAGGGTGAGCCCAGTTGAGCGGCAAGAGCTCTACGACAAGGGAGAACGAGGCATGACCCAACTTGAGGCCGCGGCTGACCTCACGGTAGCCAAGGAGCAGACCACACGAGAGATCGAGGGTTTGCGCGAGCAACTGCTGACCATCAGCCACACGGTCCACGCCAACCCGGAGTTGTCGTGGAAGGAGTACAAGGCCGCAGCACTGGTCGCAGAGACGATGGGTGCGGCAGGCTTCGAGGTCGAACTCGGCGCCTACGGCGTCGAGACGGCCGTCGAGGCCGTCTACGGTGACGGCGACCTCACCGTGATCATCTGCGCCGAGTACGACGCGCTGCCCGGGGTTGGGCACGCCTGCGGGCACAACGTCATCTGTGCGGCCGGTGTGGGCGCCGCGCTGGGGTTGGCGAAGGTGGCGGACGACGCTGGCCTGCGTGTGGTGTTGCTCGGCACCCCGGCCGAAGAGCATGGTGGCGGCAAGGTCTCGCTGCTGGAAGCCGGTGCTTTCGAGCAGGCCGACTTCTCGATGATGGTGCACGGCATGAGCGCGCCGCCGGACATGATCGGCGACAGCCACAGCGCGCGCGGCATGTCCTCTACCGCCGTTGATCGCTTCGAGGTGACCTACACCGGCTTGACCGCGCATGCCGCGGCGGTTCCCGAACTCGGCATCAATGCATCCAATGCTGCGGTGCTCGCGCTCAACGCGTTCGCGATGCTGCGTCAGCAGCTCCCCAAAGAGACCAACCTCAACGCGTTCATCTCGCACGGCGGCGAGGCGACCAACATCATTCCCGACCGGACCGTCGTCCAGGTCGAACTACGCGCCTACGACCTCGAGATTTGGCGCGATATGAAGAAGAAGGTGCTTCGCTGCTTCGAGGCCGGTGCGATCGCGACCGGCTGCACCTGGGAGTGGGCGCCGACCGAGCACCCGTACGCGCCGGTGGTCAGCGACGAGGTTCTCGCCGCCCTGTGGGACGTCAACTTCGCCGCCCGCGGACGGACGATCGACACCCAGGTCCGGATCGGCGGGGGGTCGACGGACATGGGCAATGTCTCCCAGGTGGTGCCGGCGATCCATCCGCTGGTCACTTTCCGGGGCGCGGACGCGCCGCCCCACAACCCGGCGTTCACCGCGATCGCGGCGAGTCCGGCGGCAGACGAGGCGCTCATGGACGGCGCGGTCAGCATGGCCGCCACCGTTCTCGATGTGGCGCTCAGCCCAGAACTGCGAGCCGATTTCAAGGCGCGCAAAGCAGCCCGTCCCGCAGGTGCCACCCAGGCCAAGTTTTCTGCTTGAGCACTGGTCGGGTCGTAGACCCCCGAACCGAAAGGTCCCCAGATGTCCACCACACCAGAAGCCGCGGAGACCACCGGGTCTCCGCCGCGTGTATTCAACATTTCTCTCAAAGACAAAGGGCTCTGGCTGCTCTTCGCGCTCATTGTCGCGATCGCCGGCGTCGCCCAGTTGGTCGGGCCGCTGACGGTGCCACTCGGCAGCGTTTCGATCATGCTGCTGCCGATGATCTGGGCGCTGCTGATCGGCGTGCTGATCTCCGGGCAGACCTGGAGGCCGTTGCCGATCGACCTGCAGCACACCGCGAACGCCATCATGAGCGTGGCCGTCCTGGTGCTCTGTGCCCGGCTGGGTCTGACCCTGGGTCAGCAGCTGCCGGCGTTGTTCGCGGCGGGTCCTGCGCTGCTGCTCCAGGAACTGGGCAACGTGTTCGGCTCGCTGCTGCTCGCACTGCCGCTGGCGGTGCTGTTGCGGATGGGGCCGGCCACGGTCGGTGCGACCTTCTCGATCGATCGTGAACCTTCGTTCGCCATGGTCACGTCACGGTTCGGCGCAGATTCCCCGCAGTACCGGGGCGTGCTGTCGATGTACGTGTTCGGCTCGATCTTCGGCGCCATCGTGGTCAGCCTGGTTGCCTCGATCATCTCCGCGCTCGGCATCTTCCGCTGGGAAGCCCTGGCGATGGGTTCCGGCGTCGGCTCGGGCTCGATGATGGCCGCCGGCATCGCCTCGGTGAGCGCAGCACATCCTGAGTTCTCAGACACCATCGCGGCGCTCGCCACCACGGCCAACCTGATCGCCGCGGTCGTAGGTGTCCCGCTCACGCTGTGGATCTCGCTGCCACTGGCGGACCGGTTCTACAAGTTCCTGACCCGCAACCAGAAAGAGGTTGTGAAAAAGGAGTCGTCCGACAAGCTCAGCGCGCTCGCAAAGGTGCTGGACGTGCCCAAGGTCAACCTGAACCCCGCGACCAGCCTGCTGATCCTGAGCGTCGCCGGACTGATCACCGCCACCATTGTGAAGAAGGGATTCTCCTTTGACATGGTGATCACCTACGCGCTGATCGCCGGGATGGTCGGCGTGGCAATCTGGCTCACCGGCCTGACCAAGGGCAAGGTGCCGGCACTGATCACCGTGATCCTGATCGGCACCTACATCACCTCGCCATGGTTCCCCTACGCGGGCTGGGTGCTGCACACCGCCGAATCGGTGGACTATCTGTCGGTGATCACGTTGATGCTCGCCGTCGCCGGCCTCAGCATCGGCAAGGATCTGCCGATGCTGCGGCAGATCGGCTGGAAGATCCTGCCCGTCGGCTTTGTGGTGATCGGAGCCACCTTCCTCGCCTCGACGGTGATCGCTCAGGTGGTGCTGGGCATCCTGCACCGGTAGGGATGCTTGGTCGAGTGTGCCGAGACCTCGGACGACGCTCGAAACCACGCGGCTGCGTCGGCTCAGTCGAACAGCGATTTGCCGATGTAGCTGCCGGTCGCCGGACCGGGGGGAATCGCGAAGATCGCTGAGCCGACGTGCCGGATGTACTCGTTCAGCAGGTCGAACCGGCCGAGCTTGCTCTGCAGGTCGACGAAGTGCTGGGGAGTGTTCTGGTAACTGATGAACAGCAGGCCGGCGTCCAGCAGACCCTGGGAGTTGAGTCCGTCGGTGAAGTTGTAGCCGCGTCGCAGGATCTTCACGCCGCTATTGTTCTCGGGCGCGGCCAGAGCAATGTGTGACGTGGGATCGATGACATGTGCACCCTCGACCTGCTTCACGAAATCGGGAGTGTCGAACTCGTGTTCGCCGGTCAGGGGTGCGCCCTCGTCCTTGGTGCGGCCGAAGATCTGCTGCTGATCGGAGATCCGGTCGAAATCCCAGGTCTCGATGGTCATCGCGATCTTCCGGACGACCTGGTACGTGCCGCCGTTCATCCAGTCGGCGTCCTTCAGCCAGACGAACTGGTCGTAGTCGGCGTCGGTGACCACGTTGCGGGTGCCGTCCTTGAACCCCATCAGGTTCCGCGGCGTCTCCTGTCCCGGCCCGGCGCTGGCCCGGCCGAAACCCATCACCACCCAGTGGGTGTGCGCGGTGGTGGTCACCATCCGCGCCAGGTTGCGGATGGCGTGATAGGCCACCTGGGGATCGTCGGCGCAGGCCTGCAGCGACAGGTCGCCTCCGGAGAACTCTGGCTGCAGCACGTCGCCGGGAATCCGGGGCAGGTCGGCGAGCAGCGCTGGCCGTTTGTGCCCCAAGTCGAACCGCTTGTCGAACACCCCCGGACCGAGACCGACCGTGACGGTGAGGGACGCCGGGGCGAGCCCGTGCGCCTCACCGGTATCGGTCGCGACGGCGTCCGGACGGTCGGGCTCGATGGTGCCGATCGCTTTGCCCTGGGTGAGTTGCGCGATCGCCGCGCTCCATCGGGCCAGCAGCACCTGCAGGTCCTGCCGGGTTACGCCCCGATTGAGGTTGAAGGTCATGTAGACCGCGTGCCGCTGGGGCGGCGTCCGGATGCCGGCCTGATTGCCCTGGTCGTAGAACGGGATGCGGTGCGTCAGGTCGACCGAATCGGTGACGTCGGACGCCGTCGCAGCCGGCGGTCCTGCGGCGCGGGAGTTCCCGCCGGTGAATGCGGCGGTGGCTCCCGCACCGACGACGGCGCCGCCCGCAGCGACCGCGGCTCCGCCGGCGATCAGCCGACGCCGGGACACCCCACTGGAGGTGCCAGGACTGGATCTGGCGGGATCGGCCGGGGCGGGCGACGACCCGGGCGGACCGGCGGCGGTGCCCGAAGGATCGAGATTCGATTCCTCAGTCATACTCTCCGCTCCGTTCCGCCCGGGCCGCCGCGACCGCTGCTGGTCACTGGGCGGTGGCGACCTTCTCGGCGATCTTCTGCATCGGCTGCTGCAGGGCGAGGACGGCCTGGCTCAACTGCTTGCGGTACTTATCGCGGTTGGCCGGCGTCCAGGGCAGGTACCCGCCAGGCGCCGTCTTGTCGCGCAGCTTGCTCAGTGCGTCGTCCACGTTACCGAACTGCGTGACGACCTGGTTCATCAGTTCGGGGTCGATCTTCTCCAGCCCGGGCTGCAGGTAGGCGAAGGCCTGCCGAGCGCCCTCCAGGTTGGAGTGGAAGTCGACCAGGTCGGTGTGGCTGAAAGCCTCTTCCTCGCCGGTGATCTTGCCCGACTGCACCTCTTCGAGCAGCGCCGCGGCGCCGTTGGCGAGATCCTCGGGCTTGAACTGGAGGGTCCTCACCACCTCGACCAGCTTGCCGACGTTGGTGTCCAGACCGGCGGCGTACTTCTTGGTGGCGTCGGTGATCTTTCCGCTCTTCCACAGGTCGCGCTCGATGGCATGGAAGCCCGACCAGCCCACCTTCTCGTCCAGGTTGGAGGCCCGCATGTCGATCAGGTAGTCGAGGTTGCCCTTGTTGTCGTCCACCTTGTAGCCGGGCATCACGAAGCCCTCGACGTCGGACTCGATCTTTTCGTAGAACGGACGCGCGGCCAGGTAGGCGGCCTGCGCCTTGGCCACGTCGCCGGAGTCGACGGCGGTCTTCAGGTTGGCGACCGCAGCCTGGAGACCCTCGGCCTGGCCGACGACCCAGACGCCGTACTCCTTGGCCCCCTGGTTCAGCAGGGTCGCGGTGCTGCCGGTCGGCGCCGCTGCCGCTTCACCGGTCACGGTGAAGACCTGGGTCTGAGGCGTCGCACCCAGGCAGTACAGGGTGTACTGACCGCCGTTCATGGTGATCGTGAAGGGGGACGGCGGCAGCCCGGGCGCGAGGTTCTCTTTCTCGCCGAGGATCTTCAACTCGCTCTGAATCTCAACCTCGGTGATCGCCGTCGAGCTGACGTTCTCAATGGTGAAGGTGACCGGCCCGGCCGGCGCGGTGGTGAAGTCGGCGGTGCACTTGTCGCCCTCTTCGCTCCCGGTCAGCGTCACTTTCACCTGGGCGACACCGTTGACCACCGGCGCGGCACCGTCGGCCGGGGCGGACGCCGGCGTCGACGGGCTGGTCGAGGTGCTCGGCGTGCTGCCGGCGCAACCGCTCAGTCCGGCGGCCAGGGCGAGGACGGCGCCCAGCCCCGCCGCGGCGTGGGTTCTATGAGACATTGAGATTCCTCCTTGATTCGGATTCGGACGCCGCGACCGCACGGTCGGGCTGGGGCAGCCGGCGGCGCGAGCGCTCGGCCAGGATCAGGGTGACGGCCGCGGCGAGCAGCAGCAGGGCTGGGAAGACCCGTCCCCAGAAGTGGCGCTCCACCAGTTGGGTGCGCAACGTCAGCGCGGCCTGCTCGGCGGCCTGAACGCGCGCGGCGTCCACGGTCAGTGACCCCGATCCGAGCTGGGTGCCGTCGGGCAGGGTGCCGGCCAGGGTAAGCGTGCGCGGGTTAGGCAGCCCGCCGCCGCTGAGTGTCGCGGTAGTGGTGTCGCTCTGGGTGAAGTCCAGCACCTCGCCGGCGGCGAGCCACAGGATGCGCTCGCCGGATCGGGCCCAACTCACGGTGAACGGGCCCTTCGCGACGAGCGGGTTGATGCCCAGCGGCAGGCGTCCGCCGTTCACGGCGACCAGGTCATCGAGGGTCAGCGTGGACGGCAGGGCACCGCCGCCGGCGGGGTCGAGGCTCTGCCGGAAGGCGACGGCATCCGGCACGGTGCGGTGCGGACCGGCCACCCCGTCGGTGAGCTGCATCGTCGACTCGCTCGGGCCCACCGTGATCACCGCACGCCCATTGTCGACCCGGACGCTGCCGGCCGGTCGTCCGGACGCGTCGAGCAGCCCCGCCGGGCCGAGGCCGGCCATCTGTGCCGGGCCGATCCCGGCGAACATCGCCACCGCGACCATCCCCAGCGCACCGGCGATACCGAACCGCAGCCGGACCGCGCCGCGGGCATCCGGGCGCCACTTCTTCGGCCAGTAGACGTAGACGGCCATCGGGATCACGTAGCCGAACCAGCCCACCACCTGGATCACCCGCGGGTCCGGGGGAATGCCCAGCACGCCGGTGAACAGAGCGCCCTGGATGGAGCCGGGGGGAGCGAGCCAGGACAGATCGACGGTCTGGGTCTGGCCCGCGTCCAGCCAGCCGGCGCCGTGCATCTTGCCCAGCGTGCTGACCACCAGGCCCGCGGCGACGAGCAGCAGGAAGACGCTCGTCACCCGAAAGAATCGGCCCAGGTTGAGCCGCATGCCGCCGGTGTAGAGGCCGTAGCCGATCACCGCCGCGGTCAGGATGCCGAGGATGGCGCCGGTGGCCGCCAACGCCGCATTGGTCGAGGCAGAGAAGGTAGCCAGCAGGAAGACCGAGGTTTCGAAGCCCTCCTTGAGCACCGCCAGGAACGCCATCACCACCAGCGCGCGACCGGTGCCGGCGCCGAGCGCCTCGGTCGCGGAACTCTCCAGGTGGCGCTTGAGTCCTCCGGCGTTGCTGTTCATCCACAGCAACATGCCGGTCACGAAGACGATGGCGACGATGCCGATGATCGCCTCCATGCCCTCCTGGGCGGCCTGCGGCAGGCTCGTCTCCACCATTCGCAGTCCGACACCGACGCCGAGGCTGAGCAGGATCGCCGCGCCGACGCCGATCAGCATGGGGGCCAGGGATCGCCCGTTCCGGCGCAGGAACGCGGCGATGATGCCCACGATGAGGGCGGCCTCGAGGCCTTCTCGCAGGCCGATGATGAAGGTTGCCAGCACGTCTGCCGTTCCGCGTGTGTCGTAACTGTGGTTCTCGCGCGGTCTCAGCTCCGATGGGGCCGTGCGGGTTGGTTAGCCTTGCCTAACCTTAGCCACAGTATTGCCTGGCGTCCGGCATTCCGTTCGGCGTCCAGGGATGAGGGCGACCGCGTACCGTGCCACCCGGTTGGGGCTGTTCGGCCCGGTACGGCCCGGACTACAGTCGCAGGCGTAGCAGCCGCGCTGGGCGGCCCAACCCGAAGGAGTGAGATGAGCGAGACCCCGAGGGAGTCCCTCACCGACGACGAGATCCTGACCGATGGCGCGCCCGGCATAAGCCAGGTCGGCGACGCCGACGGTGTGGACGGCGGTGACGCGGACGGTGTGGATGGTGACGGCACCGATGGTGGTGACGCCGACGGTGTGGACGGTGACGGCACCGATGGTGGCGACGCGGACGGCGTCGACGGTGACGGTACCGATGGCGACGGCACCGATGGCGCAGACGGCGACGCCGACGGGGTAGACGCCTGAGCATGGATCCGCTCGGTCTGCTCTCCGGCGATCCCGGCACCTTCATCGAGAAGGTCTGGGGTCGCCGGATCCTCGTCCACGAGGTTGAGCCCGGCTTGCTGGAGGGCATCTTCGGCATCGACCAGGCCGACCATCTGCTCACCGAGACCGCGCTGCGCACTCCGCAGTTGCGGCTGGCCAAGAACGGTTCGGTGCTGCCGGAGTCCCGGTTCACCAGGTACGCCACCATCGCCGGCAAGCAGCTGACCGGGCTGGTGGACGCCCGCAAGCTGCTGGACGAGTTCGCCGGCGGAGCGACCATCGTCTTCCAAGGCCTGCAGCGATACTGGCAGCCGCTGCGGGCATTGGTCCGCGGCTTGGAGGAACAGCTTGGGCACCCCTGCCAGGCGAACGCCTACCTGACGCCGCCCGGTTCGCAGGGTTTCGCGCTGCACTCCGACACCCACGACGTCTTCGTCTTCCAGACCTACGGCGCCAAGGAGTGGGAGGTGCACGACGAGGCCGGCGCGCACCAGGTGATGATGGTGCCCGGCACCTCCATGTACCTGCCCACCGGCACCCCGCACGCGGCCCGCACCCAGGCCACCGCGTCGCTGCACGTCACACTTGGGATCAACCGCTACCTGTGGCGCGACCTGCTGAAACGCGTGGTCGATCCGCTGTTGGAGCGCGCCGACGACCCGCTGCCGGCGGCGCTTTTCACCGATCCCGACGCGCTGGCCGCCGCCCTGCGGGAACGTCTCGCCGGCCTGGCCGACGCCGTCCGGGATGCCGATGCGGGCGCGGTGGTGCGCCGGCACGAACGCGCCTTCGCCACCGGACGCCAGCCGCTGCTCGGCGGCGCCCTGCTCGACGTGCTGGACGCCCCCGGCATCGCCGCCGACACCCCGCTGCGCCGGCGCCCGGGCAGCAGCTGCCTGCTGCGCCCGGACGGCGACCGGCTGCTGTTGCTGCTCGGCGATCGTCGGGTCAGCCTGCCGGCCCGGATCCGGCCCGCGGTCGAGGCGGTCCTGGCCCAAGACCGGCTGAGGGCCGCGGACCTGCACGACCAGTTGGACGAGGCCGGCGCGCTGGTGCTGGCCCGCCGGCTGGTCCGCGAGGGGCTTCTGGAAGTCGTCCGGTGAGCGTCCGCTGCTCGGTGGCCAGCGAGCAGCGTGGCGAACCGCTGGCCGGAACGGCCTCCACCGTGCGGCACTTCCTGCTGCTGGAGGATCCCGGACCGTGGGGTCCGGAGCTGCTGCGCAGCCGGCGGCTGCCCGGCCCGGTGCGGGAACCGCTGCGGCATTGGCAGCGTGAGCTCGGTGTCCGGCCGCTGCTGATCCGGCGTCCCGGACGGTACCTGGCCGGCCCGCGCCGCATCTTCGTGGTCAACGCCCGCTACGGCTGGTGCGAGACCACGACCGTCTCCGACCTCGCCGAGGTCGCCGAGCTGGACCTGAGCGGCATCGGTGGCGGTGCCGGGGTCGGACTGACCCCGCACCCGGATCCGGTGCTGCTGGTCTGCACCCACGGCCGGCACGACGCCTGCTGCGCCGAACGCGGACGTCCACTGGCCGCCGCGCTCGCCGCCGCTTGGCCGGAGCTCACCTGGGAGTCGTCCCATCTGGGCGGGGACCGGTTCGCGGCCAACCTGCTGATCCTGCCGGACGCCCACTGCTACGGACGGCTCACGCCCGAGCACGGCCCGGACGTCGTCGCCGACCACCTCGCCGGGCGGGTCACCCTGGCGCATTACCGCGGGCACTGCACCGTGCCATGGCCGGAGCAGGCCGCGGAACACCTGCTCCGGGAGCGGCTGGACCTGCGCGAACTGGACGCGGTGCGCGTCCGCCGACTGCGCCGGGACGGCACGCTCTTCTCGGTCACCCTGGCCGCCCTGGGGCGAACCTACCGGGTGGACGTCCGGCACGGCGCCCGGGAGCCGGAGCTGTTGACCTGCCACAGCACCGAGCCCGCTGGCGCGGTCTCCTACGAACTGGTCTCGCTGACCCGGCTCAACTAAGGCCGGGACACCTAAGACAGCGTTCGCGTCCGATAGCTGACCTCGGGTCGCCCGGCCCGGCCATAGACCGGCACCCGCTCGCAGCTGCCGGTGTCGGCCAGGTGCTCCAGGTAGCGCCGCGCGGTGACCCGTGATGCCCCGATGATCTCGGCTGCCCGGCTGGCTGACAGCCCGTCGGGTTCTGCGCGGATCGCGGAACGGATGGCGGCCATCGTCTCGGTGGACATCCCCTTGGCCAGCTGCTGCCCCGCCGGATCTCGCAGTGCCGCCAGGGCGGCGTCGATCTCGCCCTGGTCGAGCACCTCGCGGTCGCCGGCCGCAGCCGCGGCGAATGACGCATAGTGCAACAGCTTGGCTCGCAGGGTCGCGAACGCGAACGGCTTGATCACGTAGTGCACGGCTCCGCCGCGGACGGCTTCGCGGATGGATGGCACATCGCGGGACGCGGTCAGCACCATGATGTCGGGTCCCTGCGGCATCGCCTGCAGCGCGCGGGCCACGTCCAGGCCGTGCATTCCGGGCATGTCGAGGTCGAGTAGGACCAGGTCGACGTCGCCGTCCGCGCACCGGCGCAGTGCGCCGGCTCCGTCCAGTTCGACGCCGACCACCTCGAAGCCAGGGACGCGCTGCACGTACAGGCTGTGTCCCTCGGCGACGACCGGCTGGTCGTCGACCACCAACACCCTGATCATCGGGTCATTCTCCCGAATCGGGTCCGGGCAGCGGAAGCCTCACCACGAACCGCCACGGGTCCCGCCGGACGGTGATCGAGCCATCCAGCCGGCGCAGTGCGCCGGCGACCAGGGAGAGTCCGAGACCGCGTCCGTGTGGCCGGGTGTCGTCCTCGGCGGGCTTGGTGCTCCAGCCGCGGGTGAAGATCCGGTCCAGGTCCGCGGGATCAACCCCCGCGCCCGAGTCACTGATCTCCAGCACCAGAACGGGGTTGTCGCCGGCGGGCAGTTCGTGTGTGTCGTCGCCGTCCGAACCCGGGCGGGCGCCGTCCAGCCGGCCGGAGACCCGCACCCAGCGGTCGCCAGGGATCCCGGCGACCGCGTCGATGGCGTTGTCGACCAGGTTCCCGACGATCACCAACACATCGGCGGCCCGCTCACCGGTGCTCGGGACGTCCAGATCGTCGGCCAACAGCAACTCGACGCCGCGCTCGTGAGCCTGGGCCGATTTGCCCAGCAACAGGGCCGCCAGCGGGGCGTCCCGGACCGCCCCGGTGACCGCCTCAACCTGCGCCTGGCTACGGGCGATTGTCGCGGTGGCATAGGCGATCGCGTCCTGGCCGCGGTCCAGCTCGACCAGCATGATCACCGTGTGCATCCGGTTGTCGGCCTCGTGCGCCCGGCTGCGCAGCATCTCGCTGAACGACCGCAGCGAATCCAGCTCGCCGGTCAGCCGGACGAGTTCAGTGCGATCACGCAGCGTGGTCACCCAGCCGAGATCTTCGCCGTCAAAGACGGCCCGCTCGCGGGTGACGACCAGGACCCGGCCGTCCTCGACGAACTGCTCGCCGTCGCATTCCCGGTCGGACGTCATCAGTTCCATCAGCTCGGGATCGAGCCAGAGGTCCGCCACCCGCTGGCCCGGTTCGATCTCGGGCATGCCGATCAGACCACGGGCGTCGTCGTTGATCAGCACCACGGTGCCGTCCTTGCCGACCATCACCAGGCCGGCCCGCAGCGAGTGCAGCACCGCCTGGTAATAGGTGTGCAGGCGTTGCAGGCCAACCGAGCCGAGGCCGCGGGTCTGTCGGTGCAGCCGGCGGGCGATCGCCCAGGACCCGAGCAGCCCGATGGCCAGCGATCCGGCGGCGAACCAGATCACCGGGGTGGCCCGGTCGAAGGCGAGTTGATTGACCGAGGTCATCGCCACCGCCACCGAGACCAGGGCGACCACCCGCCCCGAGGCGTCCCTGGCCGGGACGACCACGCGCACCGAGGGCCCCAGGGTTCCGGTGAACTCCTCGACGACCTTCCCGCCGGCCTTGGCCGGCAGCCAGCTGCCGTTGTAGGGGCCACCGACCCGTTCGCCGGTGGGGTGTGTCCAGCGAATGCCGTCCGGCGAGATGACGATGATGAAGAGCAGGTTGTCGGCGGCCCGGATCTGCTCGATCGGGTCCCGCAGCGTGGCCGGCGGATCGGCGGAGCCGGCGGCCTCCACCAGCCATGGTGACCCGGCCAGTGCGACAGCGGCGGCTTCGGCTCGGGCGACCGCTTCGGCGCGCGCGGTCTCGGTCGCCGATCGGACGGCCAGCAGCCAGATCGGCGCCACCGTGATGGCCAGCACCAGCAGGATCAGCGAGAAGATCTGCGCCGACAGACTCCAACGGTCCTGAGTGCCCGACCACAACTCGAGTCGCCGCCGGCGCACGGAGCTGCGCAGTCCCCTCGGGACGCGTTCCGCCGCCGGCGCCGTAGCCATGCGCTCACTATCGCAAATCCCGGACGTGGTCTGCGGTACCAGACCCGTCCGGCGTTGGTGCTAGGGGGCAGGCGGGCGCAGACCGCGAGGTGCACGTTCGGGCGGCTGCACCCCACGACCAGTTCGCGGGTGTGGCTTCCGGCCCGGCATTCGTTCATTGTGTACGCGGCAGAATGCCTTGTCGCCCGCCGTGCCCGGGCCATACGGTTCCCGAGGTATTCGGATACGACGCACCCCCCGTCGTATCCGAATACCTCGGTCCCGCGGTGCCCATGGCATCCCATGCGCCCGCTCCGGGATAGATCTTCGAAGAGGAAGAGTGCGCGATGTTGGCGATGTTCGGACTGATCATCGTGGCCGGGTTCATGACGCTGATCATGACCAAGAAGGCCACCCCGTTCACCTCGCTGGTGCTGGTTCCCCTGGTGGTCGGCATCGTCGCCGCCTTCGTCACCGGCGCCTTCCAGTGGACGGATATCTTCAAATTCGCCATCGCCGGCATCAGCAGCAATGCCGACCTGCAGATCACCGGGGTCGCGAACACCGCCGTGATGCTGCTGTTCGCGATCCTGTACTTCGGGCTGATGCTGACCGCCGGGCTGTTCGACCCGGTCGTCGCGTTCATTCTGCGAGTGGTCAAGGGTGACCCGCTGAAGGTGCTGGTCGGCACCGCCGTGTTGTCGCTGGCAGTGTCGGTCGACGGCGACGGATCGACCACCACCCTGGTGGTCTGCTCGGCGATGATCCCGGTCTACCGCAAGCTGAAGATGAAGATGATGGATCTGGCGGTGCTGATCATCCTGGCCAATTCGATCATGAACCTGCTGCCCTGGGGTGGTCCGACCGCGCGGATCATCGCCGCGCTCAAGGTCGACGAGGGCGAGCTGCTGCGCCGGATCATTCCCGGAATGGTGCTGGCCGCGCTGTGGGTGGTCGGGGTGGCCGTCATCCGCGGGCTGGCCGAACGTAAGCGCCTTGGCGTGGTCGAGATCACCGCCGAGGAACTCGCCGAAGTGGGCAAGACCACCCACCCCGAGGACGTCGACCTGGGCCGCGCGCACAAGGTCTGGTTCAACCTCGTGCTGACCATGGTGATGATGGTGGTGCTGATCTTCGGCGGCGAACTGCCGTTCATCCCCAAGGTGAACGCCGCGCTGATCTTCGCGATCGGCTTCGCCCTGGCGCTGGTGATCAACTACGGCAATCTGGTCGATCAGCGCCGGGTGGTCGAAAAGTACGGCTCGTCGGCCGTCCAGGTGATCATCATGGTGCTGGCCGCCGGCGTGTTCATGGGCGTCCTGGCCGGTACCGGGATGAGCGGGGCGATGGGTCAGGCGCTGTCGGACTGGGTTCCGGACGCACTGGGCTCGCACTGGCCGCTGGTCACCGCGATCGCTTCCGCGCCGGGCACCTTCCTGCTCAGCAACGACGCGTTCTACCTGGGCGTGCTGCCGGTGCTGAACCAGGTCGGCGTGCAGAACGGCTTCGCCCCGATGGACATCGCCATCGCGTCCACCGCCGGCCAGGCCTTCCACCTGCTCAGCCCGCTGGTCGGCTTCATCTACCTGCTGCTCAATCTCACCGGGGTCGAGATGGGCAAATGGCAGATCACCTCGGCCAAATGGGGGCTCGGCACGTTTGCCGCCTTCCTGCTGTGCATGTTCACCGTGGGCGGCGTCCCGCTCTGATCAGCCGGTGCCGGGCGTCCGCTGGTCGATCCGGTGGGCGAGTCCGGACGCCGCCAGCACCCCGGCCGAGAACCACAGCGCGCCGGCCGCGCCCAGCCAGCCGGTGCCGATCGCGGCCAGCGTCGGCAGCACCACCTGGCCGACTCGGTTCGACACCAGCCGCAGGGCCAGTGCCGCCCCACGCGCCGTGACCGGCACCGAACGGACCACCAGGGTCATGGTCAGCGGCTGGCCGATGCCGAGCAGGAAGCCGCCGACCACCGCGGTCGGCGCCAACACTGCCATCGACGACACCGGCAACGCGATGACGGCCAGCGCCACCCCCGAGCCGATGGTGCTTGCGGTGACCAGCAGGTCGTGGCCCCAGCGGGCGGCGAGCCGTCCGATCCCGATCCGCGAGGCCAACGACGCCGCGGCCCGCAGGCCGAGCAGCAGCCCGACCGTGGGTGCGTCGATGCCGCGATCGTGCGCCACCAAGGGCAGGTAGGCGGTCAGGATGTCGACCGCGGTGAGCAGCGCCATGCTGGTGAGCAATGCGCTGGCGACACCCGGACGGCGGATCAGTTCGATGCTGCCGATCCGCTCCGACGGTCGCGGCGGCGGGGGAGTGCTGCGTCGCCGTGACCGGGCGGTGAGGACGAGCCAGGCCGCCAATGGGATCGCCGCGGCGGCGACCGCGGCCGCCAGGCCGGCCGCCCGTGCCGAGCCGATGACGTCGACCGGCGCCGATCCCAGGGCGAAGCCGGCCAGCAACGGCCCGAGCAGCTGGCCGGCGGAGACCGACGCGGTCGTCCACCCGAAGCCGGCGTCCAGTTCGTCGTCGGCGGCGATCTTCGCGACGTGGCCCTGGGCACCGACCATCAACAGCACGTGTGCGAACCCGAGCGCGGTGGACGACGCGGCCACCGCCAGCAGGTCGGACGCCAGTGCCAGCCAGGTGATCGAGGCGGCACACAGCACGGTGCCGATCATCAGCAGAGTCAGGGTGCGGCCGGTGCGGTCGGTGAACCGGCCCAACGGCATCGCCGCCAGCACCGACAGCACCGCGAAAGCGGCCGCCGCGATGCCGACCTCGAATCCGCCGCCGCCCATCGCGATGGTCCGGTAGGAGATCAGCGGACGCGCCGCGTGCAGCCCGGTCTGGGTGACCACCAGCGTCGCCAGCAGCAGCAGGAACTGGCGCCTTCCACGTCCGCTCACCGGCCGTCCGCGGCGAGTTCTGCGATGACGGCCCCGATCAGACTGTGATCTACATGGTCGAGCATCAGTGCGCGGGCGGCGACCGGCTCGCCGGACGACACGGCGTCCGCGATCGCGGCGTGCTCGGCGCGGACTCGTTCGACGTGCTCACGCGGACTACTCCGGTGCCGCAGCCCGAGCAGCCGGTAGCGATCAGACCTGTCCCAGAGCCCGTCCAGGGTGGCGATCAGCGAGGGGTTGTGCGAGGCCCGGTAGACGGCGCGATGGAAGTCGCGGTGGGCGTGCAGCGACTCGGCGGTGGGCTGGGCAGCCACCGGGTGCAGGGCGTCCAGGGCGGAGGTGATGGCGGCCAGGTCGGCGTCGGAACGGCGCTCGGCGGCCAACTCTGCGGCGAACGGGTCCAGGACGCGCCGCAGATCGAGCAGATCCTGGGCCTCGGCGGCGGTCAGTTCGGTGACGGTGGCGTCCCGGTGCGAGCTGAGCGTCACCAGGCCCTCGCCGGCGAGTTGTTTGAGCGCCTCGCGCAGCGGGGTGGTGCTGATGCCCAGCTCGGACGCCAGCCGCTCCTGCCCGATCGGGACGCCGGGCGCCAGTTCCTCGGCCAGGATCCGGCGTTTCACCTCGGCGTAGGCGAACTGGCTCTTGCTGGGGAACGGACCGGTCATGAAGAACAGCTTATAGCCTATAGGCTGACTCGCGAGAGCATGGTGAGGCTGAGGTTTGTTGGTCGAGCTTGTCGAGACCGTCTGCGGCGCCGACCTGTTTCGACAAGCTCAGCCAGCGACAAGCCCGTCCACCGCAACAAGCTCAACCAGCGATGAGCTCGCCAACTGCGGCAGGCCCAACCAGCGACAAGCTCAGCGCCAGTGTCCGTCGGTGGGCACGATGAGCGGTGTACCCGAGGCCGGGTCGTCGATCACCAGGCAGTTCAGTTCGAACACCTCGCGGACCAGTTCCACGGTGAGCACCTGAGCGGGCGGGCCGGCCGCGATCAGCCGTCCGGCCTTCATCACGATCAGGTGGGTGGCGTAGCGGGCGGCCTGGTTGAGGTCGTGCAGCACGGCCACGATCGTGGTTCCGTCGCGGTGCAGCCGGGCGAACAGGTCGAGCATCTCGATCTGGTGGGTGAGGTCGAGATAGGTGGTCGGCTCGTCGAGCAGCAGCACCGGGGTCTGTTGGGCGATCGCCATCGCCGCCCAGACCCGCTGGCGTTGACCGCCGGACAGTTCCGCGACTTCGCGGGTGGCGAGTTGCGCGACGTTGGTGGCGGCCATCGCGCCGCGCACGGCGTCCTCATCGGCGGGCGTCCACTGTCGGACCAGCTTCTGGTAAGGGAACCGTCCCCGACTGATCAGGTCGACCACGGTGATCCCGTCCGGGGCGATGGACGACTGGGGCAGCAGCCCGACCTGCCGGGCGAACTCCTTGGGTTTGTAGGCGTCCAGGGCGCGGCCGTCCAGGGTCACCACACCCTCGGCCGGGCGCAGCAGTCGCGACAGCGAGCGCAGCAGCGTGCTCTTGCCGCAGGCGTTCGGCCCGATGATCACGGTGAACTCGCGATCCGGAACGTCGACGCTCAGCCCGGTGCTCACCACCCGCTGGTCGTAGCGCAGCGTGACCTGCTCGGCGCGCAGCCGGGATGCCCGCGGGGACTCCGGGGTGGGCAGGAACATCATCAGCGGCTCCTCGCTTCGTTGATCAGCAGCGTCAACAGGTAGATCCCGCCGAGGACGACGGTGACGATGCCTACCGGTACGTCGACCGGCAGCAGATGCTGGGCGATCAGGTCGGCGCTGAGCAGCACCAGGGCTCCCACCGCGGCCGACGAGATCATGGGGATGCCGGCGCTGCCGGCCAACCTGCGGGCGATTTGAGGTGCGGCGAGCGCCACGAAGGCGATCGGACCGGTGCTGGCCGTGACGATCGCCACCAGTGCCACCGCGAACAGCACCAGTGCGATCCGGACCCGCTCGACAGCGACCCCGTGGGCGGCGGCCGAGTCGTCGCCGAGTTCCAGCTGACGCAGCCCGGGCACCAGCAGCAACCCGGGGGTGCACAGCAGCAGCCCGATCATCGCCGGGATCAGCGCCGGCCAGCCGAGCAGCGACAACGAACCTGCGCCCCAGATCGCGGCGGCCATCGCCACGTCCTCTTGCGCTCGCAGCAGCAGGAACAGGTTGGCGGCGTGCAGCATGGCGGTGACGGCGATGCCGACGATGATCAGCCGGAAGCCCTGCATGCCGCGCCGGTAGGCGAGCAGGTAGACCACGACCGCGGTGAGCAGTCCGCCGGCCAGCGCGCCGGCCGAGGCCGAGACCGCGCCGGTGCCGACAACCGTGAGCGCGATCAGCGCGCCGGTGTAGGCGCCGGTGGCGAAGCCGATCACGTCCGGCGAGCCGAGCGGGTTGCGGGTCAGCGACTGGAAGACGGCGCCGGAAACGGCCAGCGCAGAGCCGAAGACCAGCGCGCCGACCACCCGCGGCAGCCGCCAGTCGCGCACCACCGTGGAGGTGAAACTGCCGTCGGTGGCGAACAGTGCCTCGACCACCTCGGCCGGGCTCAGCGGCAGATCGCCCAGCCCGAGGGCGACCACGGCGAGCACCAGGGCGGCGACGACGGCCACGCTGGCCACCATCAGCCCGCGGACCGGCGCCCAGCCGCCGAGCAGCGGCACCGGCACGCTGCCGGCGCGGGGGTTGACGGCCGGAGTATCCGTGGCGGTGCTCACAGTTCGCTCGCCTTCCGCCGGCGGACCAGGAAGATCAGCACCGGCGCCCCCACCAATGCGGTGACGATGCCGGCCGGGAGTTCGCCGGACTGCAGCGCGACGCGCCCCAAGACGTCCGCGAAGAGCAACAATGAGGGCGCCGCCAGCGCCGAGTACCCGATGATCCAGCGCTGGTCCGGCCCGACGATCCAGCGGACGGCATGCGGCACCATCAGTCCGACGAAGGCGATCGGTCCGGCCAGGGCGGTCGCTGTGCCGGCCAGCAGCATCACCGCGATGACTGCCAGAATCCGGGTGCGCATCACGTTGGCGCCGAGTGCGGAGGCCAGATCGTCGCCCAGTGCGATCGCGTTCAGCGAAGAGGCGATGGCCAGCGCGATGCCGAGCCCGATGATCACGAAGGGAACCGCTGGGCCGAGCAGCCCGACGTCCCGGTCGAGCAAGGAGCCGGATTCCCACGAGGTCATCACCGAGAAGCGTTCCCGATCGGTCAGCACGATCGCCCTGGTGATACCCGCCAGGACGGCGCCCAGTGCCACCCCGGCCAGGATCAGCCGGACCGGGCTGGCGCCGCCGCGTCCGATGGAACCGATCGCGTAGACCACGACGGAGGCGACGAACGCGCCGAGGTAGGCGAGGGTGAGCGTGCCGAGCGCACCCGAGACGCCGACCAGCCCGGTGCCCATCGCCAGTGCGAAGGCCGCCCCGGCGTTCACACCCAGAATCCCAGGATCGGCCAGCGGGTTACGGGTGACGGACTGGATCAGCGCTCCGGCCACGCCGAGTGAGGTGCCGGCGACGATCGCGATCAGGGTGCGCGGCAGGCGCAGCTGGTAAACCACCACCGTGTTCTGGCCGGTGTCCTGCCCGAGCAGGATCTGCAGCACCTCCAACGGCGCAATGGCGCGGGCTCCGATGGCCAGGCTGGCGATCACCGCCAGGCCGAGGACGGTGAGCAGGGCAAGCAGCCCGAGGGCACGGACGCCGGGGGAGCGCCGGTCGGCTACCTCGACCGGCGGAGCGCCAGCGGGCGGACGGAGGGCGGTCACGCAGGCGATCCTAGGCTAGCCTTACCTAACTTCCCAGCAGGCGTGGTCAGCGTGGTGACCGCGTCCGCACAAATTCCTCGAAGAAGGATTTCAGATGCGTCTACGAGTCCTCGCGGCGGCGGTCGCCGCAACGTTGCTGGCCGGCCTGGCCGCCTGCTCATCCGGCACTCCCGCTGCCACCACCTCGACCAGTCCGTCGGCGTCGGCCCCGGCCGGCGGCGCGTTCCCCGCGGTCGTGCCGACCAAGTTCGGCGACGTGACGGTGAAGGCGAAGCCGACCCGGGTGGTGGCGCTCGGCTGGGGCGACGCCGAAACTGCGCTGGCGCTCGGCGTCCAGCCGGTCGGGGCGTCCGACTGGCTCGGCTTCGGCGGTGAGGGAGTAGGGCCATGGGCCAAGGGCATGTACACCACGCAGCCTGAGATCCTGGGCACGATGGAGTTGAACTACGAGCAGATCGCGAAGCTCAAGCCCGACCTGATCCTCGACGTGAAGGGTTCCGGAGACCAGGCCCGCTACGAACGGCTGAAGAGCATCACGACGACCATTGGCGTCCCCACCGGCGGCGACAGCTACCTGACCACGCAGGAGCAGCAGATGACGATGATCGCCACCGCGCTCGGCGAGCAGGAGAAGGGCACGGCGCTGCTCAAAGAGGTGTCGGACGCCTTCGCTGCGGCCGCCGCTGCGCATCCGGCCTGGAAGGGCAAGACAATGACAGCCGCCACCAAGTCGGGCAACGGCTGGGGTGCCTACATCCAGGGCAACGAGCGGGTCGCCTTCATGGAGAAGCTGGGCTTCGTGCTGAACCCGAAGATCGCGGCGATGCAGCCCGGCGCCACCGGCTTCTCGGTCAGCCTCTCACCGGAGAACCTGGACGCCATTGACGCTGATCTGATCGTCGCCTTCCCGATCTTCATCAAGACCTCCGAACTGACCGGTGACGCCGCATGGAAGGCAGTGCCGGCGGTCAAGGACGGACGTGCCGTGGTGATCGACGGCGACCTGTCCGCCGCCTACTCGCTGGGCAGCACGATGGCCAGCATGTACGCCATCAAGAATCTGGTGCCCAAGCTCGAGGCCACGCTGAAGTAATCCCGACCGCCGTCCCCACCCCCACCCCGGCGCTCGCCGGACTATTTCGGGCTCGCTGAACTCGGCGAGCCCTGAATAGTCCGGCGAGCGTTTGGCGTCGGACGCCGTCGCGCCGCCTTGCCCACGGGCCGCGGACCCGGGAGAGTCCTGTCATGAGGTTCCTCTTCCTGGGCGCGGGCGCGATCGGCACCTACGTCGGGGGCAGCCTGGCTGCCGCCGGCGAGGACGTCAGTTTCATCGAACGACCCGCCACCGCCGAGGCGATCGCAGCGGGCGGGCTGAAGGTGCACACCACGGACGCCACCCGGCTGGTGACGAACGTCACCATGTACGGCAGTGCCGGCGAGGCGTTGGCCGCCGGGCGCTACGACATCGGTGTCTTCGCGCTGAAGTCGTTCGACACCCAGACCGCCCTGGACGAGTTGGTCGCCACCGGGCATGAGGTGCCCAGCATCCTGTCGCTGCAGAACGGTGTGGACAACGAGCCGAGGATCGCGGCCACCCTCGGTGCCGACCGCGTGCTGTCCGGGACGGTGGCCACAGCGGTCAGCAAGCCGGGTATCGGCGAGGTCGTCGAAGAGAAGCACCGCGGCATCGGGGTGGCGATGGGCCACCGGCTGAGCGAGCCTCTGGTCGCGGCTCTGGAGAAGGCGGGTCTGTCCGGACGGCTGTTCGCCGACGCCGGCGCGATGAAGTGGTCGAAGTTGCTGACCAACCTGACCGGCAACGCCACCTCGGCGATCCTGGACCGGACGGTTGCTGAACTGTTCTCCGACAAGCGCAGTTACCGGTTGGAGGTCGCGGTGCTGCGGGAATGCCTAGCGGTGATGAAGGCGCTCGGGCACCGCGTGGTCGACCTGCCGGGCACCCCCGTCCGGGCGCTCGCGCTGGCGACTCGGCTGCCCAGGTTCATCGCCCAGCCGGCGCTCACCAAGGCGCTCGGCGCCGGTCGCGGCGACAAGATGCCCAGCTTCCATATCGACCTGCACGGCGGACGCGGCCGCACCGAGGTCTCCTTCCTCAACGGCGCGGTGGCCCGCTACGGCGCTCAGGCCGGCGTCCCGACTCCCGTCAACGCCCTGCTCACCTCCACCCTCGAGGCGCTGACGGCCGGCGAGGCCGACATCGAGACCTACCGGCACAAGCCGGAGGCGCTGATCGGCCGGCTGCCCTGAGGCCGCAGCGCGTCGTCAGCTGAGCGCGGTGATGGCGTCGGCCACCAACTGTTCGGTGCGGAGGTCATCGGCCGCGGGGGAGAAGCCGAGCCGGACGACGACCAGCTTCGCCGACGGCACCACGTACACCCGCTGCCCGTCGTGGCCGCTGGCCCAGTAGGCGTCCCGCGGCAACCGCTGGTCGACGACCGAGCCGGACGCGGTCCGGTTCGCCCACCAGCCGGCTGCATAGTTCGGATCCTCCGCGGACGGCGGCGTGACCACCGTCGTGGTCTGCCGCATCCAGCCCTCCGGCAGCAGCCGGCGTCCGTTCCAGACCCCGTCTGCCAGCGCGAACTGGCCGAGCGCGGCCCAGTCGCGCGGCGTCGCCCATAGGTACGAGCTGCACACCGGCGTCCCGGCGGCGTCAGCCTCCCAGACCGCCGACGACAACCCGAGCGGTGCCAGCAACTCGGCCCTCGGCAGATCCGCCCCCTGACCGGTCTTCGTCCGCAGGACGCCGCACAGCAGCGTGGTTGAACCGGACGAGTACTGCTGGACGGTCCCAACCGGATGCGCCAGCGGCTGCGAAGCGACGAAGGACGCCATGTCCGACTGGTCGTAGAGCATCGAGGTGATGGTGGTGCCCAGGTCGTAGGTTTCGTCCCAGGCCAGCCCGCTGCGCATCCGCAGCAGGTCCTCCACGGTGATCCGTGCCCGATCATCTGTCCATTCCGGACGCAACCGGTCGTCGGAGAGCGCCACCTTCCCCTTCGCGACCAGGACTCCGGTGAGCAGACTGGTCACGCTCTTGGCCATCGACCAGCCCAACTGCGGGGTCTGTGCGGTGACCTGTCCATTCCGGACGCAACCGGTCGTCGGAGAGCGCCACCTTCCCCTTCGCGACCAGGACTCCGGTGAGCAGACTGGTCACGCTCTTGGCCATCGACCAGCCCAACTGCGGGGTCTGTGCGGTGAAACCGTCGGCGTAGCGTTCGGCGACGATCCGGCCGTGCGGATACCGGAGTGGCGGCGCCGAATGCCGGGCGCTGCTGCGCCAACGCGCAGCCGAACCCGTCAACGGCCCAGGCCCGCTGCGCGGCGAGCATACCCAGCACCGACGCCCGGTAGCCGCCGGCGTCGCCGCCGATCCGCAGATAGGGCACCAGCGGGTTGGGTGGCAGATCGTCGGTCATCGGACGATGCGCAATCGTGTCCAGCGCGCACGCGTTGTGCGCGGCGTACCCGGTGCCGGTGCGCAACAGCGGCCGCTCGTACCAGTAACCCCCGATCGCCGCAGCCAGCACCACCACAATCAGCCCCACGACCAGGCGAACCCACAGCCGGCGCTTCCTCCTCATGGCGCGAGGTTAGGCCCGCTGTCAACCGAGCAGCTCCAGGATGGCCCGCCCGACTGCCTCGTCCTGCGGCCCCTCGGTGAGCCGGAAACCGGCGTTCAGCAAGGTGGGATGCCCGTCGGCGATGGCATACCCCTGCCCGGCCCAGGCCAGCATCGGCAGATCGTTGGGCATGTCCCCGAACGCCACCACGTCGGCGGCGTCCACCCCGAGCCGCTGGCACAGCCCGATCATCCCGGACGCCTTGGTCACCCCGGGCGCGCTGATCTCGAGCAGTCCGTAATCGCCGAGATGCGAATGGGTCATCGTCAGCCGGTCGCCGATCACCTCGCGGCCCAGCTGGGCCAGCGTGTCGCTGTCCAGACCGAGGTGGAAGGCGCACAGCTTGAGCACCGGTTGCGGTTCGGCCGCCAGTTCGGGCAAGGTGCCCACCCGCAGCCAGCCGCCGCGATCCTGGGGCAGGCCCGGTTCGCAGCCGAACTGCTCACCCCATTCCAGGGCGAAGACCAGGCCGGGGATCGCCTCGCGGAGATCATCGGCGACCTGGAGCGCCACCTGGGAATCGAGGCCGTGCACGACGGTGTGCCGGCGCGCCGGCAGGTGATAGACGCCGGCACCGTTGCTGACCACGACCTCGGGGTGCACTCCGCTGATGTCGTCGAGCACCGCGAGCCATCGCGCCGGACGTCCGGTTGCCACGACGACCGGTACCCCGCACTCCGCCGCGAACTCCAGCGCGCGCCGGTTCAGCGAGGACACCTCGCCGACCGGGTCGAGAAAGGTGCCGTCGAGGTCGGTGACGATCAGCCGAACGGTCATAGTCGCGAGTTCGGGCTGGGCGATCCACCCGCGGACGGCGACCCCGACTGCGGCGACGGAGAGCCCGACTGGGGTGAGGGCGACCCCGACTGCGGTGACGGGGAACCCGATTGCGGTGATGGCGACCCGGACTGCGGCGACGGCGAGCCGGACTGCGGTGGCGGTGAGCCGGTCGGCGGCACCGGCGGCGGCGGGCTCTGCTGCGGCGACTGCTGGAAGATCAGGATCGCGATCAGGATGGCCAGTGCGGCGAGCAGCAGCATCAACAGCCACGACGCCAGAATCGACACCCAGCCCGCGCGGTCGCCGCGTCCGGGCCAGGGCAGCGGCCAGAGGCGGGCGACACCCGGTCCGGCCCGATCGATCCAGTGCAGCCGGTAGTCCGGCCCGGACGGCGTGCCCTGCAGCGGCAGCCGGGCGAGTTGCACCTCGTCGAGAATCCGGGACGCCTCGGCGATCGCGGCGGGTGAGCCGTCATAGGCCAGGGCCACCCAGGGCGCCAGCGGCGCGTCGTCCGGATCGACCGGGTCGTCGTCCTCGTGCCGGAACTTGCCCCCGAGCCGCCCCTCGTCCTGGCCGTGGCCGCCGCGGGCCACCACGGTGTCGATGTGCAGCTGGTTCACCACTCCGGCCAGCCGGTCCCGGGCGGCGGCGTCGTTCGACGCGCCCTCGGAGAGCAGGATCAGCATCACCGGCCTGTTCGCCTCGTCGTGACCGGCGAAAACCACGCCGGACGGCGCCGAGACCAGCCGGGCGTCCAGCCAGAAATCGCCCACCTTGGGCGGATCGTCGGCCAGCAGCGGAGTCAGTGGCACCGCACCCGAGGACTGTGGGTCGCCGGGTGCCGGATTCTGCTGCTCGGACATCGGCTCCCATCTCATCACACCCGTCCAACCGGGCGTGGCGGGGACGCCCCATTCTGCCCGATCCCGGGTGCCCGTCCGGCACCCGGAGAGCTGACAGTCCTGCCCGGTAAGGTGGCCTGCGAACCGGCGGGTCGCGCCCGCCCCAGGCGTATTCGGCGAGCAGGAGAAACGCGTGTCCAATCCGACCCAGGCCTCCGGCCAGCAGTCGCAGGGAAATCCCGCCACCCGCGAGGCTGCCCGTCTGCTCGGTGAGGCGATCGCCCAGGTGCAGCGGGTCATCGTCGGCCAGGAACACATGGTCGAGCAGCTGATGGTCGGCCTGCTGGCGAAGGGGCACGTGCTGCTCGAAGGCGTCCCCGGCGTGGCGAAGACCCTTGCCGTGCGCAGCTTCGCCACGGTGGTCGGCGGCGACTTCTCCCGTATCCAGTTCACTCCCGACCTGGTGCCGTCCGACATCGTCGGCACCCGGATCTACTCCGCGCGGCAGGAGAAGTTCGACATCGCGCTCGGTCCGGTGTTCGTCAACTTCGTCCTCGCCGACGAGATCAACCGTGCGCCGGCCAAGGTGCAGTCGGCGATGCTCGAGCTGATGGCCGAGCGCCAGGTCTCGATCGGCGGCACCACCTACCCGGTGCCGAAGCCGTTCATCGTCATCGCCACCCAGAACCCGATCGAGTCCGAGGGTGTCTACCCGCTGCCCGAGGCGCAGCGCGACCGGTTCCTGCTCAAGGTCGACGTCCCGTACCCGCGCGGCAACGAGGAGTTCGAGATCCTGCGCCGGATGAGCGTCCAGCCGCCGGAGCCGACCAACGTGCTGAACCCCGACCGGGTCAAGGAACTGCAGGACCAGGCGTCCAACGTCTTCGTGCACAACCTGGTCGCCGAGTACATCGTCCGACTCGTGCTGGCCACCCGGACGCCGGCCGAGTTCGGCATGCCTGACCTGGCCTCGGTGATCCAGATCGGTTGCTCGCCCCGTGCGACGTTGGGCCTGGTCGCCGCGGCTCGCGCGCTCGCCCTGATCCACGGACGCGACTACGTGCTGCCGACCGACGTTCAGGCCGTCGCCAAGGACGTCATGTCGCACCGGCTGGTGCTGGGTTTCGACGCCGTCGCCGACAACATCGCCCCGGCCCAGGTGGTCGAGCGGATCGTCGCCATGGTGCCGCCGCCCACGCCGGTGTGGAACCAGCAGCAGCGTGACCAGGCGCACGGCCAGCACCGGCACAACCCGAGCTACCAGAACTGACGGGACCGTTGTCCCAGCAGATGCGGTTCGAACCACCCGCCGACGACCTCGGCGTGGTGGAGTCGGTGCTGCGCGAACCGACCCGGGCCACGCTGCCGCTGCACAAGCTCGCTCCCGAGGCCGCGCTGCGCAGGCTCGAGTTGACCGTGGTCCGTCGGCTGGAGGGCTTCCTGCACGGCGACCACCGTGGTCTGATGCCCGGTCCTGGCTCGGAGACCAACGACGCCCGTCTTTACGTGCCCGGCCAGGACGACGTCCGCAAGATCGACTGGGCGGTCACGGCCCGTACCCAGACGCCGCACGTCCGCGACACCATCGCCGACCGCGAACTCGAGGTGTGGGCTCTGCTCGACGTCACCCCGTCGATGAACTGGGGGACCGAGGGTGTCACCAAACGTGATCTGGGCATCGCGGCGATCGCCACCATCGGCTTCCTGTCCCAACGCATGGGGGACCGGTTCGGCGGCCTGATGATGCGTCCGGACGGGATCAAGCGGCTGCCGGCCAGGTCGGGCCGGACGGCGCTGTACGGGCTGCTGCGACGGATGCTGAACGAGCCGATCGTGCCCGACCACAGCACCGGGCCGTACACGCTGGCCGCCGGTGTGGAGCAACTGACCCGACTGCAGCGTCGCCGCGGCATGCGCATCGTGGTCTCCGACTTCCTGTCGGCCGGCGACGCCGAACTGGACCCGAACGTCGAGCCCGACTGGGAGCGGCCGATGCGCAGGCTGGCCATCCGCAACCAGGTGCTGGCCGTCGAGGTGGTGGACAAACGCGAGATCGAGTTCCCCGATGTGGGCGACATCCTCATTCGCGACCCCGAGACCGACTTCCAGCGCTACGTGAACACCAGCGACGGCGCGGCGCGGGAGCGGATGGACGCCGCGTCCGCCGCCCAGCGGGAACGGATCCGGATCGCGCTGCGCCGGGCCGGCGCCGCGCACATCCAGTTGCGTACCGATAGAGACTGGGTGCAAGACATTGCCCGATTCGTGCTCGCCTACCGCCGGGTGGCAGGCATGTTGCACCAACCGCCGCAGGGGGTGAGCAAGTGAATCTCGATCAGATGTTCCTGAATCCGGAGCGTCTGTGGTGGCTGCTGCTCATCCCGGTGCTGGTCGCCGCGTACATCTACCTGTCCCGCCGCCGGAACCGCACCGGAATGCGGTTCACCAACACCTCCGTGCTGGGCGCCGTGGTGCCGGTCCAGTCGCAGTGGCGGCGTCATCTCGCGGTCGCCCTGTCGCTGCTCAGCCTGATTGCGCTCGCCATCGCCTGGGCGCGCCCCAGCGGCGTCGACAGAGTCCCGCGGGAGCGGGCCACCATCGTGCTGGTGCTCGACATCTCCCAGTCGATGGCGGCAACCGATGTGAAGCCGAACCGGTTGGACGCCGCGAAAGCCGAGGCGAAGCGGTTCGTCGCCTCGATGCCGCCCAGTTACAACGTGGCCCTGGTCAGCCTGTCGGGGACGCCGGCGTCCCGGTTGCCGCCGACCACCGAACGTGGGCAGGTCAACCGCGCCATCGATGCCCTCACCCTGCAGGACTCGACGGCGATCGGCGATGCGATCGGTGTCGCGATGTCCACGTTGCAGTCGGCGCCGAAGGCGGCCGACGGATCGGTGCCGCCCGGTGCGATCGTGCTGCTCTCCGATGGCCAGAACACCGCGGGGCGTTCGCCCACCCAGGAGGCGGCGGCGGCCGCCCGGGCGAAGGTCTCCATCTACACGATCGCCTACGGCACCGAGAACGGCTATGTCGATCTCGACGGCAAGCGTGAGAAGGTTCCGCCGGACAAGGCGTTGCTGCAACGCATCGCCAGCATGACCAATGGCCGTGCCTACACGGCGGAGTCGGCGGGCGAGTTGGACACGGTGTACAAGAACATTCGCAGCGAGGTCGGCTACGAAGAGGTGCGGAAGGAGGTCACCGCGACCTGGGCCGGTTATGGCTTGGCGTTCGCGGTGGTCGCCGCACTCGCGGCCGTGTCGCTCGGGGCAAGGTGGCCATGATGCATCCGATGATCTCGTTCATGGAGCCGGACCGGCTGTGGTGGCTGGTGCTGATTCCGGTGCTGCTGCTGCTCTACCTGGTGCTGCTGCGGCGCAAGAGCAGCCGGCGCCGCACCT
The DNA here is from genome assembly GCA_044225075.1 of Micropruina sp. Classification (GTDB taxonomy): domain Bacteria; phylum Actinomycetota; class Actinomycetes; order Propionibacteriales; family Propionibacteriaceae; genus Micropruina. Next base: position 375,149 of record JBGAJF010000001.1, on the reverse strand, counting down.
CGGGCATCTCCAACCTCGACAAGGTGCTGCCCAAGCAGCAGGCATGGAAGCGGCATATCGCCGTCGGCGCGGCGGTGTTGTCGCTGGCGGCGCTGAACCTGGCTTTCGCCAAGCCGAGTGACCAGGTCGACGTGCCGCGGGACCGGGCAACGATCGTGCTGGCGATCGACGTGTCGCGATCGATGATCGCCGAGGACGTCGCGCCCAACCGCCTGGACGCCGCCAAAGCAGCCGCGACGGATTTCCTCGGGATGCTGCCGCCCCGGTTCAATGTGGCCCTGGTCGCGTTCGCCGGCTCGGCGTCCATCGTGGTCGCGCCGACCACCGACCGTGGGCTGGTGGCCCGGGCGATCGAAGGGCTCCAGGTCGCGGCGTCCACCTCGATCGGGGAGGGCATCTATTCCTCGTTGGACGCGCTGGCGCTGGCCCCGGTCGATCCCGACCACCCCGACGACCCGGCGCCCGGCGCGATCGTGCTGCTCTCCGACGGCTTCACCAACATTCCGCGCTACTCGGCACCGGCGGCTCAGGAAGCCAAGAAGCGTGGCATCCCGATCTACACGATTGCCTACGGCACCCCGGACGGGTACGTGATCGACCGGGGGCACCGCGAGCCCGTCCCGGTCAACCACGAGGAACTGCAGAAAGTGGCCGACATCTCCGGCGGCAAGAAGTTCTCCGCCGGTTCGGCGTCGGAGTTGAAGGACGTCTACAAGAACATCGCCCAGCAGGTCGGGTTCGTGAAGGAGGAGCAGGAAGTGACTGAGTACTACACCGGTTACGCCTTCGGCTTCGCGATCCTGGCCGCGATCGCGGTGATCTCGCTCGGGGCGCGCTGGCCCTGAGCCGATCTCATCGTGATCGGGCGTCTTCTGGCTACCTCGCCAGGAGAGGCGATACACCTTGTCAACGGCAGCATCACGCTGTCGACCCAGGTGACGTCAGTGGCCCTCGAAACGCACCGGGTCGCCGCTGAGGTAGGCGGCGACGGCGCGTCGCGCGTCCTGTGTGCCGGCCAGCATCGCCACCACCGGATGCAGCCGGCTGGCCGCGGCCTGCGGGTCGGCTTGCGCCAGCCGGGCGTTGGCGAGGCTGGCTTGGACGGCCAACGGCGCCTGCGCGGCGATCCGCTCGGCGAGTTGGAGCGCGGCGTCCAGCTGGGTGCCGGCGGGGACGATCTGCTGGACCAAGCCGATCCGGTGTGCCTCGGCGGCGTCGAAGAAGTCGCCGGTCAGCAGCCAGCGCATCGCGTCACCCCAGCCCAGTCGCGGCAACCGCACGGTGGCGCCGCCGAACGCCATGATCCCGCGGGCGACTTCGAGCTGGGCGAATCGGGTGCCTTCGGCGGCGACCACGACGTCCGCGGCCAGGGCGAGCTCGATGCCCAGGGTCAGGCAGGTGCCCTGGACGGCGACCACCACCGGTTTGGCGACCGGGTCGGTCAGCAGACCCCACGGGTCGACCGTTCCGGGCGGCAGCAGGTCGAGGCTGCCCGAGATCAGGCCCGGGCCGACATCGCGCAGGTCCAGGCCCGCGGTGAAGTGTTCGCCGATTCCGTGCACTACCCCGGCTCGCAGCTCGGGGTCGGTGTGCAGCAGGGTGTACGCCTGCGCCAGTTCGTGCAGCATGGCGAGGTCTGCGGCGTTCCGCTTCTCCGGACGGTTCAGCCCGATCAGCAGCACCTGCCCGCGTCGTTCGACCAGTACCCGATTCTCGCTCACCGGACCCATCCAACCCGCCTGCGGACGGTTTGTCAGCGTCCCCGGGGGAGGACGTCGGCCGTCAGCGTTTCCGGGCTTCCTCGTTGGCCTTGTCGTTGGCCTTCTGCAGGGCGTCGACCAGTTCGCTCTTGGTCATCGTGGAGCGCCCCGGGACGTCCAGCCGGCGGGCCAGTTCGAGCAGGTGCTTCTTGGTGGCGTTGGCGTCCACCCCGCCCGCGGACTCCTCACTGTTCAGCCCGCCCTGCTCAGCCCTGGCGTCCGACGGGCCGGGCTCTCCCTTGGCCTCCCAGTGGTCTCCGACCTTCTCGAAGGAGTGCTTGAGCGAGGCGTAGGCGGTGGCATTGGCGCGCGCTTCGTCGTCGTAGGTGTCCATCGCCGAGACATAGGTGGCGGCGAAGGTCCGTCGGGCCTTCTTCCCGGAGCGACGGACCGGACCGGGCAGCTCTGACTTCTTGAGCGTGGCGCTCTTCTTGGTCTTCGGCATGCCAACCAGTCTTCCGTCGCGGTGTGGCCCCGACAACGCCCGAAACGGTGGTCGTCATCATCCGGCGCACTTGGTGCCGGCGTGGCGGCTGGGGCACAATGGACGCACTCCGCGACCGAGAGATGCAGGGGAAGGCAGCTACTCGGCCAAAGGAGAACACCATGGCGACCACCCATGGAGTGGTGCAGATCCACTCTGCGCCGTCCGCGCTATGCCCGCATGTCGACTGGGCCGTGGGCGGCGCTCTTGGCGTACCCGTCCACCTGGACTGGACGCCGCAGCCCGCCGCGCGGGCGTCCTACCGGGCCGAATACTCCTGGACGGCACCGGTGGGCACGGCTGCGAAGCTGGCCAGCGCGCTCAAAGGCTGGCAGCGGCTCCGCTTCGACATCACCGAGGACGCCACCGCCCGCTCCGAGGCCGTCCGCTACTCCTACACCCCGGCGTTGGGAATCTTCCACGCCAACGTCGGCCTGCACGGCGACATCATGATCAACGAGGGACGCCTGAAGGCCGCGATCACCGCCGACACGCTCGGACGCCGGTCGCTGCACGATGCGCTCGCCGACCTGCTCGGCACCGCCTGGGACGACGAACTCGAGGTGTTCCGGCAGGCTCGCGACGGAGCTGACGTCCGCTGGCTGCATCAGGTGGTCTGAGCCAGCGCCAACCCGACGGGCGTGGACTTTCACCGCCTCCGCAACCCCAACGCTCGCCGAACTATTTGGCCCACCGCCAAACTCGGCGAGCCCCAAATAGTTCAGCGAGCGCTGGGTGGGTCAGCGGCTGATGTTGGCGTTGGTGACCGCCACGGCGACATTTGCACCGCCGAAGCCGAAGGAGTTGTTGATCGCGGCCAGATCGCCTTCGGGCAACGGACGGGCGACGTTCGCGGCGATGTCGATGCCGAGGTCGGGCTCGGGGTTGTCCAGGTTGATCGTCGGCGGGATGAGCCGGTCGTGCAGCGCCATCACCGTGGCCAAGGTCTCCAGGGCCCCGGCACCGCCGAGCAGATGCCCGGTCATCGACTTCGTCGAGGTCACCACGCAGCCGTCGACCGCGCTGCCCAGACCGTGCCGGATGGAACCCGCCTCGGTCAGGTCGCCTTGCGGCGTCGAGGTGCCGTGGGCATTGACGTGCTTGATGTCGGACGCCGAGAGCCCGGCGTCGGCGATGGCCTTCTTCATGGCGCCGTACTGGCCGGCACCACTCGGATCGGGCTGCACGATGTCGTGGCTGTCGGCGGTGATGCCGGCACCGGCCAGGGTGCCGTAGATGGTGGCACCGCGTGCCTTGGCGTGCTCGAGAGTCTCGATCACCAGGGCGGCGGAACCTTCACCCATCACGAAGCCGTCACGACCGATGTCCCAGGGACGCGACGCCTTCTCGGGCTCGTCGTTGCGGCGCGACAACGCCTGCATCTGGCCGAAGGCGGCCACCGGCAGCGGATGAATGGTGGCCTCGGTTCCACCGACGACGGCGATGTCGGCACGCCCGAGCCGCAGTTGGTCCAGCGCCAGGGCGATCGCCTCGTTCGAGGACGCGCACGCCGACACCGGGGTGTGGACGCCGGCCTTGGCGTTGATCGCCATGCCCACGTTGGCCGCCGGGGCATTCGCCATCAGCATCGGAATGGTGAACGGGCTGACCCGGCGATAGCCCTTATCGCGGTGGGCGTCCCAGTTGTTGAGCAGCGACAGCAGGCCGCCGATGCCGCTGGCCAGTGACACGATCAGCCGGTAGGGATCGGTTTCGTTCTCGGTGCTCCAGGTGAGACCCGCATCCTGCCACGCCTCCTGCGCCGCGATCAGTGCGAGCTGGGTGGACCGATCGAGTCTGCGTGCCTTGACCCGGTCGATGATGGTGGACGGGTCGACCTTGACTTGCGCCGCGATCTTGACCGGGAGTTCCTCGGCCCAGTCCTCGGTGATCCGGCTGACTCCGGATCTGCCGGCGAGCAGGCCCGCCCAAGTCGAGGGCGCGTCCCCGCCGAGCGGGGTGGTGGCTCCGATGCCGGTGATCACAATCTCAGGCATGATTCTCCGAGGTGGGTTCGGGGACGAATGATCCCGCGGGCCCGGGCCTGCCGAAGGGCAGACCCGGGGCACGCGACGGCACAGCTCAGCTGTGTGCTTCGACGTAGGCGACGGCGTCGCCGACGGTCTTGAGGTTCTTGGAGTCCTCGTCGGGAATGGTGACGCCGAACTTCTCCTCACAACCGACGATGATCTCGACCATCGCCAGCGAGTCGACGTCGAGATCGTCGACGAAGGACTTGTCCAACTGGACGTCCTCGACCGGCACACCGGCGACGTCGTTGACGAGCTCAGCCAGCTGAGCGCGGATCTCTTCGGTGGTGGCCATAGGGTTAGGGTAGGGTGACGATCTGCCCGGCGTACACCAAGCCGGCGCCGAAGCCGATCAGCAGCGCCGTCTGCCCTGATTTCGCTTCACCCGAGGTCAGCAGGGCGTCCATCGCCATCGGCACCGAGGCTGCGGAGTTGTTGCCGAACTGCTTGATGGTGCGGGCGACGACCACCCGCTCGGGCAGCTTCAAATGGCGCAGCATCGCGTCAGTGATCCGGTTGTTGGCCTGGTGTGGAATGAAGACGTCGAGGTCGTCGGGTTGCAGGCCGCCGGCGTCCAACACGTTCTTGGTCGCCTCGCTGATGAAGCCGGTCGCCCACTTGAAGACCGACCGTCCGTCCATCGCCAGATACGGTCGCTCGCCGACCGAGAGCGCAGCGTGCCATTCGGTGGTCTGGGTGATCGCCTCGGCCTGGCCGCCGTCGGAGCCCCAGACCACGGGGCCGATGCCGTTGACATCGCTCGGACCGACCACGGCGGCACCCGCGCCGTCCGCGAACAGGAAGGCGGTGCTCCGATCGTGGACGTTGGTGAACCGGCTGAGTTCCTCCACGCCGACCACCAGCGCGTAACGCGCGGCCCCCGAGCGGACCAAGGCCTCGGCCTGGGCCAGGCCGTAGCAGAAGCCGGCACAGGCCGCGGAAATGTCGTAGGCGGCGCCGTTGGTGCCCAGCGCGTGGGCGAGCTTCGCGGCCATGCTGGGGGTTTGGTGGAAATAGGTGACGGTGGCCACGATCACCGCGCCGATCTCGTTGACAGCGACGCCGGACCGCTCGATCGCTGTGCGAGCGGCGCTCAACGCCATCGACTCGACGTCCTCGCCCTCGCCGACCCAGCGGCGCTCGGCGATGCCGGTGCGCTGCTGGATCCACTCGTCGGAGGAGTCGATCCAGGTGCACATCTCGGCGTTGTCGACCACTCGGGACGGCACGAACGAGGCCACCGAGATCAGCCGCGCGAACGGTGCTCCGACCCCGGCGGCAATCGGGGCGCTCATGCCGCGACCCCGGCGTGCTCGGCGACGAAGACCCGCGCGTCGGCGAGCTGCTCCGGGGTGTTCAGGTTGAACAAGGCGACTCCCTTGAGGTTGCGCTTCGCGATACCGGTCAGCGTGCCGGCGGGCGGAAGCTCGAGGATGCCGGTGACACCCAGCTCGGCGAGCGTGTCGAGGCACAGATCCCACCGCACCGGGTTGCCGACCTGGCTGACCAGCCGGCTCAGCACTTCGGCGCCGTCGCCGACCACGGCGCCATCAGCATTGCTCAGCAGCCTGGTGGTCGGGGCAGAGGTGCTGAGCCCGGCCGCCAGCTCGGCGAGCTCGGCCACGGCCGGCTGCATGTGCACGGTATGGAACGCGCCGGCGACGCTGAGCTGGATCAGCCGCGCCCGGGCCGGCGGGTTGGCGGTCAGCTCGGCCAGCTGTTCCACGGTGCCGGCGGCGACGATCTGGCCGCGGCCGTTGTTGTTCGCGGCCGTGAGGCCGGCCGCCTCGATCGCGGCCTCGACCTCGTCCGGGACGCCGCCCACGACAGCCATCATCGAGGTCGGACGCAGCGCTGACGCCGCGGCCATGCCCCGGCCCCGGGTGGCCACGAAGCGCATTGCGTCCGGCGCGGAGAGGACGCCGACCAGCGCCGCCGCGGTGATCTCGCCGACGCTGTGGCCGGCGACGGCGTCCGGCGCCGGGCCATCGGCGAGCAGCGCGTGCCCAGCAACCAGCCCGGCGGCAACCAGCAGCGGCTGGGCGACATCGGTGGCCCGGATCGCGTCGGCATCGCCCTCGGTGCCGTAGTGCGCCAGATCGATGCCGGCGACCCCCGAGAGACTGCCCAGCTGATCCCGCGCAGCGGCGTCCTCCAACCAGGGGCCGAGAAAGCCGGGGGTCTGGGCGCCCTGGCCGGGCGCGAGGATTGCAAGCACGGGAATACTCTTACGTGAATCCGCCCAGGAATGACAGCGGGACATGACGAAAATGTGACAGACCTTCTTGTCAGATCTCCACAAGGGGCCGCGTAGTCAGACGGGGACACCAGGGTTGGGGTTTGTTGCAATCACGAGGTCATCAGCCGGCCGAGGGTGACGGCGAGCCGCAGCACGTAGGCGCTGCGGGCCTCCGCCGGGTGATAGCCCGAGACCTCCGCGATGCGTCGCAGCCGGTAGCGGACGGTGTTCGGGTGGACGAAAAGGCTGCGGGCGGTTGCCTCCACCGAGCCGCTGTTGTCCAGGTAGGCGACCAGGGTGTCCAACAGGTCGGCGCCGGCATCGCGCAGCGGACCGTAGATCTCGCGGGCCAGGATCCGCCGGGCGTGACCGTCGCCGGCGAGGGCTCGTTCGGGCAGCAGGTCCTCCGCCGCCACCGGACGGGGCGCGCTCGGCCAAGCGTCCGCGGCACGGATGCCGGAGAGCGAGCCGCGCGCCGAGGTGGCCGCCTCGACCAGATCGCTGACCTCCGGTCCGACGACGATGTGGCCGGGCCCGAAATGGTCGGCGATCTCGGTGATCACCGACAGCGCGGTGCCGGCCGTGCCCGAATGACCGCCCAGGACGACCACCAGCCGCTCGCCCTGGGTGGAGGCCAGTAGGTCGAAGCCGCGTTCGGCCACCGCCCGGCGCATCGATTCGATCGCATGGTCCTTGGCGGGTGCCTCGCCGATAGTGACGGTGATCGCGGCGGGGGAGCGCCACCCCAGTGTGGACGCGCGGGAGAGCACCGTCTCATCGGTTTCGCCACGAATCACGGCGTCGACGACCAGCGCCTCGAGCCGGGCGTCCCAGCCGCCGCGGGCCTCGGCGGCGCGGGCATAGACCTCGGCGACGCCAAAGGCGATCTCGCGTGAGTACTGCACGATCGCCAGATAGACGCCCGACCGGTCGCCGCGGGAAACCAGCCGGTCCAACTGGTTCTCGACGGTGTCGATGGTGGTGCGGATCAGGTCGACGCTCTGGTGCAGGGTGATCCGCCGCATCAAGGCGCGCGGTGCGGCGTCGAAGACCTCGGACGGGTTGACGTCCCGGCCGTCGTCGGCGAACCAGCGGATGAATCCATCGATGCCGGCCCGGGCGACCAGGGTCACCCAGGAACGGTGTTCGGCGTCCAGTTCGCCGAACCAGGGGTGTCGCTCCTCGATCTCGGCCAGTGCCGCGGTGGTCAGATCTCCGGCGGACTGGGCGAGCCGCCGCACCACCGTCGAGCGCTGCCGACCGGACTGCGGCCAGCCGCGTCCGATCCCAGGAATGGCAGCCACCGGTCTCCCTTCGTCGTGGACACCATAGAGGAACCTTGATGGACGGTCGCCGGCCGCGCGACGCGGAAGCCGCTCGTCCTAGGGTGTGGGAGAAGCCGGCGATCGTTGCAGGTGGCCCGGAACGAAGGAGGCAGGTCGGATGGATCCCGTCGTCGCGTTGCGCGAGATCGCCTACCTGATGGAACGGGAACGCGCCGACAGTTACCGCGTCCGTGCCTTCCGGCGAGCAGCCGACATCGTCGACGCCATGGACACCGCCGAGCGCTCCGAGCATGCGGCCGCGAGTGACTGGAAGCGGGTCTCCGGGCTGGGCACGACCTCGGTGGCGGTGATCGAGCAGGCGCTGTCCGGGCGGGTGCCCGACTACCTGGCGGGCAAACGCGCCAAGGCCCAACCGCTGGTGAGTCCCGAGCCCGCGCTGCGGGCCCGGCTCCGCGGCGATCTGCACACCCATTCCACCTGGTCGGACGGTGGCAGCTCGATCGAAGAGATGATGCTGGCCGCGCGTGCCCTAGGACACGAGTACGCCGCTGTCACCGACCATTCGCCGCGCCTGCGGGTGGCTCGCGGGTTGTCCGCCGAACGGCTAGCCGAGCAACTCGACCTGATCGACGATCTCAATGCGGCGCTGGCTCCGTTCCGGGTATTGCGCGGGATCGAGGTGGACATTCTCGACGACGGCACGCTCGATCAGTCGCCGTTCATGCTGAACCGGCTGGACGTGGTGGTCGCCAGCGTCCACTCCAAGCTGGCGATGGACGCCGAGTCGATGACCCATCGAATGGTGGCGGCGATCGCCAACCCGCGCACCAACGTCCTCGGGCACTGCACCGGTCGCCTGATCGAGGGTGAGCGCGGCACCCGCGGCGAAAGCTCCTTCGATGCCGAGGTGGTCTTCGAAGCGTGCCGCGCGTTCGACGTGGCGGTGGAGATCAACAGCCGTCCCGAACGCTGCGACCCTCCCGACCGGCTGCTGGCGCTGGCCAAAGAGACGGGTTGTCTGTTCAGCATCGACACCGACGCGCATGCCCCGGGCCAACTCGAGTTCATCAGCTACGGCGCCGCGAGGGCCGAAAAGGCCGGCATCGACCCCGACCGGATCGTCACCACCTGGCAGGTCGACCGCCTGCTGGAGTGGGCGAAGCCCCGCTGACAGCCGCCATCCAGAGCCGGGTTGAGCGGTGATCGGCCCGGACGCCGGACACTCTGTGGGCGCCACGATGTGCTCGACGGCGATGATGGGGCAGGATGGACCTGATCTCCCTGTCTCGGCAGTGCTGCGAGTCGGGGCCGCGAATCAGAAAGGACCCCCGGTGGCCATGAGCGAGAATGTCGGCCCGATCCTGAACGGACTCCCCACGAGTCTTCCCGACATCGATTCAGAGGAAACCGCCGAATGGCTGGAGTCGCTCGACGGTGTCATCGACGAGGGCGGTCGGAACCGCGCCCGCTACGTGATGCTGAAACTGCTCGAGCGTTCCCGCGAGCGGCACCTGGGCGTCCCGTCGCTGACGGTCACCGACCACATCAACACCATTCCGCCGGAGAGCGAGCCCTGGTACCCCGGCGATGTCGAGCTGGAGCGGAAGTTCCGCCGGCTGGTGCGTTGGAACGCGGCCATCATGGTGCACCGGGCCAACCGCCCGGGCATCGGTGTCGGCGGTCACATCTCGTCGTTCGCGTCGTCCGCGACGTTGTACGAGGTCGGGTTCAACCACTTCTTCCGCGGCAAGGACCACTCGGGCGGCGGTGACCAGATCTTCTACCAGGGCCACGCTTCGCCCGGCATGTACTCGCGGGCGTTCCTCGAAGGGCGGCTGGAGCAGGCCGACCTGGAGGGCTTCCGGCAGGAGCACAGCCACGTGGTCGACGGACGCGTCCGCGCGCTGCCCTCGTACCCGCATCCGCGGCAGATGCCGAGCTTCTGGGAGTTCCCCACGGTCTCCATGGGTCTGGGTCCGCTCGATGCCATCTACCAGGCGCAGTTCAACAAGTATCTGCACAACCGTGGCATCAAGGACACCTCGCAGCAGCGGGTCTGGGCCTTCCTCGGCGACGGCGAGATGGACGAGCCGGAGAGCCGCGGTGCGCTGCAGCTGGCGTCCTACGACGAGCTGGACAACCTGACCTTCGTGGTGAACTGCAACCTGCAGCGCCTCGACGGCCCGGTGCGCGGCAACGGCAAGATCATGCAGGAACTGGAGGGCTTCTTCCGCGGCGCCGGCTGGAACGTGATCAAGGTGGTCTGGGGCCGCGGCTGGGATCCGCTGCTGTCCGCCGACAAGGACGGCGCCCTGGTCAACGTGATGAACAACACCCCCGACGGCGACTACCAGACCTTCCGGGCCAACGACGGCGACTACGTCAAGGAGCACTTCTTCGGCCGCGACCCCCGGGTTGCCAAGATGGTCGACGGCTGGGACGCCGAGAAGATCTGGAAGCTGACCCGCGGCGGTCACGACTACCACAAGGTCTACGCGGCCTACAAGGCGGCGACCGAGTTCACCGGCGCACCCACCGTCATCCTGGCGCACACCATCAAGGGCTACTTCCTCGGCTCGCACTTCGCCGGCCGCAACGCCACCCACGGCATGAAGAAGATGGCCCTGGACGACCTCAAGCAGTTCCGCGACCGGCTCGACATGCCGATCACGGACGCCGTGCTCGAAGAGGATCCGTACCGTCCGCCTTTCGTCAACCCGGGTCCCAGTGACGAGCGCATCCAGTACGCGCTGGAGCGGCGCCGGTCGCTCGGCGGCGGGCTGCCGGAGCGCCGCAACAACCCGGCACCGATCAAGCTGCCCGATGATTCGGCCTATGCCACGGTGAAAAAGGGCTCTGGCCAGCAGCAGATCGCGTCCACGATGGCCTGGGTGCGGCTGTTCAAGGACCTGATGCGCGACAAGGAATTCGCTCCGCACGTCGTCCCGATCATCCCCGACGAGGCCCGCACCTTCGGCCTGGACGCGTTCTTCCCCACGATCAAGATCTACAGCCCGCACGGCCAGACCTACACCCCGGTCGACCACGAGCTGATGCTCGCCTACCGCGAGGCGAAGAACGGCCAGATCCTGCACGTCGGCATCAACGAAGCCGGCTCGATGGGCGCCTTCGCGGCGGCCGGCAGCGCCTACGCGACGCACGGCGTCCACATGGTGCCGATCTACATCTTCTACTCGATGTTCGGCTTCCAGCGCACTGGCGACTCGATGTGGGCCGCCGCCGACCAGTTGGCCCGCGGCTTCCTGCTCGGCGCCACCGCGGGCCGGACGACGCTGGCCGGCGAGGGCACCCAGCACATGGACGGCCACAGCCACATCCTGGCTGCGACCAACCCGGCGGTACGGTCCTACGACCCGGCGTACTCCTACGAGATCGCGCACATCATGCAGCACGGTCTGGAGACGATGTACGGCGAGAACCCGCAGGACGTCATCTTCTACATCACCCTGTACAACGAGCCGATGGTGCAGCCGCGTGAGCCCGAGGGCGTTGATGTGGAGGGCATCAAGAAGGGCATCTACCTGCTCCAAGAGGGTTCCGCCGAGGGTGTCGGCGGCGACGCGCCGCGGGCGCAGCTGCTGGCGTCCGGCGTCGGTGTGCCGTGGGCGTTGGAGGCGCAGGAGTTGCTGAAGAACGACTGGGGCGTGGTGGCCGACGTCTGGAGCGTCACCTCGTGGAACGAGTTGCGCCGCGACGGAATCGCCGTCGATGAGCACAACTTCCTGCACCCCGAAGAGGAGCAGCAGGTCCCGTTCGTCACCCGGCAGCTGGAGGGTCGTCCCGGTCCGTTCATCGCGACCTCGGACTACATGCGGCTGGTGCAGGACCAGATCGCGCAGTGGGTGCCCGGCGAATACCACTCGCTCGGTGCCGACGGCTTCGGCTTCTCCGACACCCGCGCGGCAGCTCGGCGGTTCTTCCACATCGACGGGCCGTCGATGGTGGTGCGGACGCTGCAGGTGCTCGCCGCGCAGGGCAAGGTCGACTCCGGGGCTGCGGCCCAGGCGGCCGACAAGTACCGGCTGCTGGACGTGAACGCCGGTGCGTCCGGCGTTGCCGGTGGCGACGCCTGAGCGACGGGCACGAGTGGGCCGGTGACCGCGATCGCGGTCACCGGCCAGACGTTTCGCCCACGGAGTTCGAAAGGAAGCAGGTGTCCACCACCGACGACACGACCCAAGCGTCGGCAGCGGCCGCCCTGGGATTCACCACCGGGCTGGCCGTGCAGGAACTCGGCTGGGACGACGATGTCGACGAGGCGTTGCGCGACGCGATCATGGACGCCATCGACGGCGACCTGCTCTACGAATCGAACGAGGCTGTCGACGTGGTGTTGCTGTGGTGGCGCGACAGCGACGGCGACATCGTCGACGGTCTGGTGGACGCGCTGACCGACCTCTCGCCGTCCGGCTACATCTGGCTGCTCAGCCCGAAGGTGGGCCGTGCCGACTACCTGGACCCCACCGATCTCGCCGAAGCTGCCCTGACTGCCGGGCTGGCGCTGGCGAACCCGGCGACGGTCTCGACCAACTGGCAGGCGCAAAAGTTGGTCCGGCCGAAGGGAACCCGCCGCTAGCTGGCACAATGGGCCGCCGGAGAGATTCGGGCGCATAGCTCAGTTGGTTAGAGCACCTCCCTTACAAGGAGGTGGTCGGGGGTTCGAGTCCCTCTGCGCCCACCCATCGCACGTGGTGCTTTCCAGGGCTGATGGCCGGATTCCATTGCGGCACCGAGCAGGAAGCCGAATCCGTGGTCGGCGAGAGCGGCGGTCATCTTGGCACTGCATGCCAGCCGTGCTTCATGGATCAGGCCCGGGAGGAGTCGTCTCCGTCGTACGAAGGCGTAGCCCGAAGTCGATCAGCGTGGCCGAGAAAGGCACGGCGTCGGGATCAGGGCCGGCGGGCGAGCCAGAGACTCCTGCTGCCCCGAATGTGGACGCTCGGAAGGGCTGTCGAGGCGGGATGGTCATCAAGAAGCAGCGAGAGTGTGGCGTTCTCATCCGCGTCCAGGCTGGCAGCGGCATGGCGGGCGAGCCGGCGAAGCTCCGCTCGCGCATAGGCTCCACCGGGCCCGTCCGCGGGGAGTTTCTGGTCGCTGGCAAGCGTGCGTTTGGCAAGCAGGTCGAACCCTGCTGCCTCAATCTGGCCGGTCCACTCCGGCGGGTCGAGGTCCGCGTGCGCCAGTCGCCGAAGCCGCGATTCGAGCTCGTGGTGCTCGTCGGGCAGGACGCGGGGTGGGGCGTCCATTTCCATGAGCGCCAGGAGTCCGCCCGGCCGGATCATTCCCGACAGCACCGCGAGCTCCCGGGACGGGTCGTCGAACTCGTGGAACACCGACGACGCCCACGCCAGGTCGACCGAATCCCTATCCAGGCCGCTCGCCAACAGCGGGCGGGAAGGGTCGCATCTTCGTCGCCGGTAAGGACCTGGGCCGGCTGCACGGCTGGAAGGTGCCGGGGCTACGGCGCCAGTTGGGCGTGGTGTTCCAGGACTTCCGGCTGCTGCCCGGCAAGACGGTGGCCGAAAACGTCGCCTTTGCCCTGCAGGTGATCGGCAAGCCGACCTCCACGATCAGGCGCCTGGTGCCCGAGACTCTGGAGATGGTCGGGCTCGACGGCAAAGGTGGACGGCTGCCCGAGGAGCTTTCCGGCGGCGAGCAGCAGCGTGTCGCGATCGCTCGCGCCTTCGTCAATCGGCCGGCGATCCTGATGGCTGACGAACCGACCGGCAACCTCGATCCGACCACCAGCATCGGCATCATGAAGCTGCTCGACCAGATCAACCGCACCGGTACCACGGTGCTGATGGCCACCCACGACGCCACCATCGTCGACCAGATGCGCAAACGGGTGATCGAACTCGTGGACGGCGAACTCGTCCGTGACCAGAGCAAGGGCGTCTACGGCTACCAGTGAGCAGCACCACGATGAACCCGGCCCGCCCGTCCCGAACCCTCGAAGGAGTCCGCCATGCGGCACACCCTGCGTGAGGCCTGGTCCGGCCTGCGCCGAAACCTGACCATGACCTTCGCCGTCGTCATCACCATGTGGGTCTCGCTCACCTTGTTCGGCGGCGGACTCCTCGGCGCGCAGCAGGTCGAACTCGCCAAGGGCCGCTGGTACGACAAGATCGAGATCAGCGTGTTCCTGTGCGTCAAGGACTCCAAGGGCCGCAACTGCGAGCCCGGCCAGGACGCCACCGACGCCCAGAAGCAGACCATCCGGGCAGCCCTGGAGACCAACCCCGAGGTCGAGACCGTCTACTACGAGAGCAAGGCAGACACCTGGGAGGACTTCAAGCGGGTCTACAAGGACTCCCCGGTGCTGGCCGACATGAGCGCCGACCTGATGCAGGACTCGTTCCGGGTCAAGCTGAAGAATCCGGAGCAGTACGAGGGCGTGGTGTCGGCCATCGCGGGCCTGCCCGGCGTCCAAGCGGTGCAGGACCTGCGGCAGTACCTGAACCCGCTGTTCGAATGGTTGAACGTCGCCAAGTGGACCACCATCGGGCTGAGCCTGTGGTTGCTGCTCGCCGCCGCACTGCAGATCGCCACCACCATCAAGATGGCGGCCTTCTCGCGCCGCCGTGAGCTGGGGATCATGCGGCTGGTGGGTGCGTCCAACTGGTACATCATGCTGCCATTCCTCATCGAATCTCTTGTGGCGGCACTTGCAGGCGCGATCCTGGCCTGCGGATCGCTTGCCGCAGTGCAGAAGTTCCTGATCCTGGACAGGGCTCAACCCTCCCTCAAGAGTGTTGAGTGGATTGGCTGGACGCATGTCGGACTGGCAATGCTCGGTGTCGTTGTCGTCGGGGTGGTGCTGTCGATCGTCCCGACGGTGGTAGCCACTCGCAAATATTTGAGGGTCTGAACCTCCTTCGCGCCCTGCAGGTGTACGTCAACGGCGGTGTCGTCAATCCGATGAACTGGCTCTGACGCCGGCTCGATCGCGCTCCCTTGGTAGGCTGTCGGCTTCCATCGACCAGCACCTGACCAGGGGAGCGCGACCATGCCACGCGAAAAGGGCCGGATCATGGTCGCCCAGAACCGCCGGGCGCGCCATGACTATCACTTGTCCGATCACTTCGAGGCGGGCCTGGTGCTCACCGGCACCGAGGTGAAGTCGCTGCGGTCGGGACGGGCGTCGCTCGCCGACGCCTTCGCCACAGTCGACGACGGCGAGGTCTGGCTGCGTAACGCCTACATCCCCGAGTACGCCTTCGGCACCTGGACGAACCACGCCGCCCGACGCAATCGCAAGCTGCTGTTGCACCGTCGCGAGATCGACAAGCTGGAGCGCGCGATCACCGGTTCGGGGCGCACCATCGTCCCGCTGGCGCTGTACTTCCTGGACGGCTACGCCAAAGTCGAGCTCGCTGTCGGCACCGGCAAGAAAGCCTGGGACAAGCGGCAAACGATCGCTGAGCGCGACGCCAACCGGGACGCCGCCCGCGAGTTGGCCACTCGAAACCGCGGCGAGTAGTCCCCGGCGACCATCGCTGGGGGTGTCGACCGGTCATCGCCGCGGCACCTGCTCGTAATGTTTTAGTTACATAGACCAATATTTTGCTTTCCGGCGCCGGTCATGCCTACTCTTGACTCAGCTTCGAGCGAAGGGGTGCTAGCAAACTCGCCGAAGCCGGCCAGAGCGGCCGTTGGACGGCCCCGCGTCGGGAGCGCGGATTCGGGCGGTTCATCAACAACCATGTGCTCTTCGGGGGGAGAGTTGTGTCCACACCAGTAATTACTGACGACTTCGCGTCCGTCGACGGGCTCGCACCGCGGGCCAGGCACGCGCGAACCAAGAATCTCTACGGTCCGGTCATGATCGCGGTCTCGATCGCGGCCATGCTCGGGATCCTCGCCTACGCCTGGTTCCTGCTGAACCCGGCTAACCGGGGCGACCTATTGCCCTGGAGCATGGTGATCGTCGCCGAGACGATCCTGATCTTCCACGCGCTGATGGCGATGTGGGCGATCCTCGCGGGCCACAAGGACCCGCGCACCTTCGCCTTCCACGAGACGCAGCGAACGCTCTACGACCCGAGGGTCAACGAACGCCTGCATGTGACCGACGATCCGACCCAGTGGCCGCTGCATGTCGACGGCGAGTCTGTCGGGGTCGATGTGCTGATCACGGTCTACGGCGAGCCGCTCGACGTCATCCGGCGTACTGCCGAGGCGGCGAAGGCCGTCCGGGGCGCACACAGCACCTGGATCCTCGACGACGGCAAATCGGACGACGTACGCGACCTGGCCGCCGCCCTGCAGATCGGCTACATCCGCCGGCTGACCAGCCACGGCGCCAAGGCGGGCAACGTGAACAACGCGTTGACCGTGGCCAAGGGGGACTTCTTCGTGGTCCTGGACGCAGACTTCGTGCCGCGTCCGGAGTTCCTCGAAGAGACCCTGCCGTTCATGGTCGACTCCAACGTCGCTTTCGTGCAGACGCCGCAGACCTACGGGAACATGCACAACATCATTTCCCGCGGTGCCGGCTACATGCAGTCGATGTTCTATCGCTTCATCCAGCCCGGGCGGACGCAGTTCAACGCCGCCTTCTGCGTCGGAACCAACGTGCTGTTCCGGCGGTCCGCAGTGCTCGACATCGGCGGCATGTACACGCAGTCGAAGTCCGAGGACGTGTGGACGTCGCTGATGCTGCACGAACGCGGCTGGAGGTCGATCTACATTCCGCAGACACTCGCGGTGGGTGACGCCCCGGAGACCATCGAGGCCTACACCAAGCAACAGTTGCGCTGGGCGACCGGGGGCTTCGAGATCCTGTTCACCCACAACCCGTTCAATCCGCGGCGCCGGCTGTCACTCGACCAGCGGTTCATGTACCTCGTGACCGCCACCTTCTACCTGACCGGAATCGCCCCGGGCATCCTGCTCTTCGTCCCGGCGCTGGAGGTCTTCTTCGACCTGCACCCGGTGAACCTGCAGGTGGACGTGCTCACCTGGTTCCTCTTCTACGCCGGCTTCTACGTACTGCAGATCCTGCTGGCCGCCCTTACCCTGGGCAGCTTCCGCTGGGAGGTGCTGCTGCTGGCGGCGAACTCGTTCCCGATCTACCTGCGAGCACTCCGCAATGCGTTCACCGGGGTCGACACCAAGTGGCACGTCACCGGCACCACCACCAGGTCGTCGGCGTTCAACTTCATCATTCCGCAGGTGCTCACCTTCGTGTTCCTGCTCGGCACCTCGATCGTGTCGATCTGGCGCGACGTGACCCTGGGGCAGCTGAACGTGGCCACCTTCTGGAGCGTGGTGAACACCGTGGCGATCGGTGCCCTGATCGGCGTCGCCTTCCACGAGACTGCGGAAATCCAAGGCGTCGCCGATCCGATCGACGTCGAGCTGGCGGACGCCGTGGTCGCGACCGAGCGACCCGCGGCGCTGAGCCGCGAGGCGATCGCCAAGGCACAACGGGAGGTCGAACTACTCGCCTCCGCGGCTCCCGGGCCCGGCTCGTCGGCCGATGCCCCGGCCCCCCTCGAAACCGGTCCCAAGCGCGCGGCCGGCTCCGGCTCGTTGGCCGATGACCCGGCCGCCCTGGAAACCCGTCCCAAGCGCGCCCGCGAAGCGGCCGGCTCCGTTCATTGATCACCACGATCGACCAAGAAAGTTCTGAGGCACAGCAATCATGACCTGGATCAATCGACTCAAGCTCTGGGGCGGCATCCTGGGCATCGCCGCGCTCGTATTCGCGCTCACCGTGGTGTTCAATCAACGGCAGTCGCAGGTGTCCAGCGTCAGCGCCACCGTGCAGGCACCCACATCGATCGTCGGATCGTCCTATGGCGGCGTCGTCACCGACACCTATGTGGCGCCGGGCGAGAAGGTGAAGGCGGGCCAGAAGCTGTTCACGCTGTCCAGCGTGCAACTGCAGCAGGACGTCGGCAACGGCATCAAGCCGGTGTCGACCGACGCCTACGACATCAACCTGACCAAAGGCACCATCACCTACAAGGCCGTGGCCGACGGCTACGTCGCCTCGCTGGGCGCCGTCCGAGGCTCGTTCCTCGGCAACGGCTCGCAAATGGCGGCCCTCGTGGCGGACGGGCAACGTACCGTCACCGGCCGCTTCGTCCTGGAACCCATCGACTACGGCCGCATCGATCACGGCGCGTCCGCCCGGATCGTGCTGCCCAACAACCAGCTGGTGACCGGGAAGGTGTCGGGCGTCCAAGTGGTCACCGAAGGCGGCGCACCGGTGACCTACGTGACCATCAGCAGTGATGGCCTGACCGATCCGGCGCTGGCGAATCTGACCAGGCTGGACACCCCGGTCACCGCCATCGTGAAACTGCGCGACGACGGCTGGCTGTCCGGCCCATCCGAGACGATGCTCGCTTTCCTCACCAAGATCGGACTGAGGTGATCACCATCACCAAGCTCAACAGAACTCTCACCGCGCTGTTCGCAGGCGGCCTGATCACGCTGCTGGTGTCCTGTTCGGCGGCACCGCCGACGGCCACCGATGCACCCAGCCCAAGCAGCGTCCGGTCCGGTGCCGAGGGCGACTCGGCCAGCGTGCTGGCCGCCGAACAGGTGGGTCCACTGCTGCAGGGGGTCAACCAGGCTGCCGGCAAGGACCTCAAGCCCGAACGGCTTGCCGCCGGACTGCTGCCGCCCACCAACAAGTGGTTCTCCGGGTTGGTCTTCGGCGACACCGCGCAGCCGGTCTTCCCGCTGCCGCTCAGCTTCGGCGTGGACGCCAAGGGCTTCTCCTTCGGGCTACCGACCGTAACCACCACCGCGAAGACGATCATGGGCGGCTATGCGCCGATCATCAGTGTCGGCACCGGATCGGGAACCACCTGGACGGTGACCGGCTACGACGAGTTGTCGGTCATCCTGGAGGCGGCCGTGAGTGGAAAGCCGGTCGGCTCGGTGAGGATCGCCGAGGGATCACCCTTCGTCAGCTTCACCGCGGCCGGCTCTGTCGCGCTGACCAGCAACCTGCCGTTCGCGGCGTCCGGGGCTGCCTGGTCGGTGCAAGGCGGGGCGGCCAGCTACGGCCTGGTCACCCCGGGCCAGGTGTCGGGGACGTCGGTGAACCTGTCTTCGGGCCAGACCGCGACCTGGTTCGCCGTCCCCGAGGGCGGCAGTCTCGAGACGATGGCGAAGCTGGCCGCCGACCCGGTGAAGGCGACCTCGGCGTCCTATCAGGTGGGCGACAAGGTCACCACCACGCTCGACTACACCACGGCAAACGGCGGTGACACCGCCTTCGCGGCGATGCCGCACCAGACCAAGAGCCTGGTCGGCGCCGGCGACCCGATCGGCAGCTACCCCAGCTCGTACGGAAAGCTCACCTTGTACGCGGGCAAGAAGCTGACCTGGACGGAACCGCTGCAAGCGGCCCGTGCAGGCTTGGACCTGTCGCGGCTCTCCGGGTCGGAGCGCTCCGAGCTCGCCGACGCGGTCAAGGCCGACGTCGCGGCCCTGAAGCCCTACCCGGCCGACACCTACTTCGGTGGCAAGGCGATGTACCGCGACGCCCAGCTCTGGGAGATCGCCAAGCAGGTGGGTGCCGACTCCGAGGCCGCGAAGCTGAAGGAGCGGGTCACCACCCAGCTGCTGCAGTGGGCCGAGCCGAAGGGCTGCGAGACCCGGGACGCGTTCTGCTTCTTCTACGACACCCGCAACCACGGCATGGTGGGCCGGACGCCGTCCTTCGGTTCGGATGAGTTCAACGACCACCATTTCCACTACGGCTACTTCCTGTACGCCGCGGGGGTGCTCGCCGCCGACGACTCCGGCTTGGCCGAGAAGCTGGCGCCGGTGATGAACCTGCTGGCCGCCGACATCGCGACCTCGCCCGGCAACGAGCACTTCCCGGCGCGGCGGAACTTCGACAGCTACGCCTCCCACTCGTGGGCTTCGGGCACGGCGCCGTTCGCCGACGGGAACAACCAGGAGTCGGCGTCCGAGGCGGTCACCGCCTACGCCGGGCTGACCCTGTGGGCACGCGCCAGCGGCAACCACGACCTGGAGGTCGAGGCTCGGTGGATGCAGGCCCTCGAGGCGGCGTCCGCGCGGGCGTACTGGACGGACTTCGACACCAGCGACCCGGTCTATGCCGGTTTCGGCCACAAGGTGCTGCCGCTGAACTTCGGCGGCAAGCGTGACTACGCCACCTGGTTCTCGGCGGAGCCGGCGGCCGCGCTGGCCATTCTGCTCATCCCGGTCAGCCCGTCGTCCGACCAGCTGGGCGGCGACGCCGTCCGGATTGCCGAGAACGTGAAGGAGGGCATCGGCAGCAAGGGCTTCGAGCAACAGTACGGGGACTACATCCTGATGTACTCCGCGCTGGCCGGTGAGGACGCTCGGCAGACCGCACTGAAGGCCGCCCGCAGCTTCGACCGTTCGAAGATCGACGACGGCAACAGCTACAGCTACCTGCTGGCCTGGCTGCTCAGCCTGAAGCCGTAACCCACTAGGCCCTCCCTAATCAGTTCTGCCCTCCCGTATACGGGAGGGCAGAACTGATTAGGGAGGGCCTAGTGGTCCGGGCGGCGCCCTACCAGGTGACCTGCAGTTGGTCGAGGAACGCGTTCAGGACGGCGGGGTCACCGCTCACCGCGTAGTCCCCGCCACGGTTCCACAGGCCCGCATAGATGCCGCGGGCACTGCCGGTGACCCGGGTCTCCGCGGTTTCGGACGCCTCGACCCGGGCCGTGCAGCCGTCCGGGGTGAGGGAAGCCGTCCAACCGCCGGCGCCGTCGTCGATGACCACCGCGATCTCCACCGGCTGCGGATATCGCGGGCTGTACTTCGGTCGCGGTGCGAACCCGAGAAGCAGTTCGTCGATGCCGTCGCGAGCCAGTGCGGCAGAGAACCACAACTCGTCCGGACGCGGCGCGCGGCCGAGTTTCGCGGCCATCGCGTCGATCGCGTGAACGGTGGTCTCATGGCATTGCCGCCGGGCCCAGGCCTGCCGCGGCGGGGGAGCGTCGAGCAGGAAGAACGGCACGTCCAGATCCTCGGGTGCGGCGGCCAGCGCGTTGAGCAGGTCGACCAGGCCGTCGTCGAGCCACTGCAGCAGGTCGACCGACGCGGACGCCTCGGCCTCCACCTCGTCGTCCGGACGGGCGGGCACGCCGCGTATGGTCGCGGTCGCCCAACGGTGCACCAGCCCCTGATGGGTGACCAGATCGCGCACGGTCCACTCGGGGCAGGTCGGCACGGGGGCGTCCAGTCCGGCCGCGGCGGCATTGTTGCGCAGCACCGCCGTGGCGTCGCCTATTCCCCCGCCGAGATCACGGAACTCCATGCTGTTGGGCATGTCCCAACCCTAGAGCCTCCGTGCCGATCCGACCCAAGTTCGAAAGCGCTCCGAATCGGACACCGGTCGTGGTACCCGAGCTGGATCGACCTCCGGCCGAGCCCATGCCGGGGTGTCTCGCTGCTCACCCTGAGCGGGCGGCTCGGGGAACGAGCAGGGCCGAGCCCGATACGGTGCGCGCCGCCGGCGCGGAAAGCTGTGTCGTATGACCCAGGACTTCTTCGCCCCTGTTGACAGCGTCTCCAAACAGGACCGCGACGGCGCCGAGCAGCGCCTCCGCGAGGCATACCGACTCGGCCGAATGGACGCCGCCGAATTCGAAGCCCGGATGTCCCGGGTGATCACCGCCGACCGGTTGGATGAACTCGCCGCAGCGGTGGACGGCCCGCTGCCCAGTGGGTCGTCCGGATCGGCATCCGGCTACGGCTATCGCGGCTACGAGCCGTCCGGAGCGATCTCCGGGGAGGTCCTGCCGGCCGGACGCGGCGTCGACCGGAGCAACGTGACCGCTGCGGTCGCGCACCTGTCGGCGTTCCTGTTCTGGCTGTTCGGTCCGCTGGTCGTCTGGGCGATCAGCCCGGTCGGTTCGTACGCCAAACGCGAAGCGGCCAAGGCGTTCAATTGGCAGCTGGTGGCCTCGGTGGTGGGGCTGGCGGCATCGGTTGTGGGATCGATCCTCCCCGGCGACGGTAACCCGGTGGCTCGGATCTGGATGGTGGCCTGGGTCATTCTCACCATCGTCGGCGCCGTTGGCGCGGCCCGTGGCAAGGATTGGCGCAACCCGGTGCGCGCCCTGGTGCCGTGGGAAGTTTTGTCCGAGCGCAAACGTTGATAGGCTGACATGCTCGTCCGGACCGCAGGTCCGGGCGGCATGACAACTCAACAGGGGGTGACTGGTTTCGACTCGGGACGGTAGTCCCAGGAGAAGCGGGCCGAGGATCCAAGGACATCTCGTTAACGATCCTTGGGAAACCAATAACTGCCGACAATTCTCGCGCAGACTTCGCTCTCGCTGCCTGAGCAGTGACCGAAGGGTCAGCCCGGACGTAGCCTTCCGTCCGGTTACTGGCCTCGTATAGAAGGCTTGCTGAGCCGCCTGGGTTCCAGGGGCGGCTCGGGACTTTACTGGAAGCCCGCGGCACTCGCCGCGGGCTTCGTCGCGTCCGGGCGAGCGTTATGCGGAATCGATCAGCTTCCCGCTCTTGGCGACCTCAGGATCGGTGCAAGAGGACAGGTCGAAGCAGCACGGGCGACGTTTGCCCGCGCGGAGCTTCGAGATGGTCACCTCGACGCGGCGCCGGCGAGTCTCCGGGTTCTTGGTGGCGTTGACCCAGCGCACCCACTCCCAGCGCGCCATTGGGGTGATGTCGGCCCACTCGTCGGCGATGTCGGACGCCTCGGCGAGCGCAGCCTCGAGGTCGGCGGGCAGCTGCGGCTCCGGCCAGGCCTTCGTCGGCGCCACCTGCAATGCGACCGTGTCGTCGGCGGCGAGATCGAGGGACTGCATCAGGTCTCCGCCGAGGGCCACCCAGTGGCCGCGCCTGCCGTCCGGCTCGAGGACGGTGTCGAAGGCGTGTCCGTTCAGCGTTCCCTCGACGGCGACTTGGCCCCGGGACGGCAGCTCCGCGCTCGCCTCGGCGGGTAGTCGCACCAGGGTACGGTCGCCGATTCTCTGCACCTGGCCCTCGAAGCCGATCCTGGTCATGCGTTCAGGTTAGGCGCGGCGGACGTTCGACGCTTCTCGATTCGTGACCGATTCATCAGCTGCGGCATCGCCACGCGATCATCCCCTGCACGCCGTACGTGGTGCTGTCACTGGACCGGACGTCCGGCATCGTCGCTCGATGAGCGACTCACTCGCGCGGGCTGCGGCGATCGGCGCCGGGTCGCGGTACCCGCAGTAGGCTGATCGCCGCGCGGAGCCAGCTGCTCTCGTCGGCCGGGGCATCGATGGCATGCTTGGGCCATGAGGGGGCGAGCATGACGACGACCGGCGAGGTGACGCCCGGCGTGCTGTTGGTGGCGAGTACCGAACTCGGCGACGGCGTGTTCGATCAGAGCGTGGTGCTGGTGCTCGACTCCGACGAATCCGGCTCCCTCGGTGTGGTGATCAACCGGGAATCGACCATCGACCTGCGCAGCGCACTACCGGTGTGGGCATCGCTGGTCAGCGAGCCGCAGGTGCTCTTCGAGGGCGGCCCGGTCTCGCAGGAAGGCGCGATCTGTCTCGCCTCACCGCAGCGCGCGGACGAGGAGCCGCCGGGCTGGCGGTCATTGTTCGACACCGTCGGCCTGCTGCACCTGGACACCCCCGTCGAGATCGCCGAGGGCGCCTACCGCGATCTGCGAATCTTCGCCGGCTACGCCGGATGGGCGCCCGGGCAGCTGGAGACCGAGCTGGAACAGGGCTGGTGGTACGTGGTGCCGGCAAGCTACGGCGACGTCTACGACCGCGACCCCGACACCCTGTGGCGGCGGGTGCTGCGCCGGCAGGGCGGCGACCTTGCGCTGCTGGCCACCTGGACCCCTCATCCCGAGCGGAACTGAGAGGACCTGATCGCCGAGGAAGCCACTCACGGCCCAACCGCTCGCCGAACTATTTGGCGCTCGCTGAATTCAGCGAGCGCCAAATAGTTCGGCGAGCGCGGGGTTGGGTGCGGCGGGACGCGGCCCACGCTGCCTCCGGGTGAGGTTCGGGCCGCGGGCTACACTGCGGGCACGGTCGGCGTCCGGAACGAGGGGGTGCAGTGTCGGACGGCATGCAGCGCGCACAACGCATCCTGGTGGTCGACGACGACGTCGCTTTGTCCGAGATGCTGCAACTGGTTCTCCGCGCTGACGGTTTCGACGCCTCCTGGTGTAGTTCCGGCCTCCGGGCGGTCGACGCGTTCCACCGCTATCGACCCGACCTGGTGCTGCTTGACCTGATGCTGCCCGGCCGCGACGGCGTCGACGTCTGCCGCGACATTCGCGCAGTCTCGGGCGTCCCGATCGTGATGCTCACCGCGAAGTCCGACACCCGCGACGTGGTCGAAGGGTTGGAGGCCGGTGCCGACGACTACGTCGCCAAGCCGTTCAAGGTCAAGGAACTGCTGGCCCGGATCCGCACCCGGCTGCGCCGCCACGTCCCCGCCGAGGACGCCGGTGTGCTGCCCATCGGGGACCTCACCATCAGCGTCTCCGAACACACCGTGCGGCGCGGCTCGGAACTGCTTTCACTCACGCCGCTGGAGTTCGACCTGCTGCTGGCGCTGGCCAGGCGTCCCCGGCACGCGTTCAGCCGCGAAGTGCTGCTGGAGGAGGTGTGGGGCTACCGGCACGCCTCCGACACCCGGCTGGTCAACGTGCACGTGCAGCGGCTGCGCAGCAAGATCGAGAACGATCCCGAGCACCCCGAGATCATCGTCACCGTCCGCGGGGTCGGCTACCGGGCCGGGGAACCGCGCGAAACCTCATGACCGACGAGGCGGGCGACCGGACCAGGCGCACGCCCTGGTCGCGGTCCCTGCCGTTCCGGGTCGTGGTGACCGCTCTGGTGGCAGCGATGACGGTGTTGGCCGGGACCGGTTGGTTCCTGATGGACCAGTCCTCCCGCGGCATCCTCGACGGAAAGCGCCAGGCCAGCCTGGCCGAGGCGTCCGTGGTGCTGGACGGCATGCAGCGCGATCTGCGCACCCTCAACCCGCGCACGGCGTCGCTGAACGAGCGGCTCACGCAGCTGGCCCGGGACGCCGCCTACCGCGGTTCGGTCGGCAACCAGTACTACGTGGTGGTCGCCGGACCGGTCTCCGACATCGGCTCGGCGGGGGTGGGAAACGACAGCGTGCCCGAGTCGCTGCGGCGGGCCGTGCTGGGTGCTGACGGCATCTATTCCACGCCCACCGAAATCGGGTTCACCGATGCCCGTCCGGCCGTCCCCGGCCTGGCCATCGGGTCCGCGCTGACCGCGCCCGGAGGCAGCCGGTACCCGGTGTACTTCCTGTTCACCCAGCAGCCGGAGGCCGACACCCTGGTGGTGGTGCAGCGTGCGACCGTGGTGGCCGGTCTGATCGTGCTGGTCGGCGTGGTCGCCACCGTCTATCTGATCGCGGTGCAGGTGCTGCGGCCGATCCGCGCGGCCCGGTTGGCCGCCGAACGACTGGCATCGGGTCACCTGGACGACCGGATGGCGGTGCGGGGCACCGAGGACCTCGCCGGCCTCGCCCGGTCGATGAACCACATGGCGACCGAGTTGGACCGCAAGATCACCGAACTCGAAGACCTCTCCCAGGTGCAACAGCAGTTCGTTTCGGACGTCTCACACGAGTTGCGCACCCCGCTCACCACGGTCCGGATGGCCGCCGACGTCCTGTACGGCCAGCGCGGCGAGTTCGACCCGCTCGCGACGCGAAGCACCGAACTGTTGTCGGCCGAGCTGGACCGCTTCGAGGAACTGCTCACCGATCTGCTCGAAATCAGCAGATTCCATGCCGGTGCGGCCGAACTGAGCCTCGAGGACGGCGACCTGGCCCAGATCGCCACCGAGGAACTCGCCGCCCAGAGCCGGCTGGCTCAGCAGCACGGGATCACCTTGCAGCTGGACGCCCCGACGCCCTGCCCGGCCGAGATGGATCCCCGGCGGATCCGGCGGATCTTGCGCAATCTGATCACCAACGCCATCGAGCACGGCGAGGGGCGTCCGGTCAGTGTGCACGTGCGCGCCGACGACGCGGCCGTCGCGATCGCTGTCCGCGACCACGGGGTGGGTTTCAGCGCAGCCGAGGCACACCTGGTTTTCAACCGGTTCTGGCGAGCCGACCCGGCCCGCCGCCGCACTGTCGGCGGCAGCGGCCTCGGCCTGTCTATAGCACTGGGCGACGCGCGCCTGCACAACGGCTGGCTGAACGCCTGGGGGCGTCCCGGACAAGGGGCGCAGTTCCGCCTTACCCTGCCGCGCAGGGCGGGGGAGAGCTTCGTCTCCTCGCCGTGGCCGGTGGTGCCGGACGACGCGGAGGTCCCGGCGTGACCGGGCCGTCCGGGCCTTGGCCGGTCGGGCTGATCCGGACGCGACGCGGCCTGGCCCGGTCGGTGGCCGGGATGCTGGCGGCACTGTGCGCGTCGGTGCTGCTGGCCGGCTGCGTGACGGTGCCGACCAGCGGGCCGGTCGAGCGGCACGCGCCGGCCGAGCAGCAGGCGAACCCCGGGGTGGACATCGCGCCGGTGCCACCGGCGCGGGGTGCTTCGCCGGGCCTGATCGTGGAGGGTTTCCTGCATGCGATGGCGACCTACCAACCGGGCTATGCGGTGGCACGCCAGTTCCTCACCCCGGAGGCGGCCGCTGCCTGGCAGCCCGAGTCGGGCGTCGAGATCTACGCCGGCGGGTACCCGCCGCAGGTCAGCGATGCGGGTGTGGTGCTGACCGCGCCGCTGGTGGGCACGCTCGATCCGCGGGGCACCTTCACCCCCGGCGACACGCCCTACCTGCATGACTTCGGGTTGGTCCGGGACGCCGAGAATCAGTGGCGGATCTCCCGCCCGCCGCGCGGCCTGCTGGTTTCGCAGTCGCTGTTCACCGGCTCCTGGGTGCGATCCGACGTCTGCTTCTGGGACGTCACCGGCCAATGGCTGGTGCCCGACCCGCGGTTCTTCCCGTCCGGCGCCGCCGGCCTGCTGGCAACCGCACGGGCGGTCCTCGCCGGTCCCGCACCGGTGGCGGCCGCGGCGTACACGGGCGCACGGCCGAAGGGCGTCGAGGTGTCCTCGGCGACCCTCGGGGCGGGCGGTGTGGCGAGCGTGGACCTGACCGGCGACACCAACGCGTTGGACGCTGCCGCGCGGCGCCGGCTGGCCGCCGAGCTGGTCTGGTCGTTGTCGTCGCTGGAAGGTGTGCTCGGGGTGCGGGTGCGTGGCAACGGGATGGTCTGGGAGGTGGGCGGCGGCTCGGAGGTTCTCACCGTCACGGATTTCCAGGAGGGGGCACCGGTTCCGGCCAATCCCCCCGACGGGGTCTACCTGCTGCGTGGCGATTCGGTCGAGCGGGCCACCTGGAGCGATCCGCTCGCCGCCCCGCAACCGATCGCCGGCACCACCCCGCCGGCCAGTGCGCTCGCCGTCCGGGCCGATGGGCAGGTCCTCGCTCTGGTCACCGACAAGGGCACCCGGGTGCGCAGCGTCACCGTGCGCGACGGGGGGAGCCGCGAGGAACTGACCGATACGGGCATCACCGGCCTGCGCTGGACCAGGCAGGGGGAGCTGTGGGCCGTCCTCGATCGGCCACGGGACACCCGGCTGCGCGCGATCAGGGACGGCCGGGAGATCCCGGTGGACGCCGGCGGCGTCCCGGCCGGTCGGATACTGAGTTTCGCCCCGGCGCCGGACGGCGTGCGGGTGGCGCTCGTGATCGAGAGCCAGGGCCGCACGGTCCTCGGAGTGGCGGACATCGTCCGTAGCCCGGCCGGCGCGGGTCTGGCCGGCTGGCGGCAACTGACGCCGTCCAGTTGGGCGCGAAGCAATCAACCACCGGTCGATGTCGGGTGGGCGGGTGCCGCAGAGCTGCTGGTACTGCTCGGCGGCGCACCCTCGGCGCGGGTGATCAGCGTGGACAGTGAAGGCGCGGTGGCTACGGACATCCGTCCCAACGACACCGCGGCGCTGGTGCAGCTGGCGTCCGCCCCGCCCGGACATGCGGTGCTGCGCGGACCGGACGGGCAGACCTGGCGCTTCGTGGACGGCTTCACCTGGGAGCCGTGGCTGGACAGGGTGGGCGCCGTTTCCTTGCCGTGAACCGGTCCTGTGGATAACCCGATCCGGACGCGGAATTCGCTGCACACTCAGACGATGACATGGCGCGGGCTACTGGACGCCGCTGCGGACCTGGCCTGGGGTGGCAGTTGCGCGGGGTGCGGACGCCCGGGGCCGGTCTGTTGTCCGGCGTGTGCGCAGGTGGTTCGGGGTGAGGTGCCCAGGCCGGTGCCGCTGGACGACGACCTGGCAGACCAAGTGTGGGCGCGCGGGGAGTATGCCGACGAACTCCGTGCCCTGATCCTGGCCTGCAAGGAGCGGCAGGGCCTGGGATTGGTGCCGCTGCTGACCGAGCTCGTTGTGGGTAGTGCGGCGGCGGTGCTTGGCTACTGGCCTGCGGCGTTGCGCGGCGACTGCGCCGGCTGGGAATGGAGGCCCGCTCTCGGCGTGGCCTGACACTGATCTCCGGGACCCGTGATCAGGTGGGGCTCGGTGTCGCCGACCGGGCCGCCAACCGGCAACACAGCTTACGGGCGCTGCCGGGGTCACCGTCTCAGATGGTGCTGGTCGACGACATCATCACCACCGGCGCAACGGTGAGGAGCGCGACCCGCGAACTGCACACGGCCGGGCACCAGGTGATCGGGGTGGGTGTCATCGCGGCCACGCCGCGTCGGGACGGCCACCGGTGGAGGACTCGATGAGCCCGCCGGTCGAGCTCGTCATGAGTACCGCCGGTCGAGCTTGTCGAGACCCCAGCCACGGCTGACAAGGAGGGTTTCGACAAGTTCGACCAGCGACAAGCTCAACCGCCGACAAGCTCAACCGCCGACAAGCTCAACCGGTGCTGGGGCCTGCTAGGCGCTCTGCTCGGCAGCGGTCTCCACGTCAAGGTGGATGACGCCGTAGTCGTAGGCCCTTCGCCGGTACACGACACTGGGGGCGCCGGACTCGGCATCCACATAGAGGAAGAAGTCGTGGCCGACGAGCTCCATCTCGTCCAGGGCCTGCGCCAAGGTCAGCGGCGTGGCCTTGAACAGCTTCTCGCGGACTACCAGCGGGCCGTCACCATGCACCTCCAACCCGGCGATCTTACGGATCTCGGGGCGATCCTCGTCGCGCTGCGGGGTGGGCAGCGGCGGCGGGGCTCCGAACTGCTGTCCGGCCCGCAGTCCGCGATGCACCTTCCGGCGGTCGGCTGCCCGGCGCAACTGCGACTTGAGCCGGTCGAGGGCGTGCTCAAACGCGATCAGCTTCTCGTCCGCGTTCGCCTCGGCGCGGACCACCGGGCCACGGCTGCGCAGCGTTATTTCCACAGTGGTCGCCTGCTGGGCTTGGCGACCACGGGTTGACGCGAGGGTAGGAGCCGAGAAAACCGCCTAGTCAACTGCGCCCGGAGGGGTCCTGGTTCACCTTCTGAGGACGGGGGTTCGACTCCCCCACCTCCACCCTGATGACGTCGCGGGCGAGGCGTTATGCGGGAATCGATCAGCTTCCCGCTCTTGGCGACCTCAGGATCGGTGCAGAGGACAGGTCGAAGCAGCAGGGGCGACGTTTGCCCGCGCGGGAGCTTCGAGATGGTCACCTCGACGCGGCGCCGGCGAGTCTCCGGGTTCTTGGTGGCGTTGACCCAGCGCGCCCACTCCCAGCGCGCCATTGGGGTGATGTCGGCCCACTCGTCGGCGATGTCGGACGCCTCGGCGAGCGCAGCCTCGAGGTCGGCGGGCAGCTGCGGCTCCGGCCAGGCCTTCGTCGGCGCCACCTGCAATGCGACCGTGTCGTCGGCGGCGAGATCGAGGGACTGCATCAGGTCTCCGCCGAGGGCCACCCAGTGGCCGCGCCTGCCGTCCGGCTCGAGGACGGTGTCGAAGGCGTGTCCGTTCAGCGTTCCCTCGACGGCGACTTGGCCCCGGGACGGCAGCTCCGCGCTCGCCTCGGCGGGTAGTCGCACCAGGGTACGGTCGCCGATTCTCTGCACCTGGCCCTCGAAGCCGATCCTGGTCATGCGTTCAGGTTAGGCGCGGCGGACGTTCGACGCTTCTCGATTCGTGACCGATTCATCAGCTGCGGCATCGCCACGCGATCATCCCCTGCACGCCGTACGTGGTGCTGTCACTGGACCGGACGTCCGGCATCGTCGCTCGATGAGCGACTCACTCGCGCGGGCTGCGGCGATCGGCGCCGGGTCGCGGTACCCGCAGTGGGCTGATCGCCGCGCGGAGCCAGCTGCTCTCGTCGGCCAGGGCATCGATGGCATGCTTGGGCCATGAGGGGCGAGCATGACGACGACCGGCGAGGTGACGCCCGGCGTGCTGTTGGTGGCGAGTACCGAACTCGGCGACGGCGTGTTCGATCAGAGCGTGGTGCTGGTGCTCGACTCCGACGAATCCGGCTCCTCGGTGTGGTGATCAACCGGGAATCGACCATCGACCTGCGCAGCGCACTACCGGTGTGGGCATCGCTGGTCAGCGAGCCGCAGGTGCTCTTCGAGGGCGGCCCGGTCTCGCAGGAAGGCGCGATCTGTCTCGCCTCACCGCAGCGCGCGGACGAGGAGCCGCCGGGCTGGCGGTCATTGTTCGACACCGTCGGTCTGCTGCACCTGGACACCCCCGTCGAGATCGCCGAGGGCGCCTACCGCGATCTGCGAATCTTCGCCGGCTACGCCGGATGGGCGCCCGGGCAGCTGGAGACCGAGCTGGAACAGGGCTGGTGGTACGTGGTGCCGGCAAGCTACGGCGACGTCTACGACCGCGACCCCGACACCCTGTGGCGGCGGGTACTGCGCCGGCAGGGCGGCGACCTTGCGCTGCTGGCCACCTGGACCCCTCATCCCGAGCGGAACTGAGAGGACCCGATCGCCGAGGAAGCCACTCTCGGCCCAACCGCTCGCCGAACTATTTGGCGCTCGCTGGGTTCAGCGAGCGCCAAATGGTTCGGCGAGCGCGGGGTGGGTGCGGCGGGACGCGGCCCACACTGCCTCCGGGTGAGGTTCGGGCCGCGGGCTACACTGCGGGCACGGTCGGCGTCCGGAACGAGGGTGCAGTGTCGGACGGCATGCAGCGCGCACAACGCATCCTGGTGGTCGACGACGACGTCGCTTTGTCCGAGATGCTGCAACTGGTTCTCCGCGCTGACGGTTTCGACGCCTCCTGGTGTAGTTCCGGCCTCCGGGCGGTCGACGCGTTCCACCGCTATCGACCCGACCTGGTGCTGCTCGACCTGATGCTGCCCGGCCGCGACGGCGTCGACGTCTGCCGCGACATTCGCGCAGTCTCGGGCGTCCCGATCGTGATGCTCACCGCGAAGTCCGACACCCGCGACGTGGTCGAAGGGTTGGAGGCCGGTGCCGACGACTACGTCGCCAAGCCGTTCAAGGTCAAGGAACTGCTGGCCCGGATCCGCACCCGGCTGCGCCGCCACGTCCCCGCCGAGGACGCCGGTGTGCTGCCCATCGGGGACCTCACCATCAGCGTCTCCGAACACACCGTGCGGCGCGGCTCGGAACTGCTTTCACTCACGCCGCTGGAGTTCGACCTGCTGCTGGCGCTGGCCAGGCGTCCCCGGCACGCGTTCAGCCGCGAAGTGCTGCTGGAGGAGGTGTGGGGCTACCGGCACGCCTCCGACACCCGGCTGGTCAACGTGCATGTGCAGCGGCTGCGCAGCAAGATCGAGAACGATCCCGAGCACCCCGAGATCATCGTCACAGTCCGCGGGGTCGGCTACCGGGCCGGAGAACCGCGCGAAACCTCATGACCGACGAGGCGGGGGCCCGGACCAGGCGGACGCCCTGGTCGCGGTCCCTGCCGTTCCGGGTCGTGGTGACCGCTCTGGTGGCAGCGATGACGGTGCTGGCCGGGACCGGTTGGTTCCTGATGGACCAGTCCTCCCGCGGCATCCTCGACGGAAAGCGCCAGGCCAGCCTGGCCGAGGCGTCCGTGGTGCTGGACGGCATGCAGCGCGATCTGCGCACCCTCAACCCGCGCACGGCGTCGCTGAACGAGCGGCTCACCCAGCTGGCCCGGGACGCCGCCTACCGCGGTTCGGTCGGCAACCAGTACTACGTGGTGGTCGCCGGACCGGTCTCCGACATCGGCTCGGCGGGGGTGGGAAACGACAGCGTGCCCGAGTCGCTGCGGCGGGCCGTGCTGGGTGCTGACGGCATCTATTCCACGCCCACCGAAATCGGGTTCACCGATGCCCGTCCGGCGGTCCCCGGCCTGGCCATCGGGTCCGCGCTGACCGCGCCCGGAGGCAGCCGGTACCCGGTGTACTTCCTGTTCACCCAGCAGCCGGAGGCCGACACCCTGGTGGTGGTGCAGCGTGCGACCGTGGTGGCCGGTCTGATCGTGCTGGTCGGCGTGGTCGCCACCGTCTATCTGATCGCGGTGCAGGTGCTGCGGCCGATCCGCGCGGCCCGGTTGGCCGCCGAACGACTGGCATCGGGTCACCTGGACGACCGGATGGCGGTGCGGGGCACCGAGGACCTCGCCGGCCTGGCCCGGTCGATGAACCACATGGCGACCGAGTTGGACCGCAAGATCACCGAACTCGAAGACCTCTCCCAGGTGCAACAGCAGTTCGTTTCGGACGTCTCACACGAGTTGCGCACCCCGCTCACCACGGTCCGGATGGCCGCCGACGTCCTGTACGGCCAGCGCGGCGAGTTCGACCCGCTCGCGACGCGAAGCACCGAACTGTTGTCGGCCGAGCTGGACCGCTTCGAGGAACTGCTCACCGATCTGCTCGAAATCAGCAGATTCGATGCCGGTGCGGCCGAACTGAGCCTGGAGGACGGAGACCTGGCCCAGATCGCCACCGAGGAACTCGCCGCCCAGGGCCGGCTGGCTCAGCAGCACGGGATCACCTTGCAGCTGGACGCCCCGACGCCCTGCCCGGCCGAGATGGATCCCCGGCGGATCCGGCGGATCCTGCGCAATCTGATCACCAACGCCATCGAGCACGGCGAAGGGCGTCCGGTCAGTGTGCACGTGCGCGCCGACGACGCGGCCGTCGCGATCGCTGTCCGCGACCACGGGGTGGGTTTCAGCGCAGCCGAGGCACACCTGGTTTTCAACCGGTTCTGGCGAGCCGACCCGGCCCGCCGCCGAACTGTCGGCGGCAGCGGCCTCGGCCTGGCCATCGCACTGGGCGACGCGCGCCTGCACAACGGCTGGCTGAACGCCTGGGGGCGTCCCGGGCAAGGGGCGCAGTTCCGCCTTACCCTGCCGCGCAGGGCGGGGGAGAGCTTCGTCTCCTCGCCGTGGCCGGTGGTGCCGGACGACGCGGAGGTCCCGGCGTGACCGGGCCGTCCGGGCCTTGGCCGGCCGGGCTGATCCGGACGCGACGCGGCCTGGCCCGGTCGGTGGCCGGGATGCTGGCGGCACTGTGCGCGTCGGTGCTGCTGGCCGGCTGCGTGACGGTGCCGACCAGCGGGCCGGTCGAGCGGCACGCGCCGGCCGAGCAGCAGGCGAACCCCGGGGTGGACATCGCGCCGGTGCCACCGGCGCGGGGTGCTTCGCCGGGCCTGATCGTGGAGGGCTTCCTGCATGCGATGGCGACCTACCAACCGGGCTATGCGGTGGCACGCCAGTTCCTCACCCCGGAGGCGGCCGCTGCCTGGCAGCCCGAGTCGGGCGTCGAGATCTACGCCGGTGGGTACCCGCCGCAGGTCAGCGATGCGGGTGTGGTGCTGACCGCGCCGCTGGTGGGCACGCTCGATCCGCGGGGCACCTTCACCCCCGGCGACACGCCCTACCTGCACGACTTCGGGTTGGTCCGGGACGCCGAGAATCAGTGGCGGATCTCCCGCCCGCCGCGCGGCCTGCTGGTGTCGCAGTCGCTGTTCACCGGCTCCTGGGTGCGATCCGATGTCTGCTTCTGGGACGTCACCGGCCAATGGCTGGTGCCCGACCCGCGGTTCTTCCCGTCCGGCGCCGCCGGCCTGCTGGCAACCGCACGGGCGGTCCTCACCGGTCCCGCACCGGCGGCGGCCGCGGCGTACACGGGCGCACGGCCGAAGGACGTCGAGGTGTCCTCGGCGACCCTCGGGGCGGGCGGTGTGGCGAGCGTGGACCTGACCGGCGACACCAACGCCCTGGACGCCGCCGCGCGGCGCCGGCTGGCCGCCGAGCTGGTCTGGTCGTTGTCGTCGCTGGAAGGTGTGCTCGGGGTGCGGGTGCGTGGCAACGGGATGGTCTGGGAGGTGGGCGGCGGCTCGGAGGTTCTCACCGTCACGGATTTCCAGGAGGGGGCACCGGTTCCGGCCAATCCTCCCGACGGTGTCTACCTGCTGCGTGGCGATTCGGTCGAGCGGGCCACCTGGAGCGATCCGCTCGCCGCCCCGCAACCGATCGCCGGCACCACCCCGCCGGCCAGTGCGCTCGCCGTCCGGGCCGATGGGCAGGTCCTCGCTCTGGTCACCGACAAGGGCACCCGGGTGCGCAGCGTCACCGTGCGCGACGGGGGAGCCGCGAGGAACTGACCGATACGGGCATCACCGGCCTGCGCTGGACCAGGCAGGGGAGCTGTGGGCCGTCCTCGATCGGCCACGGGACACCCGGCTGCGCGCGATCAGGGACGGCCGGGAGATCCCGGTGGACGCCGGCGGCGTCCCGGCCGGTCGGATACTGAGTTTCGCCCCGGCGCCGGACGGCGTGCGGGTGGCGCTCGTGATCGAGAGCCAGGGCCGCACGGTCCTCGGAGTGGCGGACATCGTCCGTAGCCCGGCCGGCGCGGGTCTGGCCGGCTGGCGGCAACTGACGCCGTCCAGTTGGGCGCGAAGCAATCAACCACCGGTCGATGTCGGGTGGGCGGGTGCCGCAGAGCTGCTGGTACTGCTCGGCGGCGCACCCTCGGCGCGGGTGATCAGCGTGGACAGTGAAGGCGCGGTGGCTACGGACATCCGTCCCAACGACACCGCGGCGCTGGTGCAGCTGGCGTCCGCCCCGCCCGGACATGCGGTGCTGCGCGGACCGGACGGGCAGACCTGGCGCTTCGTGGACGGCTTCACCTGGGAGCCGTGGCTGGACAGGGTGGGCGCCGTTTCCTTGCCGTGAACCGGTCCTGTGGATAACCCGATCCGGACGCGGAATTCGCTGCACACTCAGACGATGACATGGCGCGGGCTACTGGACGCCGCTGCGGACCTGGCCTGGGGTGGCAGTTGCGCGGGGTGCGGACGCCCGGGGCCGGTCTGTTGTCCGGCGTGTGCGCAGGTGGTTCGGGGTGAGGTGCCCAGGCCGGTGGCGCTGGACGACGACCTGGCAGACCAAGTGTGGGCGCGCGGGGAGTATGCCGACGAACTCCGTGCCCTGATCCTGGCCTGCAAGGAGCGGCAGGGCCTGGGATTGGTGCCGCTGCTGACCGAGCTCGTTGTGGGTAGTGCGGCGGCGGTGCTCAGCCAGGGCTGGCGCGAAGGGCCCGTGGTGCTGGTTCCGGTCCCGTCGACGAGGGCCGCCGTTGCTGCCCGAGGGTTCGACCTGACCTGGCTGCTGGCCTGTGGCGTTGCCCGGCGACTGCGCCGGCTGGGAATGGAGGCCCGCTCTCGGCGTGGCCTAGCACTGTTCTCCGGGACCCGTGATCAGGTGGGGCTCGGTGTCGCCGACCGGGCCGCCAACCGGCAACACAGCCTGCGGGCGCTGCCGGGGCGACCGTCTCAGATGGTGCTGGTCGACGACATCATCACCACCGGTGCAACGGTGAGGAGCGCGACCCGCGAACTGCGCACGGCCGGGCACCAGGTGATCGGGGTGGGTGTCATCGCGACAACGCCGCGTCGGGACGGCCACCGCTGGAAGACTCCATGAGCCGCCGGTCGAGCTCGTCATGAGTACTGCCGGTCGAGCCTGTCGAGACCCCAGCCACGACTGACAAGGGGGTTTCGACAAGCTCAACCGGCGACAATCTCGACCAGCGACAATCTCAACCGGCGACAAGCTCGACCGATGCTGGGGCCTGCTAGGCGCTCTGCTCGGCAGCGGTCTCCACGTCAAGGTGGATGACGCCGTAGTCGTAGGCCCTTCGGCGGTACACGACACTGGGAGCGCCGGACTCGGCATCCACATAAAGGAAGAAGTCGTGGCCGACGAGCTCCATCTCGTCCAGGGCCTGCGCCAAGGTCAGCGGCGTGGCCTTGAACAGCTTCTCCCGGACTACCAGCGGGCCGTCACCATGCACCTCCAACCCGGCGATCTTACGGATCTCGGGGCGATCCTCGTCGCGCTGCGGGGTGGGCAGCGGCGGCGGGGCTCCGAACTGCTGTCCGGCCCGCAGCCCGCGATGCACCTTGCGGCGGTCGGCTGCCCGGCGCAACTGCGACTTGAGCCGGTCGAGGGCGTGCTCAAACGCGATCAGCTTCTCGTCCGCGTTCGCCTCGGCGCGGACCACCGGGCCACGGCTGCGCAGCGTTATTTCCACAGTGGTCGCCTGGTCCGGTTGTCGCGCGTGCGGATTCGCCGACACTTGAACCTCGACCCGGATGACCCGATCCCGCAACTTCTCGACGCCGCGCAGTCGTTCGGTGACGCGCCCGCGGAAATCGTCGCTGATCTGGCAATGCCGGCCGGTGACGAGAACGTCCACTGCAACCTCCTGATCGATCGGGCCCGGCTCGTCGAGCCGGGCGGAACCCCAAAGGCGCCTGGCACGACCCGATGCGAGGTCTGTGGCCCTGGCGCCAGACGTCCAACCTACTGGCGCACCCTGCGGTTTACCAGGCTCTCACCTGTGCGTCGTTGATTGGTGCGCAATGCAGCTGTAACGTCCCGAAATCGTGGCGTAACCGAGCTCGAACTCCGACGAAACACCGAAGGGTGATCGTTGCGGCATGACCCTGTTAGAACTCAACTCCGGCGACACCGCCTGGATCCTGATCAGTGCCGCGCTGGTGCTGCTCATGACCCCCGGTCTCGCCTTCTTCTACGGTGGCATGGTCCGTGCCAAGGGCGTCCTGAACATGATGATGATGAGCTTCATCTCGATGGGTGTGATCGGCGTCCTGTGGGTTCTCTTCGGCTACAGCATGGCGTTCGGCAACTCCGTCGGGGGTGCCGGCATCATCGGCAACCCGTTCGAGTTCGCCGGCCTCGAGAGCCTGCTCACCAACGACCCTGAGGCCAGCTACCCGGCCCTGGCGTTCGTCGCCTTCCAGGCCTGCTTCGCCATCATCACCGTCGCACTCGTCTCCGGCGCGATCGCCGACCGTGCCTCCTTCGGCGGCTGGACGCTGTTCGCCGTGTTGTGGGGCACGCTGGTCTACTTCCCGGCCGCCCACTGGGTGTTCGCCTTCAGCAACCCGGACACCGGCGTGGTCGGCGGCTGGATCGCCAACCAGATCGAGGCCATCGACTTCGCCGGCGGCACCGCCATTCACATCAACGCCGGCACCGCCGCGCTCGCTCTCGCGCTGGTGGTCGGCCCGCGGATCGGCTTCGGCACCAAGCCGATGCGGCCGCACAACATGACCCTGGTCATGCTCGGCGCAGCGCTGCTGTGGTTCGGCTGGTTCGGCTTCAACGCCGGTTCCGCCGCTGCCGCCAACGGGCTGGCCAGCCTGGCCTGGGTGAACACTCTGGCCGCCACCGCCGCCGCGATGCTCGGCTGGTTGATCGTTGAGAAGCTGCGCGACGGCCACCCCACCTCGCTCGGCGCGGCGTCCGGAATCGTCGCGGGCCTGGTCGGGATCACCCCGGCGGCCGGCTCGGTCAGCCCGATCGGCGCGCTCATCCTGGGCCTGGTGGCCGGCGTGGCCTGCGCCTACGCGGTCGGCCTCAAGTTCAAGTTCGGCTTCGACGACTCGCTGGACGTCGTGGGCGTCCACCTGGTGGGTGGCCTGGTCGGCACTCTGCTGATCGGCTTCCTGGCCGATCCTGCGACCTCCGGTGATCCGACCGACCCGGCAGTGGCGGGCCTCTTCTACGGCGGCGGCTTCGATCAGCTGTGGCGGCAGGCGGTGGGTGCGTTCGCGGTGATGGCCTTCTCGTTCGTGATGAGCTACCTGATCGCGCTCTTGGTCAAGCACACCGTCGGCTGGCGGGTTTCGACCTCCGACGAGCTGGGCGGCATCGACCTGGCGGAGCACAGCGAGGCCGGCTACGACCTGAGCCCGGTGTACTACTCGAGCCGGGTCGGGCACACGCTGGTGCTGACCAAGGACGACTTCCCTGAGAACGACAAGACGGGAGCTATGAAGTGAAGCTGGTAACCGCCATCATCCAGCCCGAGATGCTGGAGCAGACCCAGAAGGCACTCGTCCGGCACGGCGTCGGCGGCATGACGATCAGCGAGGTCTCCGGCTACGGCCGCCAGCAGGGCCACGTCGAGGTCTACCGCGGCGAGGAATACACCATCGACTTCATCGTCAAGGTGCGGCTCGAGATCCTGGTCGACGAGCCCGAGGTCGAGGAGGTCGTCCAGGTCATCGCCGGCGCGGCCCGCACCGGTTCGGTGGGCGACGGCAAGGTCTGGGTCGTCCCAGTCGAGAACGTCGTCCGCGTCCGTACCGGCGAAAGCGGCCTCGCGGCCGTCTGAGTCAAACAGTCACTACAAGCCCTGGGGGGACCCGCAACAGCGTGGTGGAGGGCGGGGCTCCGAGTTCGCTCGGAGCCCCGTTTCCGCGTCCCGGGGTGAGTCTCCGATGGCAGGTGGTACGCAGGCACGGTCCTTCTCGGTCCACTCCGAAAATCTGTCGGAACGGCTGGATAGCATGCGGGCCATGCCGACGTTGAGCATCGCCCAGGCGCGACGGATCGCGCTCGCCGCGCAGGGGTTCGGGCGGCTGCGGCCGTCCGGGCCGGTGACGATGGGGCACGTGCAGCGGGTCATCGACCGGGTCGGGCAGTTCCAGATCGACTCGGTGAATGTGGCCGTCCGGGCGCACTACATGCCGCTGTTCAGCAGGCTCGGCAGCTACGACCCGGCGCTGCTCGACCGGGCCGCCGGACGCGGGCCGCGCCGGCTCTTCGAATACTGGGCGCACGCCGCCTGCCTGATCGATGTCGCCCTGCATCCCGCCTTCCGAAGGGCGATGCGGCGCCGGGCCGCTCGGGAGCGAAAGTCGTTGGAGCGGATCCTGGAAAGCAAGCCCGATCTTCTCGACCGGGTGCTCGCCGACCTTGCGCTGGACGGACCGCTTTCCGCTCGCCAGATCGAGAACAGCGAAGTCCGGCGCAAGGACCACTGGGGGTGGAACTGGTCCGAGGCCAAGCACGTCCTGGAGTTTCTTTTCGACAGCGGCACGGTCAGCGTCGCCAACCGCAATCCGGCCTTCGAGCGGCGCTACGACCTGGCCGAGCGGGTGGTGCCCGCCGCGGTGCTGGCACAGCCGGACCTCAGCGATGAGGATTCCATCGACACCCTGGTGTCGCGCTCGGCGACCGCCCTCGGAGTCGCCGACCTGAAGGCGCTGTCCGACTACTTCTACCTGCCGACGGTCGCCGTCCGGGAATCCATCGGACGGCTGACTGCGTCCGGCGTCCTCGAACCGGTGGCGGTGGCCGGCCTGTCCCAGCAGTTCTGGCTGACCGACGGCGCCCGGCGGCCGCGGCGGCTGGACGGTCAGGCACTGATTGCACCTTTCGACACCTTGGTGCACCACCGGCCGCGCGTCCTGCAACTATTCGGCGTCCATTACCGGATCGGCATCTACACCCCGGCCGCGCAGCGCGACTACGGCTACTACGTCTACCTGTTCCTGGCCGACGACGAACTGGTGGCCAGGGTCGATCTCAAGGCTGACCGAGCGTTGGGCGTCCTGCAGGTCCAGTCGGCATGGCTGGAGGAGGCCGCCGAAGCACGTCGCGCCGAGGTGGCGTCCCGGCTCCGCGACGAGTTGCGGCTGATGGCGGACTGGCTCGGCCTCGAAGCCATGCTGGTCACCGATCGCGGCACGCTGGCGGGCGACCTCGCCGCCGCCTGCTGATCAGTTGGTTCGAGCCCGTGTTCCGGTTGGTCGGAGATCTGGCCCCGTTGGTCGAGCCTGTCGAGACCCCTCGGTTTCAATGAGCGCGACCGGCGTCAGCCGGTGACCGCGAGGGCGTCGATCTCGACCAGCATCACCTCGTGCGGCAGATCCACGAAGACGGTCGTCCGACAGGGCAGCTCGCCGCTGGGACAGTTCTCGGCGACGAACTCGCCGTAGACCTCGTTCATCGCCGGAAAGTCCTCCCGCTTGGTCAGATAGACCCGGAACATGATCACGTCCTCGACCGAAGAGCCGCCGGCGAGCAGGATCGCCCTCACGTTCTCCAGGGTCTGCCGAGTCTGCGTCCGGACGTCGCCGGCGCCGATGTAGCTGTTGCTGACCGGATCCACGGGACCCTGTCCGGAGACCTGGAAGAGTCCGCCCTTCTTGACCCCCTGCGAGAACACGTGGGCCGGGGCGGGCGCGTCGGTGGTGACAACGATTTCCTTGGTCATTCGTCGGGTCCTTTCGGTGCAATCCAGCCGAAGTCGGCAGAAATATCCTCGACGCAGGCGGAGATATCGGGGGATGAGATCACGAATGTCGCCGGTACCGTCGAGCAGCACCGACCGTACCGTGCACGGTGCGTCTGGCCCCCAGGACCCGGCGACGAACTGAGCGAGCCGGTCGAGCGCCCATCCCCCGCTCCGACTCATCGGAACGCCGCTCGCCGGGCCTATTTCTATTGACGCTGGGGAGGCTCGATGCTAGATATGGGCGGGCAAAATCATGCAATCGCGATTGCACGATCTGCACCGTGCAGCGCCGAGGGGTCCCCGATAGAACCAGAGGTCCCGCCGGGACAACGACGTCACCCGACCGAACGACGCTCTGGTGAAGAAGGGTGTGGCAATCATGGGCGAGGGTCAGTCCCGGCGGCTCGGAATGGACCCCACCGCGGTGGCCGATCTCGAGACCGAGGTGCTGGACTGGCGCCACAAGGCCGTCCCCGCGACCCAGCACGGCCGGACGGCGGCGGAGTTCGGTGCCGGGACGGTCAGGTTGTCTGACCTGCCGACCCCGCTGCTGACCCTGGACGCCGCCGCGCTCGATGGCAACATCGCGAAGATGGCCCGCTGGTGCGCCGAGCACGGTGTCGGGCTGGCGCCGCACGGGAAGACGACGATGGCGCCCGCGCTGTGGGCGGCTCAGCTCGAAGCAGGGGCCTGGGGGATCACGGTGGCCAACGCGGCTCAGCTGCGGGTCGCCCGCCGCTTCGGAGTCCAGACCCTGATGCTGGCCAACAATCTGACCGACCCGTCCGCGATCCGCTGGGTCGCCGACGAGGTGGCAGCCGGTGCCCGCATCGTCTCCTGGGTGGATTCGGTGGCTGGCGTGGACCGGCTCCAGACGATCCTGGACGCCGCCGGCGCGGGTCCGCTGGAGGTCCTGGTCGAGATCGGCGGACGCGGCGGCCGAACCGGCGCCCGCGGCACGGACGACGCGCGCGAGGTCGCCGAGGCGGTGCGGACGGCGTCCCGGCTGCTGCTGGGCGGCGTCGGCGGGTACGAAGGCGCGCTCGCGCACAGCTGGGACGAGGCGGGGCTCGGCGCCGTCCGCGGCTATCTCGGCGACTTCCGTCGACTGCACGAGGCCCTCTCCGCCGACCGGGTCTATGAGACGGACGAGGTGATCTTGACCGCCGGCGGCAGCGCGTACTTCGACGACGTGGTCGAGATCCTCGGCCCCTGCGCCGGTGCCGGGGTCGAGGTGATCCTGCGTAGTGGTGCCTATGTGATCCACGACGACGGGTTCTACCGCGGCATCTCGCCGCTCTCCCGCCGCGACCCGGACGCCGGTG
Organism: Micropruina sp.; assembly: GCA_044225075.1. GTDB lineage: Bacteria > Actinomycetota > Actinomycetes > Propionibacteriales > Propionibacteriaceae > Micropruina. The sequence continues at coordinate 333,552 of JBGAJF010000001.1, read as the reverse complement.
ACGCGTTCGTCTCGGCGATGCGGTTCTGGGCGCGGGTGGTGTCCTGTACCGAACCCGGCCTGGCGATCCTGGAGGGCGGCAAGCGCGACCTGCCATTCGATGAGGGCCTGCCGATTCCGCTGGGCATCGGACAGGAGCTCGGCCAGCCGCTGCGCCCGCTGTCCGGTGCGGCGATCACCGCGGTGAACGATCAGCATGCGTTCCTGCGCTACCCGGACGAACTGAACGTGCGACCCGGCGACGTGGTGCTGCTCGGCCTGTCGCACCCCTGTACCGCGCTGGACAAGTGGACACTGATCCCGGTGCTCGACAGCGTTGCCGACCCAGTCGACCCCGTCGTCGTCGGCACCGTCCGGACCTTCTTCTGAGGGGAGCCAGCGATGACCGGCTTGGTGATCTGCAACGTCACCGTCGTGGACGGCACCGGCGAGCCCTGTTACATCGCGGACGTCGCGATCGTCGACGGCCGGATCGCGCGGATCGCTGACCCTGGGGCGCTGGCCGAAGCCGGCACGGTGATCGACGGCAGCGGCTTGGTGCTCAGCCCGGGGTTCATCGACATGCACGCGCACTCCGACCTGCAGCTGCTGGTCAATCCCGACCACTACGCCAAACTCAGCCAGGGCGTCACCACGGAACTGCTCGGCCAAGACGGCCTGTCCTATGCACCCGTCGACGAGCCCACCCTGGACGGCGTCCGCAGGCAGATCGCCGGCTGGAACTCCAATCCGGACGACTTCGACTGGGACTGGCGCACGGTGGGGGACTACCTCGACCGGCTGGATCGTCCGGACGCCGACGGCAACCGGATCGCCACCAACGCCGCCTACCTGATCCCGCAGGGCACCCTGCGTGCGCTGGTGGTCGGTTTCGACGACCGTCCGGCAAGCCCCGATGAGATCACCGCGATGCAGCGGTTGATCCGCGACAGCATGGCGCAGGGCGCGATCGGGATGTCGTCCGGTCTCACCTACACCCCCGGCATGTACGCCGACACCGCCGAGCTCGAGGCGCTGCTCACCACCGTCGGTGAGCTGGGCGGCTTCTACGACCCGCACCAACGCTCCTACGGCAAGGGGGCGCTCGAGGCCTACGCCGAGATGATCGAACTGAGCCGAGCGACCGGCTGCCCGCTGCACTTGGCCCACGCCACGATGAATTTCGGCGTCAACAAGGGCCGCGCGGGTGAACTGCTGGCGCTGGTCGACGCGGCCCGCGCCGACGGTGTCGACATCACCCTCGACACCTACCCCTACCTGCCCGGCGCCACCACGCTGGCCGCGGTGCTGCCCAGCTGGAGCGCGTCCGGCGGCATCGACGCGACCCTCGAGCGACTGCAGACCACCGAGAGCCTGGCGCGGATCCGGCAGGCTCTCGAGGTGGACGGCTCGGACGGCTGCCACGGGGTCGTCGCCGAATGGGGGACCCTGGAGATCAGTGGCGTCCAGAACCCCGAACTCGCCGGCATCGTCGGCAAGACCGTCGAGCAGATCGCCGTCGAGCGCGGTGCCGATCCGTTCGACACCTTCGTCGACATCCTCCTCCGCGACCGTTGCGGCACCGGCATCCTGCAGCACGTCGGGCACGAAGAGAACGTGCGGGCGATCATGGTGCACCCGGTGCACACCGGTGGCAGCGACGGGCTGCTGGTCGGCGGCAAGCCACATCCGCGCGCCTGGGGCACCTTCCCGCGCTATCTCGGCCACTACTGCCGCGAACTCGGGTTGATGTCCCTGGAAGAGACCGTCAACCATCTCACCGGACGCCCCGCCGCACGGCTCAAGCTGGTCGACCGCGGCCTGATCCGCGAGGGCTACGCCGCCGACCTGGTGCTGTTCGACCCCGACACGATCGCCGACACCGCGACGTTCGCCGAACCTCGGCAGCCGGCGGCCGGCGTCCGCTATGTGTTCGTCAACGGTGTCGCGGCGATCGCGGACGGCGCACCGACCGGTGCCCGGGCCGGACGCGCCCTGCGCCGCACCGAAAAGGGGACCGCTAGCCGGGACGGCTGAGACCCCACCACCCCGATGTCCGGACGTCTCAGCCGCGCTGACCCTGCCCGGTCACCCCAACCATCGAATGGAGAAAAATGGACGCCTTCCTCACCTGGCTCCGCCAGGACACGGCAGGTCTACTCACCCTGGCCGGGCTCGGCATCGCACTCCTGCTGTTCCTGATCATCAAGTTGAAGGTCGAACCCTTCATCGCACTCGTCGGCGTCGGTGTCCTGGTGGCGCTGGCCGGCGGCGTCAGCATTCCCGACCTGGTGGGCACCCCGATCAAGAGTTCGGACGCCCTGATCGAGAAGGGCTTCGCCGGCATCCTCGGCCACATCACCTTGATCATCGGCCTGGGTACCGTGCTCGGCGCCATCCTGGAACGTTCGGGCGGCGCCGAAGTGCTGCTCGGAAAGCTGGTCGCGATCTTCGGCGAGAAGGGCACCCCGCTCGCCATGGGCATCACCGGCTTCGTGCTCGGCATCCCGGTCTTCTTCGACATCGGCATCTTCGTGCTGGCGCCGCTGATCTACGTCGCCGCCGTCCGGGGCGGGAAGTCGCTGGTGCTGTACGCGCTGCCACTGCTGGCCGGCCTGTCGATCACCCATGCGTTCCTGCCGCCACACCCCGGACCGGTCGCCGCGGCGGGACTGTTCCATGTCGAACTGGGCTGGATCATCATCATGGGCCTGGCATGTGGCATTCCGGCGTGGTTCGTCGGTGGCATCTTGTGGGGCACCTGGATCGGCAATCGGGTGATGGTGGAGGTACCCGAGGATCGGATCGTTCCCGAGGCCGAGGAGGCCAAGGGTCACGAGCCGAGCATCGGCGTGGTGCTGCTGGTGATCGGCCTGCCGATGATCCTGATTCTGGGTGGCACGTTCGGCAACATCTTCGCCCCCGAGGGTGCGCTGCGGGACACGCTGATCTTCTTCGGCAACCCCGGTATCGCGCTGACGGTGGCGGTGCTGGTGGCGATGTGGTTGCTCGGCTTCCGGCAGGGCATGACCGCCGAGGAACTGGGCGAGCTGAGTGGCTCGTCGCTGAAGCCGATCGGCATGATTCTGCTGGTGGTGGGAGCCGGTGCCTTCTTCGGTGCCGTCCTGGCCGCGACCGGCGTCGGAAAGGCGGTCGCCGGCACGCTGGCCGCCGCGGGACTGCCGATCATCGTTTCGGCCTACGTGATCGCCTGTGGCATGCGGATCGCGCAGGGCTCGGCGACGGTGGCGATCGTCACCACCGGCGGCATCCTGGCGCCGGTGCTGACCACCGGGGAGTACTCGCAGCCGCAGTTGGCGCTGATCGTGATGGCGATCTCGGCCGGTTCGATCATCGCCAGCCACGTCAACGACGGCGGCTTCTGGATCATCGCGAAGTACTTCAACATGACGGTGAAGCAGACCCTGCAGACCTGGACGGTGCTGGAGACCGTGCTGTCGGTCGTCGGATTCGCGATGGCCTCGTTGCTGTTCCTCGTCGTCCGATAGTTCCTCGACCTCGTCCACGGCGAATCGGCAGCGGCGAAACCTGCTTTCCGGGGCCGCCGGTCGGTGTGGTCGCAGGTATCGGTCCGCACCGCATCCTCTTCTCGCCGCTATTTGCCAGCGGCGCAGAAGACGGTGAGTGCGCGGCGGCCCGAGCGGAGCCGCAAGATGTCGCAGGTCTCGCCCAGTTCACCGTCGCGGGTCACCTCGGTCGGGCCGGATTCCACCTCGACGGTCAACTCGGAGACCGTTAGCTCGCGATAGTGCCGGTTGGTCGACAGCCGTCCGGTGGCCAATGCTGCCAGTAGGCTGAGCCAGCCCCGCCCACGCGGCAGCTCGAGAATCCGGACGTCGAGCAGCCCGTCGTCCAGTCGGTCACGGAATGCCGGCGCGAAGCCGCTGGGCTGATAGCGGCAGTTGCCGATGAACACCCAGGACGCCCGGTGGGTGCGCCCGTCGGCCTGCAGGGTCACGCTGGAGCGGTCGCGCAGGGTGCGCAGGGCGGCGTAACAAGCGGCGAGCGGCTTGCCGATGACCTTCTCGAGGCCTTCGCGAGCGGCCACGAACTCGCTGTAAGCGCCCACGCTGGCGGTGTTGAGGAACAGCTTGTCGTTGAGATACGCCACGTCGACCGTGGCGACCGTGCCGCGCTGGACGGCCCGCATCGCGCGGTCGAGCCGACCCAGACCTACGGCCTTCGCGAAGTGGTTGAAGGTGCCCGCCGGGAACACCGCCAGCGGAATCCCGGCCGCGATCGCCGCCTCGGCCGCGGCGGCAACGGTGCCGTCTCCACCTGCCACGCCGAGCACCTCGGCATCCGCCGCGGCGTCGCGCATCACCCGGGGCACATCGTCATGCTCGCCGAGTTCGACCACCGTGACCTCGGGGAGGCGCCTTCGCACCCGGCGCAACACCTCGGCGCCGCGTCCGCTGTGTGAGGCCGGGTTGACGACCAGGGTCAGACCGGTTCCCTTTGGCCGCGGGGTGACCTTTTCCACCGCTTGCGGGTCGCTACGGCCCGGTGTCGTCGTTGACGGTGTTGCTGCCGGCGGAACCAGACGGCGTCCGAGTGCGGCGACACCGGTCCCCAACAGGAAGCCGGCCGCCACGTCCGAGGGATAGTGCGCGCCGGTGGCCACCCGGGACAAGCCGACCAGTCCGGCGAGAGTGGTCAGCGGTACCCGCAGGGCGGGTGCCTCGATCGCGACCGCACCGGCGAACGCCGCCGCGCTGGCGGCGTGCCCACTCGGGAACGAGGTGGAGGTGGGGATCCGACCAGCGAGCCTGGCCAGAGGAACCCGGGCAGCCAGGGGGCGCGGTCGACCATTCAGCCGCTTGGCGACCTGATTGGCGATCAGGCTGGTGGCGGCGAGCGTGGTCAGGCCCCGGACGGCCGCCCGGCGGCCGCGCGCCGAGCCGGTGGCGGCAAGCACGGCGGCGATACCGATCCACAGCTTCGAATGGTCGGCGAGGGCGGTCAGCCGCGGCATGCTCCAGTCCAGCGCGTCACTGTGGGTGTCGGCGACGGCGTGGAACAACGCCATGTCGAGGTCGTCGATCTCGCGGCGAAGAGAGCCAATGCGGTGCGGGGGAGTGGTCACGTCGCCTCAATCCGCCGGCCGGACGGCCTGGCCCGGGTCCGACCCTAACGGCGCGGCACCGTCGCGTCACCATCTCCTGAGGCCGAGCGACACCGCCATGACTTGTCGTCGCGTCGTAGCGACTCGCGCCGGTCGCTGGTTCAGCGATCGTTGAGCCGGGCCGCCTGGCGATAAAGATGGTCGCGCTCGGGGCTACTGCTCGCAGCGCGCGCGGCAGCCGCGTAGCGCCGGGCAGCCTCGTCGAGATCGCCGGCCCGCTCGTGCAGGTGGGCGGCGACGGCGTCGAACCGGGGCAGTGCGGCGTCCAGATCGGACAGCGCCGCCAACCCGGCCAACGGTCCGTCCGCCTCACCGACGGCGACCGCCCGATTCAGTTGGGCCACCGGCGAGTCAGTCACCCGCACCAGTTCGTCGTACCACTCGACGATCTGTACCCAGTCGGTCTCGGCGGTGCTCGGCGCGTCGGCGTGCAGCGCGGCGATGGCGGCCTGGGCCTGGAACTCGCCCAAGGCGTCGCGAGCCAGCGCGGCCTGCAGGATGCCGACGGCCTCGGCGATGGTGGCGGTCTCCCAGCGATACCGGTCCTGGTCGGCGAGCGGTACCAAAGCGCCACCGGCGGCGAAACGCGCCGCTCGACGGGCATGGTGCAGCAGCATCAAGGCCAGCAGGCCGGCGATCTCCGGATGGTCGTACAGCGTGGTCAACCGGCGCGTCAGCCGGATCGCTTCCGCGGCCAGATCCGCCTCGTCGGTGGTGTAGCCCTCGTTGAAGATCAGGTAGAGCACCCGCAGCACCGTGGCGACGTCGCCGGGGGTGTCGAAACGGACGCCGGCGAGCGTGCGCTTGGCCCGGCTGATCCGTTGCGCCATCGTCGCCTCGGGCACCAGATAGGCCTGCGCGATCTGCCGGGTGGTCAGCCCCCCGACGGCGCGCAGGGTCAGTGCCGCCGCCGAGGCAGACGTCAGCCGCGGATGAGCGCACAGGAAGTAAAGCCACAGCGAGTCGTCTGCATCGGCGACTGGGCCGGGGACGGGTTCGTCGTCGAGACGTTCCTCGCGCCGCCGCCGGGACGCCTCCGCCCTGGTCGCGTCCAGGAACCGCCGCCAGGCTACGGTGATCAGCCAACCCTTGGGGTCGCGCGGCGGGTCGTCCGGCCAGCTGCGCAACGCCTCGACCAGGGCGTCCTGGACGGCGTCCTCGGCCGCCGCGAAGTCTGCTCCGCGGCGGACGAGGATCGCCAAGACGGCCGGGATCAGGCCGCGCAGCAGCGTCTCGTCCACGACCGGACTAGTCGGTGACGGTCGGCGGGTGGGCCAGGAAGGGACGGACCTCCAGCCACTCGTGGATCGGCTTGCCCCCCGCGCCCGGTGCGGCGGACAGCTCCCCGGCCAGCTCCACGGCGCGGTCCCAGCCGTCCACGTCGATGATCATCCAGCCGGCGATCAGGTCCTTGGTCTCTGCGAAGGGACCGTCGGTGACCGGTGGCCGGCCTTCGCCGTCGTAGCGGACCCAGGCGCCCTCCGGTGCGAGCGCCTGGCCGTCGACGAACTCGCCGGTGTCCTCGAGCCGAGCGGCGAAGTCGTTCATGTACTGGATGTGGTCGGTGATCTCCTGCGGCGTCCACGACTCCATCGGCACGTCGTTGACGCCCTTCGGGGCGCCCCGGTAGTGCTTGAGCAGCAGGTACTTGGCCATCATGACTCCTTGGTTCGGTGCCGACCATTGTGGTCGGCTCTACACCGGGGACGGAGCCGCCCGCAGTTTCTCGACATCGTCCGGGCAAAGTTCTGCAACCCGGCGCGGGCGCGCGGTGGCCGGCTGCCGTGCCACCGGCGGTCAGTGTCTGCTCAGCACACTAAGATGGCGCGGGACTGTCATCGACCAGGAAGCGTTGAAACCACCGTGGGTGTTCTGGACAAGCTGCTGCACATGGGCGACGGGCGCAAGCTCAGGGAACTGCGCCGGGTCGCCGATCAGGTGGCCATGATCGAACCCGACTTCGAGGCGATGAGCGACGAGGAACTGCGCGCCCAGACCGACGAGTTCCGCAAACGGCTGGACGACGGCGAAAGCATCGACGCGATCCTGCCGGAGGCGTTCGCGACCGTCCGCGAAGCCACCAAGCGGGTGCTCGGCAAGCGCCCCTACGACGTCCAGGTGATGGGTGGCGTGGCACTGCACCGCTGCAACATCGCCGAGATGAAGACCGGTGAAGGCAAGACCATCGTCGCGCTGATGCCGTCCTACCTGAACGCGCTGACCGGCAAGGGCGTGCACATCGTCACGGTCAACGACTACCTGGCCAAGTACCAGTCCGAGCAGATGGGCCGCGTGCACCACTTCCTCGGGCTCGAGGTGGGCGTGATCCTGGCGCACATGACACCGGCCGAACGGCGCAAACAGTACGCCGCCGACATCACCTACGGCACCAACAACGAGTTCGGCTTCGACTACCTCCGCGACAACATGGCGCTGAGCCTGGACGACTGCGTGCAACGCGGCCACCACTACGCGATCGTCGACGAGGTGGACTCGATCCTGGTCGACGAGGCCCGCACGCCGCTGATCATCTCCGGTCCGGCCGAGGACAACCACGAGTGGTACCCGGAGTTCGCCAAGATCGCCGAGCGCCTGACCCGCGACACCCACTACGAGGTGGACGAGAAGAAGCGCACCGTGTCGATCCTCGAGGGCGGCATCACCGAGGTGGAGAACCGGCTCGGTATCGAGAACCTCTACGAGAGCGTCAACACGCCGCTGATCTCGTACTTGAACAACGCCATCAAGGCCAAGGAACTGTTCAAGAAGGACAAGGACTACGTCATCCTCGACGGCGAGGTGCTGATCGTCGACGAGCACACCGGCCGCACCCTGATCGGACGCCGCTACAACGAGGGCCTGCACCAGGCCCTGGAGGCCAAGGAAAAGGTCGAGATCAAGGACGAGTACCAGACCCTGGCCACGATCACCCTGCAGAACTACTTCCGGATGTACGACAAGCTCGCCGGGATGACCGGTACGGCCAAGACCGAAGAGAGCGAGTTCCAGAAGATCTACGGCCTCGGCGTGCTGCCGATCGAGACCAACAAGCCGATGATCCGGGTTGACGGCAAGGACCTGATCTATCGCACCGAGGCCGCCAAATTCGCCGCCGTGGTCGACGATGTCGCGGAGCGCCACGAGAAGGGTCAGCCGATCCTGATCGGTACCGCGTCAGTGGCCAAGTCCGAGATCCTGTCCAAGCTGCTGAAGAAAGCCGGCGTCAAACACGAGGTGCTGAACGCGAAGAACCACGCGCGTGAGGCCGCCATCATCGCCCTGGCCGGGCGCAAGGGCGCAGTCACGGTGGCCACCAACATGGCCGGACGAGGCACCGACATCATCCTCGGCGGCAACCCCGAGTTCCTGGCCGACGCCACCCTGCGGGCCAAGGGCCTCGACCCGGTCGAGCACGCCGACGAGTACGAGGCCGAATGGGCCGAGGTGATCACCGAGATCGAAGAGCAGGTCGAGGCCGAGCACGACGAGGTCGTCGAATCCGGCGGCCTGTACGTGGTGGGCTCCGAGAGGCACGAGTCACGACGCATCGACAACCAGCTGCGGGGCCGCTCCGGACGTCAGGGTGACCCCGGTGAGAGCCGGTTCTACCTCAGCCTCGAGGACGACCTGATGCGGCTGTTCAAGTCCGACATCATCAACTGGGTGATGGTGGCGCTCAAGGTGCCCGACGACGTCCCGATCGAGAACAAGCGGGTGAGCGGCTCGATTCAGCAGGCCCAGGAACAGGTCGAGGCGCAGAACTTCGAGATGCGCAAGAACGTGCTGAAGTACGACGACGTGATGAACCGGCAGCGGCACGCCATCTACGGCGACCGCCGCCGCGTGCTGGAAGGCGTCGACGTCGAGAAGCAGCTGCGCGGCACCGTGGACGCGGTCGTCGAGCAGTATGTGCGCGCCAACACCGAAGGCTTCGTCGAGGAATGGGACCTGGATCAACTGTGGACCCAGGTGGGCACGCTGTACCCGGTCGGACTGGACCGCGCCGAGTTCGAGGGGGTCGAGCTGACCGTCGAGGAGCTGGTCGAAGACTTCAAGGCGGACGCCCAGGCCGCCTACGACCGCCGCGAAGAGGAGCTCGGCGAGGAGACCATGCGCGAGCTGGAGCGCCAGGTGCTGCTCACCGTGCTCGACCGCAAATGGCGCGAACATCTCTACGAGATGGACTACCTGCGCGAGGGCATCGGGCTGCGGGCGATGGCGCAGCGCGATCCGCTGGTCGAGTACCAGCGCGAGGGCGGCGACATGTTCAACGCCATGATGGAGGCCTTCATGGAGGAAGTCGTCGGCTTCCTGTTCAACCTGGAGGTCAAGGTCGAGCAGCGGCCCACGGTGGGTCTGCAGACCGATAGCGCCGGCGTCCCCATGTCGGCCGAGGTGCTGGACGAGCTGATCGCCGCGACCGCTGAGGAGGAGGAACCGGAGGTCGACGAGCCGAAGGCTCGGCCGGTGGTGAAGGCCAAGGGCCTCGGGGAGCGCCAGCAGCGCCCGATGGCCTACTCGGCTCCCTCGGAGACCGGCGAGGTGGTGTCCAGCCGCGAGGAGGAGGACGACCCGTACGCCGGTGTCGGGCGGAACGCGCCGTGCCCCTGCGGCTCGGGCAAGAAGTACAAGATGTGCCACGGGCGCCGCGGCTGATCGCTGGCTGCCGTTGGTCGATTTTGTCGTCACCGTTGGTCGAGCTTTGTCTCTTTCTGTGGCTGGGTTTCGGTGGTTGCTTTCTGCTCCGCGGAGTGGGCTGCACCCCGTCCCGCCCGTGCGCAGCTCGTCCTGCTTCTGCTTTTGTCTTTCAGTCCCTGGAAGGGGACTCGCGCGCTTTATACGAGGTCGGTCTACGACCGACGTTGAGGAGCGGAGCGACGATACGCCCGCCACACCAGGACGGGGTGCAGCCCACTCCGCTTTTCGGTTGCGTCACTGCCGCACCACCCGTTGGTCGACCTTGTCAGCCACCTCGTGGTTGAGCTCGTCGAGATCCTGTCGTACCGCCGTGGGCCGCGGCCCTGTCGGACCACCGTCGGTCGAGCTTGTCGAGACCTCTGCTTTGAGTGCTAACCGAAGTGCCCCGCGATGATGTGTGTCAGTTGGAACTACAGGATTGGCCTCGGTCGGCTGCGCTGAATCGTGGCGTCGTCCAGAGTCAGCTCGAGGTCGGTGAGTAGCCAGCGTCCGTCGGGGTGTTGGGCGATCCGGAATGCCGCTGCCCGGGACGCCTGACCGAGGGTGAGCCGGGCGGACGCTTCGACGGACGAGTCGGCGGGTCGGGTGATCAGGGTGGAGGCCAGCCGTATGTTGGGAAGTGCGCCGGTGCTGTGCAGGCGTCCGAGTAGCTCGAACACGGACGCCTCGCAGTGCGGCTCCAGGTGGGCCAGCGGACGTCGGCCGCGCAGCACCTCGACGATCGCGGCGATCAAGGCGGTGGCTCGGCGACGGAGCGCGTCCGACACCTCGGGGAGGGCGGGCGGATGGGGGCGTCGAGGCTCTATCCAGATCCAGGGCACCAGCGGGTCCTGCGCGGAAGCGGCCGGTAGGACGGGTTCGATCAACCGAACTGCGGGGGCGAGTGCGAGCGGCGCACGAGTCAGGACGGCGGCTGTGGAGGGCATCCCCTACTGTCGCCCGGGTTGCGCCGAATGAGGCGGCGCCGAGCAAAATTGTGGATAACTCGCGGAATCGGGCGAATGAGCTCCCGAGACGATGCGGGGCGCCGACCCGCTCGGACGGCGGTGGTCGCGAGAGGCTCGACCGACGGGCGGCCGGTCAGGGAGAGAACAGCAGCAGCAGGCCCGCGCAGGTGTAACCGACCATCAGCACCAGCATCGGCAGCTGGCCGACGATCACTCGTTTGCCCTGCAAGACCACCAGCGACTCATCGTGGGCGAGCAGCACACCCAGCAGGTGACCCACCACGATCGCCGTCAGCTGGATGATCGCGACGACCTCCGGGTAGTCGAAGATGCCGGTGTTCACACCCAGTTCCGCGGTGCCGAACACGTTCCAACCCAGACCGAGGGGATCTGAGGCAAGGATCGCCGTCCGCTGACCTTCGAGCACCAACAGGCTGAGGTAATGCGCGAACGAGTAGCCGATGACGATCGGCACCAGGCTCGCCGCAGCGGTGTCGCCCCATCCGGCCGCGGTCGCGCGAGCGGCCAGTGCGAACGCCGCTCCGATCAGCAGGATCATGCCGATCAGTCCGGCGGTGCCCCACCACTCCCGGGGCAGGGCCGAGGTCTGCACCCAACCCACCCAACCAGTGGTGTTGGTGAAACTGTCGTAGGCGGTGATACCCAGCAGCGTGCAGTTCACCCACGCCACCCCGCGCGGGACCGGCGCCGTTGCCGCATGTCGGAGAGGATTGCTGAGGTGGATGACGCCGTCGATGCGTTGCCACGGCGACAGAGTGGCGACCCGCTCGGCGAAGACCTCGAACGGATCCGTGGCCGCGATCCAGCGCTCCCCGAACAGCACCGCCCCGCCGACGGTGAGGACCAGCCAGGCCGCCGTCCACCAGCGCAGCACCGCCAGGGTGTTGTTGTCGGGTTGAACAAGTTCCAGCCAGGCGAAACCCAGCAGGGTCAACACGCCAGGCAGGACGCCGATCCTTCGCCACGTCGCCTCGCGCAGCGGCCGTATCGGGGCGCGCACCGCGAGCACCAGCCGGGCCAGCGTCCGCAGTGGATTCGCCCGCCGCCAGACCGGTCCGAAGAGCAGCGACAGCGGCACCAGGCCCACCCAGACCCAGACGAAGACGAAGCCGAAGATCGGGTTCGTCACCAGGTCCTGCCCCAACCACAGCGCCAGTGCCATCCAGCCGAACACCGCCAGCGCGACGATCCGGACGGCGGTACGCGCGGAGGGCCGGTCGACCAGCCGGGTCAATCCGGGCAGCGCCAGCCCGGACGGCCGGGTGTAGCGCGGACGGCGCCAGGCCACCGTCAGCACCGCGAACGACACCACCAACGCCAGGGCCGCGCCGAGCAGGACGAACTCGAAGGGCAGCGGCAGATCCTGCCGCGAACCCAGGCCGTGGAGCGGGAGGATCACCGGATCTGCAGGACGGCGATCAACAACTCGGGATGATGCGATTCCACCTCGAAGCGGCCGGTGCGGTCGGCCACCATCTCGACCGTGACGTGTTTGCCGGCCGCGACCTCAATCTCCTTGTCGAAACCGTGCACATGGACCTCGTCATTGCGGTCGGAGGTGATGTCGAGGACGAACGTCTCACCCTTGGTCAAGTTCACCCGACTCCCGTTGGGTGACGCCTTGCCGTCGGCCAACTCGATCGTGATGGTTGTCACCCCCGGAGTGGGCGCGGTGCTCGGGCTGGCCAGCGTCGGGCTGCCCGAAGCCGTCGCGGACGCCGGTGTCACCAGCGGCGAACCGCTGCCGCTCGGGGTCGACGCGGGAGCGCCGGCACAACCGGCGGCGAGCACGAGAAGAGCGGCCACGGGAAGGAATCTGCGCACCAGCCGATTCTTGCATGCGCGGGCGCGGCGACGGACTGCACTGCGGTCGAACACGACTGGGCCAGCCCGGCCCGGGTGGAATGCGGAGAAACGTGCGTTTTCACGATCGCCGCCGGCTGCGGTGGAACCCGCTGCGGAGAAACGAGCTTTATGAGGGACGCCCTGCCATGCCAAAACGCTCACTTCGGCGCGACCCGAGTGACGCACCACGGAGCGGTCGATCAATACGCACGTTTCTCCGCGTCGGCCGCCCGCGAACGCACGAAGTAGGCTGATCGGACGAGTCGGCGACAGCAAGGAGACGGGCACGTGGTGGCTTCCGTGAGCAGGACCGAGGCACAACTGCTCGCCCGCGACCAACTGGCGCAACCCTGGCATCAGTTAAGCGTGCTGGTGGTGAACGGGCCGGCGCCCGCGGCGTCCCAGCTGGGCCGGCTGGTCGGGCAGCGCATCGGCTATGCGCCGCGGTTTCGACAGAAGCTCGCCGGTGCCGGCCTGCAGTCCTGGGTGGACGACCGTGGGTTCAACATCGCCGGCCACCTGCGCAGCGCCACCCTGCCCGCCGGCACGAGCATCGAAACCTGGCTCGCCGAGCAGCTCGCCACCCCGCTCGACCGACTGCACCCGTTGTGGGACGCCACGATTCTGACCGGTCTGGCCGGGGGATCCTGGGCGTTGGTGGTGCGGACGCATCCCGCGCTGATCGATGGCGCCGACAACGTCCACCTGTTGCATGAACTCCTCGATGAACAACCCGCGCCGATCGCCGCGGAGACCCCGCTCTGGCGTCCGGCCGAAGACGAACCGGCGCCCGGCTTAGCCGGCCTGCTGCGTAACGCCGGGGATCCGCTGCGGGCACTCCGGGAGACCGCCGCCGGGCTCGGCGGTATGGCCGAGTACGGCGTCCGGCAGGTGACGACCGTGCCGGCGCCGCGACACGTCGCCGCGGTCGAATGCCCGCTGGCCGACCTCGCGGCCATCGCCCGGGCGGTCGGCTGCACGGTGCACGATGTGATCGTGGCACTGGCGACGGCGGGAGTCCGGGGTTGGCAGGTGTTTGGTGGCAAGCCGCTGCACGATCCGGTCGCCCTGATACCGCTGGCTGTCGATGACGGCGGAACCAGCGCGCTGGGTTGTCAGGTGGCACCGCAATACGTGCAACTGCCGGTAACCACGATCACCGCCCGGGAACGGCTGATCGCAATCGCCACCCTCACCCAGGCACGCATCGATTCGGATCGCCTGGTGCCGGCGGCCGACCTGATCGAACTTGCCGGATTCCCGCCGCCCAGCACCCACGCCGTCGCCGCTGCCACCGTGACCGCCGGGCGTCCCCATCAGGTGTTGATCGCAAATGTGCCCGGCCCGGCCGCGCCGCGCTGGCTGGGGGAGCGGCGGGTACGCGCGCTGCACGCGTTTGCGTCCACCATCGATGACCAGCAGATCAGCGTCGGCGTCAGCAGCCTGGCCGGCCGCGTCAGTTTCGCCGCCACCGCCATCGCCCCGCTGCCGACCTTCGCCCGTGACGTCGTCGACGAGCTCGGCGTGCTGCGCCGGGAGGTCCGTTGATGCTGGTCTTCGTGCCGCTGACCACCGACGAACTGGTCGCCTGGGCGGAGAGCCGACGCCATCGTCCGACGGCGGCGTACGCTGTCACGGCCCCGCTGACCGCCGCCTTCGGTTTCACTTCGGCAGACGTCGAGGACGCAGAACACACCGTCCTGCACATCGCCGGCCTGGCCGCGCTGCTGCGCGGCGGACGACGGCTGGTTGCGGTGGCCGAGGCGTCCGCGACGCCGCAACCCACGGCGGACTTCGGTGACGTGAGCCTCGACGTCCTGGGCTTCGAAGCGGTGACCGCGCTGTTCGCCGACCAGTCGCCGGCCTCCGCGCAGGCTCTGGCCGCCCTGGTCGGCGGGCGGACCCTCGACGCCTCCTGGGACGACCCGCCGGTGGCGGACTTTCTGGCAGAGAACGAGTTGCTCTGGCACGGGCCGACGGAGTGGCGCGCGCTGTGCTGACCGGGTGAAGCCCTGTGCGCGCTGGTGTGACTTGGGGTGATGCGGCAGGCTTGGACCCACGAGTCCATGCGCGACGAGGAGGCCGACATGCCACGATCCATTTGGAAGGGCGCGATCTCGTTCGGCCTGATCACCATCCCGATCAAGGTCTACGGCGCCACCGAAACCAAGGACCTGTCGTTTCGCCAGGTGCATCCCGAGGACGGCGGACGGATCAAGTACAAACGGGTCTGCGAGGCGTGCGGCAAGGAGATTCCCTACACCGAGATCGCCAAGGGCTACGAGACCGGCGACGGACGCATGGTGATCCTGGAGGCGGAGGACTTCGAGAACCTGCCGCTGCCCACCGCCAAGGCGGTCGAGGTCGTCCAATTCGTCGAGGTCGATGAGGTCGACCCGACCTACTTCGAGCGCACCTACTTCCTGGAAGCCGACGGCCCCGGCGCCAAACCCTACGTGCTGTTGCGCCGCGCTCTCGCGGACGCCGGCAAGGCCGCGCTGGTGAAGGTGGCGCTGCGCTCCCGGGAGTCGCTGGCGTTGATCCGGGCCAAGGACGACCTGCTGCTGATGCACACCATGCTCTGGCCCGACGAGCTCCGCGACGGATCGTTCGCGGCGCCGTCCGACGACGTGAAGGTGTCGGACGCCGAGGTCGACATGGCCCGGATGTTCATCGACCAGCTGACCGGCGACTTCGATCCGACCCAGTTCACCGATGTGTACCGGGAGGCGCTGGAGGCGGTCGTGCAGGCCAAGCTGGAGGGTGCTCCGGCGCCGGAGGCGACCGAGGAGGCGCCTGCTCAGGCCGAGGTCGTCGATCTGGTGGCAGCGTTGCGGGCCTCGGTCGAGGCGGCCAAGAAGCGACGGGAGGAAGCGGCGAAAGCGGGCTGATTTACAAGAGATTATCTCGAATCAGCAGTCATGTCCGACGAAATGTGCTTGACTTTGGCCGCTGTGCCTGAGGTATTCTCGTGTCGTGGATGCTATCACCCGTGTGCCCGTGCCGGTGAACGAGCCGGTCAAGAGCTATGCCCCCGGCAGCGCCGAGCGTGCCGAACTCGAGGCCGCGCTGGCCGACCTGACTGCCGCGCCGCTGGAACTGAACGGCACCTTCGGCGCCGAGCGCCGTCCCGGACGCGGTGACGATCGCTACGAGGTGACCATGCCGTCCGATCACGGCCAGGTGCTGGGTGTGGTCAAGCAGGCCAACCACGCCGACGCCGAGCAGGCCGTCGCGGCTGCCACCGCCGCGGCCCGCGGCTGGGCCGATCTGCCCTTCGACCAGCGTGCCGCGATCTTCCTGCGCGCCGCCGACCTGATCGCCGGGCCGTACCGGGCCCGGATCAACGCTGCCACCATGCTGGGCCAGGGCAAGACCGTGCAGCAGGCCGAGATCGACTCCGCGTGTGAGCTGATCGACTTCCTGCGGTTCAACGCGCACTTCGCCCAGGAGATCTACGCCAACCAGCCGCAGAACAGCCCCGGCGTGTGGAACCGGATGGACTACCGCCCGCTGGAGGGCTTCGTCTACGCGATCACCCCGTTCAACTTCACCGCGATCGCCGGCAACCTGCCGACCTCCGCGGCACTGATGGGCAACCCGGTGCTGTGGAAGCCGGCGCTCACCCAGATGCTCGCCGCCTCGGTGTTCGTCGACGTGCTGCAGGCCGCCGGACTGCCCGACGGCGTGATCAACCTGGTGCCGGGTCACGGCAAGGAGATCTCCGACGTCGCACTGGCGCATCCTGATCTGGCCGGCATTCACTTCACCGGGTCCACTCGGGTCTTCCAGGGCTTGTGGTCGCAGGTGGGAGCCAACATCGCCCGCTACAAGTCCTACCCGCGCATTGTCGGCGAGACCGGCGGCAAGGACTTCGTGCTGGCCCATGCCAGCGCCGACCCCGAGGTGGTCAAGACCGCACTGATCCGTGGTGCTTTCGAGTACTCCGGCCAGAAGTGCTCGGCCGCCTCCCGCGCCTACCTGCCGCGCAGCCTGTGGAATGCGATCTCCGAGGATCTGATCGCCCAGGTCGAGGATCTGAAAGTGGGTGACGTCCGCGACTTCAGCAACTTCACCTCCGCGGTGATCGACGAGCGCGCCTTCGACAAGCTCTCGGCTGCGATCGACGCCGTCAGGGCCAGCTCGGACGCCGAGATTGTCGCCGGCGGCAGCTACGACCGCAGCGAGGGCTGGTTCATCCGTCCCACCCTGGCGGTTTCGGACAACCCGAAGCAGGACATCTTCGTCACCGAGTACTTCGGCCCGCTGCTCGGCATTTTCGTCTATGACGACGCCGACTACGACAAGGTGCTCGATCTGGTCGACACGGCGTCCGCATATGCGCTGACCGGCTCGATCCTGGCCACCGACCGGACGGCGATCGAACTCGCCCAGAACAAGCTGCGCTACACCGCGGGCAACTTCTACATCAACGACAAGCCGACCGGTGCGGTCGTCGGCCAGCAGCCGTTCGGCGGTGCGCGGGCGTCCGGCACCAACGACAAGGCCGGCTCGCTGTGGAACCTGATGCGCTGGGTGAGCCCGCGGGCGATCAAGGAGACCCTGGTGCCTCCGACGTCCACCGGTTACCCGCACATGCTCTGATCTCCTCGGCTGGCCGGAACCGGATCTCGACGGGGCTCGATCAGCGGCAGTCGTCGCGGGATGAGCTGGTCGAAACTGGATCCCGACGGGCTCGATCAGCAGTGCGCCGGTTGTCGACGTGCCGTCACTCGCCGGTGGCCGGGTCGATCACGGCGGCCACCCGATGCATCACGTCGCACGGGATGCCGGCTCGACGGGCATGCTCGCGGACCGTCTCCTCGTCGTCGGCCACGAAGACGCAGAAGATCTTGTCGTCGGCGATGTAGCTCTGTTGCCAACTGATCCGCGGTGACATTGCGGCGATCACCTCGTTGGAGACCCGCGCGGCCTCGCGGCGTTGCTCGGCCGACATCTCTCCCGCGCCGGGTGCGGTACGTTCGATCACGAACTTGGGCATGTCATTTCTCCTTGTCAACGAGCCCTTACGGGCTGTTTCTACCGTGCTGCCGAGGCTAGGCAAGGGCCCACCTGGGCACATGACCAGAAATGGTCATTTCCGCGGGGCGCTCTCGAATCTGCTCGACGGCGATCGGAGCAGGTTCTACGGTGGGCGGCATGCGGGAATGGAGCCCGCCTCCCCTGCCAGCAGGATGGGCGATTTCGGATCAACCGCCCTTCGTCGGGCGCGATTCAGAGTCGCAAGCCGTTCTCGCGGCGTTCTCCGATGTGCTTCGGGGAACCTCGCGCGCCGTCTTCATCGACGGCGCGCCCGGCATCGGCAAGACCAGATTGATCGCCGAGTCTGCCACCCGCATGCGGGAGACCGGCGCCGCGGTGTTCGCGGGATCATGCGTCGCCGAGTACGGCGCTCCGCTGGAGCCGTTGGGCGCACCCCTGCTGCAGCTGCTCGAGCAGCTGGGTCCGGACGACCCCGGCGATCGGTCGAGCCGGTGGATCCGCCTCGCGCTGGACGCGCACCCGGAGAAGGCGCTCGCCGGCACCGGTCCATCGGTCGACTCGACCGGTGATGCCACGTCGAGGCTGGCTGCCGCCATCGTCCGACTGCTGCGGGACGCCGCCCAGGTCCACCCGATCGTGCTGGTGCTGGATGACCTGCACTGGGCCGACCGCACCATGCTCAGCCTGTTGCCGCGATTGATCTCGGGACTCACCGCCAGCAGAGTGCTCGTCCTGGCGGGATCACGCGACACCGATCCCGACCGGTCACCCCTGACCGACGACATCCTGGCCGAGCTGAGCAGATTCGAGTGCGTCCGCCGGATGGCGCTCACACCGCTCACCCCGGACCAGGTGGCGGAATACGTGGCGGCTCGACAACCGATTCCGGCGCCTGGCCGCCAGGAGGTTGCCCGACGCCTGAGCTTTCTGACCGGGGGCAACCCGTTCCTGCTGCGAGAGGCCTGGCGGCAGGTGGCCGACACCGCCGCCGGTTCGGCCGCGATCGTCCTGCCCGAGACGGTCAACGATCTGCTCCGGGCACGGCTGGGGGCGATCCTGCCAACGGATCGCCCGGTTCTCGAGGCGGCGGCGATCCTCGGCATGGATGTGGTGCCGGACGAGCTTGTGGCGTTCACCGGGGAACCTGGGGCCGCGATTCTCGGCAGCCTCGATCGCGCGTCCGCCGCCGGTCTCGTCGAATGGGCGCGTGGCCGCGGCGGGTCGCTGCGATTCGCTCACGCCATCGCTCGGCAGGCGGTACTCGATCGGATCCCGGCGGATGAGCTGCCCGCGCTGCATGCCCGAGCAGCCGCATCGCTGCAGCGGGCCGCACCAGTGCCGACGCGGCTCGTCCAACGGGCGGCTCACCACTATGCGCAGGCCATCCCGCTCGGCTATCGGCCACAGGCCGTCGACTACACCGCCCGGGCAGCCGAACTGGCCTCGTCGCAGCGGGCCCACGAGGACGCGGCGCAGCTGTACGAACGCGCCGCCAGCCTCAGCGACACCACGGAAGCGGGCAGTGACCTGATCCTGTCCGCGATTCGCAGTTGGCGCCTGGCTGCTCATTTCGCGCGCGCCCGGGAGCTGGCGAGTGAGATCAGCGCATCCGCGCCCACCGTCCGGCAGCGACTCAGCGCCGCCATCGAGTTCGAAGAGGCCAGCTGGCGCCCCGGGCTGGACGGCGAGAAGGCCGTCCGACTGCTGTCCACGGCGCTGGCCTCGCCCGGCGACGCCGAATCGGAGGGCAAACGGATCCTGGCGCTGGCGGCGCTGGGCCGGGCCACCTCACTCGCCGGCAAGCCGGAGGAGGCGTCCCGGATCGCAGCGGCGGCCACGGCCGAGGCCCGCGAGCGGGGTGACACCGAACTTCTGCTCCGCGTGCTTCGTCGCGGGCAGACCGCCAGTCTTCGCCCGGCTCAGCTTCCGCAGGCCTACGCGGCCGCGCGGGAGTTCTGGCAGCTGGGTCGTCGGCACCCGGCATTGCTGGGCGACGACCTGTACCACGGGCCGCTGTTCTGCGCCTCGGCGGCCTACGTGACGGGCGATCGTGGAGTCTTCGACGAAGCCGTCAAGGCGCTCGCCGCGGGGGTCGAGCAGTTCGGCAACTACTGGCAGTTCTGGCGGGAGTGCCAGGCATACGTCCGGCACTTCATCGCGGGCAACCTCGATCAGGCTCGGGCCGCGTCTCGGCGGGCGTCCGACGCGGAAGCCGAGTTCCGTTCTGACGCCGGGTCGAATGTGCCCGCGCAACAGCTCTACATGATCAAGCGCGAACTCGGTGACCTCGGGGCGGTGCGGGCGCTGATCACCGGGGATGAGTCGCCCGACCGGCACTGGGGACCCGGGCTGCTCAGTCTGTACACCGAGCTCCGGATGGTGAACTCGACAAGGCGGATGCTCGCTTGGCTGCTGGAGCACGATTGCCCGAGTGCGCACGAGTCGGCCGAGTGGCCGGGGGTCCTTGCGCTGATGACTGAGGCCGCCCTCTTCCTGAACGATCGGGCCATCGTGCGTCGACTGCGTCCCTGGCTGGCCGAATACACCGGCCTGAACCTGATGGTGGGTTACTTCGTGACATCCTTCGGCGCTGCCGATCGCTACCTGGCGCAGGTCGATGCAGCTGTTGGAATGGGCGACCCAGGATCGCTGTTCGACGCGGCCTTGGAGCTGGAGGGCAGATTCGACGCCACCCTCTACGTGACGCACACTCGGGCGGCGAAGGCCCGCTGGCTGCGGGCTCGGGACGTCCGCTCGCGGCAGGCGGCCGTCCTGGCCGAACAAGTCCGAGCCGAAGCGATACCGAGGGGGTGGACCCGGGTGCTGGCCGTGCTGGACGGCGGCACGCCGGGCAAGGGACGGGCCGACCGACTGACGGCGCGCGAGGTCGAGATCCTGCGGCTGCTGGACGAGGGCCTGAGCAACCATGCCATCGCCGGACGACTGTTCATCAGCGACCACACCGCCGCGAACCACGTCCGCAGCATTCTGGCGAAGACCGGCAGCAGGAACCGATCGCAGGCCGTCCGATATGCCCGCGACGCTGGGCTGCTGGATTGGAGTGGGAGCCGGACCGGCTACTCGACGCCGGCCAACTGACCGGTGCCGGCCATCACCCGACCGGAGACCTCGGTGATCACGTCGGCGGGCACACCCGCGCGTTCGGCCGCCTTGCGAATGGCTTCGGCCGATGCCGCCTCGTAGAGGCAGTAGGTCTTCATCCGATCCAGCGACAGGTACGAGAAGAGCCAGCGGACGTCCTCGTCGTCGTTGATCTCGTTGAGGAGCTTGGTGTCGACCGGAAGGGTGACAGCCTCGGCGTAGGAACGTTCGATGACGAAGTACGGCATGTCGATCACCTCGGGTGCTGGGACAGAACAAGCTTGCTGGCGCCCGATTGTGATATCGCCACGGCCGTTCGTCTAGGGGGTTGAATTGCGTAGCGGGTCCCGCGGTCCAGCCGCCGAACGAGGATCTCGACAAGCTCGATCAACGGTCTGCCAGCCACCTGGTGACCAAAGGAACCGTCCCCCCGGTCACCGGGGACGGTTCTTTTGGTCACCGGGGACGGTTCCTTTGGTCACCGGGGACGGTTCTCTTGGTCACCGGGGACGGTTCTCCTGGTCACCTCAGGTGCAGTCCTGGACGAGTTCGCCCATCCGTTCCATCAGGCGTCGCCAGCCAGGGGAGTAGTCGCGGCGGTAGCTGACCACCAACTGCTGGGCGACTGCATCGTCGGACCATTCGGCTTCCTCGGGTGGGGGACGGTGGGTCATCATCCACTCGACGGTGGCCCGCGCGATCTCTTCGATGCGCGGGTCGTCCGGCGGATAGTCGAAGGCCTGGTCGGTGCGCAGGTAGAGGTCCCGGTAATCCGGGTCGTCGAGCATCGCCTGCTGGGTGTCGATCCAGGTGCTGACCAGGTCGGGATACAGCACCTGGATCAACAGCCAGGCGTCCCGCTCCAGCTGCAATGTGCGCTCCGACACGCCGAGCGCGCGCATCTCGCGGTGCATCCGGGTCACCCGTGGGGGAAGGAACGGTTCACCCCGAGCAGCGAGCCGATCGAGGGCCTGCCGGGTGGCCTCCAACTCGGCGATCCGGGTCTGCAACTCGGCGTCGATCTGGGCGGCCGCCGTTCGGAAGGCGTCCGGCTCGGCGTCGACCAACTCGCGCACTCGCGACAGGGGGACGCCGGCATCGGCGAGGACCTTGATCCGGTGCAGATCCACCACGGCTTGGGCGTCATAGCTGCGGTAGCCGGCCGCGTTCCGCTCCGGCTCGGGCAGCAGGCCGAGTGCGTGGTAGTGCCGGATCGCCCGCCGAGTCACTCCGCTGTAGTCAGCCAATTGTCCGATGGTCAGCATCGGCGTCCTCTCGTCGCGGCTGAATGTAGCCCCGCAACCCCGGTGCGACCAGGGCGTACCCCCCGACCACGACCCAGCCGGCGGCGAGCACCCAGGCTCCGGTGCGCAGGTCGGCACCGGACAGCACGATCGCCATCAGTCCGAGCCCCAGCGGGCTGGCCGCCATCGCCAGCGCCGAGTACGCGCCGAAGACGCGGCCACGCAGGGCGTCCGGGACGTGTTCGGTCAGCACCACCGTGCCGATCGGTTGCAGCAGCCCCGAGCCCAGTCCGGCCGCCACCATGCCGGCTGCGACCAGCCAGAATCCCTGCAGCGGTGCGATCAGGACGGCCGAGGTCACGTAGAGCAGGTTGGCCACCACCCAGGCCGCCCAGCGGCGTCCGTCGAAGAGCCAGCCGTAGACGCCCGAGCCGGCCATGGTGCCGACGGCGTAGGCCGACAAGCTCAAACCCAGCAACCCGGGTTCGGCCAGGGCGACGAAGTGGGCCGGCAGGACGACGCTGAGCAGCGGTGCGACCAGCACCATGGAGCCCAGGCTGACCACCAGCAGGATGAGCAGCGGCCGGCTCCGCCAGATGTGCGTGAAACCCGCCAGTGGTGAGTTGTCCTCAGCAGATGCGAGTGTGCTTGCGCCCAGCGGCATCACGGCGATGGCCAGGGCTGCGACAGCGGAACAGGCTGCGGTGATCCAGACCACCTGAATGGACGGCAGCACCGCCAGCAACCAACCGGCCACCGCGGGACCGGCCAGGAACGACAGGCCGAACAACATGCCGCGCCAGGCGGCGAGCTTGTCCAACCCGACCCCGGAGGTCTCCGACACGTTCGCCAGCAGCGTTTCCCGCGCGGTCATCCCAGGCACATCGAACAGGGCCCCGAGCACCCCGAGAGCAATGAACCAGGTGACGTCGAGGCCGGCAGCCGCATCGACGATGGCGAGGGCGGCGACCGCGACCGCTGAACCAACGTCGGACAGCACCGACATGCGCCGGCGTCCGACCTTGTCGATCAGGTGTCCGCCGACGAAGGCCGCGATGGCGCCGGGCACGGCGCTGACTGCGGCGACCAGGCCGGCGATCGCCGGATCGCCGGTGCGTTCCAGCACCAACCAGGGCAGCACGATGGCGATCGCCGAGTTGCCGAACAGCGAGGTGGCGGTCGCGGTCAGGTACAGCGGCAGCGTGGTCTTTCTCGTCACGCCATCGAGTGTGAGGGTTGACGTTACGTGAAGGTCAACTCAGGACGCATCGAGGGCAAATAAGGATCGGGATCGGGCACGGTCTGCCGTGCCCGATCCCGATCCCTATTTCGACTTCATGTGGCGCTCATCGCTCGCCGCCCTTTTCGGCCAACCAGTCGTCGCCGACCTGCTGCTGGACGTCGAACCCGGCGGTCAGTGCCGGCGCCGCCTTGCCTTCGAGCGAGCGGCCGACCAGCGGGACCTTGATGGTGAACTCGCCGCTGAAACTCACCACGGTGCCGCGGCCACCGGGGCGAAGGTCGATCGCCAACTGGGCCCGGGCGGGCATTCCGTGCACGGTCAGTTCCAGGTCGCCGGTGCGGGCACCCGTCGCGTCGGCGGCATTCCAGCGGATCTCCTGCAGCAGCGTCAACCGATCGCCGAGCAGGCTCCGGACCGCCGAAGGCGCCTCCAGGGTCCGCTCCACGGCGGTGTGCTCGGGCACCCCGTCCACTCGGTAGTCAAGGTCACCGGATGCCTCGCACACCGCAGCGAGAAACGCAGGGTCGGTCAGCATGGCATGGGTGGCGAAAGTGTCCGCGGCGAAGTCGTTGCGGGCCTGGATCTGCATGCGGGTCATTCTGCCGCAGTCCCGCCGACCGGACGCCGTGGACTCGCGAGTCCGGTCGCGGGCCCACGACCCGCCGGCCCGCCCGGGACATTGTCACGGAGGCCCGTTACAGTGAGTCAGGCATGTTGACGTGCAGTCGCAAGGAGGCGATGTGACCGCAATGAATCCGTCCCGCTCGGAGTGGAGCCGTAGATTGGGCGGTGAGCTGACGAGAACGCTAAAGGATTTACCGTCGCCGCAGGCTCCGGAAGGCTTTGCCGAGCAGTACGTGCGACACCTTCCAGAGGGTGAACTCGTCGAACTCGACCCGGCACATGTCGCCGGGCTGATCGCCGAGCATCTGCAGCTGGGACAGCAGCGCCGGCCCGGCGAAGCGCTGGTCCGGCTGCGGCTGCCCGGGCACCCCGGCGCCTCCACCGTGCTGCTGATCGTGACCGACGATCAGCCGTTCCTGGTCGACACCGTGAGCATGGACATCACCCGCACCGGGTGGATCATCCGCACGCTGTTCCACCCCCAGTACGAGGTCGCCCGGGACGCCGAGGGCCGGCTGACTGGCATCGGCGATGGCCGCGGCCGTGCGGAATCCTGGATCTGCGTCGAGGTCTTCCCGCCGCTGGGCGAGGCGGCCGCGGAACTCGCCGACGCACTCACCGCAGCGGTCTCAGCCGGGCTGGCGGCCGTCCGGGCGGCGGTGGACGACTGGGCGGCGATGAAGCGCCGGCTCACCGAGACCATCGAGCTGATCAACGACAGTCCGCAACCGGTCAGCCCGCACGGCGTCCGCGAGGTGACCGATCTGCTGCAGTGGCTGACCGAGGGCAACTTCGTCCTGCTCGGCTACCGCGAGTCGCACTACACCGAATCGGACGGCTACCGCGCGGTGCCCGGCACCGGGCTCGGCATCCTCCGCAGCTCGGACGGCGACGCCGAGTTCCGGGCCGCGCCGACGTCCGGCGATCGGGGCCTGTTGGTGCTCACCAAGGACTCCCGGCGCTCACCGGTGCACCGTGGTGCCTACCTGGACTACATCGGCGTCCGGCTCTACGACGCTGCCGGACGGCTGACCGGTGAACGGCGCTTCCTGGGCCTCTTCGCGGCGATCGCCTACGGGGCCAGCGTGTGGGAGATCCCGGTGCTCGCCCGGAAGGCGCAGAGGCTGCTCGATCTCTCCGGGTTCGACCCGCACAGCCACGGCGGCTCGGCGATCCGGCAGGTGATCGACAGCTATCCCCGCGACGAACTGTTCCAGGCCACCGCCGAGGAACTCTTCCCGGTGATCTCCCAGGAGGCACAGTTCAAGGACCGGCGGGTGGTCCGGGTCTTCGTCCGGCGCGGCACCTACGGCCGGTTCATCTCGGTGCTGGTCTTCCTGCCCCGCGACCGCTACACCACCGACGTCCGTGAGGCCATCCAGCGCATTCTGGTGGCCGCCCTGGGCGGCGAGTCGCTCGAACATCAGGCCCGGGTGTCGGAGTCGGTGTTGGCCAGGTTGTTCTTCGTGGTGAAGCGACCCGACGACGATCCGCTGCTCGGCGACATCGATGTGCCGGCGTTGCAGAGCGCGATCGAGGCGGCCGTCCGAAGCTGGGACGATGAGTTCGACGACGCCGCCCGCGAACTGGCCAGCGAGTCCCGCGGCGTCCAGTTCAGCGACGCCTACAAGGAGGAGTACCCGGCCCACGCTGCCGTGCTCGACCTGCGGCTGGCCAATGGCCTGACCCGCGACGACGACCTTGCCTACGACGTCTACCGCCCGACTTGGCCCGGCGACGGCGCCGACATCCGGTTCAAGGTGCTCGGCTACCGGCAGATGTCGCTCGCCGATGCCATGCCGCACCTGTCCGTACTCGGTGTGGAGGTGCTCGACGAACGACCGTTCGAGTTCACCCTGCGTGGCCGCGAGGTCTACCTCTACGACTTCGGACTGAAGCTGTCCGGTGCCGCCGACCGCCGTCCGGAATGGACGCCCGAACTGCAGGCCAAGTTCATCGACACCTTCGACGCCACCTACCGGGGTCGGGCTGAATCGGGGAAGTTCAACCGACTGGTGATGACCGGCGGGTTGACCTGGCAGGAGATCGCCTGGCTGCGAGCCATCTCGCGTTACCTCATCCAGGCCGGCATTCCCTATAGCCAGCCCTACGTGGCGGCGACCCTGAACAACAATCCGGCCATCGCGGCAAGTCTGGTGGAGGCCTTCCGCACCAAATTCGATCCGGACGCCCAGTTCGCCGACCTGGACGCGCGCGCAGCCGCCGTCGAGACGGTGCTCGCCGCGATCCAGGATCAGCTTGCCGAGGTGGCCAGCCTGGACGCCGACCGCATCCTGCGGATGTTCGTCTCCGTGCTGCGGGCGATGATCCGGACCAACGCCTTTCAGCCGGGAGCACCGGCGCACGCCTTCAAGGTGCATCCCCGCGAGCTGGCGCTGCTGCCGGAGCCGCGTCCGATGTTCGAGATCTTCGTCTACTCCCCGCGGGTGCAAGGGGTGCACCTGCGGTTCGGCAGCGTCGCGCGAGGCGGTTTGCGCTGGTCGGATCGCCGCGAGGACTTCCGCACCGAGGTGTTGGGCCTGGTCAAGGCGCAGATGGTGAAGAACAGCGTGATCGTGCCGTCCGGCGCCAAGGGCGGCTTCGTTCCACAGTCGCTGCCCGACCCGGGCGTCGACCGCGCCGGCTGGCTGGCCGAAGGCGTGGCCTGCTACGAGATCTTCATCACGTCGCTGCTGACGCTCACCGACAACATCGTGGCGGGCGAGGTGGTGCCACCCGAGGCGGTGGTGCGCTGGGACGGCGACGACCCGTACCTGGTGGTGGCCGCCGACAAAGGCACCGCCACCTTCTCGGACAACGCGAACCGGATCTCGCTGGAACGGGGGTTCTGGCTGGGTGACGCGTTCGCCTCGGGCGGCTCGGCCGGCTACGACCACAAGGCGATGGGCATCACCGCCCGCGGCGCCTGGGAGTCGGTCAAGCGGCACTTCATCGAGCTGGGCCGGGACTGCCAGAGTGAGGACTTCACCTGCGTCGGCATCGGTGACATGGCCGGCGACGTGTTCGGCAACGGCATGCTGCGCAGCCGGCACACCCGGCTGGTGGCCGCCTTCAACCATCTGCACATCTTCCTCGACCCCGACCCGGACGCCGAGAGCAGCTTCGTCGAGCGGGAGCGGTTGTCCCGGCTGCCGCGGTCATCGTGGGCGGACTACGACCGATCGTTGATCTCGGACGGCGGCGGTGTCTACGCCCGCACCCTGAAGTCGATCCCGATCACGGCCGAGGTGGGCGCCGCGTTCGGACTCGCCGACGACATCGTGGCACTCACGCCGGCGGACCTGATCAGCGCCATCCTCAAAGCACCGGTCGATCTGCTCTGGAACGGCGGCATCGGCACCTACGTCAAGGCGACCACCGAAACCAACGCCGATGTGGGCGACAAGGCCAACGACGCCGTCCGGGTGAACGGTGCCGACGTCCGCGCGTTGTGCGTCGGGGAGGGCGGCAACCTGGGGTGGACGCAGCTCGCCCGGGTCGAGTACGCGCTGGGCGGTGGACGGATCAACACCGACGCGATCGACAACTCCGCCGGCGTGGACACCTCCGACCATGAGGTGAACATCAAGATCCTGCTCGCCGGACGGATGGCGGCCGGAGAGTTGGAACTCGACCAGCGCAACGAGCTGCTGGCATCGATGACGGACGAGGTGGCCGCGCTGGTGCTCAGCCACAACCTCAACCAGAACCTGGCGTTGTCGAACTCGATGTTCCGTGGTGCCGAGCTGACCGGCGCTTACGAGGGCTGGATGCAGGCACTCGAAGGGGCCGGCTATCTCGATCGGGAGCTCGAGTTCCTGCCCACCGGCAAACAGCTCGACGCCCGCCGGGAGGGTGGCCACGGCCTGACCCGGCCCGAGCTGGCCACTCTGCTGGCTTGGACCAAGATCTATCTCACCGACCAGGTGCTGGCCTCCGACCTGCCTGACGACCCCTACCTGGCGGACCGGTTGATCCAGTACTTCCCGAGCGAGCTGCAGCGGCACTACGCCGCCGACATGCCTCGGCACCGGCTGGCCAGGGAGATCATCACCTCGGTGGCGGTGAACCGGTTCGTCGACTCGCAGGGCATCACCGCCTACTACCGGCTGCACAATGAGACCAACGCGGCGGTCACCGAAGTGATCCGCGCCCAGTTGGCGGCCCGGTCGATTTACCAGGTCGGTAAATCCGAGGTCGAGCTGCGCGACGCCGGCGACCTGAGCGCCCAGGTGGTCACCGAACTGCGGGTGGCATTGCGGCGGATGGTGGAACGGGCCACCCGCTGGCTGCTGGCCAGCCGCCGTGCGCCGCTGGACATCGTGGCGGCGACCGCGCAGTTCACCGACGGCGTCCGCGGGGTGCGGGCCGGACTCGGTTCGCTGCTGACTCCGCGACAGGCCGCGAATGCCAGCCGGCATGCCGAGCGGATGATCGCCCAGGGCGTCCCGCAGGCGTTGGCCGAAGAGGTCGCCCAGGACGCGTACTCGCACTTCGCGCTGACCATCGTCGAGATCGCTCAGGCCCGGCAGGCCCCGATGCGGACGGTTGCCGAGATCGCCTTCCTGCTGGCCGACCGGCTCGGGCTGGACGAGTTGCACGACACGGTCGTGGCGTTGCCGCAGCACGATCGTTGGGAGAC
Source organism: Micropruina sp. (assembly GCA_044225075.1). Classification (GTDB taxonomy): domain Bacteria; phylum Actinomycetota; class Actinomycetes; order Propionibacteriales; family Propionibacteriaceae; genus Micropruina. Next base: position 305,058 of record JBGAJF010000001.1, on the reverse strand, counting down.
CATGGCGCGCGCCGCCTTGCGCGACGAGTTGCTCAAGGCGCATGGCGAGCTGACCTCGGCGGTGCTGGTGGATCAGTCCCGGCCAGCGGCCGAGCAGGTGGACGCCTGGCTCGCTCAGACCCCTGGCGTGGCGGACAAGGTCGCGACCCTGGCGCAGGTCTGCGAGGAGCCCGATGTGGCTCGGGTGAGTGTTGGCGTCCGATTGGTGCGGTCGCTGCTGCCCGCCTGAGGGTCGCGCCGGGGGAGTCGGTGCCCGTTAGGGCAGGATTGCGGGCATGCGGATCGATCTGCACACCCACTCCAGCGTCTCCGACGGCACCGACACGCCCACCCAGCTCGTTCGGAAGGCGGCGGCGGAGGGCCTGGACGTCCTCGGGCTGACCGATCACGACACCTTCGACGGGCTGCGTGAGGCCCGGCTGGCCGCCGAGTCGGTCGGGGTGGTGGTGCTGCCGGGGATCGAGATGTCGTGCCAACTCGAGGGCGCCAGCGTCCATCTGCTCGGGTACGGGTGTAACCCGCACTTCGAGGAGTTGCTGGACGAACTGGCCCGGGTGCGGGTCGGCCGAACCGGACGGCTACCCGAGATGCTCACCAAGCTCGCCGACCTGGGTATGCCGCTGACCGAGACCGAGATCGCCGAGCAGGTCGGCTCCAGCCCGTCGCTCGGACGTCCTCATGTGGCCGACGCGATGGTGGCGAAGGGCTACGTCGCGGACCGGCAGGAGGCGTTCGACCGCTTCCTGCACGACGGCGGACCGGCCTATGCGAACCGCTACTCGTGCCCGCTGCGCCGCGGCATCGAACTGATCCGCCGCGCCGGCGGTGTGCCGGTCATCGCGCACCCGTGGGGACGCGGACGCGACAAGGAACTCACCCCGGCGATGCTGTCGGAGCTGACCATGGAGAATCGGCTCGAAGGCGTGGAGGTCGATCACCCCGATCACGACGCTGATACCCGGGTGCGGTTGCGTGAGCTGGCTTCTCGGCTGGGGCTGCTGATGCTCGGCTCGTCCGACCATCACGGGCTGGGCAAGGTGAACAATCCGCTGGCCTGCGAAACCACCGACCCGGATGTGTACAACGAACTGGTCCGCCGGATCCGCAGCCGCGGCGGCCAGCTCTAGCTCCCCGCTGGCTCGTCCCGCCCAACGCTCGCCGAACTATTTCGGGCTCGCTGAATTCAGCGAGCCCGAAATAGTTCGGCGAGCACTGAGGGGGAGTTCGTCAGAGCGGGGTGACTGGTGTCGCCTGCTGCACCAGGATCAGCGCGTCGTAACTCGCTGAGGGCACCATCTGCACCGAGTTGAACCACGGGATCCAGGCCTGCCACTGCTGGAAGGCCTCGCCGGCGCTGGCCATCCGCACCGGACGTCCGAGCAGTTCCTGGTTCTCGGCAGACGCCATGGCGAACTCCAGGTAGCCCTGGCTAGTTCCGGTGAACATGCCGCGCAACGGTGTCGGGTTGTTCATGGTGACCTCCCAGCGCTGCCGTCCCTCGCCGGTGCGGAACCGGCTGCTGACGAACTCGGTGCCGATCACCCGGTAACGGTCACCCAGCCGTTCGGCGACCAATCCGCCCAGATCGCGATAGCCGAACGCGGTGGACGCCTTGTCGACGTGGCCGTTGTGGGCGAACAGCAGCGAATGGGCGTTGCCCCGGTCACGCTGCTCGGCGACCGTGCGGGTCAGGTTGTCAGCCATCAGTTCGGCGCGCCGTTTGCCGTAGTCGGAGCCGGCGGCGCGGACATCGAGGTACTGGCTCAGAGTCGTCGCCGCGTTGGCGGCCAGTTGGCGTCCGGGCTTGTCGGGCGTCGCAGAGACGGCCGCACTGAGCTGTTGCACGACGGGACGCGCCCGGCGATCGCGCTCAGCGGCATCGTCGGCACCTCTGCTGGCGTCGGCCCAATCGGTCAGCTGGTCGCGGAGCCGCTTCGCCGCATCGGGATCGTGCCGGGTGAGCCAGGACAGTGCGATCTCTTTGTTGGCATCGATCCGCTGGACGTCGATGCCAACCAGCTGGATCCGTCGCTCGGCAGGAATGCCGGCGTTGTGGTCGCGCAGCCAGCGGAGCAGCTCGGCCATCTCGGCAGTGTGATTGAGGACGAACCCGAACCGCTGGGCGGCCTCCTCGGCCGTCCCGGGACCGCCCTGGATGAACTCGTTCACCCGGGCGGTGCTGCCGTAATCCTCCTCGAGGACGAGAGCGCCGAACTTCGGCAGCTTCTGCACCAAACCGAGCCTGAGCCGCTGGAACTCGGCTTTGCCGTGGGTCGCCTCACCGAGGGCGAGCACGGTGGCCCCGGTGAGTTCCGGTGACAGCGGGGCGGTCGCAAACTCGACCGCCTGTGGGCTGCCCTGGGGCCGGGTCTGCCACCAGTAGATGGCGCCACCGCCCACGGCGACAAGCGCGAGAGCCAGCAGGACGACGATAAGGACGCGACCGCGTCGACGGCGGACCGGGGGAGGAGTGGCCGGCATCTCAGTGCACCTCCCGACGGAGTTCCCGCAGCACCCCGACCGTTCCGGGCAGAATCACCCAGGCGGCCACGCCGGTGGCAACCCGGCCCACCCCAACCGGTTCGATGCCATCGACGAAGGCCGCCAGCGCATTGATGTCCAGCCAGGCCAGCACCTCCGCCACCTGCGGAACGACCCCGAGGAACAGGGCGAAGACCGGCCAGGCCAGCAGAATGCTGACTGCCGCGGGAGCGTTGCCGGCGACCAGGCCGACGGCGTAGCCGGACAGTGCGGCCAGCACGAGGCCCAGGGCGAACCAGAGCTGCCCCGTCCAGTTGATGCTCCACTCGATCGGGTGGTCGAGCAGCGGTGTGGCCGCCGCGGCGATGAGCACCCCGGCCAGCAGGGCGAGCACCCAGGCGACGACGGCGAAGCTGATCACCGCCGAGGCCTTGGCTGCCAACACGCGTCCGCGACGAGGGGTGAGCGCGTAGCTGGTCAGTGCAGTGCGGTGTTGCCTGTCGCCGGTGGCCAACAGTGCGGCCGGGCGTGTCCACCACCTTGCGCAACTCGACCAGCCACAGCCGCATTGCTCGGTGTCGGTTCAGGGGCGGTGCGGCTGGGGAGTCGGTCGAGTCCGGTGTGGCGAGGGTCAGGGTGTTCATGGTGGGTCCTTTCGAGGTCAGGCGGCCGCATCCGCGGTGACGGAGAAGTAGAACTCGGTGATGTCGCCGTGCAGGGCACGGAGCCGGGCGGGGGTGTCGTCAGCTACCACCCGGCCGCCGGCGATCACGACGAGGCGATCGGCGAGGCGTTCCACGTCGGCGAGCTGATGGCTGGAGAGCAGGACGGCGCCGCCGCGTTCGGCGCGAGCCCGCAGCAGCTCGGCCAGCCAGCGCTGCCCTTGGGGGTCCAGGCCGTTGGTCGGCTCATCCAGCACCAGCACCGGCGGGTCGGTGAGCAGGGCCTGGGCCAATCCGAGGCGCTGCCGCATGCCCAGCGAGTAGCCGCGGACGCGCCGGCGTCCGTCGGCGGCGGAGAGGCCCACTACGTCAATCAGCTCGTCCGCCCGCCGGGCGGGCAGGCCGAGGGTGAGGCAGCTCAGCCGCAGGGCTTCGCGCCCGGTGCGACCGGGGTGGAAGGCGTCGGCGTCCAGCAGCGAACCGGCGACAGCGGCAGGCTCGGGCAGCATTCGGTATTCCTGCCCGGCGATCCGGGCGGCCCCGGAGTCGGCGTGGGCCAGACCGAGCAGGATGCGCATGGCGGTGGACTTGCCCGCACCGTTGGGCCCGAGGAAGCCGGTCACCGATCCGGCTGGGATGGTGAAGGACACCCCGTCCAGGGCCGGACGCCGCAGGCCGGGGTAAGTCTTGGTCAGGTTGTCGAAGCTGATCATGGTTCGAGTTCAGCGCGCCCGACCGGTTGCCGACATCGGGCATAGGCCTCGCCTCCGGCAACCGTTCGGACCTTGCGAGTGCTGACCAGCCGGCCTATGGGCTGGGCCGGACGAGCCGATGGTCGCTAGGGCCGGGAGGCGAGCCGTCCGTAGGCTGCCTTCGGTGGACGTGCACGATGCTCAACGCCGCACGACGGGCGGCCCAGCCGAGTTGCTGACCTGGCTGGTCCCCGTCCTGTTCTGGTTGTACTACCTGACCCCGTTGCTGCGCCCGGACGCCGAGCGTCCGATCGCCCTGTGGTTCCTCAGCCTGGTGCCGCCGGCGGTGGCGTTGGCGATCCTGCCGCTGCGGCGTCGGTTTCCCATCGGGGTGGCGCTGACCATAGGCGGGCTGTTGTTTCTCGCGCCCGGCGTTATCGGTGCCGCCTTCGCTATTCAGGCGTCACTGGCCCGGCGAACGCGTTCCGCCGCGGTGGTGCTGTTGTCGGCCGGCTGGCTGATCGCCGCCAAACTGCTGGAGTTGCTGGTCGGGCCGGCGTCGGGGGAGTGGAGCGGCGCGCACTGGGTGGAGTTGACCATCGCCGTGGTCGGAATCGTGGTTGCCACCCTGATCGGCTGGCTGGTCCGCAGCCGGGAATCCGAGTCGCAGAGCCGGGTGGATGCCGACCAGGCGCGGCACGAGGTGGAGTTGGCGCGGATCGAGCGGGCAAAGCTGGCCGAGCGGGAGCGGATTGCCCGGGAGATGCACGACGTACTGGCCCACCGCTTATCGCTGGTCAGCATGCACGCCGGCGTGCTCGCCTTCCGCGACGACCTCGGACCGGAAGAAACCCGGGAGACGGCGCGGCTGATCCAGCGCAATGCCCGGCAGTCGCTGGACGAACTGCGGGCGGTATTGTCCACGTTGCGTGGCGCCGAGGCCCCGCCGGAGCCGCCCCAGCCCACCCTTGTTGAGCTCGCGGTGCTGATCGCGGACGTCGGTTTCGATCAACAGGTCGAGCTGTCCCTCGATCTGGACCCGGACCGGGTTCCGGCCCGGATCAGCCGGAGTGCCTACCGGATCGTCCAGGAGGCGCTGACCAACGCTCGCAAGCACGCTCCTGGTGCCCCGGTGACGGTGTCGGTCGCCGGTGTGCCTGGCGGCACGCTGGAGGTGCGGGTCAGCAATCCGCTGGCCGATCTGGCCATCCCGGATCGCACCGGCAGCGGTTTCGGGCTGCTCGGAGTGGCCGAACGGGCGGCGTCCGTGGGTGGTTCGGCGAGCTACGGAGCGAGCGACGGCAGGTTCACCGTGATCGCGTCGCTGCCCTGGGAGGATGAGGCATGATCTCGGTGCTGCTGGTGGACGACGACCCGATGGTGCGCACCGGTCTGCGGATGATCATCGCCGCCGACCCGGATCTGCGAGTGGTCGGTGAGGCCGCGGATGGCGCGGAGGCGCTGAGCCGGATCGCCGAACTGACGCCGGACGTGGTGCTGCTCGACATCCGGATGCCGGTGCTGGACGGCTTGGGCGTGCTGGAACGGCTCGCGACGGCGTCCCACCGGCCCCGAGTGCTGGTGCTGACCACTTTCAACACCGACGACTATGTGCTGCGGGCGCTGCGGCAACAGGCGCAGGGCTTCCTGCTCAAGGACGCCGACCCGGACGACCTGCTCGCCGCGATCAGAGCGGTGCAGCGCGGCGAACCGGTGCTGTCCCCGGCGGTCACCTCCACCGTGATCGCTGCCGCGACGGCGTCCGACCAGGCGGTGCCCGCGCTGCGCGAAGTGGCCGGCTCGCTCACCGAGCGGGAACGGGAGATCGCGATCTTGTTGGCGAAGGGCCTCACCAACGCCCAGATCGGCACCCGGCTGCACCTCAGCCTAGCCACCGTGAAAGCCCATCTGACCAGGCTTTTCGTCAAGCTCGGCACCGACAATAGGGTGTCGGCGGCGATGGCGATCCGGGACGCCGGCCTGCTGGAGTGACCCGTCCCCGGCCCCTGCAGCGCCTCCCCACCCAACGCTCGCCGAACTATTCAGGGCTCGCTGAATTCAGCGAGCGCTAAATAGTTCGGCGAGCGACGCGGGAGCGGGGAGGTCGGGACGGCGGTGATAGGGTCGGGCTGTGCATCGAACCGCTGACTGGCGCTCCCGCTGACGGCTCGATCGAGATGACCCGGCCGTCACTATGTGGCGGCCTTTCGCATGTCCGGACGACGAACGAACGAGTGATTGACGATGACTGAAGCACTGCTCGACGACGCGGGCGACGAGCTCGCGGCGTCCACCTCCGACGCCTCGCTGCGCCGCACCGAAGCCCGCAGCGTGGCGATCGAGCGCGAGATCGCCGCCGATCCGTCCAAGTTCCGTATCATGACCGGCGACCGGCCCACTGGCGCCCTGCACATCGGCCACTACTTCGGCTCGCTGGCCAACCGCGTCCGGCTGCAGGACGCCGGCGTCGAGACCATCGTTCTGATCGCCGATTACCAGGTGATCACCGACCGTGACGGCACCGGCCCGATCCGCGAACGGGCCCTGGGCATGGTCGCCGACTACCTGGCGATCGGCATCGACCCGGCGCGCAGCACCATCTACGCGCACTCGGCAGTGCCGGCGCTCAACCAGCTGCTGCTGCCCTTCCTCTCCCTGGTGACGGACGCCGAGCTGCGCCGCAACCCGACGGTGAAGGCCGAGCTGGAGGCGACCGGCGACCGGCCGATGTCGGGCCTGCTGCTCACCTACCCGGTGCATCAGGCCGCCGACATCCTGTTCTGCAAGGCGAACCTGGTGCCGGTCGGCAAGGACCAGCTGCCGCACCTGGAACAGACCCGGGTGGTCGCCCGCCGCTTCGACGAACGGTACGGACGGGCCAATCCGGCCGAGCCGGTCTTCCCGCAGGCCGAGGCGCTACTCAGCAAGGCGCCTACGGTGCTGGGTTTGGACGGCACCAAGATGAGCAAGACCAAGGGCAACGTGATCGAGATCGGTATGGATGCCGACACCACCGCCCGGCTGATCAAGAAGGCTGTCACCGACTCCGACCGGCACATCACCTACGACCCGGCGAACCGGCCCGAGGTGTCGAACCTGCTGATGCTGGCCGCGCTGGGCACCGGCGGCGACCCGGTGGCGATCGCCGAAGAGATCGGTGACGGTGGCGGTGGCGGCTTGAAGCGGGTAGTGACCGATGCGGTGAACTCCTACTTCGCCCCGATCCGTGCCCGGCGCGCCGAGCTGGCAGCCGATCCCGGCTACTTGTTGTCGGTGTTGCGTGAGGGGAATGCCCGTGCGAACGCGATCGGCGACGCCACGTTGAATGAGGTTCGGCAGGCGATGGGCATGGTCTACTGACCTGCGGACGGCCCCTCGCTGCCACACGCCGCCGCGGTCGCATTGGTGAGCGGGTCTAGGAGGCCCATGCGCAGCGATCTCGACATCGTCGCCGGATGCGCCGAAACCCCGCCGATTTCGTGTCGTGACGCGAAATCGGCGGGGTTTCCGTCTTTCCGCAGGCGATGTCGAGATCGCAGACGGCCGGCCGTCGACCGGATCCTCTCACCGAAGGCAGCGCTCAGGCGCCGAGGGCCTGCTTCTCTGCACCGATCGTGGTGTCGTCGCCGTGGCCGGTCTTCACCACTGTGTCATTGGGCAGCGGGAACAGCTTCGCCCTAATCGACGCCACCAGGGTGTCCCGGTCGCTGTAGCTTCGGCCCGTCGCACCTGGACCGCCTTGGAACAGGGTGTCGCCGGTGAACACGATGCCCAGCGACGGCAGATAGAGACAGACCGCGCCGGGGGCGTGTCCGGGAGTGTGCAGCACCCGAATCGTCTCCCCGCCGACGGAGATGGTCTGGCCGTCGGCCAGTGGGCCGTCCGGTGGCGTGTCGTGGGTCAGGTTCCACAGCACGGCGTCGTCGGGGTGCAGCAGCACCGGTGCCTGGGTGACGCGGCCGAGTGCCGGTGCCCAGCGGACATGATCGTCATGGGCGTGGGTGCAGACCACCGCCTTGACGTCGCGTCCATCGATCAGGGCGACGATGGCTAGCGGGTCGTGTGGGGCGTCGATGACGATGCATTCGGCGTCGTCGCCGACGATCCAGACGTTGTTGTCGACGTCGAACGTCTCGCCGTCCAGCGAGAACGTGCCGGACGTGACGGCATGGTCGATCCGGACCGCCATCAGAACACCACCACCGAACGCAGCACGTTGCCGCCGTGCATCTTCTCGAAGGCGGCCTCGACGCCGTCGATGCCGATCTCTTCGCTGACAAACGCGTCCAGCGGCAGCCGGCCCTGCAGGTAGAGGTCAATCAGCATCGGGAAGTCGCGGCTCGGCAGACAATCGCCGTACCAGGACGACTTCAGCGATCCGCCGCGTCCGAAGACGTCGAGCAGTGGCAGTTCCAGCTGCATATCAGGGGTAGGGACGCCGACCAGCACGACTGTACCGGCCAGGTCGCGTCCGTAGAACGCCTGCTTCCAGGTCTCCGGACGTCCCACCGCGTCGATCACCACATCGGCGCCGAAGCCGCCGGTCAGCTCCTGAATCGCGGTGAGCGGATCGGTCGCGGAACTGTTCACCGTGTGCGTCGCACCCAAGGTGGTCGCGGTGGCGAGCTTCCGCTCGTCCAGGTCGACGGCGATGATCCGGTTCGCGCCAGCCAGCCGGGCACCTGCGATCGCCGCCGCCCCCACGCCGCCGCAGCCGATCACCGCGACCGAATCGCCACGGCCCACGTTGCCGGTGTTCAGCGCGGCACCGAGGCCGGCCATCACACCGCAGCCGAGCAGCCCAGCCGCCGCCGGACGCGCCGCAGGGTCGACCTTGGTGCACTGCCCGGCAGCCACCAGGGTCTTGTCGACGAAGGCGCCGATGCCGAGCGCGGGGGAGAGCTCGGTGCCGTCCTCCAGAGTCATCTTCTGCTGGGCGTTGTGGGTGGCGAAGCAGTACCAGGGACGCCCCCGCAGACACGCTCGGCAGGCACCGCAGACTGCGCGCCAGTTCAGGATCACGTAGTCACCCGCGGCCAGATCGTGCACCTCAGGTCCGACGGCCTCGACGACGCCCGCCGCCTCGTGGCCCAGCAGGTAGGGGTAGTCGTCGCCGATGCCGCCCTCGCGGTAGTGCAGATCGGTGTGGCACACCCCGCACGCCTGGATCTTCACCACCGCCTCACCCGGGCCCGGGTCCGGCACATTCACCGTCACCAGTTCCACCGGTGCGCCTTTGCCCCGAGCGATGACGCCCTTCACCTGTTGCATGTTTGTCCTGACTCCCGTCGTCGGCCTTGGTCACGATCCTGTAGGCCCCGCGCCGACCGGTCAACCGACGCGCTCCGTAATGTCGCAACCGAGACTCTTGGACACCGAAGCGATCCAGATCGGTCACCGCCACCGACGTCCGATCTGGATCGCTTCGAGGCGAAGTCCTGACCTGGCGCCCTGAAATGCTCATGAACCTCGCCCTGAGGTGCTCAAGAACCTGCTGCGCCCCGACCCTGCTGTCCGTCGACCGATGTGTTGGGCGGTCCGGGGTCGATGTGAAAGGTGCGGGCGAACCGCTCCAGCAGGGCCGCGTCCCCCACCATCAGTTGCACCGCGCGTTGGCGAAGCGCGTCCGCCGGGGACAATTGGCCCGAGATCAGCAAGCGGATGTCCGGACCGGCCGCGAGCACCAGATCCGGTTCGCCCTCGGGTGGCCGTCCGCCCACTGGAGGCGCGGACGGCGCCAGTTGCGTGACCCGCAGCTGCCCACGATCGACCTGTGCGCGCAGCGCCACCTCACCGAGGTGCAGCTCGTAGCGGGTGGCGGGCAGGCCTGCGGCGGCCTCGGCCTGGAAAGCCGTGCGGAGGGCAATGGTGAGCGAGTCCGGCGAGACGATGTCGTCGGGGCCGGGCTCACCCATCGCTCGAAAGCCCCACCGTCCGAGCGCGAGGACGATCGGCTCCAGTTCACGACCGTAGCCGGTCAGCTCATAGACAAGTCCGCAGCTCGGCAGCGGGACGCGGCGGATGACGTCACCCTCCTGCAGCTCTTTCAGCCGGGAAGCGAGGATGTTGGTCGGGATCCTGGGCAGCCCCTGCTTGAGGTCGGTGTAGCGGCGCGGGCCGACGAGCAGATCGCGGACGATGAGCAGCGCCCAACGTTCGCCGATCAGCTCGACGGCGGTAGTGACCCCGCAGTACTGGCCGTAGCTGCGGGCCGCCACTACTGCTGCGCCTGCTCGGCCAGGTACGCCTCGGGGCCTTGCGTCACGGCGGCAGGTTCCATGAACAGGAACGACAGGTTGTTGCCGTCCGGATCGTCGAGGTCGCGGCTGTACATGAAGCCGTAGTCCTGGGCCGGGCGGGGCTCGGTGCCGCCAGCCGCCAGCCCCGCTTCGACGACGCTGTCGACCGCGGCACGCGAGTCGCGGCTGATCCCGAGGCCGACTTGGGCGGAGGTCAGCGGGTCGACGACTGTCTTGTCGGTGAAGGTCGCGAAGAACTCACGGGTGAGCACCATGAAGTAGATGTTGTCGTCCCAGACCACGCAGGCGCCGTTGGCATCGGTGAAGGTCGGGTTGATGCCCGCGCCGAGCGCGGTGTAGAAGGCTTTGCTGCGCTCGAGATCGGTGCTCGGCAGGTTGACGAAGATGTTGATTCCCATGGCAACCATGATTGTTAAAAACAAGCATGCTTGTCAATAGCAAGCGTGGTGTCCGTCGGCCGAGGGGTCGCGTCCTTTGTCACCCGCCCTGGGTGCCCGCAATGGCACGGAGCGGCCTGTGAGTCGACTTGAAGTGGCTTTGGAGTCGCTGGCAGGAGAGTGTGCCCGCCAACCCTCTCCCACAAGAAGGACCGTCCCATGTCACTCGCTCGCCGACTCATCGGCCTGGCTGCGGTAGGCAGCCTGCTCATTTCGCCCGCTCTCGTACCCCCGTCTGCTTCAGCGGAACCGCTCGAGCCCGCTACGGCACCGAAGACCCATACGGTCGGGGTCGGTAGCAATCCGTATGCCGTGGCGATCGCCCAGAACCTCGGCAAGGCTTTCGTCGTGCTCGACGGCGGCATCTCTGTCGTGAGCCTGCTCACCCATCGTGAGTTGGCCGAGTTCAACACCTTCGGCTTTCATGATCAGAGCGGAATCGCTTTGGTTCGCAACAACACCAAGGGCTACATCACCAACGGCGCGATCACGACGGTCGCCGTCTTCGACACCGAGACCTACAAGGTGCGCCCGAGCATCCGGGTCGGGTACGGCGCCATCGCCATCGCCACGGCCAACACGCCCAAGGGTGAGCGGGCATACCTGATCACCTCCGCCGATGCCGGACCGGGGCCGGGCAAGGCCAAGAACGAGCTGATCGGGATCCAGACCAGCACGGGCAAGGTCGTCAGCCGGACCCGGCTGCCAGAGAGGGCCTTGGGCGCTTTGGCCGTGCAGCCCGGCGGCAAGCGGATCTGGGTCGGCGGCTTCTCCCAGGGCCGCATCTACCAGGTCAGTACCACGAACGGGAAGGTCGTCAAGACTCTGAATGCCACCAAAGCCGGCCCGATCACCGGTTTCGCGTTCGCTCCGAAGGGCAAGGTCTGGCTGACCGGACGGGCCGGGGTGTCGGTGATCAATGCGGCATCGGGCAAGTCGGTGGCGTTCCTCACCGCACCGAAGGTGTTCCCCAGTGGTTTCATCTACCCAAAGGGTGTCGTACTGAACAACTCCGGCAGCCACGCGGTCGTGGCCAACTCCGTTGAGAATGACAGCAGCAACAAGACCTGGGGGGCACTCGCAGCAATCAACACCAAGACCTACAAGGTGTCCTGGCGCGTCAAGACCGGATCCTGGCCGCAGGGCATGGCGCTGGACCGGACGCGCAGCACGCTCTACGTGACCAACTACGACGACGACACGGTGACCTACCTCCCTATCAAGAGGTAGTCCTCGATCTCTATTGAAGATCAGCGAGGCCCGGCCGGATCGTCACCGGCCGGGCCTCTGCACGCTTTCTACTCGGCCGGCGCGGACTGCGCGGCCGTGGTACCCGAGGATCGCCGGCGCCGGCGCCGACGGGGCTTGTCGGAGGGCGTTTCCGGCGCGGTGTCGCCACTCGTGGCGGAGTCGGTGGTCTCCGGCTGAACCGGCCTCTCGCTGGGGCGCCGGCGGCGTTGGCGGCGGACGCGTCCGTCACCGGTCTCGACCCGCTCGGCCTTCGGTCCACGTTCGCGCGGCTCGCGGGGCGTGCGCGGTTCGGCGGCCTTGGGGGGCGCGATCCGGCCTTTGGTGCCGGGTGCGATACCCAGGTCGGTGAACAGGTGATGCGATGTCGAATAGGTCTCCGGCGGTTCCGGGAATCCGAGCTCGAGGGTCTTGTTGATCACCTTCCACCGGGTCAGGTCGGCCCAGTCGACCAGCGTGATGGCAACACCCTTCGCGCCGGCGCGACCGGTGCGACCGATGCGGTGCACATAGGTCTTGTCGTCGTCGGGGCACTCGTAGTTGACCACGTGCGAGACGCCGGTGACGTCGATGCCGCGGGCCGCTACGTCGGTGGCGACCAACACGTCCACCTTGCCCTCGTGGAAGCGCTTCAGCGATTTCTCGCGCATCACCTGGTTGAGGTCGCCGTGCAACGATCCCACCGTGAAGCCGCGGTCGGTGAGTTCGTCGCTGAGCCGCTGCGCGGACCGCTTGGTGCGGGTGAAGACGATTGTCTTGGTGCAGCCCTCGGCCTGCAGCAGGCGTCCGACCACCTCGGGCTTGTCGAGGTCGTGCGCCTGGTAGACGAACTGATCGACCTCGGGCACCGTGACCGAGGCGTCCTGCGTCTCGGCACGGACGTTGACCGGCTGGTTGAGGTACATCCGGGCTAGCCCCACCACCGCGGACGGCATGGTGGCGCTGAACAGCAGCGTCTGGCGGGTCGGCGGCGTCTTCGAGATCAGTCGTTCGACGTCGGGCAGGAAGCCCATGTCGAGCATCTCGTCGGCCTCGTCCAGGACCAGCACCTTGACCGCGGAGAGGTCGAGCGAGCGGCGGGTGACCAGGTCGAGCAGCCGTCCGGGGGTACCGACGACCACATCGACGCCGCTGGTCAGCGCGCCGACCTGGGCGTCGTAGCCGACGCCGCCGTAGACGGTCAGCACCCGCGCCTTGCGGACGGCGGAGGCCACTTCAAGGTCGTCGGCGACCTGGAGGGCGAGCTCACGGGTCGGGCACATCACCAAAGCCTGCGGCTTGCCCTTGGGTGAGTGGTCGGCGTAGCCGGGATCGGTCTTGACGACGACGCGCTGCAGCAGGCTGACGCCGAACGCGAGGGTCTTGCCGGTGCCCGTGCGGGCCTGGCCGATCATGTCAGTGCCGTTGACAGCGATCGGAATCGCCAACGACTGGATGGGGAAAGGGTGCTCGATGCCGACGGCCCGGAGGGCCTCGACGATCTCCGGGATGACGCCGAGGTCGGCGAAGGTGGCGGCGGACTCGGGGTCCTGCTGCACCTCGGAAGCGTTGTCGCTCAGTGTGGTGGCCTTACGTGCACCGGCCGTCAGGCCGGAAATGATGACGCCCGCTCCGGCGGCGTGGTCGTCAGCCGCGCAGAAGCTGGGGACGCACTCGGGTGTGCGTTCGGCGCTCAGTCTAGCCCCACCCGCCCTGAGGCGCTCAGAGCGAGCCGAAGCCCACCCGGCGCGCCGCCTCCTGGCCCAGTTCGAGGTAGGCGATCCGGGACGCCGGGATCAGCACCTTGCGGCCCCGGTCATCGGTCAGGGTGAGCACCGCGTTGTCTTCCACCGCCTTGCTGAACGCCGACTCGACGGCAGCAGCGGCCTCCTCGGTCTCGACGATGATCTCCCGAGGCCCGTGGACGATGCCGACCTTGATCTCCATTGCTTCTCCTCCAACAACCAAACACAGAATCTCAGCACTGACCCTAGTCGGGTCGCTGCTGCCGGCGTGGGGTCGTCCGCTGCCAGCGCAACTACCGAGGCCCGTTGCGCCGCGCGCGTTCGGTGAAGGGTCGTCGTGGGCCAATCGAACGAGATCCACGGTCCAGTTCGCGACGGCACGGCGAGTTCAGGCGTCCGGACGCGACTGCACCGCAGATCTCAGGGTGGTGCGCCGCGGCCTTCACCGAAGCGCCGGAACCGCAAGACCCGTTGGTAGTGTCGTTGCCGTGAGCATCGCGCGGCGACGACTGCGGCTCCCCGCCTGGGGGCCGCATGTTGTCGTGGCGGCGGTGGCGATGGCTGCTCTGCTGCCGCTGCTCGACCGGCTGCCGCGAGTCGCCGTGGTGGCCTGTTTCGATGCCGGCCACCCGCTCTACAGCCTGGTGCCAAGCACCGGACCGGCGGGCGCCGTCCATTGCGTGAGTGCCCCGGCTCCGGTGGTGAGCTGGACGGTGATGGTCGCGGCGGCCCTGGTGGTGCAGCTCGTGCTGACCCCAGCCGCGTTGCTTGCCGTCGCGCTGCTGCTGACCGGCGCTCGCCGGCTGATCGGCATCGGCCGCGGGATTCTGCTGGCCGCGCTGGCCTGGCTCGAGGGCGTCGCCGTCCTGGTTTGGCCGCAGCTCGCACCCGCGCCGGTGCGCGTGGTCGCTGCGCGGCCCGGCTGGAGCCGGCTCAACCCTCGCCGCGGTCCGCCGACGCTTTCCTGAACCCTGGCCCGCCGCGTCCGATCGGGTGACGTGCGGGTCGGCCGCGCTTCACCGGCGCGCAGTTGCGCATTCCGAGTGGACTGAAAAGAACCGTCCCTCCGCGCGCACATCGTGCGCATACCCGGCGACCCGAGTCGCCGCATCGATCGAACACTCAGCGGGGCCGGCATTCCGGCCCGGGTCAGGAACCCACCATGCCCAAGCAATCCACGTCCACCAAGAGCGGCCAGGCCCGTGAGGCGCTTCGCCGCCGTCAGCAGCAGCAGGCCGCCGCCGACCGCCGCCTGCGCATCATCGTCCGCACCGCCTGGATCGCAGGCGTCACCGCCATCGCCGTGATCCTGGCCGTCACCATCTGGACGGTGGCCAACGCCCGGTCGTCCAACTCAGCCGCACCGCCAGTGGCCGGCTCGGTTGTCGAGCCGCCCAACGGAACGGACGCCGGCGCCGTCCGGTTCGGCAGTGCCGAGGCCCCGGTCACCGTCACCGTGTACGCCGACTTCATGTGCCCGTTCTGCGGACAGTTCGAACGCGCCAACGGCGAGGCACTGCAGAGCGCAGTCGCCGCCGGCACTGTGAAGTTGGAGGTCCATCCGATGTCCTTCCTGGACACCCAGTCGGCCGGCAGCAGATACTCCACCCGCGCTGCGAACGCGTTCGTCACCGTTGCCGCCAGCGATCCCCAGGCGGCGCTGCGGTTCAACCAGTTGTTGTTCGCGAATCAGCCTGCGGAAGGGTCGTCCGGGCTCAGCGACGAGCGGCTCGCCGCGCTGGCTACTGAGGCGGGGGCGTCCGCCGATGTGGTGGCGTCGTTCGGCGAGCAGCGGTTCGTAGGGTGGATCGACCAGCTCACCCAGCAGGCGTTCGCGGCGGGCGTGACGGGCACTCCCACCGTCAAGATCAACGGCCAAACCTTCACCGGTGACCTGTACACGCCGGGCGCGCTCGCGGACGCCATCCAGCAGGCGGCGTCCGGTGCCTGAGGTCGCCGCCCGACCCAGTTCGTCAAACCAGGCCGGGCCGCGAGGCGACGCAACGACCGGCTCAGGAGGCGACGCGGGGCAGCGACCGGCGCTGGGGCATCGGCTGCGGCGTGTTCGGCAGTCGAACCCGTGGATCTTCGGCACCATGCTGATCTCGGCCGTGCTCAGCCTGACCGCGTCCTTCGTGCTCTCGGTGGACGCCGTCGTGCTGGCCGCCGATCCTCAGGCCGCGCTGGCCTGCAACATCAATGCGGTGCTGAGTTGCGGAACCGTCGGTGCGTCGTGGCAGGCGAGCCTGTTCGGCTTCCCGAACGCGTTCCTGGGGCTGGTCGCCGAACCCGTGGTGATCACAGTGGCGGTGGCCAGCCTGGGCGGCGTCCGGTTTCCGCGCTGGTTCATGTTCGCCGCGCAGATCGTCTACACACTCGGCCTGATCTTCGCCTACTGGCTGTTTTTCCAGGCGTTCTTCGTGATCGGCGCGCTGTGCCCTTGGTGCCTCCTGGTGACCCTGTCGACCACCCTGGTGTTCATGTCGCTGACCGATGTGAACATCCGGGACGACAACCTGTATCTGCCGCCGTCGGCCAACCGGGTGGCGCGCTTGCTGATCGCGCATGATCTGGATCTGCTGCTGATGACGGTCTGGCTCGTCGGCATCACCGCCATGGTGGTGATCAAGTACGTCCCGTTGATGCTCTGATCTGAACAGTTACTACGAAAAATGCCCAGTCTTCGAGTTGAAGAAGATGGAGGACAATACAATGTCTCGAAATTTCAAAACAAGTGGGTGCTGGATCGCTTGTGCAAGTCAAGTCTGAACCCGGATCGGCTAGGTGTAGGACCACCGCTCGATGTGCACTTGATCTTGACTCTCGATCATGAGGGGGGAGTGCCTGCGAGAACGATTTCGCAATCGCTCTGTGGATGTCCTGCCGTGCCATAATCGAGATAGACAAACTGCTGGCTTGGTGTACGTCCGTCGCCGACCTGAACATGCAATGAAGTGCTCAAATTGGCTAAGGCGCCAAGTCTATGTAGTTCTGTCTCGCCGAGGAGACGGGGTTTAGCCGATCCTGACTGTCGCCGTTGCGAACCAGATCGGGAAATCCTGAGTAGAGAATATCCTCCCAGTGAGGGCCGTATTTCTTGTGCATGCCTTCGTTGTTCTCGAGTTCCGCCGCAGCCTCCGAAAACCAGGGATCCATGCGGACGGTGGCTCGGCCGATGTGATTCAGATAGCTCCTTTCGGTTACCACGACTTTTCCATCCCTGCCGCGCACGCGCAAGCAAAAGTCCTTATCGCACCCCCAGCCGAATCGGGGCCATGTGTCGGAGTCGATTCCATCATCGAGCCAGCTTGCCTCGATAAGCATCGCCGTGCCGTCAATGAAGGGGACTGACCGCTCGATTTCACGAGGTTTGTACTCGCCTGCCGGGCCACGGTACTTGCCTCGCTGATGAGGCCAATTATGGTCATAAATCGGGCCGACGACGGCAGCGCCTGATGTCAAAGCAGCGTCTAAGAGTCCCACAATAAACTCACGCGACAGGCGCACGTCATTGTTTATTAGGAGAAAGTGGCCCGGGTTGTACGTCCGTGCCAAGCGTATGCCATAATTGCAGCCTCTTGCCCAACCCAAGTTCATGCCCGGGCGAAGGATCTCAGGCCCCGTAGCAGGTGGGACGTAGTCGCCTCCGTTGTCGACTATGAATGTGTTGTGGGCATATCGACCAAGATCCGAAAGTAGATCGTTTGTCAGTTGATGCTGCCCACAAACTGGGACCACAATCGCAATGTCAGTCTTCATTCCGGTGTCATCTTTCGTCAGGGTCGAGATCCTCGAAGAATCTCAGAAAGGTAGTATCCGTGTCCATGTCATAGTCTTCCGCGAGTCCCTTGGCGAGGGCGACTTCTGCGTCGGCGGCGACCGAGTCGCCAAGTGCGCGGAAGACTCTGGACAATATCGCGTGACCACGCACAGAGTCTCCGTGCGAGTTGAGAATCTCGAACGTCGTTGTAGCCTCGTGACAAAGGTTGACAGATGTTTGCCAGCGATCTGGCCGCCGTGATTGCGAGATTGCGAGCCCCAAGCCAAGCTGCGACCGAGCATGCCATAACGGATCTCGCAGTCTCAGCAACACGCGTGCCGCACTCTCATACTCTTCGATTGCATCTTCGATACGATCGGATATCCTAAGGGCATCGGCATATCCGAGTTGCGTGATGCTTGTCCAGCGTTCATCGCCGAGAGTATTCGTCTCCGAGATTGCTTGCTCAAATAGTTGGAGTGCCGTGGAAGTGTCTCCTAAAATCATGTGTGCTTTTGCTTCGTTCGGCAACGTAAAGGCTGCCCATCGGTGATCTCCTGCGGCGAGCATCGAATTGCGACAATTTTTGAGCTCGCGTGCCGCGAGTTGTGCATCGCCACGCTCAAGATAGGAAATCGCTCGGTTCCGCCGTGCTTGAAGCGCCATAATCGGGTGTCCCGTCTCTGTCAGCAACTGTTCACTTCTAGTTAGTGTTTTCTCTGCTCCAGCAAAGTCGCGCCTGTACACCTGAATAAGACCCAAGTCATTCATGGCATATCCAAAACCCTCTCGATCGCCGACGTCGAAGAAGAACGTGATTGCCTGGTCGATCCACTCGCCACCGTCGCCAAGTGCCAGCGTGCGATGAATATTAGCCAACGCTTGAAGAATGTAGCCGATCCCTGGCTTGAGTTCGTCGTGCACCGGTGTGTCTGCGAGTTGCCGGAAGGGACCATGCAGTTCCAATCCGGTTCCTCGGATGATCTCGTAGGTAGGAAGCGTGTTGGCGAGAAGGATAGCGAGTTCGATTTCACTCCGACCTAGATAGCGTCGAATTAGACCCGGTAGGGATTGGATCGCCACAGCGATGTCGGATTCGCCAAGTACAACGTGTCCGTCTGCTTGGGATCTCCCAAAGAATGGACGATCTGGCTCGTACCGAGATCTTGCGGAAAGCAATGCCCGGGCTAGGCTGTGCACGCGCTTATCGCTAAGCGCGCCACTTGGTCGATGCCTCCATTTCAGATGGAGGCGAACGGGATCGAGGATGCGGTAGGCGGTTGGTGCCGAGTGCTTGGTCGCGGGTACGAGGATCATCGAATCAATCAGCTCACGCCAGGCTGCTTTTAGGGTGGTTTCGAAACATGCCTCAAGAATTGCGAGGGTGACTTCTGGTCCAGGCAAGTCAGCAATGCCGGCGGCGAGCGTACGGGCGGTTGTTGATATTTGCGAGAACGTGTAACTGAGTGCAGTGCTTATGCCGGAACTGCCGTCTGAATATACGAACGGATCGAGTTCGGCATCCTGTGCTCGTAGATCGTTGAGCAATGAATCCAGCCCGGTGAAGGAAGGTTGGCTGAATGCCGCCCCGACTAGTACTAGTGCCAGCGGCCAATACCCGACCGTCTGGGCGATCTCAGCGATTTCATCGAGGGTATCCGGTGTGGAGAAGTCCGAGTGTAGGCGCGCCAAAAGCATCGCGCACGCCGCGTCAGGACTGAGCGGGCCCAGTGTCGAGCGGATACCTGCCGGAGGATAAAGATTGGGTGCGGCAGTGATTAGGATTGTCCGAAAGTGGCCGACGTTCGAAATATATCTATCGAACGGATGGCCTGGCTCTACATTGTCGAGTACTACTATGGGATGCTGCCTCTCGATCATATCAATGAGTAGTGACCGACGGGCTTCGACTGTTCGGGGACGATCGGAGACGGGCAGCCCGAGGCCATTTAGGAAGGCTGATGTGATTCGGTCATCCGCATCTTTGGCATCCACTCCGCGCAGATCGAGATAGAGTTCGCCGCCGCGCCTGGCTTCTCGTGTATCATACAGAGCTCGTGCGACGAGCTCTGTCTTACCGATTCCGCCTGGCCCGGTCAATAGAAGTACCGCAAGCTCGCTAGGTTCTGCGCTTAGGAACCTCTTTAGTGTGGCAAGCTCGGTGGTGCGCCCATAAAGCGTGGCCTGTGGAAGCGGGGCCTGTCTGGGCTCGAAGTGAAGCCAGGTGTCGGCGGGCGGCGCAATGTGTTCGTCGGCGGCTACCAGGGCGCGTAGGAGATGTCGTTTGAGGACGTCGTAATTGAGACTGTTCTCGTCACTGAAATCGAGGATTGATGCATGATCGCCGTGAATCACGCCGATGTTTCGGAATGCTCCGAATGCTGACGCGGCCTTGACCACTCCGTCCGTTTCGCCTGCGTAGGCGTGAATGGGAATAGCTAAGTGACTCTGGTCGCTGCCACTGTGGGTTAGCCGATTTACGACTATAGAATGGACTCTGGATATTTCGTCATTTATCGGACGGAGGGATCGTTCTTGCGGATTTATGATGAGTCCCGACATTTTCCGCAATGCTAGAACCAAAGAGGATCCGTTATTTGGGCATGCCAAGAGGATGATACTGCGGAATCGCCGCAGCAGTGTAAGTTCATCGTTCTCCAGGAGGTCCACAAGACAGCGTTGAACTATCAGGCCGCCTTGCGAGTGGGCGATAAGTGCCAATGGCAGGTCGTCCGGTAGGTTTTGGACATACGTTCGCAACCGGGCGGCGACAATAGCTTGTGACGGAATGACCCGAGTAACTCGGAATCTTATGGTTGGTGAGGGATAGTTGAATGCTCTGATCTCGACCGCAGCTAGATCGTGGTCTTGGGCTATGGTGTCGACAAGGCTCGCCCAAGCCCGAGAGTCGGATCGTATTCCATGAACAAGTATTACCCGCAGGCGCGTAGCGACGGGAACTGCGCTGTCGCCTGGGTTTGGTTTCATAAGTTGTCCGAATCGTGTAGTGGCATTATAGTCTTTTCAGACGCGGTGTGGCCTGCCAAGGGGATCGGGCAGGTGTCTGCTGCCCACCGCTGGCTGGAGGGCGTTTTGACGTGAAGGTCGCGTGGAGAGTGGAAAGAGGTCGACATCAGGCAAGGATAGGGCCCAGGCGCCTACGTGGAGGGATCTCACATTGCCAGGTGGTGGCGAATCTTTGTTGTGAAGGTTCGGAACGCCACCTTCACCTGCCGGAGCGGGTCCTCAGAGGGCTTGCGCCTCGTACCGCGAGCGTGGACGATCTGGATCTTTTGCTGGTCACCCTCTGGGTGGTCGGCGTCACCGCCATTGTGGTGATCAAGTACGTCCCGCTGATGCTCTGAGTCTTCGCCCAATGGCTGAACAGGAGCACCTATGGCGTTGTGCCGCAATCCACGAGCTTAGGACAGCAAGTGTGCAAAGGAGCCGACAGCGCCTCCGCCAGAGCCAGGTAGCTCGCG
Source organism: Micropruina sp. (assembly GCA_044225075.1). GTDB lineage: Bacteria > Actinomycetota > Actinomycetes > Propionibacteriales > Propionibacteriaceae > Micropruina. The sequence goes on along the minus strand of JBGAJF010000001.1, from coordinate 284,312 downwards.
TCATAGCTGGTGAACTGATGTCGTAGTTGCCAGATCCGATCAGCCAGCGGTTCACTCTCGCGCCGGGCGATGGTGAAATCGAAGTAGTCCCGGAGTGCCTGTTCGGCGGTCTGGGCGTCGAGGTGGCCGCCGAGGGTCAGGCCACGCAGAGCGGACAGCACCTCGACATCGAGCAAATGTGGCGCGTGGATCTCGCCGCGTAGCGCGTCGGGGTGGATGTTGCGGCTCAGTGAGGTGCGTCCGATCAGTGCCGAACTCGCCCGCAGCGGCACCACCTCGGGCAGCCCGGGGGACGGCAGTGCGTCGGTCGCCCCCTGGGTGGCGTACCAGTCGGGGTCGATCCAGATCTCGGCCACCCACTCGACCGAAGTCGGACGCGCCTGCAGCGGACGCCGCGACGGCGGGGTCGGGGCGGGCGCGGACGCCGCCGGCTCGGAGACGGCCGGCTCGGGGCTGGCAGGCGGTGGGCTCGGCTCTGCTGGAGAGGCGGCCGCGGGGAGCTCGTCGGGGCTCGGCGCCGGGGTGAGATCGTCCGGTGAGGCATCCGCGGATTCATCGGGGTTCGACGAGCTCGACCGACGGGGATCGGGCTCACCGTCCGGTGAAGCTTCTGCGGGCTCATCGGGTCTCGACAAGCTCGACCGGGTGAGGTCGGATTCATCGGCCCGGCTGGAAAGCCCGTCCGGTCTCGACACGCTCGACCAACGGTCGGCATCGCCCTCGGGAATGGCCGGGTTCGACCATTGCGCGGGCGGGACGTCAGCGGACGGCGTTGCCGAGCGGGGCATGGTGCCGGTGGTGAAGTCGTAGCCGCAGGCCTCGCAGAACAGCGCATCGGGGGCGTTGTTGGTGCCGCAATGGGGACACAGTGCACCCGGGGCTTCCCGGACCGGAGCGGCTGGGACGGCGTCCGAACCCTGGGTCACCGGCAGCCCGCAGAGGTCGCAATAGTCGTCCGCCTTCGAGGTGTGTCCCGCCGGACAGATCGCCATGTCAGCCCCTGATTCGTGTGGTCTTGGTGGACGCCGTATCGAGCGCCATCTCGTCGGCCTTCGCGACGCCGCGCTTCAGCCGGACGGTACCGGTCTCGGCGTTCTCGATGTCGACCACTTTGCGCAGCTTCGCCGTGGCCTCGGCGTTACCGGTCTCCGCCGCGAGCTGAGCAGCACGGCCAAGCTTGGTGGTGGCGGTCCGCTCGTCGCCGGACGCCTTCGCGTGCAGCCCCTCCTGGATCGCCTGGGCCAGCTCGGTCTGCCCGGTGTAGTGCGCCACCTCGGGGTTGATCTGGGCGGTCAGGTTGGTGTCCGAGGACCACTTCGCCTTCACCAGCCCCTGGGTCAGCACCTCGGGTCCCACCGCCAACTGGACGCGGGCGGCCAACTGCTCCTGCCCGACCGATTTGGCCGGCAGCCGGATCTGCACGTGATAGTCCCGCTCCTCGTCGCCCCAGGAGCCGGTCGGGTAGCCCTGGGTGAGCGGGTTGATCGGCACGCCACGGCCGGTCAGGTCTTCCACCGTGGGGGAGACCTGCCGGACGAACAACACCTGCGCGCCCTGCGGAATCCAGATCCGCAGGTCGGCCTGCGCCACGCCGCGGCCCATCGACTTCTGCATCAACTCGGCGAACACCTGCCCCAGCGCCGACGGGTTCGGAATGATGTCGACGGTGCCGAGCAGCGCTTGCGCGATGGTACGGATCTCGGCGACCTTCCAGTCGACGCCGACGCCGCGGCAGTCCACCTGGAACTGGCCGACGCAGTTGCGGATCGCCATGTCGAGCTGCTGCTGGGTCTCGTTGTGGTTCTCGCCGTCGGTGAGCAGGATCGCGTGCTTCTGCGCCAGATGCCCGATGGAGTCGAACAGGGCCTTGGCCAGGTTCAGCCAGTTGCCCATCGCGGTGCCGCCGTCGGCGCGGAAGTAGCTGATCGCCCGGCGCGCGTCGGCTCGGGTGCGGGCGTCCATGCGGACCATGCCGGCCCCGGACTGGACCATCGGGTATGCCAGGTAGGCCTTGTGGTTGCCGGCGACCACGGCGAAATAGGTGCCGTCGAGAATGTGATCGAGCGCCACCATCGCCGCCTGCTTCGCCGCCGCCATGTTGACGTTGCCCATCGAGCCGGAGGTGTCGACGATGATGATCTCGCCGGCGTCTCCGCTGCCGGTCTGCCCGGCAGCTCCGGCACCGCTGCAGGCAACGGTGACGATCGCGTTGACGTCGGTGCCGCCGTCGGGCAGGAACTCGTTCTGGTACACCGCGGAGGTGAACAGGGCCATCCTCAGTCCTTCTTTTCGACACTCGTGCTCAGCGCGCCGGCACCGGCGGCGGGCTCGTTGAGGTCGTCCGAAGGTGCTTGTGGCGTCCCGTTCAGGTTAGCCGCCAGCCGAGCCAACGCCACGGTGATGTTGTCCTTGCCGCCCTGAGAGTTGGCCCATCGGACGAGGCGGCGGGCGATCTGCACGGGCTCATCGCTATCGACGTGTCGGCATCCCTGCCCAGCCACCGGGTGATCGCGTGCGCCTGCGGGCTGTTCTCGGCCTCCACCCGGGACGCCCCACCCCGGATCAACTCCTCGGCCACGGAATGGTCGGTGCTGAGCTGGATATGGGCGTCGTCGGCGAGGAAGTAGATCCGCGAATCGCCCAGCGATGCCCAATGAATCAGGCCGTCCTCGACGACGGCGACCGCCATGGTGCATGAGGCCGCGTTGGGGCTGTCGGGTGCGGTGTGTTCGACGACGGCCCGCTGCGCCTCCGCAGTCGCCTCGACGAGCGCGACGGTGAATGGATCGTCGCCCGCCTGTTCGGGGCTCGACGAGCGGTGGTCGGGCCTCGACGAGCTCGACCAGCGATTGCCCGACCAGCGATCGCTCGGGCGGCGCTCGGCGAGGACGTCCCGCGCACGCTCGGCTGCCGCCATCGCGGCGACGTCGGAGTCCTGAGAGCTGGAGACGCCGTCGCAGACCACCAGCACGGCAGCGGCCTCCGGCTCCGGAGCGGCCCAGAGTGCCATCGCGTCCTCATTGCGGTTGTGCACCAGGCCGCGGTCGCAGACGCCGGCCAGCCAGGACGCCGGGCTGGCCTCGAAATGGTCGCGCGCCGAGGGCGCCTTGGCTCCGCAGGTCTGGCAGTAGCCGTCGGCGTCCACCTCGCCGCCGCATTCCACGCAGGGCGCCACGGACGGCTTCCGCCGGTTGAACTTGACCGTCGCCTCGTTCGCCGGCGCACTCGTCCGAAGGTGCTTGTGGCGTCCCGTTCAGGTTAGCCGCCAGCCGAGCCAACGCCACGGTGATGTTGTCCTTGCCGCCCTGAGAGTTGGCCCATCGGACGAGGCGGCGGGCGATCTGCACGGGCTCATCGCTATCGACGCAGGCCACCTGCAGCTGCTCGGCCAGGGCGGTCGGCTCGGAGGCGTAGTTCCACAGTCCGTCGGTGCAGAGCAGCAACCAGCCGTCGGACGGCGCCGCGAAGACGCCGGTGTCGGGAACGATGTTGTCGGCATCCCTGCCCAGCCACCGGGTGATCGCGTGTGCCTGCGGGCTGTTCTCTGCCTCCACCCGAGACGCCCCACCCCGGATCAGCTCCTCGGCCACGGAGTGGTCGGTGCTGAGCTGGATATGGGCTTCGTCGGCGAGGAAGTAGATCCGCGAATCGCCCAGCGACGCCCAATGAATCAGGCCGTCGTCGACCAGGGCGACCGCCATGGTGCAGGAGGCCGCGTTGAGGCTGTCGGGTGCGGTGTGCTCGACGACGGCCCGCTGCGCCTCCGCAGTCGCCTCGACGAGCGCGGCGGTGAATGGATCGTCGCCCGCCTGTTCGGGGCTCGACGAGCGGTGGTCGGGTCTCGACGAGCTCGACCAGCGATTGCCCGACAAGCGATCGCTCGGGCGGCGCTCGGCGAGCACGTCCCGCGCACGCTCGGCTGCCGCCATCGCGGCGACGTCGGAGTCCTGAGAACTGGAGACGCCGTCGCAAACGACCAGCACGGCAGCGGCCTCCGGCTCCGGAGCGGCCCAGAGCGCCATGGCGTCCTCATTGCGGTTGTGCACCAGGCCGCGGTCGCAGACGCCGGCCAGCCAGGACGCCGGGCTGGCCTCGAAATGGTCGCGCGCTGAGGGCGCCTTGGCTCCGCAGGTCTGGCAGTAGCCGTCGGCGTCCACCTCGCCGCCGCATTCCACGCAGGGCGCCACGGACGGCTTCCGCCGGTTGAACTTGACCGTCGCCTCGTTCGCCGGCGCACCAGCGGCGGCCGGGCTGGCCTCGGGATGGACGTCGGCCCCGCAGTTCTCGCAGTACCGCTGATCGGGTTTCACCGCGACGCCGCACTGCGGGCAGGGTGCGGTCAGGGCCAGCGTCCCGTACTCCTGGGCGGACGCGGACGCGGCGGCCTCGTGCTCAGTGGCCCACAGCGGCCAGGCGGGGGACTCATCGGTCACAGCAGGCTCCACCCTCGGATCGCGTTGGCCTTGTCGACCAACTGGGCACGTTCCTCGGCGTCGGCGCTGAGTTGCGCCAGCCGCCGGTAGCAGCGTTCGAGCTTGTCCCGCAGGTCACGCTCGGTGTAGGTCGTGGCGCCGAGCTTGACGGCCCCGTTGGACGCCAGGGCAAGCGCCCTGGCGTGAATGTCGGCCTCGTAGGTCAACTGGCTGCTCTCGTCGAGCCGCGCGTGCTGCAGCACCCGCAACGCCTCGGCCAGGTGCGCCGGGTCCTGGCCGAGCGCGATCAGATGCTCGGTGGTCAGCTTCTGTGACTCCAGGTAGCCCCGGGAGGTCTGGGGAATCAGCTCCAGGGCCGCCAGCGAACCGGTCAGGTCGCCGCGCGAGGCCCGGATCCGGGCGAGCCCGAAGCCCGCGGGTGTGACGTAGTTGGCGTCGGTCACCGCGCAGATCCGGTACAGGCTCTCGGCGACCTCCGCCTGCCCACCCACCTCGCAGGCGACCGCGAGCGCCAGCTTGGGTGCCAGCTCGCCGGGCAACTGGCCGTAGACGGCGTTGAACGACGACAGTGCGGTGTCGTGGGCACTACGCACCAGGGCGCCGAGCCCGGCCATCCAGACGGCGCGCCACTCCCACGGATCTTCGGTGAGCAGCGTGTGCACCGAATCGTCCAACACCCGCTGGTTGCCGGTTTCCAGTGCCGCCAGGCAGCGGGCCAGCAGCACCTCGGTGGACAGCGCCGGGGGTCTGGTCAGGGTGCCCAGCCGATCGACCGGGTCGCTGAGATCCAGGGATTCAAGCCAGGCGGCCTGCGGATCGCTCGGGTCGCGCCGCAGCTGCGGCAACTGCCGCCAATCGAAGCGGTTCCCGGACACCGACGGCGCCTCGAACAGCGGGGAACTGATCGAGGTGGTCGCAGTCGTACCGGACGCCGTCGCCACAACCTCGCGCAGCACGCCGAGCATCTGCTGGCGTAGTTCCTCGGCGGTGTTGAACCGGTCGTTCGGGTCGCGCGCGCAGCACTTCAGCAGCAGCCGGTACAGCGAGTCGTAGCTGGCGAACGCGGGGAGCTGGTCGGCCGGCGGAATGCTGAACTCGAACTCGCTTTGGTAGCCCGGCACCTCGGCGCACAGCACCATCAGCGTCCGGCCGATGGTGAAGATGTCGGACGCCACCGTCGCACCGGCTTGGGCAACCTCGGGCGCCTGGTAGCCGACCGTGCCGTAGATAGCCGAATCGTCGTCATTGGCCCGGCGGACCCCGCCGAGATCGATCAACTTCAGCGAGTCGCCGACCTGAATGACGTTGTCAGGCTTGAAATCGCAGTACAGCAGGCCGAGGTCGTGCAGATAGCTGAAGGCCGGCAGGATCTCGATCAGGAAGGCCAGCGCCTGATCCACCGGCAGCGGATCATAGCTGCCGCCGCGGGCCTCCATCCGCTGCTTGAGCAGTTGCTTCAACGACCGGCCGCCGACGTACTCCATCACGATGTAGCCGTTGTCTTCGTGGGTGACGAAGTTGTAGATCTCGACGATCAGCGGATGCTCGACTTGGGCCAGGAACTGCTGCTCGGAGATGGTGGCCTTCAGCGTGTCGGCGTCACCGGTGTTCAGCAGGCCCTTGAGCACCACCCAGCGGTCGGAGACGTTCTTGTCGCGGGCCAGATAGATCCAGCCCATGCCGCCGTAGGAGAGCAGCCCCACCACCTCGTACTGATTGGCGACCAGATCGCCCTGCTTGAGCTTGGGGCTGAACGAGTAGGCGGCGCCGCACTGCGGGCAGAAGCCGTCCGAGCGGCCGGCCGCGTCCGAACGTGAGCGTCCGACGTGCGCGCCGCAGTTCGGACAGATCCGCTTGTCCTCTGGGAGTTCGGCATTCGCCATCACCGCCTTGGCCGGATCGACCGCCGGCGCCGGCGGCACGATCGTCAGGCCCTGACCGATCCGGCCCATCCGGCGAGAGCTGCTCGGCGGGCGACGGGTCGGCCGGACGCCGAAGGACGTCGCCCGGGCCGAGCCGAGTGCGGTCGAGCCGAGCTGCACCGACGCCCGGGTCACCGACGACGCGCTGGCTGCGACCGCCGACTCGGGAGGCATTCCGCAGGTGTCGCAGTAGCCGTCCACGATCGATCCCGGGCAGCCGGGTTGCCGGCAGGGGCCGCTGGGCGTCGCCGAAGGACGCCGGCCCGGCGTACCGCGGCCGACGGGCATGGTCACCGCGTCGCCCGGCATGCCGCAGACGTCGCAATAGCCGTCGACGACGGTGCCGGTGCAGCCCGGCTGCCGACACCTCATCGGGCAGTCCCCTCAGCGAGGGCGTCCAGGAGGGCCTGCGCGGCCGGCAGCACCTGGCGCACCACGGCCACCGGGGCCGGACGCCGCGCCAGCAACCGTTCCGCGGTCGCCGTCAGCGCCGCGAAATCGGGATCCCCGGCATGGCCCAGCGCCTCCGCCTTGGCCCGCAATGCAGGCACCAGCGCGGCCAGCGCGTCACGCTCGGTGAGGGCGCCCGAGTAGGCGTCCTGAACGACCTGCATGGCCCGGCTCACCTGCTCCAGGCGACCCAGGTAGGTGTCGATCGCGGCCCGGGTGTTCGGCACCGGGCCGAGCGCGGCGACGTCCGGGACGGCGTACTTGGGTGCCGGGGACACCGCGGCGACGGCGTTGCCGACCAACTGCCGCAGCGCCTGCTCGCGCATCGTCAGTTCGTCGGTGAGTTCGCGGGCGCGGGCCAGCGCGTCCCGATTCTCACGGCGGCGGGCGCCACCCACGATCAGGTCGCGCTCGTAGCGCGCCGCGTCGATCTCCAACGGACCCAACAGGCCGCCGATGTCGCCGCCGCGTTCCCGCTTGGCCTCCAGTTCGGCCGTGCGCGCCGCGAGCTGTTCCACCTGGGCGCGGGCGGCGTCGGCCGAGGCCGGCGGCTCGATCCGGATCTGCTCGCGGATCCGTTCCAACTGGGCGCGCAGGTCACGAAGCCGGCGGGCCAACTGCTCGGCGTTGGGATCGAGGTTGAGCTTCTGCCGCAACTGCGCGACCAGCGCGTCGGAAAGCCGGCAGGCCTCCGGCAGCGACACCGCCATCCCGGCCAGCTGTGCGGACGGCGCGGCGCCGGTGTCGAGGCGTCCCCAGATCAGCGAGGAGAGCCGGGCGCATTCGGCCGGCCCGACCCGGCCCGAATCCCAGGTGACCAGCAGCAGGTCGTAACGGCTCTTCACCGCCTGCCACAGCGCCAGCGACAACTGCATGTCGGCGGTGAGTGCGGTGAGCCGACGGCCCAGGATCTCGGCGTCCAGGGCGGCGAGTTCGGCCCGCCGGGCGGCCACCCAGGCGTCCAGTTCGGCCAGGTAGCCGACCATCGCGGCCGGCTGGACCGGCTCGTTGAGCTTGCCCGGGGCCGTGGGCGCACTGACCGGACTCATCGGTACTCCTCGATCCGACGGGCCACGCCCCACACCGCGAGCCAGCAGCCGGCGAGGGTGAGCACGACGACGCCGGCGATCCCCGCGGCCACCCCATCGGTCGTCGAGTTCAGACTTTTTTCCACCGGACCGCGCAGATTCGACTCGATCACGTCCATTGAGGTGTCAAGACTGCCGAAGGTCTTCGCGGACGAGCCGGTAGCCACCCCGGAGGCGGTGTCCCACTGGGACTTGGAGAGCGCTGCCACCACCTGATCGTGGGCAGCGTTGTACCCGACCAGATCCCCCTCGGCGGGGCCGGGTGGCGCCTGTGCCTTGAGCGCCTTGCGGACCGCGGCGTAGCCGGTTGCCCAGCGCTGCTGGTAGCTGGTACCGGCGCCCTGCATCGCCACCGACAGCAGCTCGTCGGCGCGCATCTGGTGTAGCTGCTGATGCGTCGTGGCCATCGAATCCAGTTCAGCGCGGGATTCCTGGCCGAAGCCGGACGCCGCCGATGCTGCGGCGTTCGAGGTGCCGAGCAGGATCGCGACGCAGGCCAGGGCGGCGAGCGTGGCCAGCACGATTCCCGGATTGAGGTAGCGGTGGGACGCCTTGGCCAACGCCACCGAGATGGCGACCATTCCGCCGAGGGTGACCACCGCCCCGCCGATCACCCAGGGCAGCCAGCCCGCGTTCAGCTCGGTCGAGACCCGATCGGCCGCGCCGGTCGCGGCGGCGGTGAGCGGGGTGAGCAGTTCGTCGCCGAGTTGGCTGTCGGCCTTGGCCAGCAGTGTCGCCGACGCCGTCCCGCGGGCATTCAGCGCGTCCTGCAGAGTCATCGAGTAGCGCACCAGCGCACCGGTCAGAGGCACGATCCGGCTCCGGTCGGCGTCGACCGCGGATGCGTCCGCCAGCCTGGTGGCCAGGTAGGTGAGCTGCTTGGTGACATCGGCGCGCACCGCATCGGTGGGGGTGAGCGCCCAGGTGTTGGCCGACTGCTGCACTTTGAGCGCCTGGATCCGGGCGTCGGCGAGCCGCTCGTACTGCCTGAGGCTCTCAGAGGCCCGCGAAGAGGCGTCGAACGAGACTGCCAGCGCGGTCACCACCAGGGCGCCGAAGGTGAGCAGCAGCAGGACCGCGGTCACCTGCAGCCGCCGCAGCCGGCGCACAGAGCGCGGGGTCGAGGCGCGCCGACGCGGGCTGCGGGACGAGCTGGTCGCCGGCGGGGACGTCGACGCGGCCGAGCTGGTCGCCGGCGCGGAGGCGACGGGTGCGCTGGTCATGAGGTCGCCTGCACGGCCGGGTCGGACGGCGGCTCCAGCCCGCCCGCTGTGGGCGGCCAGTCCACGGCAGGGGCGGCGTCCGCGGCCAGGTCCTCGGGCAGCAGCGTGCGCAACTGATCGAGGGTCGGGTCGGCCACGTCGCGCAGCCGCCAGGCGTGCTTGCCGACCGCCGCCTCCAGGATGTTGCGGGCGAACCGGCCGTTGCCGAAGGTCTCGTCACGCACCTGGGCGGCGAGCAAGTCACGGAAGGCGGCCAGGCAGCCCTCACCGAGGTCGTAGTCGGCTTGGGCGACCATGCCGGTGAAGATCCGCTCCAACTCGTCGTCGGTGTAGTCGTCGAAGCCGATCGTGGTGCGGAACCGGCTGGCCAGGCCCGGATTCTGGGCGATGAAGATCCGCATCGGCAGCGGGTAGCCGGCGACGATCACCACCAGGTCGTCGCGCTTGTCCTCCATCTCTTTGACCAGCGTGTTGATCGCCTCTTCGCCGTACTGGTCACCGTTGAGGCTGTATGCCTCGTCGATGAACAGCACGCCGCCTTCGGCGCTGGCCACCACCTCGGCGGTCTTCATCGCGGTCTGGCCGAGATAGCCGGCCACCAACTCGGAACGATCCACTTCGACCAACTGGCCCTTGGACAGCAGTCCGACCGCGCGGTAGATCCCGGCCACCAGCCGGGCCACCGTGGTCTTGCCGGTGCCCGGGTTGCCGACGAACACCAGGTGCCGGGTGATAGTCGGACTTTTCAGCCCGGCCTTGGCCCGCAGCGCATCGACCTTGAGCACGGCGGTCTGCCGGTGGATCTCGGCCTTGACCGTGGCCAGGCCGACCAGTGCGTCGAGTTCGGCGAGCAGTTCGTCGAGCGACTTCTCGGGTTCGGCCGGTGGTTCCGGCTCAGCGGGAGCCTGATCGGCGGGCGGGGGAGCTGCCTGCACCGGCGGTGCTTGATGGTCGAGTCGGCGTTGGTCGAGCTTGTCGAGACCCTGCTGATTGCCACTCCGTTGGTCGGGTTTGTCGAGACCCTGCTGATCAGCACCCATCGCCGTGTTGCCGAGCCCCGGAATGGCACCGGCCCCGAACGGATCGAGCTGCCGCAGGTCGAGCAACCGAGACTGGCTGGTGTTCATGCGGTCCAGCACGCTGGCCAGGATCTGCGGGGCCTGCCGGACGAACTCGGCGTCCGTAGCGGACGGCATCGCGGGCGTGGACGGAGCGGCGCCGAGGCCCTGCGCGGCGTTCAGCTGGGCGCTGGCGGCACCTTGGGCGGCGCCGATGCTGAGCGGGGTCGGCTGACCGAGCAGGGCGGCGGCGGACGCGACCTCGGCGAGCGCCTTCGCGTAGGGCACCGCCTGCGAGGACCGCGAGTTGTGCAGCTGGGCGACCAGTGGGGTCGCAGAGGTGCGGAACCGCCGGCCCTTGACCGCCGCCTCCATGAACACCTGGGCACTGATCGCGCGGCCGGTGGCGGTGCACCAGTCGACGAACGAACCGACCGCCGACTCGGCGACCGACGCGGCGAGTTGCTCTCCCTCGACGCGCGCAGCGGCGGCGTCCAGGCCTGCGGTTCGCGCGGCGTCCGCCAATGCGTCGAGGGTTGCGGCCAGGTCAGGGGTGCTCACGGGCGCTCCAGATCGAAGGGGTCGGCGGACTTCTCCGCCGGCGGCGTCGGGACGTTCAACTCCACCGCGGGGGTGTGACCGAAGCGTTCCTGCAGGAACCGCCCGTGGGTGATCAGGGCGGCCGCATCGGTGGAGTTGGCGGCGTCGTAGATCTTCTCCATGGTGGCTCCCAACAGGTCGAGTTGGTCGATCAGCAGCAGCAGCGGCGTCTTGCCGTTCTCGACCGGACGGCTGTCCGCCCAGTCCCGCGGCAGCCGCAGATAGGCGCCGATCGCCTCCGGAAGGTAGTCGGTGGCGGTGGCGACCACCGAATAGCTGTCGTAGCTGCCGAGCCCGAGGGATCCCAGCCGCGGCAGGGTCTGACGGACCAGTCTGGTCACCCGTGCTGCGCGCGACCGCACCACCGCCGGCAGCGTACCGGACGCGATCAGCTGTTCCACGCCGTCCAGGGAGGACAGAATGTCGCCCTCGGTGGGCGCCGGGTCGACCTCGGGTACGGCGACTGGCGGCGGCGCGGATTCGCGGCCCGTCAGCCAGTCCCAAAAGCCCATTGCTCGTCCACTACCTCGGCTCAGATTCGGTGTCGCGGGTGGCTACCCGCTGGTTCAGAGGTTGATCTGCGGCATCGTCTGCGAACGGGAGTCCTGCTGCGACACCCGCTCGAGATAATCCTTCGACTTGACCACTTCACCCTCGAGCACCCCGATGGTCTGCGCCATCGTGTCGAGGGCGCGCGCCTTGAACTCGTCGATCGAATCCATGGTGGAGTAAATGTTGGCGAACGCAGCTTGCAGCTGCTCCAACCCGATCGTCGAGGACGCCGCCTGCTCCTGAATGCGGGCCGAATTCTCTTTCAGCATCTCTGAGGTGCGCTGGATCATCTGCGACGTGGTCGTGTTCAGCGCGGTGATCTGGTCGAGCACCAGCTTCTGGTTGCCGAGCGCCTGGGCGACGATGACCGCCGTCCGCAGCGCCGAGATCGTCGTCGTCGAGGCTCGGTCGACGCCCTTAATCAGCTCGATGTTGTTCTTGATGATGATGTCGATCGCGAGGTAGCTCTGGATCGACACCGCGAGCTGGGTGAGCAGATCCTGGTGCTTCTGGCGCACATAAAAGAGCACATCCTGGCCGAGCGCCTTGGCCTTTTCCGGATCGGAGAACTGCAGTTCGGCGACCTGGGCCGAGAGCCGGGCGTCGAGTCGTTCGGCGATGTAGACGTACTGGTTCAGCCGACCCATCACCGTCCACAGGTTCTGCTTCTCCATGTTGAGCGCCACATTGTCCTTGGTCAGCTCGTCCTGGCCGCTGCGCAGCGCGTGCAGGATGCCGTTGAGTTGCTGCTGGGAACTCTGGTAGCGGCGGAAGTAGTCGGTGACCTGGTCGCCGAACGGGATCATGCCGAGGAACTTCTTCGACCCGCGGGCCTTGCCCGGATCGAGGTCCTCGACCGTGCGTCGCAGTTGAAGCAATGTCTGGCCGACCTTGGACCCCTCGGACAGCCCGCCCTCCTTGAGCGCCCGGACCGGGGCGTTCAGTAGCCGGTTCGAGGTCTCTGCGGCCTTGCGGATGTCGGCGTCACCCATGCTCCGGACGGCATCGGCCTGAGCCGTGAAAGTCGGCGACTTCTCCTCGGCCGAGTTGAGCGCCTGTAGGAACTCGTCGACCTTCGCGTCGAGCACGGGCACCTGGGTGGCTTCGACCTGCGGAGCCATCGCCGGAGCCTGGGTCTCGGTGATCACGGCGGGGGCGTCCGGGGCTGTGAGGGTGAGCGTGGCGGGCGGCTGGAGCGGCATCGCGGCGGCGCCGCCGGCGGGCGTGGTGGAGCTCATGGGTACCTCTCGACGCGGGCAAGAACTTCGCCGACCAATCTAGCGGGCAGCAACGACACCGGCAGTGGGGAGCACGTCGGGGAGAACCCTGGAAGGCGGGGAGAAACCGCCCTGGTCGAGCCTGCACTCCTCGTTGGTCGAGCCTGTCGAGACCCCACCGGTGGTTCCGACAGGTCGACTGGCGGTCCGGAAACGCGAAGCGGGCCCCATCGGCGGATGGGGCCCGCGAATCACGATGGACTCGAGATCTCAGGTCAGAGCGGCCGAACCCGGTCGGCCTGCGGACCCTTGGGTCCCGACGTGATCTCGAATTCGACCTTCTGACCCTCGTTGAGGGTCCGGAAGCCCTGGACATCGATGGCCGTGTGATGGACGAAGACGTCCTGCGTGCCACCCTCGACCTCGATGAAGCCGTAGCCCTTTTCGGCACTGAACCACTTGACGGTCCCCTGCGCCATGTACTTCTCCTTAGCATTAATACGACCGTCGCAGACGGCCACTGCCGAACGAGCTGTCCCAGACGACCAGTGCGGTCGCCCTCGCGGCAGCGCCAGCAACACTCTCACATCCGCCCGCCGCCTGTCACTCGTGCCGGTGAGCGCTGACGCCGCGTGTCGTCGTCCGGAAAATGTGGGTGGCGGGTGATTCGATTGAGGACATGAAATCGGTGGGAGCATCCGCGGTGCGCGAGCTGAGCGACGGGCAGCGCGAGGCTGTCCAGACGCACCGCCGCTCGCCGGTGCTGGTGGTGGGTCCACCCGGCTCGGGCAAGACGACCGTGGTGGCCGCGGCGGCCGCGCTGGAGCTCGGCGAACGAGCCCCCGGCGAGCCGCAACCGCTGGTGCTCACCTTCGGACGCCGCGCCGCCAGCCAGTTGCGTAACGAGGTGGCGCAGGCCATGAACCGCACCATCAGTCCGCCCTGGGTGACGACGGTACACGCGTTCTGTCTGTGGCTGCTGCGCCGCGCTGCAGCCACGGGAACGGTCGCGCCACGGCTGCTGACCGCACCCGAGCAGGAGTTCCGGGTGCGTGAGCTGTTGGCCGGACGCGGGGCCGACGTGTGGCCCGCTGAGGTTCACCAGGCGGTCGGAACCCGGGCATTTGCGCGTCAAGTCCGCGCGGCGATCGCCCGGATTCGGCAACTCGGCCTCGATCCCGACGATGTGGTGTCGGCCGGGCGGGCCGCGGGCCGCGGCGAATGGGTGAGCGTCGGGCGGTTCTTCGCCGAGTACCTCGACGTCCTCGACCACGAAGACAGCCTCGACTACGCCGAGCTGGTGCATCGGGCACGGATCGTGCTCACCGACGAACAGCTCGCTGCGTCGGTGCGAGGTGAGATCTCCCGGGTCATCGTCGACGAGTACGGCGAACTTGACCCGGCGCAGATCGGATTGCTGCGCTCCCTGGTCGGCCCCGGCGGGCCGATCCTGGCCGTCGGCGACCCCGATCAGGTGGTGTTCCGATTCCGCGGCGCCCACCCGCGCGCCCTCGCCGACTTCCCTCAGACGTTCGGTTCGGCTGCCGGGGACGCCGTGCCGGTGATCGTGCTCGACGCCGTGCACCGGGGCACCCGCGGCATCACCACAGCGTCGCGGCGGGTCGCCCGTCGGCTGCCGCTGCCGGTACTGGGCGATGCTGCTGCTCGAGTGCTGCGCGGCGAGGTGGAAGGCGAACCAGGCACCGAGGTGCGTACCTTCGTCTGCGCGACGGAGGCCGAGCAGGCCCAGCTGATCGCCGAGGAGCTGCGCCGGGCGCATCTCGACGAGGGTTTCCGGCATGCCGACATCGCGGTGCTGGTCCGTTCCGGCCGGCGTCAGATCGCACCGATCGCTCGCGCCCTGGTGGCGACCGGTATTCCGGTGGAGGTGGCCGGCGATGAGATCCCGCTGTTGTCCGAGCAGGCCGTCCGGCCGTTGCTGCTGGCACTCGAGGTGGTGCTGCGGGGGACAGAACCGGGCGGCAGCGAGCTCGAGGCCGACGAGGCCAAGCGGTTGCTCACCTCGCCGCTGGTCGGGCTGGACGCCGTGGGCCTGCGCACCTTGGGCCGACTGCTGCTGGAGGTCGAACGTGAAGAGACCGGTACGGCGCTGATCGCGCGCAGCCCCGGTCAGCTCATCGCCGATGCGCTGGCTGACCCGGATCGCCTCGCCGGGCTGCCGGAGACCCCCGAAGTGGCTGCCGTCCGAGCGCTTGCCGACCTGCTCGCTGTGGCGGCGCAGACCCTGCGCAATCCGGCGAGCGGGGCGTCCGACGTGTTATGGACGCTGTGGGCGGGCACCGAGTGGCCGCAACGGCTGCGCGCGGCGAGCCTGGCTGGTGGTGAAGCCGGACGCCGCGCCGACCGTGACCTGGACGCGGTGATCGCATTGTTCGCCTCCGCCAACGCCAGCGAGCAGCCGGCCGGTCCCGGCGGTGTGCGGGGCTTCCTGGCCGAGGTCGTTGCTCAGGAGATCCCGGCCGACACCACCCGGGAGGCCGAGGTGCGCGGGCGTGGCGTCCGGCTGCTGACCGCGCACCGAGCGAAAGGTTTGGAGTGGCCGCTGGTGGTGGTTGCCGGCGTTCAGGAAGGTTTGTGGCCGGCACCCGGTCAGGGAGCAGCGATCCTGGAGCCGTCCGAGCTGGTCAGCGACGGCCTGGTCGGGCGGCCGGACGCGCGTGAGGCGGTGGCCGACGAGCGGCGGCTGTTCCACGTGGCGTGCAGCCGGGCCAGCCGTCGGTTGATCGTCACTGCGGTGCAGGGTTCGGACGGCGAGGCGAACCAGCCGTCCCGCTTTCTCACCGAGCTGGGTGTCGAGCCGGCCGAGTTCCGGCCCAGCATCCGGCCGCTCACCCTGCCCGCGCTGGTCGCCCAGTTGCGCCGACGCGCCGCCGATCCGGGCTGTTCAGCGGCGCTGCGTGAGGCGGCGGCGGCCCGGTTGGCGCGGCTGGCGGCGCTTACCGACGCGCGCGGGCGTGCGTTGGCACCGCAGGCCCGGCCGTCCGGGTGGTGGGGGGTGAGGGACGCCTCCGGGCGTCCGCCGAAGACGACCGGCCCGCTACGGATCAGCCCGTCGATGCTGACAGGCATGCTGACCTGCCCGCGGCAGCACTACCTGACTCGGCAGGTGAAGGCCGATCCGCCGCGCAATGCCGCCACCAGCTTGGGTTCGGTGATCCACGTGCTGGCCGAGCACGCCCGCAACTCCGGGCTCGGTTTCGACGAGTTGACCGCCAAACTCGACGAAGTGTGGGGTGAGCTGCCGTTCGCCACGGCATGGCTGTCGGTGGCCGAACGCGATCAGGCGGAGGCTGCGCTGACCCGGTTCCTGAACTGGTCGGACGCCAACGCCTGCACAGAGGTGCTCGGGGTGGAGGTCGACTTCGACGTCGAGGTCGATGTGGCCGGCGATCAGGTGCGGCTGGTCGGCACGGTCGACCGGTTGGAGCGTGCCGCCGACGGACGGCTGCGGGTGGTCGATTTCAAGACCGGCAAGCGGCCGCCGACCGCAGGTGCGACCGCTTCCCACGAGCAGCTGGGGGTGTATCAGCTGGCGATCGAGGCCGGCGGCTTCGAGCGGTTGGCCAGCCCGGGTGCGGCGAGCGCGGGCGGCTGCCTGGTCTACCTGCGGGTGCCCGGTGGCAGCGACCTGGACGACTATCCGAAGGAGTTTCATCAGGCCGCGCTGTCGGAGCAGCCGCATCTGGCCGACGATGACGCGGAGCATCCCAGCTGGGTACATGAGCGGCTGTCCCGGGCAGTACGGCTGATCCGGGCGGGACGCTATCCGGCGACACCGGGCCCGGGTTGTAGCTGGTGCCCATTCGCGGCGAGTTGCCCGGCCAAGCCGGCGGGCCGGCAGGTGGTGGCATGACGGGGGTGTTGCAGACGCCCGAGCAGTTGTGCGACGTGCTCGGGTTGCCGTTCTCCGAGCAGCAGCTGGCGGCGATCACTGCGCCGCTCGAGCCCGGTGTGATCATCGCCGGTGCCGGGTCCGGCAAGACGACGGTGATGGCGGCCCGGGTGGTGTGGCTGGTCGGCAGCGGTCAGCTGGCACCCGAGCAGGTGCTGGGGCTGACCTTCACCCGGAAGGCGGCCGCCGAGCTGTCGGCACGGGTGCGGACGGCGTTGCAGCGGGCGGGGGTGATCGACGACACCGGGGTGGACGAGGCCGGGGAGCAGTTGGTGCTCACCTATGACGCGTTCGCCGCCCGCCTGGTGGCTGAGCACGGCCTGCGGATCGGCGTGGAGAGCGATCCGGTGATGATCACCGGTGCCTCCCGGTACCGGCTGGCGGCCCGGGTAGTCACCAATGCCGCCGGACCGTTCGAGCATCTGGCGTCGTTCGCACCGGTCACGCTGACCGAACGGCTGCTGAAACTGGATTCCGACCTCACCTCGCACCTGGTCAGCGCCGCGGAGGTGGGGGCGCATGCACGCGAGTTCCGCACCGCGCTGGCCGAGGCGCCGCTGAACCGGTACCGCCGCGAGTACGCGTCGGTGCGCCAGGCGCGGGCGATCACCGAGCAGCGCCTCGAATTGCTCGGGCTGACCACCGGCTACGCCGAACTGAAGCGCAGCCTCGGCTACGTCGAGTTCGCCGACCAGATGGCGGTGGCCGCCGAGTTGGCCCGGCGGGTGCCGGCGGTGTCGGAGTTGCTGCGCCGGCAGTTCCGGGTGGTGCTGCTCGACGAGTACCAGGACACCTCATCGGCGCAGGCAGCCATGCTGCGCGCACTGTTCTCCGGCGACGATCCGTCATCGGGACGAGGGCATCCGGTAACCGCGGTGGGCGATCCGCACCAGGCGATCTACGGCTGGCGGGGGGCTGCCGCCAGCAACATTCTGCAGTTCGCGCAGGACTTCCCGACGGTGCACGGAATGCCGGCGAGGTCGTTCGCGCTGACCGTGAACCGGCGCTCCGGCCCCACCATCTTGGCGGTGGCGAATGTGTTGGCGTCCGGGCTGCACACCGATCCGGCTATGGGTGGCGGGGCGGCGGCGCTCGAACTCACCGCGCCGGAGGGGACCCCGCCCGGCCGTGTCGAGGTCGCCGGCTTCGCCACCTGGCCCGAGGAGGTAGCGTTCATCGGCGAACGGATCGCGGCGCTGCACGGCACCGGCCGGGTGGGGTTGTGGTCCGATCTGGCGGTGCTGGTGCGCCGCAACGCACAGATACCGGCGCTGTACGCCGATCTGAAGGCACGCGATGTGCCGGTCGAGATCGTCGGGCTCGGTGGACTACTGGAGCTGCCCGAGATCGTCGAGGTGTGCTCGGTGCTGGCGCTGCTCGACGACGTCAGTGCGAACCCGGCCGCGATCCGGCTGCTCACCTCGGCCCGATGGGCGATCGGCATCGCCGACCTGGCCCTGCTCGGACGCCGCGCCGCCGATTTGGCGTCCGTCGAGGGTCCGCGGGACGGCGACCTGGTGGACGACCTGGGCCGAGCGTTGGCACGCACCGAGGGCGTCACCGTGCCCAGCTTGTTGGAGGCGCTGCACGACCCGGGTGACCTGCATTACAGCCCGCAGGCCCGACGCAGATTCGCCGCGGTCGCCGTCGAGATGGCCGGGCTGCGGCAGCACGCCGGCGAGCCGGTGCTGGATCTGGTCCGGCGGGTGATCAACACGCTGGGCGTGGAGGGCGAGTTGGCGGCGTCCGGCTCGTCGAGCGCTCAGCTGGGGGCGTTCACTGACGCGGTCGCCGCCTACTGCGACGTGGACGGTGAGGCGTCCCTGGGCGGGCTGCTCGCCTATCTGGACGCCGAACGCAACCACGGTGTCGGCCTCGATCAGGCGGTGGCCAGCGATGCCGATTCGGTGAAGCTGCTCACGGTGCACAAGGCCAAAGGCCTGGAGTGGGAGGTGGTGTTTCTGCCCGGCATGGCCGAGAATGTGTTTCCCAACGACCGGGTCACCGAGAACTGGGTGACCAACGCGGCCGTCCTGCCCGCCGAACTGCGCGGTGACGCCGCGGCGATTCCTCAGTTGGCCGACGCCTCCGATGCCGCCTTCAAGGAGTATGCGGCCGCGTTGAAGCAGCAGGCGCGGCACGCCGAAGACCGGTTGGTGTATGTCGCGGTCACCCGGGCCAAGCAGCTGCTGGTGGCCACCACCCACTCGTGGGAGGGGGAGTTGATCAAGCCGCGTAAACCGTCCCCTTATCTGCGGGCCATCGAACAGTACGGTGAGGTGTTGCGCGAGGCGCCGCCGGCGGAGGGTGAGAATCCGCTCGCCGGGTCGGGTGCGGCGCTGGAGTGGCCGGTGATCGGCGACCCGGAGGCCCGCGAGCGACGGCAACGGTTGGCGGCTGACGTCGAGGCGGCGTCCGAGCTGTTGGTGCCGCTCGACCCGGTCGGTTTGTCCGTCGAGGAGCAGGCGGAGGTGGCGCAGTGGGACGCGGATATGTCCGCGCTGGCGCTGGCCGCGGTCGAGGAGCTGGCGCCGGCGCGGCCGGAGTACCTGTCGGTGACCGGACTGGTGCGGTTGGCCCGCGAGCCGGAAGAATTCGTGACGGACGCCAGCCGTCCGATGCCGCAGCGTCCGGTGGCGGCACAGCGGCTGGGCACCCGGTTCCACCGCTGGCTGGAGGACCGGTTCTCGCTGGAGCCCACGTTCGACGTCGACCCCGGACAGGAGCCGCCGGACGATCCGTACTTCGCCCAGTTGAGCGCAGCGTTTGAGCGCGGACAGTTCGCCACCCAGCGTCCGAGGGCGGTCGAGGTGCCGTTCAGCATGATGGTCGCCGGCACCATCGTCCGCGGCCGGATCGATGCCGTGTTCGACACCTCGGACGGCTACCTGGTCGTGGACTGGAAGACCGGCGACGTCGATCGTGCCGACCCCGCCCAGCTGGCCATCTACCGGCAAGCCTGGGCCGACCTGGTGGGGGTGCCGCCGGATCAGGTACAAGCAGGCTTCTTCGACATCCTGGCTGACCGTTTGGTGACACCACGACTTCCTCCCGAGTCAGCCTGGGCGGACGCGGTGAGGCAACTGAACTGACTGGGTCCACCGCTGGTCGAGCTTGGCGAGACCCGTTCGCCAGAAAGTCGTAGGTTGAGACTCATGGACACCTGGGGTGGGTCGGGACAGCTGGATCGTTGCGAACCTCAGCGGCTGAACGCTGACTGGCTCATCGCCCAATGGGCCGACCCCGCCGCCCTCCTGCTGAGTGTCGACAAGTCCGGCCGGCTGAACGTGGGTGACGATCTGGCCATTGTCGAGCGGCGTCCGACGGGTGAGTTCGATCCCCAGCGGCACTACCTGCTGGGCTTGTCAGCCGGCCGCCCGGTGTTCGTGGAATCTGCCGAAGTCGAGAACGGCGCAGGCCTGCGGGAGCTGATGCCCGTCCTCGGCGACGCCGGCCGTGAGCTGGCGGTAGCCGCCGTCGCACTCGTCCAATGGCATCGGACGTCGCCGCATTGCGGACTTTGCGGAGCTTTGACGCTGGTGACGGCCGGCGGCATGGTGCGGCACTGCCCGGCATGCGGCCGGGACCGCTTCCCCCGCAGTGATCCGGCGATCATCGTCGCCGTCCTGGATGCCGACGACCGGCTGCTGCTGGGTCATCAATCGGTGTGGCCGGCGGGACGGATGTCCGTCCTGGCCGGCTTCGTCACGGCCGGGGAGTCCCTCGAACAGGCCGTGCACCGCGAGGTCGGCGAGGAGACAGGGCTGCGGTTGTCCGCCGTCCGGTACGTCGCGAGCCAGCCGTGGCCCTTTCCGCGCTCACTGATGCTCGGCTTCGTCGCTCGGGCTGCGTCCACCGAAATCCAGGTCGACGGCGTCGAGATCGAATCCGCCCGCTGGTTCACGCGGGAGGAACTCACCGCGGCGGTCGATGCCGGCGAAGTCGGACTGCCCAGTGCGGCGTCCATCGCTCACCGGCTGGTCGCCGACTGGCGGTGGGGGATTCTGCTCGTCCCGGGTGCAGGCCAATAGTCACTGATGGCCGATCACCCGTGGACCGCCAGGCAAGGGGGTGTCCCGAGGATCGATAAGGTCGCCGGTGACCCGGGCGATGCCGCTCTGATGTCCGGAGCGTTCGGCGTGGTGCGCCAACCCGGACAGGATGAGCGCGGCCAAACCGGGCCTCCGAGCAGTGTGAGCCCGGAAATGGCCGGAAGCGCGGCAGACGTGCCGATCTCACCCTCGGAATGCGACGACTGCCGCGGCGCCTAGCATCCAGATGAGACTGGAGCCGAGGTGGATCACTGCCGGTACGCCGGATCTGATGTGTTTCCGAAATTTCGGCGACCTGAATCTATGCGCTCCGGTTGGGGTCTCGACGAGGTCAACCCGCGGTGTTGCGTGGACCAGCACCTCGCTAACAATCTTGGGAGTAGATCAGCGCGGCATACGGACCGATGGTGAACTCGGCCGAGAACTGTCGGTGATCCCATGGCACCGGCGCGGCCTCGAGGTCGGTCGCGTGGACCGCGCCGAAGTCGTGACCGAACTCGGGGGCGTCACTGTTGCAGCGAAGCCGCCAGGTGCCGGCGCGCGGAAGTCCCACTCGGTAGCCGTCGATCACCTGCGTGGAGAGATTGACGGCCACGATGACGTCGTCGCGACGGCCCCCGTGCCACCAGCGGTGATACACCAGCACCTTGCGCTGATCGTCGACCCGCAGCAGTGCGGTGTGCGGTCCGTGAAGCCCGGCGGTGGTGCCGTCCAGATTCCGGCGCAGGCGGATCAGCTGTCTGGCCAGTTGCAGGAAGCCGGAGTGCCGATGCGCCTTGTCCCAAGACAACGGGGCGCGGTCGTCGAACCATCGGTCCTCGCAGAACTCCTGGCCCTGGAAGAGCAGCGGCATGCCGGCTGAGGTCAACACCAGTGCGAGACCGAGCGCGGCGCGCTTGCGCGCCGGCCAGGAGTCGGCTGCGCCCGGGTTGATCGTCTCCGGGAGTCGCGATCGGCCGTTGGCGACCTCGTCGTGGGACTCGGTGAAAATGACGCGCTCATGGGCGGCGCGCAGGTAGTGACCGGTGACCGCGCGGGCCACTGCGGTGGTGTCCCGGTCGGCGTCCCAGGGCGTCTCCAGGGCACGCCGGACGGGGTGCACGAAGTCGGCGTCCCACTGGGAGTGGAAGCCGAGCCCGCCGTCCTGGGCCGGCGTGGTGACCAGCGGGTCGCGTTGCATGTCCTCGGCGATCAGTAGTTTCCACGGCTGCCGCACACGGAGGTCGGCGGTCATCGCGGCGAGGTAGCGGTGGCCGGCGCCGATCCGCTCCCGTGGGTGATGAATGTTGCCCCAGCGGGAGCGGATGTAGTTGGTGCCGTCGAACCGCAGGCCATCGACCCGGAACTGCTCCAGCCACATCACCGCAGAGTCACGCAGGAAGTTGCGGACCTGTTTGCGGTCGTAGTTGGGACGGGTGGCGCCCCAGGGGGTGAGCGCCCGCCGGTCGTTGTAGAAGTACTGGCCGCCGTACCCGCGGCGATAGCTGCCGTCGAAGCGCCACAGGTCGAGGTCGGTCGGGCCGAGATGGTTGTGCACCACGTCCAGGATGACCGCGATACCACGCTCATGGGCGGCCCGGACGAAGCGGGCGAACGCCCGCGGACCGCCGTAGCTGGTGTCGATGGTGAACAGATGGGACGGGTTGTAGCCCCAGCTGCGCGGCCCGGCGAAGCTGAAGGGTGGCATCAGCTCGACGGCGTTGACGCCGAGCCACTTCAGGTGGTCGAGCCGGCCGATCGCGGTGTCGAAGGTGCCGGGTCGGTCACCGTCGGCCGCGAAGGTGCCCACATGCAACTCGTAGAGGACGAGCTCGTCCCAGCCGGGCATGGTGAACGGCTGGTCGCCCCAGTCGATGGTGCCGGGGTCGAACACCACCGCGTTGCCGCGGCTGTGGGTGACCTCACGGGCGAACGGGTCGATCCGCCACCGGTACGGTCCACCGCGGCGGATCAGGAATTTGTACTGCGAACCGTTCCCGGCGTGCGGCACGAAGGCCGACCAGGTGCCCGACCGGGCATGGTCGGGAGCCATCGGGACGCGGCCGGCAGCGTCCCAGCCACTAAAGTCGCCGGCCACGTGCACCGTGCGGGCATTCGGAGCCCAGACCCGGAAGGTCACGCCACCGTGATGCGGGACGGCGCCCATGCCAGCATGAGGAGACGGAGCGATCGGCACGCCTGAGACACTACGCGGCCGCTCTGACAGCCTTTGGGCGTCGGCGCCATCTGATCGTGGGTCACGACGGAGCACGATCAGGAGTAATGACTCAGCGGCCTTGGTGGCCCGGTCGCACAGCCCGGGTTCCGTCGATCAGCATGTTCATGCACTCGAGCTGTAGCAATTTGATACTGTTGTCGCTAAGTGAGTCGGAGGGGCGGACGATGGCCAAGGGTGCAACCATCCCGACACGGGTGACGGCGGATGTCGCCGCAGTGGCAACGTCGGTCGCGCAGGCCGAGAACCGGACGACAACCGAGCAGATCAACTACTGGGTCCGGATCGGCATGCAGGTGGAGCGGTCCGCTTCGGCGGAGAAGCGCCAGATCCTGGCTGTGGCTACAGGTGATGCTCAGTTCGCCACGCTGAGTCCGCAGGAAAAGGTCATCGCCCACGCTGTAATCGACGCACGGATCGCTCAACGTGCAGTAGGTGTGCGGCTCGGGGCAGCCGTGCGACGCTCTGGGCAGGCGACGGTCTCGATCGACGATGACGGCAACCTTGTGGAGATCACACCGGACGGCACGCGGCGACTTCTGTGAGCCGGCTCGACCTCTTGGTCGGACCTAACGGAGCGGGCAAGACCACCGTCTACGAGTACCTGATTGCTCCCGACCGGCCCGGCCTGCCGTTCGTCAACGCCGACAGAATCGCCAGCAGCCGGTTTCCCGGGCAGGAGAGCAAACAGGCGTACGCTGCCGCGCGGATCGCCGTGACTGCCCGGGATGCCCTGATCGCCGCTCGGCTCGACTTCTGTACCGAAACGGTGTTCTCCCACGTGTCGAAGGTTGACCTGGTCCTAGCGGCCGTGGCCGCCGGCTACGACGTGGTGCTGCAGGTGGTCATGATTCCGCTCGTGCTGTCCGCCCCCCGGGTCGCTGCCCGCGTGGCCGCGGGCGGGCACGATGTCCCCACCGACAAGCTGGGGATGCGCTACGCACGCCTGTGGCCACACGTCGTGACTGCGCTGCCGCATTGTCATCAAGCGATCTTCTACGACAACTCCCGCGATGATGGGCCACTGGAAGTCGCCGCCTATCGGCGTGCCATCCCCGACTACGGTCCGAGGTGGCCCCGGTGGACGCCCGACGCCCTGCTCGCAATCTGACCTGTCCGTGACGTGGTGATCAGGCGTCGTCCGCTGCCCCGCCAGCCACCACAGCCAGGACGGCTTCGCCGTAGGACTCCAGCTTCTTGGCGCCGACGCCACTGATCGCGAACAGCTCGTCCCAGCTGGTCGGACGGTTCTGGGTGATCGCGGCGAGCGTCGTGTCCGGGAAGACGACGTAGGCGGGGACGCCGGCGGCGCGGGCGGTTTCGGCGCGCCAGGTGCGGAGGCGTTCGAAGAGTTCGCGCTCGCCCGCGGTGAGCTCGGTGGCCGCAGCGGGGCCTTTGCCGCTTCCGGACGCCGCGCGTTTTCGGGTCGAGCCGGCTCGGACCACCGCGTCCTCACGCAGCGGGACGGGGCGCTCGCCGCGCAGCACCGGCCAGGAGAGGTCGGTGATCTCCAGGGTGTGGTGGCCGTCGGACGAGACCGCCAGGATGCCGGCGGCCAGCAGTTGGCGGACCACCGCCCGCCATTGCAGGTCGCTGAGTTCGGTGCCGATGCCGAACGTGCTCAGTTCGTGATGCCGCCACTGGTCGACCCGGGTAGTGCGGCGGCCGTGCAGGATGTCGATCAGCTGCCCGGCGCCGAAGCGCTGATTGCGCTCCCGCTTCAGCCGCACCACGGTCGACAGCAGTTTCTGCGCGGCGACGGTGCCGTCCCACGGCGTCGGTGGGTTCAGGCAGGTGTCGCAGTTGCCGCAGGGCTCGCTTGGTTCGCCGAAGTAGTCGAGCATCAGCTGGCGCCGGCAGCGCAGCGTCTCGCACAGGCCGAGCATCGCGTCGAGATGCTGGCCGAGCTGACGCTTGTGGGTGACATTTCCTTCGGAGCGGTCGATCATCTGGCGTTGCTGGACGACGTCCGCGAGCCCGTAGGCCATCCAGGCGGTGGCGGGCAGGCTGTCACGGCCGGCGCGTCCGGTCTCTTGGTAGTAGCCCTCGATGTTGCGGGGTAGATCGAGATGGGCGACGAACCGTACGTCGGGTTTGTCGATGCCCATGCCAAAGGCGATGGTCGCCACCATCACGATGCCGTCCTCACGCAGGAACCGCGACTGGTTCGCCGAGCGGACCGAGGCAGGCAGGCCGGCGTGGTAGGGCAGGGCCTCGATGCCCTCCTTGACCAGGGATTCCGCGGTGGCCTCGACCGACTTGCGGCTGAGGCAGTAGACGATGCCGGCGTCCCCGTCGTGCTCGGTGCGGATCAGCGACAGCAGCTGCTTCAGCGGTTGCTGTTTGGGTTCAATTCGGTAGGTGATGTTCGGACGGTCGAAGCTGGCGACGAAGGTCCGCGCCTGTTGCAGGCCGAGTCGTTCGGCGATCTCGCGTCGGGTGGCTGGCGTGGCGGTCGCGGTCAGCGCGATCCGGGGCACGTCGGGCCAGCGCTGACCGAGCACCGACAGTTTCAGGTACTCGGGGCGGAAGTCGTGCCCCCACTGCGACACGCAATGCGCCTCGTCGATGGCGAATACTGACAGCGTGAGCCGGTCGAGGAACTCCTGCGTCCGCGGCAGGTCGAGACGCTCCGGCGCCAGATAGAGCAGGTCGAGCTCGCCGGCCAACGCCTGCTGTTCGGTGAGCCGCTGCAGGTCGTAGCTCTGGCTCGAGTTGAGGAATCCGGCCCGCACCCCGAGGTTGTCCAGGGCGGTCACCTGGTCGTGCATCAGAGCGATCAACGGCGAGATCACCACGCCCACCCCGGGTCGGACCATCGCCGGAATCTGGTAGCACAACGACTTGCCGCCACCGGTGGGCATCAGCACGATCGCATCGCCACCGCCGGTGACATGGTCGATAATCGCGCCCTGCTCGCCGCGGAAATTGTCGTACCCGAAGGTGGTGCGCAGCACGTCCAGCGGCGACAGGTCAGGCACGCGACTCATGGTAGAGGTCTGCACCGACGGCTCGCTCCGCACCTGCAGCTAGCGCCCTGGCCAAGTATCAAACCAGCACCGCTCCGCTACTTGCAGGCATGCTGACGTTCCTGGACGCCCGTCGTCGCGCCGTTCTCGTCCTTCCGGAACTCGCCCCGGCTAGGGCTGTGTCGATCCCTCCGCCGCCATTGCCGGATCCGCGCGGCCTCACCGTCGTCGATGAGACGTTCGTGGTGGCCGACCTCAGCGGCGCAGGCATTGCCCGCTGGAGTCCGGCCGCCGCGTCGTGGACCGTGAGTCACGCCAATGTGTTCAGCGAGGTGACGGCACTCGCCGCCGATGGCGCCGGCCGGATTCTCGTCGTCGACGCGTCCGGCGCGTCGCGGATCGAGCCGGACGGGTCGAGCGAGCGCATCTACGGGTCGCTCCCCGGCGAGCGCTGCGTCGGGGTCGCAGTGGCCGGCGATCGGCGCATCGCGATCACGCTCAACCCTGGCAGGATCCTCGTGAGCGAGGACGACGGCGCGACCTGGCAGGAACTCGGTGGTGCAGTCCGGCCAGGTGCGATCACCGGGCTGCCGACCGGATTCGCCGTCGTCGACGCGTCTGCTCGCACGGTCGAGGTACTTCAGGCCGATCACGCCCAGGTGACGATCGGCGCGGACGACGGACTGCTCGGCCCGATCGCGGTGGCGCCGGCGTCCGATGGCGTGGTGATTTCGGACGCGGCCACGAACCGCGTCAGGCGCTACGTCCTAGCGGACCGCGTCGTCCCGGCGGAGTTCGTGGACGGTGTCACAGTTCCCGCCTGGCCACCCCTCTTCGAGCGCGTCGTCGCGCTCGCCGCACCCATGCCGACAGGAGCCCTGTGATGAGCGATTCGACGCGCGTCCTCAGCTACAACGTGCAGTGCCGATCCTGGGGAATGGAGGCTCTCGCCGACACCTCCTTCATCGACCCGACCACGACGGCGGAGGAGCGGGCGGAGGCGATCGCGGACAACATCCTCGCCAGCAGCCATGACTACGACATCGTGTGCCTGAACGAGGTGTTCGACGAGGACGCCCGCGAGATCTTCGTCGCCCGGCTGCGCGGCCGATTCCCCTACGGGGTGATCAAGGCGGACTATCTGCATCTGGGTGTGATGTGGCCGGGGCTGCCGCCGATCCCGATCAATCCGGCGGCCGCCGCGCTCACCGTGACCGGGATCGCGTTCCTGGCAGGCTGGGCCGAGCTCGGCGCCCCGAAGGCCGAAGACTCCGGGGTGATGCTCTTCTCCCGCTGGCCGTTCGAGGCGCGTCCGCTGACCGACACGATCATCGGCCTGCTCAATCCCTTCGCCGTCTCCCAGCTGACCCCGATCGGTCTGCCCGTGGTCGACTTCCTGCCCTTCGCAGACTCCACTGCGAACGACAAGTGGGCGGCGAAAGGCCTGGTGCATGCAAGGTTCGTGCGTCCGGACAGGCGGACGGTCGACATCTTCGCCACCCACACCCAGGCCGACGAACACAAGGTCAGCGAGGAGGCCGAGACCCGTCGGAAGCAGTTCGAGGCGATGGAGCAGCGGGTCAAAGAGGCGATCGCCGACCGCGCCGGCGACGACCTCTATCTGCTGCTCGGTGACCTGAACGTGCCGGGAGGGCAGGAGTTGGTGGACCTTGACGACACGACCAAGGAGTGGGGCGACCTGTTCCGCGCCGGCGGACCGGCGGGCAATCTGCTGATCGACGCCTGGGGCCGCGAACAGGCCGTCGGCGCACCCGGGCTGCGTGATGACGGCACCACCGCCAGCGTCGACTACGCACCCCCGCGGCAGCGGCTCGACTACGTCCTGCGCAATCCGGGCAGCCCGATCGCCGCCCAACACGTGTACGTCGATCACGACGTGGAACTCGTTCCACCCGGAATGGAGGACGTGGGCAGCAAGCTCTCCGATCACAGTCCGCTCGGCATCGACCTGTTCCGGGTGCATCCCGACAACGCCCCGCAGCGGGCCAAGGAGCTCCGGCCCGACCCGAACGACGAAGACGACAACGGCCTGTTCGACGCGTTGGTGCGCTGGTACCGGATCGATGCCGACGCCACCTACGCCATCAAGCTGTGGAGTGCTCAGCGCGTCGGATACGAGGTGTACCTCGACACCGATCTCAGCCAGCCGTGGCCGCAGTACCGCAAGGAGTTCCACCCCGACTACGGGGAGAAGTTCGTGCTGCCCGATGCGCCGTTCCTGATCAAGGTGGCGATGCGCGATCGCGGGTCCGAGGCGTCCTATCAGCTCCGGGTCCGTCGCTTCACGGGCGCGAGTCGCTGGGAGGCCGTCCAGTTGGTGCCTGGAAGGCCGGTGACGTACTCGTTCCCGCAACCTGGGACGATGCTGAGCACGCATGATCCGTCCATGCCGTGGAACACCGACGACGCGATGTGGTTTCGGTTCGATGCCCCCGAGGTCTCGCTGGACCCGATCCCGATGGCGTTGTCGCTGCGGGCCAGCGGGTCACCGGCGGTGCTCGCGGTGGGCTTGGACGACGGCGCGGCCGTCCACCAGATCGATGAGACGCGCAGCCACGGCGACCCGGTGCAGTTGGAATGGAAGGCTCACCCCGGTGACAGGCATTTCGTCACCGTGCGCCGCGAGGATACGAGCCAGCCCCTCGACTTCGATATCGAAGGGACGATCCCGGTGACTCTCTTCGTCGGAGGACAGGCCGGCACACCCGAGATCGTCTGCGCGAAGGAGACCTCCGGATGGGGTTCGGACGACATCGCCCTCTCGTTCTCGGCCGACAGCACCCTGGTGCGGGACATCAAAAACAATGAGGTCGGCGATATGGACGGCGCGGACGTCCGGGGTCTCGCCACCTTCCTGACCTCCGACATCGCCTTCGTCAACGACCTGACCGTCACCGTGATCGAGGAGGACTGGCCGGACGCCGACGATCGCGGCTCGCGAGCTGTCCCACCCCTGCCAGACGGCACGCTGACCAAGGGTCAGGAGCTTGCGCCGGGCGTGACGATCACCGCGACGCCCACCTGGTTCCGGGTCGACGTCACCGCCAGCATCGACGTGGACGACGGCCGCTACGAGTTCCGGCACCGGCTCGCCCGCTGGAACGGCTAGGGAAGCGCTGATTTCGTTGGTTGAGCTTGTCGAAACCTTGGACGACATGGCGCTGGCAAGGGGTTTCGACAAGCTCAACCAGCGGTGGTTACATTGGTCAGCACTTCGGTAGCGAGGCCGCTACTGAGCGATCTCCTTCAGCCCGACCGAGCGGGCGGACGCGTCGGCCAGCTCGATCCCGGCGCCGGCGTAGACGTTGAACGCGATCGGGACGCCGTGCTCGCGGGCCCAGAGCACCTCGTCCTCGTAGCGGGCCACCGTCGCCACCTTGCCGGTGAAGCCGCTCTCCCGCAGGCAGTCCAGGGCGGTGACGTTGGCGCCGTGCTGCGCCATCGCGAGAACCGCGATCCGCACCGACTCGCTGCGGGTCAGACGGTTCCAGAAGTCCAGGTCGGTGGCATCGCCCTCGACCACCTGGCGCCCCTGTTTGACCTGCGAGTCGACCCGTCCGCCGTCATAGTCGACGCCGACGACGCGCAGCCCGAAGCTGTCCTGCAGCCGGTCGTAGGCGGCGGTTCCGATCCGTCCCATGCCGATCACGACCACCTCGGCGTCGCCGGCGTCCGCGGGCCGCTCCTCGGGGTGGAGCTGGTCGGGGTTCCGCCGCGGCACCCGCTCGGCCAGCTTCTCCACGTACAGGTGACCGCGTCCGTTCATCAGGGCGGCGAACACGAAGCTGATCGCCACCGCGATCGAGATCTCCACCAGCCAGGTGGCCTCGAGCATGCCTGCGCTCACCCCGTACGAGACCACGATCAGCCCGAACTCGGAGTAGTTGGTCAGGCTCAGGCCGGCGAGCAGTGACGTCCGGACCCGCAGCCGCATCAGCCACAGCAATGCGATGTAGCCGAGGGTCTTCGCCGGTAGCAGCACCACCATGAACAGGGCGATCGCCAGGATCGGCAGGTCGGGCAGGCCGGTCAGCCCGATCGAGACGAAGAAGCCGACCAGCAGCAGTTCCTTCAGGTGGAAGAGTGACCGGGCGAGCTCGACGACGACGGGTGCGAGGCCAGCAGAACGCCCATGATCAGCGCACCGAGGTCGCCCTTGAGCCCGACCATCGAGAACAGGGCGTAGCCGGGAACGAGCGCCATCACGATGCCGAACAGCGACTGCATCTCGCCGTGCCCGAAGCGGCCCCAGATCTTGCGCAGCACCCGCGACAGCGGCCACAGCAACACCAGAGCCAGCGCCCACGGGCTCGGCCAATGCCCGCTCGTCACGGTCAGGAAGACCACCGCGGCGATGTCTTGAATGACCAGGATGCCGATCGCTACCCGTCCGTAGAGCGCGTGCGACTCGCCGCGTTCCTCGAGCACCTTGATCACGAACACGGTGCTGGAGAAGGACAGCGCGAACGCCAGCAGCACGAAGGTGCGCAGATCCTGCCCGAACAGCATCGGAAGCCCGACGAGGGCGCCGAACCACAGCACCAGGGTGCCCAGCGCCACGCTGAGCACCAGATGTACCGACGCCGTCAGCCACACCGCGCCGGAGCAGGGTGCGCAAGTTCAGCTTGAGGCCGATGCCGAACAGCAGGATCGTGACGCCCAAGTCGGCGATCACCTCAATGGCGGGCAGGTGCTCGACGTGCATCCAGTTCAGGATGAACCCGGCGGCGAGGAATCCGACCAGCGGTGGCAGGCGGACGACCACTGCCAAGAGTCCGAGTATCAGGGTTACGGCGAGATAGGTGGCGACAACGGTCACCGGAGAAGCTTCTCAGACGGCTATGACCGGCAGGTAACCGATGTGGTCGGGCTGTGCGGGTAGCGTGACCGCATGGAGGCGACGGCGTACTGGACGGTCGCGGCAGGACAGGGCGAGCTTCGCCGCGAACACCTTCCCGAGCCGGGCTCCGACCAGGTGCGCGTCCGGACGCTGGTCTCCGGGATCAGCCGCGGGACCGAGTTGCTGGTGCATCGGCATGCCGTCCCGGAGTCGGTGCGCGCTCTGATGCGCTGCCCGTTCCAGGACGGCGATCTGCCTGGGCCTGTCAAGTACGGCTATCTCAGCGTAGGCGTGGTGGAGGCGGGGCGGCCGGAGCTGCTCGGCAGACGGGTGTTCTGCCTGCACCCCCATCAGGACGTCTACGTCGTCCCGATCGATGCGGTCACCGCGGTGCCGGACGACGTCCCCGCCGAGCGCGCCGTCCTGGCCGGGACCGTGGAGACCGCGGTCAACGCGCTGTGGGACGGGGCGCCCCGGATCGGCGATCGGGTGGCGGTGATCGGTGCCGGCACGGTCGGCCTCAGCGTCGCGGCGCTGCTGCGGCATTTCCCGCTCGGACGGCTTCAGCTGATCGACATCGACCCCACGAAGGCGGCGATCGCGGACCGGATCGGCGTCCCGCTGATCGACCCGGACGCCGCGGCCGGCGACTGCGACCTGGTGTTCGAGGCGTCCGCCAGCGCCGAGGGGGTGGCCACCGCATTGCGGCTGTGCGGTGACGAAGCTGAGGTCATTGAGCTGTCCTGGTTCGGCGAGATGCGGCCGGGCATCCCGCTGGGGGCCGACTTCCATGCGCGGAGGCTCACGTTGCGGGCCAGTCAGGTCGGCCGGGTCGCTCCGGCGCGCGCTGCCCGGCGCAGCACGTCCGACCGGCTGAAGCTGGCGCTCGACCTGCTGCGCGACGACGCCTTCGACGCGCTGCTGGCACCCCCGGTGGCGTTCGCCGACCTACCCGACACGCTGCGGGCGATGGACGCCGGGCGCGGCACCACGCTCTGCCAGCTGATCAGCTACCCCCAGGAGGACGCATGTATGAGTTGACCGTCCGCGACCACGTGATGATCGCGCACAGCCTGCCGGACGCCTTCTTCGGCCCGGCGGCGAGGCTGCACGGTGCGACCTTCGTGGTCGAGGTGACCTGGAGCCGTCCGGATCTGGACGAGCACGGGGTGGTGATCGACATCGGCGAGGCGTCCGCCCGGCTGAAGGAGATCCTGGCCGATCTCGACTATCGCAACCTGGACGAGCACCCCGCCTTCACCGGGCGTTTCAGCACCACCGAGGTGGTCGCCGGGCACATTGGCGACCGGCTGCGCGCCAGCATGGACCTCACCGGTTTCGCCGCCCTGTCGGTGCGGCTGCGGGAACACCCGGACGCCTGGGCGACCTACCGGGTCGAGCTGTAGATGACGGTGCGGTTCGTGGTGCCGCGGCCCTCGGTGCCGTCGGGAGGGCACGCCTACAACGCCGCCGTCAGTGCGCACTGGCCCGGCTCGCCGCTGACCCGCGTCGAGATCGACGGCCCCTGGCCATGCGGCGACACATCGTCTCGCGAGGCCCTCCGCAGCGCCCTGGACAGCTCGGACGTCGTGCTGCTGGACGGCCTGGTGGGGGCGGCGTCGCCGGACCTGATCGAGGCGGCGTCGCGACGCGGCGTCCGGATCGTCCTGCTGGTGCACCTGCCGCTCGCCGCCGAAGGCGGACTCACGGACGCCGAACGCCTGGAGCTGGCGGAGCTCGAAGAGCGCAGCGTCCGGGCCGCGTGGCGGGTGGTGGCGACCAGTCGGACGGCCGCCGACGAACTCGCCCGCCGCACCGGCCGGGCCGACATCGCCGCCGTCCCGCCCGGCGTGCAGGCTGCACCCATCGCCGAACCGCACGATCCGCCCGGACTGGTGCAGGTGGGCTCGATCGGTCCGCGCAAGAACCAGCTCGGCACGGTCGCGGCCCTCACCGAATGCCGGAATCTGCCGTGGACCGCCACCTTCGTCGGCCCCGTTGCCGATCCTGCCTACGCCGAACGGTTCCGGGCCGCGCTGGACGGCGTCCGGTCGACCGCCCGCCATTGCAGGTCGCTGAGTTCGGTGCCGATGCCGAACGTGCTCAGTTCGTGATGCCGCCACTGGTCGACCCGGGTAGTGCGGCGGCCGTGCAGGATGTCGATCAGCTGCCCGGCGCCGAAGCGCTGATTGCGCTCCCGCTTCAGCCGCACCACGGTCGACAGCAGTTTCTGCGCGGCGACGGTGCCGTCCCACGGCGTCGGTGGGTTCAGGCAGGTGTCGCAGTTGCCGCAGGGCTCGCTTGGTTCGCCGAAGTAGTCGAGCATCAGCTGGCGCCGGCAGCGCAGCGTCTCGCACAGGCCGAGCATCGCGTCGAGATGCTGGCCGAGCTGACGCTTGTGGGTGACATTTCCTTCGGAGCGGTCGATCATCTGGCGTTGCTGGACGACGTCCGCGAGCCCGTAGGCCATCCAGGCGGTGGCGGGCAGGCTGTCACGGCCGGCGCGTCCGGTCTCTTGGTAGTAGCCCTCGATGTTGCGGGGTAGATCGAGATGGGCGACGAACCGTACGTCGGGTTTGTCGATGCCCATGCCAAAGGCGATGGTCGCCACCATCACGATGCCGTCCTCACGCAGGAACCGCGACTGGTTCGCCGAGCGGACCGAGGCAGGCAGGCCGGCGTGGTAGGGCAGGGCCTCGATGCCCTCCTTGACCAGGGATTCCGCGGTGGCCTCGACCGACTTGCGGCTGAGGCAGTAGACGATGCCGGCGTCCCCGTCGTGCTCGGTGCGGATCAGCGACAGCAGCTGCTTCAGCGGTTGCTGTTTGGGTTCAATTCGGTAGGTGATGTTCGGACGGTCGAAGCTGGCGACGAAGGTCCGCGCCTGTTGCAGGCCGAGTCGTTCGGCGATCTCGCGTCGGGTGGCTGGCGTGGCGGTCGCGGTCAGCGCGATCCGGGGCACGTCGGGCCAGCGCTGACCGAGCACCGACAGTTTCAGGTACTCGGGGCGGAAGTCGTGCCCCCACTGCGACACGCAATGCGCCTCGTCGATGGCGAATACTGACAGCGTGAGCCGGTCGAGGAACTCCTGCGTCCGCGGCAGGTCGAGACGCTCCGGCGCCAGATAGAGCAGGTCGAGCTCGCCGGCCAACGCCTGCTGTTCGGTGAGCCGCTGCAGGTCGTAGCTCTGGCTCGAGTTGAGGAATCCGGCCCGCACCCCGAGGTTGTCCAGGGCGGTCACCTGGTCGTGCATCAGAGCGATCAACGGCGAGATCACCACGCCCACCCCGGGTCGGACCATCGCCGGAATCTGGTAGCACAACGACTTGCCGCCACCGGTGGGCATCAGCACGATCGCATCGCCACCGCCGGTGACATGGTCGATAATCGCGCCCTGCTCGCCGCGGAAATTGTCGTACCCGAAGGTGGTGCGCAGCACGTCCAGCGGCGACAGGTCAGGCACCGTCGCGCCGTTCTCGTCCTTCCGGAACTCGCCCCGGCTAGGGCTGTGTCGATCCCTCCGCCGCCATTGCCGGATCCGCGCGGCCTCACCGTCGTCGATGAGACGTTCGTGGTGGCCGACCTCAGCGGCGCAGGCATTGCCCGCTGGAGTCCGGCCGCCGCGTCGTGGACCGTGAGTCACGCCAATGTGTTCAGCGAGGTGACGGCACTCGCCGCCGATGGCGCCGGCCGGATTCTCGTCGTCGACGCGTCCGGCGCGTCGCGGATCGAGCCGGACGGGTCGAGCGAGCGCATCTACGGGTCGCTCCCCGGCGAGCGCTGCGTCGGGGTCGCAGTGGCCGGCGATCGGCGCATCGCGATCACGCTCAACCCTGGCAGGATCCTCGTGAGCGAGGACGACGGCGCGACCTGGCAGGAACTCGGTGGTGCAGTCCGGCCAGGTGCGATCACCGGGCTGCCGACCGGATTCGCCGTCGTCGACGCGTCTGCTCGCACGGTCGAGGTACTTCAGGCCGATCACGCCCAGGTGACGATCGGCGCGGACGACGGACTGCTCGGCCCGATCGCGGTGGCGCCGGCGTCCGATGGCGTGGTGATTTCGGACGCGGCCACGAACCGCGTCAGGCGCTACGTCCTAGCGGACCGCGTCGTCCCGGCGGAGTTCGTGGACGGTGTCACAGTTCCCGCCTGGCCACCCCTCTTCGAGCGCGTCGTCGCGCTCGCCGCACCCATGCCGACAGGAGCCCTGTGATGAGCGATTCGACGCGCGTCCTCAGCTACAACGTGCAGTGCCGATCCTGGGGAATGGAGGCTCTCGCCGACACCTCCTTCATCGACCCGACCACGACGGCGGAGGAGCGGGCGGAGGCGATCGCGGACAACATCCTCGCCAGCAGCCATGACTACGACATCGTGTGCCTGAACGAGGTGTTCGACGAGGACGCCCGCGAGATCTTCGTCGCCCGGCTGCGCGGCCGATTCCCCTACGGGGTGATCAAGGCGGACTATCTGCATCTGGGTGTGATGTGGCCGGGGCTGCCGCCGATCCCGATCAATCCGGCGGCCGCCGCGCTCACCGTGACCGGGATCGCGTTCCTGGCAGGCTGGGCCGAGCTCGGCGCCCCGAAGGCCGAAGACTCCGGGGTGATGCTCTTCTCCCGCTGGCCGTTCGAGGCGCGTCCGCTGACCGACACGATCATCGGCCTGCTCAATCCCTTCGCCGTCTCCCAGCTGACCCCGATCGGTCTGCCCGTGGTCGACTTCCTGCCCTTCGCAGACTCCACTGCGAACGACAAGTGGGCGGCGAAAGGCCTGGTGCATGCAAGGTTCGTGCGTCCGGACAGGCGGACGGTCGACATCTTCGCCACCCACACCCAGGCCGACGAACACAAGGTCAGCGAGGAGGCCGAGACCCGTCGGAAGCAGTTCGAGGCGATGGAGCAGCGGGTCAAAGAGGCGATCGCCGACCGCGCCGGCGACGACCTCTATCTGCTGCTCGGTGACCTGAACGTGCCGGGAGGGCAGGAGTTGGTGGACCTTGACGACACGACCAAGGAGTGGGGCGACCTGTTCCGCGCCGGCGGACCGGCGGGCAATCTGCTGATCGACGCCTGGGGCCGCGAACAGGCCGTCGGCGCACCCGGGCTGCGTGATGACGGCACCACCGCCAGCGTCGACTACGCACCCCCGCGGCAGCGGCTCGACTACGTCCTGCGCAATCCGGGCAGCCCGATCGCCGCCCAACACGTGTACGTCGATCACGACGTGGAACTCGTTCCACCCGGAATGGAGGACGTGGGCAGCAAGCTCTCCGATCACAGTCCGCTCGGCATCGACCTGTTCCGGGTGCATCCCGACAACGCCCCGCAGCGGGCCAAGGAGCTCCGGCCCGACCCGAACGACGAAGACGACAACGGCCTGTTCGACGCGTTGGTGCGCTGGTACCGGATCGATGCCGACGCCACCTACGCCATCAAGCTGTGGAGTGCTCAGCGCGTCGGATACGAGGTGTACCTCGACACCGATCTCAGCCAGCCGTGGCCGCAGTACCGCAAGGAGTTCCACCCCGACTACGGGGAGAAGTTCGTGCTGCCCGATGCGCCGTTCCTGATCAAGGTGGCGATGCGCGATCGCGGGTCCGAGGCGTCCTATCAGCTCCGGGTCCGTCGCTTCACGGGCGCGAGTCGCTGGGAGGCCGTCCAGTTGGTGCCTGGAAGGCCGGTGACGTACTCGTTCCCGCAACCTGGGACGATGCTGAGCACGCATGATCCGTCCATGCCGTGGAACACCGACGACGCGATGTGGTTTCGGTTCGATGCCCCCGAGGTCTCGCTGGACCCGATCCCGATGGCGTTGTCGCTGCGGGCCAGCGGGTCACCGGCGGTGCTCGCGGTGGGCTTGGACGACGGCGCGGCCGTCCACCAGATCGATGAGACGCGCAGCCACGGCGACCCGGTGCAGTTGGAATGGAAGGCTCACCCCGGTGACAGGCATTTCGTCACCGTGCGCCGCGAGGATACGAGCCAGCCCCTCGACTTCGATATCGAAGGGACGATCCCGGTGACTCTCTTCGTCGGAGGACAGGCCGGCACACCCGAGATCGTCTGCGCGAAGGAGACCTCCGGATGGGGTTCGGACGACATCGCCCTCTCGTTCTCGGCCGACAGCACCCTGGTGCGGGACATCAAAAACAATGAGGTCGGCGATATGGACGGCGCGGACGTCCGGGGTCTCGCCACCTTCCTGACCTCCGACATCGCCTTCGTCAACGACCTGACCGTCACCGTGATCGAGGAGGACTGGCCGGACGCCGACGATCGCGGCTCGCGAGCTGTCCCACCCCTGCCAGACGGCACGCTGACCAAGGGTCAGGAGCTTGCGCCGGGCGTGACGATCACCGCGACGCCCACCTGGTTCCGGGTCGACGTCACCGCCAGCATCGACGTGGACGACGGCCGCTACGAGTTCCGGCACCGGCTCGCCCGCTGGAACGGCTAGGGAAGCGCTGATTTCGTTGGTTGAGCTTGTCGAAACCTTGGACGACATGGCGCTGGCAAGGGGTTTCGACAAGCTCAACCAGCGGTGGTTACATTGGTCAGCACTTCGGTAGCGAGGCCGCTACTGAGCGATCTCCTTCAGCCCGACCGAGCGGGCGGACGCGTCGGCCAGCTCGATCCCGGCGCCGGCGTAGACGTTGAACGCGATCGGGACGCCGTGCTCGCGGGCCCAGAGCACCTCGTCCTCGTAGCGGGCCACCGTCGCCACCTTGCCGGTGAAGCCGCTCTCCCGCAGGCAGTCCAGGGCGGTGACGTTGGCGCCGTGCTGCGCCATCGCGAGAACCGCGATCCGCACCGACTCGCTGCGGGTCAGACGGTTCCAGAAGTCCAGGTCGGTGGCATCGCCCTCGACCACCTGGCGCCCCTGTTTGACCTGCGAGTCGACCCGTCCGCCGTCATAGTCGACGCCGACGACGCGCAGCCCGAAGCTGTCCTGCAGCCGGTCGTAGGCGGCGGTTCCGATCCGTCCCATGCCGATCACGACCACCTCGGCGTCGCCGGCGTCCGCGGGCCGCTCCTCGGGGTGGAGCTGGTCGGGGTTCCGCCGCGGCACCCGCTCGGCCAGCTTCTCCACGTACAGGTGACCGCGTCCGTTCATCAGGGCGGCGAACACGAAGCTGATCGCCACCGCGATCGAGATCTCCACCAGCCAGGTGGCCTCGAGCATGCCTGCGCTCACCCCGTACGAGACCACGATCAGCCCGAACTCGGAGTAGTTGGTCAGGCTCAGGCCGGCGAGCAGTGACGTCCGGACCCGCAGCCGCATCAGCCACAGCAATGCGATGTAGCCGAGGGTCTTCGCCGGTAGCAGCACCACCATGAACAGGGCGATCGCCAGGATCGGCAGGTCGGGCAGGCCGGTCAGCCCGATCGAGACGAAGAAGCCGACCAGCAGCAGTTCCTTCAGGTGGAAGAGTGACCGGGCGAGCTCGGACGACGACGGGTGCGAGGCCAGCAGAACGCCCATGATCAGCGCACCGAGGTCGCCCTTGAGCCCGACCATCGAGAACAGGGCGTAGCCGGGAACGAGCGCCATCACGATGCCGAACAGCGACTGCATCTCGCCGTGCCCGAAGCGGCCCCAGATCTTGCGCAGCACCCGCGACAGCGGCCACAGCAACACCAGAGCCAGCGCCCACGGGCTCGGCCAATGCCCGCTCGTCACGGTCAGGAAGACCACCGCGGCGATGTCTTGAATGACCAGGATGCCGATCGCTACCCGTCCGTAGAGCGCGTGCGACTCGCCGCGTTCCTCGAGCACCTTGATCACGAACACGGTGCTGGAGAAGGACAGCGCGAACGCCAGCAGCACGAAGGTGCGCAGATCCTGCCCGAACAGCATCGGAAGCCCGACGAGGGCGCCGAACCACAGCACCAGGGTGCCCAGCGCCACGCTGAGCACCAGATGTACCGACGCCGTCAGCCACACCTCGCGCCGGAGCAGGGTGCGCAAGTTCAGCTTGAGGCCGATGCCGAACAGCAGGATCGTGACGCCCAAGTCGGCGATCACCTCAATGGCGGGCAGGTGCTCGACGTGCATCCAGTTCAGGATGAACCCGGCGGCGAGGAATCCGACCAGCGGTGGCAGGCGGACGACCACTGCCAAGAGTCCGAGTATCAGGGTTACGGCGAGATAGGTGGCGACAACGGTCACCGGAGAAGCTTCTCAGACGGCTATGACCGGCAGGTAACCGATGTGGTCGGGCTGTGCGGGTAGCGTGACCGCATGGAGGCGACGGCGTACTGGACGGTCGCGGCAGGACAGGGCGAGCTTCGCCGCGAACACCTTCCCGAGCCGGGCTCCGACCAGGTGCGCGTCCGGACGCTGGTCTCCGGGATCAGCCGCGGGACCGAGTTGCTGGTGCATCGGCATGCCGTCCCGGAGTCGGTGCGCGCTCTGATGCGCTGCCCGTTCCAGGACGGCGATCTGCCTGGGCCTGTCAAGTACGGCTATCTCAGCGTAGGCGTGGTGGAGGCGGGGCGGCCGGAGCTGCTCGGCAGACGGGTGTTCTGCCTGCACCCCCATCAGGACGTCTACGTCGTCCCGATCGATGCGGTCACCGCGGTGCCGGACGACGTCCCCGCCGAGCGCGCCGTCCTGGCCGGGACCGTGGAGACCGCGGTCAACGCGCTGTGGGACGGGGCGCCCCGGATCGGCGATCGGGTGGCGGTGATCGGTGCCGGCACGGTCGGCCTCAGCGTCGCGGCGCTGCTGCGGCATTTCCCGCTCGGACGGCTTCAGCTGATCGACATCGACCCCACGAAGGCGGCGATCGCGGACCGGATCGGCGTCCCGCTGATCGACCCGGACGCCGCGGCCGGCGACTGCGACCTGGTGTTCGAGGCGTCCGCCAGCGCCGAGGGGGTGGCCACCGCATTGCGGCTGTGCGGTGACGAAGCTGAGGTCATTGAGCTGTCCTGGTTCGGCGAGATGCGGCCGGGCATCCCGCTGGGGGCCGACTTCCATGCGCGGAGGCTCACGTTGCGGGCCAGTCAGGTCGGCCGGGTCGCTCCGGCGCGCGCTGCCCGGCGCAGCACGTCCGACCGGCTGAAGCTGGCGCTCGACCTGCTGCGCGACGACGCCTTCGACGCGCTGCTGGCACCCCCGGTGGCGTTCGCCGACCTACCCGACACGCTGCGGGCGATGGACGCCGGGCGCGGCACCACGCTCTGCCAGCTGATCAGCTACCCCCAGGAGGACGCATGTATGAGTTGACCGTCCGCGACCACGTGATGATCGCGCACAGCCTGCCGGACGCCTTCTTCGGCCCGGCGGCGAGGCTGCACGGTGCGACCTTCGTGGTCGAGGTGACCTGGAGCCGTCCGGATCTGGACGAGCACGGGGTGGTGATCGACATCGGCGAGGCGTCCGCCCGGCTGAAGGAGATCCTGGCCGATCTCGACTATCGCAACCTGGACGAGCACCCCGCCTTCACCGGGCGTTTCAGCACCACCGAGGTGGTCGCCGGGCACATTGGCGACCGGCTGCGCGCCAGCATGGACCTCACCGGTTTCGCCGCCCTGTCGGTGCGGCTGCGGGAACACCCGGACGCCTGGGCGACCTACCGGGTCGAGCTGTAGATGACGGTGCGGTTCGTGGTGCCGCGGCCCTCGGTGCCGTCGGGAGGGCACGCCTACAACGCCGCCGTCAGTGCGCACTGGCCCGGCTCGCCGCTGACCCGCGTCGAGATCGACGGCCCCTGGCCATGCGGCGACACATCGTCTCGCGAGGCCCTCCGCAGCGCCCTGGACAGCTCGGACGTCGTGCTGCTGGACGGCCTGGTGGGGGCGGCGTCGCCGGACCTG
Source organism: Micropruina sp. (assembly GCA_044225075.1). Lineage (GTDB taxonomy): Bacteria > Actinomycetota > Actinomycetes > Propionibacteriales > Propionibacteriaceae > Micropruina. The sequence continues at coordinate 243,935 of JBGAJF010000001.1, read as the reverse complement.
ATCGAGGCGGCGTCGCGACGCGGCGTCCGGATCGTCCTGCTGGTGCACCTGCCGCTCGCCGCCGAAGGCGGACTCACGGACGCCGAACGCCTGGAGCTGGCGGAGCTCGAAGAGCGCAGCGTCCGGGCCGCGTGGCGGGTGGTGGCGACCAGTCGGACGGCCGCCGACGAACTCGCCCGCCGCACCGGCCGGGCCGACATCGCCGCCGTCCCGCCCGGCGTGCAGGCTGCACCCATCGCCGAACCGCACGATCCGCCCGGACTGGTGCAGGGCTGGGTGGGGCCACTGCAGGGTGCGGCGCTCGACGACGCCTATGCAGCCGCGGATCTGTTGCTGCACCCGGCGCGTGCGGAGACGTGGGGAATGGTGGTCACCGAGGCGCTGGCGCGAGGAATCCCGGCCATTGTCGGGGCGGGCACCGGTGCCGTCGAGGCGTTGAGCAGCGGAGCGACCGACGGCCTGCCCGGAGCGGCGGTGGCGGTGGAGGAACCGGGCGTACTCGCCCGCCACCTGCGGCGGTGGCTGACCGACCCGGCGTTGCGCCGAGAATGGCGCGAGCGGGCTCTCGAATCCCGGCGGGGTCTGCGCAACTGGCCGCGGGCCGCCGCCGAACTCGCCGGGGTGGTGAGGCAGTGAACCGCCCGGAGCGTCCGATCGCCGCGGACTGGCTCGCGCTCCGCCGGGCCGCGGACACCGTCGCCCGGGACCGCGCGCTCGATCTGGTCGCCGAGTGGGTGGGGTCCGCACCGGAGACAGACGCGCTCACCATCGTGGACGTCGGCGCGGGAACGGGAGCCAACCGCGCCTACCTCGAGCCGCGACTACCGAGGGCGGCGCGCTGGGTGCTGCTCGACCACGACGCAGACCTGCTCGCCGCGTCCGCGGCTGTGCACACCGAGCGGGTGGTCGGCGGGATCGGTGAGCTGGACGATCTGATCCGCACCCACCACCCACAGCTGGTGACCTGTTCCGCGCTGCTGGATCTGCTGACCGCCGCCGAACTCGACGAGTTGGCGGACGTGCTGCTGTCCCACCGCGTCCCGGCGCTGTTCAGCCTCACGGTGGACGGCAGCGTCGTGCTCGACCCTCCGCATCCGCAGGATGCGGAGCTGAGCGACGCCTTCAACGCCCACCAGGCCCGCGCGGGCCGTCCCGGTAGCGGGGCCGCCGGCCACCTGGCGGATCGATGTGCCCGGTTGGGTCTCAATGTGCGCCGCGCCGACACACCCTGGCTGCTGGACGCGGCCGCCGCGCCGCTAATCCACCGGCTGCTGACCGAGCGGGTCGAAGCTGCCGTGGAAGCGTTCCCGGAGTTGGCACGTGTCGGCGCCGAGTGGCTGGCGGCTCGGCTGGCCTCGCTGGACGACGGACGATTGCGCGTCCGGGTGGGCCATGTGGACCTGCTGATCACGTAGTCGCCGCCGGGCACCCGCTGATCAACGCACCATCGTGGGTTGACCTTGTCGAAACCCCTTGCCGGGCCTAACAAGCTGAGGTCTCGACAAGCTCGACCAACGAACATCAGGGTCTCGACAAGCTCGACCGACGGGGCTGGTGCTACCGCAGGGTGAACTCGAGGCAGGTGTCCTCGCCGAGCGCGAACCGGCGCACCGGCCAGCGCGGAGCGTCCGCAATGCGTCCGACCGCGGGAACCCGGACGCCGGGGATGCCGTCCCCAAGCATGATCGGCACCGTGGTCAGGAACAGCCGGTCGAGTGCACCAGCCGCCAGGAACGCCGAGACCGTGCGGCCCCCGCCCTCGACCAGCACCCGCCGCAGACCACGGGCCCGCAGCACGTCCAGCAGCTCGCCCGGAGACCAGGGCGGCGCTCCAAGACGGAGCTGCGACACGTGCGAGGGCGTGTCGGCGGCGCGGGCGACGTCTGGGCCGGTCAGCCACAAGGTGGGAGCGTCGGGTGTCGACAACACCCGCGCCGCCGTTCCGACTCGACCGTGCGGATCGAGCACCACTCGGGTCGGATTGCTCCCGGACGCCAACCGGACGGTCAGCAGCGGGTCGTCGTTCACGACGGTCTGCGCCCCGACGACGAGCGCGTCGGCCAGTCCGCGCAACCTGTGCAGATGCCGATGGTCGGCGTCGCCGGAAAGCCCGGCTCCCTCGCCGGTCGGGGTGGCCAGGAACCCATCGAGGCTCTGTGCGCTCTGCGCCACCACCCACTCGTCCTGCTCGGCGAGCCACGCGTACCCCGGCGCGTCGTCCAACCGGGCATCGGCCATGACCTCGGCGGCAGCAATCGGCAGCGGAACGATCGCGGTCACCACATCGTCGTGCCGCATCCGCTTCCTCTTGGTCAGCAGATAGCGGGTGTTCTCGGGACGGGCCGGCACGGCCGCGCCGACCCGCTCGACCACCCGCAAGCCGAGGGCCTTGAGCGCCTCCTCTTTCGCCGGGTTGGACGACAGCAATCGCACGTCGAGCACGCCGAGGTCGCGCAGGATGCCGGCCGCCTGGCTGTAGTCGCGGGCGTCCGCCGGATGGCCGAGCTGCAGGTTGGCATCGACGGTGTCGACACCCTGATCCTGCAACCGGTAGGCCCGCAGCTTCTCGACCAGTCCGATGCCGCGTCCCTCGTGACCCCGGAGATAGACCAACACCCCTTCGCCGGCATGGGCGATCAGCGCGAGCGCGGCGTCCAACTGTTCACCGCAGTCGCACCGCCACGACCCGAAGGCGTCCCCGGTCAGGCACTCCGAATGGAGCCGGACCAGCGGCGCCCCGGAATGGGGCAGGCCGTCCTCAATGCCCTGCGACAAGCTGACAAGTTCAACTCCGTCACCGACCGAGCGGTACCCGACGATGCGGAACGTGCCGTGCCGGGTGGGCAGCACCGACTCGGTGACTCTCTCGACCAGGCCGCGGACCGGCGCGGATTCGACGCTGATGGCTGGACCTCCCTGTCGGCTTCGGTGGTTCGTCCACCCTAGGCGGCGCTGGTTGCCGCCACCGAAGAGCCGCCGCGAGGTGGGTACCCGGAACGCGCCGCGGATAAACACGGGCAAAGCCTGCCGGCCGCCGACGCGCGCTCTGCTTCCAGCGATGGCTGGACCACCTCGAGGCAGGACTGGCAAACTCGCGTCTGAGGTTGGAGGGAACGATGTCGCCGTTGTCGGACACCCTCAGCGTGGTAGACGAGTCGCTCAGCGCGGCGGCAGCGGGCACGCCCACTGTGCTGCTGATTGAGGGCCCGCCCGGCAGCGGGAAGACGACCCTGTTGGCCAGCTCCCGTTCGCGGCTGTACCGCGTCACGCTGTCGGTCAGCTCCGGCGAGAAGCCGTCGGCCGGCGCGGACGTCGTGGTCGACCGCGAGCGTGACGTGCTGGCGCTGCTGGTGAAGGGGCTCAGCTACGCCCAGATCGCTGGTGAGTTGTTCGTCGCCCGTAGCGCCGTCGCGTTCCATCTGTCCAACATCTACGCGAAGTTCGACGTCCGCTCGCGGCACGATCTCACCGCGTACCTGCTGACTCATCCTCAGGCGCTGGCTCGGTGATCCCGAGACGGTCCTCCAGCCAGTCGAAGATTCGCGCGTCGGTCTGCAGCCGGGCCAGCGGCTGACAATGCAGTTCGGCGCCCTGCGCGACGGTGAAGTGCGACACCTCCGAGTCCGGCACTAGGGCGGCCAGCTCCGCCGACTGTCCCGGCCAGAACTGTTCGCCCTCGGGTTCGGTGATCAGCAGCGGAGTGCTGATCAGCGCCGCGGTCTCGGCGTCCAGTCGGTACTGCAGAACGGTGCTGTACAGGTCGAACCAGTCGGTGTGCGGGTAGGGGCGGGCCCGGTAGGTGAGGGTTCTGGCCAGGCCTGGGAGGTGCGTCGCCAGGCCCATCGCCTGGTTGAACCGCTTCCGGTCCCCGCTGTGCAGCTGTTCGATCATGCCCTTGCTGAGCTTCGCGGTCCACGAGGTGGAGACATCCACCACTCCCGGGTCGACGACCGCCGCCGCGAACCGGTGCTCGAAGGCGAGCGCCCTCGGCAGCCAGTAGCCGCCCTGGCTGAGGCCGTAGCCGGCGAGCTGCTCGCCGATCACGTCCGCGCGGTCGACCAGCGTGTCGACGACCGGAGTCAACACCGCCTCCCAATCGGGGCGGAACGGCACGCCGTGCTCGAACAGCATCGACTGCTGCCCCGGACCGTCGTAGACGAAGACATTCCAGCCGCGATCGAGGCCGCCGGCGACGATGGTGGACCACAGGTCATTGATCGCCGCGTCGCTGCCGCTGGTCACCACCAGGGTGGGCCTGGGTTGCCCGGTCGCGTCCGGACGCATCAGGTAGCCGGGCAGCGTGCCGGCCTCATAGTCGACCCCGACCCGCACATGTGCGCCCTCGAAGCAGTCGATGAAGTGTTCCCAGGCGCTGCGGCCGGCACGGAACGCCGCAAGCAGCGCATCCTCATCGGACTCGGAGGCCAGGCCGTCCGACACGCACGACCAGTAGGTGGCGGCGCGCAGGTAACTGGAGCGGGCGCTGACCCGATGACCGGCCGCCAGCTGACGTTCGGCCTGCCGTTGCACCGACTCGGCCGTGAGTCGCCATTGCGTCACCCAATCGGACGCGTGCCGCACCCGGGCGATGGTGGCCAGCACCTCGCCGATCTCGCTGGCACCGTGCACCGCACGACCCAGGACCCCGCGGGTGGCGTAGTCGAGATCCGCATCGCGGAAGAAGCCGCTGTCGATCACGTCGTGTCCCGTGCTGCCTAGTCTCATCATGATGGCCTTCCCTTCGTCGCTTCGGCCTTGCTTCGCTTCCATTCTCAGCAGCGCTCCCGTTGTGGGTACTGGCCGAAATGACTAGTCGTGTCCGATCCGCCTGCCGGAGAGGTCTCGACAGGCTCGACCAACGAGGATCGGTCTCTCCCTAACCGGACGCGGGGGAGAGCAGTGCCGCGATCAGGGTGCGTTCGGTCCAGCCGCGGTACTCCTCAAGGGTGTAACCCAGCCGGCGGGTGAGCAGGTCGTGGCTCTCGGGGCTGGCGATCGTCCACGCGGTGTCGATGGCGGCATCGAGGTTCAGCCCGTCGCGCAGTGCCTTCGGGGGCAGGCCGGCGAGGATCCGGGCGAAGGTTCCGCGGCGAAGCAGCTGGAGTTCGTCCCAGTCGGCCGCGATCTCGGGGTCGACGGCGGCGGCGTCCCGGTACAGGCGCCATCCCAGTGCGGCTCGCCCCGCGATGTCGGTGACCAGGTTCGCCAGTGCCGCCAGGCGTTCGTGCGCGGACATGCCGGCGAAACCGTCCGAGTTGGCCGCGGGTGAGGGTGCGTCGCCGGCCAGCGCCCGCTCCAGATAGCCGCGGAGCAGTCCGCGCTTGCTCCCCCAGGCGAGGTAGAGCGTCTGGACCGATACTCCGGCGGCGGCGGCGAGCCGGGTGACGGTGGTGCCGGTGTAGCCGTGCGCTTGGAATTCGGTTTCGGCAGCCGTCAGGAGCCTGATCCGGGTCTCGCTGCGCAGGGCCGCGCCGACGCGCTTCTGGCGGCTGCGGTGGTCGTCGTCGGGGACGGTACCAGTGGTCATGGACAGCAGCATAGCCCATGGTTTAGAGTGTCGATCAAGTACACTAGAACATTGCTCAAAAGCATTGACTGTGAGAGGGGTGGAGCATGGAGCGAACTGCGCTTGATCAGCCGTGGGGGCGTCCTGGACGGGCCGCGTACGCTCGCCGCCGGGTGGCGGCGATCCTTCGTCCGCCGGTGACCGTGTACGAGATGGCCGGCGATGTCCGCAAAGACGCGGACGTGGCGGTGCCGATGTGCGACGGCGTCACCTTGCGACTCAACCTGTACCGACCCACCGATGCGACGGGGCCGCTGCCGGTGCTGTTGTCGGCGCACCCGTACGGCAAGGACGCGGTGCCGAAGAAGCGGCGCGGCGGATGGTCCGTCAACCCGCAGTTCCGGATCATGAACCAGCCGGCCCCGCTGCGGATCTCGGACCAAACCAGTTGGGAGGCTCCCGACCCGGTCTGGTGGGCCCAGCAGGGCTACGCCGTGATCAACCTGGACACCCGCGGCGGCGGACACTCCGAGGCCCGCGGCGCCCTGTTCTCCGATCAGGAGGCGCAGGACATCGCCGAGGTGATCGCGTGGGCGGCCGAGCAGCCGTGGTCGAGCGGCCGGGTCGGCATGCTGGGCGTGTCCTACCTCGCGTTGTCGCAGTACAAGGTCGCCGCCCTGAACCCTCCCGCATTGAAGGCGATCTGCCCCTGGGAGGGCTTCACCGACGCCTACCGCGACTTCTTCACCCCGGGTGGCGTCGTCGAGAACGGGTTCGCCCGAGTGTGGCTCTTCCTCAGCGCCCGGGTGGCCCGGCTGAAGACGAACCTCGCGGTCGAGCGGCGCGAACACCTGCTGCGCGACGCCTGGTGGGACGCCATCACGCCCGACCTGGCGCGGATCACCGTGCCGATTCTTGAGTGCACCAGCTTCTCAGACGCGAATCTGCACAGCGTGGGATCGATGCGCGCCTTCCAACAGGTCGGTTCGGTGCACCGGCACGCCTACGTTCATCGCGGCGGCAAGTGGGCCACCTTCTACGGCGACGACGCGCGCGAGCATCAGCGCTTGTTCTTCGCGCGATACCTCTGCGAGGAGGACGTCCCTGCTCTGCCTCCCGTACGGTTCGAGATCCGGGATCGACGCGATCACGTCGTGGCGGTGCGGGACGAACAGGAGTGGCCGATTGCCCGCACCGAGTGGCGCCGGCTGCACCTGGGTGGCGACGGCGTCCTGACCGAGATCGAGAACGCAGCCGGATCGGTCACGTTCGACCTGACCCAGAACGCGGCCAGATTCGACTACCGCTTCCGGGAAGACACCGAAGTGAGCGGCCCGATGACCCTGCGACTCCGCGTGGCGACGACCGGCGCAGCGGATCCGCGGCTGTTCGTCGGGGTCGAGAAATGGTCGGATGGCGCGCCGGTCCCGTTCGAGGGCTCCTACGGCTACGGACGCGACCACGTCGCGCAGGGCCGGCTGCGACTCGCGCTGCGGGAACTGGACGCCGAACGCAGCACCCCGCATCAGCCCGTGCACACCTTCCGCACCCTCCAGAGGGTCGAGGACGGCGACGAGGTCGAGGTCCTCATTCCGCTGAGCCCTTCGGCCACCTTCTTCCGTGCCGGCGACAGTCTGCGCCTGCTGATCGCAGGACGCTACCTGCAGCCGCGCAACCCCCTATTCGGTCACTTCCCGACCAACTACGAACCGAGCGGGTCGGGTAGCGCTACCCTGTTCTGGGCGCCCGGCGCCGTGTCGACCTTGGAGATCCCTGTCATCCCGACCGCTGCCGGTCCACACACGTCACCCACTCCCCAGAGGCGCCAATGATTCGCAGCACCAGTCGGTCCGAGCCCGGCCGCCACCAATCCAGCCCGCCCCGGCGGACGAGGTTCACCGGCGCGGCTCTGGCCGGAGCCACCCTGCTGGCGTTGATCGCGGGGCTGGCCGGCTGCACGCCGTCGTCGTCTGCGCCGACCCACACCCGAAGCGCCGATCACACGAGCCAGCCCGCACCGTCGACCTCCACCGACGGGCCGACCCCGTCCGTCACGCCCTCGACCAGCCTGACGACCCCTGCGACTCCGCGGGTCAACTGCGCGAAGGTGAAGTGCGTGGCGCTGACCTTCGACGACGGACCGGTCGCCGAGACCACCGAACTGCTGACGGTGCTGCGGGCGAAGAAAGTGAAAGCGACCTTCTTTGTGCTCGGCAGGCAGGTCGTTCGGGAGCCTGCCGTCATCCGGCAGATCGTGGCTGACGGCCATGTGGTCGGCAACCACAGCTGGGATCATCCGCTGCTCACCCGGCTCAGTCTGGCGAAGGTGCGCGCCCAGCTCGTTCGCACCAACCGCGCCATCGTCGCGGCCGGCGCGCCGGCACCTGTCGTCTTCCGCCCGCCCTACGGCGGCACCAACCGAGCCATCCTGCGGATCGCCGGAGCGCAGGGGATGACGCAGGTGCTGTGGGACGTCGATCCGCTGGACTGGCGCGACCGCAACTCCGCGGTGGTCGCCAGCCGAGTGGTGGCGGCGACGCGCAACGGCTCGATCGTGCTGTCCCACGACATCCATCCGACGACGCGCGCCGCCTACGCCCGCATCATCGATCGACTCCGGGCACGCGGATTCCAGTTCGTGACGGTGCCCGAGCTCCTGGGTAGCCGACTGCGGCCGGGTGCCAGCTTCCGCTCCGTTCATCGCTGACGCCCCTCCGGGCGGCCCGCCCCGAACTCACCGTGCAGGTGCGTCGCCGCTCACGAGCTCTCGTACCGGCCCGGATCGGTCCACACGCAGAGCCGCTTGTCGGAGTTGCCACCGGCCGGCCAGACGGCGGCCAACCGCATCGGCTCGGCTCCACTGGTCAGCGGGTGGGCATTGGTCCAGACCAGGTACATCCGCTTGCCGTCGATGGTCAGCGGTGCCGCGTTCGTGGGCGCCACCGCACCCCAGACCTTGACCTGACCGGTCTCGGTCCGCGGCACGGTGGGGCAGACCCCGCCGTAGCCGCGGCGATCCTTCAGGTTCACCAGTGCGACGGTGTCACCGGCTCGCTCGACGCCGACGTGGCGGGTCGAGATGAAAGTGCCGGGGCTGGAACAGGGCAGATGGTCGTCGATGATCGGTTCGCGCAGCCGCTCCTTCACCTGGAAGCCGCCAGTGACAGCGGTCACCTTCGTGGTGGCATCGCCGCATCGGGCGGTCAGCCCGATCGGGACCATCACCTGTTCGGCGCCGCCGGAGGCGGTGGCCAGCCAGATGTGCCAATGCTGGCGGTAGCCGTTGCCGTCCAGCTGGGCGATCGGGACCGCCATGTCCAGGCGGCCGTCGCCGTCGGCGTCCGAATAGACCGGCTTGCCGAGGGTGTAGCTGCGCCCGTTGGCGTCCGGCTTGGCCAGATCGACCTTGATCGAGAGTGAATGGTCCTCGAACCATTGCCAGTCCAGCGACTTCGGATCCAGGGCACGGATGGCGTCCGTCTCCGGCCCGGACGACGCAGTTGCCGATTCGGACGCCGCTGGCACCGACGCCGTGCCACCGGGTTCCGCCCCGCCGGGTTGACCGCCGCTCTCACCGGAGGCGGAACAGCCGGCGAACAGCGCCGCGAGCGCGACGCCGCAGACGAGCCGGGTGATACGGGGGAGTGCGCGATCCATCGGTGCTCCTCGGCGGCTTTGGTGAGCTGCGCTCACGATCGGTCGGTGCGGGGAGGGTGGTGGTGCCTACTGTGGCGGATCCGCGGATACGGTCGCAAGGGTTCAGGTCTCTCGATCCCCGCTCGACCAGCGGGGGTTCGGCGTCCGGGCCCCACCGCACGGGATCGGCCAGCAAAGCCGGATAACCGACCAGCGGATCGTCGGCGGGCAGGTGCCGGCGTAGCAGGACGGCGATGTCGCCGAGGGTGAACGGAGCGCCGGGCTCCATCGGCAGGTCGAAGGTGAGTTCGGCGAGTCGGTCGGTCAGCTGCAGCTGGGCCAGGCTGCGTCCGTCGGCCAGCGGTCCGAGCGGGGTCGCGAACGCCGGCAGCAGCGACTCGGCCAGCTGAGCGGCGTCCACCCCGGGCAGCGGGAACCGCGGCAGCCACTCGGCCGCGGCGCGGGCCAGGTTGGTGCGCAACGCGCTGGGATCGCGTCCGGGGTCGACCTGCTCGAACAGGGCGTGCACCAGCGTGCCGAACTGCGTGCCGCCCGGCAGGTCACGCATCGGCGACGGCACCGACGCGATGGCGGGCGGCGTCGCACCCTGCGAATCCTCCGGTTCGTCGCGCAGCAGCGGTGCGTCGTGGTGGACGCCGGCGGTCAGGCCCGAATAGGACGTCCGGCGCCAGTCGGCGTCGATGGAGCGGCGGAAACCACGTGCCCGCAGCATCGTGGTCGGGCCGGCGGCCGGCGGGGCGGGCTGGCGGGTGCGGATCTCGATCGGCCGCACCTCGATGCCGGGGGTGCGCTGCAGCCAGTCCAGCTCGCCGGGGGACAGGGTGCCGGGCGGGACGTCCAGCGGGTAGCGCGCGGCCGGCACGGACGCCTCGCCGGTCCGGGGGCGGTACAGCACCCGCTGCAGCGCCGAAGCGGCGGTCTGCTCGGTGCGCGCCCACCATGCCCGCACCTGACAACGGGCGCGGGTGAAGGCGACATACAGCAGCCGCAGCTCTTCCTCGTCCTCCTCCCGCTGGGCCCGGCGGAAACGCTCGGCGCGGCCGGGCGCCTCGATGCCGCCGAGGTCGATCACCGCGCGGCCCTCGTCGTCGTGGAACAGCAGCCGTCCGCCGTTGTCAGCGCTGGAATCAAAAGGCTTCCACAGATCGGGCAGCAGCACGATCGGGTACTGCAGACCCTTCGCGCGATGCACCGTCTTGACTTGGACGGCTCGCGAGTCGGTCTCCAGCCGACGGGTGCGTTCGCTCTCGGCGGCAGGTCGCTTGAGCTGCTCGGCGAGCCACTCGGCCAGCCAGGTGGCGCTCGGCCGCTCATGCCCGGACGCCTCGTGCAGCAACTCGGCGACGTGCCGGAAGTCGGTCATCAACCGCTCACCGTCGGGGCGGGCCAGGACACGGTCGATGAAGCCCGTCTCGGCACCGATGGCTGCGAACAACGCGGCCACGCCCGCGCTGCGCAGGATGCGGTCCCATTGCCGCAGGGTGGCCGTCCAGAACGCCACCTGAGGCTCGTCGGCGCTCGCCAGGTCGGCCAGCGACGCCTCGAAGAACACCGTTCGGACCGCCTTGCGCAGGTCGCCGCGCCAGCCGCTGGCCAAGGCCCGCAGCAGCAGCAACCAGTCCTCGGCCGCCGGAGAGGAGAAGATGCTCTCGGCACCGCTCAGTGCAACCGGGATGCCGCGGGCGCGGAGCGCGTCGGCGACCCGTTGGGCGGTGGGGTTGGTGCGCACCAGGACCGCGATGTCACCAGGGTCGACCCGACGCCACCCCGGGCCGCTCGCCGCCTCGTCCACGAAGAGTTCGTGACCCTCCAGCAGCCCGCGCACCTGCGCGGCGACATCGCCGGCGATCTGGTCGCGGGCGTGTGTCCACCGCTGCTGCTGGTCGACGGTGGTCAGCACCAACGGGGCGACCTCGACGCCGCCCTGCCGCAACCCGCAGGCCGGCCGGTCGGCGCTCACCGGACGCACGTCGATGCCGTCACCGAGCCGCAGCCCCTCGAACAGGGTGCCCAGTGCCTCCACGAGGGCGGCGTCGCTGCGGTAGTTGCGGCTCAGCCCGAAGCGTTCGGTGGCGCCGTCGGCGGCGCGCAGATAGGCCTGCACGTCTGCCCCGCGGAAGGTATAGATCGCCTGCTTCGGGTCGCCGATCAGCACCATCGGGCGGTGGCCGTCGAAGAGTCGCCGCAGAATGTCCCACTGCACCGGGTCGGTGTCCTGGAACTCGTCCACCAGGACGTAGTCGACCGTGTCGCGCAACCGCGCACAGGCGTCGGCGCCGGTCACCGGGTCGGCCAGCGCGGTGCGCAGCCGGAGCAGTTGGTCGTCGAAGGTGAGCACGCCCAGCCGATGGCGGCGCTCGGCGGAGGTCTCCCGCACCTGTTCGGCGAACCGGATCCGCTCGGCGGCCGGGTTCGGAGCGTCGGTGGGCACGATCGTCCGTAACGCGTTCTCGACGGCGTCCTGGGCGAGTCGGTCGGCGCCGTTGCGGTCGTCCCACTGGTGCCTGTCGGCCAGCGGCATCGGTGGGCGGCGTTCGACGAACGCGTAGCGCCGCAGGTATTCGTCGACGGCGACTTCGCGGACCAGCGGACGCAGATCGGGCAGCAGGGTGCCCGACGGGTCCCCGGTGGCGAGCACCCCGAGCCGGGCGTACATCGCCTGGCAGAACTCGTGAATGGTCATCACCGCCGCTGCGTCGAAGCCCGCGATGGCCCGACCCAGCCGCATCCGGACCGTCGGGTCGACCGTGTCGCGGGCCGCGTCGAGCAGATGCTCGCGCACCCGCGAGCGGAGTTCACGGGTGGCGTCGCGACCGAAGGTGACCAGCAACAGCCGGTCGACGGTGGTGCCGCCGGAGCCCAGCAGCTTCACCGCCAGATCGGCGATCGCATGCGTCTTCCCGGTGCCCGCGGACGCCTCCAGCACCGTCGTGCCGGTGCCCAGCGGACCGTTCGGGTCGAAGTCGTCGTAACGCTCCATCAGCGCACCTCATGGTCGGTCAGCGGCTGCCACATCAGCCGGGCCGCGGCGCAGGCCAGCACGGTTTCACCGGGTTGATCGAGATCGTCGGCGCCGATGCCGACCGCCAACAGGTCGTCGACCGTGGGATAGAACATCGGCCACGCCTGGTCGCCCCAGGTGCGGTAGGACTTGCCCAGTTCCTTGAGTTCGCGGAACGGGTCCCTGCCGTCGGCGAGGAACTCGGCCAGGCGGGCGCCGAACTGTGCCGGCACGGGAAGCGGGGAGTCCAGACCGAGCCGGTACAACCGCACCCAGCGGCACAGCAGGGCGTGGGCGGCCTCGGGTTCGGGTCCACGCAGCCGCAGCGTCCAGCTCCTGGCGACCACCGCGGCCCGCCAGGTCTGCCCGGTGGCGGCTGTCAGGGCGAGCAGGCGGAGCCAGCTGGCGAGTCGATGTCTGGGGCTCAGCTTGGAATAGGTCGCATCGACGATCAGATCCTGTTGCGTCGAGACCCGGCCGGTCAGCCGGACCGGGCCACAATCGACAACCAGGTCATGGTGCACCACCGGGACATCGGCGGACACCGGCAGATTGGCCATGATCCGCCCCACCGTCGTGGCGACGTCGGCCAGCATCCGGTTGCCGAGTTCGCCGGGTGGAACCTGGCCGCGCAGCCACTCGGCGTGGACGGCGTCGTCGCGACTGTGACCGTCACGGGCCAAGGTCAGCATCCGGTCGCCGACCGCCCACTGCTCCAACCCACCCAGTTCGATGGGCACCTCTTCGCCCGGGTCGTCGGACCCACCGAGGCTGAGATCGCAGCGGGCCCGCAGAAAGTGCTTTACCGGATCGGACGCCAGCGCGATCAGTTCGTCGAGGGTCACCTCGGTGAGCGGCGCGGCCGGGGGGACGGCGGTCTCGGCCCGCACCTCGCGGCGGGGACCGAGCAGGGCGCGCGCACCGCGCAGGCCGGCCGGGTCGTAGCTCACCGGCTCGCCCCCTCCGCTGCCGTACAGGTAGGGGCTGAAGGGCTGCAGGGGATGCTGATGCGGCGTCACACCGCCCTCGGCCAGCACGTCGAGCAGGTCGGCGAGGGCGGCCGGTGGCGGCACCTTCTCGTTGGTCGTCGCCGATCGCCCCTGATGGACCAGGACCAGCGCCTGCCGCGCTGCGCCGACCGCGTCCGCGAGCGCCTGGCGGTCCTCGGCCACCGGGTCGGGCTCGCCGGGCCGGGGCTCCCGCAGCATCAGGTCGTCGCCGTCGCGTTCGCCCCTGCCGGGAAACACCCCGTCGTCGAGTCCGAGCAGGCAGATCACCCGGTAGGGCACGCCGCGCAGCGACTTCAGCGAGCAGACGGTGAGGGAGCCGTTGCCGAAGGTGGAGCGTGCCGCACCGCGCTCGAACTCGTCGACGACCAGCGCGTTCAGATCGGCCAGGCGCAGCACGGCGTCGCCGGCACCGCGTTCGGCGAGTTCGGCCAGCCGCGCCTGCGCGTCGGTGCGCTGCCAGGCCGCGTCGCCGCTGGTCAGCGTGAAGTCGTCGACGGCCTGCTGGAGACGCTGGACCCAACCGGACAGCGTGGTCGCAGTCTCGGCCGCGGCGGCGAACAGCCCGAGCCGCGCGAGCAGCTCGGCCAAACCGCCCAGGCCGTCCAGGTCGCGATCTTCGACGTCGTGCAGCGGCAGCGTCGTTCCGATGACCGGCAGCCGGTCCTCGCTCAGCGCGACACCGAGCAGCATGCGCTGCAGACCGGCCATCCAGGTGTTCTGCCGCAGCGCCCCCAGACCGTACCGGTCGCGATGCCGGGCCGACAGCCCCCAGCGCACCCCGGATTCGACGGCGAGCTGGCCGAGCCGCTCAAGAGTCTCCGGGTCGAACCCGAACCGGGCCGCGACTGCCGGCTGGGCGCACAGGTCGAGCACGTCGGCGGCCGTGGCGCGTGACTCGACCAGGCCCAGCAGCCGGACCACGATGCCGAGCAGCGGGTTGCTGTCGGCCGAGCTGCGGTCGGCCACCTGCACCCGGAAGTCGTTGGCGGGGTGCCGTCCGGGCACGTCGGGGGGCAGCCGGAAGGCGGCCGTGATCAGCGGTGCGGCGGCGCCCAGATTGGCGCAGCCGACGGCGATGTGCCGCGGCTCGAGCGTCGGGTCGGACGCCAACACTGCGGTGATCGCGTCGCGCAGGATCTCAACCTGCCGGTCGAGGCCGTGGCCGGCGTGGACTTCGACGCTGCCGTCGGCGGGTGGCGCTGGCGTGCGGCGTCCGGCCAGCCGGCCCTGCAGCCAGCCCAGCGTGCCGGACGCCCGGGCACCGCCGGTCAGCAGCTCATCCTTCGCGTGGGGGAGCAGACCCCGCTGCGCACCCGACTCGAAGACGCTCAGCCGGGTGGCCGGGTCGTCGGGCAGCGGCAGCGGCCAGGACGCGGCACTCACCTGCCGCAGCGAGATGTGGACGTCACGGTGTTGGGCCAGCGCGGACAGGATCTCGACCCACCACGGCGACAGCGAATTGGGCTGCACGAAGGACACCGAAGCCGGCAGCGTCAGCCGATCGGGTCGTTGGCGCAGGTTGGCCAGCAAGGCGGCACGTTCGGCCACCGGGTCGGCATCGGCGGCGACCAGTCGCCACAGCACCGGCTGCCAGCCGTCAAAGCCCAGGGACCGGCCCTGCTCGTCGCAGTCGTCGCCGGCGCTCCAGCGGCTCACCAGATCGGGCCGCCACTCCAGGTAGCGCTCGAAAAGGCGCGCGATCCGGCGTCCGACCCGGTAACCGTCGCGCGAGTTGGCCAGATGCCGGCGCAACTGAACCAGCTCGGGAACGTCGTCGCGGGCGTCGACGACCGCCAGCAGCCGCCAGGCCAGGCGCCGGGCCCGCCACTGCGCGAGCGGCTCGCCCAGGTCGCGCAGCAGGCGTCCGGGGGTGACGAAGTCGATGCCGGCGCAGATGCCTTCGCCGGGCCGTCCGAGTCGATGGGCCAGCTCGTTGGTGAGCCAGCGGCGCAGGTGCGCGTGCGGCGTCACCACCAGCTCGGTGGCAAACGGGTCGGGACGGACGCCGCCCAGCCGGGAGGCCAGTTCGGCGGCCAGCGCGGTGGCGTCGTCGCTGCGATGAAGAAACAGTCCGGTCATGCTGGGCAACACCCTAGGGGGCGGCTCGGACAGTTCTCGCTGGGCTCAGGGGGCCGGCAGCGCGTCGATCAGCTCGGCTCTGACCGGCGGTGATTCAGCGAGTGTCCGAACCGCGTTCTACAGTGTTTGGCGTGCCGGATCCCGACGCTCTACTGGCTGCTCTCGACGCTGAGCAGCGGGCTGTTGCGACCACCTTCGGCGCGCCGGTCGCGGTGATCGCGGGCGCCGGAACCGGCAAGACCAGGGCGATCACCCACCGCATCGCCTACGGCTGCGCGACGGGAGCCTACGATCCGCACGCGGTACTGGCAGTCACCTTCACCACCCGGGCTGCGGGTGAGCTGCGCGGCCGGCTGCGGGACCTGGGCTTTCCGCGGGTGCAGGCGCGCACCTTCCATTCCGCCGCGCTACGCCAGGCGCAGTACTTCTGGCCGGCCGCGATGGGTCACCAGCTGCCGCGGGTCAGCGACCATCGGGCCGGCATGATGGCCGAGGCCGCCGCACGGTTGCTCGGTCATCGCGCCGAGTCGGGCACCTTGCGCGATCTGCTCACCGAGATCAGCTGGGCAAAGGTGAGCAACGTCCCGCCTGCCGACTATGCCGAGCTGGCCGCGGCCCAGGGTCGCGAGGTGTCCGCCGTCGACGCCACCACGGTCGGACGCATCTACGGGGCGTACGAGCAGATCAAGAGCGACCGGGGTGTCATCGATTTCGACGATGTGCTGCTCTGCGCGGTGGCGCTGCTCTCCGATCACGACGACGTCCGCGCCCAGGTACGGCGCACCTACCGTCATCTGGTCGTCGACGAATATCAGGACGTCAGCCCGCTGCAGCAGAAGCTGCTGGAGCTGTGGCAGACCGAACGCCCGGACCTGTGTGTGGTGGGCGACGCGGCGCAAACCATCCACTCCTTCGCCGGCGCACGATCGAGCTACCTGACCC
This sequence comes from Micropruina sp., assembly GCA_044225075.1. Taxonomy (GTDB): domain Bacteria; phylum Actinomycetota; class Actinomycetes; order Propionibacteriales; family Propionibacteriaceae; genus Micropruina. The sequence goes on along the minus strand of JBGAJF010000001.1, from coordinate 227,740 downwards.
GGTTCGCGATTCAGCATCCCGAGGCGGAGATCATCCGGCTGATGCGCGACTACCGCTCCACCGAACAGGTCGTCGAGCTGGCAAATCGGGTGCTGCACTCCCAGGGGCCGGCCGAGGGCGTCCGGTTGTTCGCCCAAGGCGGCAGCGGGCCGCGGCCGCTGTTCACCCAGGCCGCCACCGAGTCCGACGAGGCGGCACAGGTGGCCCGCTGGCTCGCCGGACTGATCGCCGACGGCGTCGCCCCGGCAGAGCTGGCGGTGCTGTACCGCATTCATGCCCAGTCGCCCGCCTACGAAGCGGCGCTGTCGAGTGCCGGCGTGCCGTTCAGCCTGCGGGCGTCCGAGGGGTTCTTCCAGCGTCCCGAGGTGCGCAACGCGATCGTGGCGCTGAAGGGCCAGTTGGCGGCCGAGCCCGGCGAGCTGGTCGCCGCGGTGCGCGGCGTGCTGGCCGGTCAGGGCTGGACGGCGGAGCCGCCGTCGGGTCAGGGCCAGGCGCGCGAGCGGTGGGAGTCGCTGGCGGCACTGCTCGGGCTGGCCGAGGAGTTCGCCGGGCGGACCGACCACCCCACGCTGGCGGGCCTGCTGGCCGAGATCGACGAGCGGGCCCGTGTCGAACACGCCCCGGCCGGCGCGGGCGTCACGCTGTCCACCCTGCACGGTGCCAAAGGCCTGGAGTGGGAAGGCGTCGCGCTGGTCGGCGTCCAGGAAGGAACGCTGCCGTTCGCGCTGGCCCAGTCACCCCAGCAGGTTGCCGAGGAGCGTCGGCTGCTCTACGTGGGGATCACCCGGGCCAAGCGGCACCTGTGGGTTTCGTGGGCCACCTCCCGCGACGGCGGATCGGCGCGGCGCAAGGCCTCCCGGTTCCTGGACGGCGTGCGTCCCGAGACCGAACCGGCCCGGCCGGCCCGGGGCAGCCAGAAGAACCGGAGCAAACACAGTCTGACCTGCCGCGTCTGCGGCGGCCCGCTCGCCGCCGGCGCCGAGCTGAAACTGGGCCGGCATGCCGACTGCCCATCCGACTACGACGAGCGGACCTGGGAGTTGCTGCGCGAATGGCGGCGGCAAGAGGCCGCGGACGCCGGCCTGCCTCCGTTCTGCGTGTTCACTGACGCCACCTTGATGGCCATCGCCGAGGCCCGGCCGACCGATCGGTCAGGGCTGTTGGGGATCGCGGGCGTCGGCCGCGCAAAGGCGGACAGGTACTCCGAAGCCGTGCTCGAGATCCTGCGGGCGTCGCGCTGAGGAAAGCCGATCAACGCGGGTTGAGCTTGTCGAAACCCTTGCCGGGGGCCCGGGTTTCCGGTCTCACCAAGCCGGATCAACGGCGATCAGCGCGTCCCTAGTCGTTCCAACCGGGCAGGTATTCGGCCAGCACGCCGCGGAACCCGGCGGTCACGTCGAGTTGTGCCAGGACGGCTATCCCACCTAGCCAGACACGATGGATCAGCGCATACACCGGCGGAATGGTCAGTTTCATTCCCACCCCGTCGCGGGTCGAACTGCCCCGCACATGCAGGAACTGGGCGCGCATCCACTCGCGGTTGAAGTGGAACTCGTCATATCGCGCCGGCTCGACGAACGGCTCCAAGTAGCCCAGCAACTCCCGAGCATCGACGTCGCGGGAGATGAAGCCCTCCTCGGCCAGCCCGGCGGCCGTGGCGTCCGCGTCGTCGGCGATGGCCAATCGGATCAGCCGGGCCATCGCGGACGGCAGTCCCTCCGGCAGCCGGGCGACCAGCCCGAAATCGACCACACCGAGCCGGCCGTCCGGCAGCACCAGGTAGTTCCCGGGATGCGGGTCGGCGTGCAGCAGGCCGGCGCGGGCGGGGCCGGCGAACAGGAACCGGACGTAGGCCAGACCGACCCGGTTCCGCTCCGCGGTGGTGTCGTCGGCGATGCTGGACAACCGGCGACCGTCCAGCCAGTCGCTGACCAGCAGCCGCGGCGTGGCCTCCCAGACCCGGGGCACCGCGAACTCGGCGTCGTCGGCGAACGCAGCGGCGGCGCGGGACTGGTTGTCGGCCTCCAATGTGTAGTCGACTTCCTCCGAGATCCGGGCGGCCAGCTCCCGGCTCATGGTCACCACGTCCGCGCCGCCGGCGAGCGGTGCGACCACACTCGCCAGCCGCTCGATCTGGCGCAGATCGGAACGCAGTGCCTGGTCGGCACCGGGGTACTGGATCTTCACCGCCACCGGCTGACCGTTGGTGAGTACCGCGCGGTGCACCTGGCCGATGGACGCCGCCGCCGCCGGCCGCAGGTCGAAGCTGGTGAAACGCTCCCGCCAGCGTGGCCCGAGCTCGCTGCGCAATACCGCCTGCACGCGGGAGGACGGCAGCGGGGGAGCGCTGTCCTGCAGCTTCGCCAAATGCTGCCGGTACGGCTTGGCGACCTCCTCGGGCAGGAACGCTTCGAACATGCTGAGCGCCTGGCCGAACTTCATCGCCCCGCCCTTAAGTTCGCCGAGGACGGCGAAAAGCTGTTCCGCGGCGGCGGTGCGCAGCTCGGTGTCGACCCGTTCGGCGTCGGCACCGAGCAGCCGCCGGCCCAGGCCGACCGCCTGCCGGCCGGCCGCGCCGAGCGGCAACGACAGCATCTTCGAAGCTCGAGCCAGCGACGAGGTGGGCAGCGGGCGGTCCTCGGTGTCGTGGTCCGGGCCGTCCATGGCGCCATTGTGCCAACCGTGCGAAACGGACCCTAGGCGGTGACCCCGCAGCCGCAACCCGGGTGTGCCCGCAGCCGGCGGACCCGCAGAGCGCCGTCCGCGTCGAGGACGAGGCAGGCACCCAGCGAGTCCGGGACGCCGCCGGCCAGCCAGGACGCCGCCTGCAGCGTGGCGCTGCTGGCGGCCCACTGCAAGTCGACTGCTGCAGCGTCGGTGGCCCGCGGCCGGCTGAGTTGCAGCAACAACTCCGGCCAGGCCGGGTCGCGCTCGAGTCGGTGCAGGTCCTCACAGCGCAGACAGGCCGTCCGGCCGGGCACCACCAGTGGCCCGACACCGGCTCCGAGATCGCTGCACGCGACCACCAGGTGTGGGCCGGCGACCTGCCGAAGCAACGCACGGTCCGCCTCCAGCGCGCGCACGCAGACCAGGGTCAACTGGGACGCCGTCCGTTCGGCGCTGAGGTGATCGTTGACCAGGACCCGACCTTGGTGACGGCCCTGCAGCCGGGTCAGCGCGGTCGGCGGCACCGGGATGCCGGGCAACACCACGTCGATCGGCCCGGCGATCGTGTCGAGCAACAGCCGGGTCAACTGCAGGGCCAGCTGATCCGTACCGACCACAGTGACCGCGCCGGCCGGCGGCTCCGGCCGGCGCAGCAGACCAGTGCGCTCCAGCCCGGCGAGCAGGCCGGGAAGCCATTGCTCGGCAGTCCGACCGGCGATCCGGGCCAGCCGTTGCATGCTGCACGGCTCCAGCAGTGCGTCGAGGACCTGATCCGCTGCAGGTGGAAGAGAGCCGAGCAGGACGCCGGCGGGAGGCTCCAGACCCAACTGGACGACGCCGTCCGGCCGCCTTAGCACCGGTGCCGGCGCCCGCAGCTGCCAGCTCTGGGGTCGCAGCGAAACCTCCACCACGACATCGTGGACGGGGAGCCGGCGCCAGGTCACGCGATCTGCGCCGACGGACAACACTCGAGGGCCAACGGACAACACCCGAGCCGCACCGACTGCGTCCGGACATGCCGAAGGCGCCGCACGAAGCGTGCGGCGCCTTCAGCGATGGCTCAGGCCTTGGGCAGGAAGCGGGTCAGATTCGTCCCACAAACGGGGCACTTGGCCTTGGCGATCCGCGTTCCCTTTGCGTTGACCGTCACGTCGCCGCTGGCGTCGCGGTGGTCCTTGCACTTCACGCAGTAGAACGAACCGCTGTAGGTGTCGTCGGCCACGTCATTTCCTCCTATTGGTGGTGTGCGCTGGCAACAATCACAGCGCGCTTGCCGGTTCAGCATACGGCACCTGTGCCCGTGCGGCGCGCGCGGGCATTCTCGTGAGTCGTGCCCGCGATGAAGACGAGGCCCACGGCGTCATCCGCTTGCCTTCCCCTGCGAGCGGAGTAGCCGAGGGCCTCGTCCGGACCGACCGTAGTAGGGCATCGGGCGGCTGGTCAACACGACGCCGGGTCCGTGGGACGGCGACGTCCGACCGGGCCGTAGCCTCGACCCATGACCCCGGAGAACTACGTGGTGCGGCGCAGTCGCCGGCGCCGCACGACGATGGGCATCGTGCGTGAGGCGGGCACCCTGGTCGTCCTGGTCCCCGAACGGATGACTCGGCGGCAGGAACGGGAGCTGATTCCCGGATTCGTGTCTCGCTTCTTGGCGCAGGAGGCCGGACGGCGTCCACCGGCCGAGGATGCCGCGCTCGGGGAGCGGGCCCACGAGTTGTTCGCCCGCTACCTGGCCGAGCCGGGGCGGCCGACGCCGGAGTTCAGCGTCAGCTGGTCATCCCGGCAACGGCAGCGGTGGGGTTCCTGCACCACGGCGACCGGACAGATCCGACTGTCCGACCGGCTCCAGCAGATGCCCGACTGGGTCGCCCACTACGTGCTGGTCCACGAACTCGCCCACCTGCTGGAGCGCACCCACTCGGCCCGCTTCCACGCCCTGGTCGCCCGCTACCCCGAAACCGAACGCGCCAAAGGCTTCCTGGAAGGCTGGAGCAGCGCCCAAGGCCTGTCGATAGCCGAGGACTGACATCACACCAGTTCACGCTGGTCCGGGCTCCACGTTGAGACCTCTGCGGCACGGGGTCTCGACAAGCTCGACCAACGAGCAGATCGACAGCAGGGGTTGGCACGGGGGTCTCGACAAGCTCGACCAACGGGGTGGCCCGGCAGTGACGCAACCGAAAAGCGGAGTGGGCTGCACCCCGTCCTGGTGTGGCGGGCGTAAAGCGCGCGAGTCCCCTGCCAGGGACTGAAAGACGAAAGCAGAAGTAGGACGAGCTGCGCACGGGCGGGACGGGGTGCAGCCCACTCCGCGGAACAAACCGCAACCACCGAAACCCAGCCACAAGAAGAGGCCTCGACAAGCTCGACCACCGGTGACGACGAGCTCGACCGACGGTGGCAGGGGTCTCGACCAGCGACTACCGCTCGCCCTCCTCGTCCAGCAGCTTCTGTAGCTCGGCGTCCAACTCGTCGGGCACCACCTGGTGGCCGTGCTCGGCATACCCCAGCGGATCGTCGAGGTCGGCCGAGGTTGGGATCAGGTCGGGATGGCTCCAGGCCGCGTCGCGCGCCTCGGCACCCCGGGTCGCGCGGACGGCAGCCCACAGGTTGGCGGCGTCCCGGGTGCGCCGGGGCCGCAACTCAAGCCCGACCAGGCTCTTCAACGCGCTCTCGGCGGGACCGCCGGCTGCCCGGCGGCGCCGGACGACCTCGGTCAGCGCCTGCCCGTTCGGCATCCAGCGGCTCATCGTGTGGCCGACGACCTCGTCCACCCAGCCCTCCACCAGCGCAAGCAAGGTCTCCAGCCGTTCCAGGACCTCGGCCTGCTCAGCCGTCACCGCCGGCTCGAACAGCTTGCCGGCCAGGGTCTGCCCGGCGCGTTCCAGGTCGTCCGCGCTCATCGCGGCGCTGAGTTGCTGCTCGATCGCCTGCTCCAGTGCGGAACTGTCGATGGTGATGTCGCGGGCGTAGTGCTCGACCAGTGCGTGCAGCTGCGGTCCGAGCCAGCCGACTGCCGCGAACAGCCGCTGCCGTGCCGATTCGCGTAGTGCGAGGAAGAGCAGCACATCGGCTGCGGTCACCGATTCGAGTTCGGCACCGAATGCCTCGATGTTGGTGGGCAGCAGGGCAACCTGCGGATGGGTGCCCAGCGGCAGCCCGATGTCACTGACGCTCAGCACCTCGGCCGACAACCTGCCTACAGACTGTCCGACCTGGGCCGCGAACATGCCGGACGCCGCCGCGCGCACCATCGGCTTCATGAACTCTTCGCCGGGCCCGGCCTCGCGCGACATCAGCGCACCCAACGCGGCGGACAGGCTGGTCACGATCGGGTTGCCGAGCTTCCGCCAGGTCTCGAAGGTGCCTTCCACCCATTCCGCGCGACTCCACGCGACCGCCGGTGTGCTCAGCCGGGGAAAGCCGATCTCTTCGTCCAGCCACAGGTCGGCCAGGCCGGTGGCGTCGCGGACCTGGCCCGCCTGAGCAGAGGACGGGGCCTGGTCGGCACCCAGCGAGGCGGTCACCCGGCGGGCGATGTCCTTGGTGAAGGTCCAGTTCATCCCGCTGCTGGCGTCGCTCGGACCGAAGCCGGCCATCTGGGTCTGGAACTGCGCCATCACGCCCTGCAGTCGCTGGGTGAGGGCGGCCATGTCGAACTCGCCGTCCGGGCCGGGGGTGATGCCGAACTGGGCGAGGAACTGGGCCAGCGGGTTCTCCTCGGACGGCTGGTCGCCGTCGGGGAGGTCCGGGTCGTTGGCCATGGGTGGGCTCCTCAGGTCGAGAGGTTTCGGGTCGTCGGAGCCAGCCGGCCCGACGCGGTACCCGTCCATTGTCCCGCACCCGGCAAGGGAGTCGGCTCAGGGCGGCCGGAACAAGTCCGGTAGGGTCGTCGGGTGACCAAGCAGACCTGGACGGCCGCCGTCTCGGCTCTGCTGTTCGTGGCCTTGGCCGCCGTTGTGTCACTGACCCCGGTGCCGTTCGTGAGCTGGTCACCGGGCGCGACGGTGAACCTTTTCGAGCCGGTCGACGGTCAGGCCCGCGTCGAGGTGGACGGCATTCCGACCTATCCGACGAGCGGCGAGTTGCGCCTCACCACCGTCTCGGTGACCCGCGCCGACAGCCGGCTGACCCTGCCCGAGGCGCTGCTGTCGTACTGGCTCTCGGCGCGTGAGGTGCTGCCGCGCGACGCGGTCTACCCGGCCGGTGCCAGCGTCGACGAGATCCGCGCCCGCGAGGTGCAGATGATGGACAACTCGCAGTCGTCGGCGGTCGCGGCGGCGCTTCGCGCCGCGGGCCGCGAGGTGCGTGAATACCCGATGGTGGTGGGCGTGTCGAACGGCAGCCCCGCCGACGGCAAGCTCAAACCGGGTGACTTCATTCTGCAGATCAACAACTCCGACGTCCGCAGCACCGATGAGGTGCGGGACGCCATCAACAAGCACGCGGTCGGTGAGGCGATCCTGTTCAAGATCCTGCGCGACCGCCAGGAACTCACCCAGACGATCATCACAGCGGCCTCCAACGCCAACCCCGCTCAGCCGGTGGTCGGGATCAACCTGACCATCGGCTACTCCTATACGCCGCGGGTGACGTTCCGGATCAGCCCCGACATCGGCGGGCCGAGCGCCGGCCTGATCTTCGCGCTCGCGGTCTACGACATGGTGTCCTCCGGCGACCTGATCGCCGGCCGGGCGATCGCCGGCACGGGCACCATCACCGGTGACGGCAAGGTCGGCGCCATCGGCGGGATCCAGGAGAAGATCTCCGGAGCCGAGGCCGTCGGTGCCACGATCTTCCTGGTACCCGCCGAGAACTGCGCCGACGTCCAGGGCGTTTCCACATCGGTGCGGCTGGTCCGGGTGGCCACACTGACCGATGCGATCGCCAGCCTGCAGGAACTGAAGGATCCGGCGAAGGCGGGCAACGTGCGGGGTTGCGCATGACGTCCGATGCCTTGATCGCTGCCCTGATGGAGATCGAGCGGCATGTCGGGGGAGTGGGCTGGGATCAGCCCGCACGGCTGTTCGCGCTGGTACCGACGGCCGACCTGGTCGCCGCCGAGCCGCAGTTGGCCGAGCACCTGACCGGCGGTCTCGAACCCCAGCCCGGCCAGCTCTCGGCGATCGAGCAGGACGGCTTCGCGGCCGGCGCGGACCTCGGCGAAGCGCTGGCCCGGATCACCTGGCCCGAGGCGGTCGCGGGTGTCGCGCTCAGCCTGGAGAGGTTCTTCCTACCCGGCGCCGCGGACGCCGACCTCGGCGGCGGCGGAGCACTGGCGGCCGACCGCGTCCGGAGCAGCCCGGAACGCCAGGAGATTCGCGTCGTGGTGGGGGCGAGCCGGGCCGGCGATAGCTATGGTGTGGCGCGCATCCGCAGCCACCCCGACGATCTGCTTTCGAGTACTGACCTCGTTCCCGGGCTGGCTGCTGCGCTGGCACGTACATTGGACTGACACCGAACAAGGAGACCCCGCGTGAGCCTGCCTGCAAGTGTCCACCGACGATCCCCCCTGCTGCTGACCTTCGGCATCGCTGCCGTGCTGGTGATCCTGTTCGCCGTCTTCACCCAGGTGTGGACCGACAAGCTCTGGTTCGACTCCGTCGGCTTCGCCGCGGTGTTCTCCACCCAGCTGTGGACCCGGGCGCTGCTGTTCCTCGGGATCGGCCTGCTGATGGCCGTCCTGGTCGGCGGCAACATGTGGCTGGCGATCCGGCTCGCGCCGCCACCTCGGCAGCAGGGTGACAGTGCCGTCCTGGACGCCTACCGCAAGCTGCTGGAGCACAACGCCAAATTCGCCGTTGCCATCCCCGCGCTTGCGCTCGGCGTGCTCGCCGGCATGTCGGCGGTCACCGAAACCCTTCCGGTGCTGAGCTGGATCAACGCGGTGCCGTTCGGCCAGGTCGACCCGATGTTCGGCGTCGACTACAAGTTCTACGTCTTCGAACTGCCCATCTGGCAGGCGTTTCTGTCCTTTCTGCTGACGGCCATGGCCTTCAGTCTGATCGGTGCGGTGGTGGTGCATTTCGCCACCGGCGGCCTGCGCGCCGTCCGGGCGACCGGACGTCCCCAGCTCACCCAGGCGGCCCGGGTGCACCTGTCGGTGCTGGCCGGGGTGCTGCTGGTGTTGTACGGGCTGCAGAACCTGCTCGACCGGTACGCCATGCTGCTCGGTCAGGGCACGCTGTTCACCGGCATCCACTACACCGACGATCACGCCCGGCTCGGCGCCAAACTGGTGATGGCGGTGATCTCGTTCCTGGTGGCCGCGCTCTTCTTCGCCAACCCGGTCTTCAAGCGCGGCATCTATCCGGCTGCCGCCGTGGTGCTGATGGTGATCTCGGGCCTGATCCTCACCCTGATCTACCCGGCGATCGTGCAGTCGTTCGTGGTCGCGCCGAACCAGCCCGACAAAGAGAACCCGTACATGCAGCGGCACATCGACATCACGCGGCAGGCGTTCGGGATCGCCGATACCGAGATCACCCCGTATGACGCCGTCACCCAGGTGCGGGCCGGGCAGTTGAAGGCGGACGCCGAGGCGTTGCCGGGCATCCGGCTGATGGACCCCGCGGTGATCGGGCCGACCTTCGAGCAGCTGCAGCAGGTGCGTGGCTACTACACCTTCCCGGAGGTGCTGGACGTCGACCGCTACATCATCGATGGCCGTGAGACCGACGTGGTGGTGGCTGCTCGCGAGATGAACCTGGCCGGCCTGCCCGACCAGAACTGGAACAACATCCACACCGTCTACACCCACGGCTACGGCCTGGTCATCGCCTACGGCAACCGCCGGCAAAGCGATGGCCAGCCGGAGTGGATCGTCCGTGACATCCCGCCGCAGGGCAAGCTCCCCGAGCATGAATCGCGGATCTACTTCGGCGAACAGTCCACTCAGTACGCGATCGTCGGACGTGAGCAGGGCCAGGAGCCGATCGAGCTGGACACGCCGAACGGCAAGTCCAACGTCTACTCGGGCAAGGGCGGCGTGCCGATCGGCGATGCCTTCACCCGAGCGCTCTATGCCGCCAAGTTCATGGACTTCAACCTGCTGCTGAGCGACCGCGTCAACAGCCAGTCGCGGATCCTGTACAACCGGACCCCGAAGGAGCGGGTGCAGGAGGTGGCGCCCTGGTTGACGCTGGATTCCAATATCTATCCGGCGGTGGTCGACGGCCGCACGGTGTGGATCGTGGATGGGTACACCACATCGAACAGCTACCCGAACAGCCAGCTGGTCAATCTCCGCAACTCGGCGGCCGACACCCAGTCGCGGGCGGTCGGCACCCAGGTGGACGCCAACATCAACTACATCCGCAACTCGGTGAAAGCAGTGGTGGACGCCTACGACGGGACGGTCACCCTATACGCCTGGGACGAGGCCGACCCGATCCTGCAGTCCTACTCACGGGTGTTCCCGGGCACGGTGCAGCCGAAGAGCGCGATCACCCCCGACCTGCTCAGCCATCTGCGCTACCCCGAGGACCTGTTCAAGGTGCAGCGCGAGATCCTGGGCCGCTACCACATGACGAACCCGTACACCTGGTACGCGCAGTCCGACCTGTGGCAGGTGCCGAACGATCCGGTGAAGGCGAGCACCGACACCAAGGAGCCGCCGTACTACCTCAGCATCAAGTGGCCCGAGGACAAGAGCCCGGTGTTCAGCCAGACCACCGTGTTCGTCCCGAAGAACCGCTCCAACCTGGCCAGCTATATGTCGGTGGTGGCCGAGGCGACCAGCCCCGACTACGGCAAGTTGCGGGTGCTGCGGATGTCCGACACGCACCAGATCGACGGCCCGGGCCAGACCTTCAACGCGATCAACACCGACCCGAAGGTGGCCGAGAAACTGCGTCCGTTCCTCAACCAGGGTGCGGCCTCCGCCACTTATGGCAACCTGCTGACCCTGCCGATGGGCAACGGCTTGCTCTACGTGGCACCGATCTACACGATGCGCCAGGGCAACACTGGTTCCTATCCGGCGCTGGCATTCGTGGTGGTCCGGTTCGGTGCGCACGTGGGCATCGGCAACACTCTCCAGCAGGCCCTCGACGAAGTGTTCGAGGGCAGCGCCGGCGCGAACACCGGCGAGCAGCCGAGCGCGTCGCCGTCGCCGACCGGTACAGGCAGCCCGAGCCCGCAGCCGACCGGGTCGCCGCAGACTGCGGGGCCGGCCGCGATGGCCAAGCTCGACCAGTCCCAGCAGGCCTTCGTGGCGGCCGACGCCGCCCTGCGCAAGGGTGATCTGGCCACCTACCAGGCGAAGGTGAACGAGGCGAAGGCGGCGCTTGCCGAGGCGCTCAAATTGATGGGCCGCTGAGCCCAGTCCTACCCGGTATACCCCCTCCCGAACTACTTCTGGCCTCCCATCGACGGGGGCCAGAAGTAGTTCAGAAGGGCCCTGCGGGCAGGGTGTTCGGTGGGACGGGGTGCGGACGGTGCCGCACTGGTCGGTAGGTTGGTGGGCCGCTCGATCGGAGGGCCTGATGAATCACACCGCTGGGACGCCGCTGCGGGCGCTATGGGACCGACAGCGACGTTTCCGTCCCCGCTTCGTCTGCGCCGTGATCGCTTCCACGGTGAACAAGGTCGCCGACGTGTTCCCAGAGTTGTTGATCGGTGCCGCCGTGGACGTGGTGGTGCGCGGGGAGGCGTCCCTGGTCGGCACCATCCTCGGCGTGCCGTCGCTGTCCATGCAGCTGGTCTGGCTGGCTGCGATCAACGCCGTGGTGTGGGTGCTGGAATCGGCCTCGGAGTATGTCGCGGACCTGCTGTGGCGCGGGCTGGCCCAAGGCGTTGAGCACGAGCTGCGGGTCGAGGCCTACGACCACGTGCAGCATCTCGACGTGGGCTGGCACGAGGCCAGGCCGCAGGGCAGCACGCTCGCCACCCTCAACGACGACGTCAACCAGCTGGAGCGCTTCCTCGACGTCGGGGCGCCGGCACTGCTCCAGACCGCACTGAACATAGTGCTCGTCGGGGCGGTGTTCGCGGTCGCCTCCTGGCAGCTGTGGCTGCTGGCGTTCCTGCCGATCCCCGTGATCGTGGTCGGCTCGCTGCTGTTCCAGCGGCGCTTGGAGCCGCTCTACGACGGCGTGCGGACGACGGTCGCCGACCTGTCCGGCGTGCTCGCCGCGAACCTTGCCGGGATCACCACGATCAAGGCGTTCACCGCCGAGGATCGTGAGCGTCGCCGGGTCGAGGAGGTGTCGACGGCCTACCGACAGGCGAATGTGGCGGCGATCAAGCAGTCGGCGGCCTTCGTGCCGCTGGTCCGGATGGCGATTCTGGCCGGCTTCACCTGCACCCTGCTGCTTGGCGGCTGGGCCACCCTCAACGGGCAGCTGGAGATCGGGCTGTACTCCGTGCTGGTGTTCATGACGCAGCGGCTGTTGTGGCCGCTGACCGACGTCGCCGAAGTGCTGGACCTTTACCAGCGCGGACGCGCCTCCGCCAGCCGCATCCTGGCGCTGCTCGATGTCCCGATCACCGTGCCGGCCGGACGCCGCTCGCTGCCCCAACCGGTTCGTGGCCGAGTCGAGCTGCGCGGCGTCCGGGCCGGCTACGGCGACGGCCCGGACGTGCTGCGCGGCATCGACCTGGTGGTGCCCGCGGGGGAGACTCACGCCATCGTCGGGTCCACCGGCGCGGGCAAGTCCTCACTGCTGCGGCTGGTGTTGCGCTTCGACGATCCGCGCGCGGGCGCCGTGCTGCTGGACGGCGCCGATGTCCGCGACCTCGACTGGGATTCGCTGCGCGGGTCGATGGGCTATGTGTCCCAGGACGTGTACCTGTTCTCAGGCAGCATCGCGGAGAACATTGCCTACGGGAAGCCGGACGCCACCCGCGCAGAGATCCGCGCCGCCGCGCACGCCGCGGCCGCGCTGGAGTTCATCGACACCCTGCCGGACGGGCTGGACAGCTGGGTCGGAGAGCGGGGAATCACCTTGTCCGGCGGGCAACGGCAGCGATTGGCGCTGGCCCGGGCATTGCTGCGCGACCCGGCCGTGTTGGTTCTGGACGAGGCGACCAGCGCCGTCGACAACGAGACCGAGGCAGCCATCCAGCGCTCCTTGCGTGAGGCCACTCGGGATCGGACGGCGATCGTGGTCGCCCACCGGCTCTCCACCGTCCGGCACGCTCACCGGATCTGGGTGCTGGACGCCGGCCTCGTCGTGGAATCGGGGACCCATGACGAGTTGGTCGCCGCGGGCGGCAACTACGCCGGACTCTGGGCGGTCCAAACCGGTGAGGGCGTTCCTGCCGAGTAGCGTTGCATCGGGCGAAGGCTCGACCGGCGATGACGATGGCGGTGCCGTCCCGGGCGATGAGAGTGGAACGGACAGGCCTGTAATCTGATGTAGGTTAGGCTTACCTAAGCAAAGGTTCCCATGACTCTGACTTCATCTGTGCTGACCCATGCCCTTCGCCGTCCGCAGCCACCCGCGCAGTCGCGTCCGTGGAGCATGTGGGCTGCCCTCGTGCTGTCCGTGGCGACGCTCGTCGGCCTGGTGGTTCCGGCCCTCGGCTGGGCTGCTGTGGCGTTCTGGGCGGTGGTGCCTGGACTGCTGCTGGTACGGGCGTTGCCGTCCACCGGACTGCCCGCGATCGGCCTGGTGCCGGCCATCAGCGCCACGGTCACCGTGCTGCTGTCCACCGTGTCGTTGTGGGTGGGGCTCTGGCCGCCGCGCCTGGTCGCCGCCATCGTCGCGGGCCTGGCTGCGGGCTACTCCGCCATGTCGCTGAGCCGTCCGTCCTGGCCGACGTTCGCGCTGCCGTCGGGACGCTGGGCCCGGGTGGCATTGGGCATGGGTGCGGTCTCGCTGCTGCTCTGGCTGCTCTCGCTGCCCGGGATCGGCGGCAACCGCACGGGCGCCGCCTTCGGTCCGCTTATCGCCACGCCCACGTTCGCGGCCGCGTTGCTGCTGGCTGTGCTGGCCTTTCTGGTCGCGCTGCGGTTGCGGCACGTCGGACTGCTCTGGACGACGCTGGCGCTGACCTGTCTGATCGAGCGCGGCACCGCCCCGCTGACCCTGGACGCGCCGTCGGTCGACTGGGCCTACAAGCACCTCGGCGTGATCGATCTGATCACCACCACCGGCACCCTGCACCGGGGCCTCGACATCTACCAGGGCTGGCCCGGCTTCTTCGCCGCGATCGGCTGGGTCAGCGTGTCCAGCGGGGTGTCGCCGTTCGCGATCGCCTCGTGGTTCACCCTGGCGGTCACCTTCGCCGGCGTATTCGCGATGCACACCCTCGGCAAGGCGCTGCGGTTCTCGACGCCGGCCGCGCTGGCCGCCGCGATGGTGGCGCTGGTGGTGAACTGGGTCGCCCAGGACTACTTCTCACCGCAGGCACTCGGTTACGTGCTGGCGATCGTCACCGCCGCTCTGGTGGTTCGGGCCCGGACCAAGCGGGTGGCCGCTGTGCTGGCGGTGGTGGTGTTCGCCGCGCTGGTGGTCAGTCATCAGCTGACCCCGTTCTGGTTGCTCGGTGCGATCGGTGTGCTGATGGTGTTTGGACGAGTGTCGTGGCGGCTCGCCGCCGTGCAGGCCGCGGTGGCGTTCGGTCAACTGGCGGTCAACTTCGAGATCGCCAGCGCCTACGGCCTGTTCACCGGGGTGGATGTGCTGGCCAACGCGAAGACCGGTGCGGCCGCCGATCTGGGCAGCCTGGCGCTCACCGTGCACGGCGTCAGCAACCGGATTGCCACCTTGGGCCTGTGGGCGCTCGCCGCCGCACTGTCGGTGGCCGCTTTGGTGCGGCAGCGCTGGGCGCGCTGGCGCCGCGGACCGGGCCTGGTGGTTGCTGTGCTGGCCTTCTCGCCGTTCGCCATTCTGTTCGCGCAGAGCTATGGCGGCGAGGCGCTGTTGCGGGTGATGCTGTATTCGATTCCCGGCTGCGCACTGCTGGTCGGGCCGTGGCTGACCGGTTTGATGGCCGGCGACCTGCGTCGCCGGCTCGCAGCCGGCACGGTACTGGTGATCCTGGCCGCGGCCGGGGCGCAAGCCTATTTCGCCACCTACTACCACTACGCGGTGACCAAGGCCGAGTACCAGGCGCAGGCGCTGCTGGAGCGCGCTGTCCCGGGTCGTGCCTACCTGAGCCCCGGGTCGGCGTTCTGGCCGGTGCGGGCCAGCGAGGCGTACGCCTGGCGGCTGACCGACGACTGGGAGTACGACCGTCCGCTGCAGAACGAGGGCGACGGACTGCGTTCGGCTGACTATCTGCTGGCGCTGGAAGCCCATTTGGAGAACCGCAGCGCACCGACGTTCGCGCTGTACGGCCCGCGGATGGATGCCTACGCCGACTACCGCGGTATCGCCCCGCTCGGCACCCTGGACGCCCTGCGTGAGACGCTGCGTCATCGTCCGGGCTGGGACGTGGTGATCGACGCCGACGGGGTGACCGTCCTCCGCTACACCCCTGTCCAGACCCGCACCCAGGAGGCGGCGACATGGCGTCCGTGACGCAGCCGGTGAGCGACGACTTCGTGCCGATCCGATGCGTCAGCTGGGCCGTCGAGGACGCGGTGGACGACATCCTGGCGCCCAACGCGGACGGCCGGCTGTTCGTCTTGGCAACGGTGGCTGGCTGGCCGTCCGCCATGGTTGATGCCCGGGCTGATTCGGCCGAAGAAGTTGCCGTCATGGTGCGGCAGAGCGTCGCCCAAGCGAGCGTGCGTGCGCCGTCCGGATTCATCGCGGACCGAGCCGTCCGGGCTGCCGTGACCGTGGTGGTCTGCACCCTCGGACGCGAGCCTCGGCTGGCCGAGACCATTGACGCACTGCTGGGCCAGACCCACGCTGAGCTCGAGATCGTCGTGGTCGACAATGACCCGGCTTCGGGACGGACGCCGACGCTGCTCACCGGCGTCGACGACCCGCGACTCCGGATCGTGGCCGAACCGCGCCGCGGCCTGTCCGCCGCCCGGAACGCCGGGCTGGCCCAGGCCAGCCATTCGATCATCGCGTTCACCGACGACGACGCGCTGCCCGCCGCCGACTGGGTCGCCACCCTGGCGGCGGTGTTCGACACCGAGCCTGGCATCGATTGCGTGACCGGCTTGGTGCTGCCCACCGAGGTGGCCACCCGGACGCAACTCTTCTTCGAAGAGGCCGGCGGCTTCGCCAAGGGCCTGCATGCCGTGCACTGGCGTCAAGACGGCGGCGGCACCGCACTGGGCACCGAGGCCGGTCCCGAGGGCATCGCTTTCCCCTTCGACGGCGGATTCGGTTCCGGCAACAACATGGCCTTCCGGGCCGCGGCGCTGCACGAGCTGGGCGGTTTCGACGAGGCCCTGGGTGCGGGTTCGCCGACCCGCGGCGGCGAAGATCTGGACGCCTTCCAGGCCGTCTACCTGGCCGGCGGCACCGTGGCGTACTGGCCGGCGGCCCTGGTCCGGCACCATCATCGCGCGGATCACGACGCCCTGGTCGAGCAGCTGCACGGCTATGGCGTCGGGATGGCCGCCGTCGTCACCAAGCGGTTTCTGAGTTCGCCGGCAACCGCGGTCGGCGTGCTGCGTCGGCTGCCGGGCGGGTTGCGGCTGCTGCTGGACGCCCGGTCGGCGAAGAACCGCGGCAAGTCGGCGGCCTTCCCGGCTGAGGCCACTCGGGCGGAACGGCGCGGTTATCTGGCCGGACCTGGTGCCTACCTGAGGGCCCGTCGCCGAGTTCGTCGACACTCGGCGGTGCCCGCCCGGTGAGTGCTGATCCGCAGCCATTGAACGACGAGCGCCGGCCGGTGGGGCGGCGCCGTCCCGCCGTACTGCTGGCCATCGTGCTGGGCGTGGCCGTGATCGCGGGCGTGTTGGCGATCACCCGTCCGTGGCAGCCGAAGCCGGTGCGGCTGGTGGTGCTGTCCGATTCGCTGTCCGAAGGGATGGGCCAGGTGACCGCACTGCAGAACACCTGGCCGCACCTGGTTGGCGCCCGGCTGCGGGCTGAGCGCGGCGAGGCCGGCCAAGCCGGCGGCACCTGGCTACCGGCGTCCGTCAACGGCGCGATGTTCGGCTTTCACACGGGTACGGCCGGAGCGGGTGCATGGGCGGCGACCAACAAGGTCGGCGTGCCCGGCGCGATGGCCGGCGGCACCGTCACCTGGCAGATGGCCGGGTTCGACAGCGCGACCGTGCAGGTCTTCGCCGAGCGTCCGGGCGAGTTGTTCACGGCGTCCAGCGGCGACCAGCAGGTCGGCTTCACCAGCCCGCACGCCGGGCTGCACAGTTTCACCGTCGACTCTCTTGCCGACACTCTCACTGTGCGTGGCGACGGTGTGATGGTCGGGGTGCTGGCCCGCGCCGGCCACGGTTCGGTTGAGGTGTACAACCTGTCCTGGTCGGGAAGCGGCACCAGCGACTGGCTCGGCTGGCTGGACCGGCCCGCGCTGCTGCCGTTGATCGAGTCCATCGAACCGGAGGTCATCGTGCTGTCGCTGGGCGGCAACGACTTCTGGCAGGGCGGCGACCGGGACCGGTTCGCCGCGCACCTGCGCACCGTGCACGACCGGGTCGCCGCAGTCGCGCCGCGGGCGTCCTGGGTGCTGGGCACCCAACCGGTGCCCGAGCAGACGTCGGCGCAGGACTGGACGGCCTTCCAGCAGATCACGCTCGACTACGCCGAACGCCTGGGGGCGCCGGTCATTGACCTGGCCGGCCGGATGCCGGGGGCGGCCGCCCAGCCCCAGTTGTACTCCTGGGACCGCACCCACCTGACTGATGCCGGACATGCCTTCATCGCCGGCATCGCCGAGCCCGCGATCGAGGAAGCGCTGCGATGACGGAGATCCGACGAATGAGCGCGCCCACCACCGTGCCGGTCAAGCTGGGCTGGCGCGCACGGCTGGGCCGAGCCACGCTCGAACTGGACGCGCTGGCGCTGACCGCCTCCACCGGGATCACCGCTCTGCTCGGCCTTGTCTATTGGACGGTCGCTGCCCGCGGCTTTTCGATGGGGGAGGTGGGACGAGCGGCGGCGATCGTGTCGACGGCAACCGCGCTGGCGACCGTGTCGAACCTCAGCCTGGGCGGCATGTACGAGCGATTCCTGCCGGTGACCGGACGCGACACCAGGTACTACCTGCTCCGCGGCGGCCTGGCGACAGCCGGCTTGGCGCTGATCCTGGGTTGCGGTTTCTTGTTGGTGGGTCCGTCGAGCCGGCTGTTCGTGCACGAGTGGGAGTGGGTCGGCTTCCCGTTCCTCGTCCTCACCCTGGCTCAGTTCGCGTTGCTCGACCACACCCTGGTCGGACTGCGGCGGGCTCGTTGGGCGGCAGGGAAGAACATCGTCCATGCCGTGGCCAAGCTGGGGCTCGCCGCCTCCGCCGTGGTCGTGGCGATGGTCGGCGGTGAGGCACTGGTGCTGGCCTGGGCGCTACCGGCCGCGGTGCTCGTCCTGGCGTACCTGCCGGCCGCGTGGAGGTTGGGCGGTGCCGAGGTGGTGCTCGAACAGGCTCCGATCCTGCCGCCGCGCCGTGAGCTGTGGTCGTTCTTCGGCAGCACGGTCGGAATCATGGTGATCAGCGCGCTGGCCCCGCTGGTGATCCCGTTGATCGTCGTCGACCGGCTCGGCCCGGAACTGAACGCCGCTTTCACGATGGGCTGGACCCTGTTTTCGGCCATCGCCCTGCTGCTGGGCACGGTGATCGGGCCGTACATCGCCCAGGCGTCCGCGCCGGGGGCCGATGTGCGTCGGCTGACTGCCCGGTTCACGCTCATTGTGAGCACTCTCGCCCTCGTCGGAGCACTCTTTCTCTGGTTCGGCGCGCCGCTGCTGCTGGGCCTGCTGGGCAGACGTTACGCCGTGGAGGCCGAGACGCTGGTGCAGTTGATGGCGTTGAGCCTGCCGCTGTCCATCGTCGGCCTGCTGTACGCCGGTATGGCCAGGGTGGCGCGTCGCCTGCACCTGGCCATGGTGTGTCAGATCCTCAGCGCGGTTCTGGTGGTGGTCGGCGCGGCCGCGACAATCGAACGATTCGGGCTGGCCGGCATCGGCTACACCTACCTGGCTGTCGAGGCCTTCACCACGGTGATCCTCGCGGTGCCGGCATGGCGGATGAGCAGGAGACTGCAGTGAGCGACCCCTTGGTCACGGTGTTGATGCCGGTGCACAACGGCGAGCACTACCTGGCGGAGGCACTGGAGAGCGTGCTCACGCAGGACGCCGCCGATCTCGAACTCCTGGTCATCGACGACGGTTCGACCGACGGCACGTCACAGATTCTGCGATCCTGCACGGACCCGCGGCTGCGGGTCGTCCGGCTGGAGCACACCGGGCTGATCGGGGCCCTGAACCGTGGGCTTGAGCTCGCCAGGGGAACGTTCATCTCCCGGATGGACGCCGACGATGTGATGCTGCCGGGTCGACTGCGGCGTCAGTTGGAGTACTTCGAGCGGCACCCCCGGACGGTGGCCTGCGGCACCCCCTATGAGCTGTTCGGTGCCGCCGAGGGAGTCGTTCGGCCTCCGCGCGGGGCCAGGGCCTGCCGGGCCCACCTGATCTTCGGCTCGTCGGTGCCGCATGCCACCGTGATGATCCGAGCCGACGTGGTGCGGGAGAACGGGGTGCGGTATCGCGAGGGCTACCTGCAGGCGGAGGACTTCAAGCTGTTCAGCGAACTCGCCGAACTCGGTGAGCTGAGCAATCTGAGCGTCGTCGGACTGCAGTATCGCCAGCACGTCGACCAGGTGACCAAACGGGAGAGCCAGGTGATGGTGGGCACCCACCTGCGGATCTGCCAGGAGAACCTCGCCGCCCGCGGGCTGCGCGTCGACGGGGCGCAGCTGCAGCGGCTGCTTTGGCCGCCGGGAGGAGGCGTCTCCGGCGCGCTGGGCTACCTGTTCGGGGCCGTGCCGGTCCTCCTCTTCCTTGGCCTGCGCAGCCACGGTGCTGCCGGAGCCGTGCAGGCGCTGATCGTCGGACGCGAGCGGATCCGGACGCTGCTCCGCCGCCCTGCGACGTCCTGAGTCCGGCGGGCGTCGTCACACTGGCGCGCGCAGGAGAGTCCACGCCGCCGCATCGCCGAAGCCCACGGTGGGCGAAACGCTCGCACACACCGGCACCTCTGCAAATCACCGCTGCCACTAGCGCTGCTCGCGGTCCGGACAGGTTCGACCGACCGGACAGGTTCGACCGTCGGCGCGCTCGAGATGCGAGATCCCGACCGGCCACAAGTTCGACAAGCGACCACCGGTTGGCTCAGCGATGACGCAGGACCTGGGCGTACAACCAGGGGCTCAGCGCCAATACGAGCGCTGCGACGGACTGCCGTCGAGCGCCGCAGCGCCACAGTCGCGGCAGATCCGACCAGCTGATCAGCCGTCGGGCGCGAGCGACCACCTCTACCACCTCACGATCGCCCTCACCGGCGAGCTTCGCCCGCAGCGCCATATTGGCCGCCGGGAACACCACGCCGTCGTAGCGGAACGTGAGGTGGGCCGAGCACCAGGCTTCCGCTTCTGGCCCGTCGAACACCCCGGCGTCGGTGAGTAGCGCGCGCACGTGGTGGTCCTGGACGAACAGATCGTGCGTGTGCGGACCGAAGCGCCGCGAGATCGAGGTGTCGTTGATGAGGTAGCGGTAGAGCGGCGCGTCGACCAGGGCGACCCGCTCAGCGCTCAGCGCGATCCGCAGCATGGGTGCGACGTCCTCGTAGACATGCCCCTCGGGGAAGGGCGCGTGACCGAGCAGTTCCCGACGGAAGAGCTTGTTGCAGGCATAGCCACGGGCCTCGCTGAGCAGCAACCGCCGAGCCAGCTCCGCCCCCGACATCGCGGGTTCGCCGGAGGAGTCCTCGTCGATGCTGAGCGTCTCGCCCGCCTCGTCCACCCGGGCCGTCCGGCACATAGCGAGTTCGGCGTCACACTCCAGCAGCGCTCGGCGCATTTCCTCAAGGAACCCGGGTTCGACCGTGTCGTCGGAGTCGCAGAACCAGACCAGGTCGGTGTCCAGCCTGGCCAGACCCGTATTGCGGGCGGCCGACAGCCCGCGGTTCTCCGGCTGGGTGATCACCTCCACAGGCAATCCCGCCTGTCGCGCGGCATCACGTGCCTGCTCCATGGAGGCGTCCCCGCCGCGATCGTCGACCAGGATGACCCGGTCAGGGGTGACGGTCTGCGCGCCGATCGAGGCGATACAGCCGGCGACGTACCGCTCGACCCGGTACACCGGCACCACCACGCCGATGGTGGCGGTCATCGCAGACCTCCGCGCGAGCGCAGATAGCGCATCGGACCGAGCAGCATGCCCAGCCGCTCGGCCCGGAGTAGGCCGGCGGGAAAGTCGGAGGGGAGCGCGGCGTTCTTCTTCGAGTCGGACGCGAGCAGCATGTGCGCCGCGGCGGGGACGCGGCCGGCGAAACCGACCAGGTGCCGCGGCTGGGTCAGCAGCAGCTTCGTCAGGGCCGCGGTCAGCCCGACTCCATAGCCGAAGATCTGCTCACGCAGCTGGGCGTCGTCCGCGCGATGGTGATGCCGGACGATCGCCGCCGGGTGGTACGCCACCGCGGCCCCCGACAGATACACCCGGCGACATAGATCGAGGTCTTCGCCGGCATGGGTGGGGGTGCCCGGGCCGAGCGCCGGATCGAAACCACCCAGCGCGGCGAAGGTGCTGGCTCGCAGCGCCACCACGCCCGAGCCGAACTCTCCCGCGGTGTAGGGGAAGGCCGCGCCACGACGTCCGGGAACCGCGTCGGTGGGGGATCCGGCTGAGCGCGCGCAGGCCGTCAAGGCCGCCCCGATGGCCGGACCGTCGGAGGGCGCCCAGTAGGTGGTGGCATAGCCCTTGGCGAAGCCGCCGTACTCTTCGAAGCGAAGTTGATCGGCCGACTCGAAACCGGCCGGCAGCACCAGTCCGGTGGCGCAGCCGACGCCTGGGTGCGCGGTGAGTGCCGCCGTGAGCTGCAGCGTCCAGTCCGGATCGGGCACCGCATCGTCGTCGGTGAAGGCGAGCAGGCTGCCTTGGGAGTGCCGCGCCCCGGCATTGCGAGCATGGGACGCACCACGCCTTGGTTCGGTGACGACCCTCAGCCGGGGGTCGTCGATCTCGGCCAGCAGATCGGTCACGCCACCGGAGCCGGGGTCGTTGTCGACCACCACGAGCTCGTCCATAGCTCCGCGCTGAGCGAGAACTGCGCGCACCGTGTCAGCGAGCAGCGGGTTGCGCCCGAGGGTGCAGATCACGACGCTGACGGCCTCGGAACAATCCGGCGGGGGAGAGATCGGGGCAGCGGCCCGTTCCGCAGAGGCCGCCAACTCAGGGTCGGCGGCACGCACCGCGGTGCGCCAGTCGGTGAGCCCGCCCGCGGTGGAATCGAGGCGTACGCGCGCCTGCCCCAGCGGCCAGCCATGATTGCGAAGCAGAACCTGAACCTCACCTGGAGGTTGAGACTCCGGCACGGATTCCCTAGTCAGGTCGATGTCCACCAACGGAATCGGGGTGAAGCCTTCGGCCGCAGAGCCACCGGAGCTCTCGCCGCCGGACACGCTGGCCACGCCCCGCAGCCGGGCGGAGAAATACCCTGCACCCGTGACCGCTAGGCCGAGTAGGCAACTGCCGGCGCGGGCGACACCACTCAGATCACCGGACGCCGCCTGCCGCAGATAGCGAGCCGGGGCATCGGTGATCAGTCGCAGCGCATGCCTTCGCTCGCTGGCCAGCGCCTCGCCAGAACCGACCAGGCTGCTCAATGCGGCCTTGGAGCGACCCTCGTTCCAGCAGCGCCGGACGAAGTAGCGCAATGTTCCTCGTGCCGCCGGGACGAGGTGATCGACGACGGCCGAGGTGTCTCTCAACACCACGCGGCCCGGCAGTTCAGCGCGGATCCGGATGCCCAGCTCAGTCTCTTCGCAGCCGGTCGGCAGTTCGCCGGTGCGTCCGAGCCGCTCCGAGAAGCCACCGGCGGTGTCGAACGCATTCCGGGCGATCGCCATGTTGGCGCCGATCGGGTTGCGGATCGGGGCGCCGTCTCCGGGTAGGCCCCGGTAGTCACAACCCACCACCCAACGGAACTCCTCGGGAAACCAGCGCGGTGACGCGCCGGCCTCCCAGTGCGGCTGGACGGCGCCGCCGACCGCGGCGACGTCGGGGCCGGCGAAACGAGCGCCGAGTGCTTCCAGCCAGCCGGCCCGAGGGACCGCATCGTCATCGAGGAAGGCGACCACGGGTGCCGAGCTGTGCTCGATGCCGGTGTTCCGACCACCGGACAGGCCTCGCCCGCCCCCGTTCGGCAGTACCTGGACGTTGGCCGCGGCGGCCCAGTTCCGGCGAGCACGCTCCTGAAGGGCCGGGTTGTGGTCGATCACCACCACGACCTCGTCCCCGGCCTGTAGTTGCGCGATCGTCTCGGTGACGGCTCGCTCGAAGACCGGCCAGCGGCGCTCGTCATAGGCGCAGATCACCACGGAGACACTGGGACGAATGGGGGCCGAGCGTGGAGGCGCGGCGGCCCCGGCGGACGGACAGGTCATTTAGGTAAGACTAACCTAAGTATCATCGGGTAGAGTTCCGGACCGTCATCCAATACACCCCTCTGGAGACACGCTGACGCATGAGCCGATCGCGACAACGCCGGCGACTGGCGATCGCCGCCACCGCACTGGCCACGACTGCGGCCGTGGCGCTGCTGGTCGACGGCGCCACCGCGTCCTCGCCACAGGTGCGCGGGGGCTCTTCAGTCCCCGCCGGCACCCCTTGCCCGGCCGCGCCATCCTGTGGCCCACTGGTCTGGCAGGACGAGTTCGACCCCACCGCTGACGGCAGGCCGCGCGCGGCGCATTGGGGATTCGAACGCGGCGCAACCGGCTGGGGCAATGGCGAGTTGCAGGAGTACACCGATGCGCCCGAGAACTCGTTCATCGCCGACGACGGCACGCTGCGCATCGTCACCCGGTCCGGGGGTGCTGAATCCACGGCTCCCTACACCTCCGCACGCCTGGTGTCACGAGACCGGGTGAGCGTCAGCTACGGCTACGTCGAGGCTCGGATCAAGTTGCCCGTCCAGCCGGCCTCGGGCCTGTGGCCAGCATTCTGGCTGCGTTCCCAAGGCGAGCCGTGGCCGGACGGCGGCGAGATCGACGTGATGGAGACGGTGAACGGCGCCTGGGGCTATTCCAGCAATATCCACGGCGGTCCGGTCCACTGGGAGCAGTACAGCTGGCACTCCACCGCAACGGTGAACGACGGGGAGTGGCATCGCTTCGGCGTGCTGATCCGGCCGCAGCGCTTGGAGTTCTTCCACGACGGTGAGCTTGTGCACACCGTCACCCCGGCGGGAATGCCGGCCGGTGGCCGCTGGCCGTTCGACGTCCCAGATCGGCGCTACTACCTGATCGTCAACATGGCGATGGGCGGTGCCTACCCGGGTAAACCGGACGGCTCCGCAGCCCTGCCGGCCACCATGCAGGTCGACTACGTCCGGTACTGGGCGCTCGCCGAATAGGGGAGCGGTCGCCGTCTTGTGGGCAGGCATGTGCGAGCTTGTCGAGACCTCATTTGCCGGAGCGCAGCTCAGCCCTCGATAAGACTCGACCAACGAAGATCAGCGCTTCCAGCACAGAACGAGGGTGGCGGCGCGTTCGCGCCACCACCCTCGTTCCTGTTCAGTTCACTCGATCGTGACCCGGATCAGCGCACCCTGACGGTGAAGCTGACCGTCGCTCCGCTGAGCGCGCGATCTCCGCTGAAGGTGACCGTGACCTTGTGGGTCATGCGCGGCCGCAGCCAGGGCAGATCGGCCGCCACGTAGTGGTCGGACGCCTCGGCAGTCGTGGTCTTGCCACTCGCCCGGAAAGTCAACTCGCCGCCGTCGGGCTTGATCCAGTCCTGGGAACCGATCTCGACGCGCACCCGTGCGGGCTTGTCGCCCTGGTGTCGGATGACGGCCACCTTGAGCTGGGTATGGGCCTTCGCGACCTGCTTCGACTTCGAGGTGGCGACGCCCCAAGCGCCCTTCGGCGTGGTCGCCTCGACCTGGACGCTGAGCTTGGTGCCCGCGTCCGCGCCGGTCAACTGGTACTTCGTGGACGTCGCACCCTTGATCGCCTTGCCGTTGCGCAGCCATTGGTAGCTGAACGTGGCCTTGCTGGCGTTCGTCCAAGTGCCCCGCTTCGCGGTCAGTATCTCGTGGCCCTTGGCTGTCCCCGAAATGCTGGGCAGCGTGACCGCCTTGGGCTTCGGCAGTGCCTTGCCCACGTTGATCGCGACGCTGAGGCTCCTGCGAACATCGCCGCTCTGCAGGGCGCCGGTCAGCAGTCGCAGCGAGTGCTTGCCGGGCTTGTATGCGGGCTTCGAGCCGTATTTGCCGCTGGTCTTGCCGTTCGGCAGAACCAGGGTTGCCGAGAAGGCGCCATTCGCCTTGGCTTTGATGATCTGCCAGACGTCGCTGCCGTCGGTCTTGACGACCTTGCCGTCGTCGAGCTTGATCGCAAGGATCGAGCCGCGCTTGCCGTCCTCGGTCTGCCAGCCCCGCCCGACCAGGGTGATCTTGCCACCCACCGTCGGCTTGCCCTTCACGGCCACCTTGGCGCTGCCCGGGGTGGGCGTCGGGGTAGGAGTGACCGTCGGGGTTGCGGTGGGTGTGACCGTCGGAGTCGAGGTGGGTGTCGCCGTCGGCGTTGGGGTTGGCGTGCGGGTCGGGGTAGGTGTGGGTGTCGGCGTCGGGGCCTTGGTGACGGTGATGTCGATCTTCACACTGCGGCGCGCGTCGCCCGACTTGAGGCTGCCGGTGAGCAGGCGAAGCGAGTGGGCTCCCACGGTGTACGCGGGGTTCGAACCGCCTGCACCGGTGGTGGTGCCGTTCGGCAGGGTCACCTTGGCCGACAAGGTGCCGTCGGCGTTGGCGTCGATGATCTGCCAGACGTCGTTGCCGTCCGTCTTGGAGATAGCGCCGTCGTCGAGCTTGATCGCGATCTTGGAGCCGCTCTTGCCGTCCTCGGTCTTCCAGCCGGTGCCGCGCAGAGTGATGGTGCCGCCGATGGTCGGGGTGCCTTCGACGGTCGCCACAGCCTGTTCGGGCGTCGGGGTGACGGTCGGGGTAACGGTCGGGGTCGCCGTCGGCGTGGGAGTCGGTGTGGGATCGGGGTTGCCGGTTCCCTTCGGGGTGATCTTCCACACCTTGGAACCGCCGGCCGCGCGGTCGACCACCCAGGCCGAGCCGCCGGCGACGATCACGTCGTTGGGGCCCGCACCGACTGGGATCTCACCGATTCCCGCACCGGTGGCGGCATCGACCACGAGCACGGTGGACCCGCCGAAGGTGGTGCTGTAGACCAGCCCGTTGGCGGAATCGACAGCGGTGTTCAGCTGCGCGGCCGACCCGGTGGCCGTGTTGACCCGGGTGCCGGTCGCCAGGTTGATGGTCCGGACGTCCGAGGAGCCCTGGCTGGACACGTAGGCCAGCCCGCGGGAGCGGTCGACGGCCACGCCGGACGCGGTGTCGCCGCCCGTGCTCGAGACGACCCGGAAGTCCTTCTTGAGCGAGTCGAACTCGATCAGGGCACCGTTGCTCAGGTTGACCGTGTAGAGCAGCGCCGTGTTCGCGTTCGCCACCAGGTCGAGAGACATCGGCGAGAAGCGCTCCGTGGCTCCCTTGATGGTGTCGGTCACCTTGAGCGTGTTGGTGTCGATCTTGGTGATTTGACCGTTGTTGGGATCGCTGACATAGGCGATGTCGCGGTAAGGGTCGATGGCGATGTCGCGGCTGTGCCCGACGTTGCCGATGGTGGCGACCCGGTTGCCGGTGCTCTGGTCGTAGATCACCACGGCGTCCTCGCGGGTGGCACTGGTCCAGATCCGGTTGTTCTCGTCGTCAACGGCGATGCCGTAGGCGGCCTCGGGACGCGCGGTGGGCGTGCCGGCGTCCAGGGTCCGGGGCTTGATGGTGCTGATCACCTGCATGGTCGCGGGATTCAGTTTGCTGATGGTCGACACGTCGGCGCGCGGTGACCCACTGTCCCAGTTGTGGGTGGTCGCGGTGACCCACACCACGTTGTTCTTGGCCGAGTAGGCAGCCTGGTAGTGGTCCTGGCCGACGGTGGCGCTCTGCACGTCGAAGGTTCGATTGCCGACGGTCACCGTGGCGGCCTGGGCGAGCGGCGCTGCTGCGGCGAATGTTGCCGTCAACAGGCCGAGCGCGACGACACCCCCCAGCGCTCGGGGGGCCTGGCGGCGCCCACCCCCGGATGGTCGTTGGATTTGCGTGCGCACTGCTTCTCCTGACGTTGGTTGGCATCGTCCGCCGCTCGAACCTCCGTCGGGCGGCGGCGCGGCTTAGGTTAGCATTACCTAACCATCATCGGATCGTTCTCAGAGTTTGGTGACTTCAGTGTTCATGCTGGCCCCCGAGGCGTCGTCGGAAGCTGCTCTGACTACGCCGAATCCATCGTCGGAGAGTCCGCTGTGCGACCAGCTCGACGCAGTGTTCGCGGCTATGGACGGCGATCACCTCGCCATCCGAGACGCGGCCGGCCGCGCCGTGAGCTACGGAGAGTTGGGTGGGCTGTGTGCAGCCTTCGCGGCCCGGAACATCGACGACGCACCGGTCGCGGTGCTCGGCGGCTCCGCCCGGGCGCTGGCGGCGGCGATCGCCCTGGTCTATGCCGGGCGTCCGCTGGCGCTGCTCGACCCGCAGCTGCCGCTGGCACGGTTGACCCAGATCCTCGCCGGTTCAGGGGCCGCCTGCACGATCGTGGACGACGACCTGGCCGCATTGGCTCGCGAGGCGGGTGCACCCGGCGTCCTGTCCGTTGAGCAGGCCTGGCAGAGGGGTGTTCCCGGACGCGGCGAGTCGGTCCGACCGGACGGGCGACGTCCGGCGACCCTGGTCTACACCTCGGGCTCGACCGGTGCACCCAAGGGCGTGGTACTGAGCCATGCCGCGGTGGTCAACGGTGCCGCCACCAGCCGTGAGGAGTTCGGGCTGCGGATCGGCGACGTCTGCGCCATGCTGCTGCCGCCCGCTTACGCGGCCGGCCAGGAAGTGCTGTTCATGGCGGTGCTGAACGGCTGCCTGGTGGAGAGCTTCGATCCCCGGCAGCGAAGCGTCGGCGAGATTGCCGAGTGGCTCCCCGCTCGCGGCATCACCACTCTGCATTGCACGCCGTCCATGCTGCGGCACCTCAACGGCAGCCTGAGCCTGAACAGCTTCCCGGCGATCCGGCTGCTGACCACCTGTGGCGAGCCGATCCACGGCCGCGATGTGGCTGCCGCCAGGGCCTATCTACCGCACGCCGACTACGCCAACTACGTCGGTTCGTCGGAAACCGGCCACCTCAGCTTCTTCCACGTCCGCGCCGGCGAAACGCTGCCGTCCGGGCTGATTCCCGCCGGGCGGGTCGTCCGGCGCAAGACGATCACTCCTGTCGCCGACGACGGTCGCTCGCTGCCGCCCGGAGAGGTGGGCGTGCTGGAGGTGAGTTCGGCCTTCCTGGCGTCAGGCTATTGGGGAGAACCCGAACGCACCGCAGCGGTGTTCGGCGAGCGTGGCGACGAACGGACGTTCCGTACCGGCGACCGGGGCAGCGTGATCGACGAAGTGCTCACCCTCGCCGGCCGCAAAGACGATGCGGTGAAGATCCGTGGCTATCTGGTCGAGCCGGCCGAGGTCGAGGCCGCGCTGCGCGGCATTGAGGTGGTGCGGGACGCCGTCGTGATCGCGGACGCCGACGCCGGTCGGCTGATCGGCTACGTGGTGCCGGACCCCGCCCGACGGACGCCGTCGCTCGCCCAACTGCGCGCCGAACTGGCCCAGCGGCTGCCCGACTGGATGGTGCCGCAGTCGATCGTGCTGCTGGACGCCCTGCCGCGCACCGAACGCGGCAAGGTCGACCGGGCCGCGCTGCCGGCGCCCGCCGTCCGATCGAACCTGACCGTGCCGACCGACCAGTGGGAGGCGCTGGTTTCGGCGGTCTGGTGCGACGTGCTGCACCTGGAGACGGTGGGACGCGACGAGAGCTTCGGCGAACTCGGCGGCGACTCGCTGGCTGTGGAGGAGATGCTGGCCGCGCTGGCCGAGGACGGCATCGACCTACGTGGCTCCGACCTGGCCGCCGCGCCGACGCTGGCTGCGTTCGCCGTCCGCGTCCGGGAACAATCGAGCAAGCTGGCCGCCGACCGATCCCGCGGTGTGATGGTGACCCTGCGCGAGGGCGACGGCGTCCCCGTCTACTGCTTCTCGGGTGCAGGCGGGCCGGCCTACCTATTCACCGATCTGGCGCGCAAGCTTGACCCCACGCATTCGGTGCACGCCTTCCAGGTCCGCGGCCTGGAGCGACGCGCCGTTCCGGACTGGTCGGTGCGCCGGGCCGCGAAACGCTACGCCGGGCTGATCGAACAGCGTCAGGCGCCAGGTCGGGTGGTGTTGATCGGGCATTCGCTGGGCGGGCTCTTCGCGCTGGAAACGGCGCAGTTGCTGCGGGAACGCGGCTACGACGTGACGTTCACCGTGCTGCTCGACACCCTGCTGCCCGGACGGCTGGCTCGCCTCAGCGGCGGGGCGGCGCCGGAGCTGCGCATTCCCGGTGGGCGCAAACAGAGCCGTCGCGAGCTTTGGATGACCAGGCTGCAACTGCTCGGTGCCGGCTTGTACCCGTATCGACCGGCGGTGCGCGATCAGGTCTTCTTCCAGCACGGTCTGCGGCTCACCGAGTGGTACCAGGTGCGTCCCTGGGACGGTCCGACCGAGGTGTTCCTGACCCCCGAGAATCTGGACGACCGCGGCTGGTGGCGCCATGTGCTGACCGGCGAATACCGGATTCACGAGGTGGAATGCGGTCATGTGGCGATCCTGAAGCCGCCCTATGTGGAGCGGATCGCCGAACTGGTCGGTACCGCCCTGGATGCTCGCGTTGGCTGACCGGCGACGCGCCAAAGGTGCCACCGACCGGTTGCCGGGCCTGGGACGCCTGGAGCAGTTGGTGCTGCGCGGCGACGGCTTGACCACCACGTCGCTGGAGGTGTTGACCGGCGAGCAGGTGACGGCGCGGCCGCTGCAGCACTGGGTGGTGGCGGCCACCGACGACCTTTCGGCTGCCGCGGGTGGCGCGAACCCGTACACCGGGACGGCCTCCCTGGCGGTTGCGGCCGAGCTGCGGCGGGCGCACGACCTGCTGGAACTGCTGCCGGAGGAGTCGCTGCTGGTGCGTGAGGTGCTGCTGCGCGGCGCGTCCCAGGTGTGGGCGACCTCGAGCGTGAGCTGCGTGCTTGATCGGCTGCCGGAGACGGTGATGCGGACGCTGTCCACCTCCGAGGCTCCGATCGGCCGCACCCTGCACCAGGCCGGGGTGGTGACGTCGCGGCGGCTGACCGGCTGGGGACGGCGTCCGGCCGGCCGGTGGGCGGGTCAGCTGGCCGGCGTCCGATCCGAAAGCGAGCTGATCCCGGGCCGGGAGTATGTGATGACACTGCCTTTGGATGGCCGTCCGCTGGGCTACTTCGTCGAATGGTTCTCTCCAGCGCTGTTCGACACCTCGTCCGATTCGACCGGAAGGAACCGATGAACCCGATCCAGACCGATGTGGCGATCATCGGCGCCGGCCCGGCCGGGCTGGTGCTGGCGCGAATGCTGCGGCTGCAGGGCATCGACGCAGTGGTGTTGGAGCGGCGCTCGCGCGCGTACGTGCTGGGACGCGTCCGGGCCGGCGTCGTCGAGCAACCGGTCGCCGACCTGCTGGTCGAGCTGGGGCTGGGGGAGCGGATGCTCGCCGACCGGCTCGTCCACGATGGCGTGCAACTGCAGTACCGGGTGGGTGAGCGGATGGTGCGTGACCGGATCGACTTCGCCGCGCTGGCCGGCAAGACGGTGACCGTCTACGGGCAGCGGGAACTCGTCCGCGACCTGATCGAGCTGCGTGAGGCGGACGGCCTGCCGTTGCGGTTCGACGCCGAGGTGATCGGCCTCGACGGACTGTCCGACGACCGGGTGAGGGTGCGCTACCGCGACGAGACGGGCGAGGCCACGATTAGCGCGCGGTACGTCGCCGGCGTGGACGGCGCGCACGGCATCACCGCGCAACTGTTGGGCGCCGGCGAGCGGCAGACGCTGCAGCGTCGTTACCCCGCGGCCTGGCTCGGGGTATTGGTGGAGGCCACGCCGCCCAGCGATGAACTGATCTACTCACGGCATCCCGAGGGTTTCGCGCTGGCGTCCATGCGGACGCCAGAAGTGAGCCGGCTCTATCTGCAGGTGCCGGCCGAGGACACCCTGGCCGACTGGAGCCCCGACCGGATCTGGGAGAACCTGCATCGGCGGCTCGATCTGCCCGGCAGTCCGGTCAACGAGGGACCGTTCTTGGAGTCGTCGGTCACCCCCCTGCGCAGCGTGGTGCACCGTCGGATGCGCTACGGCCGGCTGCTGCTCGGTGGGGACGCCGCCCACCTCGTCCCGCCCACCGGAGCCAAGGGCCTCAACCTGGCCGTCGCCGACATGACCCAGCTCTCCCGCCGGCTGGGTGCCGCGGTGCTGCGCGGTGACGAGGCCGCACTCGACGGCTACCAGGACGCCTGCCTGCGCCGGGTCTGGCAGGTGACCCACTTCTCCTGGTGGATGACCGACCTGCTGCACCGCCTGGAATCCGACGAGTTCGGCGAGGAGTTGCGCACCGAACAACTCCGCACCCTCGCCGACGCCGGCACCCTGGCCGGCTGGTTTGCCGACAGCTACACCGGCCTCCCCCTCACCCCCTGGTCCTGAATCCGAACCGGGCCCGTTCCACATTCGGGGACGGTTCTCCCGGTCACCGGGGACGGTTCTTTCGGTCACCGGGGACGGTTCTTTCGGTCACCGGGGACGGTTCCTTTGGTCACCGGGGACGGTTCTCTTGGTCACTGGGGACGGTTCTTTTTTTCGGTCACCGGGGACGGTTCCTTTGGTCACTGGGGACGGTTCCTTTGGTCACCAAGGAATCTCTGGACAAGGGGTTTCATCGATTGTCAATGTGACCAAGAGACCGTCCCCGGTGACCAAAGGAACCGTCCCCGGTGACCAAGAGAACCGTCCCCGGTCGTGCGAAATTCGAATGAAAAGAACCGTCCCCGGTGTGAACCGACTGGTCAGCGGAAGTCGCGTGAGGTGACCCGGATCTTGAGCCGCAGCGGTTCGAAGTGGTCGGCGAGCAGGTTGGTGACGCCCTCGGGGGAGCGCTCCAGCATGCCGCGGACGATCAGTGCGGAAGAGTCCCGGGCGATCCGGCGGTGCCGCGTCCAAACCCCTTGGGAGCAGACCACATTGATCAGGCCGTGCTCGTCCTCGAGGTTCAAGAAGGTGATCCCGGACGCCGTAGCCGGCCGCTGCCGGTGGGTGACCACCCCGGCCACTTCGACCCGGCGTCCGACCTCGGCGGTGCGCAGCGCGGACGACGGCAGTACCCCGCGGGCGTCCAAGTTCGCCCGCAGATGCGCCAACGGATGGTCGTCGGTCGAGATGCTGGTGGCCCACAGGTCATCGGCCAGGGTCTCGAACGCGGACGGCTCGGGAAACAGCGGCGGCTGCACCTCGGGCAGCGTCCCGGGCAGGAAACCCGGCTGATCGAGGGCGGCGGTGCCGGCCCGCCACAGTGCCTCACGCCGGGTCAACCCCAGGCATTCCAACGCACCGGACGCCGCCAGCGCCTCCAACTGCTGGGTGGTCAGCGACGTCCGGCGCACCAAGTCCTCCATTGAGGTGAACATTCCGTCCTGATCGCGGGTCGTCACCACCTTCTCGGCGACCTCGGAACCAATGCCGCGAACGCCGGCCAGCCCGAGCCGGACGGCGAACCGGCCGTCGCGGCGATGGGCGGCCGATTCGTCGGAGGCTTCCCGATCAAAGTCGCCGACCGGGGGCTGGCGCCGGTCCAGGCACGATGCCAGCCCGGTGGGGCCAGGTTGAGAAGAGTCTCGACAAGCTCGACCAGCGGAGGGTGGGTCTTGATCAGCGTGAGACGGGTCTCGACAAGCTCGACCAGCGGAGGGTGGGTCTTGATCAGCGTGAGAAGAGTCTCGACCAGCGTGGAAAGCGCCGGCCGGGTCCTGAGCGGCGGGCAGGGGTTCCAGCACGGCGTCCACCCCGGACCGGGCCAGGCAGGGCCGCAACGCCATCACGCCGTGCCGGACGGCGTCCGCGGTCAGCGTGGCGGAGGAGTAGAACCCCATCGGCTGGGCCCGCAACAGCCCGGCCAGGAACGCCGCCGGATAGTGCAGTTTGAGCCATGAACTGGCGTAGACCAGCAGCGCGAACGACAGCGAATGCGATTCGGCGAAGCCGAAGTTCGCGAACGCCTGAATCTGCTGATAGATGGCGTCGGCAGCCTTTCCGGTCAGTCCGTTGTGTGCCATGCCGGCATAAAGCTTCTCCCTCAGGGAATCGATTCGCTCTTCACCGCGCTTCGAGCCCATCGCCCGGCGCAGCAGATCGGCGTCCTCGCCGCTGCACTCGCCGATCGCCATCGCCATCTGCATCAACTGCTCCTGGAATACCGGGACCCCCAGGGTGCGTTTCAGCGCCGGTTCCAGCTTCGGATGGGCATAGCTGATCGGTTCCCGACCGAGCTTGCGACGGACGAATGGATGTACCGCGCCGCCCTGGATCGGTCCCGGCCGGATCAGCGCGATTTGGACGACCAAGTCGTAGAATTTCCGCGGTTGCAGCCGCGGCAACAAACCCATCTGGGCTCGCGACTCCACCTGGAAGACGCCGATCGAATCCGCTCGGCAGAGCATGTCGTACACCGCCGGCTCCTCCTTCGGAATCGTCGCCAGCTCCCACTTCTCCCCGGTCGCGCCTTCGACCAGATCGAAGGTGTGCTGCAGTGCGGCGAGTATTCCCAGCCCGAGCAGATCGAATTTCACTAGCCCCATCCAGGCGGCGTCGTCCTTGTCCCACTGGATCACGGTCCGCTTCTCCATCCGAGCCGGCTCGATCGGCACCACCTCACTGACCGGGCGGTCGGTGAGCACCATGCCCCCGGAATGGATGCCGAGATGGCGCGGTGTCTTCAGCAACTGGTCGGCCAACTCGACCACTTGCGGCGGAATGTCGTGATCGTCGGCGTCGGCCAGCGGACCCCAGCGTTCGATCTGCTTCGAAAAGGCGTCCTGCTGGCCGGGGCCGAAACCGAGCGCGCCGGCAATATCGCGCACCGCGTTCTTCGGCCGATACTGAATGACGTTGCAGACCTGGGCGGCCCGATCGCGTCCGTACTTGTCGTAGACGTACTGGATGATCTTCTCGCGCCGGTCGGAATCGAAATCGACATCGATATCAGGCTCTTCGTTGCGTAGCGCCGACAAGAACCGTTCGAAGGGCAACTGATAGGCGATGCTGTCCACCGCGGTGATGCCGAGCAGATAACACACCGCACTGTTCGCCGCCGAACCTCGTCCCTGGCAGAGAATGCCCTGGCGCTGCGCCTCGGCAACGATGTCCCAGACGATCAAGAAGTAGCCCGGAAAGTCCTTGGTCTCAATAACCGCCAGTTCGCGCTCGATCCGCTCGGCGTCGGACGCGCTCAGGTCCGGATACTTCTCCGGCACCGCCTGCCACACCAAGTGCCGCAGATAGCTCATCGGCGTATGCCCGGCTGGAACCTGCTGACGGGGCAGCGCCGGCTTGGCCCTGCGCAGCGGAAAGGCAAGTTCGTCAGCCAGGGTGACGCTGTATTCCACTGCACCGGGATAGCGTCGGAACCGCCGTTGCATCTCGGCGCCGGACCGGACGAACGCGGTACCGGCGGCCGGCAGATAGCCGTCGAGTTGATCGAGGCTGCGATTGGCTCGGACGGCGGCCATCGCCTGGGCCAGCAACTGATCCTGCGGCCGGGCGTAATGGACGTTGCCGGTGGCGACGATAGGCAGCCCACGTTCGGCGGCCAACGCGGCCAGGACGTCATTGTGCGCCGAATCCAGCGGCATTCCGTGATCGGTGAGCTCCACGGTCACCGCGTCATGGCCGAACAATGCCAGCAGATCGTCCAACGCGCGCCCGGCCGCTGCGACCCCGCCCTCGGCCAGCGCCCGGCGAACGGCGCCTTTACGGCAGCCGGTGAGAATCGCCCAATGCTCACCGGCCCGCTCGGCGAGCCGCTCCAACCGATAGCGCGGACGGCCCTTCTCGGCGCCGGCCAATTGGGCCTCGGTGATCGCCGCGGCGAGCCGGTGGTAGCCCTCCTCACCCCGCGCCAAGACCAGCAGGTGGGTCCCCGCCGGGTCGGGCCGTCCGTTCTGCGGGGCCGGCAGGTCCAGCGAGAGCTCCGCTCCGAACACCGTCCGCACCTCGGTGGATTCGGCGGCCTCGGCGAACCGGACAACCCCGTAAAAACCGTCGTGATCGGTGAGCGCCATCGCGTGCAGGCCGAGCCGCTCCGCCTGTTCGATCAACGCCGCCGGCCCGGAGGCGCCGTCCAGGAAGGAGAACGACGAATGGGCGTGCAGTTCGGCATAGGGCACCGCGTCGGTGGGTCGCTGGATCGGCGGACGCCGATAGGGCCCGCGCTTCCATGAGAACGGGGCGTCGTCGCGAACCACCCCACGACCGCTCAGCGTCCCTTCCAGTTGCCGCCAGGTGACGTCCGGATTGTTGAATCCCATCAGTCGTACCTGCCCTCGGCCCACCAGGCACCCTGCTCGAGCACCAACAGCCAGCCGGTCTGCTCCGCATCGACGACCTGGAAGCGATGCGCGGACCGGCTGCGGACGGCGTCCCAGCCCCGCTCACTGATCGGCCACGGGCCTGCCCACGCCTCGATCGGACGCCGTCGCGCACCCTCCACCAGCACCGCCGGGGACGCCGAGGGCTCACCCCGCTCACTCACCGTGACCGCGGCGTCCGCAGCGTCCAGGACAGCCACCGCATGCCGCCGCGGGAAGACCGTTGCCGGGGCCGGCGCCGGTAGCGACCCAGGCCAGGGTTCGGCCCGGGAGCTGACCGGCACCACCCGTTCGCCCCAGGGCACCAGTTGTTGCCGCTCGGCCAGCCAGCGGCCGCCCGAGATCACCGGGATGACCACACCCTCGTGGCCCAGCATCGCCTGGACGCGGGAGAGCGCGTGGTGCATCCGCTCGTCCACACCGGCGCCGAACAAGCCCGGCTCGTGATGGGCGGCGTCATCAACCGCCACCGGTTCCAGGCGGACGGAGGTGATCCCGCCACGCAACCCGTCGCTGCCGGCCAGTTGCCAGCGCACCCGGTCGACCACCGCGGCGGCGTCGAAGGCCGCCGGATGCAGCCAGACCCGCTCACTGATCCGACCGCCGGAATCGGTGCAGCCGACCCGCAACTCGGTGCACACCAGCTGGTGCCTGCTCAGCGCTGCGATGAACTCGTCGGCGGCCGAGCGCACCGAGAACGCCACCTGGTCGACCAACTCCAGGGGTGGTTCGAAACTCGCCCCCCGGATCAGCTCGGGCGGCGGCGTCCGCGGAATCAGCGGCCGGGAATCCCGTCCACCGGCCAAGGCATGCAATCGGGCACCGTAGCCACCCAACCGCTCCCGGATGGCGCCGGCCTCCAGCCCCGCGAAGCTGCCCAGGGTGCGGACGCCGAGCCGTCGCAGCAGCACGGTCAGAGCCGCGTCGCCCAGTACTGTCACCGGTAGTGGCGCCAAGAATGTGGACGCCTCGCCCGGCGGGACGACCGTGACCCGGTCCGGGGGAGTGGCCAGCCTGGCAGCCTGCTCGGCGGTGAACAACCCGTCCGCCACACCCACTCGTGCGTCGCGGAACTCGATCTCGCTCAGCACGTCGAGCAGCACCTCGGCCGCCATCGATTCGCCGCCGTAGTAGCGGGCGATGCCGCGGGCGGGCACCGCGCACAACCCGGCCCGTACGGTGTGGAAGCCGGGCGCGACCACTTCCAGCCGGTCCAGCACGGTACTGAAGAGCCGATCGTCGCGCCCGGGGTCGGCCGATGCCACGACCAGCCCCGGACACCGCGCCTGTGCCTCCCGGCGCCGCATCCCTTCGGCCACTCCATCGGCCCGGGCAGTCGGCGAACAGGCCACGACAGTGCCGGTCTCCATGATCGCCACCGGCGCAGCTGCGTAGGAGCTTCCCTCGGCTCGCTGCCAGGCGGTCACCGGCCAATCCGGGAACCAGATCACCAGGCAACGCCGTGGTTCCGGGCTGGTCATCAGCTCACCACCCGCAGTGGCTCGCGCTCGTCGGATCGCATCCCGGGCGAACCGGACGGCGCAGGTACCGCCGACAGCCCACCGGAGTCGTCCGGCAGCGCCACCCGCACCTGCCGAGGAGCCGGAAACCGCTTGGAGTTGACGGTGACCAGAACATCGCGGGAAGTCAGATAGCCGTGACCCGCTCCCACTCCAGCCCAGTGCGGCGTCGACATGCTCAGGGTGGCCTCCACCCGTGGCCACGCTCCGGCCACCAGCAGCACCGTGCCGCTGTTGCGCAGCCGGGCGGCCAGTCGACCGGCGTCGGCGTCCCGGACCCGGTTGCCGGGACGCACCGCGACGACCGGCAGCACCTCGGTCAAAGCAGCGGTGATCGCGAACCAGCGCTCACCAGGACGCGGCACCAGCGCCAGTCGGTCGAGATTCAGTCCGGCCTGTTCGGCGGCTTCGGCGCCGAGTTCGGGCAGGCCGATCACCCCGCACCAGGAACCTTCCCGGGAGGGTTCCGCCAGCAACGTCAGCAGCAGCAAACCGGGGGACACCGAATATGCCGAACCCGGCAGCAGCCCGCCACCGGGCAACAAGCCGGCCAATACCGGCGGCGCCGGCAGCACCCGGTCGGCCTGGATACCCGTCCAGCGGACGTCACCCTGCACCCGGCGGACGCTCTCCAAGCGTGCGTCCGTGCTCTGGGAAGAGGTGGCACCGATCGGCATACATCGATGATCGAACGAATGTTCTAATACGTCAAGGTGGCAGAAGCAGCCGATCCCGCGCTTCGCCGGTTGAGCTTGTCGAAAGCCGTTGTCAGAGAGGTTTCGACAAGCTCAACCGATGTGCTGGTGGCTGGGGCGCTAGATCAGCCAGCGGTTGGCACGAACCAGCGGCAGACTACGCCAGACGTTCCCCAGTCCGAGATATCGACCGGAGTCGAAGGCCAGCACCGACAGTGCGGCGGTCGCGTAGAACAGATGCTGGTCGAGGAACGGGTTGTACCCCAACGGCAGCGAGGCGAACCAGATCTGGAGCATCAGTACTCCACCGCCGATCGCGGCGATCCGGGTGCCGACGCCGAGCAGCAGTGCCAGTCCGGCGCCGACGGTGCCCAGCAGGAAGAGCGCGTCGGCGACCGGATGTCCGGCGAGCGGCTTGAGCAGTGCCGCGGCGGGCGCGTCCGGCTCCAGCCCGAGCAGG
The DNA here is from genome assembly GCA_044225075.1 of Micropruina sp. Taxonomy (GTDB): domain Bacteria; phylum Actinomycetota; class Actinomycetes; order Propionibacteriales; family Propionibacteriaceae; genus Micropruina. The sequence goes on along the minus strand of JBGAJF010000001.1, from coordinate 189,774 downwards.
AAGCCCTTCGTCGGGGAGACCCCGGCGAGGACGGATTTCTCCGGCGTGGTGGCGAAGCCGAGACCGAACACCTTGTCGATCCCCGACCAGAACAACGCCCAGCCGAAGCCGAGTCGCAGCATGCCGAGGCTGATCTGCTGAAGCGGGAGGAGTGCGGACGTCGCATTAGAGGACGGGGCGTGTGATCCGGAACGGCCGACGGCAGTAGTGGACATGGGGCCTCCTGACTGAGGGATGGAGGCCAGCCCGCGCCCGAAAAGGGCAGCGCGAAGCCGGCCGGGAGGGTGACTCGTCCGCGGATTCCACCGGGACCTGACGATTTTCGGGCTCCGTGTCTCGGTGTCCGTTGTCTGGTCGCACCGCTGACTTCGGGGTCGCCGGGGTCAGCAGTAGCGACCGTGGATCAGCCGGCGACCCGGTGTGGACTGCGGAGGACGGGTACGCCACTCGGCCGCTGCACCGGCCGGGTGGAGAAACGGGCGGTGGCACCGAGGTGCCGGGTGCCCGAGCGAAGGATCCGCAGCCGGCGGAACTCGGCATCGATCGTCCGCAGCACCCGCATGCCGTCGGGCAGCGCCCGCAGGTTGGAGGTGCCGTGGATCCGGTCGTGCTCGTAGCTGGGGATCTCCAGAATGGTCAGCCGGGCGGCGGCGGCCCGGCAGTTCAGCAGGGTCTCGATCTCGAATCCGTCGCCCCAGTGGGTGCCGCCGGCCTCGGGGTCGGGAAGGTCGAACACGTCCAGCACGTCGCGCCAGAACGCGTTATAGCCGTAGCAGAGATCGGTGTAGCGGGTGCGGAACAGGGTGTTGACCAAGCCGGTCAGGGCACGGTTGCCCAGTGCCCGGGTAGTGGTCAGGTCGGCGGAGCCGCCGCCGTGCAGCATGCGACTGCCCTTGACGAAGTCCGCTCCGCTGAGCAGCGCGGCGACCATCAGGGGGATCTCCCGGGCGTCGGCTGAGCCGTCGGCGTCGAACATCACCACGATGTCGCCGGTCGCGGCTGCGAATCCGCAGGCCAGGGCGTTCCCTTTGCCGGTGCGGGTCTGTTGCATGACCCGCGCCGACGGCATCACGCGTTGAGCGGTCTCGACGGTGCCATCGGCCGACCCCCCGTCGACGATGATCACCTCGTGCGCGTCCGGCAGGGTGGGCAGGACCCGTACAAGGTTCGGCGCCTCGTTGAAGGTCGGCACGATGATGCTGACCCGAGGGTGGGTGGGAACGGTGCGTAACGACATGAGCGACTTCCCCCGAAGTGTTTAGGTATTCAGCTGACTAAGGCTTGCCTTACCTAAGCTACATCAGACGTAAGTCGTACCACCAAACAACCGCTCTCTGATACGGCTCCTCATCGCGTGTGCTACCAATGCCGGTCCTGCTGACGCCGGCCCATCGCCGTTGGGGTTAACCCGGAGTGCTACGAATCCGCGCTGACCAGCGGTTTCTACGGGCCTAGCGACGGCCCGAGCACAACCGGCGGTCAGCCGAGATCGAGCTGGAACCCGGCCGAGCGCAACGGCTCAGCGAGCGCCTCGGAGTCACCGACCACCACGAGACTGAGGTCGTCGAGCGGCAGCACCCGTTCGATCGCCTCGGTGGCCTCGTCCGGAGTGACTCGGCGCAGGGCAGCCGCGTGCGCGTCGACGAAGTCCGAGTCGAGACCGGCCTCGACCAAGGCAGCCACCTGATCGCTGATCCCGGACGCCGTCGCGCACCGCAGCGGCGCGATCCCGACCAGGAAGTTGACCGCGTCGGTGAGCTCGGCACCGGTGATGCGCCGGTCACCGTCCACCCGCAACAACTCGGACGCCTCGGCGATGGCTGCCGCCGCGACCTCGGTGCGGAACGAGGCATGCATCGCCAGCAGGCCGCCCGAGCGCGCCGGGGCGTTGGCCAGCTGGACCCCGTAGGTGTAGCCACGCTCCTCGCGCAGCACCCGGTTGAGCCGGCTCAGGAAGCCGCCGCCCAGCACAAAACCACCCAGGCGCAGGGCGGCGTAGTCGGGGTGCCGACGGTCGATCCCGAAGCGGCCCAGCCGGACGTCGGCCTGGACGGCGCCCGGACGGTCGATCAGCAGCGCCCGCGCCGGTGCCGGTCGTGGCGCCTCATGGCCGACGGGGCTAGTCGGCTGCTCCCAGTCCCCGAATGCGGCGAGGACGGCGGGCAACGGGTCCTCACCGAAGTCGCCGGCGAGCACCAGGGTGCCCCGCTCGGGACCGTAGTGAGCCCGGTGGTGCGCCCGGACATCGGCCGGGGTGATGGCGCCGACGCCGGCCGCTTCGCCGGCGGCGGAGCGAGCAGCCCGGAACTCCTGGTCGACAACGGTCGCCCGGAACGCGATCGCTCCGCGGTGGGCCGGATGGGCTTCCTCCTGGGCGATCTCGGCCAGCCGCAACTCCACATGACGCCGGACGTCGGCCGCGGTCAGCTGGGGTTCGCGGACGGCCTCGGCGAACAGCGGCAGTGCGGCATCGAACCGCGTGCTCGGCACTTCGAGGCTGAGGTGTGCCGCGGCGTAGCCGGTGCCACCGGTGAGAACCGCGCCGCGGCCCTCCAGCTCGTCGGCGAAGTCGGTGCCCGGGTGGGTGAGGGTGCCCTCGTCCAGGCAACGCTGCAGAATCGCCGACACCCCCTCCCGGTCACGTGGCTCCTCCGACAGCGGCAACTCGAGCACCAGCGTGGCGTTGATCAGGTGTTGGCCCGGGCGCTGGAAGATCAGCACCCGCAGACCGTTGTCCAGCCGCACCGACCGCGGCGACGGAAAATCCCAGGCCGGAGGGGCCGGCACGACCGGGCGCTTCATGCGGTTTCCTCCCGGTAGCTGAGCACCGCGCAATGCTCGGGACGCAGATATCGCCTCGCCGCCTCGGCGACTTGTGTCACGGTCACGCCGAGCACCTCGTCCAAGCGGCGGTTGATCAGCTCGGGGTCGCCGTACAAGGTGGCGTAGCAACCGATCAAGTCGGCGCGGCTGTCGAATCTGCCCAGCTGTTCGAGCCATTCGCGCTCGAACTGGGCCTTGGCCCGATCCACCTCGGCCGCCGACGGGCCGTCGGCCAGGAAGCGCTCGATCTCTTCCACCATCGCAGTCTCGAGCTGTTCGGCGACGACGCCGGGAAGAGCGCGGGCCTGGGCGAAGCCGATGCTGTTGCCACCGATCAGGCCCAGCGCCGAGGCACCGGCACCTTCGGCGATCGTGTCGGTGCGGACCAGCCTGCGATGCAGGCGCGACGTCTGCCCGTCCCCGAGGATCGCCAGGGCGAGCTCGACCGCCGCGAACTCACCGGCGTCTCGAGCCGGCAGCCGCCAGGTGAGGTAGCTGGCGTCCGCGGGCACGTCGGCGCTCACCTCGACCCGGGGCAGGCCGGTTAGCGGGGGCAGCGGTTCCGTCGCCGGACGGGCCGGCCGCGGAGCGGACGGCACGGCGCCCAGATAGCTCGCCGCACGAGCGGTGGCGCTGTCCGGGGTGACGTCGCCGACGATGGTGAGGACGGCGTTGTCGGGTGCGTAGTGCGTCGCGAAGAATGCCCGCACGTCGCCCAGATCCGCGGCTGCAAGGTCGTCCATCGACCCGATGGTGGGGTGACTGTAGGGGTGTCCCTCGGGAAAGGTCATCCCGATCAGATGGATCAGGACGTCGCCGTACGGCACGTTGTCGTAGCGCTGCCGCTTCTCCTCGAGCACCACGGCGCGTTGGTTGTCCAGGGTCTCCTGGGTCAGCTGCAGGCTGGCCAACCGGTCCGCCTCCAGCCACAGGGCCAGGTCCAGCGCGTGGGTCGGCACGATCTCGAAATAGTTGGTCCGGTCGAACCAGGTGGTGGCATTGGCCGAACCGCCGACCCCTTGCACGATGGCCAGGTGCTCACCGGCCGCCACGTTCACCGAGCCCTCGAACATCAGGTGCTCGAACAGATGGGCCAGCCCGGTGCGTCCGGGCTGTTCGTCGCGCGAGCCGACGTCGAACCACAGGTTCACCGCGACGACCGGAACCGTGGGGTCGGGGTTGACCACCACGCGCAGACCGTTGTCCAGAACGGTGGAATGCAGGGCAAAGCGCACGGCAGCCGACATGTGGGCCATCGAACCACACCGCTCGGACAACGTCGCGCAGGCACGGCGTGCGGGTGCCGGTGGAGGCCGACCGATACCGGCGCGATCAGATCGGACGCCGGGGCGGCCGCAGCAGCAGCGTCAGCCCCATCACGATGATCGAACCCGCCATCATCGGCAGCATGGCCGACAGGCCCCGTTCCAGGGCCAGCGATTCGGGCGAGGGTGACGAGCCCGGTCCACCGCCCGGACCCTGCGGAACGGGCAGCGGCTGATCCGACGGCGCACCCGGTGAGAGAGTGGCATGGCCCGGGGAGTGCGGTGGCGTCCGGTGGACGTCCGGCCCTCCCGGGACCGTTGTTCCGGGCGTGTGGCGAGTGGTGGCCGGCGGAGCCGGCGCGGAGGCTGTCGGCGGCCTCGCCGAGCTTCTCGTCGGAGTCCTGGTCGGGCTCACGGGAGGATCCGTGCTCGGGTCGGCCGGGGTCGTCGGCGCCTGGGAGGGGGAAGTCGTCGGCGCCTGGGAGGGGGAGGGGAGCGGCGGGACCAGGGTCGGGGGTTCGATAGTCGGCGCCTCGACCGAACTCGAGTAGGACGGCTGGGGCTTCTCGCTGCTCATCGTGGGATGCGGAGCCGGGCTGTCGCTCGGAATCCTGGTGGGTTTCGGCAGGTCCGGGGTCGGCTCGGACGAAGGTTCCGCGGTGACCCGCGGACTGCTTTCGCAGTTCGGCGCGCAGGGCTCGTCGGTGGGGTCCGCAAACGCGGTCGGCGCGGCGAGCAGGGCGGCGGCGATCAACGCTGCGACGCCCCACCCGACGACGCGCGGCCAGCGGCCGAGCAGACTCCTCATGTAACCCCCCGAGCCTAACTAAGGTGCAGCGTACTCAGGAGATCCTCGGGTTGTCTTCATGGCGACCGGCGGGTTGGCGCGACCGGATCGTCCCCAGGCCGGGCGACGGGGTCTTCGTCAGTTCTCGTCGGGCCTCGGCAGCGGCACCGATTCGTCGCGGAGGGCGTCCAGATTCTTCGGGGTGGTGCCCACCAGCAACCGCAACGAGTCGGCGGCGTCCCAGTCGTTGAGGTGCAGTCCGGCGACCACCCTGCCGCCGCGCACCCACAGCGCCACCAGAGTGAGAGCGGCGCGGTCACCACGCACGATCAACTCGTCGTAGCCGGCGCGTCCGACGTAACCGAGGTACTCCATCCCCAGGTCGTACTGGTCGCTGAAGAAGTAGGGCTGCCGGGTGTATGGGGCGAGGTCGCCGAGTACCGAACCGGCGACGTGCTTGCCCTGCTCGATGGCGTTGTCCCAATGCTCCACCCGGACGCGACCGAGATCAGGGTGGTCATGGTTCGCCACGTCGCCGGCGGCGAACACCGCCGGATCGGCGGTGCGCAGTCGCGCATCGACCAGGATTCCGTTGTCGGTGGCGAGCCCGGCCCCGGCGGCCAGCGCGTCCTCAGGCGCCGCACCGACCCCGGCGACGATCAGGTCGGGTCGCAGCCGGGTGCCGTCGGAGAGCAGCACTTCAGAGCCCGTCACCCGCTCCACACTCGTGCTGAGCCGCAGGTCGACTCCGTGATCGCGGTGCAGACCGGCGAACAGGGGTGCCAGCTCTGGGCCCAACACCCCTAGCAGCGGCCAGGCGGCGGTCTCGGCGATAGTCACCCGAGCGCCCGCCTGCCGCGCTGCCGCCGCGATCTCCAGGCCGATCCAGCCGGCCCCGACGATGAACACGTGGCCGGTCAGGTCCTTCTTCAGGCCCACGGAGTCGTCCAGGGTACGCAGGTAGCGCACGGGGATCGAGCCAGCCTCCAATGCCGGCAGCCGTCGGGGCGTCGACCCGGTGGCCAGGATCAACCGGTCGTAGGCGAGTTGGTCGCCGTCCAGCAGTACGCGCTTGTGGTCACGATCCACAGCCGTGACTCGAGTGCCGAGTCGCAGCGCCACCTGGTGCTCGTCGTACCAGGGGCGGTCGTGGACGAAGACCGAGTCGGGCTCGTCCGTCCCGAGCAGCAGGCCTTTGGACAGCGGTGGGCGTTCGTAGGGCAGATGTGGCTCGGCGCCGATGAGGGTGAGGTCGCTGGCGTATCCGCGGCTGCGCAGTTCGGCGACGGCGTTGGCGGCGGCCAGTCCGGCCCCGATCACGACGATGTTCATGGTGTGCTCCTGGCGAGTGAGAGGAACTCCGCACGGCTGCGGGAATCATCGCGCAACCGTCCGAAGAGAGCGGACGTGACGGTACGGGTGCCGTCCGCGCGGGCCCCGCGCAGACTCATGCAGGTGTGCTCGGCCTCGATCACCACACCCACGCCGTACGGATCGAGTTCGCGCTGCAGATGGTCGGCGATGCGCTTGGTGAGTCGCTCCTGGGTCTGCGGCTGACGGCTGTGGAAGTCGGTCATCCGGGCGAACTTCGACAGCCCGAGAATGCGTTCGGCCGGCAGGTAACCGACATGGGCGACGCCGACGAACGGCAGCATGTGGTGTTCGCACAGTGATCGCACCGGAATGTTCTGCACCAGCACAAGCTCGTCGTAGCCCTCGGTGTTGGGGAAGCTGGTCAACTCGAAATCGGACGCCGTGGTCAGCTCGGCGAGGGCATGGGCCATCCGTCGTGGCGTGTCGACCAGGTTGACGTCGGTGAGTTCGAGACCGAGGGCAGCGAGCAGGGACGCGGCGGCGGCTTCCGCGGCGGCGAGATCGGCGGTCGGCCGGTCATGCACGATTCTCGGGCGCCACCCCGACTCCGTCGAACGCTCGTGTTCAGCGCTCATCGGGGGTTCGGCGGCGATGGTTCGCAGCCCACTTCTGACGCTCATGACCGATCCTCCCGGGTCTAACATCAATGATCTTCGATATTAGAAGCTCCGAAACTCTTGTGTCAATCAAGTTCTGTTTTACGATTTCCCCATGGATCTGGCCACGCAGGCCGCGGGCATCGGTGCCCTGGCCGACCCGACCCGGCGGCTGCTCTATGAGTACGTGGCGGCCCAGCCGGAACCGGTGGGGCGCGAACAGGCTGCCGCCGCGCTGAGTCTCGCCCCGCACAACGTGAACTTCCATCTCGACCGGTTGGTCGACGAGGGCCTGCTCGAGGTCGAGTACCGCCGGCTCAGCGGACGCACCGGTCCGGGCAGCGGACGTCCGAGCAAGCTGTACCGGCGCGGTGCCCGCGAGTTCGCGGTTTCGCTGCCGCCCCGGCGCTACGAGTTGGCCGCCGATCTGCTGGCCGCTGCCGTCACCCGAGCAGCCGAGGGAGTGCCCCTTGACGAGGCATTGCGCGAGGTCGGCAGCGAGGAGGGCCGGGCGCTCGCCGAGGCTAGCGAGGTGCCGGACGCGGGGGAGCAGTTGGATCGCGTCTCCGTCGTCCTGGCGAGCCAGGGCTATGAGCCGATCCGCGAGGCGGACGTGGTCGCCCTCAACAACTGCCCCTTCGACGCCCTGGCCCACAAGCACACCGCGCTGATCTGCGGCGTGAACCGCGACTTCGTCCAGGGCGTGGCGGACGGCCTGGGTTGCGACTCCGTCCGCGCCTGCCTGGAGCCTGGCGTGGGACGCTGCTGCGTGACGCTGCGCCGGCGTTCGGTGGCCGGGCCGTGACCACGAACGTTGCGAGACGGAGCGCTGCGGTCGATGCCGGGCGTTCCGCGTCACGGCGATCATCCTTGCGGCCTGAGCGGCCATGGAGCAGTCGGTGGCGGAGGGACGTCCGCCGTCGGCTCCGTGGTGGTCCCCGGCGTTTCGACGGCGGCTACCCGGTGGACCACCGCGCCGAGGTCGCGTAACTGGTTGAGCACGCCGTGGAGCTGGGCCTGGTCGATCGGCCGGGTTCGGAACGAGGTGTTGCCGTCGGGGTCATGGCGGAACCGATCGGTGTCCAGCCAGGAGGCCCAGTGCGCGTCGAGGTGCCCGTCGACGGTGAACTCGTAGCTCCAGATGGCCGGGTTCATGCTCGGCTCCGGCGGCGTCCGCGATGGATGGCCCATTCGGCGACGAGCAGGTTGATGGCCCACCCGGCGCCCTTGGCAAGGTCGCCGGCAAGGACGCCGGTGCCGAAGAGCGCATCGCCGATGCCTTCGGTGAGCACCTGCGTGCCGGCGCCGAGCCCGATCGCGTAGGCCCGGATCATCCAGGCCCGATGGCGGGCGATGTCGCGGCGGCGGACCGCGGCGAACCCGCGGACGATGCTGTACGCCATCGCGGTCGCGAAGGCGAGCCGGAAGAAGTAGAGGAGGTCTCCGGTGCCCGGTTGCGGGTCGTAGAACACGGTCAGCCAGAGTGCTGAGCCGGTCACCAGGAGCCCGGTCACGACCAGCAGGCGCCCGCTGCGGCGGTGCCACGCTGGGTGCCGGCGCCGCAGCCGGGGCAGGAACTGCAGAATGCCGAGCAGTGCGAACACGACCGAGCCGACGATATGCAGCACCAGGGCGACGGGGAACCGGCCGAACCTGGGGTCGCCGGGAATCAGGTCCGGGCCTCCCGCCAGCTGAACAAGGCGCAGCGCTCCGGCGGCGACCGGGACTGCGCTCAGCACGAACAGGCCGATGGCGAGTCTCCAGCCGCTCCGGGCGTCCGGCCGCGGGCCGGCCCGACGCCCGGTGGTGGTGTAGGTGCTCATCGGACGGCGACAGGCTGGGTGATGCGATCGGCGCCGGCGCTGTGTTTCCTGCTGCGCGTCCACAGCGACAGGCCGAGGCCGACCAGCGCGACGCCGACCGGGACGGCGAAGGGACGACTGAACGATTCGGGCAGCACGGCCAGCGCGAGGGCGGCCAGCGTGCCGGCCGCGAACAGTGCGCAAGCCCAGCGGGCCAGCAGCCCGGCGCGATACAGCGCGACGCCGAACAGCAGGCCGCCGACGGAGTATCCGATGCCGGTGATCGCGAAGAGGATCTGCATCGAGCCGATGTCGCCCGCCGGGCTCTTGCCCATCGCGGCGTCCAGGTAGTCCTGCACGTAGCCGGGAGCGGACGAGGCGAGCGTCGGCAGGAGGTAGCCGACGATGCACTGGTTGGCGAACATCGCGAGGTATCCGACGCTGATCAGCAGATAGCCGGTGATGCCGACAGGCCCGAAGCGGTGCCGGTTGTGCAGGAACATCCCGGCGAACCCGGCGAGAGCGAGGACGGCCATCACCGCCTTCGCGGTCTCCCTGATGAACATCTCCGTGGTGACCAGGTGGTCGAGGTCAGCGGGCGGATGGTTGATCTGCACGCCGACATAGATGGTGCCGGCAGCGGCGGCGCAGAGGCCGGCCGCGGCGGTGATGCGATTGCTGGTGAGGGTCATGTCGGGCTCCTGACTCGAGGTCCGGACCGGCTGCTCCGGTCGTGGCCCTGACGGTAGGAATCGATCTGGTGACCGCACATCACACGATGATGTGATCGTGCTCCAACGTCGGCTGAGCCTGTCGAACCCTTGCCGGTGCGCCACCGTCCGAGGTTTCGACAAGCACTAGTTGACGCCGAGCTCGCCGGCCCGGCTGACCGCGGCACGGCGGGTCTTCACGTCCAGCTTGAGGAAGATGCGTTTGGTGTGGGTGCGGAACGTGTTCAGGGAGATGGACAGCGCGCGGGCGATCTCCGGTCCGGACAGGTCGGTGCGCAGCAGTCGCAGCACGTCGAGTTCGCGCGCGCTCAGCGGTTCGGCGGCAAGCTGCAGCGGGATCGGCGCAGCGATGCCGCCGTCCGGGTTCTCGTCGAGGAGGACGCGGGCCGCGCGGTCCGCGGCGGGGTCGCCGAGGCCGGACCTCAGCAGCCGTCGCAGCGGCACGCCCTGGTCGAGGAACACCCGTCGGTACCCGGCCGGCAACCCGAGCCCGACCGCGCGGGCCAGTCGGCGTTGGGCGAGCTGGCGGTTCCCAGCCGCATGGTGGGCCAGCGCGCCGACGACGAGGAGCTCGATGAGGCTGCCGCTGCGGCCTTCGGCGTTGGCGAGTTCCGTGAGCGCGTCGAGCAGGACGGCGGCGGCACCGGCATCGCCTTCGGTGAGAAGCAGGCGGGCGTAGGTCAACTGCTCGTACTCGCTGCGGTAGGTCGGTGCGGGTGCTCTGTCGAGTCCGCCCTTCGTTGCCCACTCTCGCGCCTCGTCGAGGCGTCCGAGATCGATCAGGAGCTGCGCCCGCCGGGCGGGCAGCGGCCGGACCTCCGGAAAGAACCCGGGAAGATAGTGGGCCTGAGCTTGGTCGAGCAGCTCCAGCGCGCCCCGCAGGTCGCCGACTGATCGCCGCAGGTCGCTGGCCGCGGCGAACCAGCGGAACCGGTTCTCCGGCAACGAAGCGGAGCCGTCGAGGTCGCGAGCGGCCTGGAGTTGCGTGGCTGCCCCGTCGAGGTCGCCACGCTCTCGCGACAGCGTCGCGAGCCCCACCTGCAGGTCGGCGCGGCTGGCGAGCGGGACGCCGGTATGCGCCTCGGCGGCGGCGACGGCGTCCTCGAACATCGACCGGGCGCGTCCCAGCTCACCGAGGGCCATCGTCATCTCAGCCATCGGGACCGTCGTTGCGAGCGCGTCGGCGATGTTTCCGGCCGCCTCGAGCCGCTGCCTGGTGTCCTCGAACAGCGCGCGACCCATCCGGAGATCCCCTCGGACCCATGCGGCCAGCCCGAGAAAGCCGGCAGCGGCCGCATGGACGAGATGGTCCGACCGGCCGGCGAGTTCGCGGGCGCGTTCGGCCTGTCGAACGATCTCATCCGCGTCTCCGCGCGCCTGCGCGAGCGCGGCGCGGTAGATGGCCACGGTGGAGGGGACGATCCGGGTCTCCTCGAGGCGCCGGCGGTCAATCTCCTTCGTCGTCGCCACCTGGAGCGGTGCGGGTCGGACCGTGAAGGCGGCCTCCGCGGCCGCGAGCCAGGGTTCGACGTCGTCGAGGTCGCCTGCAGCCATCCGGGACCAGCCGCGAAACGTCGCCAGCAGTGGCCTGCTGACCAGTTCGGCGTCGTCGACCAATGCCAGGCCGTCGATGATGGTCTGGTCCCTGCGATTTCTGCGCAGTTCGGGCAGTTCGGCTTCGACGAGGTCGGCGAGAAGCACGGAATTCGCCGCTTGGGCCGCGTGACCGATGGCCTCGCTGAGCATGCCGCGGCCTGCGTATCCGGTAGCGGCGGCCCTGTGCAGCGCCGGCACGGAGTCGGGTTGGTGGGCCGTCAGGCGAGCCCGCAGCGCACCGCCGAACAGCTGGTGGTAGCGGTACCAGTCGCGGGTGTCGTCGAGTGCGACGACGAACAGGTTGCGTGCCTCAAGTCGCTCGAGGAGCTGCTGCGAGTCGGTGCGTCCGGTGAGGGCGTCACACAGCCCGCCGTCCATCTGCTCCAGGACGGCCGTCTTGTGCAGGAAGTCGCGACTGTCGTCGTCGACGGTGTCGAGCACCTCCTCAATGAGGTAGTCGAGAACGAAGCGATGACTACCGCTGAAATCCGCGATGAACTCGTCCAGCGTGTCCAGGTGTCCCCGCCCCGACAGGCCGGCCAACTGCAACCCGGCCGCCCATCCCTCGGTGCGCGCCTCCAGTGCGGCCGCCTGCTCGCGGCTGAGGTCCACCCCCATCACCTCGGCGAGGAAGGCGGCTGCTTCCGCGGTGGTGAACCGCAGGTCGGCCGCCCGGACCTCGACGAGTTCGCCGCGGGCGCGCAGCCGGGGGAGCGGCAACGCGGGGTCGGCGCGGCTGGTCATCGCAACGGTGACTCGGGGCGGAAGGTTCTCGACGAGGAAGGTGACGGCCCGATGCACCTCCGGGGAGGCGGCGAGATGGAAGTCGTCCAGGGCGACGACGACCGGCTCGGGGTATTCGTCGAGTTCGTTGACCAGGCTTGCGATGACGTCCTCGGTTGCCGGCATTCGCTCGGCCGAGCACAGGGCAGCGGTGTGCCCCAACGCGCCACGAGTGGCGTGGTTCAGCGCCGCGGTCAGGTCGGTGAGGAACAGGCCGGCGTCCTGGTCGGACGCCTCGACCGCCAGCCAGGCGACGGTCGGCGCGGGTGCGCGTGCGGTGAGCGATGCGAGCCACTGTGTGAGCAGCGTGGTCTTGCCGAAGCCGGGTGGTGCGGCGATGAGGATGAGTCGCGGCATGAAATCGTCGCTGTCGAGCAGAGCGGTCAGCCGTTCCCGGCTGATCGAGGCACGCCGCGCCGGCGGGACTCGGAACCGGACGCCCAGGGCTGGCACTCGACCACCGTAGTCCAGACGTCACGCTGAGGAGCGACCACGGCACGTCTGGACCTGATCGCCCAGGTTGGGTGGACGCCGGCTCAGCATGAGGACATGAAGGGCTCAGCAGGAGGACATGAAGAAGGCCCTCTGACTGGTTGCACCTTGTCAGAGGGCCTTTCGTGGTAGCGGGGACAGGATTTGAACCTGTGACCTCTGGGTTATGAGCCCAGCGAGCTACCGAGCTGCTCCACCCCGCGTCGCACCAGCAACTATAGGGGAGCCGGACGGCACACCCAAATCGAGCATCATTGCCACGGACGCGCCGGTGCGACCGAGCCGGGCCCCTCGGCTAGACTTCCGGGCGATCCGCAGCCCCGGCCGGGGCAGCCTACGAGGAGGACCGATGGTCTCCAGCACGATCGCTGCGACCGCCCCGCGCCGAGGATGGCGTTGGGCGGCACTGTTCGTCACTGTGGCACTGCTGTCGGCCTGTACCGGTCAGCCGACGACGAACACCCAGCCTCCCGCCCACACCCTGGTGGTCGGCGCGACGCTCGAGCCCCCAACGATGAACCCCAGCGCATCCCCAGCGGCTTCGATTCCGCAGGTGCTGCTCTACAACGTCTACGAGACCCTGGTGAAGATGGACGCCGAGGGCGACCTCAGGCCGTGGCTGGCGCAGTCCTGGAACGTCAGCCCCAACCGCTTGATCTACACCTTCCGGCTCAACCCCGCGGCGCACTTCGCCAGCGGCAAGCCAGTCACCGCCCAAGCCGTGGTGACCAGTTTCAACCGGATCAAGACTGAGCCGGCCATCCAATCGCCGCTGGTGGAGCAGATGGCCGTGGTGAAGTCCACCGAGGCGGTCGACGACCACACCGTCAAGGTGACGCTGAACCATCCGTCCAACCTGTGGCTCTACGACATCAGCTCGACCGCCGGCATCATCTACGATCCGGATGGTCTGGCCACCCTCGACACCGCGCCGGCCGGGTCTGGGCCGTTCGTATTGCGCAGCTGGAATAAGGGTCAAAGCGTGGTGCTGGCCGCCAACACCTCCTATTGGGGGACGCCGCCGCGGCTCGACACCGTGACGTTCCGCTACCTGGACGCCAACGCGATGAATGCCGCCATGCTGTCGGGCGACATCGACGTCATCTCCAACCTGCAGGCCCCGGACGCACTCGACCAGTTCAGCGACACCAGCCGCTTCTCGGTGATCGACGGCACCACCACCGGCGAGGTGGTGCTGGCGCTGAACAACGCCCGTCCGGCATTCAAGGACGTCCGGGTGCGCCGCGCCATCTCGATGGCTATCGACAAAAAGGGGTTGCTGGACACCGTCTGGAACGGCCAGGGGACGCTGATCGGATCGATGGCCGTCCCGACCGACCCCTGGTATGAGGATCTGACCTCGATCAACGCCTACAACGTGGCCGGCGCCAAGAAACTCCTGGCCGAGGCCAAGGTCAGCAACCTGTCGCTCAAGCTGCGGGTGCCGACCACCGCCTACGCCACCAAGAGCGCCCAGTTCGTCGAGAGCGCGCTGCGGCAGGTCGGCATCAAGGTGACCGTCGAGGAGCTCGACTTCGCCACCTGGCTCAACGACGTCCACAACGGCGGCAACTACGACATGTCGATCGTCGCCCACGTCGAGGCCCGCGACCTGCGCCGGTTCACCGACCCCAACTACTACTTCCACTACGACAACGCCGAGTACGACAAGCAGTTCGAGGCTGCCGACGAGGCGCCCGCGGACCAGTTGGTGCCGATGATGCGCAAGGCTGTCCGCGCGCTCGCCCAGGACGCCCCCGCGGTCTGGCTGTTCGCGCTGCCCAACCTGGTGATCACCAAGCCCACCGTGACCGGCATCCCGCAGAACGCCGCCACGCTCAGCTTCGACCTCACCGCGGTCGCCAACCGCTGAGGGCGAACCGCCGGTGCCGATTCTGGCCTTCCTCGGGCGACGGCTCGCGATCTTCGCGGTCAGTCTGCTCGGCGCGTCCCTGCTGGTCTTCGGGATCTGTTCGGCGCTGCCCGGAAAGGTGGCTGAGGTCATCCTCGGCGAGGGTGCGACCCAGGCGCAGATCGACGCGTTGACCGCCCAGCTCGGGCTGGACCGGCCTTGGACTGTGCGCTATCTGGAATGGGTCGCCGGAATGCTGCACGGCGACTTCGGACGGTCCTACTTCACCGGTCAGGACGTCGTGAGCCTGATGGCGCCGCGGATCGCCGTCACCTGGTGGCTGGTGGGCTTCGCACTGTTGTTGTCCATCGCCATCGCCGTCCCGGTCGGCATGCTGGCCGCGATGAAACGGCACTCGTGGGAAGGGTTCACCGCGTCGGCGTTGACCCAGCTGGGCATGGCGATCCCGGCGTTCTGGGCGGCGATCGTGCTGGTGCTGATCTTCGCCGTCGGCCTGCACTGGCTGCCCGCCAACGGCTACATCCCGCTGCAGGTCGATCCGGTCAGCTGGGCATCGCACCTGGTGCTGCCGGTGGTATCGCTCGCCATCGTCCAGTCCGCGGTGCTGGTGCGCTACGTCCGCTCGGCCTTCATCGAGGTGCTCAGCGAGGACTACTACCGCACCGCGCGGGCGGTCGGCTGGCGTCCGTTCCCGGCGTTGCTGCGGCACGGGCTGCGCAACGCCGCGCTGTCGCTGGTGACCGTCGTCGGCCTCCAGCTGTCAGCCGTCCTGGTTGGCGCGATCGTGATCGAGCAGGTGTTCGCGCTGCCGGGGCTGGGCAGCCAGTTGTTGTCCGCGGTGTCGCAGCGCGACCTGATGATCGTGCAGGGCATCGTGATGTTCTTGGCGGCCTCGGTGCTGCTGATCAACTTCCTGGTCGACCTGTCCTACGCCTGGATCGACCCGCGGCTCCGGGCGGAGGGCGCCCGATGAGGCGCGCCGGGTTGTGGTGCGGTGCCGTCCTGGTCGCCGGAGTGGTGCTGATGGCGGTCGTCTCACTGTTCTGGACGCCCTGCGACCCGACTCTGGTCGGGACGGCGCCCCGGCTGCAGGCGCCCAGCCCCGAGCACTGGCTGGGCACCGACGCGATGGGCATCGACGTCTTCAGCCGGATCCTGGTCGGCGCGCAGACCACCATCGTGGTCGGCGTGGTCTCGGTCGGGATCGCCGGCCTGCTGGGCGTCCCGTTGGGCATCCTGGCCGGCCAGGGACCACGCTGGGTGGACGAGATCGTGATGCGGCTGACCGACATCGCCTACGCTTTTCCGGCACTGCTGCTGGCGATCCTGCTAGCCGCCCGGTTCGGGGCATCACCGGTGACGGCGATGACGGCGATCGGCCTGGCCACCATTCCGAGCTTCGCCCGGGTGACGCGGGCCGGCACCTTGCAGGTGATGAGCAGCGATTTCGTGCTGGCTGCTCGGTCGTCTGGCACCCGCTGGCCGGGCATCTCGGCGCGGCATGTGCTGCCCAACATCGCCCCGCTGATCGGCGTGCAGGCGTCCGTCACCTTCGCGATGGCGATCCTGGCCGAGGCGGCACTGAGCTATCTGGGGTTGTCGACGGCGGCGATCGTGCCGACCTGGGGGAAGATGCTGCGCGACGCCCAGACGGTGATGTTCAACGCACCCCTCCAGGCGGTCTGGCCGGGGTTGGCGATCGCCGTCGCAGTGCTGGGTTTCAACCTGCTCGGCGACGGCCTGCGCGACCTGCTCGATCCGCGGCTGCGGGAGGTGCGATGAGTCTGCTCGAAGTGAGTGATCTCTCGGTCGCGTTCGGACGCCGCCGCCGGCTCGCCGCCGACGCCGTGTCGTTCCGGCTGGACGCTGGACAGCGGCTCGGCATCATCGGCGAATCCGGCTCGGGCAAGACGGTGACGGCACTGGCCGTGCTCGGCCTGCTGCCAGAGAATGCCGTGGTCAGCGGCTCGATCCGGCTGGGTGACCGCGAACTGATCGGCCTGGACGAGGCAACGCACGCCCGGCTGCGCGGCGACCTGGTCTCGATGGTCTTCCAGGAGCCGATGACCGCGCTGGATCCGACGATGCGGGTCGGACGGCAGGTGGCGGAGGTGTTGCGGCTGCACGCCTCGGATCGCTCCGGGGCGGCAAGGACGCACGTGCTGGAGATGCTCGGCCGGGTCGGGCTGGCCGACGCGGAACGGGTTGCAGACAGCTTCCCGCACCAGCTCTCCGGCGGGCAGCGGCAACGTTGCCTGCTGGCGATGGCGCTGATCAACTCGCCCGACCTGGTGATCTGCGACGAGCCCACGACGGCGCTGGACGTCACCGTGCAGGCCCGGGTGCTGACGCTGCTCGATGAGGTGCTCACCGCCGAACGGGCCGCCTGCCTGTTCATCAGCCACGACCTGGCCGTGGTGTCGCAGGTGTGCAGCGACGTGCTGGTGATGCTGGACGGCCGGATCGTCGAGGCCGGGCCGGTGGCAAAGCTGTTCACCGCACCCGAGCACCCCTACACGCGAGGCCTGGTGGCCACCGCCCGGATCGACCAGGTGCCGCCCGGGCAGCGACTGCCGACGGTCGAGGACTTCTATCGGCGGGAGCCACGATGACCGGAGCACCGCTGTATCAGGTCGACGACCTGACCCGGGTCTTCGGCCGGGGCGGTGCCGTCCGGGCGTTGGACGGGGTCAGCCTCGAGGTGCACGCCGGGCAGCGGCTCGGCATCGTGGGGGAGTCCGGCTCGGGGAAATCCACCCTGATCCGGCTGATGGCCGGGCTGGACCGCCCGACCTCAGGCGTGGTGTCGTTCGAAGGGCAGTCGATCAGCGGCCTGAAGGAGGGCAGGCTCGGGTTTCTGCGGGCCGCCGTCCAGCTGGTGTTCCAGGATCCACGCAGTTCACTGAACCCGCGGATGACGGTCGGTTCGATCGTCACCGAGCCGCTGCGTTCGCGGCACGTGCGGGGTGCGCTCGACCCGGTGGACGCCGGCGCCCGGCTGCGCGAGGTGCTGGACGCCGTCGACCTGCCGCCGGACGCGGCGTCCCGCTACCCGCACGAGTTCTCCGGCGGGCAGCGGCAGCGGATCGCGATCGCCCGCGCACTGGCGCCCGATCCACGAGTGTTGATCGCCGACGAGCCGGTCTCGGCGCTCGACGTGAGCGTCCGGGCGCAGGTGCTGAACCTGCTCGCCGACCTGGTAGCGGCGCGTGGGTTGACGCTGATCTTCGTCAGTCACGACCTGTCGGTGGTACGCCACCTGTGCGACTCGGTGGTGGTGATGCGCTCCGGACGGATCGAGGAACAGGGGCCCGCCGAGCAGGTGTTCGCCCAGCCGTCCGCCGACTACACCCGCTCGTTGATCGCCGCGATCCCCCGGCTCCGGGTGTGACGCCGGCGCGCCGCTGATCGAGCTTGTCGAGATCGTTCCGGGGGCCTCGACAAGCTCGAGCAAACGACCATCTCAGGGCACCGGATCGGGCTGTGGTTCGACGATCGCCCGCGCGGGCCGGTAGCCGGTGTTGAGCGCGTCCGGACGGTGCAGGAACGACACCGCAAGGACGCCCAGCAGCAGTACGCAGGCCGGCAATAGGACCGATTGGGCCATCGCGGCGGAGAAGCCGTCCAGGATGAAGGCGGGCAGCTTGCCCTGGCCGAACCCGCCGCTGTGGTCGGCGGCACCGGGCAGGTTGGCCACCAGCCGGGACTGCATGAAGGCGGCGATCGCGGCCGAGCCGACCACCGAACCGATCGTCCGGGTGGTGTTGTAGATGCCGGCACCAGCACCCGCCTGACGTGGCGGCAGGTTCCGGGTGGCGGTGGTCGCCAGCGGACCCCACATGCCGGCGTTGCCGATACCCATCACGGCCGAGGGCAACAGGAACATCCACACCGGAGTGTCCGGGTGCATCAGGGCCGCATACCAGAACAGCGCGAGGGCGGTGAGCAGTAGCCCGGGAACCAGCAACAGGCGCGGGTCAACCCGGTCGAGCAGTTGCCCGGCGAACGGGGCGAGACCGCCCGACAGCACAGCCATCGGCACCAGCAACAGTGCCGCCTGCGTCGGGCTGAGCCCCATGGCGAGCTGGATGAAGAACATCAGCGGCAGCGACATGCTGGTCACCGTGAAGCCGACCGCGACGATGGCCAGGTTGGACACCGAGAAGTTGCGGTCTTGGAAGAGTTCCAGTGGAACCAGCGGTTCGTTGCGGGTGCGGGTCTGCGTCCAGACGAACACTCCGAGCACGACGAGGCCGGCGATGATCATGCCCCAGACCGAGATCGGTCCCCAGATGGTGCCCCAGGCGTAGGTTTCGCCCTCTTGCAGGCCGAAGACGATCAGGAACAGGGCCACCGCACTGAGCAGGACGCCGACGATGTCGAAGCGGTGCGGGTGGGTGGGCAGTTTGGGCACCAGCATCCAGGCCAGAACGAAGCCGATCACGCCGACCGGTAGGTTGACGAAGAAGATCCACTCCCAGCCGAAGCCGTCCACCAGCAGGCCGCCGGCAAGCGGGCCGACCAGCGTCGCAACGCCGGCGGTGGCACCCCACAGACCCATGGCGGCACCGCGGCGGTCGGGCGGGAAGGTCCGGGTGATCACGGCCATGGTTTGCGGCGTCATCAGGGATGCTCCGAGGCCCTGGACGGCGCGCATCGCGATCAGCATGCCTAGCGAGGTGGACAGCCCGCAGCCGAGCGAGGCGATAGTGAAGATGGCCAGCCCGGCGAGGTACATGGTGCGCGGGCCGAACCGGTCGCCGAGGCGTCCGGTGATCAGTAGCGGGACGGCGTAGGCCAGCAGGTAGGCGCTGGTCACCCACACCACATTGTCGAGGTTGTTGGTGGTCGGGTCGAGGGCCGCCTTGATGGCGGGATTCGCGACCGACACGATCGTGGTGTCGACCAGGATCATGAAGAAGCCGACGACCAATGCCCATAGCGCCGGCCACGGGTTGCTGGGGCCCTGCATGCCGTGGCTGTGGCCGTTCGGTTGTGGTTGGACGGGCGTCGTCCGGTCGGGCACTGTTTCGGCCCGGGTGATGTCGCTCATGCGTGTGTTGCCTCTCGATGGGTGGGGGTCTCGGCTGGCGCGTTGTCGCGCGGCGGACCCCAGTTGGTGTCGCCCAGGCGGGCGAGGAAGGTGTCGGTCCAGCGCAGGTCGGCGTCCAACAGGGCCGCCTGGCGATCGATCTCGACAAGGTATTGCTCGGGAACCTCGCGGCTCCGGGCCTTGATCAGGCCGTCGCGGTGCATCGCGTGCTCGGCGGCCAATGCCTCCCGGCGGATGGTCAGCAGCTCGGCCACCTCGTCTCGCGGCAGGTTGTGCGACTCGGCCAGCGCCACCCGGAACTCGGTCGGATGATCCATCCGGGGCAGTTCACGGCGCACCCAGTGCGCCACGGCGTCCCGCCCGTCGACGGTGAGCGTGTAGGTGGTTCGTTCCGGGCGATTGCCCTCGCGGTCGGTGCCGACCTCGGCCAGCAGCCCCGCCGCGGTCAGCCGACCGACGGTGTGATAGAGCGTGCCGTTGGTCAACGTCACCAGCCGATCCTCATGCCGCTGCCGCATCAGCCGGATCATCTCGTAGGGATGCATATCGCCCTCGCGAAGCAGTGCCAACACCATCACCGCGAGCGGAGTGATCCGACAGCCGTCCTTCATGAATATCCTCCCGTTAGCCCGGCCTGTATATCCCGGACCAACTAGTCCACCTGGACTATATGCCGCAAATCGTCCTCACACAACCCGCCGGTACGCGGGGACGGTTCTCCCGGTCACCGGGGACGGTTCTCTTGGTCACCGGGGACGGTTCCTTTGGTCACTGGGGACGGTTCCCACGGTCACCAATCACGACACCGAAGGACGGCTCTTCGTTCCACTGGTCATGCAATGCGTCCTACAGACCGGGGGACCGCTCCAGCCCCGACCACATCGCGCGAGAAAGAACGGGGGACGGCGATGGCGAGATCGCTCGCTGGACGAAGCGCGTCTGACCTCGAGGTACGGCAGAGATCGCTCCTCCCCAATGAGAGGCGATATAGAAACGCCGATGCCTCCATGGAGGGCGGTCTGGAGCCATCGGGCGGTCTGATGCGGCCGGTTGCCGGCGACCGGGACGGTTCAAAGGTCATCTGCTTCAGCGAACCGCCTGGCGGAGCCGACGCGGCGAGTTACGTGATGACTGTGGGGACAGGTCCCTGGTGACCCAACGGAACCGTCCCTGGTGACCAAGAGAACCGTCCCTGGTGACCAAAGGAACCGTCCCTGGTGACCAAAGGAACCGTCCCTGGTGACCAAAGGAACCGTCCCTGGTGACCAAAGGAACCGTCCCTGGTGACCAAAGGAACCGTCCCCGGTGACCAAGAGAACCGTCCCCGGTGACCAAAGGAACCGTCCCGGTGACCAGAAGGTGCGGGCTATTCGGCGAGTTGCTGGACGATGGCGTCGTGGAGCAGGCCGTTGGTGGCGATGGCGCCGGGGCCGCGGGGGCCGTCCGCGCCGTCCAGGTTGGTGAACCGGCCACCGGCTTCGCGGATGATGACGTCGAGCGCGGCCATGTCGTGCAAGGCCAGCTCGGGTTCGGTGGCGATGTCGACAGAACCCTCGGCGAGCAGCATGTAGCTCCAGAAGTCGCCGTAGGCTCGGGTCCGCCAGCAGCCGCGCATCAGGTCGACGAACTGCTGCCCGCGGCCGGACGCGACCCAACCGTGGATCGACGAATACGACAGCGAGGCGTCGTCCATGCTGCTCACCCCGGACACGTGGCAGGGCTGGCCTTGCAACAGGGTCTTGCCGCAGTAGGCGCCCCCACCGACACTGGCCCACCAGCGGCGTCCGAGCGCTGGTGCCGACACCACGCCCACCTTGGCCTCACCCTCGACCATCAGCGCGATCAACGTCGCCCACACCGGGACGCCGCGGACGAAGTTGGCGGTGCCGTCGATCGGGTCGATCACCCAGCGTCGCGGACCCCACCCGGTGTCCTCCCGCTCCTCACCGTGGACGGCGTCACGCGGCCGGGCGGTCTTCAGCGTGCGGCGGATCGCGTCCTCGACGGCGACGTCGGCGTCGCTGACCGGGGTGAGGTCGGGTTTGGAATCGACCTTCAGGTCGAGCGCCTTGAACCGGCTCATGGTCAACGAATCGGCGTTGTCAGCCATCATATGGGCCAGCCGAAGATCGTCGAGGTAACTCTGCTCCGCCATATGGCTCAACCTAGCGGTTCAGCGGCACGCCCGCGCTCGCGACGCCCGCCGCGGTCTTCGGTGACCGAAGGAACCGTCCCCGGTGACCGAGGGAACCGTCCCCGGTGACCGAGGGAACCGTCCCCGGTGTCCGAGGGAACCGTCCCCGGTGACCGAGGGAACCGTCCCCGGTGTCCGAGGGAACCGTCAACTCGAGGACGGACGCGCCATCCAGGCACCCTCCATCCGGCGGAACGACTCCAGTCGCTCCGCGGCCAGCCGGCCATCCGCAACGGCGTCGTCGAGCGCACACTCCGGCGCGTCGGTGGCGTGGGTGCAGCCCCGCGGACAGTCCGCGGTGAGTTCCTCCAAGTCGCCGAATGCCCCGATGATCGACTCCCGCGTGACGTGGCTCAGGCCGAACGACCGGACGCCGGGCGTATCGATCACCCAGCCGGCATGATCGGGAAGTTCCAGCGCGATCGCGGAGGTGGACGTGTGCCGACCCCGTCCGGTCACCTCGTTCACCTCGCCGGTAGCCCTGTCCACCCCTGGGATGAGGGCGTTCACCAGGGTCGACTTGCCCACCCCGGAATGTCCGATGAAGACACTTGTCCGCCCGGCCAACAACTCGCGCACCGCGGTCAGATCGGCACCGGGGCGTACCGTCACGATGGGAACGTCGAGCGGAGCGTAGGCCGCGATCAGTTCGTCGGCGGGTGCCAGATCCTCCTTGGTGAGGCAGAGCACCGGGTCGAGGCCGGCGTCGTAGCCGGCGACCAGGATGCGGTCGATCATCCCGGTGCGTGGCGGTGGATCGGCCAGCGCGGTGACGATGACTAGTTGGTCGGCGTTGGCCACGATCGGACGCTCGAACGGGTCGGTGTCGTCGGCGGTGCGGCGCAGCACGGTGCGACGGGGCAGTACCTCGACGATGCGAGCTAGGGTGCCCTCGCCGCCACTCAGGTCGCCGACCACCCCGACCTCGTCGCCGACGATGACCCCCTTGCGGCCCAGCGCGCGGGCCTTGGTGGCGGTCAGCGTCACGTCGTCGAGCAGGCAGCGGTAGCGGCCGCGGTCGATGGTGGTGACCATGGCCCGCGGGGCTTCGGAGTAGTCCGGTCGGTTCTTGGTGCGCGGACGGGTGCGGCGGGGCGGGCGTCCGAAGCCGGCGTGTTCGTCCTCGGTGATCCCACCGGGCACTCGACGGCTCACTCCTCGCCCACCAGTTCGGCCCACAAGCCGGGAAAGTCCGGCAGGGTCTTGGTGGTGCAGGTCACATCGTCGAGCCGCAGGCCGGGGACGGCCAGGCCGAGCAGCGCGCCGGCGTGCGCCATCCGATGGTCGGCGTAGGTGTGGAAGACGCCGCCGTGCAGCGGGATCGGCGTGATCCGGAGCCCATCGGGGGTCTGCGCGACGCGTCCGCCGAGCGCGTTGATCTCGGTCTCCAGGGCAGCCAGCCGGTCGGTCTCGTGACCCCGGACGTGTGCCACACCCCGGATGCTGCCGGGCGCATCCGCGACAGCCAACAACGCGGCAGCGACGCAGGTGAGTTCGCTGGCCAGGGAGAGGTCGAGATCGGCTCCACGAACCGTGCCGGAGCCCGACACGGTGACCGATTCCGCGTCGTGCCGAACAGTCCCGCCCAGGGCCGACAGCACCGCCAGGATCGTGTCCGCCGCCTGGACGGTGTGTCGCGGCCACGCGGTGGTCACCTCGCCGCCGACCAGCAGCGGCGCGGCCAGGAAGGTGGCGGCGTTGATCAGGTCCGGCTCGATGGTCTGGTCACGAGCCGCGATCGGACCCGGTGCCACCCACCAACGATCCGAGCCGGGCTGGGTCTCGATCCGGACGCCTCGCTCGCGCAGCATCGCCACGGTCAGTCCGATATGCGGCCGGGACGGCAACGTGCCGCCGGCGTGGGTCAGGTCGAGGCCGGCGTCGAAGCGGGCACCGGCCAGCAGCAGGCCGGAGACGAACTGGCTCGATCCGGAGGCGTCGATCGTCACCCGGCCACCGGGCACCCCTGCGGTGCCATGCACGGTGAACGGCAGCGCCTCCGGATGCTCGATCCGGACGCCGGCCTGGGCCAGGCCGTCCAGCAGCGGCTGCACCGGACGGAGTCGAGCCTCGGGGTCCCCGTCGAAGCGGCTGGTACCGTCCGCGAGCGCCGCAACCGGCGGCAGGAACCGCATCAGGGTGCCGGCCAAACCCACGTCAATAGTGGCTGCGCTGAATGAGCGCGGCGGGTCGATCCGCACCGCGTCGGCACCCAGGTCCACGAAACCCACTCCGAGCGAGGTCAGCGCCGCCCGCATCAGCCGGGTGTCGCGGGCGTCCAGGACGCCGCGCAGCACGCTCGGCGCGTCCGCCAGCGCGGCCAGCAGGTAGCCGCGCGCAGTGGCCGACTTGGAGCCCGGGACGGCGACCGTGGCCCGTAGCGGCCCGGATCGCTTCAGGAGAGTCTCACCGCCAGTCACGCCGGCGAGGTCACTTCAACGCACCTTCGAGGGTCTTCGTCGCCGTCTTGGTGGCCTTTGCCGCCACCTTCTTGGCTTTGCGCGCGGCGCGCTTCCCGCCGCGAGTCAGGTTCGCCTTGGCGTGTGCGGCCTCCCGCGAGAGCGTCGCCTTGGTGTGCTCAGCCTCGCGCCCCAGCAACTCGGCGCGGTTCTTCGCCCGCCAGGCCAGGTCGGGGCGTCCCTCGGTGTCCTGCGCGGCGAGCACCACGCTGCCGGTGAGCGCGATGTTGCGCAGGAACTGGTCCTTGCCCGCTCCCTCGGAATCGCCGGTGAACGGATTGCTGGCCAGCAACTGCGGCACCATGCTGACCGCGAGCGCGGCGGCGCCGAAGCGACGCGCGATGCCGGTCGCCAGGCTCAGCCCGCCCACCACCTGGGCCAGGCCGGTCAGCCGGACCAGGCCCTTTGCGTCCTCGGGCAGATAGGCGACAGCCTGCGGCGGAAGCGTCTTCTCGGCCAGGGGCAGGAAGGTCCGGGCGAGCGGCTCCGTGGCACCCATCAGGGGCTCCGGATCGCGCATGGCCTTGACACCGTTGACGACGAAGAAGCTGGCCAGCATCGTGCGGGCGGCGAATCGCAGCAGACTCATGGGTCATGTTTAGCGCTTGGGGAACCGCCGATCAATCATGTCCCGGCATCTTCGGGCTACTCTCACCCCCATGTGTGGACGGTATGCGTCGTCTGCGGACACCGAGTGGCTCGAAGAGGTGTTCGAGATCGACGAGATGGCTGATTCCCTGCCCGGGCCGCGCTACAACATCGCGCCCACCGACCCTGTCGTCGCCGTGCTGGAACGGGTGCCGCCGTCCTGGTCGCGCGACCCCAAGGGTGCGGCGCGAATGATCAACGCCCGGTTCGAGACGCTGGACAGCAAGCCGGCCTTCCGGCGGGCGCTGGCGGTACGCCGCTGCCTGCTGCCGGCCGACGGCTTCTACGAGTGGTACGCGCCGGAAGGTGCGGCCGACCTGCCGGCGAAGCGGCGTGCGCCCAAGCAGCCGTTCTTCATCCACCCCGCGGACGGCTCGCCGATGGCGATGGCCGGGCTGTATGAGTTCTGGAAGAGCCCGGAGGGAGAGTGGCTGAGCACCTGCACCATCATCACCACAAGCGCCACCGACGCCGTGGGCCGGATCCACGACCGGATGCCGATGACGGTGCGCCCCGATCGCTGGGACGCCTGGCTCGACCCTGGGCTCACCGAGGGGGCGCTCGATCTGCTCGATGTGCCTGGTGCCGAGCTGGAGGCGTACGCGGTCTCCCGGCTGGTCAGCACCGTCGGCAACGACGGGCCGGAGTTGATCGAGCCGGTGGAAGAGTCGTAGGGAATAGCGGCTCCGCGCCGGGTGTTGCCAGCCATGTGATGAGCACCCTCGGCACCGCCCGAAGCGAGCGCCCGGCAGCACGGCTGGCCGACCCGCTACTCTCATACGCGATGACCATTCCCGCTGCCGACTCCGAAGCCGTGGTCGATCTGGCTACCGAGACGGCCGACGAGCGCGCCGCGCGTTTCGAGCGTGACGCGATGCAGTACCTCGACCAGCTCTACGGTGCCGCATTGCGGATGACCCGCAATCCGGCCGACGCCGAGGACCTGGTGCAGGACACCTACGTGAAGGCGTTCGCGTCGTTCCACCAGTTCACCCCCGGGACCAACCTGAAGGCGTGGCTGTACCGGATTCTGACCAACAGCTACATCAATACCTATCGCAAGCGGCAGCGCCAGCCCCAGACCTACGGTGGCGATCAGATCGAGGACTGGCAGTTGGCCCGCGCCGAGGCGCACACCTCGGACGGTCTGCGCACCGCCGAGATGGACGCGCTCGACAGAATGCCCGACTCGGTCGTCTCCGAGGCCATGAACGCGCTGTCGCCCGACTTCCGGTTGGCGGTCTATCTGGCGGATGTGGAGGGCTTCTCCTACAAGGAGATCGCCGAGATCATGGGCACCCCGATCGGCACGGTGATGTCGCGGCTCAACCGGGGACGCAACCAGTTGCGGACGTCGCTCGCCGACTTCGCCGACGAGCACGGACTTTCCCGACGGGGTGGCGACCATGACCACCGGTGATTGCTCCGCGGCGCTGGCCCGGCTGTACGAGTTCCTGGACAACGAACTCGACAACGCCGACGCCGACACCATCCGGGCCCACCTGGCGGCCTGCGAGCCCTGCCTCGACCGCTTCGACGCCGAGGAACAGGTCCGTGCCTTGGTCAAGCGGTGCTGTACCTCGACCCGTGCGCCCGAGACGCTGCGCGTCCGGGTGACGCAGGTGATCACCATGACCGTGGTCACCCGGGAGGACTGACCCCGGCACCGCTCCCGCCCCGGAGCCCCGCGCACCACAAACGCTCGCCGAACTACTTTGGGCTCGCTGAATTCAGCGAGCCCAAAGTAGTTCGGCGAGCAGAAGGCCCCGGCGCTCTGGTGCCGGGGCCTGTCATTGCGGAGTCAGGCGTTGGGACGCTTGCCGTGATTCGCCTTGTTCCGCCTGCGCGAGCGACGCTTGCGTCCACCCTTGCCCATCGTTGTCTCCTGTCGTCGTTGTGCTTGTGGGGCGCTGTCAGCGCGGCTTGCCATTCTGCCACAAGAGGTTCTGCGGTCAGCGATACACGTCCTGGCCGCGAAACCTCTATGGTGGCGGACATGCTGTCGATGGCCGAGGTGATCGCGGAACACACGGCTTTGACACCACGGGACGTTGACTGGCTGGAGCATCTGGTCGCCGAATGGCACCTGCTCGCCGACCTGGCCTTCTCGGACCTGATCTTGTGGGTGCCGGACGTCGACGACAACGTGTTCTGGGCCTGCGCCCAGGTGCGTCCCACCACCGGCCCGACCGCGCTGGAGGACGACGTGGTCGGCGAGGACGTCCACTACGACCCCGAGCACCTGGTCACCGAGGCCTACCTCTCCCAAGAGATCGCAAGGACCAGCAACAACCAGCTGCACTCCGGCATCCCGGTGGACGTCCACGCCATCCCGGTGGTCGTGCACGGCCGGGTGCTCGGCGTCGTTGAGGCGCACACCAACCGGCTCGGCGTGCGTGCTCCCGGCGCCCTGGAGGACGCCTACCTGGAGGCGGCCGACGTGCTCTCCGGCATGGTGCATCGCGGCGAGTTCCCCACCGGTGGAGACAAGTCGGTGCCCTGGGTCTCACCACGGGTCGGCGACGGCATGATCCGGGTCAACGCCGCCGGCCTGGTCACCTACGCCAGCCCGAACGCCGTCAGCGCGTACCGCCGGCTCGGCCTGCACACCGACCTGGAGGGCGAGAATCTGGCGTCCATCACGATGGCGTTGCTGCGCGACCGCGCGCCGGTCGAGATGGCTCTGCCCACGGTGCTGGGCGGCCGGGGACACCGTGAGGTGGAGCTCGAGACCCCCGATGTTCAGTTGCGGTTGCGGATCATCAATCTCAACGACTCCAAGGGCCCGCTCGGTCGGCTGGTGCTCTGCCGTGACACCACCGAGCTGCGCAGCCGCGAACGCCAGCTGGTCACCAAGGACGCCACCATTCGCGAGATCCATCACCGGGTCAAGAACAACCTGCAGACGGTAGCGGCGCTGTTGCGGTTGCAGGCCCGGCGGATCTCCTCACCCGAGGCGACCGACGCGCTCACCGATGCGATGAAACGGGTCGGCGCCATCGCTGTCGTCCACGAAATCCTGTCGCAGGCCTTCGACACCTCCGTCAAGTTCGACGACGTGGCCGATCGGCTGCTGCGCATGGTGGTGGACGTCGCCGCCACCGGCGGACCGGTGCAGCTGCGCCGCGAGGGCAGTTTCGGCTATGTCCCGGCCGATGTCGCCACCAGCCTGTCCCTGGTCCTCACCGAGCTGTGCCAAAACGCGATCGAACACGGCCTTGGCCAGAGCCGCGGCGTGGTGTGGGTGACGCCGAAGCAGGCCGACGGGCGGCTCGTGGTCGAGGTCACCAACGAGGGCGCCCCGCTACCGCCGGACTTCTCGCTGAACGCCACGAACAGCCTCGGCCTGTCGATCGTCACCACTTTGGTGGATGACCTCGCCGGCGACTTCTCGCTCAGCACGGCCGATTCCGGTGCGGGGACGGTGGCCCGGGTGTCCATTCCGCTGGCGTGAGCCAAGCGTTGATCGCGGCTGCCCGAAAGACGACTAGTTGGATCGCACCCGGGAGCGGGCCGCGCGGCGCTTCAGCGCTCGGCGCTCGTCCTCGCTCAGCCCACCCCACACGCCGTGGTCCTGTCCCGCGTCGAGGGCCCATTGCAGGCACGCTTCGCGGACGTCACAGCGCTTGCACACCTTCTTGGCCTCCTGAATCTGCATCAGGGCAGGTCCGGTGTTGCCGACCGGAAAGAACAACTCCGGATCCTCGGTGAGGCAGGCAGCCCGATGGCGCCAATCCATGCGGTTTCCAACTCCTTCTTGGGGGAATCAACTCGTGCCGTGAGGGGCGGCGGACGGCCTCCGTCAATGCGGCACACGACTGTACCCCAGAAGCCTGTCAGTGGGGATGCTCCGGGACAAGGCCCCGGCGCAATAATGAACCACTTCTCGTGCCTGATTCCGCTGACGGCGCATTTTCCTGCCGTTGGTCTACGGTGGGGACGTGGAAAATCAGCGCCCGGTCGGGTTGAAGCTGGCGGTGGCCAGCAGCATCGCCCTCGGTGTGACATTCGTCGCATTCGCAGCCATCAGCGCGGCCGCCGGCCACGGCATCTTCAGCCTCCAGATCGGCCTCCTGCTGGCGGCCTACGGGCTGATCCTGATCGGAGCTGCGGTCGCGCTCTGGCAGCTGCGGCTGTGGGCGAGGGGACCGGTGGTGGCTTTCGCGCTGATGGCCGGCTTCGGTTTCGGCGAGTACCTGCTCGAGCAGCCCTGGCTGTGGTTGCTGGTCCCCGTCTGCCTGGCGGCGGTGGTCGGCGCCGCGCTACCCAGCACCACCAAGGCGCTGCGGTCAGGGGGCGCCGCCACCGCGCGGTCCGAGGGAGCCCGCCCGGCCCGCTTCCTGGATCGGTTCGGACGGAGCTCCCGGACGCCGGAGTAGCCGGTTCTTCTGCATCTACGACGAGAAGGCGCGCTCCATCAGGTCCTCGTGCTGCTCGCGGTGCACCTTCAGCGAGCCCACCGATGGTGCGGACGCCGCTGGCCGGGTGACCGCGGTCATCACCAACTGATAGCCGGGCAGGAATGCCGCGACCGCGCCAGGCAGGTGCTGCTTCATGAACCACCAGGCGCCCTGGTTCTCCGGCTCGTCCTGGACGTAGCGGATGTCGGCGTCTGCAGGGTAGGTGGCGAGCTGTGCGGCGAGTTCCTTCGCCGGCAGCGGGTAGAGCCGCTCCAGGGCGATGATCGCCACCTGGCCTTCCAGGCCCGCCTCGGCCCGCGCCGTCGCCAGCTCCCACCGGACCTTGCCCGAGCACAACAGGATGCGGCGCACCTGGGACGGATCCTTGATCGTCGGGTCACCGGTGGCCGGTTCCCAGCGTCCCTGGGTGAAGTCGGTGGGCTGCGAGACGGCCTGCTTGGCGCGCAGCATCGACTTGGGGGTCGCGATCACCACCGGCCGGTGCCAGTTGACATAGGCATGGGTGCGCAACAGATGGAAGTAGCTGGCCGGGGTGGAGGGCTGGCAGACCGCCAGCGCACCCTCGTGGCACAACTGCAACCAACGTTCGATCCGGGCCGACGAGTGGTCGGGTCCCTGACCCTCGTAGCCGTGCGGCAGTAGCAGCACGACGCCCGACTTCTGCGTCCATTTGGCGTTGCCGGAGACGATGAACTCGTCGGCGATCGTCTGGGCGCCGTTGGCGAAGTCGCCGAACTGGGCCTCCCAGCAAACCAGCGCATCGGGTGCGGCGACCGAGTAGCCGTACTCGAAGCCCATCGACGCATACTCGCTGAGCAACGAGTCGTAGACGTAGAACGTGCCCTGATCGGAGGCCAGGTGATTGAGCGGCACATACGACTCGGCGGTGTTGCGGTCGATGACGGCGGCGAACCGCTGCACGAAGGTGCCGCGCCGGGTGTCCTGACCGACCAGCCTGACCGGACGGCCCTCCAGAACCAGCGAGCCGAAGGCCAGCAACTCACCGGTCGCCCAGTCGATCGGGCCGTGCAGGATGCCGTCGGCGCGGCGCTGCAGCTGGGGCAGCACCTTCGGGTGCACGGCGAAGCCCTCGGGGAAGGTGACGTGGGCGTTGGCGATCTTCGCCATCGTCTCGGCGGTGATCGTGGTGCCCTGAGTCTTACCGAGCTTCGGCGGGTAGTAGGGCACCCGGCGGTAGCCGTCATCCTCCTCGGCGTCCTCGCGAGCCTGCTTGAAGACGCTCTCCAGGCCGTCGCGGAATCGGGTCAGCACGGTCTCGGCGTCCTCGGTGCTGATGTCGCCGCGGCCGATCAGCGCTTCGGTATAGAGCTTGCGGACGCTGCGCTTCTGCTCGATCAGGTCGTACATCCGCGGCTGGGTGAAGCTGGGGTCGTCACCCTCGTTGTGCCCGCGGCGCCGGTAGCAGACGATGTCGAGCACGACATCCTTGTTGAACCGCCGGCGGTACTGGAACGCGAGCTGAGCGATCCGGGCGCAGGCTTCGGGATCGTCGCCGTTCAGGTGGAAGATCGGTGCCTGAATGGTCTTCGCGACGTCGGTGCAGTAGGCCGAGGTGCGCGAATCGAGCGGTCCGGTGGTGAAGCCGACCTGGTTGTTGACGATCACGTGAACGGTGCCGCCGGTCTTGTACGCGCGCAGCTGGCTCATCTGCAGGGTTTCGTAGACGACACCCTGACCCGCGAACGAGGCGTCCCCGTGCAGCAGGATCGGCAGCACCGGGAAGCCGTCGCTGGAGTCCAGCTGATCGAGCTTGGCGCGCGCGATGCCCTCCAGCACCGGGTCGACCGCCTCGAGGTGGCTCGGGTTGGCGGCCACCGAGGTCTTGATCGTCTTGCCCGACAGCGCCGTGAACTCTCCCTCGGCACCCAGGTGGTACTTGACGTCGCCGGTGCCCTGAGCCAGGCGCGGATCGACGTTGCCCTCGAACTCGCGGAAGATCTGGCTGTAGCTCTTGCCGACGATGTTGGCCAGAACGTTCAGCCGACCGCGGTGCGGCATCCCGATGCACACCTCGTCGAGACCGGCGTTGGCGGCCTGATCGCACAACTCGTCGAGCAACACGATGGTGGACTCGCCGCCCTCCAGGCTGAACCGCTTCTGCCCGACGAATTTGGTCTGCAGGAAGGTCTCGAAGATCTCGGCCTCGTTCAGCCGGTCGAGGATCCGCAGATGCTCGTCGCGCGGCCACGGCGCGTGCTGCACCTCAACCCGCTTCTGCACCCAGGCCCGCTGGTCCTTGTCCTGAATGTGCATGTATTCGATACCGACGTGACGACAGTAGGAGCCGCGCAGCACCTCGAGGATGTCCCGCAGCGTCATGATCTCGCCGTCGTGACCGCCGAAATTGCCGACCGGGAATTCCCGGTCGAGATCCCACAGCGTCAGGCCGTGGTACTCCAGGGTGAGCTCGGGATGCGACCGCTGCCGGTACTCCAGCGGGTCGATGTCGGCCATCAGGTGGCCGAACTGGCGGTACGCGGCGATAAGCGAAAAAACGCGGGCGGACTTCGGGATCTGTCCGGGACGCTCGGCGCTGACGTCCTGGGCCCAGCGGATCGGCGCATAGGGGATGCGCAGCGAAGCGAAGATCTCGTCGTAGAAGCCGTGCTTGCCGAGCAGCAGCTCGTGGATCACCTTCAGGAACTCGCCGGATTGGGCGCCTTGGATGATCCGATGGTCGTAGGTCGAGGTGAGGGTGGTCACCTTGGACACCCCGGCCTCGGTGATCCGGCGCTGGGACGCCCCCTGGAACTCCGGCGGGAAGTCGATCGAACCGACGCCGAGGATCAGGCCCTGCCCGGCCATCAGCCGCGGCACCGAGTGGCTGGTGCCGATGCCGCCCGGGTTGGTCAGCGTCACCGTGGTGCCCTGGAAGTCGGAAACCTCCAGCTTGCCCGCGCGGGCCTTGCGGACGAGCGCCTCGTAAGAGGACCAGAACTGACCGAAGTTGAGGTTCTCGCAGCCTCTGATGCAGGGCACCAGCAGCTGGCGGGTGCCGTCCGGCTTCGCCATGTCGATGGCGA
This sequence comes from Micropruina sp., assembly GCA_044225075.1. GTDB lineage: Bacteria > Actinomycetota > Actinomycetes > Propionibacteriales > Propionibacteriaceae > Micropruina. Next base: position 157,833 of record JBGAJF010000001.1, on the reverse strand, counting down.
GGCCCAGGTTGATCGCGTTGGGCTCGACCAGGAACGGCTTGCCCTCGACCTCGTCGTAGGAGTTGTTCATCGCGGGGACGCGCTTGAGCGCCTGCACCATCGCGTAGCCGATCAGGTGGGTGAAGGACACCTTGCCACCGGTGGTGCGGGCCAGGTGCGAGTTCACCATCTGGCGCTGATCGATGGCCAGCTTCATCGGCACGTTGCGCACCGAGGTGGCGGTGGGCATCGACAACGACGCGTCCATATTGCGAGCGGTGCGCATCGGCGCGCCGCGCAGCTGCGTACGGGTGGGCTCGGACGCCTCGGCGTTGCGCACGGCGAGGCTCGGACGGTTGGCGGACAGTCCCATGCCGGAGCCCGGCGATTCCGGAGCGCGGTCGTGGCGGGCGCTGCCGCCGGATTCGACCTTCGCCGATGAGGTCCGCGGCTCGGCAGGCCGCGCCGCTGCCGTCGGTGCGTCGGCGGGCCTGCGCGCCGGCTGCTTGTCGGCCACCACCGAGTACGACTCCGTCGCCGGTGCGCCGTCGGCGGCGTCGACACCGGTCGCCTTCTCGGCCTGCGGTGCCGGCGGCTCGGCGTTCGTCTTGCCGGTCGCAGCTTGCTCAGGCTGCGGTGCCGGCTCGGACTTCGCGGACTCGGACTCGGCCAACTCGGGTTTCGGGGGCTCGGGCTCGGACGGCTCGGGCTTGGCCGGGTGCGCAGCCTGCGGCGGCTCGGGCTTCGACAGCGGCGCGGCCGGCTCCGCTTCCGGTCGAACGACCGCACCGTTGACCGGGGCCGCCACGCGCTCGGCGAAGAAGCGCTGCCAACGCGGATCGACCGAGTCGGGGTTATCCCGGTAGGCCTGGTACATCTCGTCGATCAACCAGTCGTTGGCGCCGAATTCGTCGGTCTGTTCGTCGGACGCCGTCAGATTCTCGGGCGCGAGGGGCACGATCGCCTTCTTCCGTACTTGTCGGACAGGCCGCAACGCCTGCACCTGTTCGATGCTACTAAGGCACAACGGGTGGCGAAACCGGCCATGCCGTTATCGAGCTGACACGTCACGATTCGTTTCGGTCAGTGGTCGGCGAATTCCGTCGACGGGCACGGTAGGCGCTGGCGGTGACCCCGACGAGTCGGACGAAGTCGCGTCCGAACTGGTTCTGGTCGTACCAGCCGAGCCTGGCCGCCAGCTCGGCAAGACTCTCGCTCGTGCCGCCGTCCAGCGCGGCGAGGGCGTCGTGCATGCGCTGGCGTCGGATCAGCCACTTCGGAGTGACCCCGATGTAGCGACGCACGGTGCGTTGCAGCGTCCGCGCCGAACAGCCGCAGCACTCGGCCAACTGGTCCACCCGGGTGACCGTGGGCGACGCCAGGAGGGTCAGGACGTTGTCGACCGTCGCGGGAATCGGCTCGGCGGCGCCGGCACCGGCCACAATCACCTCGAGCATCGCGGACGCCGACTCGCTCGCTGCCAGTGGAAGGTCGCCCAAGGAGTTCATACCGGGCAAGCGCTCGGCGGCCGGCTCCACTCGATCGGTGAGCTCGTCGGCGGGCAGCCCCGACCAGGCGGTGAAACCGCCCGGCCGGAATTTGAGACCGAGCACACCACCGCGGCCGAACTGAGTGACATCGAACCGGCGGGTCACCACGCCGGTCAGCCAGATGCCGTCGCGGTTGCGGCCGGCGCGAGCCAGCTGGCCCCGTTCGACGCTGATCTCGACCGCGGGATGCGGGATCAGCGACGTGGTCACGTTGACTCCGTCGGGTAGGTCCCAGGTCGCCGACCAGACCCGCTCCACCCAATCTCCGGCGGGCCCGGACGCCGGCACCTCGTCGAAGCGGACGTGGCGCGCGAACTCCTCCGGCTGCAGCAGCCCCTTCGAACTCGGGAGGCGCCCTGTCGCGTCCGTGCCGGCCGTCATGACCGGAGTCTAGAAGGACCGGACTGACCCGGCACCGCGGCAGCAGCGATGGCGACCTCCCGGGGGCCCGGACGGCGTCCCTGGGATCTCCAGGCATTCTCGACCCGATCAGTGGTTCTCTGTTCACCTTCCGGTCGCACGCTGGTCACCCGCCGGGGAGAGGCTGACGCTCACGTGACACTCCATCCGAAAGGCGTCCCGTGACTCACACTCTGCTCCGCCGCCTCAGCGCCGCGGTCACCGTCGCCGCCGTCGGGGCGCTGGCGGCGACCACCGTGACTGCGCCCATGGCCTCGGCGACCCCTGCCGACGACTACCTGGCCGCCCAGCGCGGCGACTTCATCGACGTGCGGATCGGCGATCTGCTTCCCACCCAGCCGTCTCTGGGCTACGACGAGGTGCTCTACAAGCTCGGCCGCTACAACCTGGGCAAGGACGCCACCAACAAGAAGTTCGCCGACTGGTGTGAGGCGTCCGGCCTGCTCGATGTCGCTACCGTCGAGCCCGGCGCCCGGCTCGATCAGCCCGCGAGCTTCAGTTGCGCACTCACGCCCGGAAACGAGACCAAGGAATCGGCTGATCTGGCCAAGTCGGTGGTGATCGGCCCTGGGGGCAAGCTCTACCTCACCGACGGCCATCACACCCTGACCGCCTTCGCCGAGACGCCGGACGGCGGCCTCAGACTGCACGTCCGGCTCCGCGTGCTGGGCAATCTGTCCGGCCTGAGCGAGCCCGCCTTCTGGAACCGGATGATCCAGAACCGATGGACCTGGCTGCGCGATCCCAGCGGCGCCAGCGTCACGCCGTCCCGGCTTCCGACCAGCGTCGGACTGGCCAACTTCGCCGACGACAAGTACCGCTCCCTGTTGTACTTCGCCCGCGACATCGGCTACGCGCAAGGCACCCTGCCGTTCCAGGAGTTCTACTGGGGTGCCTGGCTGCGGGACAGCAAGCCGATCGATCTCTCCGGCTGGAACCAGACCGATTTCGACAGCTACCTGGCCACGGTGAAGGCGCTCACCGAGCGGCAGGTGGCGCTCGCCGACGACGAGGTGCTCGACAGCGGCTTCACCGCCGCCCAATTGGGCAAGTTCGCGCAGTGGAACAACGGCAAGGCCGCCGACAAGGGCGAGTTCGACAAGCTGTCCAAGCCGTACAGCGACAGCAAGCCCGGCAAGCTCGGCTACATGCTCGAGTACAAGAACGGGCCTCGTGCGCCGTTCGCGCCGTCCGTGCCACGGGCTGAGATCAGCGGTAGCAAGCTCAGCATCAGCTGGGGCGTGCCGGCCGCCAGCGCGGCCGCGGTGACCACCTACCGGGTCCTCCTGTCCCGCCAGGGCGGCTCGTCGACCGTCCGCGAGGTCAGCGGTGCCAGGACCTCGGTCGTTTTCGCCGGTCTGCGCGCCGGACGCTACACCGCAACCGTGGTCGCCAGGAACGCTGTGGGCAACTCGCAGCGGTCGGCGGTCTCGAACCAGGTCGTGGTTCGGCCGGTCATCACACCGGCGAAGCCGACCATCACCGGGAACCCGAAGGTCAACGGGGTGCTCAAGGCCAAGCCCGGAGCCTGGCGGCCGGCAGGCGTCAAGTTGTCCTACCAGTGGCTGCGCAACGGCAAGTCGATCAAACGCGCGACCACGAGCAGCTACCGGATCACCTGGACCGACAAGGGGAAACGGATCGCGGTCAAGGTGACCGGCAAACTGAAGGGCGCCGCGAGCATCAGCAAGACCAGCGAGAGCAAGAAGGTCAGATAGCGCTCCGGTCTTCGGTTGGGAAGGCTCTGGATTCACCGGGCTGCTGGTTGGGTGAGCATCGAACCTCGATGGCGATCCGGCGTGCCGAGGGGTCAGGGCCTGACCATTTCCAGCCCGGACGGCTCTGTCGCGTTTGTGCTAGCGGCCCTCCCGGCAGCCCGGAAAGGCTGGCCTGGCCAAACCCGGATCGAGCCGATCCTGGATCGATCCAGTTCCCGATCGGGACAATCCCGATCGAGGACGGGACATCGAAGGAGGAGCGATGACCACCGACGCCCCGGCCGCGCTGGCCATGGTCACCATCGACTGCGCAGACCCGGCCAAGGAGGCAGCCTTCTGGGCCGCCGCGCTGGGCTGGGAGGTCACCTACGCCGACGACGACTACGGCATGGCGAGCGACGGGAAGCTACGACTCGGATTCGGGCGGGTCGACGGCTGGCAGGCGCCGGCCTGGCCGAATCCGGACGGCACGAAACAATTCCATCTCGACCTCGCCGTGGACGACCTCGCCGCCGCCGAGCGCGAACTGCTGGAGCTGGGAGCGACCAAACCCGCGGACCAGCCGGGGGATACCTGGACCGTCCTGCTCGATCCCGAGGGCCATCCGTTCTGCCTGACCAAGGCGGCGAACTGGGAGTAGCCCCTCGATGGTCTTGCCGGTCACGGCGTCCAGCCGGGGACTTCGACAAGCTCAGTCAGCGATGAGGGCCACGCAAAAGGCGACGGCCGGACTCATTGAGGTGAGTCCGGCCGTTCGCCTTGGCTTGCGCTATTGCGCCCCCGGCAGGATTCGAACCTGCGCACCCGCCTCCGGAGGGCGGCGCTCTATCCCCTGAGCTACGGGGGCCCTGAGCCATCTGGGCCGTCCATGACTGTATCGCATCGCCGCGATCGGGAACCAATCAGGACCGCAACGGCGTGGGACGCCGCGAGACGGCGCGCTATCCGGGACGCCGCCCGCGGTGTGGCCGGGACCGGCCCGCATTGCGCTGCTGCCGCGTCCGCGCAACGTGGACCGCTAGCCTCGGGCTCATGCGAGGTGCATTCCGGGCGGTGGCAGTGCTGGCCGCCGTGCTGGTCACCGGATGCGCGGGCCGCTCCAGCGTCCCGGGTGACCCGATGCTCCGGACGACGCCCCCGCCCTGGCCGGCTCCGCGCGACGGGCTGGCGCAGATCCAAGCGGCCGGCGTGGAGCCGTCCCGACTGGACGACACCACGAACCAGCGCCGCTTCACCCTGACCCTCACGGTCGACGGCGCGGCCGTGCCCCTGGTGCCCTATATCGGCATGGATCGTCCGCGCGCCCTGCAGGGCCCGGCCCACACCCATGACGACACCGGGATGGTCTGGCTAGAGGGACGCGGCGCTCAGGAGGTCACCCTGGGCCAGTTCTTCACGCTCTGGGGCGTCCGCTTCGACAAGCACTGCCTGGGCGCGGTGTGCGGCACCGTCACCGTCCGCGCCGACGGCAAACCGGTCAGCGAACCAACCGGGTTCAGGCTCGCCGGCGTCGCCGAACGACTCGAGGTGACCGCCCGCGGCCGATGACGTCCAGCGGCCGGAGCCGGGACAGTCCGAGCGGGCCGTTCTGGCAGAGTGGGGCGCCATGACCCACATGCACGTCGCCGGCTCGATCCACGCTGACGCGACCTCGCCTGCGCCGCAGTGGCTGACCCGTCCCGACGACGTGAATGCCCTGACCAAACAGCTGTGGAGCATCAACACCAGGCGCCTCGAAAGCGGCGAGGTCGAGATCGCCGGCCGCACCGCGGCGTCCATCATCGACGAGGTGGGCAGCCCGGTCTATGTGATCGATGTCGAAGACTTCCGCAGCCGCGCGCGGCGCTGGCGCGAGGCATTCGGCGACTGGCAGGTGTTCTACGCAGGCAAGTCCTTCCTGTGCACCACGATCGCCCGCTGGATCAACGAGGAGGGTCTCGGGCTGGACGTCTGCACCGGTGGCGAGCTGGCCGTCGCGTTGCGCGGGGGCATGGATCCGGCCCGGATCGGCTTGCACGGGAACAACAAGAGCGACGACGAACTACGGGCCGCGCTGGCCGCCGGGGTGGGTCGGATCATTGTCGATTCCGCGCACGAGATCGGCCGGCTGGAGCGGCTGTGCGCCGACCTTGGCACCGTCGCCGAGGTGATGATCCGGGTGACCACCGGCGTCGAGGCGCACACCCACGAGTACATCGCCACCGCGCACGAGGATCAGAAGTTCGGCTTCTCGATCAACGGCGGCGCCGCGCTGGTGGCGCTGGTGCGCAGCCATCACAGCCCCTATCTGCACCTGCGCGGGGTGCACAGCCACATCGGCTCGCAGATCTTCGACACCAACGGGTTCGAGGTGGCCGCACGGCGGACCCTGAAGCTGATCGCCCAGTTCAAGGAAGCCACCGGCACCGAGCTGGGCGAACTCGACCTGGGCGGCGGCTTCGGCATCGCGTACGTGAAAGAAGACACCCCGGCCACCCCTGAAGAGTTGGCGGCGGGCCTGCGCAGCATCGTCGAACACGAATGCCGCGGCTTCGGGCTGCGGGTGCCGGCCATGTCGGTCGAGCCCGGACGCGCCATCTGCGGACCGGCGGGCACTGCGCTCTACACCGTCGGCACGGTGAAGGCGGTCGAGATCGGCAGCGGACAGTCCCGGCGTTACATCTCGGTCGACGGCGGGATGAGCGACAACATCCGCTCGGCGTTGTACGCGGCGGAGTATTCCGCCACCCTGGCCAACCGGGCGAGCGCCGCGGGACCGGTGCTGTCGCGTGTGGTCGGCAAGCATTGTGAGGGCGGCGACATCCTAGTTCGTGACGAATTCCTGCCCGATGACGTCACACCCGGAGATTTGATCGCGATTCCGGCGGCGGGCGCTTACAGCCGATCGATGGCGAGCAACTACAATCACGTTCCGCGTCCGCCGGTGGTGGCCGTGGCCGACGGCCGGATCACTACCCTGGTGCGACGCGAGACCCTGGACGACCTGCTGGCGCTCGACGCCGGCGCCTGAACGACGGCAGAACCGGCGGTCGTGAATCCGCCGCGAAGAGAAGAGGACATGCGATGACACCAGCCAAACCCCTCAAGGTGGCCCTGCTGGGCTGCGGGGTGGTGGGTTCGGAGGTGGCGCGGCTGCTGCTGGACAGCGCCGACGAGTTCCAGGCACGGAGCGGACGCCGCCTCGAGCTGGTCGGCATCGCCGTCCGCAACCTGACCAAGCAGCGTCCGGGTATCGACCCGGCTCTGCTCACCGATGACGCCGCCGCGCTGGTGGCACGGCCGGGCATCGACCTGGTGATCGAGGTGATGGGCGGTGTCGAACCGGCTCGTAGCCTGATCCTGACCGCGATCGAGCGTGGGGCGTCGGTGATCACGGCGAACAAGCAGCTGCTCGCCCAGGACGGCGCCACCCTGTACACCGCGGCCGCCGAGGCCGGTGTCGACCTCTACTTCGAGGCGTCCGTGGCCGGCGCGATTCCGATCATCCGGCCGCTGCGCGAATCGCTGGTGGGCGACGAACTGACCGCGGTGATGGGCATCGTCAACGGCACCACCAACTTCATCCTCGACAAGATGCACACCGAGGGCTCCTCGTTCGAGGAGGTGCTGGCCGAGGCGCAGCGGCTGGGATACGCCGAAGAAGATCCGACCGCGGACGTCGAGGGTCTGGACGCCGCCGCGAAGGCCGCGATCCTGGCCAGCCTCGCCTTCCACAGCCGGGTGAAGCTCGACGACGTCGACTGCGAGGGCATCAGCAAGGTCACCGCCTCCGACGTCGCGACCGCCAAGGAACTCGGCTACGTGATCAAGCTGCTGGCCCGCTGCGCGCTGGCGCCGGACGGCTCGATCTCGGTCGGGGTGCATCCCACGATGGTGCCCTCGACCCATCCGCTGGCGAACGTCTCCGGTGCCTTCAACGCGGTATTCGTGGAATCCCGGCACGCCGGGCAGTTGATGTTCATGGGTCCCGGCGCCGGCGGTTCGCCGACGGCGTCCGCGGTGCTCGGTGACGTGGTGACCGCGGCCCGCAACCGGGTGCGTGGCGCGTCCGGGCCGGGGGAGTCCTCGTACTCGGCGCGGCCGATCACGCCGCGCGGTCAGGTGCCGTCGCGCTTCTACCTCTCGCTGAGCGTCGAGGACGAGCCGGGCGTGCTGGCCCGGATCGCCGCCGCCTTCGCCCGTTACCAGGTGTCTATTCAGGCGGTGCGCCAAGAGAGTGAGCTGGACCGTCCGCACGGGCAGGGCGCCAAGCTGGCGATCCTGACCCACGCGGCTCGGGTGAGCGACATGCGGGCCGCGCTAGAGGACCTGCAGGCGCTGCCGGACGTCCGCGGTGACGTCACGCTGATGCGGGTGGAGGGCTGACGACATGCATCTGGCCTGCCTCGACCTGGAAGGCGTACTGATCCCCGAGGTCTGGATCGCCGTCGCCGAGGCGACCGGCATCGACGGGCTGCGCCGCACCACCCGCGACGAACCCGACTATGACACGCTGATGCGGTACCGGCTCGACCTGCTGGACTCCCACGGCCTGACGCTGACCGAGATCCAGCGGGTGATAGGCACCCTGGACCCGATGCCGGGAGCGGTTGAGATGACGGCCTGGCTGCGGGAGCACTTCCAGCTGGTCATCCTGTCGGACACCTTCTACGAGTTCGGCATGCCGTTCATGGCCAAGCTGGGCTACCCGACGCTGCTGTGCCACAAGCTGGAGATCGCCGACGACAGGATCGTCGACTACACGCTGCGGATGCCCGACCAGAAGCGCGAGGCCGTCCGTCGCTTCCACGAGCTGAACTACAAGGTGATCGCCACCGGCGACTCCTACAACGACACCAACATGCTCAGTGAGGCCGACGCCGGCATCCTGTTTCGGCCGCCGGCTAACGTGATCGCCGAGTTCCCGCAGTTCCCGGTGGCCACCGACTACGACCAGCTCCGCGCCGAGTTCAGCGCGGCGGCCGGACGCCTGGGCTGACTTTCCGCTGGTTGCTGCCGCAATGCCGTTGGTCGAGTTTGTCGAGACCCCGCTTGTCGAGGCCTCGGACGACCCAGGCCGGCTACCGCAGGTCGGTGGCAGAGGGCTGCCCAGCAGGGCGGGACCGTAGGCTGGGCCGATGCCGACGTTCAGCAGGCAGCTGCATCCGGTACTGGCGCCGCTGGTGACGAGCTTGGTCGGCTACGACTACCGGCTGAGCGCCGACGCCGTCCATCACGGACTGCCGTCGACGTCCGCCACCGCGGTGATCGCCCTCGATGAGCCACTCGACTGCGGCTGGCTGGACGACGACGCGTCCGGCCGGTTCTGGACGCTGGTCGGCGGTCTGCACGTCCGTCCCGCACTGATCCGAACCCACGGCCACCAGGTCGGGCTGCAGTTGGCGCTCACGCCGCTCGGGCTGCGGGCGCTGACCGGTGCTCCCGCCGGCGAGTACACCCGACAACTGCTCGACGAGGACCAGCTGGTGCTGCTGCCGGCCGGGTTGCACGCGCGTCTCCAGGAAGCCGACTGGCGCACCCGGTTCGAGCTGGTCGAGGAGGTCTTGCTGCGCCGGTTGGCAAGGGCGGACGTCGAACTGCGTCCGGAACTGGCGCGAGCCTGGGATCGGCTCACCGACGGCGCCATCGGCATCGCCGCACTCGCCGACGAGCTGAGCTGGTCGCGACGGCACCTGCTCAGTCAGGTTCGCGCGGAGTTCGGACTGGATCCGCGAACGATCCGCCGGCTCAGCCGATTCGAGCGCGCCTGCGTGCTGGCCCAACGGGACGTCGACCTCGTCGACGTCGCCGTCCGCTGCGGCTATGCCGATCAGGCGCACCTGAACCGTGACTGGCGCTCCTTCGCCGCTGCCACCCCACGACAGACCCTCACTGAGTTCCCAATCGTTCAAGAACCACTCGACTGAATCGTGCACAGTGGTGGCATGACCAAGCCACAGCTGTACGCCTGCCTTCGTTTCACCGATTGCGATGCCGGGATCGCCTTCGTGGAGGCGCTCGGTTTTACCGAGCGTCTGGTGGTGCGCGACCCCGAGCAACCGGGTCTGATTCACCACGCCCAATACCAGTGGCGCGACACCGGCGGGATCATGTTCGGCTCCGATCGGCCCGACGGCATCGGACCCGCACCCGGCACCGGGTGCATCAATCTGGTGGTCGCCTCCGACGCCGACGTGGACGCCGTGCTTGATCGCGCCCTGGCTGTCGGCGCGCGGCAACTCAGCGAGATCACCGAACCCGACCACGGTGGCCGGAGCGTCGCGGTTGCCGACTCCGAGGGCAACATCTGGAACATCGACTCCTACCCCGGCGAGTAACCGGCCGCCGTCGGCGACGGGTGGTTAACTTGCGCCCGTGAAAAGCCTGCCCGCGCGGATCGGCTATGTCCTGCTGCTCTCGCTGGCGCCGCTGCTGGCGGCGCTGTACGCGGGTGCCACCACCATTCCGGGTGGCTCGCTCTATCCCTGGGCGCCGGCGATGATCGATCTGGACGTCTACCGCCGCACCGGCGAGCTGGTGCTGCAGGGCCAGGACTTCTACAACGTCAAAGCCTGGCTGCCGTGGATCTATCCGCCGTTCCCGGCGCTGCTGGCCGTGCCCTTCGGGGTGCTGGCCCCGGCCGCGGCCCAGGTCGGCTGGCTCGCGCTTTGCGTGGCCTGCCTGATGGCCATGCTGTACCGCCTCGGCCTGTCCGGATGGCAGCTCAGCGGGTCCGCGACAGCGATCATCTGGCTAGTCGAACCGGTGCGCGAGACCCTCGGCTTCGGCCAGGTGGCGATCTTCCTGGTGGCGGCGGCGGTGCTCGACTCGATGCCCGGCCCAACCGTGTTCAAGCGCCGGCTGCTACCCGAAGGCTGGCTGACCGGCGTCGCCACCGCGGTCAAGCTGACCCCGGCGATGATCGCGGTCTACAACTTCTTCGCCGGCAAGCGCCGTGCCGGCATCGTCAGCTTCCTCACCTTCCTGGCCTGCACCCTGATCGGTTTCGTGTTGCTGTGGGGTCCCTCGCTCACCTACTGGGGGCGGCTGTTGTCCGGCGATTCCGGCCTGAACACCGGGATCGTGTTCAAGACCAACCAGTCCGTCCTGGGCGTCTGGACGCGGCTGATGGGAGAGGCCAGCCGCGGCGGCCTGGTGCTGGCGGCGCTGGTCGCCGTGCTGGGCCTGCTCGCTGCGGTGCTGATGCACCGAGCCGGTGAGGTGCCGTTCGCCTTGTGCCTGGCCGGGCTGACCAGCCTGCTCGCCTCGCCGATCTCGTGGTCGCACCACTACGTGTGGATCGTGCCGTTCGGCATCGTGCTGCTGCGCAACCGCCGGCTGCCGGGCTACCTTCGCGTCGCCGGACTGTTCTATTCGGTGTGGACGGCGTTCGCCCCGTTCAAGCTGCTGCCGGGGGACAACAACGTCGAGCTGACCTATCCGCCGCTGCTCATGCTGGTGGACAACTTCGGCGTCTATCTCGGCGTCGCGATCCTGGCCGCCAGCGTGGTCGCCGCCGCATTCACCCCCTGGGGCCGAGATCGGCGTCGCGCACAGACTCAGTTGCGAGAAGCCGTCGGCACCTGATGCATGCTCGGGAACATTCGGCGCGCCGTGTTCGTTGTCAGTATTCGAGCGGTGCAGTGCTACAGTGATTGCGCGCTGTAGCTTTCAGCCATCGCCCCAGCAGATCGGGCGGACGATCACACTCGTCGAGGATTCCCCTTCATCACCGGCCGCCGTGCAGATGAACATGTCCATGATCTGACCTGGAGTTGTCACACTCCTCACCATGCTTTGTCCGCGCGCCAGTGACCCACTCGTGCGGATGCGTCCCGAAAGGACCCACGTGACCGACACGATCGAAGCCGCGGCCCCCGCCAAGAACAAGGGGCTCAGCACGATGCTGCTTCCGGAGCTGAAGCAACTCGGTGCCTCCCTCGGCCTGAAGGGCACCGGCGCCATGCGCAAGAGCCAGCTGATCGACGCCATCCGCACGGCTCAAGGCGGCGCGCCCGCCAAGCCGCCGGCCGCCACGACGACGCCGTCCGCGGCTGAGACGCCGTCGGCGGCTGAGACGCCGTCGGCGGCGGAGAAGCCGGAGCGGCGCCGCAAGGAGCGCGCGCAGGCCGAATCCGGCGACGCCGACACCCAAGGCGCCAATAGCGACGGGGCGGAGCGCTCGTCGGCTCCCGCACCCGAGGCGTCCGCTGCCGCAGCACCGGCAGCTGAGGCATCCGAGACCCGGTCGGCTTCCGCTGGCGAGTCGGCCTCCGGTGGCGAGGCGTCCGACGACGTGGCGGCTCGGCTCGAGGCGCTGCAGGGTGAGCGTGGCCGTCGTCGCCGCAATCGCAACGGCGGCGAGTCCGGCGAATCCGCCGACCAGAACAACACCGAGGCCAACAGCGAGCTGACGGTCGATTCCCGGCAGCAGCAGAACGATCGCCAGCAGTCGCGTGACGACGACGATTTCGGCAACGGACGCCGCTCCCGCCGGCGCCGCAACCGCGATCGGCAGAACCGGCGCGGCAACAACCGCGGCGGATCGAACTCGATGGCCGGGCTCGAGGTGGACACGGCAGTGGGCGAAGACGACGTCCTGGTCAACATCAACGGCATCCTCGACGTACTTGACAACTACGCCTTCGTCCGCACCTCCGGTTACCTGCCCGGCCCCAACGACGCCTACGTGTCACTGTCGATGGTCCGCAAGTACGGGCTGCGCAAGGGCGACATCGTCACCGGCGCGATCCGGCAGCCGCGCGAGGGCGAGCGCAAAGAGAAGTTCAACCCGCTGGTGCGGCTCGACACGGTCAACCTGGACGCCCCCGAGAAGTCCCGCGATCGGCCCGAGTTCGGCAAGCTGACCCCGCTGTACCCGCAGGAACGGCTCAAGCTGGAGACGTCGGCGGTCGGCATGACCGGCCGGATCATCGACCTGGTCTCCCCGGTCGGCAAGGGTCAGCGCGGCCTGATCGTGTCGCCGCCGAAGGCCGGCAAGACGCTGATCATGCAGGCCATCGCGAACGCCATCACCACCAACAACCCCGAGGTGCACCTGATGGTGGTGCTGGTCGACGAGCGTCCCGAAGAGGTCACCGACTTCCAGCGCTCGGTCAACGGCGAGGTGATCGCCTCGACCTTCGACCGTCCGGCCGATGATCACACCACGATCGCCGAGCTGGCCATCGAGCGGGCCAAGCGCCTGGTCGAACTGGGTAAGGACGTGGTGATCCTGCTCGACGGCATCACCCGACTGGGCCGTGCCTACAACCTGGCCGCGCCGGCGTCCGGACGCATCCTGTCCGGCGGTGTCGACTCGGCGGCGCTGTACCCGCCGAAGAAGTTCTTCGGTGCCGCCCGGAACATCGAAGACGGCGGCTCGCTGACCATCCTTGCCACCGCGCTGATCGAAACCGGTTCCAAGATGGACGAGGTGATCTTCGAGGAGTTCAAGGGCACCGGCAACATGGAGCTGCGGCTCCGTCGTGACCTGGCCGACAAGCGGGTCTTCCCGGCGATCGACGTGGCGGCGTCCGGTACCCGTCGGGAAGAGATGCTGTTCACCCGCGAGGAGCTGCAGATCATCTGGAAGCTGCGCCGGGTACTATCCAGTCTCGACCCGCAGGCCGCCCTGGAGACCCTGCTCTCCCGGATGCGCAAGACCGAGTCGAACCGCGAGTTCCTGATCCAGGTCACCCGCACCACCCCGTCCCAGAACTGACGGCTGGCCCGGCCCGGCCCCGCATTCCCCGAGTAGGCCCTCCCTAATCAGTTCAGCCCTGCCTTATACGGCAGGGCTGAACTGATTAGGGAGGGCCTACTGGGGTTAAGCTGGTCCGCTGCCCACGACTCCGGAGGTATTGCCATGCCCGCGACCGATGCCTTGACCGAAGCCCGGGACCACCTGATCGAGTCTCGGACGGCGCTGCGCGAGATGCGGGAGCACACGGCGTCGCTGGAGGCGCTGGCCGGCGACCGGCTGTCGGGAGAGTACCTGAAGCAGGCGCTCTACCGGCGGATGATGGCGCTGCGCGACGACCCGGACACGCCGCTGTTCTTCGGACGCATCGACTACCGCATCCACGTCGGCGGCGACGAGAACGAGGACTGCTGGATCGGACGCCTGCACGTCACCCGCGAGATGGGCAGCGAGCCGATGGTGTACGACTGGCGCGCACCGGTGTCACTGCCGTTCTACCGGGCCAGCCGCACCGAACCGATGGGCGTGGCGCTGCGTCGCCGGTTCGGCTTCCAGCACGGTGAGATCACCGCTCACGAGGACGAGGATCTGGCTGCAGCCGTCGGCGACGAGGCGTTCGGGCACTCCGACATCCTCGAATCCGAGATCGAACGCCCCCGTACCGGGCCGATGCGCGACATCGTGGCGACCATCCAGCCCGAGCAGGACCTGATCGTCCGCGCCCCGCTGGAACGGTCGGTGGTGGTGCAGGGCGCTCCCGGCACCGGCAAGACCGCGGTCGGGCTGCACCGCGCGGCCTACCTGCTCTACGCGCACCGCGACCAGCTCAGCCGCAGCGGGGTGATGGTGGTCGGGCCGAACGCGTCCTTCCTGTCCTATATCGCGGACGTGCTGCCCGCGCTGGGCGAGATCGACGCCGTCCAAGAGACCCTCGAATCGCTGGTTACCCGGTCGTCCGGCCGTACTGTCGCCGGCACGGACGAGGCGTCCGTGGCGGTGCTGAAGGGTGACCCCCGGATGGCCGAGGTGCTGCGGCGGGCGGTCTGGGACTCCATCGCCGAGCCGACCGAGACCCTGGTGGTGCCCCGCGGCTCCGCCCAGTGGCGAATTCCGGCGCATCGCTGTGCGGCGGTGATCGACGAACTGCGCGGACGCGGCGTCCGGTATGCGGCCGGACGCGAGATGCTCGCGCAGCGGCTCGCCCACCAGGTGCTGCTGCGGATGGAAGCCTCCGGGGAATCGCCCGACGACCGGGTGCAGAACACCGTGGCCCGGTCGCGTCCGGTGAAGGCCTACGTGGACGGCCACTGGCCCGCGCTGGACGCCGTGAAACTGGTGTTCCGCCTGGTCAGCGAGCCCGAGTTCCTGGCCGTCCACGCCGACGGCCTGCTCGACGACGGTGAACGACACCTGCTCCAGCTGCCACGCGGACGCGGCGCCAGGACCCCGCGCAGCGCCGCCGCCTGGCGTCCCAGCCTGGCCGACCTGGTATTGATCGACGAGGCGGCCGACCTGCTCCACCGCACGCCCAGCATCGGCCACCTGATCGTGGACGAAGCCCAGGACCACTCCGCGATGGCGCTGCGGGCACTCGGACGCCGGGCCAGTACCGGGTCGGTGACAGTCCTCGGCGACCTGGCCCAGGCCACCACAGCCCACGCCACCACCAGCTGGGCCGACTCGCTGCACCATCTCGGCCAGCCGGACAGCACCGTCACCGAACTGGTGGCCGGATTCCGGGTGCCGCGCTCGGTGATCGAATACGCCGCCCGGCTGCTGCCCAGCATCGCGCCCACCCTGGCCCCACCGCATTCGGTGCGCCGATCCGCCGGTGATTTCCGCATCGTCCGCGGCGACCTCGGCACGCTGGCGAGTGCCGCAGCGGACGCGCTGCGACGCGAGGGCACTGTCGGTCTGATCGTCGCCGACGACCAGCTGACCCCAGTCATCGACACCCTGGACGACGCCGGCATCGAGTTCGGCGTTCTGGGGGAGGCGGACGAGGAGTTCGATCACCGGCTCGACATCGTGCCCGCCACCCTCGCCAAGGGCCTGGAGTTCGACCAGGTCGTGCTGTTCGAGCCGTCCGCGATCGTGGCCGCCGAACCGGACCGGACCACCGGACTGCGCCGGCTCTATGTCTGTCTGACCAGGGCCGTCAGCGGCCTGCAAGTGGTCCACTCCGAGGCGCTGCCGGCCGAACTCTCGGCCTGATCCGACGCCGCTGCTGCGGCCGTACGCCGATTGCGACACCTGGACCGCGTGCGCCCGGATCAAAAATCCGGCCGGCGACCGGCGCGAGCGGCCAGCCGAACGCGACGGACGTCCGCGTCAGGTGAGCGGGTTTCAGAGATGCCCTTCATGCTGCGTCGCCACAGATAACGGCGCCAGCGTTCAGCGATCCCGGACGACCCGGCCCTCGTCCCAGACCGGCTGGTACACCGACCCGTCCGCGCCGAACACCACTGGTGCCGCCCCGCGAACGCTCGCCGAACTACCTAGCGCTCGCTGAATTCAGCGAGCCCGAAATAGTTCGGCGAGCGCTGGAGACCAGGAGCCAGGCAGGGAATGAATCGCCGCCGTCCGGCGTTTTGCCGTCGTCCAGCCCTATCGGGCAGAATGGACGGTCGTTGCCGGTTCACGCCATGGGGTCCATCCAGCCCCACCTTCCCACTCGGGCGACCCGGCACAGAACAAGGAGCCAGATCATGAAGCAGGGAGTTCATCCCGACTACCAGGTGACCGAGGTGACCTGCACCTGCGGGAACACCTTCAGCACCCGCAGCACCGCAAAGAACGGCGTCATTCACGCCGAGGTCTGCGCGGCCTGCCACCCGTTCTACACCGGCAAGCAGAAGATCCTCGACACCGGCGGCCGTGTGGCCCGGTTCGAGCGTCGCTACGCGAAGAAGCCGGCCAGCAAGTAGTCGAGCGCAGCGCCGGAGCCCGTCGGGGCTCCGGCGCTTCGTCGTCCCAGCACCCACCGGGGAAGAGGCAGTCACAGGATGTTCGAGGCAACCGAGGGCCTGCGCGCCGAGTTCGCCGAACTCGAGCAGCGGCTGGCCGATCCGGCCACCCACGCCGACCTCGCGCTGGCCCGTAAGACCGGACGCCGCTACGCCGAACTGACCCCGATCGTGAAGGGCCTGGACGCCTACGACCGGATCAGCGACGACCTCGCCGCCGCCAAGGAACTCGCCGCCGACGACCCCTCGTTCGCCGAGGAGGCCGAAACCCTGACCATTCAGCTGGACGAGGTCACGGCGCGACTGACCAAGCTGCTGGCCCCACGCGACCCGCACGATTCCTCCGACGCACTGATGGAGATCAAGTCCGGCGAAGGTGGCGAGGAGTCGGCTTTGTTCGCCGCCGACCTGTTCCGGATGTACACCCGCTACGCCGAATCCCGCGGTTGGGCGGTCGATGTGCTGGACAGCCAGGAGACCGACCTGGGCGGCTTCAAGTCAATCACCCTCGCGATCAAGGCCAAGGGCACCGATCCGGACAACTTTCCCTACGGGGTGCTGAAGTTCGAGGGCGGCGTGCACCGGGTGCAGCGGGTGCCGGTGACCGAGACCCAGGGCCGGGTGCACACCTCCGCGGCCGGCGTACTGGTGATGCCCGAGGCCGAAGAGGCCGAGGTCGACATCGATCCCGACGACCTGCGGATCGACGTCTACCGCAGCTCCGGCCCGGGCGGCCAGGGCGTCAACACCACCGACTCTGCCGTCCGGATCACCCACCTGCCGACCGGCATCGTGGTGAGCTGCCAGAACGAACGCTCCCAGCTGCAGAACAAGGACTCCGCGATGCGCATGCTGCGCGCCCGGCTGGTCGCCGCCGCCGAAGAGGCCGCCGCGGCCGAGGCGTCCGCGGCCCGCCGCTCGCAGGTGCGCACCGTCGACCGCTCCGAGCGGATCCGCACCTACAACTTCGGCGAGAACCGGATCGCCGACCACCGGATCGGTTACAAGGCCTACAACCTCGACTCGGTGCTGGCCGGCAACCTGGGCGGTGTGATCGACGCGCTGCAGGCCGCCGATCTCGCCGAACGGTTGGAAGGTATCGGATGACCTCGGTCTCCGGCCTGCTGCGAAGCGCGACGCTCCGGGTTGCGGACTCCGACGCCCGCCTGCTGCTCGCCCACGCCCTCGGCGTCCCGGCCAGCAGACTGCTCACCTCCGGGAACCTGACCCCCGACGCCGTGGACCATTTCGAACAACTGCTCACCCGCCGCGAAGCCGGCATCCCCCTCCAGTACCTGACCGGACGGGCTCCGTTTCGGCACGTGGACGTCGCGGTGGGTCCCGGGGTGTTCATCCCGCGTCCGGAAACTGAGGTGATGACCGGTTGGGCGCTGGAACGCCTCGCCGAGGCGGGGGAGTCCCCGCTGGTGGTGGAACTGTGTGCTGGCTCCGGCGCCATCTCGCTGGCCATTTCCGACGAGTTCCCCGACGCCCGCCAGTACGCCGTCGAGTTGAGCGAGGACGCCGTGGCGTACGCTGCGCGCAACCTGTCCGGTACCGGCGTCGAGGTGATCCAGGCAGACATGGCTGGCGCGCTGCCGGAACTCGACGGCACCGTCGACCTGGTGATCGCCAACCCGCCGTACGTGCCGCTGGAAGCCTACGACGGAATCCCCGCCGAGGTGCGCGACCACGAGCCGACGCTCGCGCTGTTCTCGGGGCAGGACGGTCTGGACGCCATCCGCGTCCTCGCCGGCGTCGCGTCCCGGCTGCTGCGTCCAGGAGGGTGGGTCTGCGCAGAACACGCCGAGGTGCAGGGCGCCTCGGCACCTCGGGTGTTCGTCGACCACGGCGGCTATGGCCAGGTGCGCGACCATCGGGATCTGACCGACCGCCCGCGGTTCGTGACCGCGCGGCGTCTGGCGGCGGTGGCAGGATGGCCCTCGTGAACGATCCGGACGTCCCGCAGCGTTTCGATTGCGACACGCAGGCCGACCAGGCCCTGGCAGCCGCCGCGGCTGCGGTCACCGCGGGGCGCTGCATCGTGCTGCCCACTGACACTGTTTACGGCATCGGCGCCAACGCCTTCGACCCGGCCGCGGTGCAGGGCCTGTTGGACGCCAAACACCGCGGCCGCGACATGCCGCCCCCGGTGCTGATCGCCGAGCCGTCCATGCTGCGCTCGTTGGCCTCCGGCCTGACCCGCGACGGACTCGCCCTGGCCAAGGCGTTCTGGCCGGGCGCACTCACCTTGGTCGTCACCGCGCACCCCGACCTGCGCCTCGACCTGGGCGATCGGGGCGCGACGCTCGCCGTCCGGGTGCCCGACCACGCCTTCACCCGGGCGCTGCTGAGGCACACCGGGCCGCTCGCGGTCTCCAGCGCCAACGTCAGCGGGCAGCCCGCGGCGACCACGATCGACGAGGCGATCGAGCAGCTGGGCGATTCGGTCGTGGTCTATCTGGACGCCGGCCCGGCGAGCGCGCCGGTGCCGTCCACCATCGTCGACCTCACCGGCGAACCGCGGATCCTGCGCGAGGGCCGGCTGACCCGCGAGCAACTCGCCGCTGCCGTGCCCGGACTGTTCGGCGACGATGCGTGAATACGCCCTGGTCCTGCTGATCGCGGCCGGGGTGACCTACCTGCTGGCCGGTCTGTGCCGCCGGCTGGCGTTTCGCTACAACGCCGTGGCGATCGTTCGCGACCGCGACGTGCACACTCGTCCGATTCCGTACTTCGGCGGGATTGCGATGTTGTGCGGGGTGGCGGCGGCGTTCCTGGTCGCCGGTCAGCTGCCCTGGCTGGGACGCTTCGATCTGGTCGAGCACGACACCCGCGCGGTCTTCCTCGGTTCACTGGTGATCTGCGCGGTCGGGGTGCTCGACGACAAATTCGACCTCAATGCGCTGGCCAAGATCGCCGGGCAGATCCTGGCCGCCGGAATCGTGGTGCTGAACGGCGTCAAGATGTACTGGATCCCGCTGCCGGACACCATCATCAGCCTCGACGACGCCACCTCGATCACCCTCGCCGTGATCCTCATCTTCCTGTGCGTGAACGCGATCAACCTGATCGACGGCCTCGACGGGCTCGCCGCCGGCGTGGTGGCGATCGGCTCACTGGCCTTCTTCACCTACGCCTACTGGCTGAGCTACGAGCAGGAGTTGGTCCGGGCGACCACCGCGAGCCTGGTCACCGTCGTGACGGTGGGAGTCTGCGTCGGCTTCCTGCCCTACAACGTGCACGCCGCGCGGATGTTCATGGGCGACTCCGGGTCGATGCTGCTGGGCTTCCTGATGTCCACTTCGGTGATCAGCCTCACCGGCCAGCTCGATCCCTCCCAGATCGCCGTCGAAGGCTCGGGCCTGGTGATCAACGCCTATCTGCCGCTGATCCTGCCGTTCGCGGTGATGGCGCTGCCGCTGGGCGACCTGATCCTGGCCTACGTGCGCCGCACCATCGCCGGCCGGCTGTGGTTCCAAGCCGACAAGCAACACCTCCATCACCGAATGCTCGAGCTGGGTCACAGCCACCGGCGTGCGGTGGCGCTGCTGTGGCTGTGGACCGCGCTGCTCGCCTTCGGTGCCGTGGTGATCGGGATGACCTCCACCGCATGGGCGGTGGTGGCGCTGGTCGCCGGCGTCGTCGTCGCCGCCTGGTTGACCTGGAAGCCGGTGCGTCGTGGCGCGGCGTGAGCGGCACCGGTCCGTCCGGACGCCGGCCCGACCCGTCAGGAGGACCTCGCATGACTGAACCGAAGCTCTCCGCCAACGCACGTCGCGCGCGCACACTGCTGCGGGCCGGGGCGCTGGGCGGGACGGTGTTCGCGATCCTCGCCGTCGTCGGGGTGCTGATCTTCCGCGGCCCTTCCGCCATCATCAGCGCGGTGATCGCCGCTTGCGTCACCCTGGCCTTCATGGGACTCGGGCAGTTGATCCAGGTGCGCACCGCGGACGCGCCACCGCAGCAGATGATGCTCGCCTGGCTGATTTCCTACCTCGTCCGGGTGGGTCTGCCCGCACTGCTGCTGGTGGCGGCGTCCGCACGCCCGGAGCTGCTCGCGGCGATGGATCGAGTCGGCGTCGGCTATACCACAGTCGCCGTCGTCATAGGCTGGCTTTCGTTCGAAATTCGTGCTTTTTCGAGGCTCCGGATACCCGTTTTCGATCAGACCGACGACCCGTCCGCTTGAGCCGGTAAGTGGCCCGGCACCGCTCGCAACTGCTAGGCTCAGCGGCGTCATGGATGAACGTCGCGGCCTCGATGAAGGACTGCGGTGTGTCAGTTACCTGCTCAGCGGAGTGCTGCTCTATGGCGGTGTGGGCTGGCTTGTGGATCGTTGGCTCGGCACAGCATTCGTCCTTCCGATCGGCATCGTTCTCGGTGCCGCCGGTGGTGTCTATCTGATCCACAAGCGCTACGGACGAACGGCATGATGACGAAAGTGGAGGTGTGATGGGGCGGCTGAGCCTGATCCTCCCCCTCGAGGGTGGTGGCGACGACAGCCACTGGCCTCCAGGGGTGCACAGTTTCGACCCGCGTCCGCTCTTTCCGGGGGCCGGCGTCGACTGGATCGACAATCACCTGTTCCAGGCGGTTCTGGGTGCCATCCTCACCATCCTGCTTTGGGTGTGGCTGGCGCGTCGGCACTCCGTCGTTCCGGGCAAGCGGCAGTTCGCCGGTGAATCGCTGTACAACCTCGTCCGCAACGGCATCGCGCGCGATCTGCTGGGCCACGAGTACCGCCGATTCCTACCGTTCCTGCTGGCGATGTTCACCTTCATCCTGATCAACAACCTGTTCGGGGAGTTCTTCCCGTTCATGTTCCCGACCTTCTCCAGCATCGGGTTCCCCTACGCGCTGGCGCTGATCGTGTGGATCATGTACAACGCCGTCGGCATCAAGAAGTGGGGCTTCTTCACCTACGTGCGGCGGATGTCCCTGCCCGAGGGCGTGCCGTGGTTCATGTGGCCGATCCTGATTCCGCTGGAGTTTCTGTCGAACTTCATCGTCCGACCGGTCACGCTGGCGCTGCGACTCTTCGCCAACCTGTTCGCCGGCCATCTGCTGGTGATCGTGTTCGTGGTCGGCGGCACCATGCTGGTGCAGACCGCCCAGGCAGGCCTGGTCGTCGCCGGCATCGCGTCGTGGATCATGAGCTTCGCGATCTTCGGTTTGGAGATGTTCGTCGCCTCTCTGCAGGCCTACATCTTCACCGTGCTTTCAGCCCAATACATCTCCTCGGCGCTGGCCGAAGAGCACTGACGAACGCTTCATCAAGAAACACAACCCTTCCGAAAGGACCCTCGATGCTCACCCTTCTGGAGATCTCCGGCTCCCTGAACATGGTTGGCTACGGACTTGCCGCAGTCGGCCCAGGCGTCGGCGTCGGCCTGATCTTCGCTGCCGTCATCAACGGCACGGCTCGGCAGCCCGAGGCTCGCGGTGCGCTGATGGGCACCGCATGGCTCGGCTTCGCCGTGGTCGAGGCGCTGGCCATCATCGGTATCGCGCTGGCCTTCGTGCTCGGCTGAGGCCGCCGCGATGACCCTCGAAATCAGCTTGGGGCCGCTGGCTCCGGCGCTGCCCGAGTTCATCGCGGGGATCGTGCTGTTCCTCGTGGTGTGGTACGGCGTGGCGAAGTTTGTCGTGCCCAAATTCGAGCAGACCTACGAACAGCGCGCCCAGACCATCCAGGGCGGCATCGAGAAGGCGGAGGCCGCCCAGACCGAGGCCGCTGCGGCACTCGCCCAGTACCAGGAGCAACTCGCCGGTGCGCGGGAAGAGGCCAGCCGGATCCGCGAAGAGGCCAAAGCTCAAGGGGCCCAGATCCTGGCCGAGATGCGTGCCGAGGCCCAGCAGGAGTCGGCACGGCTCGTTGAGCAGGCCAAGGCGCAGATCGCGGCCGAGCGTGTCCTGGCCGTGCAGCAGTTGCGCGGCGAAGTGGGCGCCCTGGCCACCGACCTCGCCGGCAAGATCGTCGGTGAGTCGCTGAGCGACGAAGAACGTGCCCGGCGCACGGTCGACCGGTTCCTGGCCGACCTCGAGGCGAACGACGCGGAGCGGGTATGAGCAGCACGCAGGAGGCGCGGCTGAGCGAGTTGGACGGGGTGCTGGATTCGGTCCAGGCCACGCCGGAACTCGCCGAGGAGCTGTTCGCGGTGGTCGACCTGCTCGACCGTCAGCCCGCCCTGCGACGTGCGTTGACCGATCCCGGTGCGGGGTCCGCCGAACGGGCCGGATTGATCGATGCCCTCTTCACCGACCGGCTCGGCGCGACCACCAAGGAGATCCTCCGGGCGGCCGCCGATCTCCGCTGGGGGAGTGCCTCCGGGCTGGCCGCCGCTCTAGAGCGCCAAGGCGTCCGGGCCGTGCTGAGCGCTGCTCAGAACGCCGGCAACCTCGACACCGTCGAGGACCAGCTGTTCCGGTTCGAACGGTTGGTCAGTGCCGACGCCGCCCTTCGCGGTGCGATCAGCGACCGCAGCGCCCCGCTGGCCGCACGCCAGGAGCTGGTCAGCGATCTGCTCGACGGACGCGCCGATCCGGCGACGATCGAGCTGGCACGGCGGGCCGTCGCGGCCCGCACCCGCAGCTTCGAGCTCACCGTGAACAGCTATCTGACCTCGGCGGCCGCCCTGCGTCAGCGGGCGCTCGCCCATGTCGTGGTGGCTCGTCCGCTGACCCCTGAACAACACGATCGGCTGGCGGCAGCACTGGCCCGACAGCTCGGTCGCGACGTGAGCCTGAGAGTCGTGGTCGACCCCAAGGTGATCGGCGGCGTCCGGGTGACGGTCGGCGACGAGATCATCGAAGGCACCGTGGCGGGCCGCCTGGAAGAAGCCCGTCGTCAGCTCGGCTGAACGAACATCCCACTCGAACGAAGACAGGACAAGGATCCAATAATGGCGGAACTGACTATTCGTCCCGACGAGATCCGGGAAGCTCTGGAGAAGTTTGTCTCCAGCTTCTCCACCGAGACCGCGGCCCGCGAGGAGTTGGGCACCGTGGCCGTCTCCGGCGACGGCATCGCCAAGGTCGAGGGCCTGCCGTCGGCCATGGCCAACGAGCTGCTGGAGTTCGAGAACGGCACCCGCGGCATCGCGCTGAACCTCGACGTCCGTGAGATCGGCGTCGTCGTGCTCGGCGACTCCGAGGGCATCGAGGAGGGCCAGGTCGTGAAGCGGACGGGCGAGATCCTGTCCGTGCCGGTCGGCGACGGGTACCTCGGCCGGGTCGTCGACGCGATGGGCAACCCGATCGACGGTCTCGGCGAGATCGCCGACCTCGAAGGCACCCGCGCCCTGGAGTTGCAGGCCGCCGGCGTGATGGAACGGCAGAGCGTTTCCGAGCCGCTGCAGACCGGCATCAAGGCGATCGACTCGATGACCCCGATCGGACGCGGCCAGCGCCAGCTGATCATCGGTGACCGCAAGACCGGCAAGACCGCCATCGCGATCGACACCATCATCAACCAGAAGGCCTTCTGGGACACCGGCGATCCGAGCAAGCAGGTGCGCTGCATCTACGTCGCGATCGGCCAGAAGGGCTCCACCATCGCGTCGCTGCGCAGCGTGCTGCAGGACGCCGGCGCGATGGAGTACACCACCATCGTGCACGCGCCGGCGTCCGACCCGGCGGGCTTCAAGTACATCGCCCCCTACACCGGCTCGGCCATCGGTCAGCACTGGATGTACAGCGGCAAGCACGTGCTGATCGTCTTCGACGACCTGACCAAGCAGGCCGAGGCGTACCGGGCGATGTCGCTGCTGCTGCGCCGTCCGCCCGGTCGCGAGGCCTACCCCGGCGACGTGTTCTACCTGCACTCCCGCCTGCTGGAGCGCTGCGCGAAGCTGTCGGACGAGCTGGGCGCCGGTTCGATGACCGGCCTGCCGGTGATCGAGACCAAGGCCAACGACGTCTCCGCGTACATCCCGACCAACGTGATCTCGATCACCGACGGCCAGATCTTCCTGCAGTCCGACCTGTTCAACGCCAACCAGCGGCCGGCCATCGACGTCGGCATCTCGGTGTCCCGCGTCGGCGGCGACGCTCAGGTGAAGGCGATGAAGCAGGTCGCCGGCACGCTGAAGATCGGCCTGGCGCAGTACCGCGACATGCAGGCCTTCGCGATGTTCGCCTCCGACCTGGATGCCGCATCCCGGCGCCAGCTGGAGCGGGGCGCCAGGCTCACCGAGCTGCTGCGCCAGCCCCAGTACAGCCCCTTCCCGGTCGCCGAGCAGGTGGTCAGCGTGTGGGCCGGCACCAATGGGCACTTCGACGACATTGCCGTCACCGACATTCTGCGGTTCGAGAGCGAACTGATGGACTACCTGCGGCACCGCACCGAGATTCTGAACACCATCGCCGAGACCGGCAAGTGGGACGACGACACCGCGAACGCCGTGGTGAAGGCGATCGCCGATTTCAAGGGCCAGTTCCATGCTCACAACGAGCCGAGCGTGGCCGCCGAGGAGCGCGGTCACCGGCCGCTGGGTGACTCGGACATCGGCGTGGAGACCATCGAGACCCAGAAGGACTGACCGATGGCTGCGAGCTTGCGTGAGCTGCGGCAACGACGAAAGTCGGTCGCGGCCACCCAGAAGATCACCCGCGCGATGGAGTTGATCGCGGCGTCACGGATCATCAAGGCCCAGCGGACGGCGCAGGAGGGCGAGCCGTTCATCACCGAACTGATCCGGGCCGTCTCCGCGGTGGCGACCTACTCGCACGACCAGCACCCGCTGACCGAACCCGCGGCCAAGGACCGGCGCGTGGCGATGCTGGTGATCACCTCGGACCGCGGCATGAACGGCGCCTACTCGACGAACGCGATCAGGACGGCCGCGCGGCTGCGCGAACGGCTGGAGCGCGAGGGTGTGGAGGTGGTCCGGTATGCGGTGGGCCGCAAGGGCATCGCATACATGAACTTCCGCAACCTGCCGATCCGGCAATCGTGGGAGGGTTTCTCCGACGCCCCGAAGTTCCAGCACGCCCAGGAGATCGCGGACGCCCTGATCAAGGACTTCCTCACCCCCTACGAGGAGGGCGGCGTCGACGCCATCTACGGCGTCTACACCCGGATGAACTCGATGATCAACCAGGAGGTGCGAGCTCGGCGCCTGCTCCCGCTGGAGGTCGTCGAAGGCGTGCACGAGCCCGCCGAGGGCGAGATTCTGCCGCTGTACGAGTTCGAGCCGGATCCCGAGACCGTTCTGAACGCGCTGCTGCCGATGTACGTCCGCAGCCGGGTGTGGTTCTACCTGCTGCAGTCGAGGAAATCAGTGAAATCGTCGGCGGCGCGGGTGCGCTCGCCGATGCGGCCGCCCAGGACTAGGGCACGAGACGAGAGTGGATCAATGACCGTGACACTGGACAGCAACACCGCCACCGAGGACGCCCAGGGCGCCGTCGGCCGGGTGGCGCGGGTGATCGGCCCGGTCGTGGACGTGGAGTTCCCCGCCGACGCCATGCCCGACATCAACAACGCGCTGCTGGTCGACATCGGCACGGGCGACGAGGCTCGCACCATCTACGCCGAGGTCGCGTTGCACGTTGGCGACAGCATGGTGCGGGCGATCTCGCTGAAGCCGACCGACGGCATGCGCCGCGGTGCCCGCGCGGTCGACACCGGGCAGCCGATCTCGGTGCCGGTGGGCGACGTCACCAAGGGCCGGGTCTGGAACGTCACCGGCGAGTGCCTGAACGAGGATCCCAGCACCATCGAGATCGATGAGCGCTGGCCGATCCACCGGGCGGCTCCGAGGTTCGACCAGCTGGAGCCGAAGACCGAGATGCTGGAGACCGGCATCAAGGTGCTGGACCTGCTCACCCCGTACGTCAAGGGCGGCAAGATCGGCCTGTTCGGCGGCGCCGGCGTGGGCAAGACGGTGCTCATCCAGGAGATGATCTACCGGATCGCCCACAACTTCGGTGGCACCTCGGTGTTCGCCGGCGTGGGGGAGCGGACCCGTGAGGGCAACGACCTGATCCACGAGATGATCGAGGCCGGCGTCATGAAGGACACCGCCCTGGTCTTCGGCCAGATGGACGAGCCGCCGGGCACCCGGCTGCGGGTGGCGCTGTCGGCGCTGACCATGGCGGAGTACTTCCGCGATGTGCAGAACCAGGACGTGCTGCTGTTCATCGACAACATCTTCCGGTTCACCCAGGCCGGCTCGGAGGTTTCCACGCTGCTCGGCCGGATGCCGTCCGCGGTGGGCTACCAGCCGAACCTGGCAGACGAGATGGGTCAGCTGCAGGAGCGGATCACCTCGACCCGCGGTCACTCGATCACCTCGATGCAGGCGATCTACGTGCCCGCCGACGACTACACCGACCCGGCGCCGGCAACCACCTTCGCCCACCTGGACGCCACCACCGAGCTTTCACGCGAGGTCGCCTCGCGTGGTCTGTACCCGGCGGTGGACCCGCTCACCTCGTCCAGCCGCATCCTCGACCCGCAGTTCGTCGGCCAGGAGCACTACGACACGGCCACTCGGGTGAAGCAGATCCTGCAGCGCAACAAGGAACTGCAGGACATCATCGCCATCCTCGGTGTCGATGAGCTCTCCGAAGAGGACAAGATCCTGGTCGGCCGGGCCCGGCGGATCCAGCAGTTCCTCAGCCAGAACACCTACATGGCGACGAAGTTCACCAACGTTCCCGGCTCTTCCGTCCCGCTGGCCGACACCATCGAGTCGTTCAAGATGATCTGCGACGGCGAGGTCGACCACGTCGCCGAGCAGGCGTTCTTCAACGTCGGCGGCATGGACATGGTGATGGAGAACTGGGACCGGATCCAGAAGGAAGGCTGATCGTGGCCGAAGGCGACGTCCTGTTCGTCGAGGTGGTGGCGGCCGACCGCCGGGTGTGGGAAGGCGAGGCCCTGTCGGTGGTCGCCCGGACCGTCGAGGGCGACATCGGCATCCTGGCGAACCATGAGCCGTTTCTGGCGCTCCTGGTGCCGTCGGCGGCAGAGATCCTGACCCCGGACGGTCGACGTGAGGTGATCGCGGTCGATGGCGGATTCATCTCGGTCGCCGAGAACCGGGTCGCGCTGCTCAGCCAGTACGGACGCCTGGCGCACGAGATTTTGCTCGCCGAAGCCGAGCGTGAGCTGATGGACGCCGAGAAGAAGCTCAACGAGGGCGACACCAGCGAAGAGACCAGGCATCATCACGATCGCGCCGAGGCGCAGATCGCGGCCGCCAAGAGGGCCCAGCAACCGCTCTCCTGATCCGGTCGACGCGAGGAAGGCTGCAGAGATGGACGTGATCAGCGCGGTCGAGCTGCTGCTGATCCTCGTCGTGCTGATTCTGCTGGCCGTACTCGCCGGCTTCTGGCTGCGCCGTCGCTGGCTGTCGCGCGCAGGCGGCAGTTTCGCTTGTAGCTTTCATCCCGCCAAACGGACTCCGGGCACCCACTGGGTGCTCGGAGTCGCCCGTTATCGGGGCCATGAGCTGCAGTGGTTTCCGGCGTTCTCGCTGTCGCTGTGGCCGAACCAGCGATTCGACCGCGCCAGGATGCGAGCCGGCGACCAGCGACTTCCGGACGCCACCGAGGCGTCCTGGCTGCTGGAGGGGCAGCGGATCGTGAGCCTGCACGGCCCGACTGAGCCGGTGGAACTGGCCATGGCGCCGGACTCACTCACCGGCCTGCTCAGCTGGCTGGAGGCGTCCCCGCCCGGGATGCGCTATCGGCATTCGCCCCAGTCACCTCAGTAGTGTCCGTTGGTCGAGCTTGTCGAGACCTCGGCCACCCTGTTGGTTGAGCGTGCCGAGGCCGGCCACCCCGTCGGTCGAGCTTGTCGAGACCTCCTCAATCGCCGGTGTTGCTCTGCTCCGCTTCGGCGCGACGCTTGGCCGCACGTGGTTCGATCGGAGTTCGGTCGGTGCCGGGAACCCAGAGCACGTCGCCGACCTCGGCATTTGCGACCCGGGAGGCCAGGAAAAGCAGGTCGGAGAGCCGGTTCAGGTAGGTCAGCGCCAGCGAGTTCATACCGCCCTCGACGTCCAGGCCATGCTCTTGCGCGGCTCGCCAGGCTGTGCGCTCGGCGCGTCGGACGATGGTGCGCGCGACGTGCAGCTGGGCTGCCGTCTGGCTGCCGCCCGGCAGGATGAACGAGTTCAGCGGCCCTACTTGCGCTGAGTACTCGTCGCACCAACCCTCAAGACGATCGATGCAGCCCTGGACGATCCGCAGTGGTTCCCAGGGCGGGTTCTCGGCCAGCGGTGTGGACAGGTCGGCACCCAGGTCGAACAGCTCATTCTGGATCAGCCGCAGCGCGTCATTCAGCTCGGCAGGCAGGTCACCGCGGGCGGTAGCGACGCCGAGCACCGCGTTGGCCTCGTCCACCTGGCCGTAGGCTTCGACCCGGAGGTCTGTCTTGGCCGCCACCGAGTTGTCCGACAGCCGGGTCTGCCCGGCGTCGCCGGTGCGCGTGTAGATCTTGGTGAGATGGACCATCCAGTCACCCTATGCCGCCTCGAACGTCGGGGACGGTTCTTTTGGTCACCGGGGACGGTTCCTTTGGTCACCGGGGACGGTTCTTCCGGTCACCGGGGACGGTTCTCTTGGTCACCGGGGACGGTTCTTTCGGTCACCGGGCGGGCGTCCGCGCTACTCGGGTACCAGCCCGACGAGATACGTCCGGATGACGGCTGCGAGTTCGGGGCGTGACCGTGCCGTACCCGCCTCGGACGCCGTCAGCGATCCCACCCCGACCAACCGGTCGTACTGAAGCCCATCGATCAGCGCGATCAGGCCGTCCGCCTGACGAGGCGGATCGACGGCACCCAACCGGGTGACGGCTCCGATCGCGAGCGTCCGGAAGATGCTGCCGGCGTGCAGGATCTCTCGTAGGTCCGGGTCGCGGAGTACTTCCGCGATGTGCAGAACCAGGACGTGCTGCTGTTCATCGACAACATCTTCCGGTTCACCCAGGCCGGCTCGGAGGTTTCCACGCTGCTCGGCCGGATGCCGTCCGCGGTGGGCTACCAGCCGAACCTGGCAGACGAGATGGGTCAGCTGCAGGAGCGGATCACCTCGACCCGCGGTCACTCGATCACCTCGATGCAGGCGATCTACGTGCCCGCCGACGACTACACCGACCCGGCGCCGGCAACCACCTTCGCCCACCTGGACGCCACCACCGAGCTTTCACGCGAGGTCGCCTCGCGTGGTCTGTACCCGGCGGTGGACCCGCTCACCTCGTCCAGCCGCATCCTCGACCCGCAGTTCGTCGGCCAGGAGCACTACGACACGGCCACTCGGGTGAAGCAGATCCTGCAGCGCAACAAGGAACTGCAGGACATCATCGCCATCCTCGGTGTCGATGAGCTCTCCGAAGAGGACAAGATCCTGGTCGGCCGGGCCCGGCGGATCCAGCAGTTCCTCAGCCAGAACACCTACATGGCGACGAAGTTCACCAACGTTCCCGGCTCTTCCGTCCCGCTGGCCGACACCATCGAGTCGTTCAAGATGATCTGCGACGGCGAGGTCGACCACGTCGCCGAGCAGGCGTTCTTCAACGTCGGCGGCATGGACATGGTGATGGAGAACTGGGACCGGATCCAGAAGGAAGGCTGATCGTGGCCGAAGGCGACGTCCTGTTCGTCGAGGTGGTGGCGGCCGACCGCCGGGTGTGGGAAGGCGAGGCCCTGTCGGTGGTCGCCCGGACCGTCGAGGGCGACATCGGCATCCTGGCGAACCATGAGCCGTTTCTGGCGCTCCTGGTGCCGTCGGCGGCAGAGATCCTGACCCCGGACGGTCGACGTGAGGTGATCGCGGTCGATGGCGGATTCATCTCGGTCGCCGAGAACCGGGTCGCGCTGCTCAGCCAGTACGGACGCCTGGCGCACGAGATTTTGCTCGCCGAAGCCGAGCGTGAGCTGATGGACGCCGAGAAGAAGCTCAACGAGGGCGACACCAGCGAAGAGACCAGGCATCATCACGATCGCGCCGAGGCGCAGATCGCGGCCGCCAAGAGGGCCCAGCAACCGCTCTCCTGATCCGGTCGACGCGAGGAAGGCTGCAGAGATGGACGTGATCAGCGCGGTCGAGCTGCTGCTGATCCTCGTCGTGCTGATTCTGCTGGCCGTACTCGCCGGCTTCTGGCTGCGCCGTCGCTGGCTGTCGCGCGCAGGCGGCAGTTTCGCTTGTAGCTTTCATCCCGCCAAACGGACTCCGGGCACCCACTGGGTGCTCGGAGTCGCCCGTTATCGGGGCCATGAGCTGCAGTGGTTTCCGGCGTTCTCGCTGTCGCTGTGGCCGAACCAGCGATTCGACCGCGCCAGGATGCGAGCCGGCGACCAGCGACTTCCGGACGCCACCGAGGCGTCCTGGCTGCTGGAGGGGCAGCGGATCGTGAGCCTGCACGGCCCGACTGAGCCGGTGGAACTGGCCATGGCGCCGGACTCACTCACCGGCCTGCTCAGCTGGCTGGAGGCGTCCCCGCCCGGGATGCGCTATCGGCATTCGCCCCAGTCACCTCAGTAGTGTCCGTTGGTCGAGCTTGTCGAGACCTCGGCCACCCTGTTGGTTGAGCGTGCCGAGGCCGGCCACCCCGTCGGTCGAGCTTGTCGAGACCTCCCTCAATCGCCGGTGTTGCTCTGCTCCGCTTCGGCGCGACGCTTGGCCGCACGTGGTTCGATCGGAGTTCGGTCGGTGCCGGGAACCCAGAGCACGTCGCCGACCTCGGCATTTGCGACCCGGGAGGCCAGGAAAAGCAGGTCGGAGAGCCGGTTCAGGTAGGTCAGCGCCAGCGAGTTCATACCGCCCTCGACGTCCAGGCCATGCTCTTGCGCGGCTCGCCAGGCTGTGCGCTCGGCGCGTCGGACGATGGTGCGCGCGACGTGCAGCTGGGCTGCCGTCTGGCTGCCGCCCGGCAGGATGAACGAGTTCAGCGGCCCTACTTGCGCTGAGTACTCGTCGCACCAACCCTCAAGACGATCGATGCAGCCCTGGACGATCCGCAGTGGTTCCCAGGGCGGGTTCTCGGCCAGCGGTGTGGACAGGTCGGCACCCAGGTCGAACAGCTCATTCTGGATCAGCCGCAGCGCGTCATTCAGCTCGGCAGGCAGGTCACCGCGGGCGGTAGCGACGCCGAGCACCGCGTTGGCCTCGTCCACCTGGCCGTAGGCTTCGACCCGGAGGTCTGTCTTGGCCGCCACCGAGTTGTCCGACAGCCGGGTCTGCCCGGCGTCGCCGGTGCGCGTGTAGATCTTGGTGAGATGGACCATCCAGTCACCCTATGCCGCCTCGAACGTCGGGGACGGTTCTTTTGGTCACCGGGGACGGTTCCTTTGGTCACCGGGGACGGTTCTTCCGGTCACCGGGGACGGTTCTCTTGGTCACCGGGGACGGTTCTTTCGGTCACCGGGCGGGCGTCCGCGCTACTCGGGTACCAGCCCGACGAGATACGTCCGGATGACGGCTGCGAGTTCGGAGCGTGACCGTGCCGTACCCGCCTCGGACGCCGTCAGCGATCCCACCCCGACCAACCGGTCGTACTGAAGCCCATCGATCAGCGCGATCAGGCCGTCCGCCTGACGAGGCGGATCGACGGCACCCAACCGGGTGACGGCTCCGATCGCGAGCGTCCGGAAGATGCTGCCGGCGTGCAGGATCTCTCGTAGGTCCGGGTCCGAAGCCACCTCGATCTCGCACGCCATCCGCGCCAGCGTGCCGGCGAAGCCACCTCGATCTCGCACGCCATCCGCGCCAGCGTGCCGGCGCGCCTCTCACTGAGCTGGCCATCGATGAAGACCGCCACCCGGTTGGCCAACTGGTCGGCCTCGGCCAGCCGGTCCCGCCGGGCGGCCGGCGCGTCCAGAGCGTCGGTGGGTGGCCCCGGCAATCCGGAGAGCCGTCCGGCGTTGACCTCCGCGATTCGAACCAAGACCCCCCGCAGCAGTTCCCGCCGCGTCCGGAAGTGATACGAGGTCGTTCCGCTAGGCACCCCCGCGGCGGCGTCCACCGCACGGTGGGTGAGAGCGCGGATGCCGCCGTCGGCGATCAGCGAGATCGCGGCGTCCGCCAAGAGTTGCGGACGGTCGGTGGTGACGGGCATCGGGCCTCCCTTGACGAGTGTTGCTACAGATGTAGTGTAGCCTCTACAAATGTAGTGTTACAGATGTAGCGGATAAGGAGGAGTCATGGATGCACAGGGACTGCATGTGGTGGTAGGTGCGGGTGGGGTCACCGGACGGCTGGTCGTCAGCCATCTGCTGGCGGCCGGCCGCCGGGTCCGAGCGTTGACCCGGGACGGTCGCGCGGTGGGCTCGGCGGGTGCCGAGCTTGGGGCAGTGGACGCGTCGAATCCGGTCGCGCTGACCGCGGCCACCGCGGGGGCGGTCACCATCTACCATTGTGCGATGCCGCCGATCGGACGCTGGCTGAGCGACTTTCCGCCGCTGACCGACTCGATCATTGAGGCCGCTTCGGTGACCGGTGCGCGGTTGGTCTATGCCGACGACACCTGGATGTACGGCCGGGTCAGCGGCCCGATGACGCCTGACCTGCCCTATCGGCCCGTCGGCCGCCTCGGCGTGCTCCGCGCGTGGCTCGCGGAACGGTTCAGCCATGCTGCCGCGGCCGGGCGCATCCGGCTTTCCATCGTCCGGGCGGGCGAGCTCTACGGCCCGCAGGTGCGATCAATGATCGCGGGCACGGTCTTCGGCAACGTGCGCCGAGGTCGAACCGCGCGCTGGTTCGGGGACCCCGACCTGCCGATCACCCCCACCTACGTCGACGACTTCGCCCGCACGGTCGCCGCTGTCGGGCAGCACGACAGCGGGACCAACCGGGTCTGGCACGTGCCGCACCCTGGTCCGACAACCGGACGCAACTTGGTCGCGCTGGCCGCTGGTCAGGCGGGTGGTCGGGCCCGGGTGATCACCACGTCGCGATGGCAGCTGCAGGCCCTCGGCACGGTCCTGCCGCTCGCCCGCGACGGCGCCGAGCTGATCTACCAATTCGAGCAGCCCTTCATCGTGGACGGCAGCGCCACGACAGAGGCGTTCGGCCTGACCGCCACGCCGTACGCCGAGGGCGTCCGCGCGGTGCTCGCGTCACATTCGGGCTGACCGCGGTGTCCTTTGAACGATTGCACGAGATTGAAAGGATTGACATGACAAGCAGAGAACGACGCCTGGCCGTCGCGGGCGGCACCGGGCTGGTGGGCCGGCTGTTGGTGGGCATGGCGAGAGAGCGCGGATGGCGGCCGGTTGTGCTGGCGCGGTCCACCGGCGTGGATCTGTCTACCGGTGCCGGCTTGGACGCCGTCCTGGACGGCGTGGACACCGTGATCGACGTGACCAACACCACCGCGGCGAAACGGTCCGGACGCAGGCCGCGCCGCTGCAGCGCCCGTGCCCGCAGGTCGGGGGCCGACAGACAGCTGTTCACCACATGGGTGGTGCCCATGATCAGGAACGGGTTCGTGCCCGGCGCCGTGCCCAACGCATAGGACGCCGCCGGCGTGTCGGCACAGCCGACGATCACCGGTACGCCCCGGGGAATGCCGGCCAGTTCGGCGAAGTCGGTGCCGGCGTGGCCCAGCACGTCCATCGCCGGCCGGACCGGCGGCAGCACGGACGGCTCAATGCCCAGCTCGGTGAGCGTCTTCGGCAGCCAGTCGGTGTGCCTGCCGATGGTGTTGTAGACGCCCGTGTAGGACGCCTGGGTCGGGTCGATCGCCGCCTCACCGGTGAGTTGCTGACCCAGCCAGGTGCCGGCGAAACCCAGCGTGGTCATCCGGGCGAACGCGTCCGGCTCGGCCTCGCGCAGATAGTGGTAGGCGATCGCGGCGAACGTCGACCGGGACGGGTGATTGCCGGTAGACCGGATCGCCTTGGTCGACCGCAGCGGGCTGTAGTGGTCGAAATACGTTGTCAGCGCAGGATTGTCCCAGGTCACCGCGAAGGTGACCGGGTGACCGTCGTCGCCCATCGGCACGATCGTCGGGCAATGGGTGTCGAGGCCGACCCCGCTCACCTCGGCCAGCTGCGGCGCCAACTGCCGGCACACCGCCAGGATCGATTCCTCCCAGGCGGACGGGTCGGCGCGGCCCACGCCGCCCCGCCGGGAATCCGGGTGGCGGGCTCGGGCCCGGGCGATGACCCGTCCGTCCGAGGCGAGGATGACGCCCTTGGTCGCCGAAGTGCCGAGGTCGAGTCCGAGGAAGGTTCTCATCGTTGAGCTCCTTGCTGATCGCCGGGCTGCTCAGCCGAGCAGCTTGACGGCGTCGCCGGGATCGGCGCCGTCGTGGATGACGGCCTTCAACGCGTGCACCATGGCGCCCGGATCGTCGGCGCCCCAGATGTTGCGGCCGGCGGTCATGCCGGCGCCGCCGGCGTCCATCACGGCCGCGGCCTGGTTCAGCACGTCGATCGGCTCCGGGGTGGGCGCACCGCCCGCGGCGACCACCAGGGTCGGGGTGGCGTCGACCACCTTCTTGAACTCCTGCGCCGAGCCGGTGTACCAGGTCTTGACGATGTCGGTGCCGCATTCGGCGGCGGCACGCGCGGCGTACATCACCGATTCGGTGCTGCCCTTGCGGTCGCCCCACAGCTCACCGCTGGGGTAGGCGTGGCAGATCACCGGCAGGCCCCACTTGTGCGCCTCTTCGGTGACCGCGCTGAGCATCTCCAGCATGGCGACCTGGTTCTCTGAGCCGGCCGAGATGCCGACCGCGATGGCGTCGGCACCAAGCCGCAGGCAGTCCGCCACCTGAGCCACCGTGGCGTCGTAGGTGAGGTGGAAGTCGACGCAGAACGTCGAGCCTTTGATGATCAGCGGCACCTGCTTGGCGCGTCCGGAGAGCAGATGTCCGGCGACGCCCTTGAACACCGTGAAGGCGTCCGGCTCGGCGTCGGCGATCTTGTCGAAGACGGTCTTGAGATCGGCCAGCCGGGGCGCGACGCCGCGCGGCACCGCCTGGTCGAGCGCCACCGTCATCAGCCGGCCGTCCGGCCCGATGATCCGGCGCAGCCGGATCTCGCGGCCGAGTGCGGACGTGGTGCCGACGGGGTTCAGTTCGAAAATGCCCATGACAAATCCTTCTGTGTGATGTGGAAGAGAGTGGAATGAGGGCCGGGGAGTGCGCCCGCGCCCGGCTTACGGCCTCAGGCCCAGGGATCGATGCCGACCCGCAGATCCTTGCCCGAGGCCACCAGCTCGAGCGCCTCGTGCACCCGGGCCAGCGGCAGTTGGGTGCCGACCAGGTCGGCGACCCTGAGCTTGCCGGCGGTGACCAGGTCGGCCACGGCGTGGAAGTTCTCCAGCCGGCAGGACGAGGCCCCGACGACCTCGTACTCGTTGTAGTGGATGTCGTTGGCGACGATGCTCAACACGTCACCGGCGTTGAAGCCGGCGAAGGCGGAGATCCGGGCGCCCGGAGCCAGGATGCCGAGGTAGGGAGTGAGGGCGTCCACCCGTCCGATCGCCATGATCACCACGTCGACGCCGCCGTCGGTGGCGGCCAGGATCCGCGCGGGGGTGTCCTCGCCGGGTGCCAGCACCAGATCGGCCCCGGAGTCGCGGGCGATCTCATGCCGGGCGGTGTTGGGGTCGACCGCGATCACGGTCGGGACGCCCTGGGCTTTGGCCAGCCGGATGTGCATCAGGCCCAGCGGGCCGCAGCCGGCGATCAGGACGGCGTCCGCGCCCTTCACCTTGGCGATGTTCTGACCGTTCAGGGCACAGGCCAGCGGTTCGACCAGGGCAGCCTCGGGTGCCGACACCCCCGGCAACGGCACGATGTTCTGCCGCGCGTTGGCGGGAACCACGATGTACTGCGACAGCCCGCCGGCCAGCTGGTAGCCGAACGCGACTCGGTTGCGGCAGATGTTGGGGTGGTTCTTGCGACAGGCGACGCACTCGCCGCACGGCACGAGCGGGTAGACGCAGACCTGATCACCGATCGCTACGCCGTCCGGCAGCGGACCGGTGCCGTCGACCACCTCGCCGGCGATCTCGTGGCCGAGCACCGACGGCAGGGTGACGTTCTTGGTCTTGCGACCCGAATAGATCCGCAGGTCGGTGCCGCACAACAGTGCTGCGGTCACCTTGAGCAGGACCTCGCCCTCGGCGAGAGGAGGAATGTCGCGTTCCTCGACGCGGAGTTCGTCGGGTCGGTACAGCACTGCTTGCTGCATGGAATCTCTCACCAGTCTTCTGTGTCTAGTGGCGGGGCCAGGATGATCGAATCGGCGCCGGCCGACCGAAGTTCGTCGAGCACCTCCGGGTCGGCGGCGTCGTCGGTGACCAGACCCCATTGATCGGGCAGCTCGGACCAGTAGTGGAAGAGGCCGTGTTCGCCCAGCTTGGACGAGTCGGCCACCACGTAGGTGCGCTGGGCGTTCTCC
The DNA here is from genome assembly GCA_044225075.1 of Micropruina sp. GTDB lineage: Bacteria > Actinomycetota > Actinomycetes > Propionibacteriales > Propionibacteriaceae > Micropruina. The sequence goes on along the minus strand of JBGAJF010000001.1, from coordinate 121,149 downwards.
ATCATCGCCGCCTTGAGCCGGGCCTGCGCATAGGTGCGCGAGGTCAGGCCGCGGACGGGGTCGATGGCGTCGGTGCCGATGAAGGCGTAGGTGGCGTGCACCCGGTTCAGCATCGACTCGGCGTCCGGCCCGGTGATGGTGGCGTTGATGCCGCGCAGCGCTCCGCCCAGGATCGTCACGCCCACCTGATCCTCGGAGACCAGCTGGTTGGCCACCATCAGGCCGTTGGTGATCACCGACACCGGGCGGTTGCCCAGCGCAGCGGCGATCTGCTCGGTCGTCGATCCGGAGTCGAGGATGATCAGGTCGTCGTCCTCGATCAGCGCGGCGGCTGCTTCGCCGATCGCCCGTTTGGCCTCCGCGTGGGCCGACATTCGCTCACGCATGGTCAGCTCGGTGCGAGGCCGATGCTGCAGCGCCGCGCCCCCGTAGGTCCGGGTCACCAGCCTGCGGTCCTGCAGGTCGGCGAGGTCGCGGCGGATGGTCGCCACCGAAACCCCGAAGGTGTCTGACAGGTCGCTCACCGATACGTTGGCCTCCGGATCTGTGGTGAGCAACTGGAGGATCCTCTGCCGCCGGCGTTGACCCTTGCTGGCCTTCGCCGGACGGCCGTCCGGTTGCTCGTGAACATCGACGGAGGATGTGGCTGGCAGGTCCTGCATGCCCTCATCCTCCTGTATTTCGAGGTGGGTGGAACCCGTGGGTAACGGGTGTCGAGCAGACGGGCTCCACCTGAGTCCACTGCTGTCCCTGGACATCCCAACCGCGGTCGGTCTTCGGGGTCGGAACCGAAGTATCGTTTGCGCGGTCCGATCACAGTTGGAATACAACAATGATCGAACAACGCAGAATATTTTGTCAAGATCCGATCAGGTTTCCGAGGTGACGCGACGGCCCAACAGCAGGAATGATCGAAACGATCATCATGGGGCGGGGGCAGCGGCAGCAGATTCTTCCTGCCGCCAGCCCTAGCGCTCGTCGCGCGCAGTGGGTACTCTCTGCTCTTGAGTTGGTAATCCGCCACGTTCCGGGCAACGCAGCACGGAGGTGGCGCCCGATGTTCCAGCGTCGCGACCGGCGTACTCGACAGCAACCCGGTGGAGCCACGGCAATGCGCGGACCGTGACCCACCAGCTGCTGCCGACGGTTGCGTCCCTGGTTGGTGTCCTCGGGTCGGTCGGAGCCACCTCGCGCCAATGGTCGATGACTGTGCGCGGGGCGGATCGCCGACCCGTCTCTCGGACACTGACAACTAGGAGCACGGACACATGTCATCTTCTGCAGGCGCCACCACGTCGGTGGGCGCCAACCTGACTACCGACAAGCCGACCCGGTACCGCTGGGTCGTGATGGGGACGATCTTCGCCGCCTACGTGGTGTGCATGGCCGACCGCGCCAACATCGGCGCGGTGTTGCCGTTCATCAAGGAAGAGTTCCACATCGACAACTTCACCATCGGCGCGATCTCCAGCTTCTTCTTCCTGGGATACGCGGTCTCGCAGATCCCCGCCGGCCTGATCATGGGCAAGAGGGGTACCCGGGCGGTCGTCTCGATGGCCATCCTGGCCTTCTCGGTCGTCACCCTGCTGATGGGCTTCACCACCGGCGCCGTCATGCTGTTGGCGCTGCGCCTGCTGCTCGGACTGACCGAGGGCCCGGCCCCGGTCGGCATGACCTCGACGGTGAACGCATGGTTCCCGCCACGCGAAAAGGGCACGGCGACGGGCCTGTACATCGCCTCGACCCAGTTCGCGCCGATCATCGTTCCGGCCATCGTCATCGGGATCGCCACCACCCAGGGCTGGCGGTGGGTGTTCATCTGGTTCGCGATCCCGGGCTTCATCATGGCCGCGGTGTGGTGGTTCATCGTCCGGAACCGTCCCGAGCAGAGCAAGCGGGTCAACGCCGCCGAGCTGGCACACATCTACGACACCTCCGAGGACCCGACCAAGAAGAAGGTCACCTTCCGGTCGATCCCGTGGCTCGACAAGCTGATCCGGCTGAAGGACGTCGACACCCTCGACACCAACGGCAAGGTGCTGAAGTCGTGGAACGTTTGGGGCGACACGCTGGCCTACTTCTTCATGAACAACGTGAACTACGGCCTGCTCACCTGGGTGCCGCTGTACCTCGTCCAGGCCCGCGGCATCAACCTGGCGGGCGTCGCGTTCATCGCCGCGGCACCGGCCGTCGGCGGCCTGATCGGCGCCATGCTCGGCGGCGTGGTGTCGGACCGGATCTTCCAGGGTCGTCGCAAGCCCCAGATGATCATCACGGCCTTCTTCGCCGCCGTGATGATCGTGGTGGTCATCAACGCGCCGAACAACATCCCGGCCATCGTCGCCAGCCTGATCGCCACCGGCTTCTTCCTCAACATCGGCTGGCCGATGTTCACCGCGTACCCGATGGGCCTGACCAACAACAAGACCTACCCGTTCGCGATCAGCCTGATCAACTCGGGCGGCAACCTGGGCGGCTTCTTCGCGCCGATCATCGTCGGCATCCTGCTCGACCGTTCGGGCGGCAACTACTCGGTCGCGTTCAGCTACTTCGCGATCGTCCTGGTGATCGCCCTGCTGGTGATCTTCAGCCTGGTCGAGGCCAAGCCGAAGTCGACCGAGCATGTGGTCGAGTCCGAGGTCGAGGCCCGATGACGAGGCTCGACGAACGACGGGCGGTGCTCGCATGCCGAAGCTAGGGATCGTCGCCGACGACCTGACCGGCTGCACCACCATCGGCGCTTTGCTGGCCCGGGTCGGCGTCGACACCGCGGTGCTGTTCTCACCGGCGGATGTGGCGGCGCTGACCTCAGACCATGAGGCGCTGATCCTCAACTCGGACTCTCGGCCGCTGCCCGCGGCCGACGCGTCCGAGCGGGTACGGCTGGCCACCCGGGAGTTGGTCGACGCGGGGGCCGAGCAGTTCACCAAGCGGATCGACACCACCTGCCGCGGCGGGATCGGGCCCGAGGTGGAGGGCATGCTGAGCGCCCTGTCCGAGGACTACATCGCGATCATGGTGCCGGCGATGCCGCAGTCCCGCCGGATCGTGGTTGGCGGCTACTCACTGATCGACTCGGTGCTGCTGGCCCGCACGCCGGTGGCGCAGGACGTCCGGACCCCGGTCAAGGAATCGCACCTGCCCACGCTGATGGCGAGCCAGTGCACCGTCGGTGTCGGTCATGTGCCGATCGGTGCCGTCATCGACGGCCCCGAGAGCATTCGCGCGGGCCTGGTCGCCAGCCGTGAGGCGGGGGACCGGGTGATTCTGGTGGACGCGGCGTCCCTGGAGGACGTCGACCTGATTGCGACCGTGGTCGCCGGCCTGGGCTGGAAGGTGGTCTGCGTTGACCCGGGACCGTTCACCGAGCGGCTGGCGATCCATAGCGGCGTGGTCGAGACCCGGCCGGTCAAAGAACGCACCCTGAGGACCACCTCGACCGACACCGACACCGGTACCGCCCTGGTGGTGGCCGGCAGCGCGATGCGGGTCACTCATCTGCAGATGGTGGAACTCGCGGCCGTCCCGGGCACCGAGGTGATCGGGGTGGACGTCGGTGATCTGATCGCCGACGAGCGCCGCTACGGTCGGGAAACCCAGCGGGTGCTGGACGAGGTCGGACGGCTGATCGACCGGCCGGCGAAGCCTCGCGTCCTGATGCTCGCCCTGGACTCGACGATCTCGGGCGACCTGGGCGACATGGCCGCCATGGAGCGCCGGGCGGGCCTGCAGCCCGGCGCAGGTCCGGGGCAGATCCCCGGACGCTTCGGTGCGCTGGCCCGGCGGGTCATCGAGGCTCTCGACGACTCGCTGGCCGGCCTCTACCTCACCGGCGGCGACATCATGGTCAACACCTGCGCCGCCCTGGACGCCAACGGGATCGGCCTGGTCGACTACGTCATCCCGCAGGCCGATCAAGGCGTGTTGGTGGGTGGCCCGTGGGCCGGCCTGCCGGTCATCTGCAAGGGTGGTCTCACCGGAACGAACGAGACCGCCATCCAATGTGTCAATCGGATCTTCGACGAAAAGATGGAGTGAAACAGACAATGTCAGAAACCCAAATCAGGCCCGTCACCGCGATCACGATCGGCGACCCCGCCGGCGTCGGACCCGAGATCGTCGTGGACACCGTCCAGTCGGAAATGATCTACGAGGTGTGCAAGCCGTTCGTGATCGGTGCCCGGGAGCACCTCGAGGAAGCGGCAGCGGTCAAGGGCGTGACGCTGAAGTTCAACGAGATCAGTGAGCCCGAAGAGGCCAAGTACGAGTTCGGCACGGTCGACCTGCTCGACACCGGTGCCGCACCCGGGGCCAAGATCGTCTACGGCCAGGTCCAGAAGGACGCGGCGCTGCGCGCGTACTCCTACCTGGAGAAGTCGATCGAACTCGGCCTGGCCGGACGGCTGGACGCGGTCTCCACCGCGCCCATCCACAAGGTGGCGCTGAAGGAAGCGGGCGTAGACCACATCGGGCACACCGAGATCTTCGAGGCGCTGACCAACTCGCCGTACGCGTTGACCATGTTCAACGTGCACAAGCTGCGGGTGTTCTTCCTGACCCGGCACGTGTCGGTCCGTAAGGCCTGCGACCAGATCACCAAGGAGCGGACGCTGGCCTACCTCAAGGACATCGACCGCGAGATGCGTAGCTACGGGTTCGAAAACCCGTCCATCGCGGTGGCGGCACTGAACCCGCACGGCGGCGACGGCGGCCTGTTCGGCACCGAGGAGATCGAGCACCTCATCCCGGCGGTGGAGGAGGCGCAGGCGATGGGGATCAATGCCCGCGGGCCGCTGCCCGGCGACTCGATCTTCGCATTCGCTCTGGACGGGCACCACGACTGCATCCTGTCGCTGTACCACGACCAAGGGCACATCGCCTGCAAGACGCTGGACTTCGAGAAGGCCGTCACGATCACCATGGGCCTGCCGTTCATGCGTAGCTCGGTTGATCACGGCACCGCGTTCGACATCGCGGGCAAGGGTGTCGCCAACGGCGGAAGCATGGTCGAGTCGACCCGGGTCGCCGCCTACTACGCGGGCCTCAAGATGGCGCACGAGGCGAAGTTGGCGGTCTCAGCCTGAAGGCTCCAGCCGGTCGGCGTCCACGGCTGCGGACGCCGACCGGCTGCGCGGCGAGGCACCGCGTCACACATGTCCGCGCTGTGAGCCGTGCACGGCGTCGGGTAGGAATGAAAAGCAGAGAGATCGGGGTCGATCGGGCCCCGACCGTAACGGAGAAAGGCACGAGATGGGTTACGTGGTAGCCGTCGGCGCGGACAACGCCGGCGTGGAGTACAAAGAGCGGATCAAGGCCGATCTGGAGGCCGATCCCCGCATCGACAAGGTGGTGGACTTCGGCGTCGGATCGACCGACGACCAGACCGCCTACGCACACACCGCGGTCGGTGCCGCCCGGATGGTCGCCGCCGGTGACGCCGACCGGGCGATCCTGATCTGTGGCACGGGCATGGGCGTGGCGATATCGGCCAACAAGGTGCAGGGCATCCGGGCCAGCACCGCGCACGACAGCTTCTCGGTGGAGCGGCTGGTGCTGTCCAACAACGGCCAGGTGCTCTGCCTGGGCGCGCGGGTGATCGGCATTGAGCTGGCCCGCCGGCTCTCGAAGGAGTTCTTCAACTACACCTTCGACCCGAGCTCGCCGTCGGCGCCCAAGGTCGATGCGATCTGCAGCTACGAGGGCGACTGATGTTGTGGGTGGGCACCAGTTGGAAGATGAACAAGACGCTGGCGCAGGCCAGTGACTATGCAACCCGGCTCGCCGCCGCCCTGGCTGGTGGCGCTCCCACTGGTGTCCAGCCATTCATCATTCCGCCAGCGACGGCGCTGACCACCGTGCGCGCGATCCTGGGTTCCGGTTCGCCGGTCGAGTTGGGCATCCAGAACGCGCACTGGGCCGAGGCCGGAGCGTGGACGGGGGAGATCTCCGTTCCTCAGGCCGCGGACGCCGGCGCCACCCTGGTCGAGATCGGTCATTCCGAACGGCGCGAGTTCTTCGCCGAGACCGATCGGACGGTCAACCTCAAGGTGAAGGCGAGCCTGAACCACGGCCTGCGGCCGCTGCTGTGCTGCGGCGAGCCCGGCGAAGTCTTCGAGGCCGGCGGCAGCGTGGCGCACATCATGGCGCAGGTCGCGGCTGCCCTGGACGGGGTCGAGGACGTGAGCCGGGTGCTGATCGCCTACGAGCCGATCTGGGCTATTGGGGAGCACGGTCGTGAGGCCCGCCCCGAGGACATTGAAGCCGTTTTCACCGCGCTCGATGCCGAGTACGGCGACGAGGTCGAGTGCATCCTCTACGGCGGCTCGGTCAATCAGGGCAACGCCGAGGAAACCCTGCAGGTCACAGGCGTCAACGGCCTGTTCGTCGGCCGCTCGGCCTGGCAGGTGGAGGGCTACCTCGAGTTGCTGAGGATCGCCGCGGCACGGCCCTGACCCTCCAACGCAAGCAATCGGCGTCCGGACTCCCAGCAGCCCGGACGCCGATTCCGTCCGCGACCCCGATCGCGGACCAAGGGGACGGTTCTTTCGGTCACCGGGGACGGTTCCTGTGGTCACCGGGGACGGTTCCTTCGGTCACTGGGGACGGTTCTTCTGGTTACCGGGGACGGTTCTTCTGGTCACCTTTGTGGACGAAGGCTTTGTCGTCTCCGTTCCACTGGTCGCTGCGGACGACGGGAGCCGCCCGCGTGACGGTGACCGAAGGAACCGTCCTTGGTGACCAAGGGAACCGTCCTTGGTGACCAGAAGAACCGTCCCCAGTGACCGAAGGAACCGTCCGCGGTGACCGAAGGGAACCGTCCCCGGTGACCAAAAGAACCGTCCTTGGTGACCAAGAGAACCGTCCCCGGTGTCCGAAAGAACCGTCCCCGGTGACCAAGGGAGCCGTCCCTAACGGTCCACCAATAGGCGACGGCGTGTGACCTTGTGTTGGGGCTACTCGGCCAGGAAGGTCGCCAGTTCGGCGGTCAGTTCCGCCGGGGCGTCCGCGTGTACCCAGTGCCCGGCCCCTTCGATCCAGACCAGCCTGACCTGTGGGAACAGCTCCCGCATCCGAGCCTCGTGCTCGGGCCTGATGTAGAGAGACTCGGAACCACCTACCCACAGCACCGGCCCGGCATAGCTGACATCGCGGACGTCGGGCCAGGCCGCGACATCGTCCAAGTGATCGCCGAGCAGGTCGAGGTTGACCTCCCACTGCCACCCGTCGCGGTTGTCGGCGGTGCGGGTGCGCTTCAGGTTCTGCAGCAGGAACTGCCGCACCGCCGGGTCGTCGACATCCGCGGCGAGCAGCCGTTCGGCCTCACCGCGACTGCCCACTGACCCCAGATCGAGAGCGCGCATCGCCTTCACCAGTGGCACCGAGGTGCGCACTTGGTCGGAGATGTCGGGTGCAATGTCGACGACGACCAGCCGACGGACGAGTTCAGGGTGCTGCAGCGCCAGCAGCATCGCCACCTTGCCGCCCATCGAATGGCCGACCAGCGTGATCGAAGCGGCCGAGCCCATCCGCAGCCGCAGTTCCTCGGCGACCTCGTCGGCCATCCGGACGTAGTCGACGGTTTCGGTCCAATGCGAACGGCCATGGTTCGGCAGGTCCAGCAGCACGCTGGTGTGCTCGCGATCGACCAGCGACCGGGCGACGCCGGCCCAGTTCTTGCCGCGTCCGAACAATCCGTGCAGGAAGACCACATCGGGACGACCGTCGCCCACGAGCTGGGTGAACAGCCCCATCATCGCCTCCGGTTCCAGCAGGAGTTGTGCCAATGACGCCGCTCATCGACGGCCCGCGTCGAGCCGACAGTGGGGACGTGCGGCCACACCACGACGTGCGGCGTCCCGATCGCGATCGAGCGGTCGCAGCCGGGGCATCGGTATTGTTTGACGGCCGCCTGACCCGACATCGTCTGAGTCATCCAGCGGCCGTCCGCCTTATCCACCGCCGCGGCGAACGACGAGGACAACGGCCGCGGCGGACGCAGGTGTTTGCTGGGTCGCTTGGCCATGCGCGCCAGCGTACTGCCCCGCGCGTGCTGCAGCGCGTTGGGGCGGCGCTCCGGTTGGCGCTACGGTGGCTCGGTGCGTCTGCTCGTTGCCCGTTGCCAGGTCGACTACGCCGGACGCCTGACGGCACATCTGCCGCTGGCGACCCGGCTGATCCTCTCCAAGGCGGACGGCTCGGTCTCGATCCATGCCGATGACCGCGCCTACAAGCCGCTGAACTGGATGAACCCGCCCTGCACCCTTCAGGTCAGCACCCCGGAGGACTCCGCCTTCAGCCAGGTGTGGGAGATCCGCAACAAGGACGCCGACACGCTGGTCATCTCGATCGCAGAGGTCCTGCACGACTCGTCCCACGATCTCGGGGTCGATCCCGGCCTGGTCAAGGACGGCGTCGAGGCGCATCTGCAAGCCTTGCTCGCCGAGCACCCGGAGACCTTCGGCCAGGGCTGGAACCTGGTGCAACGCGAGTACCTGACCCCGATCGGGCCTGTCGACCTGCTCTTCCGGGACGCCGAAGGCGGCTACGTGGCCGTCGAGGTCAAGCGTCGGGGCGAGATCGACGGGGTCGAACAGCTCACCCGCTATCTGACGCTGATGAATGCCGATCCGCTGCTCGCCCCCGTGCGGGGCGTGTTCGCCGCTCAGCTGATCAAGCCCCAGGCCAAGACCTTGGCTGGTACCCGTGGCATCGCCTGCGTGAGCGTCGACTACGACCTGCTACGCGGTCTGGACAACGCCGAAGACCGGTTGTTCTGAGCTGGGTTCTTGATCTCGACCGTTGGCTCTGGTTTGCCGCTGGTCGAGCTTGTCGAGACCCTCGCGCGAGATGGGTTTCGACAAGCTCAACCAGCGGTCGTCGACAAACTTCAATCAGTGAAGGTTGGGTCAGCGCCGATTGAGGGCCGGGATCAGCACCTCGCGGTAGAGCAACATCGCGGCCGCCATCGACGGGATAGCCAGCAACGCACCCAGCAGCCCATACAGCACGCCGCCGGCCAACGCGGCCAGGATCACCAGCGGGCCCGGCACGCTGACCGAGCGCTGGAACACCCGGGGCTGGATGAAGTAGTTGTCGATCTGCTGATAGGTGAGCAGAAAGGCCAACGTGATGAAGCCCTGCGTCGCCGAGAAGGTGAACGCCACGATCGACAGGATCACCATCGACAACGTCGACCCGATCAGCGGAATGATCGCGCACAGGGCCACCACGACAGCCAGCGCCAGCGCGTACTGGGCGAGTCCCACCACGTTCAGGAACAGGTAGGCCACCGTTGTCGAGCACATGATGACGATGAACAACCCGCTCACATAGCCACCGATCCGGCTGAACATCTCGTTGGCCAGATACCGCACCCGAGGTCGCCTGGACGCCGGCGCGAGCTCGTAGATGGCCTCCTTGAACAATGGCATGGAGGCCAGCAGATAGACCGTGAGCACCACCGTCACCATGGCACTCAGCACCATGCCGGCCACGGCCTGACCAGCTCCCCACAAGCCCCCGAACAGGGTGCTCAGCAACTCACCCGAGGTGAGGAAGCTGCTCACCCGGTTGATGATGTCGTATTGCGCGTCCCAGGCGGCGATCTGCGGGTTGGCCCGTAGTTCCTGCAGCAGGGCCGGTGCGTTCAGCAGCAGCCGGTTGATCTGCTCGGCCGCCAGCGGAAGGATCGCCCAGATCGCGAGCGCCAGGACCGCGAGGCCGGACAACGCCACCAGCAGCACCGACACCCCGCGCCGCAGTCCGCGGGAAGAGAGCCGGTCGACCAGGGGGTTGAGGCCGAGCGCCAGGTAGAGCGCCGTCAGCACCAGCAGCACGACGGAGGCGATCCGGTACAGCCCGAACACCATACCGCCCGCAGTGAGCGCACCGAGGGTGACGAAGAAGCCGATCGCGAACGGACTGCGGCGGGCCAGGCTGGTTTCGCTCCGCGGGCCTGCCCTGACGGCGTCCGGATCCAGGTCGGCAGGGGTCGGCTGGGTGGCTCGGCGGATCCGGTGCAGCCAGCCGCGCGCCCCTGTAGGTGTGGCAAGCGGACGCGGGGCCACCGCCTCCGCAGGTGTGGGCTGGGACTTCGCCGACTGGGGAGCGCCGCTTCCTTCGTCCGGCTGGGCGGACATCGGCTAGTGCCGCTTCCCCCCGCCGCCGGCGGCTGCGGGCTGGACTCGGGTGGCGTCGTCGTCCGGCGTCACGGCGTTCTCGACCTTGGTGTCGTCCAGGGCCGCTGCGAACTCGATCGTGTCGGCGTCGGCGTGACTGAGATCGGGGAACTCCGCGACGCTGCTGTTGGCCAGCGACGACAGGCTGGTGAGCTGAGCCACGATGGCCTGCTTGCGCTGGTGGAGCCGCTCGGTCTCTCGGCGCAGGTGGTCGGCCCTGGCGGACGCGGCGAGCTCGGCGTCCGCGATGAGCTTGGCGGCCTTGGCGCGCGCCTCGGACAGGATCGCCCGGCCCTGCTCGTTGGCCTCGACGACGATCTGGTCGGCTTCGGCCAGCGCTTTCTGCCGGCGCTCGTCCATCAGTTGCGAGTCGGCGGCGAGCGTGGCGCCGAACTCCTCGGACTGTTGCCGAGCCGTCGCCGCCAGCTCGGTCAGGGTGCTGGTCACCTCGTCGTGACGCTGCTGCAGCGCGGCCAGCGCCTCGGAATGCTCCTTGGCGAGCGCAGCCCGGACGTCGGTCGCCTCGCGCTCGGCCTGCTGCCGCAGCACGTCGGCCTCCAGTGCCGCCTGCTCGCGTATCGCCGCCGCGTTGCGCTCGGCGTCGGCCAGCACCATGGCCCGGTGGTTCTCGGCGGCTTCGCGCAGGCTGCGGGCCTGCTCCTGGGCGCCGGCCAACTCGGCGCTGGTCTGTCCAGCCAGTTCGTCGCGAAGCCGGTTCAGGTCGTCCAGGCCGCTCACCCGGATCGCAGCGGCGCCCTCATGGGCGTCGTGGGCGAGCTGTCCGGCTTCCTTGGTGGCGTCATCGACGATCTTCTGTGCCTCCACCTGGGCGGCTTTGACCATCTCGGCAGCCTGCGCCTCGGCGGCCCGCAGCATGTCACCGGTGTGGGCGCCCAACCGCGAGTAGTCGGTCTCGTCGGCCTTGGTGGAGAGCTGGCGCTGCAGCGAGCGGACCTTGCGCTTGGCGGAGCTGAGCTGGCGCTCGATGTCGCGGATGTAGGCATCGACGGCCTGCCGCTCGTAGCCGAGCATCGAGTGTGGAAAGCTCCCGGCGGCGCTGGCGGTCTCGTCGAAGAGATCGAGACCAACGGTCTCCTCTGGCTGTTGGCTCACCCGAGGGTCCTTTCGTCAGGGACGTACGCGAGAATGCTACTCACTGTTGCCACACCTGTGGCCGCGATACTCACCCCTTGGGTGGTTCCACCAGTTCGAGCAGGACGCCACCGGTGTCCTTGGGGTGGCAGAAGTTGATCCGCGACCCGTGCGTACCTCGCTTGGCCTCGGGGAACAGCAGACGGACGCCTCGCTCGCGCAGGGTCGTGCTGACCGTGTCCAGATCTCGGACGCGATAGGCGAGCTGCTGCATGCCCGGACCGTTGCGCCCGATGAATTTGGCGATCGTGGAATTCTCGTCGAGGGGCGCCAGCAGCTGGATCTGGGCGTTCTCGGCACCCTGGTCGCCGATGCCGATCATGGCCTCCGCAACGCCCTGTTCCTGGTTCTCCTCGCGGTGCAGCACCCGCCAGCCCATCACCTCGGTGTGGAAGCGGATGGCCTCATCAAGATCGGGTACCGCCAGGCCGACATGATCGATGCAGACAAACAGATCCGTGCTCATATATTCAGCCTGGCACAGGCGACGATTCGTCGTTGCGGCTTTGCCGAACTGCCGGCGATCAGCGCGGTGGGTGCGGCGGAATCCAGGTGCCCTCGCGCATCTCGAACACGATGTGGGTCTCGGTGCCCCGCACCGAGGGGTGCACCGTGACATGGTCGAGCACCAGCGTGCGCAGTTCCTCGGCGTCGGCCACAGCGAGGGTGAGCATGAAGTCGTAGCGGCCGGTGAGGTTGATCACCTGCAGCACGTTGGGGGCCTGCACCATGCTCGTCATGAACCGGTCGACGGTCTCGCGGGAGTGATTGGTGAGAAACACCATGACGACGGCGCGCAACGCATAGCCGAGCTGGGCATGGTCGAGGTCGAGCCGGGACGGCCCGATCACCCGCGCCTCGCGGAGCCGGCGCAGCCGGTAGGCGCAGGTGGACTCGGCGACGCCGAGCCTGCTGGCGACTGCTTTGACGGTCAGGCCGGGATCGTCGCTGAGCGCCCCGATGAGGTCGAAATCCAGCTTGTCGAGCTCGACACCACGGCGTTGAGGATTCGCCACCAGCCCGCCCCCTTATCTGTGCTGGATTCGTTGATGGAACAACATAGAGCGCCTGCATCCGGTTCATCAGCAATGCGGCTTTCGGGAAAGCCCTCGTGTCAGCAAGATCCTGCCATGAAGAAGAGGCCATGTGATCTCCGCACCATCGCTGTGCACGCGGGTCGCGACGATCTGGGCGCGCTCGGGGTGCATGCGCCACCGATCGACCTGTCGACGACGAACCCGCTGCCGACGATCGCCCAGGGCGGCGACTCATACGAGGCGTTGGCGTCCGGCGGGCTGCCCGGTGAGGGCGGTGCGGTCTACGGACGGCTGTGGAATCCGACCGTGGCGCGTTTCGAGACAGCTCTGGCGCAACTGGAGCACGCCGAGGCGGGGGTGGCGTTCGCCACCGGGATGGCGGCGTTCTCGGCCGCGCTGCTGGCGTTCACCGTGGCGACCGGGAAGCGCCATGTCGTCGGCGTCCGGCCGCTGTACGGCGGTTCCGATCATCTGCTGGCCACCGGGCTGTTGGGTGCCGAGACAACCTTCTGCCGTCCGGACCAGGTGGCCGCTTCGCTGCGGCCCGACACCGGACTGGTGGTGATGGAGACGCCGGCGAACCCGACGCTGGAGCTGGTCAACATCCGGGCGGTCGCCGACCAGGCCGGTGCGGTGCCGGTGCTGGTCGACAACACTTTCGCTACGCCGGTCCTACAGAACCCGCTCGATCACGGCGCCGCGCTGGCGCTGCACAGCGCGACCAAGTACATCGGCGGGCACGGAGACGTGATGGGTGGGGTGCTGGCCTGTTCGGACGAGTTGGCCGAGAGGATCCGTCCGATCCGGGCGATCACCGGCGCGCTCCTGCACCCGCTGGCCGGCTACCTGCTGCACCGGGGGCTGGCGACCATGCCCGTGCGGGTGCACGCCCAGCAGCAGAGCGCAGCCCGGCTGGCGCAGTGGCTGACCGGGCACCCGGCGGTCGCGGAGGTGTTCTACCCGGGGCTGGACGGCGACCCGTCCGGACTGATCGGTACCCAGCTGCGCGGTGGCGGCGCGATGATCTCGATGCGACTGGCCGGCGGCCTGCCTGCGGCAGAACGGCTGACCTCGCGCGTCCGGATCTTCACCCATGCGGTGTCGCTGGGCGGAGTGGACTCTCTGATCGAAAGCCCGGCGGCGCTGACTCATCGACCGGTGGCCGGAGACGCCAGACCCGATCCGGGCATCGTTCGGATGTCGATCGGGCTGGAGTGCGCCGACGACCTCATCGCCGATCTCGCCGGCGCCATGGCTCCGGCGTCGTCCCCGGCGACCACCGTGGCCACAATCTGAGCGGTCAGCCGGCCTTGATGAATTCCAGGATGTCGGCGTCCAGCTGTTGCTGATAGTCGCCGAAGACTCCGTGCGGTGCTCCCGGATAGACCTTCAGGACGCCGTCGCGCACCAGTTCGATCGACCTCTCGGCCGCCGCGGCGATGGGCACGATCTGGTCGTCGTCTCCGTGTGCGATTAGGACCGGCACTTGAAGCGCCTGCAGGTCGGCGGTCTGGTCGGTCTCGCTGAACGCCTTGACGCAGTCGTAGGCCGCGGCGAGATTGACCAGCATGCCCTGCCGCCAGAAGTCGTCGACGGCACCTTGCGACACCAGCGCTTGGTCGCGGTTGAAGCCGTAGAACGACACGGCCAGTTCTCGGTAGAACTGCGAACGGTCGTGCAGCACACCGGCGCGAATGTCGTCGAAAACCTCGATCGGCGTGCCGTCGGGATTCTCCGCGGAGCGCACCATGATCGGCGGCACGGCACCGATGGTCACCACCTTCGCGACCCGCTGTGCACCGAACTGGGCGGCGTAGCGGACCACCTCTCCACCGCCGGTGGAGTGGCCGATAACGACCACGTCCTCCAGATCGAGGTGTTCGACCAGCTCGGCGAGATCCTTCGCATAGGTGGTCATGTCGTTGCCTTGGTAGGTCTTTGACGAGCGACCGTGGCCGCGCCGGTCGTGGGCGATGACCCGGTAACCGGCGTCGGCGAAGATCTTCAACTCGACCTGCCAGGCGTCCGAACTCAGCGGCCAGCCGTGGCTGAGCACGATCGGTCGGCCCGAACCCTGCTCGGTGTAGTAGATCTCTGTCCCGTCAGTGGTGGTGAGAAACGGCATCAGGGGCGCCCTTCGGTCAGTTGTGGAATCGTCGGATGAAGTCGAGGGCCACCTGAGCAACTTCGGGCCAGCCATGATCGATGGTCAGCGAGTGTCCACGGTCGGCGATCTCGACTATCTCGGTGACACCCGGGTTCTTCGCCTGCTGTCGATAGGTGGCCCGGGTGAGAGCCAGCGGCACCGTGGTGTCGTTCGCGCCGGCGATCACCAGCAGCGGGCCGCGATCGGGGTTCTTCACGTCGACGGTCACCTCGTTGTGGAACGGGTTGAAGTTGGCCACGGCGGCCTGGAACAGCGGCACTCCGGAGGCGGCGACGTGGTAGTCCTCGTACAACTGGCGCGCCTCGGCCTCGTCCAGGTTGTTCGCCCAACCGAAGCAGAATTGTTCGAAGGTGAGCGCGATCGCACGGTTGCGGTTGGCCGGGTTGCCCAGCACCGGTGCGGCCGATTTCAGCGAGGACGCCGGCAGCGGAAGCACGCCGCGGAACGGTGCGTTGTCGATGGTGACCGTTGCCGCGGACGCGCCCTCCCCGGCGATCTTCTGGGCGATCAGGCCACCGAACGAGTGGCCGACCACCGCGGGCCTCGCGGTCAGCTCGGAAATCGCTGCCAGGTAGTGGTCGGTGACCTGCTGGACCATCTTGTGGGCGAACACGTCCGGATCGGCCCGGGCAGCCTCGACGCTCGGCGGATCGTCGGGCCAGCCGGGCGCGATCGTCGCGTACCCGGACGCCTCGAACAGTTCGCGCCACGGCCTCCAACTGCTCGACAGCAGCCACAGTCCGTGCACGAACACCACCACCGGTTTGCCACTCGCGTTCGCGGCGGCGACCTCTTCACGCTCCCACTGCACCACGTCCGACATCACCGGTCTCCTTCCGTACCCTTGTCCGTCGTCATTCGAAGGCTATGAACTGGCCGACAGCGCTGTCGTCGGCACCGGATGCATACCGGTGGGCGATCCGTGCACCGGCGCCAGGGCGAGGTCCGCCCGCAACTCTCGGGGCGAGACCCCCAGAGATGCCCGCAGGGTGCGCGCGAAGGTCGAGTAGTCGGCGAATCCGGACAGCCGAGCAATCTCGGCGAGGGGACGGCTGCCGAGGACCGGATCGGCCAGCAGCTGCCGCGCCCGGGCGATCCGCTGCCCACGGATGTACTCGCCGAGCGAGACGCCCCGGCTCCGCAGCACCACGTAGAGATAGCGGACCGAGATCGCATGCGCGCGGGCGATCATCGCCGCCGACAGCTCGGGGTCGGCGAGGTGCAGATCGATGAACAGCATCAGTCGCTCGCCCAGGGAGAGGGCGAGGGCGGACCTCAGCCGGGTCTCGTCGCGCAGCACCGTTGCGATCAGCACCCGGACCATCTCCCGCGTGACCGGCGCCAGCGCGTCCATCGACGTGCGCTGATCGAGCGCCGCCCGCGCGGTTGTCCCGAGGAATGTGGCGATCACCTGGAGCAGCGGATCGTGAGCCGACAGGGCGACCGCGGTGGCCCGGGCGACCACGCCCGGATCGAGTCCGAGCTCGGTGACCTCGATGCTGACCGTGTGCTGCGCGGACTCCCACTCCTGGCGGGTGGCGAACGGCAGGGTGTTGGTGCTGAGAACGAGGTCACCCGGACGGGGTGCCGCCGAGCGTCCGTCCTGCTCGAGCACCACGTGTCCGGAGCGCTCCAGATGGATCGTCAGGAGTTCGGGAAGCGCGCTGTCGGCGGCAGGCCCGCGGCGGACGGTGCCGGAGGCGCCGCTCACCCGGAACCGTTCCACCAGGCCGAACGCCGTCTGGACGCGATGGAACTCCGCCGTCGGCGCATCCGCCCGGCTCAACTCCAGGCTCATCGGAATCGGATACGAGCCGAACGCCTCGCGCAACAGATCGACCCGCGCGCCAACGGGGACTCGCTCAAGGCTGAACACTCGCATGGTCGCTCCTCGCAGCGGTGGTGCCACCGCGGCCGACAGGTTCCGCCGACGCATCCTACGGGACCACACCGGCGGGGTGAACGCAAGAGGTACCGCTCGATCCTGGTTTCCGCAGCTGACGGTAGTCAACCCGCTGAGCGGGTGATCGATAGTGCGGGCGCGGTATGCACCTCGTCCGGGTGAGGACCGACTGCACCTGTGGCGAGGAGCAGCGCTTCCCGGAACGCACGGACGCGCCCCGAGGGTTCGGGACGCGTCCTGATCGGTCGATGGATCAGCCGAGGGCGGCGTTGACCACCTCGCGGGCCTCGGCCTGGACCTGAGCCAGATGCTCCGCCCCCCGGAGGGATTCGGCGTAGATCTTGTAGACGTCCTCGGTGCCGGACGGACGCGCGGCGAACCAGGCGTTCTCCGTCGTCACCTTGAGGCCGCCGATCGCCGCGCCGTTGCCGGGCGCCCGGGTCAGCTTGTCGAGGATCGGTTCGCCGGCCAGCTGGGTGGCGGTGACGTCCTCGGGGGAGAGCTTGCCCAGTTTCGCCTTCTGCTCGCGGTTCGCCGGGGCGTCCACCCGGGCGTAGGCGCTCTCGCCGTACTTGTACTCCATCTCGGCGTAGATCTGGGACGGCGATTTGCCGGTCACCGCGCGGATCTCGGAGGCCAGCAGGCAGAGCAGGATGCCGTCCTTGTCGGTGGTCCAGGTCTGGCCGTCCAGGGTCAGGAAGGACGCCCCGGCGGACTCCTCGCCGCCGAAGCCGATGTCACCGGTCATCAGGCCCGGCACGAACCACTTGAAGCCGACCGGCACCTCGACCAGGGTGCGGCCCAGATCGGCCGCCACCTTGTCGATGAAGGACGAGCTGACCAGGGTCTTGCCGACGCCGGCGTCCGGCTTCCACCCGGGACGATGGGTGTACAGGTACCAGATCGCGACCGCCAGGAAGTGGTTCGGGTTCATCAGCCCGTGGTCGGGGGTGACGATGCCATGCCGGTCGGAGTCGGCGTCGTTGCCGGTCGAGATGTCGTAGTTGTCCTTGTTGGCGATCAGCGACGCCATCGCGTACGGGCTGGAGCAGTCCATCCGGATCTTGCCGTCCCAGTCCAGCGTCATGAACGGCCAGGCCGGGTCGACCGTGGCGTCAATCACTTCGAGACCGATGTTGAGGTTCTCGGCGATGTACTGCCAGTACTGGACGGCGGCGCCGCCCAGCGGGTGCGCGCCGATCTTGAGGCCGGCGTCCCGGATGGCGTCCAGGTCGATGGCGTTCTTCAGATCCTCGCAGTAGGCGGTGCGGTAGTCGTGCCGCACGATGTCGTCGGCGATCGCGTCGTAGGGGCGGTCCCGCTTGATGCCGTCGGGTGCCGCCATCAACTCGTTGGCCCGGCCCGCGATCACCGAGGTTGCGTCGGTGTCGGCGGGGCCGCCGTGCGGCGGGTTGTACTTGAAGCCGCCGTCGGTGGGCGGGTTGTGGGAGGGGGTGACCACGATGCCGTCGGCCCGCGGGCCCTCGTTGTCACGGTTGTAGACGATGATCGCCCGGGACACCGCCGGGGTCGGGGTGTAGTCCTCTTCGTTCTCGGCGCGGACGTCGACACCGTTCGCGACCAGCACCTCCAGCGCGGTCTTCCACGCCGGCAGCGACAGCCCGTGGGTGTCCTTGCCGATGAACAGGGGACCGTCGACTCCCTGCGAGGCGCGGTACTCCACGATGGCCTGGGTGGTGGCCGCGATGTGCAGGTCGTTGAAGGAGGTCTTCAGGCTGGAGCCGCGATGCCCCGAGGTGCCGAAGACCACCCGCTGATCGATGTTGTTCGGATCCGGTACCAGGTCGTAGTAGGCGGCAATCATTGCGTCGACGTCGACGAGGTCTTCGGGCAGTGCGACCTGCCCGGCGCGTTCATGAACCATGGCGCCATCATGCCAACGTGTGGGCGGCACGGCGACCCCCTCGCGGTGGTTCGTTCGCAGGTCGACCCGGACGTCGCCACTTGACCGGTCCGGTTTCGACCGAGGACCCGACGTGCAGCGGTCCGCGGGGGCGGTGCTTTCCGCGTGCCGGAAACAGGCTCGCGCAGACTTCTCGACCGCGTTGGGTGGCAGTTTCAGCGTGCGGAGGCGGCGGCGCAGAGCTCAGCGAACCGCGAGGCCAGCGGTCGCCAAGCCGCCTCCAACTCGTCGTGGGCCGCGGCGACCTCGGCGATCGTCCGCTGCGCGTCCGCCTCATCGGAGGCCGGGTCGAGCGCACACCAGGTGGCGAAGATCTCCCCGTCCACCTCCGGATGCCACTGGACGCCCCAGGTCGCGGCCGCGAACCGAGCGGCCTGCACCTCGCCGCCCGGCGCCCGCGCCAGAGTGAGCGCACCGTCGGGCAGCGCAACGACCACATCGTTGTTGGAGTGGACCCCGCGCAGGCCGTCCGCCGCCGGTCCGAACAGTGGGTCGCCGGCGGCCTCGGCGGTGAAGCCGATGGGCAACGGTCCGCACTGCTTGCCGTTGGGGTTGCGCGTCACCCGTCCGCCCAGGGCGACGGCGGCCAGCTGGTGCCCCAGGCAGATGCCGAGCGTCGGCACGCCGGACGCCGCGGCGTCCGCGATCAGGCGTCGGACTGCTGGCAGCCAGGGTGCCACCGCGTCGTCGGTCGCCCCCATCACACCGCCGAGCACGATGAGGCCGTCGACGGCGTCCGGATCGGGCAGCGCGGCGCCCAGGTCGGCGCGAACGAACCGCAGTTCGGCGCCGGCGCGAGTGAGCCAGCCGGTGAGGCGGCCCAGCGGGCACTCGTCCTGATGCTGGATGATCGCGATGAGCGGTGCCGGGGTCACCGGCCAACTTTGACACAATGACCTCATGACGCTGCCGAAGTTCACCTCCCGTGCCATGGACCTGTCCGGGATCGCCGCCGCCGCGAAGGCCCCGCCGGTACCGCCGGGCGCCTCGTTCGTCCTCGACGTCGACGAAAGCAACTTCGAATCGGTGATGCAGCTGTCCACCCGGCATCCGGTGGTGGTCGAGCTCTACTCGCCGCGCGCCAACGCCCAGGCCCTCTCCGATGACCTGATCGCGCTGGCGAATGCCGCTGCCGGCGCCTACCTGCTGGCTCGGGTCAACGTCGACGTCTCGGCGACCATCGCGCAGGCGCTCGGCATTCAGGCGGTGCCCACGGTGATCGGTGTGATCGCCGGGCAGTTGGCCCCGCTGTTCCAGGGCACCCGGTCGAAGGCCGAAGCAGAGACCGTGATCGCGCAGTTGCTGCAGGTCGCGGCGTCCAATGGTCTGGTCGGACGCGCCGAGCCGGTCGCCGGCGGCGCGGGGGAGACCGACGAGGCCGATCCCCGGTTCGCCGAGGCGGACGCGGCCCTGGAGCGCGGCGACTTCGCGGTGGCGCTCGCCGAATACGACAAGATCCTCGCCCAGACCCCCAACGATCCCGAGGCCAAGATCGGACGGGCCCAGGTGGCACTGCTGGCCCGATCCGGTGGCATCGACCCGGCCGCCGTGCTGGCGCGCGCGGCGTCCGAGCCGGCGTCGGCGGACGCGCAACTCGCGGCCGCCGACCTGGAGGTGCTGTCGGGGCGCCCCGACCAGGCCTTCGATCGGTTGATTGCCCTGATTCGCGACACCGCGGGCGCCGAACGCGACGCCGTCCGGGTGCGATTGCTGGAGCTGTTCGAGATCGTCGGCCCCGCCGACCCCGCCGTCCTCAAGGCTCGCCGCGATCTGATGAGCGCCCTGTTCTGAGCCCAGCATCCCCCGCTCTAGCATCCAGCGCTCCCCGAACTATTTAGCGCTCGCTGAATTCAGCGAGCGCTAAATAGTCCGGGGAGCGCGGGCACGGGCGTTCGGGTATCAGCACATGGACCAGCGGTCAGTCGCGGCGGGGGAGCCCGCGCTCCAGGTATTGGGTACCACCACTGATCCGGCAGGACACCGCGGCGAGCATCCGGCCGCGGGCGAACGGGGCCATCTTGTCGGCGGCCTTGTCCGGTGCCAGCCAGTGCACGGCGCGGATCTCGCCCGGGTCGGGGACGATCGCGTCGATCTGTTCCTGGGTCAGGACGCCGCCGTCGAAGATCAGCTCGACGGCGTCCTCCCAGCCGAGGTAGGGGCCCAGCCAGTCGATCACCAGCACCCGCCCGACACCGACCTCGAGCGACATCTCCTCGGCGATCTCCCGGACGGCGCCCGTCCACGGTGACTCGAAGGGGTTGACGATGCCGCCGGGCAGCTCCCAGTCCGGCTTGAAGGTGGTCTCCATCAGGCAGACCCGGTCCCAGGGATCGGTGATCAGGGCATGTGCGATCAGCCGTTTGCGCGGCAGCACCGAGTTCATCACACCGGTGAAGCCGCCCGGACCGTAGACCAGGTCACTGGCCAGCCGGGCGTAGATCACCACATCGCTGAAGGTGCCGTCCGGCAGCAGCAGCGCCTCGCGCCGGGTGCCCTCCAGTCGGAACCCGGACCGCTGCAGCGCTCGACGTCCCACCCGGTCACCGGACGGCAGCGAAACCTCAATGCGGCGCAGCCCGCGGGCGATCAGTCCGTCGTCCGCGGCGAGACTGACCGCCCGGTCGACGGTCTCCTGGGAGGCTCTCCCGGACCACTCCAGGACGCCAGCGTCGCCGGCGACCCGGAGTTGGACCTGGAACTCCTCGTCGTCGGTGCTCAAGCCTCGTGTCGGAAGAAGACTGCACCCAGCGGCGGGACGGTGATGGTAGCGGCGGCCTCGAAGCCGTTGAACTCTTCTTCCTGGGCCTCGACCTGGCCGAGGTTCCCGTGGGAGTCCGAGCCGTCGTAGATGCCGGCGTCGGAGTTCAGGATCTCCTTCCAGACGCCCGCCTTGGGCAGCCCGAGCTTGTAGTTGTGCCACGGCTCGGACGAGAAGTTCACCACCACCGCGATCGCTTCGCCGTCGCCGTCGGAACGAACCCAGCTGAAGGTGTTGGCGCTGGCGTCGTCGGCATTGAGCCAGCGGAAGCCGGCCGGGTCGGAGTCGAGCTTCCACAAGGCGGGGTGCTTGACGTACAGCTCGTTCAGGTCTTTGATCAGCCGCTGCAGGCCGTGATGACCCCACAGATCGGAGACCCACCACTCCAGCGACGTGGCCTCATTGAACTCGGTGCGCTGACCGAACTCGCAGCCCATGAACAGCAACTGCTTGCCGGGGAAGGCCCACATGAACGAGTAGAACGCCCGCAGGGTGGCGAACTGGCGCCACGGGTCCTGCGGGATCTTGTTGATCATCGATCCCTTGCCGTGCACCACCTCGTCGTGGCTGATCGGCAGCACGAAGTTCTCCGAGTACTGGTAGACCATCGCGAAGGTCATCTCGTGGTGGTGGTACTGGCGGTACACCGGCTCGAGCGCCAGGTAGCGCAGCGAGTCGTTCATCCAACCCATGTTCCACTTGAACCCGAAGCCGAGGCCGCCCTGATCGACCGGCTTGGTGACGCCACCGAACGAGGTCGACTCTTCGGCGATCATGCACACGCCCGGCACCCGCTCGTAGAGGTGCTTGTTGACATAGCGCAGGAAGTCGATGGCCTCCAGATTCTCGTTGCCGCCGAACTGGTTCGGCACCCACTCGCCGTCCTTGCGCGAGTAGTCGAGGTAGAGCATGGACGCCACCGCGTCCACCCGCAGCGCGTCGATGTGCATCTCGGTCACCCAGTACAGGGCGTTGGAGACCAGGAAGCTCTTCACCTCGTTGCGGCCGTAGTTGAAGATGTACGTGCCCCAGTCCATGTGCTCGCCTTGGCGTGGATCGGCGTGCTCGTACAGCGCGGTGCCGTCGAAGCGGCCCAGCGCCCAGTCGTCCTTGGGGAAGTGACCGGGCACCCAGTCCAGGATCACGCCGACGCCGGCCTGGTGCAGCCGGTCGACCAGGTAGCGGAACTCGTCGGGTTTGCCGAGCCGGGACTGTGGGGCGAAGTAGTTGGTCACCTGGTAGCCCCAGGACGGCTCGAACGGGTGCTCGGTGACCGGCAGAAACTCGACGTGGGTGAAGCCCTGCCAGGTGACGTACTCGACCAGCTCCTCGGCCAGGTCGAGGTAGCTCTTGCCCTTGCGCCACGAACCGAGGTGCACCTCGTAGATGGACATCGGCGCCTCGTGCGGGCGGGTCTGCTTGCGCTTGTCCATCCACTCGTCGTCGGCCCAGCCGTACTGGCTGGTGTAGACGATGGACGAGTTCGCGGGCGCCTGCTCGGCGAAGAACGCCATCGGGTCGACCTTCTCGCGCCACACTCCATCGGCGCCGAGGACGTTGAACTTGTACAGGACGCCGTCGCCGACACCCTCGACGAAGATCGACCAGACGCCCGAGCCCGGGACCAGATGCATCGCGTCGCCGGTCCACCAGTTGAAGTCGGCGTTGAGCCGGACGGCCTGGGCGTTCGGCGCCCACACCGCGAAGCGGGTGCCGTGGATCTCGCCCCGCTCGTCGTCGTGCAGCGTGACCGGGTGAGCCCCGAGCCGGCGCCACACCTCGGTGTCGCCGCCGCTGTGGAAACCTTCGAGATCCCAGCCGGTCAAGCCACCGTTTGGATCGTGTGCCATCAGTTCTCCTCCTGGTTGTGCGGGGTGGACAGCCTCGTCCCCCCAGCGACTTCATGAACCGCACCGAGCGGTATATGTACCCATCCGGGCCTATTGCGTGTTTCGTAGACCACCTCGTAGACCGCCTTGTCCAGCTCATATGCGTGGAGTACGGACGGCTCCGGCGCCGCGCTGCTGCAGTACCCGTCGAGGAACGCCCGACGGGCCGATCGAGACCAGGCGCCGGCCTGGCTCGAGGTGGGATCTGGGTGGGCTCCCCGGACATAGTCGAAGGAGCGCAGCATGCCGGCGACGTCGCGCCACACGCTGTCAGGTTGCCGGCGCTCGGCCAGCGGCTTGAGGGGCTCGCCCTCGAAGTCGATGATGGTCCAACCGTCGTCGGCGCGCAGCACCTGGCCGAGGTGGAAATCGCCATGCACCCGCTGGGTGCCCAACTCGACACCGTCCAGGGCCGCAAAGGTGCGCTCGGCGGCGGCCTGGAAGCCGGCCAGGTCGGGCACCTGCGCCACAGCTGCCCGCAACCGTTCCACCATCACCTCGGCCAATGCCGCGCCCGACGTGGCCGACGTGCCGAAGGCGTCCGCGAGACGGGCGTGCACCCGGGCCAGGGCCCTGCCCAGCTCGGCCGCCTCGGCGGCGATGTCGCGTCCCTCCGCACAGGCCTCGCAGGCCCACTCCCAGCCGTCCCGGACGCCCTGGATACGTTCCACGAACATGCCGAGATCAGCCTGTCCGCCACCGGGCAATTCGCCGACCAGCGTGCCGTACAGGGCCGGGGTGACGCCTGACCCGCTCAGTGCGGCCAGCACTTCGACGTCCAGGTTGCGGCCCGGTTCGAGCTTGCGAAACAACTTGAACAGCCGGTCGTCGCCCAAGCAGATGGTTGTGTTGCTCTGGTCGCCGCCCCACACCCGGGTGGATGCCTCGGGATCGATCGCGTTCGCCTCCAGCCACTCCATCGCCGGTTGTCCGGGCTCGGTCAGCGCGCCGAGCAGCGCCCGCATGCACCCCGCGTCGGCGGACGCCTGGACCACCTGCACGCGGCCGAGCCCGGGTTCGGTGCGCTCGCACACCACCGGCGCCTGGGGCTCGGCGGTGTAGCCGACCAGCACCAGATAGCGCTCGTCGACGCCGCCGGTGTAGCGGACGGTCGCGATCTCGGGTCGGACGGCCGGAAGCTGCCCTGGCCGCGTCAGCCAGGGCAGCGGGGTCAACTCCACCAGCGTCGCGGACAGGCCCTTGCCGGCGAACCAGCGGGCGCCCGAAATGACCTCCCACCAGGCTTCGAGCGGCTGTTCGGTCACCTGGCCATCCTGTCAGTAAAGCGTCGCCAGCGACAGCTTTGGGCTGTCAGAACGCGTCCTGAACGTGCAGGATGTGGGCCGGGTTGCCGGGGCTCAGCCGAACGTAGTTGCGCACGCCCCAGGTGAACGTGGCGCCGGTCAACTCGTCCCTGAGAGCCACCGAATCCGCCCCGCCGAGGCCGAGGGCCGCCAGGTCCAGGTACACGTCGGATTCCACGGTGTTGTCCGGGTCGAGGCTGCAGATCACGATCACCACATCGTCGCCGTCGCGCTTGGAGTACGCGATCACCCCGCCGTGGATGGCTTGATGGAAATGGATCTGGCGCAGTTGCTGGAGGGCCGGATGGGCGTTTCGGATCGAGTTGAGCGTGCCCATCAGCATGTTGAGGTTGGGTTCGGCGTTGTAGTCGCGTGGGCGGAACTCGTACTTTTCGGAGTTCAGGTACTCCTCACGACCGGGCGAGACCACCTCGTGCTCGAACAGCTCGAAGCCGGAGTACACCCCCCAGGTCGGCGACAGGGTGGCTGCCAGGATCGCCCGGATCGCGAACATCGCTGGATTGCCCGACTGCAGATGGAACGGGTTGATGTCGGGGGTGTTGACGAAGAAGTTCGGCCGGTAGAAGGGCGACATCTCACCGGACAGCTCGGTGAGGTACTCCTCGAGTTCGTATTTGGTCGTCCGCCAGGTGAAGTAGGTGTACGACTGGTGGTAGCCGACCTTGCCCAGGGCGTGCATCATCTCGGGCTTGGTGAAGGCCTCGGCCAGGAACAGTACGTCCGGATCGGTCTCGCGCAGCCGATCGAGGATCCAGCCCCAGAACTCGACCGGCTTGGTGTGCGGGTTGTCGATCCGGAAGATCCGGACGCCGTGGCTCATCCACAGCTTGAACAGCCGCAGCACCTCGTTGTAGATGCCCTGCGGGTCATTGTCGAAGTTGATCGGGTAGATGTCCTGGTACTTCTTCGGCGGGTTCTCGGCGTAGGCGATGGTGCCGTCGATGCGGGTGGTGAACCACTCCGGGTGCTCGGTCACCCACGGGTGATCGGGGCTGGCCTGCAGCGCGAAGTCCAGCGCCACCTCGACGCCGAGTTCCTTCGCCTTGGCGACGAACCGGTCGAACGACTCCCAGTCGCCCAGATCGGGGTGGATGGCGTCGTGGCCGCCGGCCGGGCTCCCGATTGCCCACGGTGAGCCCGGATCCTTCTCGGTGGCGTCCAGGGTGTTGTTCTTGCCCTTCTTGAACGCATCTCCGATCGGATGGATGGGCGGCAGGTAGATGACGTCGAAGCCCATCGCGGCGGCAGCCTCGAGCCGCTCGTGCGAGGAATCGAAGGTGCCCGAGGTCCAGGTGTCGGTCGCTTCGTCGTAGGTCGCGCCCTGGGAACGCGGGAAGAACTCGTACCAGGACGAGAACAGCGCCCGCTTGCGGTCGACCCAGAGCGGGAAGTCGGCGGTGGGGGAGACCAGTTCGCGAGGGCCGTAGGTGGTCATCGCCTCGGCCAATCCGGCGCCGTTGGCCACCTCGAGCAGGTCGGACGCCTTGCGCTGCGGAATCAGCAACTGCGCAGTGGCCCGCAGAATGGACGCCTCGACGGGATCGCCGGCCTCATCGGCGAGCACGGCGGTGCGCTCCAGCAGATCTTTGCCCTCCAGGCAGACCAGTTCAAGGTCGATGCCGGCCGCCAGCTTGGCCTCGGCGTTGTGGTGCCAGGTACCCCACGGGTCCGACCAGCCTTCGACCCGGAAGGTCCAGGCGCCCTCGGCGTCCGGGCGCACCCAGGCCTCCCAGCCGTCCAGGCCGGACGGCTCGGTGGGCGTCATGTCGACGCGGGTCTCGACCCCGGTCGGGCTGGTCAGGATCACCGACGCGTTCACCGCGTCGTGGCCCTCGCGGAACACCTTCGCGCGGATCGGGATCAGTTCGCCGACGGAAGCTTTGGCGGCGTAGGCGCCGCCTTCGATCACCGGTGACACCTTCGCCACGGGTATCCGTCCGAAGCCGAAGGGGCCGGTCATGGTGGGGGAAAGGTCAACTTCGATGGGGGCAGCAGCGCCCGCGTTCGTCAGTTCGCTCACGCGGTCAACCTACCGGCTGACACCCCCAAGGTGGAGGACCCGGGACCGGAATCATCCGTACTCCGGACCCACCCACTCGAACTCGGCGAGGTCGGGCCCCGTGGTGCCAACGACTTGTTGGCGTCAAAGTCGCCGAACAACGGTCAGGCTCGATCGGCGGGCCTGTCGGCAGCGTGCGGCTCGCGTCCGTCGCCGGGCACCGGCACCGACGTCTCGATCGCCTCAGGATCCTCGGCGGCAAGCAGGGGCGTGACCGGGCTGACCGGGGACGCCGCCACCGGCTGCGGGTGGTTCAGCACCTGACCGTGCAGCACCACGACCGTGCGGCCCGGCACGCTGATGGTCGCCCCGACACCCAGCGGTCGATGCGGCAACTCGGTGTCCAGCCCGGTGTGGGCCGCGATCGTCCAGCCCACGGACCACGGCTGGCCGGGGAGGGTCACCTCGATCGGCGCGCTGCCGCCGTGCACGAAGATCAGGAAGGCCTCGTTCGCGTCGGAGATGTACTGGCCGAGGGTGCGGCGGTCCGCCTCGTGCCAGTTGTCGATGGTCATCTCGGTGCCGTGCTCGGAGAACCAGCCCACCTCGGAGCGGCCCAGCCCGACGCCTTCGCTGTCCTGCACCTCGCGGTGGGTGCGGAAGTTCGGGTTGCGCAGCACCGGATGGTCCGCGCGCAGCTTGAGCAGCTTGCGGGTGAGCTCGGTCTGCTCGGTCCACTCCTCCGCGGTGTGCCAGTCCACCCATGAGACCGGCGAATCCTGACAGTAGGCGTTGTTGTTGCCCTGCTGTGTGCGGCCCATCTCATCGCCGGCGGTGATCATCGGCACACCCGCCGAGAGCACCAGCATCGCCATCATGTTGCGGGCGCTGCGCTGCCGGGCCGCCTCCACTTTCGCATCCTCGGTCTCACCCTCATACCCGTGGTTCCAAGACCGGTTGTCGTCGGTGCCGTCCCGGT
Source organism: Micropruina sp. (assembly GCA_044225075.1). Taxonomy (GTDB): domain Bacteria; phylum Actinomycetota; class Actinomycetes; order Propionibacteriales; family Propionibacteriaceae; genus Micropruina. The sequence goes on along the minus strand of JBGAJF010000001.1, from coordinate 93,838 downwards.
TGCGCTCGGCGTTCGCCTCGTTGTGCTTGAGGTCGTAGGTGACCACGTCGCGCAACGTGAAACCGTCGTGGGCGGTGACGAAGTTGATCGAACTGGACGCCGTTCGCCCGCCATGGTCGAAGGTGTCCGACGACCCCGACAGCCGGGTCGCCAACTCCTGGACGCCATGGGTGGCGCCCCGCCAGAAGTCGCGGGTGTAGCCGCGGAAGTGGTCGTTCCACTCCGCCCAGCCGCGGCCCCAGCGGCCCACCTGGTAGCCATAGGGGCCCAGATCCCACGGCTCGGCGATCATCACCTTGCCGGCCAGCAGTTCATCGCAGGCGATCAACTGCTTGAAGGGATGGTCCTGGTGGACGTGATGCTGGCCGTCGCGAATCAGCGTGGTGCACAGGTCGAAGCGGAAGCCGTCCACGCCCATGTCGGTGGCCCAGTAGCGCAGCGAGTCCAGCACCAGTTGCAGCACCCGCGGGTTCGAGGTGTCGACGGCGTTGCCGCAGCCGGTGACGTCGTAGTCGTTGCGATTGTCGCTGGTCAGCCGGTAGTAGCCGCCGTGGTCGATGCCGCGGAAGGACAGGGTGGGGCCGTCGTGACCGCCCTCGCCGGTGTGGTTGTAGACGACGTCGAGGATCACCGCGATGCCGGCCTCGTGCAGCTTGCTCACCATGCGCTTGAACTCGGCGACCTGGCCGCCGAGGGTGCCGGCGGTAGCGCTGGTGTAGGGCGCGTGCGGCGCGAAGAAGCCGAGGGTGTTGTAGCCCCAGTAGTTGACCAGGCCGCGTCCGACGATGAACGGTTCGGAGACGAAATGCTGCAACGGCAGGAACTCGACCGCGTTGATACCGGTCTTGACCAGGTGAGCGATGACGGCATCGTCGGCGAAACCGGCATATGTTCCGCGCAGCCCCTCGGGGACCTCGGGATGTCGTTGGGTGTAGCCCTTCAGGTGGGTCTCGTAGATGACCATCTCCTCGAGCGGGAGTGGTTTCGCCAGCGGCGTGGGCGGCGGGGTGTCCGCCACCACCACGCTGAGCGGCACGGCGCCGAACGAGTCGGTGGTGTCGCTCTCGAAGTTGGACGTCGTGGTGTGGTCGCTGATCGGGCCCCGGTAGTCCACATAGCCCGTGATCGCCCGCGCGTACGGGTCGAGCAATAGCTTGGCCGGGTTGAACCGGCGTCCGTCCTCCGGGTTCCATTCGCCGTGCACCCGATAGCCGTAACGCTGTCCGGCGCCGACGCGGGGCACGAACACGCTCCAGATGCCCTCGTCGGGATTGAGCCTGAGGTCGACGTTGGTCTGCTGTCCGTCGGCCTCGATCAGTGTCAACTCGACCCGCTCGGCGCGTGGAGCCCAGAGGGCGAACTCCGTGCCGTCTTTGCGCGGATGTGCGCCGAGGGGCACGGTGGTGGCCGGTGCGCTGGGCACGGGCTCGGACATAGGCTGCCTTCGGATCGGGTACAGAACGGACGCGCCGCACGTGGGCGGGCAAAAGCACACCGAGCGCGGAGTATCGGCTCATATAGTGCCGCAAGTAGCTGACGACGCAAGTATCGACCGGCCGGTGTCGGCGAGGCAGGGGGTGGGAATGACCGAACGGATCTATCTCGACCATGCCGCCGGTGCCCCACTGCTGCCGTCCGCGCGCGCCGCCATGGAGGCGATCTGGGAGCTCCCCGGCAACCCGTCGTCGTTGCATTCCGCGGGACGCCGAGCGCGTCGGCTGCTGGAGGAGAGCCGGGAGTCGCTGGCTGCGTCTCTGGGCTGTCTGCCGACCGAGGTGATCTTCACCTCGGGCGGGACCGAGGCAAACAATCTGGTGCTGCTCGGGGCCGCCGACGCGCGGGCCGAACGACCGCGGCTGGTGATCGGCGGGGGAGAGCATCCCTCGGTGGCGGGTGTTGTGGAGCGGTTACCTGGACGGGTGGATGTGCTGCCGTTGGACGCCGACGGCTTGGTGCTGCCGGGGTCTGAGGTGGTGATCGGTGCGGAGACCGCGCTGGTGTCGGCCATGCTGGTGAACAACGAGACCGGGGTCGTGCAATCCCTGGACGCCGTGAGTGCGCGCGCCCGCGAGGTCGGTGCCTGGGTGCACGCCGATGCCGTGCAGGCGTTCGGTCATCTGCCGCTGGACTTCGCCGCTCTTGGGGTGGACGCGCTGACGGTGACCGCGCACAAGATCGGCGGCCCGGTCGGTATCGGGGCGCTGGTGGTTCGGCGTGAGGTGAGCTTGACGGCGCCCGGCTTTGGTGGCGGTCAGGAACGCCGGGTTCGCTCCGGGACCGCGATGACGGCCCTCGCTACGGGTTTCGCTGCAGCGGCGCGGCTGGCAGTCGGCGACATGGAGACCGAATCGGCGCGGCTAGAGGCGTTGCGCGAGTCGCTGCTGCGAGGGATCGTTGCGGGCGTCGCCGACGTCCGGGTGAACGGCGAGGCGCCGGTCAGCCCGGCGATCCTTAACATCACCTTCGCCGGGTGTCGCGCCGACGACCTGCTGCTGATCCTGGACGCCGCCGGCATCGACTGCTCGACCGGATCGGCGTGCACGGCCGGCGTCCATCAACCGAGCGAGGTGCTGCTCGCCATGGGCCGGACGGCGGAGGAGGCGTCCGCGTCGCTGCGATTCTCGCTTGGACGCGGAACCGACACCGCGGCGATCGAGAAGCTGATCGCGGTGCTGCCGGAGGCGGTCGAACGGGCACGGACGGCCTACCCGGGCTGAGCGGCGAGGGAGCTGGTCACCGCCTCCGACGAATACATCGGCGAGCATGTCCACTCCCGTCAGCCAGCCCTTGCTGATCGCAATCCAGAACTCGATGCCGGAGTGAGTGTTGATGCGAGCTGAGACGACTTCCAACGACCCTCCTGGGCGACCTTGACGCCCAAGAGGAGCTCGTAGCCCTGCCCGTTCGGGTCCGTCACCAGACTCTCACCGGGCTGAGCCCGTGCCTTCGGCAGCTCGCGCGGCGTTGGTGGGAAGCCTGGCAACAGCTGGATGGTCGCGTAGTGCCGGGGTGGCGGCACGATCTCGTAGCCGATCAGTTCGAGGCCGGGATCGCCGCCCTCGAAACGAACATCGATCACCTGAACCGGCTCCGACACGACGTCCAAGGTCTCGAACCCGTCGGTGAACACGGTTCCGACCTTCTGCTGGGTCTCCCACCCGTGGCCCCCGGGTGTCTCGAGAGCGCTTCCCTGCGGGATCTGGGGAGAACACGCCACAACGAGAGCCGCCATGAGGGCGGCCATCGCCACCCTTAAGTTCCTGGGTCCTGTGGCGTGCCTCGACTCGATTCCGTGGTCGCTCGCGGCCCGGAAGCTACGACGGGGACGCATGCGACCGAACAGTAGTCCGTCTTTGTAGACTGCTCCGGTGCGTGTTTTGGCAGCCATGTCCGGCGGCGTCGACTCAGCGGTGGCGGCGGCGCGGATGGTCGACGCCGGGCACGACGTCACCGGCGTCCATCTTGCCCTGTCGAAGAACCCGCAGACCTACCGGTCGGGTGCGCGCGGCTGCTGCTCGCTGGAAGACTCCCACGACGCCCGGCGGGCCGCCGATGTGCTGGGCATCCCGTTCTACGTGTGGGATTTCTCCGACCGCTTCGCCGCGGACGTGGTGGACGACTTTGTGGCCGAGTACGCGGCGGGCCGGACCCCCAACCCGTGCCTGCGCTGCAACGAGAAGATCAAATTCGCCGCGGTCCTGGAGCGCGGCATCGCTTTGGGTTTCGACGCCATCGCCACCGGTCACTACGCGGTGCTGCGTGAGGCGGACGGCCGCACCCAGCTGTGGCGCTCCGCGGAAGCCGCCAAGGACCAGAGCTACGTGCTCGGTGTGCTCGACCAGCGACAGCTGAGCCGCTGCCTGTTCCCACTCGGCCACGACACCGCCAAGGCCGATGTCCGGGCTGAGGCGTCCGCGCGGGGACTGTACCTGGCCAAGAAGCCGGACAGCCACGACATCTGCTTCATTCCCTCCGGCGACACTGCCGGCTTCCTGAACCGGCACCTGGGCGCTTCCGAGGGCGAGTTCGTGGACAGCGCCGGCGAGGTGGTCGGCGCGCACACCGGCAGCCACCAGTTCACCGTCGGCCAGCGCCGCGGGCTACGCCTGGGCGTTCCGGCGGCGGACGGACGCCCCCGCTACGTGCTCGGCATCGAGCCGGCCGATAACCGGGTGGTGGTCGGTCCACACGAGGCCCTGGCGGTCAGCGTGATCGACGGCATCCGGCCCAGCTGGGCCGAGCAGCCGGTCTACGGCCCGTGGCGCGGACTGGTGCAGGTCCGGGCCCACGGTGAGCCGCTGGCGGCCACGATCGATGGCCGCCGGGACGGCATCACGGTCGCCCTGGACGCCGCGGCGCACGGTATCGCGCCTGGCCAGGCCGTGGTCTGCTACGACGGCGACCGGGTCGTCGGCTCCGCCACCATTGCCTCGACCGGGCGCTGACCATGGTCGGTTTCACCGGTGTCGGGTCGCTACCCGGCACGGACTATCCCGCCGCCGTCCGGCTGGTGATGGACGTCCTGGGCGCCGACGGCGGCATCCCGCACGTCCCCGAGCTGCCGGCTCGTGGGCCCTGGGCGTCCCTGATCGGACGCGGCACCGCGACGTTGACCGAACTGCCGGCCGAGCTGGTGGCGGGGGAGTGGCGGCTCAGCGACCACCCCGGCATCGACCAGCGGCGTGCTCAGGCCACCCTTCGTGACGATCTGGACCGGTTCGAGGAGGACGCCCACGACTACGCCGGCACGGTCAAACTGCAGGTGGTGGGTCCGTGGACGTTGGCGTCCTCGCTGTTCCTGCCGCTGGGCGGACGGGTGCTCGGCGACCGCGCCGCCCGGCGCGACCTGGCGCAGTCGCTGGCCGACGGGGTCGCTGACCTGGCGGCTCAGCTGCGGCGGCGGCTGCCGTCGGCGACGATGGTGCTGCAGGTCGACGAGCCGTCGCTGCCCGCCGTGCTGTCGGGTGGAGTGCCGACCGAGGGCGGCTACTTCCGGCACCGGGCCGTCCACCCGCCGGAGGTCGCCGAGGCCCTCCGGCCGCTTGCGGAGGCGACCGCGTCCAGCGTGCTGCACTGCTGTGCTGCTGGCTTCGGTGTGGACCTGGTCCGGGCGTCCGGTTTCGCCGCGGTCTCGCTCGACCAGGAGCTGATCACCGACATCGATGCCGTGGCCCAGGCCGTCGATGAAGGGCTCGGACTGTATCTGGGCTGTCTGCCGACATCGGGTGCCGCGCGGGACTGGCGTCCGGACGGCCTGGTCCGCCGGGTGCTCGGGCTGCTCCGTCCGCTCGAACTGGGACCGGTGCTGGCCGACCGGCTGGTGCTCACGCCGGCCTGCGGCTTGGCCGGATTCTCGCCACGGCAGGCTTCATCCGCGCTGACCGCGCTGCGCCGGGCGTCCCACCTGGTGGATGAGGCCCTGCACCAATAGTGCGGGGTACCCGCCTCGCCAACCTTCCGCCTGGCCGGAAGTAGCGATGTCGAGATCGCTCGCCGATGGTGGGAAAGTGCGCGGATTTCGGGTTAGAACACGAGATCGGCGAGGTTTCCCACCATCGGACAGCGATGTCGAGATCGCCCAACCCAGAGGCAGCCGTGGAACGAGCCGGATGCCCGAAGCCGTTGGGAGGGCGCCTTGGGCCGGCGCCAGGCTCCGGGTCATCCCTCCCGGTTCCGCATCCTCATCGCGAACGCGGTGACGCCGTCCGGATAGAACGGAGGATTGCCCTCGGCCAACTCGCTGAGCCGGTACCACCGGGCAACGGAGTGGTCGTCGAGCACCGGACGCGCGGCGCCGAACGGCAGTTGCTCCAGTTGGGGGGCAGCGGACGGCGAAACACGTGGACGATCTCGTGTCCCGGTGCACCGGCAAGCTGGAACAGGTTCTCGGTGACGGCCAGCAATTCGGCACCGCACAGTTCGACGCCCAGCTCCGCACGGAACTCCCGTCGCAGCGCCTCCTCTGCACGTTCGCCGAACTCGATCCCACCGCCGATGGCGCGGACGAACCGGTGATGGCAGGGGATCACGGCATGTTCCTCGGCCAGCACCCAGCCGTCCCGAACCACCAGTCCGACAGCAATGTTGCGAATGCGGGAACTCATCCGAGGACCTAGCCGGGAAGTCGACGCCGACAAGGGGAGTTCTGCCCGCAGGTGAGCGCAGAGGATGCCACGTGCGGCTCTTATAGTCGACGGCATGATTATCTGGCGTGGCTGGGGCATTCTGGCGATCCTGATCGGCGGCGCATGCGCAGGGTTGGGCGCCGCGATGGGGGTGGCGAACCCCGCGCTGAGGCCGATCTTCATCGGGCTGATGCTGGTCGCGGGCGGGGTGGGCACCTGGTTCCTCGGCAACCACCTCAACCTGAGGCGTCCAATGGCCGAGTTCGACGGATGGTATGGCCGTCGACGCGACGAAGTGGCCGCGCAGGTGCGGGGCGGGGCCTACAACAACGTGCAGGACCCGCAGCGTCCGGGCCAACTGGCCGACCCCTGGGCCGTCGGCGAATACGTGCTCAACCAGGAGAGCGCAAAGGTGCGGGCCGCGCTGACGAATCGCCACTCGCTGTTCTTCGTGCCGCTGCAGTACCTGGGCTTCGTCATGGGTGGCATCGGCATCGTGGTGATGATCGCAGGTGCTTTCGGGGGCTGAATCATCCGGCCGTACCGCGGCCGGGCCACCGGGCTTGGGCGCGCCGGCCGTGCTCCGGCCGCAGCCAGAGTTTCACGGCGGCAGATAGCTGAAGGACTCGATGGTCACCCGGTGCGGTCGCCCGGCAACCGCTCCATGGAAGAGCCAGCAGTTGATCCGTGGGGCCACCCCGGCGGCCGGCACGGGTACTCGCGACCGTTGTGTTCCCAGCTCTGCACCCGGGCGCCGAAGCGGCTTCGGAACGCCACCCGGCCCGGCGTCCACTCCACACTGTGTCGCCCGGCACCCGCGGCAATCGGAAACCGCTTGGTCAGTGCTGCCTGCTGCACCGTGAACGACCCACCGACCGGTGCGGCTTCACCCCATCGGGAGAACTCGATGTCGAGTTCCTGATGCGTGCCGGCAGCATCGTCCGACCAGGTGAACAACCCGAGCACAACCGCAGGATCGAACTCCGCGACGCTCGAGGAGACCGTCCAGTCGTAGATCCCGTAACCGAAACCGCCCTGGGCGACCACCTCGGCACAGGTCCATCCCCATGCGTCAGGGCTGATCGCCAGGACGAGTCGGCCGCGGACGTCCACGGTGACGTTGGCTGCGGCGAACCGGTTGGGGCCGGGTCCCACGGGTTCCATCGAGGTCTTGACCGACCACAGATGCCCGCTGAAGCGCACCGGCGACGCACTCATTGAGCGAGCCGTCTGATCATCCCGTGACAGTATCCGCCGGGTGGCGGGCGCGTCAGTGCCGCCCGGTAGATTTCGCGTCGTGATCGCAGACGACATCCGCGCCCGGCACGCCGAGTTGGCTCAAGAGATCGAGGAGCACCGGTTCCGGTACTACATCACCGACGCCCCGACGGTCAGCGACGGCGACTTCGACGCGCTGATGCGCGAACTCGAGGCGATCGAGGACGCACACCCGGAACTGCGGACGCCCGATTCGCCCACCCAGAAGGTCGGCGGTGCGCCGTCCGCCACCTTCACCCCGGTGACCCACCTCCGGCCGCTGATGAGCCTCGACAACGTGTTCTCCGAGGAGGACTTCCGGCGCTGGGCCGACCGGGTCACCAAGGACGTGCCGGTCACCGGCTGGCTGTGTGAGCCGAAGATCGACGGCCTGGCCCTCGACTTGGTGTACCGCCGCGGACGGCTAATCACGGCCGCCACCCGCGGTGACGGACGGGTCGGTGAGGACGTCACCGCGAACGTGCGCACCATCGCCTCCATCCCGACCCGGCTGAGCGGCGACGTGCCGGACGTCGTCGAGGTGCGCGGCGAGGTGTTCATGCGTCCCGAGGACTTCGCCACCCTGAACGAAGGGCTGGTGGCGGCCGGCAAGGCGCCGTTCGCGAACCCGCGCAACTCCTCCGCCGGCTCGCTGCGGCAGAAGGATCCACGGGTTACGGCGTCCCGCAAGCTGCGGTTCCTGTGCCACGGTCTGGGTGAGGTGTCCGGGGTGACCATCGACAGCCAGTCACACGGCTACGACCTGTTGAAGACCTGGGGACTGCCCACCTCCGACCACTACCGGGTGGTGCCGAGCGTTGGCGAGGCCTGGGCCTACATCGCCCGCTTCGGCGAGAACCGGCACGGGGTCGAGCACGAGATCGACGGCGTGGTGATCAAGGTCGACGACCGCGAGCGGCAGGACCAACTCGGCTACACCTCGCGGGCCCCACGTTGGGCGATCGCCTTCAAGTACCCGCCAGAAGAGGTGACGACGAAGCTGCTCGAGATCCGGGTGAACACCGGACGCACCGGCCGGGTCACTCCGTACGCGGTGATGGAGCCGGTGTTCGTGGCCGGCTCGACGGTCGAGCAGGCCACCTTGCACAACGCGTCCGAGGTGAAGCGCAAGGGCGTGCTGGTCGGCGACAGTGTGGTGCTGCGCAAGGCCGGTGACGTGATTCCCGAGGTGGTCGGTCCGGTGGTGGCGCTGCGCGATGGCACCGAGACCGAGTGGGTGATGCCCACACACTGCCCCTCTTGTGGCAGCGAATTGGCCCCTGAGAAGGAGGGGGACGCCGATCTGCGCTGCCCGAACACCCGCTCGTGTCCTGCTCAATTGCGCGAGCGACTGTTCCATCTGGCGTCCCGGCAGGCGCTCGACATCGAGGTGCTGGGCTGGCAGGCCGCCGATGCGCTGCTGTCCGCTGGACTACTGACCGACGAGGGTGACCTGTTCACCCTGGACGCCGAGAAGCTGGTCACCGTGCCGATGTTCACCCGCGGACCGCGCAAGGGTGATGACCCCCAGGGCCGCTACCTGTCGGCGAACGGCGAGAAGCTGCTGGCCAACCTGGCGGACGCCAAACACCGCCCATTCGCCCGATTCCTGGTCGCGCTGTCGATCCGGCACGTCGGCAAGGGTGTGGCGCCCGATGTCGCGGCCGCCTTTCCCAGCATTGAGGCGCTGCGGGCGGCGTCCGACGAGGACTTAGCGGCGGTCGAGGGGATCGGACCGACGCTGGTGGCGGCGATCCGGGACTGGTTCACGGTCGAATGGCACACCGAGATCGTCCGCAAATGGCAGGACGCCGGCTGCGAGTTGTTCGACGAACGGACCGAGGTCACCGAGGGGCTGCCGCAGAGCCTGGCCGGTCTCTCGATCGTCGTCACCGGCTCGCTGCCCGGCTACACCCGCGACAGCGCCGCCGAGGCCATCACCTCGCGCGGCGGACGTTCGGTGGCCTCTGTGTCGGCCAAGACCGATTTCGTCGTCGTCGGTGAGAACGCCGGCTCGAAGTATGACAAGGCAGTCGCGCTGAAGCGCCCGATACTGGACGCCGAGGGCTTCACAACACTGCTCACCGAGGGTCCGGACGCCGCCCGCGCCGTCGCCAAGGAATCCTGAAATCCGCGTCACCGAGTTGTCGATTCGGCCTCCGTCCGGACGACACCATGGTGACGGGACACTCCGTCACGATGAAAGGAGCACATTGTGAAGTATCTGGTCTTGTTGATCGGTGACGGCGAATTGCCCCCGTGGGATTCGCTCACCGAAGAGGAGCAGATGGCGGGCATGCAGAAGTTCGAGGCGTTCGACGCCGCCTGCGAGGCGCGTGAGGGCGTCAGCATCGTGTCGGCGGCTGCCCTGGGCGGGCCGTCCACCGCGACAACCTTGCGCACCCGCGGCGGCAAGCTGGCCATCACCGAGGGCCCGTACGCCGAGGTGATCGAAGGCCTCGGCGGCTTCTACCTGATCGAGGCGCCCGACCTCGACACGGTCATCGACCTGCTCGGCGTGCTGCCTGCCTACGACATGCAGATTCAACCGGTGATCAACCCGTACGAATGAACCCCGCCGGCGTCCTGGCCCAGGTCCACGCCGACGCGTGGGGTCGGCTGCTGGGCGGGCTGATCCGCTCCAGCGGACGGCCCGACCTGGCCGAGGACGCCCTTGCTGAGGCGTTCGTGCAGGCGTCCGAGCAATGGGTGCTGGACGGCGTCCCGCACAATCCGGTGGGCTGGTTGACCACCGTGGCCCGGAGACGGCTGCTCGATGCCCAGCGCCGCGAACGACGACACGCCGCACCGCAGTTCCGGGCGGCGATCGTGGCCCGTCAGTCGCCCTCTCGGACGGATCCGGCGCCGGGCGAGCAGAGCGACGAACGGTTGCCGCTGCTGTTCATGGCCACACACCCGGCCCTCGCCGAGGAGGTGCGCCCAGCCCTCGCACTGCGCTTCGTGCTCGGCGTCCCCACCGACACCATCGCGCGGCTCTTCCTGGTGCCCGGCCCAACGATGGCAGCCCGGCTGACCCGGGCCAAGCGTCGACTCGCCCAGACCGGCATCGTGCTGGCCGTCCCGGACGTCAGCCGTTGGCCGGAGCGGGTCGACGACGTGGCGCGCGCGATCTATCTGGCCTTCACCGCCGGCTACCAACCCGGCGGCGACGAGGTGCTCCGGGCAGCCGACGCGGGGGACGCCGTCCGGCTCGCCGTGCTGGCGGCCACCCTGCTACCGAACCAGCCCACATTGGGGGCACTTGCCGCGCTGGTCGTCCTGCAGCACGCGCGCCGCGATGCCCGGGTGGCCGACGACGGTGTCCCGGTGCTGCTCGCCGACCAGGACCGGGCTCGCTGGCACCATGACGAGATCGCCGAGGGTGTGCGACGGCTGACCAGCCTGGCGGTGACCACCGGCTACGCCGAGGAACTCCGGCTGCAGGCGCTGATTGCGGCCTTCCATGCCACAGCTGCCACGGCCGCCGCCACGGACTGGGCCGGGATCGCCCAGACCTATCGGCGGCTCGAGGCCCTGACCGGATCACCGATTGTTCGGCTGAACCGTGCGGTGGCGGTGGCTGAAACCGCGGGTCCGGCGGCGGGGCTCGCCGTGCTGCAGGGCATCGAGGAGCTGCTCCCCGGGCATCACCGGGTAGCTCTGGTCAGGGCCGAGTTGCTGCTCCGCGACGGACGTCTGCACGAGGCCGGCACCGCCTTCCACGAGGCCATCAACCGCGCGTCGGAGGGTGTTGAACGCCGCCACGTCGAACGGCGCCTGGCCGAGCTCGGCTTCGTTAGGTCGGCCCAAGGCTGAGGTCTCCGCGCCGCTCGATCGTGCGGATCGGGGCGGGGAATGCGAACTCGGCGGAGTGAGATGAAGGCCGGCAGGAGCCGCCGAACCAGGACGGCTGGAAGCCTCCATCCCCGGCTAGACTCCACGACGTGGAGGGCCTGAACAGCAACCTGAATCTCAATGCCGGCGCGCCCCCGCGGGTGTGGCCGAAGCTGGGCGAGTGGGGACCGGCCGAGGTGCCGTCCACCCGGCAGAAGAAGCGGCTCCGCTGGTGGGTCTCGCTGGGATTCGTGGGTGCGGCAGCGGTGCTCTTCGCCTACGGCTGGTACATCTTCACCATGATGAGCGGCGCCGGCTGATAGTGGCCGGCGGTTGCATCGACACCGTTACCTGTCACCGACGCAACCGCCACCTCGGCCCCCATCCTCGGTGGCCGGACGACCGTCGGAGCCAAATCGGAAGTCGCGCCGCATTGGCGGCGACGACTCCCACGCTGACTGCGACCTGCGGCGCAAGGCGCCTGCACTATCGCCCGAACCACTGGCAACTTTAGCAGAGCTAGGTTCAACCCCATTGGACGGGCGGCGAAACCCGCCTCAGCCAGTGAGCGCAGCCAGATGCCGTAGGCGGGCCAGTTCGGACTTGATGAACGCCGGACCGCCGGTACGTGCGAGGACCAGTGCCGACCGATTCTTCAGCGGCGCGGCGGCCAACAACATCTCGGGCCACCCCGGCAACCAGCCCTCGTCCACCTCGACGTAGCCGGAGTCGTCGAGACCCGCCAGCGGGTCCAGCGGCAGCCGATCGACCTTCGGGGCCATCGACGTACGGGTGATCACGGTGCCGTCGCCGCGGTCAATTTGGGCGGCCCAGTTCACCCGGAACACGGTCGGAGCGGCCTGGGTGAGGATCGACGCCGCCTCAGTGGGGTTCTCCGTCATCTCGTCGAGTACCGCGACGTCGGCCTGCAAACCCCAGCCTTCCGGGTAGTGCGAGAACCACAGCACGGACACGTCAGCGATCGTGGTGCAGGCTGTGATCAGCGCGTCGGGCAGGGTGCCCAGCGGCACCTCGACCATGAAGTCGTCCACTGCGAAACCGGCATGCTTTTCGACGATCTCGACCGCCTGAATGTCGGCCCCGACGGTGCCGAGTGCCGTCGCGACGGCGCCCAGCGACCCGGGGCGGTCGGGCAACCCCACGCGCAGCAGAAACACCCCGTCATTGTCCCGCAATTTTGTTACAAACGGTGGTGTCCGAAGCCTTCGGTCCAGAACGGGGCACCGTGTTTCCGCCGTCAATCGCCGGAGCACCACCACCGTTAGGATGGGCGGTCGGACGACAGCGAGGAGCATCTGGTGGCCCTGACCACAGCCGAGGTGGCACGCCTGGCGGCGTTGGCCCGAATCGAGTTGTCAGCTGAGGAGTTGGCGCGGCTCGCCCCGCAGTTGGACGTGATCCTGGACGCGGTCGCGCAGGTCACCGAGGTGGCCGGAGGCGACGTCCCGCCGATGTCCCACGCGCTTCCGTTGACCAACGTTTTCCGCGCTGACGAGGTGCGGTCCTCGCTGCCGGTCGAGCAGGTGCTGGCCGGCGCGCCGTCGGTGGAGGACGAGCGCTTCCGGGTGCCGCGGATCCTGGGGGAGGAGCAGTGAGCGAGCTGCTGCGGGCGAGCGCCGCGTCCCTGGCTGAGCGGATCGCCGCCGGTGAGGTGTCGTCGCGTGAGGTAACCAAGGCGCATCTGGACCGGATCGCCGCCGTCGACGGCGAGGTGCACGCCTTTCTGCATGTCGACGGCGAACGGGCCCTCGCCGCTGCGGACGCGGTGGACGCCCGGCGCGCCGCCGGCGAAGAACTCGGGCCGCTGGCCGGCGTCCCGATCGCGGTGAAGGACATTTTCTGCATGACCGGCGCACCCACCACGGCCGGCTCGCGCATCCTCGAGGGCTGGCGTCCGCCCTACAACGCCACCGTCACCCAGCGCGTCCTGGACGCCGGGCTGGTGGTGATCGGCAAGACCAACCTGGACGAGTTCGCGATGGGCTCCTCGACCGAGAACTCCGGCTACGGACCGACCCGCAACCCGTGGGATCACGACCGCATTCCGGGCGGTTCCGGCGGCGGTTCCTCGGCGGCGTTGGCCGCGTTCGAGGCACCGTTGGCGCTCGGTACCGACACCGGCGGCTCGATCCGGCAACCGGCGTCCGTCACCGGCACGGTCGGGGTGAAGCCGACCTACGGCGGCACTTCCCGCTACGGGGTGATCGCGATGGCGTCCAGCCTCGACCAGCCCGGCCCGTGCGGGCGCACCGTCCTCGACACCGCGCTGCTGCACCAGGTGATCGCCGGCTGGGACCCGATGGACTCCACCTCGGTCCACGCGCCGGTGCCGGACGTGGTGACCGCCGCCCGGCATGCGGACGTGGCCGGCATGCGGATCGGCGTGGTCAAGGAACTGGGTGGCGAGGGCTATGCGCCCGGCGTCGAACTGCGCTTCCGCGAGGCCCTTGACGCCCTGGCCGGGTTGGGCGCCGAGATCGTCGAGGTGTCCTGTCCCAACTTCCGCTACGCCCTGGGCGCCTACTACCTGATCATGCCCAGCGAGGTCTCCTCGAACCTGGCCCGCTTCGACGCCATGCGCTACGGCCTGCGGGTCGGTGACGACGGCACGGCGGGCGCTGAGGAGGTGATGGCCCGCACCCGCGGCGCCGGCTTCGGTGACGAGGTGAAGCGGCGGATCATCATCGGCACCTACGCGCTCAGCTCCGGCTACTACGACGCCTACTACGGCTCGGCGCAGAAGGCCCGCACGCTGATCGCCCGCGACTTCGAGACGGCCTTCGAATCGGTGGACGTGCTGGTGTCGCCGTCCACGCCGACTACGGCGTTCCGGATCGGTGAGCGCACCGACGACCCGCTGGCCATGTACGCCGCCGACCTGTGCACCATTCCGTCCAATATGGCGGGAAACGCGGCGGGCTCGTTCCCGTGCGGGCTGGCCGACGAGGACGGCCTGCCGGTCGGCTTCCAGGTGATGGCGCCGCTGCTCGCTGACGATCGCGTCTATCGGGTCGGTGCCGCGCTGGAAGGTGCGCTGCAGTCGCACTGGGGCGGCCTGCTGACCGACCAACTGTGGTCCCGGGAGAACGGGGGAGCGCTGTGACGCTGATGCCCTACGACGACGTCCTCGCCGGCTACGACCCCGCGCTGGGGCTGGAGGTGCATGTCGAGCTGAACACCGCGTCCAAGATGTTCTGCGGCTGCTCGACCGCGTTCGGCGCCGCGCCCAACACTCAGACCTGCCCGGTCTGTCTTGGCCTGCCAGGCGCGCTGCCGGTGGTGAACGCCAAGGCGGTCGAATCGGTGATCCGGATCGGCCTGGCGCTGAACTGTTCGATCGCGAAATGGTGCCGGTTCGCCCGGAAGAACTACTTCTACCCCGACATGCCGAAGAACTTCCAGACCTCGCAGTACGACGAGCCGATCTGCTTCGACGGCTGGACCGAGGTCGAGGTCGACGGGGTGACCTACCGAATCGAGATCGAGCGCGTCCATATGGAAGAGGACGCCGGCAAGCTCACCCACGTCGGTGGCTCGACCGGCCGCATCCAGGGCGCCGAGTACTCGCTGCTCGACTACAACCGGGCCGGCGTCCCGCTGATGGAGATCGTCACCAGGCCGGTGCTGGGCACCGGGGCGGCCGCGCCGAAGGTGGCTCGGGCCTACATGACCCAGCTGCGCGAACTGCTGCGCGCGCTCGGCGTCTCGGACGTCCGGATGGAGCAGGGTTCGCTGCGCTGCGACGCCAACGTGTCGCTCGCGCCGTCCGGCTCGGACGTGCTGGGCACTCGCACCGAGACCAAGAACGTGAACTCGCTGCGGTCGGTGGAACGTGCGCTCACCTACGAGATCCAGCGGCAGGGCGAGGTGCTGGCCTCGGGTGGACGCGTCCATCAAGAGACCCGGCACTGGCACGAGGACGACGGCTCGACCTCGCCCGGACGCTCCAAGGAACAGGCCGAGGACTACCGCTACTTCCCCGAACCTGACCTGGTGCCGGTAGCGCCGGCACCGGAATGGGTGGAGGAGTTGCGGCTCACCCTGCCCGAGCCGCCCGCGCAACGGCGCCGCCGGCTGGTGGCCGAGTGGGGCTTCACGGAACTTGAGATGCGGGATGTACTGGGCACCGGCTCCCTCGACCTGATAACCGAAACCGTGGACGCTGGTGCCGCACCCGGCGCGGCCCGCAAGTGGTGGTCGGGCGAACTGGCCCGGCGCGCCAACGCCGCCGGCGTCGAACTCGAGGATGTCGGCATCACCCCTGGTCAGGTGGCGGAACTGCAGAGACTGATCGAGGCCGGCACGATCAACGACAAGCTGGCCCGGCAGGTGATCGACGGCGTGCTGGCCGGCGAGGGCTCGCCGTCGGAGGTGGTCGAGGCCCGCGGCCTGGCCGTGGTGTCCGACGACGGCGCACTCACCGCCGCGGTAGACGCCGCGATCGCAGCCAATCCGGACGTGGCGCAACGGATCCGCGACGGCAAGGTGCAGGCCGCCGGTGCACTCATCGGTGCGGTGATGAAGGCGATGCGAGGCCAGGCCGACGCGGCCCGCGTCCGGGAATTGATCCTCGAACGCCTCGCCTGACCGCCCCTCCGCCACCCAACGCTCGCCTGACTATTTCGGGCTCGCCGAATTCGGCGAGCCCGAAATAGTCAGGGGAGCGCGGGAAGGGCCGGCGGTCAGGACGCCACAGCGTGCGACTCCGAGGTCAACGGCACTGCCGGAAAGTCCACCGGGACGTCGAGGGCGATGCTGATGTAGTTGGTAAACAGGTTGAGCGCGACCTGGGCGATGGTTTCGACAATCTCAGCGTCGCTCCAGCCGTGGTCACGCAGCCGCTGGATGTCGTC
This sequence comes from Micropruina sp., assembly GCA_044225075.1. GTDB lineage: Bacteria > Actinomycetota > Actinomycetes > Propionibacteriales > Propionibacteriaceae > Micropruina. The sequence goes on along the minus strand of JBGAJF010000001.1, from coordinate 77,748 downwards.
AGCTTCCACCGCACCCCGCCGATCGACCAGCTCGACAGCGAAGGTCAGCAGGGCCCGGACCCGGGGGTCGTCGGCGTCCGTGCCTTGCGCGGCGCGCATTTGCTGCTTGCTGAGGCCGGCTTTCAGGCCCAGCGCGGTGTGTGCCGCGAGGCAGTAGTGGCACTTGCTGCGGTCGGCGACGGCTACGGCGATCTGCTCGCTCAATGCCGCCCCTAGCGCGCCGGTGGAGAAGGCGCCGAACGCTCCCCACATGGACTGCAGCGCTGCGGGGGAGTTCGCGACCGCGCGGAACATGGCCGGCACCGTGCCGAATGCGACACCGATCCGATCAAGGCTGGCTCGGCGCTGGCCGTCGGTCGTACTGGGATCAACGAGAGGGACGCGGGACATCGGGATCTCCTTTGCTTGGATGCCGCTTCTTGTGCTGCTTGTGCTCAGCTTCGCTGACTCGGCTGGACGTTGCAGCACGCATCATCCGCAATAGTTGTCTGATCGTCTAGCATTCCCCCATGGTGCCCACTGATCGGCTTGATGACCTACTGGAGAGGTTCACGGTGCGGGCTCGCCAGTTCCATACCGGCCCGCTGTGCGGCCGACGCCGATTCGAGCCGGTCACGGGTCGCGGGTTTCTGCACATTCTGCGCGCGGGGGAGTTGACAATCTTCGACGGCCCGGACGGCGCACGCCGGCTGGTCGCCGAACCGACCGTGCTGTTCTATCCGCGCGGCCATGACCATTCGTTCCAGACCGGGGGCATCGGCGTCGATCTGGCCTGCGCGACCTTGGAGTTCGACGGCGGCGACGACAATCCGCTGGTGCGGGCCCTGCCCGATGTCCTGACGGTGCCGATTGCGGAGGTGTCCGGGCTGGAAGGTTCGCTGGGACTGCTGTTCGACGAGATCGACGACTTCCGGTGCGGTCATCGCCACGTTGTCGATCGGCTGTTCGAGATCACCCTGATCAAGCTGCTGCGCTGGCTGCTCGACCATTCCAAGGATGCCGGCCTGCGGCCCGGACTCCTGGAAGGCATGGCGGATCCACAGTTGGCCCGCGCGCTGACCGCCATGCACGCCGATCCCGGCCATCAGTGGACGCTGGCCGAACTGAGCGCGACCGCGCACATGTCACGCAGCGGGTTCGTCGCACGGTTCAGCGAGCTGATGGGAAGCACCCCGCACGGATACCTGACCGACTGGCGGATCCTGGTCGGCCAGCAACTGCTCCGACGCGGCGATCCGGTCAGCCGGGTCGCTAACGAACTGGGCTACACCGGCAGTTCATTCTCCCGGTTGTTCACCCAGCGGGTCGGCAGCTCACCCAGGGCATGGCTGGCGTCCACCAAGGAGACGGCTGATCACGCAACCATCGTCGGTTGAGCGTGTCGAAATCGCCTGCCAGCTGGTCAATGGCGCGCCAAGTACTCATCCAGGGCATCGCGTACCACCTCGGACGCCCCGTCCCTGCTCCGCCGCAACCGCATTGAGTCGCCGCCGCGTTTGCTATCGGTCCCGCATCCTCGGCGGCGATCACCAGAACAGACCCTCACCAGCCCGGGTCGGAGCGGCGGCGACGCTGCCAGGAGTAGTAGCTGCTGCGTCCGCGTACCCAGTAGCTGGCGTGTGCCCAGGCGGCGTCCTCGTCGATTGAGAACGGGGAGGAGCGGACGGCTCGCTGGGCGCGCAGCCCGATCAGCCGCTCTATCAGGCCCTCGCTCTCGAGGCGCTCGTGGAGCTGATCGAGCAGTTCGCCCTCTTCGCGACCGCCGGAGGCGAGCAGCGCGTAGGCGACGGTGATCACCTGCTCGTCGGAAAGCCCGTCCAATCCGGTGCGGATCGCTTCCTGGTGAATGATCGGTGCCGGCGGCGGACTGAGCAGCATCTCTGCGCGCCAGTCGTAGCCGGGGTCGGCGAGCACGATCCGCAGAGCGGGGAGGACCTGATCGAACAGGCAGTCCCGCTGCGCCAACGGCAGCAGCCGTCTCAGCCGAATAGAGACGACGTTGGTTGATCGCCCGAGTCGGGTGGCCAGGGCCGGCAACTCGAGACCCTGGCGGATGCCTTCGACCAGCGACTCGTAGTCGGACGGCTCCCAGGCCTTGCCTGAGCGGCTCACCGGCTTGTCCTGGTCGGAATGGTTGAACAGGGGAGTGACGGACTCCATGGCGGCACCTTTCGGATCGGATGCCGCCAGAATCGCCGTCCGGTGTTGCCGGGATTGTTGTCCGAGACGCGCCGAGTGTTGTCTCGATTACAACGCGCCGCCGGCCGCCTCCGGCGCGGAGGAGTCCTGGCCGGAGTCCCCGACCGCCTCGCGGGCCAGGAATTCTTCGAGGTGGAACCAGTTGTCGCCGGCACGTTCGGCGACCGCCAGCAGCGTGGACATCGACGACACCTCCTCGACCTGCTCCTTGAGGAACCACAGCATGAACTGCTCGCCGAGCGCGTCGTCCTCGGCCCTGGCGGCACGGAAGAGGCCCTCGATCTGGCCGGTGACCTCCTTCTCCTGGCTCAGCGCGAGCGCGATCGGCGCGGTCACCGAGTCGAAGTCGGTCTCGGGGTCGTCCAGGCCCGCGATCACCGGATGGACATCACGGTCGAGCAGGTACTGGACGAGCATCATCGCGTGATTGCGCTCCTCGACGGACTGACGATAGAAGTGCGCCGCCAGCTGGGGCAGATCCTTGCCGTCGAACCACACCGCGACCGCGATGTACTGCTGGCTGGCGGCGAACTCGTTGCGAACCTGGGCCTGCAGCAGGTCCATGAAGGTGGAATCGGTCGCATTCATGCGTCCACGCTACGCGCGATACTGCCGTCGGCAAAGCAGCAGAGCCTTGCCTAACGGGGTCTCGATCAGTGCGGCTCTCGCCAGTGGAGCCGCCCGAATGTCATCGATCTCACCATCGGTGACGGACGTCATCTTCGGTAGCCGCTTTCGTGTTATTGCACGAAAGCGGCCACACGAACTGCCAGTCGCCGCCGTTGATGAGATCGGCGGCGACTGGCTCAGAGCAGCCGTGCCGACAGCACCCCGTCGATACCGCGGATGCGGTCGATCAATGCCTCGGGAACCGCACCCTCGACGTCCACCAGGGTGTAGGCCAGGTCGCCGCGCGACTTGTTGAGCAGATCGGAGATGTTCAGCTGGGCGTCGGCCAGCATTGTGGAGATCTGGCCGACCATGTTCGGCACGTTGCTGTTGGCGATGGCCACCCGGCGGGTGCCTTCCCCGCGGGGCAGCCGGGCGTCCGCGAAGTTCACCGAGTTCTGGATGGTGCCGTCCTCGAGGTACCAGCGCAGTTCGTCGGCGGCCATCCGGGCGCAGTTCTCCTCGGCCTCGTTGGTGGACGCACCCAGGTGCGGCAGGGTCACCACCCGCGGCCGTTTGTTCAGCGTCGGAGTGGGAAAGTCACACACGTACCCGCGGATCTGGTTGGTTTCCAGCGCGGCCAGCAGGCTGGGTTCGTCCACGATCGGACCACGGGCGAAGTTGAGCAGCACCGCGGACGACTTCATCGCCGTGAACTGCTCGGCACCGATCAGGCCCTTGGTGCCGGCCACCAGCGGGATGTGCAGGCTGACAATGTCGGAGCGCCTGAGCAGATCCTCCAGCGACGTGACGTGCTCGACCTGCGAGGACAGCGCCCACGCGTGCTGCACGGTGATGCCCGGGTCGTAGCCGAGCACGTGCATGCCGAGCGAGATCGCCACGTTAGCCACCTCGACACCGACCGCGCCGAGGCCGATGACGCCCAGCACCCGGCCGGGCAGTTCGAACCCGACGTAGTTCTTCTTGCCGGCCTCGACCAGCTTGTCCATGGTGGCGTGATCGCCTTCGAGGCGGTGGGCGAAGGCGGCGGCGTCCACGATGTTGCGGGCGGCCAGGAACAGCCCCGCCACCACCAGTTCCTTGACCGCATTGGCATTGGCGCCGGGGGTGTTGAACACCGGAATGCCGAGCTTGGAGTACTCCGCAACCGGAATGTTGTTGGTGCCGGCCCCGGCCCGCGCCACGGCGAGCACGGACGGCTCGATCGGCTGGTTGTGCAGGCTGGCGGAGCGCAGCAGCAGGGCGTCCGGATGGCTGATGTCGTGGCCGACCAGGTACCGGTCGCCAGGCAGCCGGGACAGCCCTGCCTGGCTGATTGCGTTCAGGGTGCGAATGCGAAAAGGCATGGTGATGTGAGCCTCAGCCGTTGCTGCGCTCGAACTCCTTCATGAAGTCGATGAGTGCCAGGACGCCCTCCAGGGGCATGGCGTTGTAGATGCTAGCCCGCATGCCACCGACGCTCCGGTGACCGGCCAGGTTGGTGAGACCGGCTTGCGCCGCCTCGGCGACGAAGGTCTTTTCCAGTTCGGGTTTGGCTATCAGGAACGGCACGTTCATCCACGACCGGCTGCCCTTCTCGACCGGGTTGCGGTAGAAGTCGGAGCCGTCGATGAACCCGTACAGCGCCTCGGCTTTGGCGCGGTTCCGCTCGGCCATCGCCGGCAGCCCGCCGTGGGCCTGCACCCATTCGTAGACCAGCCCGAGCAGGTACCAGCCGAAGGTCGGCGGGGTGTTCAGCATCGAGCCGTTGGCGGCCATCTTGGCGTAGTTCCACACCGACGGGGTGCCGGGCCGGGCCCGCTCCAGCAGGTCGTTCCGGACGATCACCACGCACATGCCGGACGGCCCCATGTTCTTCTGGGCGCCCGCATAGATCAGGCCGAACTTCGACACGTCGATCGGGCGGGACAGGATCGTGGAACTCAGGTCGGCGACCAGCGGGACGTCGCCCGCGTCCGGGACGTAGCCGAACTCGACGCCGCGAATGGTTTCGTTCGGCGTGTAGTGCAGGTAGGCGGCGTCGGAGCCGACCTGGAAGGAACCCTCGGCAGGCACCCGGGTGTAGTTGTCCGGCTTCTCGTCGGCGATCACCCGGGCGGTGACGTAATTCTTGGCTTCGCTGATCGCCTTCGCCGACCAGTCACCGGTGTTCAGGTAGTCGGCGGCGGCGCCGTCGGACGCGAGGTTCAGCGGGACGGCGGCGAACTGGCCCATCGCGCCGCCCTGCAGGAACAGCACCTTGTAGTTGTCCGGAATGCCCATCACGGCGCGCAGGGTGGCTTCGGCGTGCTCGGCGCAGGCAATGAACTCCTTGCTGCGGTGCGACACCTCCATCACCGACATCCCGGAGCCGTTCCAGTCCAGAAACTCGTCCTTGGCTTGCTGCAGGACGGGCTCGGGAAGCATGGCGGGGCCGGCGGAGAAGTTGAAGACGCGCATGCCGATGATTGTTTCAGCGATGTGCACCGGCCCATGCCAGCCGGCCGTTTTCGGTCAGGCTGGCAGACTTGTCCGGTGCCCGACATCACAGGCCAGGTCACGCCGGTCGCTTCAGCCGAACCGGCCGATCGGCACGCTAAACGTCGGCAGCACTGGCTTCAGGTATTTCTCTGGGCAGCGCTGGGCCTGGCGGTCGCGGCGCACCTGTACGGGCTCTACACGCCTGGCGAGCCCGGCGCCTCGGTGTGGTTCCCGAGCTCCGACAAGGTGCTCCACTTCGCCGGTTTCGCCGCGCCCACCCTGCTGGCGGTGCTGTTGGCGCGGCACTGGTGGCCGGCCGTGGTGTTCGGCGCCAACGCCGTGATCAGCGAACTGGTGCAGGCGTGGCTGCTGCCGGGCCGGGACGGCGATATCTGGGACGTGGCCGCTGACCTGTCCGGCGTGCTGGCCGGGCTCGTCGTGGCGCGGTGGCTTCAGCGGCGCGCTTCGGCGACCGCCGGCTCCAGCCCGACGTAGCGGACGTCGGCCGCGGCGCGGCGTCCGAACGCGTAGAGCAGCAGTTCCGTCGGTTCGCCGATCACTGTGACGACCCGGTTGCCGGACCCGGCCCGGACGACCCGCTCGGGGCGTCCGGACCATTCCAGGGCGAGCGCCACCGGGGGACGGCGCAGCATCAGCTTGCCGACGCGGGTCAGTTGTGACCATGCCCAGGACTGGAACTCCTCGTCACGGGCGGGTTCGGGCAGGTCGTTAGCGCGCCGGACGTCCATGCCGTGGATCAGGAACTCGGTCGAGTTGGCCACCGCGTCCATGGCCGGAATCGCGAACAGTGATCCGCGCGGCGGGCCCTGACGCAACTTATCCACCACCTCGGCGTAGTCGCTGCTCTTCAACTCGGCCACCCGGGATTCATACCGGCCGGCGAATGCCGGAATGACGGCTCCGATCGCGTTGGAGATCTCACCATCGCGGATGATCAGGTGAGCGAGCAGATCGTTGGCCGCCCAGCCCTCGCACAGGGTCGAGGCGGTCGGCCCCACCGCCAGCAGGGCATCGCAGGTGTGGCCGCGTTCGGCCTGGGCTCGGTCGTTCACGGCAGACATCTGCTCAGATTAGTGCGTGTCCACGCGGGTTCGGGCGCCCGGTGGGGCTTGGGCCGGGCCGTGGACCACTCGCTGCTCCTGCCACAATGACCGGGTGAGTCTCGACCCCGCCGTCGCCGCGCGGCTCAAGCGCAACGCCGACCAACTGGTGCCTGCCGTCGTCCAGGACGCCACGTCGCGCGAGGTGCTCATGCTGGCCTGGATGGACGACGAGGCCCTCGCCCGCACCCTGGCGACCCGGCGCGGCACCTACTGGTCGCGCAGCCGCGGGGAGTACTGGGTGAAGGGCGAAACCTCAGGCAACACCCAGCACGTGCGGCAGGTGTCGCTGGACTGCGACGGCGACACGCTGTTGGTGCTCGTCGACCAGACTGGCCCGGCCTGCCACAGCGGCACCCGGACCTGCTTCACCGACCGATCCGTGCTGGCCGACGAGCAGTCGGTCGAGCGGGTCGGGTCCGCTGAGACCGAAACCCCGCAGACCGAGGAGAGCCGATGACCCCCCTGCCGGTGACCCCCGACCTGAGCGAGTTCCTCGAACTCGCCCGCGAACGCCGGGTGATCTCGGTCTACACCCGGCTGCTGGCCGACGACTTGACCGCGGTCGGGCTCTACCACCGGCTGTGCGGCGATCGTGACCACACCTTCCTGCTCGAATCGGCCGACAACGGCATGTGGTCGCGCTGGTCGTTCGTCGGCGTCCATGCGGTGGCTACCCTCACCGAATCCGATGGCGAGGCGCGGTGGACCGGACGTCCGCTGGCCGGGTTGCCGACAGATGGCGACCCGTTGCAGGTGCTCGCGGAAACCCTGCGGATCCTGCACACGCCGGGCGACGACGCGTTGCCGCCGCTGACCTCCGGCATGGTCGGCTATCTGGCCTACGACGTAGTCCGTCGGCTGGAGGTGCTGCCGGACGGCAACCCGGACGACCTGCGGCTGCCCGAACTAGTGATGATGATGGTCAGCGACATGGCGATCCTCGACCATCACACCGGCGAGGTGTGGCTGCTAGCCAATGCCTTCAACTTCGACGACTCCGACGAGCGTGCCGACGACGCCTGGGCGGATGCCCGCGACCGGGTGCTCGCGATGGTGGCGCAGCTGACCGAGCCGTTGACCCCGGCGGTCGCCGTCGTCGATCCACAGGTCGACGCGCCGCAGATCCGGCGGCAGCGGAGCGCCGAGGAGTACGAGGCGGCCGTGGTCGCGGCGGTGGAGGAGATCAAGGCCGGCGAGGCCTTCCAGATCGTGCCCAGCCAGCGCTTCGACATCGCCACCGACGCCGACGCGCTCGACGTGTATCGCATCCTGCGCCGCACCAACCCGAGCCCCTACCTGTACCTGCTGCGGTTGCCGGGTCTCGCCGTGGTCGGCTCCAGCCCCGAGGCGCTCGTCACGGTCAGCAACGGACGTGCCGAAACCCATCCGATCGCCGGCTCCCGGCCGCGGGGGAGCTCCGCCAGCGAGGACGCCGCCATGGAGGCCGAGTTGCTGGCCGATCCGAAGGAACGGGCCGAGCATCTGATGCTGGTCGATCTGGGTCGCAACGATCTGGGCCGGGTGTGCCGTCCGGGCTCGGTCGAGGTGGTCGAGTTCATGAAGGTGCGCCGCTACAGCCACATCATGCATCTGGAGGCCGCGGTGGTCGGCGAGCTGTCGTCCGGCCGGACGGCGCTCGACGTCACGCTCTCTTGCTTCCCGGCCGGCACCCTGTCGGGAGCCCCGAAGGTGCGGGCGATGGAGATCATCGACGAGCTGGAGGTGTCGCGGCGCGGGCTGTACGGCGGCGGCGTCGGCTACTTCGACTTCGCTGGCAACTCCGACGTGGCGATCGCGATCCGGACGGCGGTGCTGGCCGATGGCGTTGCGCATGTGCAGGCCGGTGCGGGCATCGTCGCCGACTCGATCCCGCACAACGAGGAACTCGAGGTGCGCAACAAGGCCGCAGCGGTGATCCGTGCCATTGAGGGCGCGCACCGGCTGCGTCGCCTCGACTGGAGCTGACATGCGCAGGTGGGCAAATATCGGACTCTGGATCGGCTGCGCGACCGCACTGCTGGCGACCACCCAGCCGTGGTGGTCGGCGGGGGAGCGGACGTCGGTGAGCGGCACTCAGGCGACCTCGGGCGCGACGCTCGCGCTGATCCTGGCCGCGGCCGCCGGCGCGTTCCTGGGCAACTGGCTTCGCTCGGTGGCGCAGCGAATCGTGCTCGGCATCGTCGCGGTGCTGACGGTCGGCGGGGTGATGGTGGCGCTGAACGCTGTCGCGCCGACGCTGCCCGGCAGCACCCTGGGCGACGCTTTCACCTTGGTGGCGACGCCGTGGCGCTGGGTCTACGTGGCCGGCTGCGTCCTCGCCGTCGTCGGGGCGATCCTGCTGCAGTTCGCCGGTCCCCCAGCGGCCCGGGTCCAGGCGACCCCTGATCCGGCGCTGGACGCCTGGAAGGCGCTGGACGCGGGAGAGGATCCGACTACGGGTTCTGTGCGTGGCGAGGGTGGCGAACCGCCAGCGAAGCGGACAGAATAGGGCCCACCACATCCGAGGGACGCAGGAGAGCACCATGGCCGAAGGCGGCAAGCACTATCACCACGGCCGCACGCCCGCGGCCTGGACCGGCAGCATCATCTCCGGTGTCGGCTTCCTGCTCGCCACCGTCGCCTTCCTGATGGGCCCGAACTGGGTGTTCGTCTGGGTGTCCGTCGCGGTCATCCTGGCCGGCGCGGTCGTCGGCGGCATCATGAGCAAGATGGGTCTGGGCCAGGCCTGACGATGGGTGTGCTGGACGAGATCGTCGCCGGCGTTCGCGAGGATCTCGCCGAGCGGCGCGCGCGCCGCAGCCTGGACGAGCTCGCGGCTGTGGTGGCCGGCATGGGCACTACTCGTGACCCGATGCCCGCCTTCCGGGCCGAGCCTCTCGCGGTGATCGCCGAGGTGAAGCGGTCCAGTCCCAGCAAGGGCGCGTTGGCCGATATCCCCGATCCGGCCGCTTTGGCGGCGCAGTACGCCGCGGGTGGGGCGTCCGTGATCTCGGTGCTGACCGAGCGGCGCCGATTCGGTGGGACGCTGGCCGACCTGGAAGCCGTCCGAGCCGCGGTCGATACGCCGTTGCTGCGCAAGGACTTCATTGTTACCGACTATCAGTTGTGGGAGGCTCGGGCAGCCGGTGCCGATCTGGCCCTGCTGATCGTGGCGTCCCTGACCGACGACGAATTGGCCTCGCTGATGGCGACCGCGAAGACGCTCGGCTTGACCGCGCTGGTCGAGGTGCACACCAGTGAGGAGACTCGCCGTGCCGTGGCCGCCGGGGCGTCCTTGATCGGGGTCAACAACCGCAACCTGCAGACCCTGGACGTAGACCTCGCCCAGTTCGAACGCCTGGTCGGCCTGATCCCGGGCGATGTGGTGAAGGTCGCCGAGTCCGGCATCCTGTCGGTCGCCGACGTCCAACGGGTCTCCAACGCCGGCGCCGACGTGATCCTCGTCGGAGAAGCCCTGGTCAAGCACGGCGACCCCCGGACCGCCGTCGCCGACTTCATCGCCGCCGGGTCCTGATTTCCGGCGATCGCTGGTCGATCTCGTCAAGAGCTCTTCCCGTTTCGAAAGAATCAACCACCGCTGAAATGTCGGGGACGGTTCTTTTCGTTCGATTTTCGAACGTCCGGAACCGTCCCCGGCGTTCGTTCGCATGCTGGGGACGGTTCTCTTGGTCACCTGGCATCTCGCGCTCAGCACGGACGCCCGGCGGCTGCTGGTGAATGCGGTCGCGGCAAGTTCGCGTCCGACTGAACAGGACACCGGCGGCGCTATCGTGGCGCGATGGCATCGGTCAGGCAGGTGCAGATCACCTTCGACTGCGCGGACCCCGAGCGGGTGGCCCGCTTCTGGTGCGACGTGTTGGGCTACGTTCCGCCTCCACCGCCGGAGGGATTCGGAAGCTGGACCGAGTTCGATCGCACGCTGCCGGCGGAGAAGCGGGGCGCCTGGTTCGCCTGCACCGATCCGACGGGTGTCGGTCCGCGGTTGTACTTCCAACGGGTTCCCGAGGCCAAGGTCGTCAAAAACCGGCTGCATCTTGACGTCCGGGTGGGGACCGGGCTCGTGGGAGCGGAGCGAGTGGCGGCGCTCGAGGCGGAGTGTGAGCGATTGGTCGCACTCGGTGGAAAGCGGCTGTATCTGCTGCCCGCCGATGAGGACGACGAATCGTGCCTGGTGATGCAGGACGTGGAGGGCAACGAGTTCTGCCTCGATTGACACCGATCGTCGGTGCCTGACGTCAGGTGCCAGGCCGCTACCAGGGCTCCCAACGTCTGTCGCGGTAGGGGAGAGTGGGTTTGGTGAGCACACCTCGGCTGTATCCGATCCCCCGCGGCGGGGCGGGACGGCTGTGGACGATGGCCGCGCCGGATGGCGGCGATCGGCTGGGCGAACAGCTCGAACTGCTGAGCGGGGCCGGTGTGTCCACCCTGGTCAGCCTGCTCGACGAGGGTGACGCCGCCGTGCTCGGCCTGGCGGCGGAGGGTACTGCCGCGCGGCGGGCCGGCGTCCGGTTCGTGCAGCTGCCGACGTCCGACTTGGGCGTCCCGGAGAGCAGCGCGGCGTTGGCCGTTGCACGCGAGGTTCGCGAAGAACTGCTGAACGGCAAGGGTGTGGCGATCCACTGCCGGGCCGGCATCGGGCGCTCGTCACTGCTGGCCGCCGTGGTGCTGCGGCTCGAGGGTGTCCGGCCTGCCGAAGCCTGGTCGACGATCGGTCGCGCCCGCGGCGTCCGGGTTCCCGAAACTCAGGCCCAGCGCGACTTCCTCGACGACCTCGACACGCTCGGTTGAGCGTGTCGAGGTCAGAGTTCGCTGATGCAGAGGTGGACGTCGACCCGGGCGGTCGTCCGTACCGGGTCGATCCGACCCTCGCAGATCGCGACCGTATCGTTCAGCCAGCGGTAGGCGTCGTGCTCGCTCTCGAGCAACATCATCATCAACTGCCGACCGACCTGCTCGCCCTCATGCTCGGCGAACACGGTCCGTCCGGTCAGTTCGAAAAGCACCGACGCGCCGTCGTCGGTGGTGATCACCCCGCGAGTGTTCGGCAACATCGCGCCGTCGCCGCGTCGAGCCGGATGGTTGGACCACTCCAGACGTCCCGACAACTGATCGCCGGAGACCGTACCCTCGCCGCGCCCCCAGCCGAGGCCGGACTCGTTCCCGTACGGGCGAGCCAGATGGAACGGTCCGATATAGGCGATCTCCAGGGTGCACAGACCCTCCAGCTTCATGCCGACGATGGTAGGACGCGGTTGTGGTCCTGGACAGGGTCGAGCGTCGAGAGATCACGACTCGGCCCGCGGCGGATGCGTAGAGTGGGCCGTCCGCACCCAAACGAGAACAGGATCGATCGTGTCGCTACCCGATGCCGCGGGGCATTACGACATCTTCGGGGGCAAGTACGTCCCCGAGGCGCTGTACGCCGCACTCGCCCAACTGGAGGCTGAGTTCGACAAGGCGATGGGTGACGAGACCTTCTGGCGCGAGCTGGACGACCTGCGCCGCAACTATTCCGGACGCCCCACGCCGCTCACCGAGGCGAAGCGGTTCGCCGAGCACTGCGGCAACGCGATCGTGCTGCTCAAGCGTGAGGACCTGAACCACACGGGGTCGCACAAGATCAACAACGTGCTCGGCCAGGCGCTGCTGACCAAGCGGATGGGCAAGACCCGGGTGATCGCCGAGACCGGCGCCGGCCAGCATGGTGTCGCCACCGCAACCGCTGCCGCCCTGCTCGGCCTGGAGTGCCGGGTCTACATGGGCAAGGTCGACACCGACCGGCAGGCGCTCAACGTGGCCCGCATGCAGCTGCTCGGCGCCGAGGTGATCGCTGTCGAATCCGGTAGCCAGACGCTGAAAGACGCGATGAACGACGCCATGCGCGACTGGGTCGCCAGCGTCGACAACACCCATTACCTGATCGGTACGGTGGCCGGCCCGCACCCGTTCCCGAAGATGGTCCGAGAACTGCAGCGGGTGATCTCCACCGAGGCCAAAGCTCAGGTGCTGGAGCGCTACGGACGGCTACCCGACGCGGTCACCGCCTGTGTCGGCGGCGGCTCGAACGCGATGGGCATGTTCGCCGACTTCATCGACGACCCAACGGTCGCGCTGTACGGCTTCGAGGCCGGCGGTGACGGCGTCGAGACCGGACGGCACGCGTCCGCGATCTTCGGCGGCTCGGTGGGCGTGTTGCACGGCATGCGCACCTACATCTTGCAGAACGAGGACGGCCAGACCCTGGAGTCGCACTCGATCTCCGCCGGTCTGGACTACCCGGGCGTCGGTCCGGAGCACTCGTGGTTGGCCAAGACCGGGCGGGCGACCTACGAGCCGGTGACCGACGCCGAGGCCATGGAGGCCCTGCAGCTGCTCACCCGGACCGAGGGCATCATGCCGGCGATCGAGTCGGCGCACGCCCTGGCCGGCACGATGCGGCTGGGCAAGCGGGTCGCCGCCAAGTACCCCGACGCCCAGCCGATCATCGTGGTCTGTGTCTCGGGTCGCGGTGACAAGGACGTGGACACCGCGATCAAGTGGTTCGGCCTGGACGGCTCCGCCGACGCCAGCGTGGGAGGGGAACGGTGAGCGCCGGCATCTCCGGGCGGACATTTCAGGCTGCCGCCGAGCAGGGCCGCAAGGCGCTGGTCGCCTACTACCCGGTCGGCTTTCCCGACGTCCCTGGCTCACTGGACGTGTTGCGCGCGCTGTGCGGCGAGGGGGATGAGCCCGGCGCCGACCTGATCGAGATCGGCCTGCCGTACTCCGATCCGGTAATGGACGGGGTGGTGATCCAGCGGGCCGGCACGCGGGCGCTGGCCCGCGGCGTCCGGACCCGCGATGTGTTCGCCGCCGTTGAGACGGTGGCCAACACCGGCACCACCCCGGTGGTGATGACCTACTGGAACCTGGTCGACCGCTACGGCGTGGACGCCTTCGCCCGCGACCTGGCGGCCGCCGGAGGAGCGGGGCTGATCACCCCCGACCTGGTGCCGGACGAGGCGTCCGACTGGTTCGAGGCGTCCGATGAGCACGGGCTGGACCGGATCTTCCTGGTGTCGCCGTCGTCGAGCGACGAGCGGATCGTCGCCACCGCGAAGGCCTGCCGGGGTTGGATGTACGCCACCGCGGTGATGGGGGTCACCGGCACCCGGACGGCCTCATCCTCGGCGGCCCCCGAGCTGGTCACCCGGATCCGCGCCCTTGCCCCAGACACGCTGGTCGGCGTCGGGCTCGGCGTCTCCAACGGCGACCAGGCCGCCGACGTGGCGACCTTCGCCGACGGGGTGATCGTCGGCTCGGCCTTCATCAAGCCGGCACTGGCCGCCGACGACGCCGGGAACCCGGGCGACCTCAGCGGCATCCGTGCCGTGCTCACCGACCTGGTGGCCGGCGTCCGGCGATGAAGCGGCTGGCCGGGCTCACTCTCGCGGTGGTCGCAGCTGTCGCGCTGGCAGCCTGTAGCGGCCCGGCCGCGGAGGTGCGCCCGGTCGGCAGCGCGTCAGCGAAGACCTATGGCGGCGCCGAGTTGACCGAGCCGTACACGATGCCGGACGTCGCCCTGACCGACTCGACCGGGCGGAAGTACGCCCTGCGCACCGGCAGCGACAAGCCGGTCGTCGTGGTGTTCTTCGGCTACACGAACTGCCCCGATATCTGCAAGACCACCCTGTCCGACCTGGCCAGCGCCCTGAACCGGGTCAGCCCCGAGACCCGAGGCAAGATCCAGGTGCTGCTGATCACCACCGACCCGGCCCGCGACACCCCCGAGGTGCTGAAGACTTACCTGGCCCGATTCGACCCCACCTTCATCGGCCTCACCGGGTCACTGGACGAGATCAAGAAGATCGCCGCCACCATGGGCGTGGTCATCGAGGGCACCACCAAGACCCCCGACGGCGGCTACGAAGTGACCCACTCCACCCAGGTGGTCGGCTTCGACCAGGCTCGCAAGGGCCGCCTGGTCTGGACTCAGGGCACCTCGATCGGCACCTACAAGGACGACTTCGAACGCTTCGCCGCCACCCAACCCTGACCGCCCGGGGACGGCTCCTGTGGTCACTGGGGACGGTTCCTGTGGTCACCAGCAACGGCTCGTTTTGTGGTCACTGGGGACGGTTCCTGTGGTCACCAGCAACGGCTCGTTTTGTGGTCACTGGGGACGGTTCCTGTGGTCACTGGGGACGGTTCTCTTGGTCACCAGCAACGGCTCGTTTTGTGGCTTTGGTGACCGAAGGAACCGTCCCTGGTGACCGAAGGAACTGTCCCTGGTGACCGAGAGAACCGTCCCTGGTGACCACAGGAACCGTCCCTGGTGACCGAAGGAACCGTCCCCGGTGACCGAAGGAACCGTCCCCGGTGACCGAAAGAACCGTCCCCGGTGACCGAAAGAACCGTCCCCGGTGACCGGGAGAACCGTCCCCGACGCGCGAAATTCGCACCGCGAGAACCGTCCCCGTTGATCCAAGCAGTGGTGTCCGTCGGGGATGAGGCAGGATGGGCGGGTGTTGTTGTCCATCCCGTCCCCGCCGATCAATGGCTGGCAGATCGGTCCGTTCTTCCTGCACATCTACGCGCTCTGCCTGATCGCCGGGATGGTTGCGGCCTGGATGATCGGCAATCGGCGCTGGCAAGCCCGCGGCGGTTCGCCCGAGCAGTTCGAGACGATCGTGCTGGTGGCCATTCCGGTGGGCATCGTCGGGGCCCGGATCTACCACGTGCTGACCCATCTCGGCGACTACTTCGCGCCCGGCATCGATCCGTGGAGCGCGCTGCGGATCTGGGAGGGCGGCATCGCCATCTACGGCGCCATCGGCGGCGGCGCGCTGGCCGCCTGGCTAATGTGCCGTCGGTTGGGCGTCCGGTTCAGCTCGCTGGCCGACTCGCTGGCACCGGGCATCGCCGTCGGTCAGGCGTTGGGCCGGTTCGGCAACTGGTTCAACCAGGAGCTGTACGGACTGCCCACCGACCTGCCCTGGGGTCTTGAGATCGACATGGCACACCGCGTCCCGGGATTCGAGCAGTACGCCACCTTCCAGCCGACGTTCGCCTACGAGTCGCTGTGGAACATCCTGGTGGCGCTCACCCTGATCTGGGCGGATCGGCGCTTTCGCCTCGGCCGGGGAAAGGTGTTCGCGCTCTACATCGCGCTCTATGGTTTCGGCCGATTCTTCACCGAGGGACTCCGGCTGGACTTCTCCTACGACACCTTCGGCCCGATCCGGTTCAACCAGGCGGTCGCCGCGCTGATCTGTCTGGTCGGCGTCGCGCTGTTCGTCTGGCTGGTGAAGAACCGTCCCGGACGAGAAGAAGGCGTGTATCTGGACGCTCCGAGTCAGGACAGTCCAGCAACACCGGACGGTGCCGACGTGGCGTCCGCCGACCGTGCCGAGGACGACGAACCGGTTTCGGACGCCGAGGTGCCGGCGTCCGAGGGGAAGGGCTCGTCGAGCGGCTGAGCTGGTCGGTCGCGTCCGCTGAAGGGGTCTCGACCAGCTCGACCACCGGTGGTTGAGCTGGTCGAAACCATGCCAACCGGAGTCGAACCGCTCAGCGCCGGATCTGGCCCTCCTGGAAGTCGTCCGGGTTGAGCCCGACGGCGCGGAAGTCATTGGCGTCTGCTGAGCCCGACGCACCGACCCAGCGCCGGTTGCGCTCGTCGATGAAGTAGCGGTCTGCACCGGCGTCCACCTGAACGTCGTCACCGGACGCCGTCCGCACCGTCTCTTCTTCCCGGATCGCGTTGAGATACGAGTGCTGCTGATCGAGCCCGGGGGCGTCCGCGAAGCCCGTGGCTGTCGGCTGACTGAGCCGGTTGAGGAAGGCGGCGGTGCTGGCCTCCCCCATCGCCACCCGGTCGTTGTGGATCGCCGTGTTGACCGCGCCCGCAGCGGCGATATCACCCATCCGCTGAGTGTGCCCCGCCTGGTTGATGGCCATCCACATGGCGTCCTGCTGGGCATTGATCGCCTGCTGGTTCGCGAACAACTGGTTCTGCCCGGCCTGCCACGGCTGGCTGGTCCGCTCCGAGTACATCGCCTTCAGCAGCAACGCCCGGTCGGGCTCCGCACCGCCCACCGCGAACACTGCGCACACGTCCGCCATCCAGCTGGGGCCGAACGAGAGTGTCGAAACGATCGCGACGGCTTCCACCGCGCCGCCTTGATCGGTGAAGCCGAACCGCGCGGAGGCGGCCGTGCACCGCAGTTGCGCCCCGGACGCAGCTGCCCGCCGGTGCGTCGTCTGGACCACTTCCGGTTCGGGCTGCACCGTGCCCATGTGGAATCCGGGAGCCGCACCGAACCGCTGGCTCAGGTACTGCGGCGCGAACGCCTCGGCCCCCACATACTGGGCCAGCTGATGGACGCCCGGCTGAACGAACATGCCCGACGACGGCTCGTAGAAGTCGGGAATGTCCGGATCGTGCAAGCTGAGCCGCAGCGAACCGTCAGGCGAGACCGACCTGACCGCCCGTCGCATCGCGGGCCCCACGCGCAGCAACCGGACGTCGTGGCTCCATCCGGCCGGCAGGTCCACCACGAAAGCACCTTCGTTGGTGTCGGCTACCGACTGCCATTCCGTGGCTGTCATGGCCTCAGGGTAGAAGTGTCGAGCGGAGGAGTCGAGGGCCGCGGCACCCGGTGTGGCGACAGCGTTCCGGAGCCGGTCCCGGTCAGCTCGCGACCGTCCATCATGCAAACCGCCGTAACCCTGTCGAAACGCGCCCGTCGGTAGGCTTTGAACCTGTGCAGAGCCGACGGATCGGGCTGCGTGCCGACCGGATGTGCACGAGCGGTATGCTTCGCACGCGTGCAGCGTCGACGCCGGGTGGCGGACGCTTCATAGCACCCGGCTGGTGGCCTGCGCACCCCGAATGATGAGGAGAACGCCCTATGGCCGAGACATCGATGCCCGCGAGACCCGCACAAGGTCTATATGACCCATCCTTCGAGCACGACGCCTGCGGCGTCGCTTTCGTCGCCCAGCTCAGCGGGGAAGCCAGCCACGACATCGTGGCCAAGGGCCTGACCGCGTTGGAGAACCTCGACCATCGCGGCGCCACCGGCGCGGACGCGGCCGCCGGCGACGGGGCCGGCATGTTGCTGCAGGTCCCGGACGCCTTCCTGCGCGCCGTCGCCGACTTCGACTTGCCGGAGGCCGGCAGCTATGCGATGGGCATGGCGTTCCTGCCCACCTCGCCGGTGAAGCGTGCCGGCGTCAAGCGCGCCATCGAATACATCGCCATCGAGGAAGGCCTCGACGTCCTCGGCTGGCGTCCGGTGCCGACCGACGACAGCACCCTCAGCCCGATCTCCCGCGAGTCCATGCCGGTCTTCGAGCAGCTGTTCCTGTCGTCGCCCGGCGGCGAGACCGGGATTGACCTCGACCGGTTGGCCTACCCGCTGCGGCAGCGCGCGCGCAACGAGGCCGGCATCTATTGCGCCTCGCTGTCCAGCCGCACCACGGTCTACAAGGGCATGCTGACCACCCAGCAGCTGGCCGAGGTGTTCCCCGACCTCACCGACCCGCGTATCGCCTCGGCGCTGGCGCTGGTGCATTCCCGGTTCTCGACCAACACTTTTCCGGCCTGGGAGCTCAGCCATCCCTACCGGCTGATCGCGCACAACGGCGAGATCAACACGGTGAAGGGCAACCGGAACTGGATGCGGGCCCGCGAGGCACTTCTGGCCAGCGATCTGATCCCCGGGGACCTGGAGCGGATCTTCCCGATCTGCACCCCGGGGGGCTCCGACTCGGCGTCCTTCGACGAGGTGCTCGAACTGCTGCATCTGGGCGGGCGTTCGCTGCCGCACGCGGTGATGATGATGATCCCCGAGCCCTGGGAGAACAACACCGAGATGGAGCCGGCCCGCCGGGCGTTCTACTCGTTCCATTCCTCGCTGATGGAGCCGTGGGACGGCCCCGCCGCGGTCTGTTTCACCGACGGCAGCATGATCGGCGCCACCTTGGACCGCAACGGCCTGCGCCCGGGCCGGTACTGGGTGACCGACGACGGCCTGGTGGTGTTCGCCTCCGAGGCCGGCGTCCTCGACCTGCCGCAGAGTTCGGTGATCTCCAAGGGACGCCTCCAGCCCGGCCGGATGCTGCTGGTCGACCTGAACGAGCACCGGCTGATCGACGACGCCGAGATCAAGTCCTCGCTTGCCGCCGCCCATCCTTACGGCGAGTGGCTGGAGGAGGGGCGAATCAATCTGGACGAACTGCCGGAACGCCAGCACGTGGTGCACAGTGCCGCCTCAGTGCTGCGTCGCCAGCAGATGTTCGGCTACACCCATGAAGAACTGAAGCTGCTGCTGGTGCCGATGGCGAACAGCGGCGCCGAACCGATCGGCTCGATGGGCACGGACACCCCGTTGGCGGTGCTCAGCAAGCGTCCCCGGCTGATCTTCGACTACTTCGTCCAGCTGTTCGCGCAGGTGACCAACCCGCCGCTGGACGCCATCCGCGAGGAACTGGTCACCTCGCTCAGCGCCACGTTCGGGCCGGAGGGGAACCTGCTGCAGGCCGGTCCCGACTCGTGCAAGCAGATCGTCATCGGCTATCCGGTGCTCGATTCCGACCAGCTGGCCAAGCTGGTGCGGATCAACCGCGACGGCACGATGCCCGCCTACGACACCCATGTGGTGCGCGGACTCTACCCGGTCGAGGAGGGCGCCGAGGGTTTGAAGTCGGCGCTGGACGAGCTCTGCCGCGAGGTGACGGCGTCCATCGACAAGGGTTGTCGGACGATCATCCTCTCCGACCGGCACTCCAACGCCGACCTGGCACCCATTCCGTCGCTGCTGTTGACCGCCGCCGTGCACCACCACCTGGTGCGTGAGAAGAAGCGCAGCCACGTCGGCCTGATCGTGGAAGCCGGCGACGTCCGCGAGGTGCACCATCTCGCCCTGCTGATCGGCTACGGCGCGGCAGCGGTCAACCCTTACCTCGCCTTCGAATCGGCCGAGGACCTGGCCCGCCGCGAATGGCTGGTGAAGGTCGACCCCGAGCAGGCGGTCGCCAACGTGCGCAAGGCGCTCGGCAAGGGCGTCCTGAAGGTGATGTCGAAGATGGGCGTCTCCACGATCGCCTCGTACACCGGCGCCCAGATCTTCGAAGCGCTCGGTTTGAGCTCGGAGTTCGTCGACACCTACTTCACCGGCACCCCGAGCCGGGTCGAAGGCATCGGCCTGGACGAGGTCGCCCAAGGCATCGCCGCCCGGCATGCGCTGGCCTACCCACCGGACCGGATCACCCTGCCGCACCGCACCCTGAACGTTGGCGGCGAGTACCAGTGGCGGCGCGAGGGCGAACCGCACCTGTTCGATCCCGAGACCGTGTTCCGCCTGCAGCACGCCACCCGGTCGAAGCGCTATGACATCTTCAAGGCCTACACCGAGCGAGTGAACGACCAGTCCGAGCGGCTGATGACGCTGCGCGGACTGCTCGAATTCGCGTCCGATCGCAAGCCGGTGCCGATCGACCAGGTCGAACCGGTCAGCGAGATCGTGAAGCGGTTCTCCACCGGTGCGATGTCGTACGGCTCGATCTCCCGCGAGGCGCACGAGACCCTCGCCATCGCGATGAACCGGCTGGGCGCAAAGTCCAACACCGGCGAGGGCGGCGAGGACGTCGACCGGCTCTACGATCCCGAGCGGCGCTCGGCGATCAAGCAGGTGGCCTCGGGTCGCTTTGGCGTCACCTCGGACTACCTGAGCAACGCCACCGACATCCAGATCAAGATGGCCCAGGGCGCCAAGCCCGGCGAGGGTGGCCAGCTGCCCGGCCAGAAGGTCTACCCGTGGGTGGCGAGCACCCGGCACTCGACCCCGGGTGTCGGCCTGATCAGCCCGCCGCCGCACCACGACATCTATTCGATCGAAGACCTCAAGCAGCTGATTCACGACCTCAAATGCGCCAACCCGGTCGCCCGGGTGCACGTCAAGCTGGTCGCCGAGGTGGGCGTCGGCACCGTCGCGGCCGGCGTCTCCAAGGCGAAGGCCGATGTGGTGCTGATCTCCGGCCACGACGGCGGCACGGGCGCGGCTCCGCTGACTTCGCTCAAGCACGCCGGCGGACCCTGGGAGCTCGGGTTGGCCGAAACCCAACAGACCCTGCTGATCAACGGCCTGCGGGACCGGATCGTGGTGCAGGTGGACGGCCAGCTCAAGACTGGCCGGGACGTCGTGATCGGCGCCTTGCTGGGTGCCGAGGAGTTCGGCTTCGCCACCGCGCCACTGGTGGTCTCGGGTTGCATCATGATGCGGGTCTGCCATCTGGACACCTGTCCGGTCGGTGTCGCGACGCAGAACCCGGAGTTGCGGGCGAAGTTCAGCGGCAAACCCGAGTTCGTCGTCAACTTCTTCGAGTTCATCGCCGAGGAGGTGCGGGAGATCCTGGCCTCGTTGGGTTTCCGTTCCATCGAAGAGGCGGTCGGTCATGTCGAGGTGCTGCATGCCCGCCGCGCGATCGACCACTGGAAGGCGAAGGGGCTCGACCTGGAGCCGATCCTGCACTGGGTCGACACCGACCAGCCGCTGCATCGGGTCACCGTGCAGGACCACGGCCTGGACACCAAGCTCGACACCACGCTGATCGAGTTGGCGCGACCGGCGCTGACCAACGGCGAACTCGTCCGCGCCGACCTAGCGGTGCGCAACGTGGACCGCACGGTCGGCACCATCCTCGGTCACGAGGTGACCAAGGCGACCCGCGGCAAGGGCCTGCCCGAAAACACCATCGACCTGACGCTGCGGGGGACCGCCGGGCAGAGCTTCGGCGCATTCTTGCCAGCCGGCGTGACCCTGCGACTGGTCGGCGACGCCAACGACTACTTCGGCAAGGGCCTTTCCGGCGGCCGGTTGACCGTCCGGCCCGCTGAGGACGCCGCTTTCGTCGCCGAGGAGCACATCATCGCCGGCAACGTGATCGGCTACGGCGCCACCTCGGGTGAGTTGTTCATCCGGGGCAAGGTCGGCGAGCGGTTCTGCGTCCGCAACTCCGGTGCCACCGCCGTCGTTGAGGGCGTCGGCGACCATGGCTGCGAGTACATGACCGGAGGTCAGGCGCTCGTCCTGGGCAGCACCGGACGCAACTTCGCGGCCGGCATGTCGGGTGGTGTGGCGTATGTCCTCGATCTGGACCCGGAGCGGCTGAACACCGAGATGGTCGACGCGTTGACGCCGACGGCCGAGGATGTGGCCCGGATCCGGCAGTTGCTGGTCAAACACGCTGAGGAGACCGGTTCGGCGGTGGCCGAGCGGCTGCTGACGCTGGACGATCTCGCCGGCCGGTTCACCACCGTGATGCCGCGCGACTATGCCCGGGTGGTCGCCGCGCGGGCCGAGGCCGAGCAGGCCGGACTGGACGAAGAGGCAACCACCGCGATGATGATGGAGGCCGCACATGGCTGACCCCCGAGGTTTCATGACCACGCCGCGGGAGGTGGCCGAGCGCCGTCCGGTTGCGGAACGGGTGCACGACTGGAACGAGGTCTACCCGGGTTCGCCCGGCAAGGCCGTGCTGCCGATCATCACCAAACAGGCCGGACGCTGCATGGACTGCGGCATCCCGTTCTGCCACCAGGGCTGTCCGCTGGGAAACCTGATCCCGGAGTGGAACGACCTGGTCTGGCGCGACGACTGGCGCGGTGCCACCGACCGGCTGCACGCCACCAACAACTTCCCCGAGTTCACCGGACGGTTGTGCCCGGCTCCGTGCGAAACGGCGTGCGTGGTCGGCATCAACCGTGACCCGGTGACCATCAAGAACGTCGAGGTCGCCATCATCGACCGCGCCTGGAACGACCGGCGGGTGACCGCGGTCACCCCCGAATGGCACACCGGGAAGACGGTCGCGGTGATCGGTTCCGGGCCGGCCGGCCTGGCCGCCGCGCAGCAGTTGACCCGCGCCGGCCACACCGTCGTCGTCTACGAACGTGCTGACGCGATCGGCGGCCTGCTGCGCTACGGCATCCCGGAGTTCAAGATGGAGAAGGCCGTCCTGGACCGCCGGCTGCGCCAGATGCGGCTGGAGGGCACGGTGTTCAAGACCGGACGCCGGATCGGCTCCGAAGGCGACCTCTCCGGTGAGCAGCTGCTGGACCGGTTCGACGCCGTCGTACTGGCGATCGGCTCGACCGTGGCGCGCGACCTGCCGGTGCCCGGCCGCGAACTGAACGGCATCCACCAGGCGATGGAGTTCCTGCCGCAGGCGAACCGGTCGGCTCTGGGGACAAAGGTGCCCGACCAGATCATGGCGACCGGCAAGCACGTTGTGATCATCGGCGGCGGCGACACCGGCGCGGACTGCCTCGGCACGTCCATTCGCCAGGGTGCGGCGTCGGTGACTCAGCTAGAGATCCTGCCGACACCCCCCGAGCAGCGTCCGACCAACCAGCCGTGGCCGACCTACCCGATGATCTTCCGGGTCTCCTCGGCCCATGAGGAGGACGGCGACCGGGTCTACTCGGTGTCGACCAGCGAGTTCATCGGTGACGCCGACGGCAACGTGGCGAAGCTGCGGCTCTCCGAGGTGGTGTTCAGCAACGGCCGGTTCGAGCCGGTGCCGGGCACCGAGCGGGAGATTCCGGCGGAGTTGGTGCTGCTGGCGATGGGTTTCGTCGGCCCCGAAAAGGCCGGCCTGGTCGAGCAGTTGGGTGTCGACCTCGATCCGCGCGGAAACGTGGCACGCGATGAGAGCTACGCCACCTCGGTGCCGCGGGTCTTCGCCTGCGGCGATGCCGGACGCGGCCAGTCGCTGATCGTCTGGGCCATCGCCGAGGGTCGTTCCTGCGCCAACGGCGTGGACGCCTACCTGCAGGGCAGCTCCCGGCTGCCCAAGCCGATCCTGCCCACCGAACGGCCGCTGATCGCCTAGATCGGCGCCGGTCGAGCTTGTGTGGTTGCGTTGGTCGAGCTTGTCGAGAGCCAGATTCACCGAGGGCCCACGACAGGCTTCGCCAACGGATGTCGGTCTGCTCTTGACCGGGACGTCATGCGGCCGCGAGGCTTTGATTCGCCCGTCGAACAAGGAGATCAGGTGGCCAACAAGCTGAAGAAGATGCTCAAACGCGCCCGCGAGCTGAGCTACCTGCCGTTCCCTGACCGGTCGCCGGCGAACCCGCCGCTGGCCACGCCGATGGACCTGATCAAGGAGTTCGTCCGCGCCTGGGACACCAAGGACGCCGAGGCGATCGGACGGTTGTTCGTCGAGGACGCCGACTTCATCAACGTGGTCGGCCTGCGGTGGACGGGACGGCGCTCCATCGTCAAGGCGCAACGATTCGGTTTCACCACCGCGTTCACCGACGCCGAGCTGGAGCTGATCGAGGTGCATCAGCGTTTCCTGGGCGACGACGCCGCGGTGGTGATCGCCCGCTGGCAGATCACCGGTCAGATCGACCCCGAAGGTGAGCCGGTCGACCCGCGCCGCGGAGTGATCAGCGCCACCCTGGTGAAGCTGGCTGACGGGACGTGGCTGGGTGTCAGCTGCCAGAACACCGACATTGCACCGGCCGCCGACACCAACATCTCCCGCGGCGGCACGCTCAGCGCCGCCAGCTACATCAAGGGGCCGTCGCCCGCCGAGGTGGCCGCCGCCGACCGGGAACAGGAATGATCACCCGCTGATTCCCGCAGGTCGAGCTCGGCGAGACCCGGTTGACAGCGAACGACGCCAGTGCTCAAGACCCTAGCTGGCCGGCCCATTCAGAATCTGGTCTGGTCTGGTTGATTTGGATAGGGTGGAGCTATGGCCACGGTCAATATCCAGGAGGCGAAGACGCATCTCTCGCGTCTTGTCGAACGCGTCCAGGCGGGCGAACGCATCATGATCGCCCGGGCCGGCCGGCCGTTGGTAGAGCTGGTGGCGATCCGGCGTGAGGACATCGTCTTCGGTATCGCCACAGGTCAGTTCGTTGTCGATGATGCGGCCTTCGAGGCCTCGGATGCCGAGGTTCGGATGCTGTGGAACGGCGATCTGGGTGTCGAGGGATGATCCTGCTCGACACCCAAGTGGCGCTGTGGCTCCTGTCCGCACCGGAGCGTTTGGGCCGGCGAGCCAGGAGGGAGATCGAGGCAGCTGAGTCCGTGGCGTTCTCCTCGGTCTCGGTCGCCGAGATCACCATCAAGAAGATGCTCGGCCGGCTGGACGTGCCGGATGACATTGCCCAACAGTGGCAGCGATCGGGCCTGACGTCGCTCGCGCTCGATTCCGACCATGCCACGACGATCGCGGCGTTCCCCGACTTGGTTCGCCACGATCCGTTCGATCGGTTGCTCCTCGCCCAGGCCAAAGCCGAGCGGGCCACACTGCTCACCGCTGACAGAGTGCTGCTGAGCCTGAGCCTTCCAAAGGTGCTCGACGCCCGACGGTAGGGAGCCCGCCAGGTTCGACGGACTCAGCCGACGGCAGGTCCGCCAATCGCCGCGCGCTCGCTGGTGAGCACTCGATCACAGACCGCTACCAGCTGCTCCCGCAGGGTGCTCGCCCGGTCACCGAAATCGCGCTGCGCCTGGATGTATTCGGCCTTGCCATCGGTGGTTTCAATGGCGACGGGGGAGTATCCCCAGGCGGTCAGGTCGTAGGGCGAGGCGCGCATGTCGAGCACCCGGATCTCCCGGGCCAGCGCGAAGCAGTCGGCGACCAGGTCGGCCGAGGTGAACGGCGCCAGCTTGTGCGCCCACTTGTAGACGTCCATCTGGGCGTGCAGGCAGCCGGGCTGCTCGTTGTGGACCCGGTCGGCCAGGGTGGGCCGGCGGGTGTTCAGCTCCACCGCCGCCGGGGTGAAGAAGCGGTAGGCGTCGTAGTGGGTGCAGCTGATCCGGTGGCCCTCGACGACGGCGTCGGTACCCTCCAACCCGAGCCGCAGCGGCAGCTGGGTGTGCCGCAGCTGGTCCGGACGGCTGCGGTAGACCATCGCCCACTCGTGCAGCCCGAAACAGCCCAACCGGGCCGGACGGCTCCCGGTGGCGACCAGCAGGTCGCGGATCCAGCGCAGCTGATCGGCGCGGCGTCCGGCCAGTGCGGGATCGACGAAGCTGCGGTCGCCGTCCACCAGGAGGCCGCGGACGCCGGCGAACCCGGCCACGTCGCCACGCAGGACCACGCCCCAGCCCGGATGCCACGTCCGCAGCGCCTTGGGGGAGTAGGAGTAGTACTCCCACAGGAAGTCCTCGACCGGATGCCGCTGGTTGCGCGATCGACGCTCCAGGTGCGGATCGATCCAGGCGCTCACCCGGGCCGTGTGGCGCTCGGCGAGCGGGAGCCACACGGCTTCGGTGAGCTCAGTCGGTGGCACTCGCATGCAGCCTCAGCAGGGTGCTCTTGCCGAACAGCGATTCGACCAGGTCGACCGCCAGCAGTGCGGTCGCGTTGCGGACGTCGAGCGCCGGGTTGACCTCGACCAGATCGATGGAGGCCAGCCGGCCGCTGTCGGCAAGCATCTCCATGCACAGCGACACCTCGCGGTAGGTCGGGCCGCCGACCACCGGCGTGCCCACGCCGGGCGCGATGGTCGGATCGACGAAGTCGAGGTCGAGGGAGAGATGCACATGGGTATTCTCGTCCACCCCGTCAAGCGCGCGCTGCATGGTCGCCCGCATGCCGATCTCGTCGAGGTAGCGCATGTCGAACACCTCGATGCCCTGCTCGTTCAGGAACCGCTTCTCGCCCGGGTCGACACTGCGCAGACCGATCTGGCGGATCTCGTCCGGCGCCATCGCCGGGAAGTGCTCGCCGATCCGGGTCAGTTCGTCGGGGCCGTGACCGGTCAGGCAGGCGACCGGCATGCCGTGGATGTTGCCCGACGGGGTCAGCTCGGCGGTGTTGAAGTCGGCGTGGGCGTCCACCCAGATCACCCGCAGCTTCTTGCCCACCCGGCGGCAGTGATCGGCGACCGCGGCGATCGAGCCGATGCCCAGGCAGTGGTCGCCGCCCAGCACGATCGGCGTCCGGCCGTCGGTGAGCTCGGTGCTCATCGCGCCGTAGAGCGCCCGGTTCCACTCGACCACCTCGGCCAGGTGGCGATAGCCGTCGACCGGCGGTTGCTGCGGGTTGTCGGGGCCGGTCAGGTCGCCGACGTCACGGACGTCGCAGCCGAACGCCTCCAGCGCCTGTGCGATTCCCGCAACCCGCAGGGCGTGCGGGCCCATCCGGCCTCCGAGTGTTGACGCGCCGATATCGGTTGGCACGCCGATCAGGCTGACATTGCGCATATTTTGTTCCCTTCGCCGATCTGTCCAGCAAGAATGCTGGCATGTGGGCGAGTCCTCGGCAAGCTTTCCGGAACGGGCTTTGCGCGGGCGCGGGGCGGAGCCATCCGAGTGGAGGGTCTGGATGCGGGAGCCGATAGTGCGCGGCGGGACGTTTTCGCCCATGATGAGGCGATGGCGACGAAGCGTTGGGCGGGACTGCTGCGGGCGGTCAACGTCGGGGGCCGCAAGCTGGCGATGGCCGACCTGCGGCGGGTCGCGGAAGAGGCCGGATTCACCGAAGTGAAGACGCTGCTGGCGTCCGGCAACGTGGTGTTCTCCGCGTCCGGCGCTCAGGCGGCGGTCCGCGAGCAGCTGGAGAAGGCGATCAAGGACCACGCCGGCTTCGCCGTCGAGGTGCTGCTGCGGTCGAAGTCCCAGCTGCAGGCACTGCTCGACGACAACCCGTTCGCTGACGGGAAGGCATCACAGGTCCTGGTCTGCTTCCTGGACGCCTCTGCACCGGCCGGGCTCGCCGAGCGGCTCGAGAAGGTCGCCGTTCACGAGCGCATCCAGATCGCCGGGACCGAAGTCTGGCTGGACTGCGTGGACGGCATCGGCAAATCCAAGCTGGCCGCGAAGCTGCCCAGCCTGGTCAAGCCGCGGATCGTGACCGCCCGGAACGTCAACACGGTGACCAAGCTCGTCGACCTGCTCTGAGTCGCGGGTCGCGATCACGCCAGCAGGGCGGCGACCATCCCGGTGAGAACCCGCTCGAAGAGGACGCGACCCGGCTGGGCGTGGGTGGGCTGGCTGCTCAGCACGGACGCCAGCTGCGGCCAGCGGCGCCTGATGGTTGCATCACTGGGCGGAAACTGCACGCGGGTGCCATTTGAGGCCTGTCGACTGAACAGGGTGACCAGGCCGGTGACCAGGGCAATCGCCTCCATCTTGGCCGCCTGAGATGCCGACGAGGGCGCCAGGGCGGTCAGGCATCGTTCGAAGTGATCGAGGACGCCGGGGCCGGGCGCCGAGACCGCCTGACGAACGTCGGTCAGCCAGGGGTGCCCGCGGTAAAGGTCGAGCAACTCGCCACCTATCGCCACCAGAGCGGCGATCGGATCATCCTGCTGGGGCGGCGTGGCCGGGAGGTCCGAGATGACCGCGTCCACCATCAGGTCGAGCAGTTGATCGCGCGAGGAGAAGTAGCGGTAGAGCGCACCACCGCCGGTCTCGAGCGCGGACGAGACTCGCCGGACGGTGACGGCGTCCAGGCCCTCGGCGTCGGCGATCGCGATGGCCGCGGCGGCGATCATCGGGCGGGTCAGGCGCGGCGTCGGACCCCTGCGGCCGGCTCGGTCAGTCATGCTGTTAACCTTACTGCGAACAACGTTCGCAAAGGGGATCCGATGAAGCAGAGCTGGGTCGAGGCACCTGACGGCGCCCGAATCGAGCTGCGCTCCGCGGGCGCCGGGCCCGGCCTGGTGCTGCTTCACGGTGGCAGCGTCAACTCCGGCGACTACGGTCGGCTGATCGAGGGGTTGGCGCAGGGTCTGACCGTGCACGCCTACGACCGTCGCGGCTACGGCGGGCTGCCGCTCGCGCCAGGCGCGCCGGTCCTCGCCACCCATCTCGGTGATCTGGCCGCGGTGCTGGAAGCCACCGGATCAACCCGGGTGTTCGGACACAGCGGCGGTGCCTTTTACGCCCTGCAAGCCGCGCTCACCCTGCCGGTGGAGGCGGTCGCGGTCTACGATCCAGCGCTTGCCGTGGACAGGTTGTTCCCCACCGCCTTCGTCGAACCGTTCGGGGCGGCGATCGAGGCCGGCGACTTCGTCACCGCTCTGCTCGAAATGGGACGCGGGATCGGCGCCGCCGGGCCGGGGGCCTCGCACCTCCCGGTACCAGTGCAGCGCTTCGCGATCAGGATGTTCCTGCGCACCCGGATCGGTGCCCATCTGGCGTCACTGCTGCCGGCGACGCTGCCCGACGTCCGGGCGATTGCGGCGGCCGAGGGGCCGGCGTCCGACTACTCCGCGATCACTGCGCGGACACTGCTCAGCTGTGGCACGGCAGGGCCGGCGTACTACGGACCGATCTGCGACCGGCTGGCGGCGGTGATCCCGGCCGGCAGGTCGCTGCGCATCTCGAAGGCGTCGCACAACTCCGCCAATATCGCCCGACCCGCCTTTGTGGCGCCGTTCACCGACTTCTTCGCCGCCGGATGACCTAGTGCCCGGCCACCAACCTGCGCCCGCTGCTCGACGCTGGTCGCCCAGGGGCGCGCGCTGCTGGCCGGGGACTAGAGTGCCGCCATGTCCGCTGCGACCACCCCGATCGATTGGCTCCTGTACGCCACCCGGGTGCTGCGCTGGTGGAACGCCGAGGAGAGGACGACAACATGAGCGGCGATTGGTCTCCCGAGACCTGGGCGGTGATCGCCGGACGCCCGGCGCACCAGACCGGCGCACCGGTCAGCCCCCCGATCGAGCTGACTTCCACCTACTTGTCCAGCGGACCGCTCGGCGCCACCGACATCGGCGTGTACGGCCGCAGCAACAACGCGACCTGGCGCGCGCTGGAGGATGCGATCGGCGTCCTTGAGCACGGCACGGCACTGTGCTTCGCCTCCGGGATGGCGGCCGGCGCCGCGCTGTTCGACCTGATCGAACCTGGCGGCCGGCTGGTGATGGCGGACAGCGCCTACAACACGATGCTGGCACTGGCCCGGCAGCTGTCCGCGGCCGGCCGGTTCTCGCTCAGCACCGTCGATATCGCCGACACCGGCGCGGTGCTGGCCGCACTGCCCGGCGCGGACTGGCTGATTCTCGAATCGCCGACCAATCCGCTGCTGCAGGTCGCCGACCTGGTCTCCCTCGCCGAGGGTGCCGCGGCGTCCGGCGTCCGAATCGGCGTCGACAACACGTTCGCCACTCCGCTGTTGCAGAATCCGCTCGATCTGGGCGCCTCGGTGGTGCTGCATTCGGCGACCAAGTACCTCTCCGGTCACTCCGACGTGGTCGCCGGGACCCTGGTGACCCGCGACGAGGAGTTGCTGAAGCGGCTGCAGTCGTATCGCACGATGCAGGGGTCGATCCTGGGACCGATGGAGGCCTGGCTGGTGCTGCGCGGCCTGCGGACGCTGTCGGTCCGGCTGGAACGCCAGCAAGCCACCGCCGGGGTGCTCGCCGAGCGGCTGCACGCTCATCCGGCCATCGCCCGGGTGCGCTACCCGGGTCTGGCCGACGACCCCGGTCACGACCTGGCCCGCCGGCAGATGCGCGGCTTCGGCGCCATGCTCGCGCTGGAGCCGGTCGGGGGATTCGACGCTGCCGAGCGCCTGGTGCACGGAGTGAAACTGTGGGTGCCGGCGACCAGCCTGGGCGGGGTGGAGTCGCTGCTGGAGCGACGGCGGCGGATCGCGTCCGAGCCGGAGAGCGTGCCGGAGGCGCTGGTCCGGCTTTCGGTCGGACTTGAGGACGTCGAAGACCTCTGGGCGGATCTGGACCAGGCGTTGGCGCAGGTCTGACGGCTGGTGCACAGCGATTGGCTCGACATGTCGGATCGCTTTGGCGCGTCGGTATTCGCGCGCCGTGGCGCAGCGACCCCAAGATACAGCGACCCTAAGATAGCGGGGTCTAGCATGAGCGGATGACCGGCGAGTTGTGCGTGTCGTTGTCCCGGATCGGCGCCGCCGACCTGGCGCTGGCTGGTGGCAAGGGCGCCAACCTCGGCGAACTGCTGGGGGCTGGTTTCCGGGTTCCGCCCGGCTTCGTGGTCACCACCGAGTCCTACCGCCGCGCGGTAGGTGCAGATCCCCAGACCCTGGACACCGTCCGCGCCGTCGCCGTGCCCGACGAGGTCACCAGGGCGATCGCCGAACATTACGCAGCGCTCGGCGGCGGTCCGGTCGCGGTCCGATCCAGCGCGACGGCCGAAGACCTGCCCGGTGCAACATTCGCCGGCCAGCAGGACAGCTACCTCGGCGTGATCGGCGAACAGTCGCTGGTCGCGGCCGTCCGCGACTGCTGGGCGTCGCTGTGGACGGAGCGGGCGATCGACTACCGGGGCCAGCTGGGCGTCGAGGCCGGCAGCGTGGCCATCGCGGTGGTGGTGCAGCGGATGGTCGACGCCGACCAGGCCGGGGTGATGTTCACCGCCGACCCGGTCACGGGTGCCCGCGACCGAATCGTCATCGACTCCAACCCGGGTCTGGGTGAGGCCGTCGTCTCCGGACTGGTCACCCCGGACCACTTCGTGCTGGACGCCGCCGACCGGGTGATCGAACACCGGCCCGGACGCCGCGAGGTGATCATCCGGTCCCGCCATGACGGCGGGACCGAGCAGGTGCACGACGCCGGCTCCGCCGCGCCGGAACACCCGGATGTCGCGCAGCTGGCCGGCATCGGACGCCGGATCGCCGAGCACTTCGGACGTCCCCAGGACATCGAGTGGGCGACAGCCGGGGAGGCGATCTGGATTCTGCAGTCCCGTCCGATGACCGCGCTGCCGCCTCCGCCGGTGCGGCTGAACCGGGTCCAGCTGCTCACCGGGCCGGTAATCCTGGAGCTGCTGCCGCGGCGTCCGTACCCGATGGAGCTGACCGCGTGGACCCGCACGGTCGGCGGCCATCTCGAGGGGCTGATCGACGGCCTGGCCGGCGCCCACGTGGAGATCGACGACGTGCTGATCGCCGACGACGCCGTCCTCACCAGCTATCTGCCGTTCGCCCCGCGCCCAACCCTCCGAACGCCGCGGCGGCTGCTGCGAAGTCTGCTTCGGATGGGACGCGATCCCCGGGATTGGCGGATCGACAAGCGGTTCCGGCGCTATCTGGACGGCGCTGCCGCACTGGCCGCGATGGATCTGGACACGGCCTCATGGCAGGAGCTGACGGCGGTTCCCGACCGGGCCGCCCGGCTGCTCGATCTGGTCACCGACCTGCGGGTCGGCTATCTGCCGGCGGCGGCCGGGGCGATGGTGCGGCTGCGACTGCTGCTCACGCTCCTGGGCCGGACGGACCTGTTCGCCGCTCTGCTGCTCGAACTGCCCACCGAGACCGACCGTGCCAATACCGAGTTGGCAGCCATCGCGGACGACCTGCGCTCGGTGCCGGGGCTCGTCGAGACGGTCGCCGACACCGACCCCGCGGAGGCGCTTCGACTCCTCTCAAGCACCACGGAGGCCGAGCCCGCTCGTCGGCGGCTGCAGGACTTCCTGACCAGGTACGGGCACCGCGAGACCGGCAGCATCCTGCTGTTGCGCGACCCGTGCTGGGCCGATGATCCGGCCACCGTGATGACCCTGGTGCAGGTGCTGCTGCACGACGCCGCGGGAGCCGCCGAATCGCCGTTCCCGGCCGCGTTGCGACGGCTGCTGGGCCATCGAATCGTCCGCGCGCTGCATGCTGAGAGCCGCGTCCGGGCGCTGGTGACCAAGGCGTCCGCCGGGGTGCAGGTGCGCGAGGACACCCACTTCGAGCTGACCCGCACCATGCCGTCGGTGCGGCGCGCCGTCATCGAGGCCGGACGCCGACTCGCCGCCGCCGGTGCCCTCGACGTGCTCACCGACGTCTGGTACCTCAGCTTGGACGAGTTGACGTCGCTGCCCGATCCGCAGGACCATCCGGTCGGCGATCGCCTGCGGTCCTCCGTCGAGCGACGCCGCGCGGCCTTCGCCGAGCTCGCCCGGTCGCCGCTGATCGCCACCGCGACCCTCTACCCGCGCAGTGTGGACGCAGACGCCCTGGTCACCGGCGTCGGCGGGGGAGGCGGCACGGCGACCGGCCCCGTCCGGGTGATCCGCGGCCCCGCGGAGTTCGGCGAGCTGCAGCCGGGCGACGTACTGGTCTGCCCGGCCACCAACCCGTCCTGGACGCCACTGTTCGGCCGTGCCGCCGCCGTGGTCGTCGATCATGGCGGACTGGCCTCGCACGCGGCGATCGTGGCCCGCGAGTACGGCATCCCAGCCGTGATGGGCACCGGGGACGGCAGCAGCGTGCTGGCCACCGGCGTCCGGGTCACCGTGGACGGCGACCGCGGACGCGTGTTGCGGGCACCCGCTTAAGGAAGCGCGGTTTCGTTGGTTGAGCCTGTCGAAACCGCCGCTACGGGAGGGGCCTCGACAAGCTCGACCAGCGATGGGTCAGGGCGCCGTTCGGGAGGGGTTTGCGGTCAGGCGCCGACCCGGATCAGCTTCTTGTTCACGAACTCGTCCGCGGCCAGCAGGCCCAACTCGCGTCCGGTGCCGCTGCGCTTGACGCCGCCGAAGGGCAACGCCGGCTCGTCGGCCAGCACCAGGTTCACATACACCATGCCGGCTTCGATCTTGTTCGCGACCCGCTCGGCCTGCTCGGCGTCGGTGGTGAACACGTACGAGCCGAGGCCGAACGGGGTGGCGTTGGCGACCTGGACGGCCTCGTCCTCGTCGGCGACCCGGTAGACCACGCCGACCGGGCCGAAGAACTCCTCGCGGTAGGCGTCCATCTCAGGGGTGACACCGGTCAGCACAGTCGCCGGGAAGAACGCGCCGTCCCGGTCGCCGCCGATCACCCGGGTGGCGCCTTGGGCGAGGGCGGCGTCCACCTGCTTCTCCAGCCGTTCGGCGGCGGCCAGCGAGGACAGCGGGCCGAGCACGGTGTCCTCGGCGAACGGGTCGCCGAGCGTCGCTGCCGCCATCCCGGCAGTGAACTTGTCCAGGAATGCGTCGTAGAGGCCGTCCACCACGATGAACCGCTTCGCGGCGTTGCAGGACTGGCCGGTGTTGTCCAGGCGGGCGTCGACGGCGGCCTGAGCGGTGGCGTCCAGGTCGTCGGTGCTGAGCAGGATGAACGGGTCGGAGCCGCCGAGTTCGAGGGCGACTTTCTTCAGGTTTCGGCCGGCGACCTCGGCGACCGCCGCCCCGGCCCGCTCCGAGCCGGTGACCGACACGCCTTGGACCCGAGGGTCGGCGATGACGGCGGCGGCTTGCTCGTTGGTCAGCCGCAGGTCGGCGTAGGCGCCGGACGGGAAGCCCGCGTCGGCGTAGATGGACGCGATCGCGGCCGCCGACTCGGGGCACTGCGGGGCGTGCTTGAGCAGGATGGTGTTGCCGACCGCCAGGTTCGGCGCCGCGAAGCGGGCCACCTGGTAGTAGGGGAAGTTCCACGGCATGATGCCGAGCAGCACGCCCAGCGGCGAGCGACGGATCAGCGCGGTGCCGTCGCCGTCGATCGACAGCGGCTGATCGGCGGTGAACTCGTCGACATGGTCGGCGTTGTACTCGGTGATGTCGGCGGCGAAATCGACCTCGCCAAGCGCCGCCTCCAACGGCTTGCCCATCTCGCGGACGATGATCGCGGCCAGCTCGTCGCGGCGCTCCCGGTGCAGCCGGGCCACCGCCCGCAACGCCTCGGCCCGCTCGGCGGGGGCGGAGTTGCGTCCCCAGTCGCGGTAGGCGGCGTCCGCGGCGGCGAGGGCGGCTTCGACCTCGGCGTCGGTCGAGCCTGGATAGCGGGCCAGGGTCTCCCCGGTGGCCGGGTTGACGACGGTGTAGTCGCTCATGGAACGTCCCTTCGTTCCCGCTCAGTCGGCGGGGATCAGCGTGTACTTGGTGGACAGGTATTCGTGGATGCCTTCAAGGCCGCCTTCGCGGCCGATGCCGGACTGCTTGACCCCGCCGAACGGGGCCGCCGCGTTGGAGACCACCCCGACGTTGAGGCCCAGCATGCCGGTCTCCAACCGGTCGATCAGCCGGTGGCCGCGGGCCAGGTCGCGGGTGAAGGCGTAGGACACCAGGCCGAAGTCGGTGTCGTTGGCCAGCCGGACGGCCTCGTCCTCGTCGGCGAAGGTGGCGATCGCCAGCACCGGCCCGAAGATCTCCTCGCGCAGGATGGCGCTGCCGTCTTGGACGCCGCCGACCACGGTCGGCTCGAAGAAGGTGCCGGGGCCGTCCACGGCAAAACCTCCGGTGAGCACCGTGGCGCCGCGGTCCACGGCGTCCTGGACGAGTTCGTCGGCCTTGGCGACCGCCCGGTCGTCGATCAGCGGTCCGATCTGGACGCCGTCCTCGGTGCCGCGGCCGACCTTCAGCTCGGCGACCCGGGCGGTGATCCGGCGGGCGAACTCGTCCGCGACCGACTCGTGGACCAGGAACCGGTTGGCCGCGGTGCAGGCCTGGCCGATGTTGCGGAATTTGGCCAGCATCGCACCCTCGACCGCCTTGTCGAGGTCGGCGTCCTCGAAGACCAGGAACGGCGCATTGCCGCCGAGTTCCATCGACACCCGCAGGACGCGGTCCGCGGCCTGGGCGAGCAGCCGGCGTCCGACCTCGGTGGAGCCGGTGAACGACAGCTTCCGCAGCCGCGGGTTGGTGATCAGCGGACCGGACGTGTCCGACGACCGGCTGGTGGTGTAGACGTTCACCACCCCGGCCGGAAGCCCCGCTTCGACCAGCAGCTTGGCGAAGTAGAGCGTGGTCAGCGGGGTCAGTTCGGCCGGCTTGATCACCACGGTGCAGCCGGCC
This sequence comes from Micropruina sp., assembly GCA_044225075.1. Classification (GTDB taxonomy): domain Bacteria; phylum Actinomycetota; class Actinomycetes; order Propionibacteriales; family Propionibacteriaceae; genus Micropruina. Next base: position 42,641 of record JBGAJF010000001.1, on the reverse strand, counting down.
GCCAGCGCGGGCGCGATCTTGCGGGTGGCCATCGCCAGCGGGAAGTTCCACGGGGTGACGAACAGGCACGGCCCGACCGGGCGCTGCGAGACGACCATCCGGCCGGTGCCTTCGGGGTTCAGTCCGTAGCGGCCGGAGATCCGCACCGCCTCTTCGCTGAACCAGCGCAGGAACTCGCCGCCGTAGGTCACCTCGCCGCGGGCCTCGGCCAGCGGCTTGCCCATCTCCAGGGTCATCAGCAGGGCCAGGTCGTCGGCGTGCTCGCGGACCAGGTCGAACGCTCCGCGCAGAATGTCGCTGCGCCGGCGCGGCGCGGTGGCCGCCCAGGACTCCTGGGCGGCGACGGCCGCGTCCAAGGCCCGCAGCGCGTCGCCGGGCGAGGCGTCGGCGATCTCGATCAGCACCTCGCCGGTGGCCGGATCGCGCACCGGCAGCGTCCGGCCGCCCTCGGCCTCGACCCACTCGCCCCCGATGAACAACCCGGTCGGCACCTGGGCGAGCAGTTCGGTCTCGTTGCTGGTCATCGACGTACCTTTCGCAGACTCTCGGGGGCGTCCATCGACAGGGTCTGGCCGCGGAAGAACGCCGGACGCCTGATCGACTGCCAGATCATCACCACCACCCCTACCAGGATGACCGCCACGCCGAGGATGAAGACCAGGCCGATGCCGCCGATGTTCGATCCGCTGCCGTAGGCCGGATCCATCGAATCCTTGAGTGTGGTGAAGAACAGCACCAGCAGGATCACCCCGCCGATCAGCGGGCAGAACAGGGTGAAGAAGAACAACCGGGCCGAATCGAACCACTGCTTGCGGAAGTACCACACGCAGGCGAACGCGGTCAGCCCGTAGTAGAAGCAGATCATCATGCCCAGCGCCGTGATCGTGTCCCACAGCGCGTCCTCGCTGACCACCCGCATCACCACGTAGAACGCCGAGGCGACGATCGAGGAGGCGATGGTGGCGTAGCCGGGGGTGAAGAAGCGCGGGCTGACGGCGGCGAACTTCGGCGAAAGGGCGCCGTAGTGGCCCATCGCGAGCAGCGTCCGGGCCGGCGAGACGAAGGTCGACTGCAGCGAGGACGCCGAGCTGGTCAGTACCGCCAGCGAGACCAGGAAGGCCAGCGGCCCCAGGATCGGCCCGGACAGGTGGAAGAACACGTTCTCCTGAATCTCGACGTTGCCCAGGCCGAGTTCGCCGTCGCCGACGCCGGAGTACATGATCATCGCGACCGCGAGCAGCAGGTAGAGGCTGACGATGGTGAAGACGGTGACGGTCGCGGCGCGTCCGGGCGTCTTCTCCGGGTCCTTGGTTTCCTCGTTCATGGTGAGGGTGACGTCCCAGCCCCAGAAGATGAAGATCGACAGCGACAACCCGGCCGCGAAGGTGCTGAACGAACTCAGCTCAAGCGGGTTGAACCAGGAGAACTGGAACGCCGTGTAGTCGAATGCGCCCCCGCTGAGCGCCTGGACGATGGTGGTGATCGCGAAGAACAGCAGCACGATCATTTGGAAGCTGACCAGGAAGTACTGCAGTTTCTGGGTTGTCTGCATGTCGCGGTAGGAGATGGTGGTGGCGCCCAGCATGAACAACAAGCAGACCACGACGTTGATCCAGGTGACGCTGGCGAGGTCGGCGATGGATTCGTTTCCGGTCAGCTGTGAGATCAGCAGGAACAGGAACTCCACCGCGATGCCGGCCAGATTGGACAGCACCAGGATCGTCGCCGCGACCAGGCCCCAGCCCGCCATCCAGCCGATCCACGGGCCGAACGCCCGGGTGGCCCAGGTGAACGAGGTGCCCGAGTCGGGCATCTCACGGTTGAGTTCGCGGTAGCCGAAGGCGACCAGCAGCATCGGCAGGAAGCCGACCAGGATCACCGCCGGTACCTGCAGGCCGACCACCGACGCGGTGGGTCCGACCGCCGCTGTGAACGTGTAGGCCGGCGCGATGCACGAGATGCCGATCACAACGGCACCGATCAGTCCGACGCTGCCGGCACTGAGACCCTTCTGGGAGAGCCCGTGGTCGGCCGATTCGGGAGTGGTGGAGGTTTCGCTGGTCATGCGCCGGCTCCTTCGTGGTGGGCGCGGGGCACGACGACCACCGGGACGGGGACTTCGTGGAGCATCTTGGCGACGGTGGAGCCGAGAAACAGCCGGCGCGGCTGGGCCAGCCGGCCCGATCCCGCCAGCAACATCTCGCCGGGCTGCCAGTCCAGGTCGGCGACCGCGGATTCGATGCTGTCGCCGTCCGCGACGACCACCTCGGCGACTATGCCTTCGGGCAGCACGGTGTTGGTCGCTGCGAGCACCTCGCTCGCCTGCGTCGAGTGGGCCAGTCGGCTGGCGGCGGTGTCGGCCGAGGCGGGCAGGTCAACCGCCAGCAGCGACAGCAACCGGATCGGCACTCCGGTGGCGGACGCCAGCGCCGCCGCGTCCGCCGCGACCGTGTCGCCGGTCGGACGCGGGCTGACCGCGACGGTGAGCCGGGTGATGGGAGTGTCGGCGGCGAGCTTGCGGGCGCCGCGCGGCACGAGCACGACCGGGACGTCGGAGGAGTAGACCAGCTCGGTGCTGGTGGTGCCCAGCCGGTGCCGGCCGCGCAGACCGCCACCGCCGGCACCGACCACGATGTAGCTCGCGCCGCGTTCGTGGGCCAGGTCGGTCAGGCCCTCGGCGAAGGAGTCGGCTGGACGGATCTGTGGCCGGGCGGTCACGCCGTCGGGGAGCCGTCCGATCGCCTCGGTGAGCCACTGCTCGGCCAGTGTGTGCAGGTGCCGGTCGTAGGCGGCGTCCGGGGGAGTGATGACGCTGCGGCCCTGGGCGGGCAGGACGACGGCGACCTCCAGCGTGGCCGAGGTGGCGGCGGCCAGCCGGGCGGCGAAGGCGACGGCGTCCCGGCCGCGTTTGGTGGCGGTGTAGCCGACGACGATGGGTGGGTTCATGCGTGGTTCTCCTGAAGGATCTGCTGGGCGGCCAGGCGACCCATCCGGATGGCGCCGTCGACGTGCTGGTAGCCGGCCCCGGCCAGGTCGCTGCAGGCGAACCGGATCGGGCCGACCGGGCTGCGCAACTCGGCGCCGTAGCGGTGCAGGCCGCCGAGGTCGAAGCTGGCGGCGTAGGCGCCGCGCGTCCACTCCTCGCTGCCCCAGTCGCTTTCGTAGTAGACGACCGGGTTCAGGGCTTGCGGCCCGTAGTAGTGGGAGAGCGACTCCAGGATGCGCTGCTTGCGCTCCTCGGCGCTCAGCCGGAACAAGTCGTCTGCGTTCCGGTCTGAGACGAAGCCGACCAGGGTGCCCCGTTCGTCGCCGTGGTTGGTGTTGTCGTAGGCCTCGTGAGAGAGCTCGTAGGGGCTGAACGCGGTGCCGGAGAGGCCCTGCTCACGCCAGAACGGACGCTCGTACACGGCGTGCACCTTGATCACGAAACCCATCGACAGATGCTGGTGCATCTGATGCTGCAGCCGCGGCAGCGGCGGCATGAAGGAGATCCGCGGGTAGAGCACCGGTGCCAGCGCCAGGATCGCCCGCCGGGCACGCACGGTGATGCCGTCGGCGATCGCCGTCACCCCGGCCTCGCCCCATTCCAGGGTGCGCACCGGCTGGCCGAGGAACACGTCATCGCCGAGCCGTTCGGCCAGCGCCAGCGGCACCCGCTGCAGCCCGCCGACGACCCGCTTGTCCAAGATGAAATCGGCATCGACCAGATGCGAATAGCTGCCCGCCGAGGCCGCCATCAGCAGCGACTGCAGCAGCGAGAAGGCGTGGGTCGGCTTGGTCAGCATGGCCGGACCGGTCGCGAACGCCAGGTTCCGGACGGCCTCGTCGTCGTCGCTCTGCGCCCGCAGCCAGGCCTCCCAAGAGATCGAATCCCATTCGGCCGCCTTGGGATGTGCCCAGGGCCGGTCGGGGTCGATCTCGGCGACCATCGCGTCCAGGCGCTCGGTGAGCTCGGCGATCACTCGCGCGGTGTCGGGACCCACCGGGAAGACGTCTCCGGTGAACCGGACCAGGGCGCCGTCCGGGCCGATGTAGACCGAATCGCCCTCGCGATACCGCTGGTAGGTCTCCAATTCCAGTTCGTCGATCGTCTCGATCAGAGCGTCCTGGTCGGGGGAGACCCACTGGCCGCCGAGTTCGAGCATGGCGCCGTCGATGACGTCGGTCCACAGCCGTCCACCGATCCGGTCGCGGGCTTCCAGCACGGCCACCGACGCTCCGGCCTTGGTCAGCTCGGTGGCCGCCGTCAGGCCGGTGACGCCGGCTCCGACGATGACGACGTCACGGGTGATCTCACTCAATTGCGCGGTTCTCCTTCTTCGTTGGAAGCTCTGGCGGATCAGTTCGCGGCGAGTGCGGCGGCCACGATGTCGAGGCCCTCGTGCAGCAGGTCGTCCGAGATGCTCAGCGGCGGCAGGAACCGGATCACGTTGCCGTAGGTGCCGCAGGTCAACACGATGACGCCTTCGGCGATCGCGGCCCGGGCGACAGCGGCGGTCAGGGCGGGGTCCGGAGCCTGGGTGACCGGGTCGGCGAACTCCATCGCCATCATCGCGCCGTGCCCGCGGACCTCGCCGATCCGCGGGTCGGACGCCTGCAGCTCGGTCAGCCTGGAGCGCAGCAACATCCCGATCTCGATGGCCCGCTGCAGCAACCCCTCGGTCTCGAAGGCCTCGACCGCGGCCAGCGCCGCGGCACAGGCGACCGGGTTGCCGCCGTAAGTGCCGCCCAGTCCGCCGGTGTGCGGGGCGTCCATGATCTCGGCGCGGCCGGTCACCCCGGCCAGCGGCATGCCGCCGGCGATGCCCTTGGCGGTGGCGACCAGGTCGGGGACGATGCCGAACAGTTCGCTGGCGAACATCACGCCGGTGCGTCCAAACCCGGACTGCACCTCGTCGGCGATGAAGACCACGCCGTTGGCCCGGCACCAGTCCACGATCGCCGGCAGGAAGCCGTCGGCCGGCACGATGAAGCCGCCCTCGCCCTGGATCGGTTCGATGATTACCGCAGCGAGGTTGTCGGTGCCGATCTGCTTCTCCATCAGCGAGATCGCCCGGGACGCCGCTTCCGCACCGGTCAGGCCGTCCCGGTACGGGTACGACATTGGCGCCCGGTAGATCTCGGCGGCGAACGGGCCAAAGCCGCTCTTGTAAGGCATCGACTTCGCGGTCAGGCCCATGGTCAGGTTGGTGCGGCCGTGGTAGGCGTGATCGAAGGCCACCACCGCCTGCCGTCCGGTGAATTTGCGGGCGATCTTGACCGCGTTCTCCACCGCCTCGGCGCCCGAGTTGAACAGCGCGCTGCGCTTCTCGAAATCGCCCGGGGTGAGCCGGTTGAGCGCCTCGGCGACCGCGACGTAGCCCTCGTAGGGCGAGATCATGAAGCAGGTGTGGGTGAACTGCGCGGCCTGTGCGGCGATCGCGGCGGCCACCTTGGGGTGCGCGTTGCCGACGGTGGTGACCGCGATGCCGGAACCCAGGTCGATCAGCGAGTTGCCGTCGGCGTCGACTACCACGCCGCCGCCGGCTGCGACCGCTTCGATGGGCACGGTGTGCCCGACTCCGGCGGCGACCGCGGCCGCTTTGCGGGCCAGCAGCTGCTGAGAACGGGGTCCTGGAATCGAGGTGACGAGGCGGCGGCGCTGCTCCAGCGTGGGCCCGCCGAGCGAGACAGGGGTGTCGAGTCCGAGAGACATGCCAGGAGCCTACGGTTCGTGCTTTCGGTGCCGATACTCGCCGCGGTGTATATGATTCTCCTGCCTATATACGTCACGTACAGATGCGGATTCTCGCTGGTCGAGCTTGTCGAGATCCCGAGCACGACGAGAGGGTGATCATGGCCGCCACACCAGAACCCACCCTGCGTGCCCTGCTCAACCGCCGCGACCTGGGCCTGCGGCTGGCCGAGGCGGCGGACGATCTCCCGCCCGGCGCGCTGGATGCGCCGCTGCGCTGGGTGCATAGCTCAGATCTGGCCGATCCGACGCCGTTCCTGACCGACGACCTGCTGCTGCTCACCACCGGCACTCAGTTCGACGATGCCAGCGGCCCGGAGTCGTATCGGGACTATGTCGCCCGGCTGGCCCGCCGCGGCGTCCGGGGCCTCGGGTTCGGCACCGAGGTCGTCCGGCACGGAATTCCGACCGCTCTGGCCGAGGCCTGTCGCAAAGAGAGGATGCCACTGTTCGAGGTGCCTTACCGGACGCCGTTCATCGCACTGGCGCAGGCGAATGCCGAGGCGGTCGCGGCGCAGGCCTACGCCCGGCGCAGCTGGGCGCTCGCCGCGCAACGGGCGATCTCGCTGGCCGCCCTGCAGCCCGACGGCCTGGGCGCAACGCTGGCCGAACTCGGCCGACAGCTCGAGGCGTGGGTCGGCTTGTTCGACGCCGCGGGCGCACTGGTCCGCGATCACCCCGCCGGCGGACTCGCAACCGAGGCGCTCACCGGGGTCACCGGCGAAGTGAGCGCGATGCTGCGCCGCGGCGTCCGTGCCGGGTCGTCGCTGGAGTCCGCCGGCCAGAGTTTCACCCTGCAGACGCTCGGACGCGGCGGCCAGCTACGCGGTGCGATCGCCATCGCCGCGACCGGCCTGGACGCCGAGGGCCGCGGCGTCCTCACCTCGGTGATCGCGATGGCCGGCCTCGCCCTGGAACAGACCGTCGGGCTCAACCAGGCCCGCGGGGCGCTGCGCACGGGACTGGTGCGCAGCCTGCTCAGCGACGATCCCAGCGTGGCCGCGCCGGTCGTCGCCGAACTCTGGACGCCGCTGCCGGCAGCACCCATCGTGGTGGCCGTCGCTGGCTTCCCCGCGACCCGCGCCCAGGTCGCGGCCGACTGGCTGGAGCGGCAGACCGGCTCCGTCTTCCACGGTCAGGGACCGGACGGCCTGGTGATCGTCCTCGCCGCCGCGGATCAGCCGCTGCTGGACGAGTTCGCCGCACTGTTCGAGGCTGCCGTGGGCGTCTCGCGACCGTGCGACTACCACGACCTCTCCGAAGCTCACGCCCAGGCGGTGGCAGCGCGCGCCCGAGGTGGCGCCGGCCGGGCCACCCGGTTCGCCGAACTCGCCGGCGACGGCGTGCTCGCCCAACTGTCCGGCACCGACGCGACCGCCATCGCCGAGGCGCAGCTGGCCCCACTGCGCGAGCACGACCGGCGGCACGGGACCGCACTGCTGCACACCGTGCGGGTCTGGCTCGAATGCGACGCCCGGATCGAGACCGCGGCGCAGGCCCTCGGCGTCCATCGGCACACCGTGCGGACCCGGGTCGCCCAGGCCCAGAAGCTGCTCGGCGTGGACCTGGCCGGCTTCCCCGCGCGGGCAGAACTCTGGGCCGCCCTGGTCGCGACCAGGTGAAGGTCGCCGCGCCCGGCGAGTGTCGTCGGGAACCGTCGGTGGCCGGGGTTAGGGTGGGTCTCTGCGCTGGACTTCCCCCTGGCGATCAGCCCGGTCCACACCCGACTCATGGAGGTCGAAACCGCCGATGGCCGATGGGTTCGTGCATCTGCACTGCCATTCCGAGTACTCGATGCTGGACGGCGCGGCCCGGCTGAAAGACCTGGTCAAGGGCTGTGAGCAGATGGGCATGCCGGCCCTGGCGGTCACCGACCACGGCAACCTGTTCGGCGCCTACGAGTGGTACAAGGCGGCCAAGGGCTCCGCAGTGAAGCCGATCATCGGCCTCGAGGCGTACCTCACCCCCAAGACCCACCGCAGCGAGCGCAAGCGCGTCCAGTTCGGCGACGGCACCGGCGACGACGTGGCATCCAAGGGCGCCTACACCCACATGACCATGTGGGCGCAGAACGCCGACGGCATGCACAACCTGTTCCGGCTCAGCTCGCTGAGTTCGTTGGAGGGTTTCTTCTACAAGCCGCGCGCCGACCGGGAACTGCTGCACCGCTACGCCAGCGGCCTGCTGGCCACCACGGGCTGCCCCTCGGGTGAGGTGCAGACCTACCTGCGGCTCGGTCAGTACGACCGCGCTGTCGAGTCGGCCGCCGAGTTCCGCGACATCTTCGGTGCCGGCAACTTCTACTGCGAGCTGATGGACCACGGCCTCGACATCGAGCGCCGGGTCCGGCACGACCTGCTGCGGCTGGCCAAGGACCTCAAGCTGCCGCTGGTCGCCACCAACGACCTGCACTACGTGCACGCCGGCGACGCCGAGGCCCACGACACACTGCTGTGCGTGTCGTCCGGTTCGAACCGGGATACGCCGAACCGGTTCAAATTCGATGGCAACGGCTACTACCTGAAGAGCCCCGCCGAGATGCGCGAGATCTGGCGGGAATTGCCCGAGGCCTGCGACAACACCCTGGCCATCGCCGAGCGCTGCGAGACCCATTTCGACGAGGGCACCGGCACCTACATGGCCCGCTTCCCGGTGCCGGCCGGCGAGACGGAAGAATCCTGGTTCGTCAAAGAGGTCCGCCGCGGCCTGGAGTTCCGCTTCCCCGAAGGCGTCCCCGACTACGCCACTCAGCAGGCCGAGTTCGAGACCCAGGTGATCGCCGGGAAGGGCTACTCGGCCTACTTCCTGGTGGTCGCCGACTTCATCAACTGGGCCAAGAACAACGGCATCCGGGTCGGTCCCGGCCGCGGCTCCGGCGCCGGTTCGATGTGCGCCTACGCGCTGCGGATCACCGACCTCGACCCGGTGCCGCACGGGCTGATCTTCGAACGCTTCCTGAACCCCGAACGTCCCTCGATGCCCGACTTCGACATCGACTTCGACGAGCGTCGCCGCGGCGAGGTGATCCGCTACGTCACCGAGAAGTACGGCGACGACCACGTCTGCCAGATCGTCACCTACGGCACCATCAAGGCCAAGCAGGCGATCAAGGACGCCGGACGGGTGCTCGGCAAGCCGTTCGGCCTGGGCGAGCGGATCACCAAGGCCTACACCCCGCCGGTGATGGGCAAGGACGTCCCGCTGCCCGAGGTGTTCAACCCGCAGCATGCCCGCTACGCCGAGGGCGGCGAGTTTCGGACGCTGTACGAGTCCGAGCCCGAGGTCAAAGAGGTCGTCGACACGGCGATGGGCATCGAGGGCCTGAAGCGGCAGTGGGGCGTCCACGCCGCCGGGGTGATCATGTCGTCGGCCCCGCTGCTCGACGTCATCCCGGTGATGAAGCGGGAGTCGGACGGCCAGATCATCACCCAGTTCGACTACCCGAGCTGTGAGTCGCTGGGCTTGGTCAAGATGGACTTCCTCGGCCTGCGCAACCTGACCATCCTGGACGACGCGATCGCCAACGTGAAGGCGAACCGCGGCATCGACATCGATCTGGACGAGCTCAGCAAGACCCTCACCGACCCGGCCACCTACCAGCTGCTGGCCACCGGCGACACGCTCGGCATCTTCCAGCTGGACGGTGGCGGCATGCGCGTGCTGCTGCGGCAGATGCAGCCGGACAGCTTCGAGGACATCTCCGCCGCGTTGGCGCTGTACCGGCCGGGCCCGATGGGCGCCAACAGCCACACCAACTACGCGCTGCGCAAGACCGGCAAGCAGCCGATCACCGCGATCCACCCCGAGCTGGCCGAGCCGCTCGCCGAGATCCTCGACCTCACCTACGGCCTGATCGTCTACCAGGAGCAGGTGCAGCAGATCGCGGTGAAGGTGGCCAACTACACCCTGGGCGCCGCCGACGAGTTGCGCCGGGCAATGGGCAAGAAGAAGAAGGAGGTCCTCGAGGCCGAGTTCGTCAACTTCGAGGCGGGCATGCAGGCCAACGGCTTCTCCGCTTCGGCGATCAAGGCGCTCTGGGACATCCTGGTGCCGTTCTCGGACTACGCGTTCAACAAGGCCCACACCGCCGCCTACGGGCTGATCTCGTACTGGACGGCCTACCTGAAGGCCAACTACCCAGCCGAATACATGGCGGCGCTGCTGCAGTCGGTGAAGGACGATAAGGACAAATCGGCGATCTACCTGGCCGAATGCCGTCGGATGGGCATCAAGGTGCTGCCGCCCGACGTGAACGAGTCCGACGGCATGTTCACCCCGGTCGGCAGCGACATCCGCTACGGGCTGGGCGCCATCCGCAACGTCGGCGACAACGTGGTGAAGGGCATCGTCGAGGGCCGCGAAAGCAACGGGAAGGCATCCGACTTCAACGAGTTCCTCGACAACGTGCCGCTGGTGGTGTGCAACAAGCGGGTGATCGAGTCGCTGATCAAAGCCGGCGCGTTCGACTCGCTCGGGCACACCCGCCGCGCCCTGATGGAGTGCTACGAGCAGAAGGTCGACGAGGTGATCGACCTGAAGCGGAACCAGGCCAACGGCCAGGACGACCTGTTCGGCGACTTCGGCGGGGGAGAGGCGATGGTCAGCACGCCGGTGCCCGAGGTCGAAGAATGGGAGAAGCGGATCCGGCTGGCTTTCGAGCGCGAGATGCTCGGGCTCTACGTGTCCGACCACCCGCTGCTTGGCCTGGAGCACGTGCTCTTGGCAAACCGCGACCACTCGATCGGCCAGATCGTCGCCGAGGACGGCCCGCGCGACATCCAGACCACCATCGCCGGAATGATCACCCAGGTCACCCGCAAGCAGACCAAGAACGGCGACCTGTGGGCGATCCTCTCCGTGGAGGACCTGGACGCCTCGGTGGAGGTGCTGCTGTTCCCGAAGTCCTACAACGCGGTGGCGCTGCAGTTGGCCACCGACACGATCGTCCGGATCAAGGGCAGGGTGGTCGGCAAGGACGAGGGCGTCGAGATCCGCGGCACCGACGTCAGCTTCCCGGACGTCTCGGAAGGGCCGTCCGGGCCGGTGGTGATCTCGCTGCCTGCCGCACGGTGCACGCCGGTGGTGGTCCAGCAACTACGCACGGTGCTGACTAGCCATCCCGGGACCACCGAGGTGCGGGTCCGACTCACGACGTCCAGCCGCACCACGGTGTGGAAGCTGGAGGAGACGCTGCGGGTGCTCCCCTCACCTCCGCTGATGGCTGACCTGAAGGCGTTGCTCGGACCGTCGTGCGTGAGCGTGTGACGCCGCGTCCGGGTCCGCGGCCGACACCACTAGGCTGTGCCCGATGAACACCGTGCCGACGCCGACTGCAGCCGACGAGGCGGCGCCGGCACGCCACGACGACCGCACCTCGGCCGCCATCTTCGCCGGGATCGCCGTGATCGCCGGCATCGCCGGGGCAGTGCTGTGGCGGCTGGTCGTCCGACTGCCCGCCTACGTGGTTCAACCGGACGGCTCCGCGACGGTCAGCGAACGCGCCCTCACCGAGTTCTTCGCCGGAGACGCCTGGTTCACCGCGATCGGCGTGGTTGCCGGCGCGGGCCTGGGTATCGCGGCGTGGCGGCGGTTCAAGGGAATCGGCTGGCCCTGCGCGTTCCTGGCCGCCGGGTTGGGGCTGCTGGCCGCCCTGGTCTGCTGGCAGCTCGGCGAAGTGTTCGGTGGCATCCCGTTCGATGAGCGTCTGGCGGCCGCGAAGCCCGGCGACACAGTGCCGATCGCGCTCGCGCTGCGATCGCCGTCCGCGCTCGCCGTGTGGGTGTTCGCGGCCGTCACGCCGATCCTGCTCGGCTCGGCTCTCGGGCCCGACGAAGAGGCGGCACCGCGGCAACACCGCCGACGCAACCGCGCGGCCCAGATCGAGCCGCCCGAACAGCGCGAGGTCGTCGATGACCTCGGCGTCGTCCGTACTCAAGAGAACGCGAGCAATCAGTGACCACAGCATCCGACGTCGTCCTCGACTATCTGCAGACCCAAGCCGGCGTGATCGCCGGTCGCGCCGACGACGTCCGTGTCGACGCGCCCGACGCTGTGCATCGCAGCCGGGTGGCGACGCGGCGCTCCCGCAGTGCGCTGCGCACCTTCACCCCGCTGTTCCGGCGTTCGCGGGTGCGCGCGCTGCGCAACGAGCTGGCCTGGCATGCCGATCACCTCGGCACGCCCCGCGACGCGGAGGTGCTCAAGGAGCGACTGCTGACCGCACTGGGCACGCTTCCCGCCGACCCGGCCTACGGGCCGATCGCCGAACGCCTCTCGGCATCCCTCGACGACACGCATGCCCGCGCGCACGCGTCGCTGGTGGAATCCATGGACACCGACCGCTACGCGTCACTGCGCGAGGCTCTCGCCGACTTCGTCGGCGACCCGCCCGTGCGCAAATCCGCCCGCAAGGACGGCGTCGAGGTGCTGCCCGGCCTGCTCGAGCGGGCCGTCGACCGGGTCGGTCGGCTCACCGAGCGGGCCGCGGAGATCGACGAGGACGCCCACCGCTGGCACGAGGTGCGTAAGGCGGCGAAGGCCGCACGCTACTGTTCCGAGGCCCTGGTGCCTGCCTTCGGCGACGACGCCCGAACGCTCGCCCGAGCCTGGGAACAGGTCACCGAGGCGTTCGGCGAGCATCAGGACACGGTCGTCGCCGAGACCTATCTGGCGACGGAGGCCGTCCGGGCCAGGCAGGCCGGTGAGCCGGCGGAGGGCTACCTGGCGCTGATAGCGCTGGAGCTGGATCTTCGGGAGGAGTCGCTGCACACCGGTCAGCGGGCCCTGCACGAGGCGCTCGACCTGCCCTTGCCGTAGCCGACCTGAGGTGATCGAAGTGACCCGGTGAGGGTTCGGCTTCGTCATCGTCGGGCCCCGTCGCCGCCGATGAGGGCAGCACTGAAGCGACGCTCAGGCGCAGCGCAGCGCCCGGGTCAGCTCGGACGGCAGCGGTACCCGGAGGACCACATTGCGGTCCCCGGGGTCGCCTTCGGCGTGGATCCCGCCGACGCTGCCCGGATCATTGGCCGCCACCTCACGATGCAGACCGGCCAGGCCTGTCGTGCTGAGATCCCAGTCCACCGGTGCCAGCGAGTCGATCATGGTGGTGGTGATCACGGCGCCCTCGTCGGTGACGCCGAGGGCGAGGTGCCGCAGCTGCACCGGCCATTCGGCGATCGCGCTGGTGGTCACCTCCCAGAACCCGCCGCCCGATGGGCGCGGGCGGGCGACCACCCGGTTGACATGCACATGGCCGGACAGCCACAGCACCACCTGTGGATGCCCAGCCAGCAGCGCACGGACGTCGGCGGCGAGATGGAGCGCGGCGCCGTCCGGCCCGGTGGCATTGTCCATGGTGTCCAGGCCGTGGTGCGACATCAGCACGACCAGCCGGGGATCGCCCGAACCGGCCGAGACCTCCGCCAGCCGTTCGGCCAGCCAGCCGAACTGGACGTCGTCGACACAGCCGTTGACGTCGCCGTACGGATTGGTGGTGTCCAGCCCGACCAGCCGCACGCCGGGGACGCCGTCCCAGACGTAGTACGCGGTGCCGGAAGCCAGGTTCTCGGCGGTGTAGCCATGCCCCTCCGGGACGGCGCCCGGCCGGAAGTGCGCGGCGACATGCTCGGCCTTGGTGACGCTGCGGCGGGCGGCGTCGGGTTCGATCGGGGCCCGCGGGCCTGCGCTGACGACCCACGGATCGGCCAGGTAATCGGCCATCGCGTCGCTGTCGGGCAGGTAGTTCGAAGGTGGCAGCACCGGCTTGGCCGCGCCGCTCAGGAAGGCGTCGTAGTCGGACGGGAACGGCGTCCGGCCCTGCAACAGGCAGTCGTGGTTGCCGTAAACGCTCAGCCACGGGACGCCGACCCCGGCGCTGAGGAACGGGGTGCGGGCGGCGTCCAGCGCGCCGGGGACATCGGGCAGGCCGCGGGCACTCCAGGCGTCCGTGCTGCCGGGTTCGGGGTGCCAGAAGCTGTCGTCGCTGCCTCCGGTCGGGCTGGCCGGATGGCCGACGCCACGGTCGCCAACGCCTGCAGTTCGAGGAACTCCTGCGGCCGGTACGCCGGCAGCATCCGCTGCCAGCGGGGATCGCCGTCGAAGCGCTGCAGGAACTCGGTGCGGCTCGGGGAGAGCAGGTCGGCCAACTGGAAGTCGGTGATGTGCAGCAGGCTGAGCAGCGGGGTCGGCTCGCCCCAGCCGTCCCCGCTGCCGAACTCGGTGCGTTCCCGATGCGGTTCGCCGGCTGCTCGGCGCAGCGGCAGATAGCCGCCGTCGTAGGCGCCGACCCTCTCGATCCGCGCCGCCGTCGTCCATGCCGGCTCAGCCATGCTTCACGTTTTCAGAATTGATTCGGAGCTCAACAGCCGTCGAAGTGAACATTGCGGGAGCCTCGTTCGAATGCCTGCTGAACGCCGGTGCCCCCGAGACGCGGGGGCACCGGGCGAAAGGCGGTTGGCGAACTGTGGTCAGTGCGCCGCCGGCGGCGCCGCCACCGGCTCGGGCTGGCCGATCTCGGACAGCAGTTGCAGGTACCAGTCCTGGTCGATGTCGAAGGGCTTGCCGCCCTTGATCCGGTCGAAGGCGATGGCGCTCAACACGTCGTCGTTCTCTTCGTCGTGGCCGATCACACCGGGCTGCCCGCGCAGTGCCGAGGCGACCGCGAGGTCGGTCATCGAATGGATCAGGTCCAGATCGAACTGGTTGGCCGCCGCCGAGCGGGCGTAGTAGCCGGACTTCTGCACCAGGGTCTTCTCCGCCCCCAGCATCTCGGCGAACTGCTGGCCGAACCAGGCACCCGGGTTCACCTTGTCGAGCCGGATGTGGCCGAACGCATCGCGCGGCACCTCTTGGCCGGCCCTTTCCATCTCGGCGACGATGCTCTCCACGCCCGCACCTTCGGAGACGAAGATGTTCACGCAACCGACGGTGTCCATGACTTCTTTGAGCCGGACGGCCTCGGCCTGCAGGTCGATCTCGGCTTCGGGCACGAACACCCCGTGCACGTCCCACGCCTTGGAGTCGAGCCCGATCTCGGGCAACCACTCGGCCGCGGTGAGCCATTCGCGGTACTTGCGGGCGGTGGCGGCGGTGAGCCAGCCACAGTTGCGTCCCATCACCTCGTGCACGATCAGCAGCCGGGTTCCGGCATTGTGCTCGGCCAGCACGTTGCGCGAGAACCGGGCGCCCATCTCGGCGGCGGTGTCGGCGCCCAGCGACTGCCGGATCGGCACCACGTCGTTGTCGATCGTCTTCGGCAAGCCCACCACCGTGAGGCCGTAGTCATTGCTGGCGAGGTAGGCGGCCAGGTCGGCGGCGGTGGTGTTGGTGTCGTCACCGCCGATGGTGTGCAGCACGTCGACGCCGTCGGCGACCAGCCGATCCGCGGCCACCTTGAGCGGATCGACGCCCTCGGCCACCAGTCCGCGCTTGACCAGGTCTTTCGCATTGGTCAGCTTGACCCGCGAGTTGCCGATCGGCGAGCCGCCGTAAAGGTGCAACAGGTGGGCCTTGGCCCGAACCTCGGGCGTCACCTCGAGGAAGTCACCGGTCAGCAGCCCCTGATAGCCGTAGCGGTAGGCGATGATCTCGACCTCGGGCGCCACCTCTGTGTAGCGCTGGATCAACCCACCGATGGCCGACGACAGGCACGGAGCGAATCCACCGGCGGTGAGCAGGGCAACCTTCTGAACCATGAATTTGAGCCTTTCTGGCAGGCAAGATGTGAGGGTCAGCCTAACCGAACGCTGCCGTGAAATGCGGGCGATGATCTGCCAGGAAGCCTGTGGACAACCGCATACCGCGCTGTCGCTCGGTGCACACTGATTCGCATGCGAGGCAACGGACGCGACGAACGCGGGCAGGCGCTGTCGGTCTTCGTGGTGGTGAGCGTGGTCGCCCTGCTACTGATCGCCGGGCTGGTGGTGGACGGCGGGCGCAAGACCGCAGCCGACCGGCGCGCCGAGCTGACCGCCGCCGCTGCCGCCCGAGCCGCGGTCGACGCCACTGCGCCGCAGCGCCAGGCCGGTCATCGCCCGGACGCCGGCGTCGCCCTCGCCGCAGCGCAGGAGGTGATCGCCGGTGAAGCTGGCCTCCAGGGCAGCGTCGGCCTGGCAGCCGACGGCACCGTGCGAGTGACCACCTCAACATCGGTCGAAACCGTCCTGCTCAGCCTGATCGGCATCAACACGCTGCCGGGCCGCGGCAGCGCCGAGGCCCAGCTGCACGACTGAGGCGGGCCGCAGCTGGTGTCGGCCGAGCACCGGCAAGCACCCCTCCAAGTCCACGGGAGGCAACGCCCGATGTCGGGTCTCGGTCTGAGCGCGGGTGCGCATTCGGCGTGGTGAGCCGGGGTACCGTGCGTTCATGGTCGAGGTCAAGCCGGGATCGGCGAAGGACCGCCTGATCGTGGCGGCGGGGGAACTCTTCTACGCTCACGGAATCGCGGCGACCGGCGTCGACGCCGTGCTGAAACGGGCGCGGGTCTCGCCGGCCACTCTCTACGCGCACTTTCCGGGCGGAAAGGACGCCCTGGTTGCGGAGTACCTGCGGCAACGGTTTGCGCAGTGGCAGCAGTTGTGGGGTGAGATGCTCGATCGCTCGACCGACGCCACGGCGCGGGCGCTGTCGGTGTTCGACGCGCTCGTCGAGTACCGCCGGGCGGGCTACCTGCGAGGCTGCACGTTCCTGTCCGCTGCGGTCGAGTTGCCGTCGGAGCATCCTGGCCGGGAATGGCTGGCCGCCGATACGGCCTTCCTGCGGCAACAGCTGCGTCGGCTGACGGAGGCGCTCGATGTGCCCGACCCTGACCTGCTGGGCCGTCAGTTCGTGCTGCTCTACGACGGCGCTCTGGCCGACGGTTTGCGTGAGGGGCGCGAGGCCCCGGGGGCAATCGCGGTGGTGCTCACTGCTCGGGCGACGGCAGTCCGCCTGATCGAGGAGGCTCAGCGAGCGTAGCTCGCTTGTCCGCCGCCACCTGGTGAGTTAGCCTGGGCCGGGTGAAACGATCGTTATAGTCCGGCGCTGGTCCGCCTCGGGCGGACGTGATTGCGATCCGAGCGCGATCGGGGAGCGGACCGAAGGGGCAGATGACCGTGCAACCAATCAACGACCTGAGCGAGTTGCTGCGGCAGGAGCGGGCCCGGCGCTTCGTCGGCCGAGCGGCCGAGCTGAAGATTTTCAACGATCGCATGGCGGCGACGTGTGATGACGGATTGCCTGGCGCCGTGTGGGTTCACGGACCGGGAGGAATCGGCAAGTCCAGCCTGCTTGAGGCGTACGCACGGGAGGCTCACGCCGCCGGGCGCCGGGTCGCGGAATTCGACGGTCGGCGAGTCGGGTCGAGTCCAGCGGCGATCAAACGGGCCCTGGTCGCTGCCCTCAGCTCGGCCGACTCGGATCTGGCCTGCGCAGGCCGACCTGTGGTGCTGCTGGATGCGGTCGAGGGCTGGACGTCGGGCGAGGACTGGCTGCGCGAGGAACTGCTCCCATCGCTGCCGGCACAGAGCCTGGTGGTGATAGCGCACCGTCGACCACCCGGGCACCGCTGGCTTGCCGACCCGGGGTGGCGGCAACTGCTGTGCTTGGTCGCACTCGCCGAGCTCGACGATGAGGCAGTGCGGGAACTGCTGACGATCGAGGGGTTGCCTGGACGGCTCCTCGCTGACCTGATGCGGCTCACCCATGGACACCCGCTGGCGACCGCCCTGTGCGTCGAGGCGCTACGGCGATCCGGCACGCTTCAGGTCCCCCAGAACCTGGGGGAGGTGCCGGGTCTGGTCGACCAGTTGCTGAACGGAACTGTGGACGACGCGCCGAGCGCTGGACACCGGTTGGCGCTGCAGGCCAGCGCACACGCCGCGGTCACCACCGAACCAGTGCTCCGGGCCGCAATGCCGGGCGTATCCGAGGATGAGATCTCGCAGTTGTGGCAGTGGCTCCGCGAACTCCCGATCGTTGACGAGGCGCCGATCGGGCTCCGGCCGGTGCCACTGGTCCGGGATGTGGTCGACGCGGATCTGCGGCGTCGCGACCCGGAAGGCTTCGCCGTCCTGCACGGCCGCTTGCGGACCCACTTGGTGCAGCAGGTGCGCCGGTCGGCAACCCATCCGGCCGCGGCGCAGCAGGCTGTCGAGGGGCTGATGTTCCTGGCCCGGCCGCTGCTGGGCACTGCGGTGACCGGCGAGGACACCGATGTCCGCCCGCCCTTGGCGACCGTGGCCGGCCCCGATGACATTCGAGACATCGTCGGGCTGGTCCGTTCCGTGCGAGGCGACGAACGAGCCGGATCTGTGGCCTATTGGCTGGGGCAGCACCTCGAGTTCCTGCGGATCGTGCGGGACGAGGCCGGTGCTCTGTCGGGTGTCGGCGCGCGGCTGCCGCTGCATCTGGCGCAGCAGGAAGACCTCGCCGCGGATCCGGAAGCTGCGGACCTGCTGACCTACGTCGGCCAGCACGCTCCGGCCCGGCCGGGCGAGCAGGTGGTGGCCTGGTACTTCATGATCGATCCGGAGGCAGCGGCCCGGGAGCGACGACGGGTGGAGGCGCTATTCCGTGCCTGGCACCTCGAGGACATCCTGCTTCGGCCGGCGACCGCCTGGGAGTTCCTGACCGTCGGCGACCCGGGGATGGCATGGTCGACGCTGCTGGGCAACTGGGAGTTCGACCAACTGCCCGAGAACGATCCGGCCGGGAGCAGGTCCGCCTTCGTCGCCAGGTTCGCCCACGACTGGCGTCGGATGGGTGTCGATCTCTGGCTGGAGCGGACCGCCGAACGCGAGCTCGGCGAGCAGGTCCCCGAGCAATCCTGGGATCGGACGGCGAGCCTGTCGTATCGAGAGTTCACCGCCTCGGTGAAGCAGGCGCTGCGAGACCTGCACCGGCCGTCCGCCTTATTGCACAGCCCGCTACTGGCCACCGGCGTGGTCCGAGCGCGGCGGCGCGTGCGCCCGGAGTTGAGGCCCGACCGGATCCTGCGCTCTCTGCTGACCGACGCCGCGCAAGTACTCAACGCGGATCCCCGGAGCCAGCATCTTTACCGGGTCCTCGACCGGACCTACTTGAGGCCGGCAGCCAGTCAGGAGAAGGCTGCTGAACTCCTCGATCTGCCGTTCACCACCTATCGCCGCTATCGAGATCGCGCCGTCGCGGGGATCG
Source organism: Micropruina sp. (assembly GCA_044225075.1). Classification (GTDB taxonomy): domain Bacteria; phylum Actinomycetota; class Actinomycetes; order Propionibacteriales; family Propionibacteriaceae; genus Micropruina. Next base: position 23,755 of record JBGAJF010000001.1, on the reverse strand, counting down.
GTGACTGGCTATGGGAACTCGATGTCGACAGCGGAGTCCTGTCGGCCTGACGGTGGCAACCTGTCGCCGGTCAGTGTGTCGCAGCGCCGCCTTCCGGCAATCCCGGAATCGGGTGATTGGCCCGGAACAGGCCGCCTGGATCGACCTGGTTGCGGATGCCTTGGAGACGTAGCCAGGCCTCGTCCGAGAAACCCCGTGCGACCTCAGTTTCGTTCTCGGCGAAGTTCAGGTATTCACTGCCCGCGCTGTAGCGGCGGAGTGCATCTGTGAACCGGACGGCATCCGCGTACCCCGCGGCTCGTAGTTCCGGGGTCGCGGCGATGGCGATGGCGACGCTGACGAACGAGCCGTTCAGGTGATCGAGCGCACCACCGTGGTCGGCGGGCACTGACAGGGCTCCACCCAGTTGCCTCAGCTCCGCCCCGAGCAGGCTGCTCTCGGCACCTGGGCCCACCGTCGCGAGAACCGCCTCGACTGCCGCATCGGGAAGTCCGCCGAGGACGGTGGAGTCCGACGCCACCGGCACTCCGCTGCCCTCGGGGTCCATGTGCAGGCGGAGCAGCGAAGCCGCGCTCACCCGGGCGAATGTGTCAATCTCCGGACGGAGGCCACGCAGGCTGGCGAGCAACCTCGCGCCATGCTCGTCGGAGCCCAGCACGGCACCATCGATGATGGCGACCGAGCGGCCGCTCAGGAAGTCCGGCAGCTCGGGCATCGGCGGAAATCGCATCACCCTCAACGACGTCGTCACCTCGTCGGGAGCGGTGGGGGCCCAGGCTGCCCATTCCCGCAGCACTGGCTCCAGGTCGGCGAGGTCCCACAGCAGGAGTCCGGCGTAGGCGCTGTCGATCGGGTACATCCGGAACTCGATGGCGGTCACCACGCCGAAGTTGCCGCCGCCGCCGCGAAGCGCCCAGAACAGTTCGGGGTTCTCCTCTCTGCTGACGCGCACCAGGGTTCCGTCGCCGATCACCAGTTCCGCCGCGAGCACGCTGCTCGCGGCCAGGCCGAGTTTGCGGGCGTACCAGCCGATGCCGCCACCGAGGGTGTAGCCGGCGATGCCGACGTCCGGCGACGAGCCGTGCAGGACGGCCTTGCCGTGCGCGGCAGCCGCGGCGACAGCCGGCTCCCACAGGGCACCTCCCTCGGCACGGACGACCCCGCGGACCGGGTCGGAGGTGACGCGGTCCATCCTCGAGGTCTTGAGCAGAACCGTGTCGTCAAGGCGTTGTGCGGCGAGCGGACCCGCATTGTGGCCGGTGCTCTGAGGCGCGACGCGCAGGCCGTGGTCGGCGGCGGCGCGGACGACGGTGGCGACCTCGGCCGCGTCGCCGGGCATCGCGACGGCTGCCGGCAACTGGACGGCAGCGACGTTCCACGGCGTGCGGGTCTGATCGTAGAGCGGGTCGCCGGGGAGGTGGACGTGACCGTTGATCAGGCCGCGCATCGATTCGGCCGCGGCTGTGCGGCCTCGGATGTTGTCGTTCATGGCAGAAAACTCCTTGTGCATGGGGGGAGTGGGGTAGGCGAGGTTCGGTGTCACGGCTTCCGGCCGATCACCGCGCCGTTCGCACCCGCCGCCTCGAACCAGACGGTGTGGATGTGCTGGAAGCCCAGGTCGCCCAGCCAACTGGCGTATTCGGCGGGCGTGTAGTTGCGGCCCTCGGTTTCGACCAGCATGTTCAGGCTCATCAGGGCTGCGGGTGCGGGCCCCGTCCGCTCATCGTTGACCAGCAGTTCAGCGATGATCAGCTGGCCGCCGCTGGGTAGCGCCGCCCAGCACTTCTGCAGGATCGTGCGGCACCGCTGCTCTGCCCAGTCGTGCATGATCATCGACAGCAGAATCGTGTCGTGCCCATCGGGTAGTGACGGGTCGGCGAAGAAGTCGCCCGCCACGGTCTCGACGCGATCGCTCAGCCCAGCGGCATCGACTTTGCCGGCGGCGATGTCGGCGACCTGCGGCAGCTCGTAGACCGTCGCCGTCAGTTGCGGGTAGAGCCGGCACAGTTCGATGTCGAACGCGGCCGAACCACCCCCGACATCGAGCAGCCGGCGGACGCCGCCGAGGTCGATGGCCTGACCGAGCGCGCGAGCGCTGAACGTCGACAGCGAATGCATCGCCTCCCAGAACACGGCCAGCAGCTCGGGATCCTCGCCGTCGAACAGCGAACTCTGCTGCTCCGGATCCCAGGTGGTGGGTTGGTTGGTCCGGATGGCCTCCGTCAGCCTGCCCCAGCCGGGATAGAGCCGCCGGTCGGCCATCTGGACGAATCCACCGAAGTAGTAGGGCTTGCCGCGGACCAGGAACTCCTCGGCCAGGGGACTGTTCAGGTAGCGACCGTCGCGCTTGTCGAGCAGTCCGAGCGCGGCACAGCCGGTGAGCAGCATCTCCGCCGGTCGGACGGCGATCCTCAGCGCCGCGGCGAGTTCTGCGGCTGTCGTGCCGGCCGTGCCGGAGAGCCGGGTGAACAGGCCGAGCTCGTCCGCCGCCGCGAGGGTCTTCGACGCCCAGAAACCAGTCGCCAGTTGCATCAAGGGGACGGGGGACAGGGAGCCATTGGTGTTGGCAGTCATGGAACCTCCAAAGGTGTGCCAGGTGATCTACTCCAGCCACCATGAGCCGCCGCGGTGACCAGTCACCAGGTCAGTCAGTGGCCAGCCGGTGCCACACCCGGTACTCGCATCAGAGCGAAGCCAGCGGCATGTGGCGCGGTGGCACCAACCGGACAGTGGATGGCCTGGCGGTTGGTCAGCGGGCGGCGGAGCATTGGAGCACGAGGAGGAATCCAATGAAGGAGCAGCGAATGGGACGCGTGGTTTTCGACATCAGCATGTCGCTCGACGGCTTCATGACCGCAGCCGGCCAGACCGCGGAGGAACCGCTCGGACCCGGTGGCCAGCGGCTCAACGAATGGGCGTTCGGAGGCGACGATCGCAACCGTGACTATCTGGCGCGCCAGGTGGCGGGCCTCGGTGCCGTCATCACCGGCCGCACCACCTACGACACGTCCCTACCGTGGTGGGGTGAGGACGGGCCGAGCGGGCCCGCCCGCCGACCGGTGTTCGTCGTCACCCATGCCACACCCGCTGACCCGCCGGCGAACGGTGTCTACACCTTCGTCACCGACGGCATCGAGAGCTGCCTGCGTCAGGCACAGCTCGCCGCCGGGTCGGACACCGTCTGCATCATGGGTGGCGCAGACATCGGACAGCAGTTCATCGCCGCCGGCCTGGTCGATGAGATCTCGGTGCATGTCGTGCCGGTCCTGTTCGGCGCCGGTACCCGGATGTTCGACCATCTCGGCAGCGAACACCTCCAACTCGAAGCGCTGGACGCCGTCGCCACACCGACCGCGATCCACACCACCTTTAGAGTCCGGCCCCGGTAGCGTGACTCATCGTCGGCGCAGCGCGATGGCCATCCGCTCCACAGCCTGGGTGACCATGGCGGGTGAGGCGGCCAGATTGATCCGCACCCACTGCTGGTGATCGGGGGAGAAGTTCCGCCCCGGCGAGAACGCCACCCGTCCGGCATCGAGGAAGTGCCGGTAGGGGTCGTCCAGACCCAGTTCCGTGCAGTCGACCCAGGCCAGGTAGGTGCCGGGTTCGGCCCGGTACCGGGCGCCCGGCAGCAACGCGTGCAGTAGGTCGCCGAGCAGTCGCTTGTTGGTGACGATCTCGGCACAGACCTGGTCGACCCATTCCTGGCCGTGCCACAGCGCGGAGGCGTGCGCGATCGCCCCCAGGTGTCCGGTCGATCCGTAGGCCAGTGGCGGCAGCTTCCGCAGTAGTTGACCGGCTTCGGCGCCGACGATGTACAGCCCGGCCTTGAAGGCGGCCAGGTTCCACGACTTCCCGGCTGAGGTGACCACGGCCGCCGCTTGGGCCGCCGGCACGCTCAGCGTCGGCACGAACTGGGTGTCTGGGTCGACCAGCCAGGCATGGATCTCGTCCACGATGAGCTGGACGCCGTGTGCGACGCACAGCTCCGCGACCGCCGCCAGTTCCGCGGCGGTGTGCACCGTACCGGTCGGATTGTGCGGAGAGCACAACAGGAAAGCGGTGACGTCCGGGGCCGCGAAGGCGTCGGCGAGGGCGTCCAGGTCGAGCCGGCCCTCGGCCGTCAGCGCGACCGGGACGGTGCGCCGCCGGTAGCCGCTGGTCACCATCCAGAACGGGGGATATACCGGAGCGGTGATGACGATTCCGTCGCCGGGCTCGGTGGTGGCCTCCAGCAGGCACAGCACGGCGTTCATCACGTCGCCGCCGTTGCGGACCTGTCCCGGTGCCAGCTCCAGATCCCAGCGTGCCGTCGCCGAGGCCCGGTAGGCGTCGGCGTAGTCGGTGCCGTAGGGGTATCCGGTGTCGCCGCGGTCGAGCGCGGCGTCCAGGCTTTCCCGGACGGCCGGCAGGACCGCGGAATCCATCTCCGCAACCCACAGCGGCAGCACGTCCGGCTCGTAGGTGCGCCACTTCAGGCTGCGTCGCTGCCGCAATTCGGCCTCGGTCAGGGAGAAGATCGTCATGGCTGCATTCTGGCGGCTCGCCCTGCCCATGGGCGGCAGATCTCGACACCGAAGGTAGTGACGTATGGCCCGGTACTTCGACGTGCACCCCGACAACCCGCAACCTCGCGCGCTCGGCCAGATCGCAGGCATCCTGCGGGAGGGAGGTTTGGTGGCCTACCCGACCGATTCCGGGTACGCGCTGGGCTGTGTGCTGGGCAATCGCTCCGGGCTGGATCGCATCCGGGAGTTGCGCCGCCTGGACGCCAGACACAACTTCACCCTGGTGTGCAGTGAGTTCGTCCAGCTCGGCCAGTACGTGCAGATGAGCAACGACGTCTTCCGGGCCATCAAGGCTGCGACCCCCGGCGGCTACACCTTCATCCTGAAGGCCACCCGCGAGGCGCCCAAGGTGATGCTGCAGCCGAAGCGGAAAACGGTCGGCGTCCGGCTGCCCGCGCATGTGACCGCGCTGGCGCTGCTGCACGAGTTGGGCGAGCCGCTGATGTCGAGCACGCTGCTGTTACCCGGTCAGAGCGAGCCGATGTCGGACGGCTGGACGGTCAACGACGATATCGGCAACGCTCTCGACGCCGTGGTGGACTCGGGCGATTGCGGCACCGAGCCCACCAGCGTGATCGACCTGAGCGGCGACGAGGTCGAGATCATTCGCCGCGGCTCCGGTGACGTCAGCCCATTCGAGGCCTGACGCCTTTCGGCCCCGCCTCAGGCGTGGTCGTGGTCGTCGTGGTCGTGGTCCTCTTCGGGGTCCACGTACTTCTTCGACTTGCCCTTGCCCTTGCCCTTGATCAGGTCGGAGGTGACGTCCGGCACCTCGAACTGCAGCCCGCGGTCCGTGCGCTGGTAGCCCGTCGACGGCGGACGCTCCGGCAGCGACAGTTCGGGACGCTCCACCTTCTGGTAGGGGATCGTCGCCAACAGATGGGCGATCATGTTGATCCGGGCCCGCTTCTTGTCCTCGGATTCGACCACATTCCAGCGCGCCTCGGGAATGTCGGTGTGCACGAACATTTCGTCCTTGGCCCGGGAATAGTCCTCCCACCGGGTCAGCGACTCCAGATCGGTCGGGGACAGCTTCCATTGCCGCATTGGATCGGTTAGCCGCGACTTGAATCGCTTCTCCTGCATCTTGTCCGACACCGAGAACCAGTACTTGCGCAGGATGATGCCGTCCTCGATCAGCATTCGCTCGAAGATCGGGCACTGCCGCAGGAAGCGCCGGTGCTGTTCGGTCGTGCAGTAGCCCATCACCCGCTCGACGCCCGCCCGGTTGTACCAGGAGCGGTCGAACAGCTTGATCTGGCCGGCAGACGGGAGATGCTGGATATAGCGCTGGAAGTACCACTGCGACTGCTGCCGCTCGGTCGGTGCCGGCAGCGCCACCACCTGCGCGATCCGTGGGCTGAGGTATTCGGTGATCCGCTTGATCGCACCGCCCTTGCCAGCGGCATCGCGACCCTCGAAGATCACCACCAAGCGCTTGCCCTCGGTGCGCAGCCATTCCTGCATCTCCACCAGTTCGGACTGCAACCGCAGCAGTTCCGCCTCGTAGAGCTCGTTATCCAACTTCCGGAGTTTTGCCATGGGCGTATCGTGCCGTATCGTCCCCCGCGCTTACCAGCGCTCGACCAAATTGAGCTAGGTTCTCTTGACGTTCGGTCAGTGAACCTGCCGCAGCTCCTCGCTGGGCGCCGGGGTTCGCAGGAAGGCCGTGGCGACGATCGCCAGCAGCCACACCGCGCCCGCACCCAGGAAGGCCAGGTGCGAGCCGTACAACAAGCTCTGCTCCACACTGGCACCCGTGGCCTTGTGTGCGTCGGACTGGGTCGCGAAGACCGTGACGAAAACCGCGGTGCCGAGTGCCCCGGCCAACTGCTGCACCGTGCCGACGATCGCCGAGCCGTGAGTGTAAAGCTGACGTGGCAGCGAGCCCAGGGCGATCGTGAACAGCGGCGTGAACATGAAGGCGAAGGACGCGCTCATCGCCATGTGGCAGCCCAGGATGAACCACCAGGGCGTGTCCGGGCGGATGCCCGACAGCAGCCAGAACACTCCCGCGACCAGCACCGACGCCGGCAGCATCAACGGCCTGGGGCCGACCTTGTCGTACAGGCGTCCGACGATCGGGCCGAGCACGCCCATCAACACGCCGCCGGGCAGCAGTATCAGGCCGACGGTGAGCGCGGGCAGGTGCAAGGCCTGCTGCAGCAGCAACGGCAGCATGATGATCGTGCCGAACAGGGCCATCATCGCCAGCGACATCACGATCACGCTGATCGAGAACGCCGCATGGTTGAACGCCCGCAGATCGAGTAGTGCCCGGTCGGCGCGAGCCAATCGGATCTGGCGCCAGAGAAATGCGGCCAGGGCGATCACGCCGACGGCGAAGGCGCCGCCCACCTCGGCCGGCGGCGCCGACGCGTCCCCGATCAGGCTCAGTCCGTAGACCAGACCGCCGAAGCCGAGCACGGTGAGCGGGATCGACAGCACATCCAGCGGCACCCGGACCGGCTCGTTGACGTTGGTGATCCGCAGTGCCCCGACGACCAGCATGGCCAGTCCGATCGGCACCATGATGCCGAACACGCCACGCCAACTCGCGAACTGCAGCACCAGCCCGGCCAGCGTCGGGCCGAGCGCGGGCGCTACCGAGATCACCAGGGAGATGTTGCCCATCACCGCACCGCGGTGGGCGGGCGGAACGACCTGCATGATCGTGGTCATCAGCAGCGGCATCATGATCGCCGTGCCACCTGCCTGCACGATGCGTCCGGCCAGCACAAGCGGAAAGGTACCGGCCAGCGCGCAAACCAGGGTGCCGCTGGTGAACAGGCTCATCGCAAGCACGAATGCGGCCCTGGTCGGGATTCGCTCCAACAGCCAGCCGGTGACGGGAATGACCACGGCCATGGTCAGCATGAACGAGGTGGTCAGCCACTGCACACTGCGTTCGTCGACGTGCAGGTCACCCATCACGGAGGTGAGCGCGACGTTCAATGCGGTCTCGTTGAGAATGACCACGAACGCGGCGATCAGCAGGACGGTGATCACCGACCGGTCGCGGGGCGCCAGCCAGTGTCCATCGGTGGCGTGCTCATTGTGCGTCATCCGTGGGCTCCTCTCTCCGCAGCCGAACAACGGTACGGGCTCGCCCGGGCTGGCTCCAAATCAGCGCAGTGGCGGATCGGTCAGGATCCGAGAAGCCAGCCGATCGGCCGCTGACTAACCTCCTCGTCATGACCATTGCGATCTCCCGCTGTTTCGTCGCGGCGCACGATATCGACGCCGCGCTCACCTTCTATCGCGACCTCCTCGGGCTCGAGGTGGCCAACGACGTAGCCCAGGAAGACTTCCGCTGGATCACTCTGGCTGCGCCCGGGCAGGGCGATGTGGCGATCGTGCTCAGCAACTATCTGGCCGACGCACCCGGCGACGCCGAGGCCCTGCGGAACCTGCTCAGCAAAGGGGCGCTCGGCACGGTCCACTTCCGCTCCGGCGATCTGGACGGGCTCTTCGACCGGTTGTCCGAAGCCGGGATCGAGGTTCTGGAGAAGCCGACCGATCAGTTCTGGGGAGTGCGCGACTGCGCCGTCCGGGATCCATCGGGCAACGTGGTCCGAATCGATCAGGCCTGACCCGCCGCCTCCAACGATTCCAGTTCGGCGGCCAGGTTGGCGCGGGCTCGTGGTTCGCGCCCGGCGCCCGCCGGACTGTGATAGATCGGACGGGCCAACCGGGCCGCCAGTTGGCGCCGTCGGATGCGCGCCCACGAGGGCGCGTCGAGATCGCTCTCGAAGCGCAGGTCACGCACCGATTCGGCGTATCGCTGCGGTCGTGCGCCCAGCACCCACAGGTCGGCGTCACACACCGCCGCGCCCGCCCGGTCACCCGGTTCGGGCCGGTGCTCACGGGTGAGCAGGACCAGCCGGGTGGCCTCTGCCAGGTCGCGCGCGGGAACCGCGCCGTGGAGCAGCCCGTGCATCAGTTCGGCGGAGGCGGCCTCATCGGCACCGGGGGTGTTGGTGTGGACGGCGTCGTGGAACCACAGCGCCAGCAACTCGCTGCGGCCCGCCCCGAGCCCAACGGCGGCGTCAAGGCACTCGACCAGGTGCCGGGCGTCGTGATAGCGCCGGTGCGGCTCAGCCCACCGGGCCAGCACCGCCACCGCGGGCTCCGGCGCCTGGGGCAACGGCCAACGGCTCAGAAGAGCTGAATCAGCCATATCGCCAGCCCGGAGCAGGCACACGCGAACAGCACGCTGACGAAGGTGCCGATGATGAACCGTTCGGCCGCACCGGCGCTGCTTGCCTTGAGTTCGGGGTAGCGGGCGAATCCCTTGAGGATCAGCGCGATGGCCAGTCCCTCGGGGAATCCGGCCAGCAGGCTGGCAAAGATGGCGAGCCGTTCGAGCATGCCGATCCACTGGCCACCACGCAGGGTGCTGCCGGCCTTGGTGAGCGGTGCGACCGGCTGCGGCCCGGGCTCGTCGTCGCCCAACTCAGTGGCGCGGCTGCGCTCGGCGAGCCGGAACACCGTGGTCACCACCCGGCCGCCGGCGAGTACGGCGAGCGCCGCGCAGGCGATCACGATGGCTGCCTTGGCCACGATCAGTCCCACCATCAAGAGGTCACCCCCATGGCCTCGGCGAGCAGCGATCGGGCAAGCGCGGCGCCCAGCCGGGACTCTGCGCGCGCTGCTCGCGCGGCCCGCTGCGAGACCGCGGAGGGGCTCACGCCGAGCCGCTGCGCGGCGCCCTGGCCGCTGCCGGTGGCGTCCAACATGTCGATGACCTCCCAACCCTGTTCGGTGCGCCGGGCGACGAGCGCCCGCAGCATCACCAAAGCCGCCTCCGCCCGTCGCACGGCAGTCTCACCATAGGGCCCGGCACTGACCGTTTCCGCTGCCGCCAGCCGGAGGTTGGACGGCGCGGCGCGGGCCTCGTCCACGGCCGTCCGCGCCGCGAGATAGGCGGTTCCGCGGGCCTCGCGGGTGGAACGCGGCAGGGGCTGGTCGACCGGGCCGAGGCCGATGCCGATGTGCCAGTCGGTGAGGCGGGTGAGCGCCAGCACGACGTCCACCACCACACCCGGGTCGCCGGTGAGTGCCTGGATCTCGTCGCCCACGGTGCGTTCGAAGGGCAGCGCCAACCGGTCCCGGTCTACTGCGGCCAGTGCTTCGAGAGCAACGGGCACGCGATCCTCGGCGCGCCGGCTGTTGCGTTGATCCGCCGTGACCACGGCGTAGATCTTTAAGGCATCAACCTTCATCATCACCAATTCAGTGTGAAGGCTGAATCGCGTTCTGTCCACCGGATCGGGCCTCACCCGTAGGGGTGCTCTGTGAAAGCCGGGGGCTTCTCAGGGCCGCCGCGGGGTACCTCGAACCTAGAGTGGAATGCATCGGAACTGGCACGAGACAAGGAGCGACAGCGAATGTTGAGTTGGGGCTTTCTAGGCTGGATCATCCTCGGCGGGATCGCCGGGTGGATCGCCAGCAAGATAATGAAGACCGACGCCCAGATGGGCATCGTGCTGAACATCATCGTCGGAATCATCGGTGGCCTGCTGGGTGGATGGATTCTCAGCGCCTTCAACGTCGACGTGGCGGGCGGCGGGCTGATCTTCAGCATGTTGACCGCGATCGGTGGTGCGGTGCTGCTGCTGTGGCTGGTCGGATTGGTTACCGGACGCCGACGCTGACCGTCCCGAAAGGGTCGGCAACCTTCCTGGTTGCCGGCCCTTTCGCCGTCCCGCCGGGCGATTGCCAGGCCGATCCTGCGGCGAGACGATGATCTCCATGAACAACACCTACGACGTCATCGTTCTCGGCGCCGGCCCGGTGGGGGAGAACGTTGCGGACTACGTGGTCCGAGGCGGCGGCCTGACGGTCGCGCTGGTCGAGTCCGAGCTGCTGGGCGGCGAATGCTCCTACTACGCATGCATGCCGAGCAAAGCACTGCTGCGGCCGATAGCCGTCGCCGCGCAGAGCCGGGACCTGCGCGGCGTCCGGCCCACCACCATCGACGTCGATGCCCTGCTGGCCCGGCGCGACTACTGGGTGAGCGACTATGACGATGCCGGCCAGGCCGCTTGGGCCACCTCCGCCGGAATCGAGGTGATTCGTGGCTACGGGCGGGTCACCGGCGAGCGCCGGGTCGAGGTGGGGGAGCGGGCGCTGCGCGCCAGGCACGCGGTTGTCGCGGCCACCGGCAGCCGGCCGGCCATCCCCGCGGAGCTGGCCGGCGTCCGGCCCTGGACCAATCGGGACGTCACCGGCGTGGTTGAGGTGCCGCCGCGACTGGCGATCGTGGGCGGCGGCGTCGTGGCATGCGAGGCGGCCACCTGGATGGCAGCCCTGGGCAGCAGCCGGGTGACCATGCTGGTCCGGCACGGCGTCCTCGACCGGTTCGAGCCGTTCGCCGCCGAGCTGGTGCGGGAATCGCTGGAGCGAGCCGGCGTCGACGTCAGGCTGGCCACCACGGTCCGGGCGGCGGAGCGTCCCGGACGCCACGACGACCGGCTCGGACGTCCGCACGGCGGCCCGGTGCAGCTCACCCTCGACGGTGGCACGCTGGTCGTCGACGAGGTGTTGGCGGCGTCCGGGCGGGTGCCCAACACCGAGCCACTGCCGGACGGCGACCGGCCGGACTGGCTGCACCTGGTGGGCGACGTCTCGGGCGAGCCCGCGCTGACCCACTGGGGCAAGTACCGGGCGCGGCTGCTCGGCGCCCGGCTCCGGGCCGAGGCTCTCGGGCGACCGGTGGCGGAGCAGCCGAGTCAGGTCCCGGTGCCACAGGTGATCTTCACCCATCCCGAGGTGGCGACGGTCGGCCAAACCCTGGACCAAGCCCGCGCCGAGGACGCCGACGCCCGCGCGCTCGACGTCCCGATGAGTTCCGCGTCAGGTGCCGCGCTGCTGGTCGACCATCCGGTCGGATCGGCGCGGTTGGTGGTCAGTGGCGACGAGCGGTTGCGAGGCGCCACCTTCGTCGGGGCCGAAGTCGCCGAACTGCTGCACGCGGCCACGATCGCGATCGTCGGCGGGCTCACGCTGCAGCAACTGTGGCATGCCGTGCCCAGCTACCCCACGGCCAGCGAGGTCTGGCTGCGGCTGCTCGATCAGGCGCTCGGCTGAGCGACCGGCTCAGCCCGCTTTCGCCGCCGCGGCCAGCATCGGCACCAGCTTGTCGACCACATAGGGCAGGCTGAGTGGGGAGGCGAAGTAGATCGCGCCGGCCAGCTCGCCGCCGGTGTAGACCGAACGCCCCGCCTTCACGGCGGCGAGCGAGTTGAACCCGGGCACCTTCTCCAGCGCGGCGCGGTCGGCGTCCTTCTCGGTCGCCCAGACCAGCACGTCGGCGGAGTTGAGCACACTGATCTTCTCCACCGGGATGTAGGCCTGCTCGCCCTCCTTGACGTAGGGGTCGATCTCGGCGGGGATCTCGAAACCCAGATCGGTGAGGAACTCGGTGCTGAGACCCTTGGGGTAGGCGATCAGATTGCCGTCGTAGACGGCGTTCTGCAGGAAGATCGCCTTCTTCCCGGCGAAGCCGGGGTTGGCCGCGGCGGCGTCGGTGAACTTCTTCTCGACGGAGACCTTCAGCTCTTCGCCCTCGGCCACCTTGCCGACCGCTTGGGCGATCGGCGCCAGAATCTCGGGCCACGGCGAGAACCACATCGCCTCGGCGCGGGCGTGCGCGATGGTCGGCGCGATCTTGGACAGTTTGGTGTAGTCGGCCTGTTTCATTCCGGAGTTGGGTCCCACGATCAGGTCGGGCTTGAGCTTGGCGATCTCGAGGAACTGGAACCCGTCGTCGTTCTTCAGCACCTTCGGCTGCGCCGAGCCGAGCGCGGACCGCGCCCAGGGCCAGGTGGCGTAGGGCTGGTCGCCGTACCAGTCGGTGACCCCGATCGGAATGACACCGAGGGCGAGCAGGAAGTCCTGCTCGGTCACGCCGACCGACACCACCCTGGTCGGCGGGGCGTCGATGACGGCGGCACCGAAGGCGTGGGTGACGGTGGTCGGGAAGGCGGACTGTGGGCTGTCCGAGGGTGCGGCAGTGGGCGAGCCGGACGCGGCCGGAGTCGCACCGGAAGCGCAACCCACCAGGCCGGCACCGGCGACCCCCAGCGCCGCCAGGCCCAGACCACGGCGGCTCAGCCGGGCTCCCCACACCGAATCGTTGTGTCCCATCGCCCATCCTTCGTCGCACCGGTTGCCGCTGCACACACTAATCGGACTAGGTAAGGCAATCCAAAGTTTCTCGTAATGTAGGCTCGTGCCCGCGCCGACCACGACCCGAGAGATCGGACGTGCGCCGGCTCGCGTCGGGGGGACGGCACTGTCGCGGGCCACCGTCCTGCTCGCCGTCGGCGCTTTGCTCGCGGTCTGTTTGGCCAGCCTGATGGTGGGGGCGAATCCGCTGAGCCCCGCCCAGGTGTGGGCCGGGCTGCTCGGCCAGGAGCAGGAGGCGATGGACGTGGTGCGCGGCGGACGGCTGCCCCGTACCGTGCTGGGTCTGCTGGTCGGATCCGCGCTGGGTGCGGCCGGGGCGGTGATGCAGTCGATCACCCGCAACCCACTCGCCGACCCGCAGCTGTTGGGGGTGAACGGCGGGGCGGCGGCCGCGGTGGTGACCGCGATCAGCGTCTTCGGGATCACCCAACCGGGCGGCTACATCTGGTTCGCCCTCGCCGGCGCGGCATCAGCGGCGGTGCTGGTGTACCTGCTCGGGACCGGACGGCGCAGCGCCTCCAACCCGGTGCGGCTGCTGCTCGCCGGGGCCGCCGTCCAGGCCGCGTTGCAGTCCTATGTGGTGGCCACCATGCTGGCCGACCCGACCGCCTACTACAGCTTCCGGTACTGGGACATCGGTGCCCTCACCGGGAGGACCCTGGACGATGTCGGCCCGGTGGTGTGGTTTCTGGCCGCCGGTCTGCTCGGCATGCTGCTGCTGGCCCGGCCGTTGAACGCGCTGTCCCTTGGCGAGGAGGCCGGCCGGGCGCTGGGCGCCAACATTCCCGGCACCCGGACGGCCAGCGCGGCGGTGATCGTGCTGCTCTGCGGCTCGGCCACCGCCGCGGTCGGCCCGATCGCCTTCGTCGGCCTCGCCGTCCCACACCTGGCGCGGCTCACCGTCGGCATCGATCACCGGACGATGCTGCCGGCATCCGCGCTGCTGGGAGCGCTGCTGCTGGTCACCGCCGACGTGGTGGGCCGGGTGATCGCCTGGCCGCAGGAGGTCGGCGTCGGCATCATCACCGGAATCGTCGGCGCGCCGGTGCTGATCTGGCTGGTGCGGGCGCGACGGGTCGGACGGCTGTGAGCACCTCCGCCGAACTCGACCGGGTTGGGCGCGTGCCGGAGCCGAGCACGCTACGGCTGGGCCGCTGGCGGGTGCTCGCCTCGTGGCGCGGCGCGCTGGTGACGCTCGCTCTGATCGGCTGTGCCCTGGTGACCGTCTTCGTCACCCTCGGCACCGGAGCCCTGCCGGTGACCCCCGTCGAAGTCGTCGACACCCTGCTGCGCCGCACCGACGAGTTCGACTTCGTGCTCCTCGACATCGGCCTGCCACGCGCCTGTGTGGGTTTGTTGGTGGGCGCCGGGTTGGGTGCCGCCGGCGCTCTGCTGCAGGCGCTGACCCGCAACCCGCTGGGCAGCCCGGACGTCATCGGTTTCGACTCCGGCGCGGCGGCCGGAGCGCTGGTGGCGATGCTGACGCTGGGGGTGAGCGATCGGACCGAGGTCGCTGCCGTCGCGATCGCCGGCGGCGGCCTGGCGGCGCTGGCAGTGTTCCTGCTCTCCTCGGGCGCCCGCGACACCGGCTACCGGATCATCCTGATCGGCATCGGCCTCGGCGCACTGCTCGACTCGGTCTCGGCCTATCTGCTGACCCGCAGCACGGCACGGGAATCGATGGACGCGACCCGCTGGCTGGTCGGCAGCCTGAACAACAGCGACTGGGCGGACGTCGTCACGGCCGGCCTGGGACTGCTGATCCTGCTGCCGACAGCCGCGGCGCTGGCACGGCAGTTGCGGCTGGTGCTGCTCGGCCCCGAGGTCGCCGCCGCGCTGGGCGTCCGGCTGGGGAGCGTGACCGGCGTCACCCTGGCGGTGTCGGTCGGGCTGTCGGCGATCGCGGTACTGGCCGCCGGACCGATTTCCTTCGTCGCCCTTGCGGCACCCCAGCTGGCAGCACGCCTGGTGGGGCAACGCCGGATGCCGTCGGTGCTGGCGTCCGCAGCCATGGGCGCGGTGCTGTTGACGGCGTCCGACCTGATCGCGTCGCGTGCCTTCGGCGACACCGAACTGCCGGTCGGGGTGGTCACCGGAGGGGTGGGCGGGGTGTACCTGGCGTGGCTGTTGTCGCGGGAATGGCGGAGGAGGACGTGATGGAGATCGGAGGGTCCAGGCTGGTCGGCGACGGGCTCGAGTTGCGCTACGACGACCGGGTGGTGCTCGAGGACCTCGACATCGCCGTCCCCGACGACCGGTTCAGCGTGATCGTCGGCCCGAATGCCTGCGGCAAGTCGACCCTGTTGCGGGCGTTGGCGCGCATTCTGCGGCCACACTCCGGACGGGTGCTGTTGGACGGCCGGACGATCCACTCGATGCCGGCCAAGGAGGTGGCGCGCACGCTGGGCATGCTGCCGCAGTCTGCCGTCGCGCCGGAGACGATCACCGTGCTGGACCTGGTCGGACGCGGCCGCTTCCCGCACCAGAGCCTGCTGCGGCAATGGTCGGACGCCGACCAGCAGGCGGTCGAACGGGCGATGGCGGCGGCCGGCGTGACCGACCTGGCCGAGCGGCCGGTCGATGAGCTGTCCGGCGGGCAGCGGCAGCGGGCCTGGCTGGCCATGGTGCTCGCCCAGCAGACCCAAATTCTCCTGTTGGACGAGCCGACCACCTTCCTCGACATCACCCATCAGCTCGACGTGCTCGACCTCTGCGCCGACCTGCGGGCCGACGGTTACACCATCGTGGCCGTGCTGCACGACCTCAACCACGCCGCGCGCTACGCCGATCACCTGATCGCGATGGTCGACGGACGGATCGTGGCGTCGGGGCCGCCCGATGAGGTGGTCACCCCCGAGTTGGTGGCGGAGGTGTTCGGGCTGGCCTGCACGGTCACCCCCGACCCGGCGACCGGCACTCCGATGGTGGTTCCGGCAGCCCGGGCCCGCCGCACCCGGCGTTAGTCCGTCCGGCCCGATGTCGATGCCGCTTCGTCGGCAGGCAGGTAGCGCCGCAGCCAGCTGTGCAACGGGCCGGTCAGGAACAGCAGGAACATCGGCAGGTAGTTGAGCGAGGAAACGGCGATCGTCAGGATGTAGGCGAGCACGAACAGCGACGAGGAGATGGCGTCGGCGAGGATGCCGCTGCGCAGCTCGGCGACCGTCATGGCGTGCAGCTCGGGATGTCGCAGGGCATACCAGCCGAGCGCGGTGATCATCGCACTGGTGGCGAACAGTGAGCCGATGTATAGCGTCTTCTGCACCGCGTCATCCTCCATCAGGCCCAGGATCGAGGTGGCCACCGGAAGCCAGACGATCGTGAACATCCACACGATGGTGAGTATGAGCAGCCGTGGGGTGACTCGATGGATCCGGTCGAAAAGGCGATGGTGACTCATCCAGAACGCGCCGATCAGCACGAAGCTCAACCCGAAGCTGAACAGCTGCTCACGATTCTCAACGAGCCATTCACTCGCGTCACCACCGGCGCTCGCGACGTCGCTGACGCTGTCCATCAGCGGCAGGATCAGCAGCGTCATCGCGATCGCCACCACCGCGTCCGCGAACGCCTTCAGCCGGTCCGCGGATGCCACTCCGGCTTGCCGGCGCTGCTCGGGTGGTCGGCTCGTCGTACCACTGTCAGTTGCGTCCATACCCGTATCCTGCCGCCTCGGCCGGGCCTTCGTAACCGACCATTGGTACTGTTCGGCCGAAGTCCCCGAGCGCTGGACGCTGCGCGGGCGGCCTTCGGTCAGGACGGCGGGTCGATCGGCCCGAAGAGGGCGTGTGGCGCGCCGGTGACGAACGCCCAATAGCGTTCCCCGTAGGACCAGTGCCACCACTCGGTGGGATAGTTCACCAGCCCGACCCGGGTCAGCGTGTCCACCAGGAGCGCTCGGTTCCCGGCCGCCTCCTGCGGCACTTTGGCCGCTGTGAAGCAGCTGCCCGAGCTCTGTTCGGGCGTCGCGTCCAGTGGGGAACCGAGGTCGAGTTCGGCGCCGTCGATGTCGCACAGGGTGAGGTCGACGGCGCCGCCCGTGCAGTGCGGGGCGACGTCCGGCGGCGCCACCCAGCGGGTGGCGAGGTGATACAGCCGGGGGTCGGTCAGGCCGGGGTAGTGGGCACGCAGCTGGTCGCGATAACCGTCCCAATAACCGCGCTGGCGGGCCGGACTGCGAAACGCCTCGACGATCAGCAGCTCGACGCCGGACGGCAAGTCGGCGGCCGCGCGTCCGAGGCGTTCGGCCAGGCTGGCTCGGGCGTGATGCCAGCCGCCGGTGTGATCGGCCTTGCGTGGGTCGATCCGCAGCCGGGGGATCGGCCGCAGGTCGACCAGCGGTTCGGAAGACTCGCGTACTTCGATCTCGACCACCCGCGGATCACCGATCAGCACGATGCCCGAGTCCGCCACCGGGCAAGTCTCGCACGCCGCAGCCGCCCGCGGCTCAGCCGGGCCTCACAGCTTCTTCAAGCAGTAGGCCGTGCCGTTGCCGTTGTTGCGTCCCTGCCAGTAGACGCTGGTGGTCTCGGGAAACTCCTTGCAGGCGCCCATTCGGGCGGAGATCTGGCTCTGCTTCTCGACGATGCCGAGGACGGTGTACTGCGCGTCCGCCGAGCCGCAGGCGACGACCTTCACGTTGTCGTCCTCGACCTGCGTGACGCAGTCGCCCACTTTCATCGCGGGGCTGTCGAAGACGCCGCTGCGGACCAGGATGCCCACCACGATTGCCACCACGACTGCGGCCATGATGATCAGCCAGCGCCTCCGCACGCTTGTCTTCTTGGGTGCCAGCGGCGGCGGCGCCGCGAACGCGCTGGGAGGGTAGGACTCGGGCTGCGCCTGCGGCCGGTCCGCGCCGAACGCCGGGCCGATCGGTCCTGCGGTCGGCGGGGGAGCCTGGGGTGTCTCGGCGGGTGTCTGAGGCGCGTCGTCCTCGGGAGGCTGATTCGCAGTCATCGGAGGTGATCCCTTCTTGGCAAAGGCAACGATCGGCCCGTCATCGTGTCAGCCCAAAGGCTTGCACGATTCGGGGCGTAGGCGGTGCCGGCTGGTCGAAAGGAGCCGGGATATACCCCCGAAGGGGTGCCCGCGTCGTTGCCACCTGCGACGATCAGTCACACGAGCGTCCAGGCCGCGGTGACGACAAGCCCGCACAACGCGATGGTCATCGATGCGACCAGGACGTCTGTCGCAGTGAACGGAACGCTCGGCCGCGGCGTCCGGTGGCTGGCCCGCAATCCGCGCACCTGAAGGGCGTCGGCGATCCGTTCACCGCGCCTGATGCTGCCCACCAGCAGACCGAAGGCCGCGCGGCCGTAGCCGCGCGGGCCGAGCTTCGGCCTGCCGCGGCGATCGAGCGGGGCGCGGGTCCGGCCCGCCGCGAGCAGCATGGTCCACTGCTGGGGCAGTGCCGCCAGCATCGGGTGGGCGCTCAATAGCGCGTAGCCGGCCGAAGCGTCCAGCCGCAGGTGCTGCATCGCGGCGGTCATCAGCCTGGTCGGGTCGATGGCGGCCGCCACCGCCACTGAGCCGACCGCGACGACGTAGACGCGCATCGCCAGCGCTGCGCCGACGACCAGCCCCTGGTCGGTAACGGTCAGCGGACCCCAGGTGAGGAGTACCGTGCCGGCCCGGCTGACCGCATTCGTCGCCAGCACCCCCACGGCGAACGGGGTCATCGCCAGGTGGGTCACCAGCACCCGCCGCAGCCCGGCGCCGCCGGCGAGTAGCAGGGCGACGACCAGCGCGTGCAGGGCCAGCAGCGGGACCGGCCGGAAGATGAAGGACACACCGATGCCCAGCAGGGTGACCAGGCCGAGGCCGGTCAACGGGTTGAGCCGCTGCAGCGCACCGGGCGCGGTCGTCATCGGGTCACCTCCAGGGCTTCGCGCACGGCGGCCGGGGGGAGTAGCCCCGCGGCGCCCAGCAAAGGGTCGCTCAGTACAGCCGGCGTGGGGCCGCCGCCACCAAGCGTGCCGCTCGCCACCACGTAGGCCCGGTCGGACACCTCGAGCACAAAGCGCAGGTCGTGACTGCTGAGCAGCACCGCCCGCCCCTCGGCGGCCGCGGCCCGCAAGGCGGCAGTGGTCCACCGAACCCCGTCGCGGTCCAGACCGAACGTCGGTTCGTCGGCCAGCAGCACCCGGCGTCCGCCGAGCAGGACCGAACCGACCGACAATCGCCGCTGCTCACCGCCCGACAGCCGGTGCACCGAGGCGTCCGCCATCGACTCCAGCCGTAACCTGCGCAGCATTCGGCTCACCCGGTCGGGGGCGGCGCCGTCGAAAGCGAGCTCAGCGGCGACAGTGGACGCGAGAAACTGCATGCCGGGCGCCTGAAAGATCAGCGCCGGACGGCCGCCGGCACACCGCACCCGCCCGGCAAGCGCCGGCAGGATGCCGGCCAGGGTGTGCAGCAGGGTCGTCTTGCCGGCTCCGTTGGCACCGAGCAGCGCCACCACCTCACCCGGACGCACCTGCACCGACGCCCCGCGCAGCACCGCCTGGTGGCGGTGGCCGACGTCCAGCCCGCCGGCGACAAGGAGCGGCGCGAGCCCACCTGCCGGGTCGGACGCCGCGACCGGCGGCCGTCGGCCCGGCTCAGCCTGTGCGGCGTCCAGCAGGGCCCGCTCGACGGGCCAGGGCAGGTGGCAGCCGGCCGCCAGCAGCGCCGCCCCGTATCGTTTCCAGACACGTTCGGCCTCTCCGTCGGCCAACACCCGTCCGTGCTCCAGCACGACCAGCCGCCCAGGCAGGTCGGCGCCGTCCGCCCACTCGTCGAGCCGATGCTCAACCAACAGTGCAGCGGGAGCGTGACGTTCGTCGGCCAGTCCGGCCAGGGCGTCCCGTACCCGGCGCAGCGCGACCGGGTCGAGCATCGACGTGGGCTCGTCGAGCAGCAGCAGTTCCGGGCCGGGCGCGACGCCGGCAGCCAACCCGACCCGCTGCGCCTGTCCCGCCGAAAGCGTGCCAGTATCGCGGTCACGCCAGTCCGCCGCCCCGACCAGCCGCAGCGCGGATGCTACGTCCCGGTCGATTCGCTGCAGATCGTAGCCGCGGCTCTCGCAACCGAAAGCGACATCGTCGCCGACCCGGGGCAGGCACACCGCCGCCGCCGGATCCTGCGGCAGCCAACCGACCGGCAGCGGTTCGGCCGCGGCGTCCCTGCCCAGCACCTCTTCGCCAAGGACGCGTATGGAGCCTTCGATCTGGCACCCCGGCAGGCTCAGCCCGGCGATCAGGCGCAGCAGCGTCGATTTGCCCGAGCCGGACGCCCCCACGATCAGCACCTGCTCGCCGGCACCCAGCTCAAGCGTGATGTCGTCGAGCAGGCGCCTGCCGTGGCGACCGCGCACGGTCAGGCCGCTGATTAGCAGCACTGAGGTCATCCGTGGCCGACCGGCGAATCCGGCGTGCGGTCGTCGGCGTGGGCACCGATTGCGAACGAGTCCACCACGCCGGTGCGGCGCAGCGCATCGACCAGCACCTTGGCCAGCAATCCGCCCAAGACGAGGCCGGAGGCGACCTGCAGGCCGAGTCGAAGGAACAACAGGTCCGAGCCGAACCATCCGGCCCTGGCCGCGCTGAACCAGAACACCCCGAAGGCGCCGAGTGCGCCCGACATGGCGTAGGTGAGCCAGCCGAAGCGGCGGTAGCGGGTCAGTGCGAACGGCAACTCGCTGCCGAGGCCCTGAAGGAAGGCAGCCACGATCAGTAGCGGCCCGACCGGCGAGCCCAGGAAGATCACCTCAATGATGCTCGCCGTGACCTCGGCGACGATCCCGGAACCGGGTCGCCGGGTAATGGCGACCGCGAGCGGAGCGACCAGCAGCCAGCCACCCAGCAGGACATGCTGGGTCAGGTCACCGAACGGCCCGGCAATGAGTTGCAGTGCGACCCAGGCCTGCACCAGTGCCCAGTACAGGAATCCGAACACCACGCCGAGCACGACGACCAGCATGATGTCGCGGACCTCCCAGCCGGAGAGGCCGCCGTTGCGCCCCGGGCTGCTCATCGCAACTCCTTCGACGGGCTGTGAACGCCGATGGTGAGGTGGGTGGCGACGTGCGGGACGCTCGCCCCGGCCACCAGCCAGGTTGAGAACACGGTGCTGAGCACGTCAGCCAGGTCTCCGGCCAGGGTGGTGACGAAATGTTCGGCGCGCAGAAAGGTGCGCTCCTTGCGCGCCTGGTCGATCGCCGCCCACACCGGGGCGAGGTGGTCGGAGCCATCGGCGGGTGCAGGGCCGCCGGCGTCCGCCAGCGGATAGAGCGACCACTGCGCCTGAACCTCCACCCCGGAGGCGGCGAGCCGAAGGTGGTCGCGGGTGGGCGCCGGGACAATGCCACACACCTCGCCCGGGCAACCCCGGGACAGCAGCAGGTGGGCGACGACATGGTGACCGCTGCCGGACGCCGCGGCGATCAGGTCGCGCAGGTATTCGGCGATGCGCTGTTCGTCGCCGCGAACGAAGGTCGACACCCGGTCGGTGTCGATCAGCAGGCCGGTGCTGTCGGCGGCGGCCAGTGCGTCGGTGATCAGCGCGACGTAGTCGTCGGCCATTACCGACAGTGTGATGCGGGCACCGATGCCGGCCGCGGCGGCATGATCGATCAGGTCGGTAGGGGTGGTGCGGGGCATGGGCGCGGGCCCCTGCGGTTGGACGATGGTGGTCAACGAAGTGTCCTCACATGGTGCGGACACGGGACGCGCACGTCGGGTGACGTTGTGCGTGAGCCTCCCTGCGCCGGCATGATCCGGATCAGGTTCGACGGTCGAAGGTTGGGGACCTTCCTCTCAGCCCGGCATACCGGACTCCCGTGGTGCCGTCAGCATAGCCGTGGAGCGCGGAGGCGGGAGACACTCCGCTGTTCTGACATAATGCTGCTTATCGGACAGCCAGCGAGCGTGCGCCGCTGGACCCTCGGCCGACTCTCGCGGTACCGGTCGACCAAGGGCCGCTCACGACTCAGCACTCTCCTTGTCGCGATGCGACAGCGACCCGAGCTCGCCGTCCGAGCCTCGGCCGGTGCGGGTCTTGAGCAGGCTCGCAACAGTGGCCACGGTGACCGTCAGCGCGATGAACGACAGCGAGAACCAGATCGGAATCTCGGGCGCCCACTCGACCGGATGACCGCCGTTCACGAACGGGAGTTCGTTCACGTGCAGTGCGTGCAGCACCAGCTTCGCGCCGATGAAGGCGAGGATCACGGCGAGGCCCTGGGCAAGGTAGACCAGCCGCTCCAGCAGGCCGCCGACCAGAAAGTACAGCTGCCGCAGGCCCATTAGCGCGAACGCATTCGCGGTGAAGACGATGTAAGGCTCTTCGGTCAGACCGTAGATCGCCGGAATGGAGTCGAGGGCGAAGACCAGGTCGATGAAGCCGATCGCGATGATCGTCAGCAGCATCGGGGTCACCCAGCGGCGGCCGTCCTTGTGCACCGTCAGCCGGTCCCCGTGGTAGTCCTCGGTGACCGGCAGTACCCGTCGGACGTAGTGCATGAACCGACTGTCGGCGGGGTTGCTCTCGTGTCCGCCCCGGGCCTGCTGGTAGGCCAGCACAAGCAGGAAAGCCCCGAAGATGTAGAAGACCCAGGAGAAGTTCTCGATCAAGGCGGCACCGACGGCGATGAAGCCTCCGCGCAGGATAAGGGCGATCACGATGCCGATCATCAGCACCTTCTGCTGATAGATCTTCGGCACGGCGAAGCCGCTCATCACGATCAGGAAGACGAAGAGATTGTCGATCGACAACGCCTTCTCGGTGAGGTAGCCAGCGAAGTACTCGCCACCATAGGTCCAGCCCGAGATCAGGCCGACCCCGACGCCGAACAGCAGCGCCAGCCCGATGTAGAAGGCCGACCACCGGGCGGACTCCCCCATCGACGGGGCGTGCGGCTTTCGGACATGGGCCACGAACTCGTAGACGAACAGTGCGATCGTGACGGCAATGGTCACGGCCCAGACAACCGGTGTGATCTGCAAAGGGATGCTCCAACCTTGGTGTGACGGATCGACACCAAGGTCTCCTCCATTCCCGAGAATCGGGAACCGGTAACCCGGGATGCGCAGCATCCGTAGTGACGAGCCGACCGTAGTGGAGTACTCCCCTTGGACCACCAAGGGTACGCAACGCGTGGCACTTCGCTCAACTCAACGCTCAGGCTCAGATGCTCAGGCGGTCAGCGGCCACCGTCAGTCCAGGCAGAACTCGTTGCCCTCCGGGTCGCGCATCACGATGAATCCGCTACTGAACGGCGGCTCCGGATCGAACCGCTCGACGCGGACGGCGCCGAGTGCAGTCAGTCGCTCACACGACACCTCCAATGCCGCCATCCGTTCGTCACCGGCCAGCCCCGGCACAGCTCGGACATCGAGGTGCAATCGATTCTTGACCTGCTTGCCCTCGGGCACCTGCTGGAAGAAGATCCGCGGACCGCGTCCCTCAGGATCGACCAGCGCCGAACTCGAGTTGCGCCGCTCCACCGGTACCTGGGCGCGTTCCAGGAACTCGTCCCAGGCATCCAGCGGATCGACACCTTCAGGCACCACCACCCCCGGCGGACCGGGGTGGACGTAGCCGAGCGCGTCGCGCCAGAAGGTCGACAGCGCCCGCGGATCATGACAGTCGAAGGTCACCTGAAACTCAAGACTCATTGCATGAGTTTAGAACAATGTTTCGATTAGCACCAGGGTGACCGCCGCCACGCAACTGGCCGGGCCCGATCATGCCGGACCCGGCCAGCTGCGCCGGTGCGTGTTCTCTCAGAAGTTGATCATGTGGCCGGCGATGCCCTCGACCGACTCCTTGAGCGCCTCGGACAGCGTCGGGTGGGCGTGGATGTTGCGGCCCACCTCGTCGGCGGTCAGATCCCACTGCTGGGCCAGGGTCAACTCGGGCAACAGCTCCGTGACGTCGGGGCCGATCATGTGGGCGCCGAGGATCTCGTTGTGCTCGGCGTCCGCCACGACCTTGATGAACCCGGTGGCGTCGCC
>JBGAJF010000006.1:0-194484 GCA_044225075.1 Micropruina sp. | reverse complement strand
CGGGTCACCTTGGCCGGGTCGATGATGCCGGAGGCCAGCATGTCGACGTACTCGCCGGTGGCCGCGTTCAGGCCCTGGCCGGCCGGCAGGTTGGCGACCTTCTCGACCACGACGCCGCCCTCGAGGCCGGCGTTGCCGGCGATCTGCCGCAGCGGTGCCGAGCAGGCGCCGAGCACGATCTGCGCGCCGACGGCCTCATCACCGACGAGATCGCTCAGCGCGACCTGCTTGGCGGCCTGCAGCAGGGCCACGCCGCCACCGGCGACGATGCCCTCCTCGACGGCCGCCTTGGCGTTGCGGACGGCGTCCTCGATGCGGTGCTTGCGCTCCTTCAGCTCGACCTCGGTGGCCGCGCCGACCTTGATCACGGCAACGCCGCCGGCCAGCTTGGCCAGCCGCTCCTGCAGCTTCTCGCGGTCGTAGTCGGAGTCGCTGTTCTCGATCTCCTTGCGGATCTGGTTGACCCGGCCGGCGATCTGCTCGGAGTCACCGGCGCCCTCGATAATGGTGGTCTCGTCCTTGGTGACCAGCACCGAACGAGCCCGGCCCAGCAGCTCGAGGGTGACGGCGTCCAGCTTGAGGCCGACCTCTTCGGAGATGACCTGGCCGCCGGTGAGGATGGCGATGTCGGTCAGCATGGCCTTGCGGCGGTCGCCGAAGCCGGGAGCCTTGACGGCGACGGACTTGAAGGTGCCGCGGATCTTGTTGACGATCAGGCCGGCCAGCGCCTCGCCGTCGGTGTCCTCGGCGATGACCAGCAGCGGCTTGCCCGACTGCATGACCTTCTCGAGCACCGGCAGCAGGTCCTTCAGCGAAGACACCTTGCTGTTCGCGATCAGCACGTAGGGGTCGTCCAGGACGGCCTCCATGCGCTCGGGATCGGTGACGAAGTAGGGCGAGATGTAGCCCTTGTCGAAGCGCATGCCCTCGGTCAACTCGAGGTCCAGCCCGAAGGTGTTGGACTCCTCGACGGTGATCACGCCCTCTTTGCCGACCTTGTCCATCGCCTCGGCGATGATCTCACCGACGGTCGGGTCGGCGGCCGAGATGGACGCGGTGGCAGCGATCTGCTCCTTGGTCTCGATGTCGGTGGCCTGGGCGGCGAGCTGCTCGACGATGGCGGCGACGGCCTTCTCGATGCCCTTCTTGAGGCCCATCGGGTTGGCGCCGGCGGTCACGTTGCGCAGCCCCTCGCGGACCATGGCCTGAGCCAGCACGGTCGCGGTGGTGGTGCCGTCACCGGCGACGTCGTCGGTCTTCTTGGCGACCTCTTTGACCAGCTCGGCGCCGATCTTCTCGTAGGGGTCCTCCAGCTCGATCTCCTTGGCGATGGAGACGCCGTCGTTGGTGATCGTGGGGGCGCCCCACTTCTTTTCCAGGACGACGTTGCGGCCCTTCGGGCCCAGCGTCACCTTGACCGCGTCGGCGAGGGTGTTCATGCCCCGCTCAAGGCCGCGGCGCGCCTCGACGTTGAATTCGATCAGTTTTGCCATGGGTACAGGCAATCCTTCTGCATCGGTGGGGCGCTCGACCCCATGGTTTGGTCTGTCTGTCGGTCAGCGATCGATGCCCGCGACGGACGGCCCGGTTGGCCTCACCGAATCTGACCGGATGGCACTCTCATGGTGAGAGTGCTAAGACCATGTTTAGCACTCGACCCTGCCGAGTGCAAAAGAATCACGACGTGATCTCGTCGCCTTCACCGCTCATCGCACGATCGAGGCTCGCGAAGGTGGAGAGCTGGACGAACCCGACGATGGCGGTGATCCCGGCGACCGCACTCGCGAAGAGCGCCCAGCCGAACAGCGCTGTCGGACCGGAACCCGGCACGTTGTCGTCCACCCTGTTGCCGGCCTGCGAGACGACGTAGCCGATCGCGATCACCGCGATGATCGTGGTGACGGCCGTCACCACGCGCCACATCGTCCGGCGTTGGGCTTGCCGCTCCCTCAGCTGCTCCGGGGTGCGGCCGGCGATGTCGGCCCGGCTCAGCAGTGCGACGGCCTGCTCGCGGGTCAGGCCGAGTTCCGCCAGCAGCCTTCGCTGCGGCGCGGTGATCAGCACGCCCAAGAAGACGCCGACTCCGGCCAACGCCAGCGGCGCGCCCAGCCTGGCGCCGGGCACCAGTGCGATCACGGCGATCGCCACGACAACCGCTCCGACCGCCACCACGACCAGCCACATCCGCTGCTGTCGCACCGTTTCCCTCAACAGCGCGACGACCTCGGCCTCGTCCTTGTCCATCTGGGCTCCCTCCTACTCACCTGCTGCGGCGAACACTAGGAGGTCGTCGGGCCAGCGGAGCCGACCTTGGCAGCCTCTAGCCTGGCCCGGTGTTCGCCAAGACATCACGCTGGATCGCCTACCCCCTCGGCTGGCTGCTGCTGATGCTCGTACCGCTCGCCATCGACGCGATGCGCAGCACTGTCGAGCCCGCCTCGACGACCAATCAGTTCAGCATCCCGAGCTTCCAGGCCGACTATCACGCCCGCCGCAGCGGCGACCGGCTGGCCATCGACGTCACCGAACGGATCACCGCCGACTTTCCGCGGCGCTACGTCAACCGCGGCATCGAACGTCGGCTGGACGCCCGCTACGGCGACACCGACATTCAACTTTCCGGTTTCGCGGTCACCGATCCGAGCGGCAAGCGGATTCCGTTCACCCGGCGCACCGAGTCCGACGGCGACATCGTGCTGCGGATCGGCAGCCCGAACACCTACGTCTACGGACGCGTCGACTACGTGATCTCCTACACGATCGGGCACGCGATGGTGCAGGCCGGCGATCGCCAGGAGATCTACCTGGACGTCAACGGCACCGGCTGGCAGCAACGGTTCGGCCAGGTTCAGGCCCGACTCACCGTGGCGCCCGACTTGGTCGGCGAGCTGCTCGGCGAACAGGCCTGCTACTACGGCCCTGCTGGCTCGACCGCCCGCTGCGCGATCAGCGCCGACGGCGCTGTCGTTCAAACCGCGGCCCTCGCCCTTCAACCGCGGGAGGCGATGACGATCGCCGTCGGTTTCCGCCCGGGCACCGTGCCGGACGCCGTCCCGGCCCTGCGCGGCAGCCTCGGCTGGTGGGGTATCGGGGCGATGCCCGTCGTGGCCGCCGTCCTGCTCGGGGTGGCACTGGTCGTCCGGGCCCGCCGGCTGCGGAGCCTGTTGCTGCGCGATGAAGCCGAGATCCGCTACACCCCTGCTCAGATCCAACCGATCCTGGCCGCCGACTTCCTCGGCCTGCCCGAGCGGGGTGCCGCCGCCCAACTCACCCAGTTGGTGTTGGACGGGCAGGCCACGCTGACCAGCGATGAAGCACCGATCGGCACCGCTCCTCGGCCGCGCGGACGACTCTCCCGCAGCGAACGGGACGCCGTCCGCGGCGACCTGCGGGTCCAGTTGCTCGATCCGGACGGCATCGACCGTGACGTCCGTTCGATCTGCAAGTCCTTGTTCGGCGGCGGCCGGTCCATTCCGCTGGGCAATGTGCCCGCCTACGACATCGCCGCGGCGTCCCGCGAGCGCTGGCAGTTGCTGCTGCGCAGCGGGCTGCGCCGACGCTCCTGGTTGGGAACGACCCTGTTCGTGATCGGCTACGTGGCGCTGATCGGCTTCGGCTGGGTCCAGCTGGCCCTCGGGCTGAGTGGACTGCTGTGGCCCTTCCTCGGCGCCGGGGTATTGGCCGTCTTGCTGCTGATCGCCTTCGTGCACTACTACCCCACCCTCGGCCGGCTCACCCCGGACGGCCGGCGGCTCCGCGACGAACTCGCCGGGCTGCATCGCTTCGTCACCATGGCCGAAGCGGACCGGATCGCCTGGATGCAAAACGCGGTGGATGCACCCCGCGTCTCCGGACCGGACGACGGCAGCCTGATCGACCTGTACGAACCGCTGCTGCCCTACGCGATCGTCTTCGGCGTCGAGGACACCTGGCGGCAGGCGCTGGGCAACCTCTACCAGCTCGCCCCGGCCAGTACGGAACCGGCGGTGGATCCATCAGCGGTCGCGCTCGCCATGGCCTGGTCGAACTACGCGCCCCAGTACCAACGCCGCCCACCGGAGCCGGACAGCTTCTGGGACGGTCGTCCTGCCTGGGGCGAGGGCTGGGTGGCCGGCACCGGCCGAGGCATCGGCGACCTCTTCGACTCCTGGGCGAGTTCGCGCGACGACGACCGCGGCGGATCCTGGGGCTCGGGCGGTGGGTCGTCGAGTTCGTGGAGTTCCTCGTCCAGTTCGTTCAGCTCGTCGGGTTCCTCCGGCGGCGGATCCTCCGGTGGCGGCATGGGTGGCGGCGGTGGCGGAGGCTGGTGAGGCGGAGCACACTGCCTCCATGACCTCGCAGGCGCCGCTGGGACGAGCACAGTCGCGATTCGGGCCGGCCCACTCGCGGCGGGGACGAGCGCAGTCGCGGCTGGGGCAGGCGCACCGCATCCGTCAGGCCGGCAATCTGATCAACCTGTCCACTCCGCTCGGCCTGCTGATCGCCGCGATCGGGTCCGCGCGCCGCCGTCCGGGGCCGTCCGGCTTGACCCTGGCCGAGGGCTACCGGGTGCCGTTTCCGCCGGCCGGAGCGTTCACCGTCGGCAACGTGGTGATCAGCCCGCTGACGTTCGCCACGCTGACCGCCCGCCAGCCCGAGGTGATGGAGCACGAGGACGTGCACGCCTGGCAGTACTTCTGGTGTGGCGGTCTGCCCTTCCTGCCTCTGTACCTGCTGGCGGCCGGCTGGTCGTGGCTGCGGACCGGGGATCCGGCATCGAGGAATCTGTTCGAGCGGGCGGCCGGGTTGGCTCGCGGCGGTTATCGCGAGGCTCCGGTCAACAACGCGGGCCTGGCGTACCTGGCCGCTCGGATTCAGACCTTGACGTTGAAGCCGAGCCGCTTGGCCGAGCGCTCCCGCTGACGGGCGGCACGCTGGCGTCGCAACCGCTTGACCAGCAACGGATCGTGGGCGAGCGCCTCTTCGGTGTCGATCAGGTCGTTGAGCAGCTGGTAGTACCGCGGAGCCGACAGGTCGAAACGCTGCCGGATCTCGGCTTCCTTGGTGCCGGCGAACGACCACCATTGCTTCTCGAAGTCGAGGATGGCCGCGGACCGCTCACTGAGCGGTGCTGCCGGACGGACGACGGGGTCGGACATGCCGCCGATTCTAGGTCGAAATCACACCGCTGTCATTCGCCCTGGGCTTCGCATTCCGCGGGACGCCGAACCCGCTGCGGCTGGTCGGCTACAGTGAAGCTGCTTCGGTCGCCAACGTCGGCGTCCCCCCACGCCCCCATGCAAGGACGATAGATGCAGCCACTCAGCGGAACCGTACAGCGGTACGCCTGGGGAACCCACGACGCAATTCCCGCCATTCTCGGACGTCCTGCCGACGGTCGGCCGATCGCCGAGTACTGGCTGGGCGCCCACACCTCCTCGCCGTCGCTACTCGAGGGCGGCACCCTGGTCGACCACATCGCCTCCGGCCCGCGTGTGCTCGGCAAGCGTTCCCGCGAAGCGTTCGGCGAGCAGCTGCCGTACCTGATGAAGCTGCTGTCGGCTAGGCATGCGCTGTCGATCCAGGCGCACCCGTCTCGTGACCAGGCGATCGACGGGTTCGCCCGCGAGACACGCGCCGGCATCCCGCTGAGTTCTCCCGAGCGCACCTACAAGGACAGCTGGCCCAAACCCGAGATCCTCATTGCACTGGACGAGTTCCACACTCTGGCCGGTTTCCGGAGTCCGCACGAGACGGCGGCGCTGTTCGCCGCGCTCGGCGTGGCCCAGCAACTCGAGTCGGTGATCGGCCCGCTCACCGAACGCAAGGGACCGGCCGCGATGGCCGAGGTCTTCCTTGACGTGCTGAGCCTCGACGAGCCACGCCGGCGGCTGGTCAACGAGACCGTCGCCGCCGCCATGCACCATCGTGACGACGTGGGTGAGGTGGGCGAGTTCGCCCGGACGGCGCTCGAATTGGACGCCGTGTTCCCGGCCGACCCGGGCATCCTGGCGGCGCTGCTGATGAACCGCATGCTGCTGGCACCCGGTGAGGCGCTGTTCGTCCCGGCCGGCATGATGCACGCGCACCTGCGCGGCACCGGGGTCGAGGTGATGGCCAACTCCGACAACGTGATCCGCGGCGGACTGACCTCCAAACACATCGACGTCTCCGAACTGATCGCCGTGGTCGACTTCGAGCCGTGGATGCCCGCGGTGCTGCTACCCCGTCGGACCCGGCGCGGCGTGTTCAAATACGAGACCCCGTGCAGCGAGTTCGAGGCCTGGCGGATGTCGCTCGACGCCGGCAGCACCCCGGTCAGGGTTCCTGGTCGCGGCTCGGCCCGGATCCTGTTGGTGACCGAGGGCCACTGCGTCCTGGACGACGGCGACACCCGGCTCGACCTCCCCCGCGGCCGGGCCGCGTTCCTCTCCGCCGAGGAGAACGACGTGTACGCCAGTGGCACCGCCCAGCTGTACGGGACGTCCTCCGGCATCCGCTGAGCACCGTCGCCGGTCGAGCGCGGCGCGACCCCGCCGCCCGCAGATCGCCGAGTCGAGACCCAGGCGTCGGTGCGGCACAATGGTGGACGGCCGGAGCCCAGGCGTCCGGCCGATGCCTCCGTAGCTCAGTTGGTAGAGCACCCGCCTTGTAAGCGGACGGTCGCGGGTTCGAATCCTGTCGGAGGCTCGTGTTTCCCCGCAGTCAGTGGGCCGAGATCGTCGCTCGCGACCCCGGCCATTCCCAGCGCTACATCGACCGGTTCGCGATGCTCGCCGCGCAGGGCCATGATCTGGTCGGTGAGGCCCGGCTGGTCGACGCGATGCTCGGACGCGGCTCCGCAGTCCTGGACGCCGGCTGCGGTCCCGGCAGGCATAGCGGCTATCTGCATCGGGCCGGACATCGGGTGGTCGGCGTCGACCTGGACCCGGCGCTGATCGCAGAGGCCGAGCGCACCGAACCCGGACCCAGCTATGTGGTCGGCGACCTGGTCGGCTACGAGTTGCCGACCAACGTGCCGCAGCGCTTCGACGCCATCCTGTGCGCCGGCAACGTGCTCGGCTTCCTGCATCCCGACACCCGGCGTCCGGTGCTAACCGGGTTTGGCGAACGGCTCGCCGCGGACGGCCGTGCCGTGGTGGGTTTCGGCGCCGGCCGCGGCTATGCGTTCGACGACTTCTTCGCCGACGTCGAGGCGGCAGGCCTGGTCCGCGAGCAGACCTTCTCGACCTGGGATCTTCGGCCGTTCGGCCCCGACGCGGGTTTCGTCGTGGCGGTGCTGGGCCGCGCCTGAGGCGCAGCACCACCGCCGTCCGAAATCCGCGGGCCAGTTGACCGGACCACGGCGAGTCGCGGGCAACCGGAGCAACTGGACCGCGCCTTTCGGGCTCGGCACCGCACGCTCGGTGGCCCCAATCGGGTCACGTAGAGTCGCCGCAAGCCCTCTGACCGGATAATCCCCCTCTGACCAGGAGCGTCTCATGACCAGCAGCCCCGATCAGCCCTCGACTCCGCCCGCCGACAGCGCCCCGGCGTCGGTCCGGCCGCCGCTGCCGCCGGCCGCCCAGCCCGTCTATCTGCCACCGCAGCCGCCCCGCGAACGACCGTTCCGACGGGGCTTCGGCCTGGGCGCTGGTGCCGGCCTCGGTGTGGGCGGCGTGTTGTTGGTGCTGGGCGTGATCGGTGCGCTTCTCACCGCCTTGATCTACGGAGCCGCGCTCGCCGCGGCCGGGACGTCCGGCCCGCGGGTCGCCGGCCTGGACACCGTCTGGGGTTCTGACACCGCGACGCCGGCGCAGACAGCGCTGGCGATACCGATCGAGGGCGCCATCCAGGCCGACGGCGGAGACGGCTTCGCACTCACCGCCTCGACCTACGGCTACGAGATCGCCCGGACCCTGGACGGCCTCTCGACAGAGGATGCCGCGGGCGTCGTGCTGCTGATGAACACACCGGGCGGCACCATCAACGGCTCCCGAGCCATCGCGGACGCCGTCGAGCGCTACCAGACGCGCACCGGCAAGAAGGTGGTCGCGTTCGTGCAGGGCATGTCGGCCTCCGGCGGCATGTACGCGATGGCCGGCGCGGACAAGATCATCGCCGACCACGGCACGCTGGTCGGCAGCATCGGCGTCATCTACGGCCCCTTCGTCCGCTACAAGGACGTCGTCGGAACCTCGGGCAGCATCCTCGAATCGGGCGTGACGACCACCGGTGGAATCACCCAGGAGTACCTCACCCAGGGCAAGGGCAAGGATTTCGGGAACCCCTTCCGCGACATCACCACGCAGGAGCGCAAGGTGCTGACCGACGGCATGGCCAACGAGTACCAGGCATTCGTCGACTGGGTGTCGAAGCACCGTGGCATCCCGGCGAAGACCATCGTCGACGATCTCGGCGCCTACATCTACGACCCGACGACCGCGATTGCCAAGAAGCTGATCGATGCCCAATTGGGTCCGGACGAGGCGTTCCGCGATACCGTCCAACTGATGGGCCTGGACGCCGCAACCGCCCGGATCGCCAAGCGCGCCGGCGCCAGCCCGCTGGAGCAACTGCTCGGCGCGTCGTCCCGAATCTACGGCTACCAGGACGCCGCTCCGGCCGGAGCCAAGGCATCCAGCGTCATCTGCACGGGGGCACCGCAGCCGCTGGTCTGGCACGGTCCGGTCGCGGCATTCTGCGGCTGAGAGCCGCTTGTCGGCAGCTTTGAGCTTCCCGAGTCGGGCGAGCTTGTCGAGGCCTCGTTGTGGCTGGGTTTCGGTGGTTGCGTTGGGTGCCGCGGAGTGGGCTGCACCCCGTCCCGCCCGTGCGCAGCTCGTCCTGCTTCTGCTGTCGTCCTGCAGACCCTGGCAGGGGACTCGCGCGCTTAACGCCCGCCACACCAGGACGGGGTGCAGCCCACTCCGCTACTTGGTTGCGTCACTGCCGGCTCACCCGTCGGTCGAGCTGTCAGACCCTCGTCCGCCCACCGAGGCGCATCGATTTCGAGATCCTTGCATGGTGGCTGGTGAGAGGATCTCGCGCTCGACCCCCCCGAAATCGTGTCCTCAACTCGACACTGCGTCAGGATGTCGAGATCGCGAGGCGGGTCTCGACAAGCTCGACCAACGGGTTGGCCAGCCGCGGCGTATGGCTTCATGTCAAGGAGCGGAGCTTCAGCTCCGGTCCACCCACCATGACGTCAACCGCGGCAGCGGGTGACTTCGTAGAGGGCGATGCTGGCTGCCACGGAGGCGTTCAGCGATTCGACGTCCGAGCCGATCGGGATGGACACCAGGACGTCGCAGTTCTCCCGGACGAGCCG
The DNA here is from genome assembly GCA_044225075.1 of Micropruina sp. GTDB lineage: Bacteria > Actinomycetota > Actinomycetes > Propionibacteriales > Propionibacteriaceae > Micropruina. The sequence goes on along the minus strand of JBGAJF010000006.1, from coordinate 185,198 downwards.
GGCCAGGCCCTCACCCTCGGAGCCCACCACCAACAACACCGGACCGTCGACACCGGGGATGCCGGCGACGTCCAGCTCGGCCTCACCGGCGAGTCCAGCGACCACGAAACCGGCCTCGGCGTACTGCCGCAGGGTCCGGTTCAGATTGGTCGCACGCGCCACCGGAACCCGCGCCGCGGCACCTGCCGACGTCTTCCAAACCGCCGCGGTCACCTGTGCCGAACGACGTTCGGGAATGATCACCCCGGCCGCCCCGAACGCCGCCGCGGAGCGGATGATCGCCCCCAGGTTGCGCGGGTCGGTGATCGAATCACAGGCCACCACGAGTGCGGGCTCCGGCGAGTCCAGTGACTCGGCGAGCAGGTCATCGGGATGCAGGTACTCATACGCCGGTAGCTGCAGCGCGACACCCTGATGCGCCGCCCCGTTGGTCAACCGGTCAAGTTCCGCGCGCGTCGCCTGCAGCAGCGCGATGCCGTGATCGGCGGCGTAGCGAAGAATCTCGCGCAGCCGGTCGTCCCGCTCGACGCCGTCGGCGACATAGGCGCGCCTCACCGGCAGGCCAGCCTGCAGCGCCTCCAGCACCGGGTTGCGGCCGATCACCCAGTCGTCGCCGGTGCGCTTGGTCTCGGTCCGGACGCGCCCCCCGGATCGGCCCTGAGCGGGCGCCGTTTTGCCCGGTTCGTTCGGCCCGCGCTTGCGATAGGCCTTGTGGTAGGGCCGATCCTCGGCTTTGGGGGTCGGGCCCTTGCCCTCGAGGCCGCGCCGGACGCGACCCCCCGAGCCGGCGGTGTTGCCGCTGCCGACGCCCTTGCCGCGCTTGCGGACGGCGCCCTTGCGGGAGGAGTTTCCGGGCATCAGTTCTCCAAGCTCCAGCGCGGGCCGGCCGGGGTGTCCTCGACCTTCAGGCCCAGATTGTTCAGAGTGTCACGGACGGCGTCGGCGGCCGGCCAATCCTTGCGGGCCCGGGCCTGCGCCCGCTGCTCGAGCAGGGCGCCGACCAGGCCGTCCACCACACCGGTCAGGTCGTCCGCCGACCGGGTTGCCTGCGCCCATTCGGGCTGAGTCGATTCGAGGCCGAACACGTACAGCATGAGTTGGATCTGCAGTCTGATCCGGTATGCCTGCTCGACATCGCCACGCTCCAGTGCCCGATTGCCCTCTTTGACGTGCGCGAACAGCACCGCCAGCGCCGTCGGTGTGCCGAGATCGTCGTCCATGGCAGCGGCGAAGTCGGGAATGGCGGGCGAATCGTCGCCCGCGTAGGCGTGCCATGACGAGATGTTCTCAGCCGTCACGGGCGGTGGAGCGGTGCGCTCCAGGAAGCTGTCGATCCGGGCCAGCTGCGCCGCAGCCTCGGCCAGCGCGGCCTCGCTGAGCTCGATCGCCGAGCGGTAGTGCGGCCCGGCCAGCCAGAGCCGCACGGCGCGTCCGCCGTACTTCGCCACCGCGGCGGCCACGTCGGCGGTGTTGCCCAGCGACTTGGACATCTTCTCGCCGGCCATGGTGACCCACGCGTTGTGCATCCAGTAGCGGGCGAACCCGCGTCCGGCCGCCCGGGACTGAGCCATCTCGTTCTCGTGGTGTGGAAACCGCAGGTCGAGCCCGCCGCCGTGGATGTCGAAGGTGTCACCCAGGTACTTGCCGGCCATCGCCGAGCACTCGATGTGCCAGCCCGGACGTCCTCGCCCCCACGGGCTCGGCCAGGACGCCGTCGTCGGTTCGCCCGGCTTGTGTCCCTTCCACAGTGCGAAGTCGCGCGGATCGCGCTTGCCGCGTGGGTCGGCGTCCTCGGCCGGCGCCATGTCCGCCAGACGCTGCCCGGTCAACGCGCCGTACTCGGGCCAGGACCGGACGTCGAAATAGACGTCCGCCGAGTCGTCCGAGGCCGGATAGGCGTGACCCCGCTCGATCAGGTCGGCGATCAGCTCGATCATCTCGGGAATATGTCCGGTCGCCCGCGGCTCGTAGCTGGGGGCCAGGACGCCGAGCGCCTCGAATGCGGAACGGAATGCGGCCTCGTAGAGATAGGCGTGCGCCCACCAGGGCCGTTCCGCCTCGGCGGCCTTTGCCAGGATCTTGTCGTCGATGTCGGTGACGTTGACCACCAGCGTCACGTCGTGGCCGGTGAACTCCAGCCAGCGGCGCAGCACGTCGAAGTTGACCCGGCTGCGCATATGCCCCAGATGCGGGGCAGATTGCACGGTCGGACCGCACAGGTAGATCGACACCTGTCCGGGCTCCACGGCCTGGAACTCGACGATCTCGCGACGGGCGCTGTCGTACAGGTGCAAACTCACCGGCTGATTCTATCCGGGTCGGCGGGGTGCCTCGGCAGCGGGCTCAGCCCAGCCGCCGGCGCAGTGCGGTCATGTCGAGCAGGCCGGTCGGCTCGGGTTCCTCCTCGGCCGCGACCTCCCACGGATCCTCGGGCATCTCACCCTCGTCATCGATGAATCCCTGCGACGGATCGAACGGATTCGCCAGCTGACGCGCACCTTCGGCGAGCGGGCGGCTGTCCATCGCCTCGTCGGGCAGACCTTCGAGGACGTCGCGGATGTATCCCCAGGCGGCATCGATCAGCGGCACGTCACGGTGCTCGCGCTGCGAGGCGTACCAACGGTAGTCGAGCACCTCGTGGAAGATCTGGGCGGCGTCCCGCTTGCCTCGCAGGTGTGGCGGCACTGCCTGGGTCACCGGCTCGAACGACTGGGTGAGCCACTGGTGTGCCACCAGCGCCTCGTCGACGTGCTGCTGGTTGGTGCGGAAGCGGAAGGTGTCCAGGTCGTTGAGCAGCCGTCGCGCCTGATTCTCCTCCACGTCCAAGCCGGTCAGCCGCAGCAGTCGCCGGGTGTGATGACCGGCGTCCACCACCTTGGGCTGAATGGTCACCCGGGAGCCGTCCGACGAGGTGGTGATGTCGAGCTCGGCGACGTCGAAGCCCAGTGCGTTGAGTCGGCGCACCCTGCTCTCGATCCGGTCGAGTTCGGTGCCTGGGAACTCCTCGGCTCCGGTCAACTCCGCCCACAACTCCCGGTAGCGCGAAGTGATCGTCGACACCAATGCGAGCGGATCGAGCGATTCGTCCAGCAGCTGGCCGGCCTCGAGATCGCTGAACTCTCCGAACAGGTTGGTCGTCGCGATCTGCAGATCGTGCTCGCGCTGCCCGTCGGTGAGGCTGGGATGCATCTCGGCAGTCTCGGCGTCCACCAAGTACGCGGCGAACTCGCCGGCGTCGCGCCGGAACAGGATGTTCGACAGCGACACATCGAGCCAGAGGAAACCGATCAGATGCAGCCGGGCCAGCAGCACCACCATCGCGTCCAACAGCCGGTTGACCGTTTCCGGGCGGACGCCCTGAGAGAACAGCGAGCGATACGGCAGCGAGAAATCCAGGTGACGGGTGATCAGAACCGGCATCAGTGGGTCGCCGGACGCGTCACGCCGCCCGGTGATCACCGCTAGTGGCTCGACGACCGGCGTGTCCTCGCGGGTCAGCTCCTGCAGCATTCGGTACTCGTGGACGGCCGCCGCCTCGATCACCTCTTTGGCCGCGTAGACGTCGTTGCCCACCTTGATGAACCGCACCACGTGACGCGAGATGCCGCGCGGCAGGGCTACCAGATGCTCGGTCGGCCAGTCGACCAACGGCTGATCCCACGGCAGCGGGATCAGCCTGGAGTCCGGCTTGGCCGAGAGGATGCGGGGCATGGCGCACAGTCTGCCAGCCACTACGGCATGGCCGCCCACGGCGAGGCCCCACCATGGACACCTGAGAGCTCGACGATCGGTGCGACCGACCCTTGGACCTGCTGAAACCCCTTGTCGGGGCGCGCTCGTCAAGGCACTGGAGACCACGGTCTCGACAAGTTCGGCCGGCGATGGTCGGCGCTTCTCACACAACGATGCCCCGGGCAGAGCCCGGGGCATCGACGCAGACCTGTGCGTAGCGGGGAGCTCTCAGTCGGAGAGCCGCTCACCGGTCTTGTTGCTGAACACGTGCAGGGTGTGGCCCTCGCCGGCGATGAACCGGACGGTCGTGCCCCGCTGGGGAGGCGTCCGGCCGCTGAGCCGGGCGACGATCTGCTGCGCGGACAGCTTCTCGTCGTCGGGCAGACCGGCCAGGGTGCCGTAGGTGAACGCGTCGGCGCCCAGTTCCTCGACGACAGCGACCTCGACGGCGATGCCGTGATCGCCGAGGTCGAAGTCCTCGGGACGGATGCCGATGGTCAGGGTGTCCTCACCCTTCGCCTTGGCCAGGGTCTCGCGCGGCACCGGCACGGTGTAGTCGCCGACCTGGACGCCGTTCTCATTGACGTTGCCGCTGATCAGGTTCATCGCCGGGGAGCCGATGAAGCCCGCGACGAAGATGTTGTTCGGACGGTCGTAGAGAGTCAGCGGGCTGTCGCACTGCTGCAGCAGGCCGTCCTTCATCACGGCGACCCGGTCACCCATCGTCATGGCCTCGACCTGGTCGTGGGTCACGTAGACAGTGGTGACGCCGAGCCGGGTCTGGAGCGCGGCGATCTGGGTACGGGTGGACACCCGCAGCTTGGCATCGAGGTTGGACAGCGGCTCGTCCATCAGGAACACCTGGGGCGAGCGGACGATGGCGCGGCCCATCGCGACCCGCTGCCGCTGGCCGCCGGAGAGCGCCTTGGGCTTGCGGTTGAGGAAGCTTTCCAGGCCCAGCAGGTGGGCAGCCTCCATGACGCGAGCGTCGCGCTCGGCCTTGGGTACGCCGGCCATCTTCAGGGCGAAGCCCATGTTGTCGCCGACGGTCATGTGCGGGTACAGCGCGTAGTTCTGGAACACCATCGCGATGTCGCGGTCCTTCGGCGGCAGGTCGGTGACGTTGCGGTCGCCGATCCAGATGGCGCCCGAGTTCACCTCTTCCAGGCCGGCGAGCATGCGCAGGGAGGTCGACTTGCCACAACCCGAGGGGCCGACCAGAACCATGAACTCGCCGTCGCCGATCTCGAGGTTGAGCTTGTCAACCGCGGGGTGATCGGCTCCGGGATAGACGCGACAGGCGTCCTTGAAGCTAACTGTGGCCATGCCAACATTCCTTTCCACGGGCAGGTACGTGCCCGACGATCCGTAGTGGAAGTAACACCGCTGCAATGCGGCTCGCGCCATCGTCGCATGGAAACACACTGTTCCTCAAACGTTTTGGGGAATTTTCCCCAACAGATATGCGAACGGGGCTGACCGGGCGGCGGTCCAGGTCGTCCGTGCCCCGGGTAGGCTCGCGAAACGTGACCAGTCCCGATCAGCAGCCACCGCCGGACGCCGCGGATTCGAACGGCGCCGCACCCCGCGAGTGGTGGCAGGAGCCGGGTCTGCCCTGGAAGCACAAGCCCACCCGCTCGGACATCGCCTGCCTGAGCTGGATGGGTGCGGCGTCTTTGTACGGGCTCATCCTGCTTCCGCTGCGGCCCATCATGCTGGGCCTGGCTCCTCATGTGCTCGGCTCGCTGGGCTACCGCACCGGCCTGGTCATGACGGGTGCGTTGGCGTCCGTGGGCGACCCCTGGTGGCCGCTGGTCTGGGTGCTCGGCAGCCTGATGGCGATGAAATTCGACTGGATCTACTGGTGGGCCGGGAAACTCTGGGGACACGGCCTGATCGAGGTCTGGTCGGGACGTTCCGAGCGGGCCCGGAAGCGCAATCAGCGCGCGATCGCGTTCACCCAGAAGTACGAAACCTGGGCGATCTTCGTCACCTATCTGCCCATCCCCGTGCCCGCCGGGGTGGTCTACGCCGCCCTGGGTGCCGCCGGTACCAGCATCAAGAAGTTCCTCGCCGTGAGCTTCATCGCCTCGCTGCTCAGTTCGGCGCTCTACATGTATCTCGGCTGGACGATCGGCGAACCCGCCGTGGAGCTGATCAACAACTACGGCAACGTGCTCTGGTACGTCTCGCTGGCCATGCTGGTCGGCATCATCGCGGTCGCCTGGTGGCGGGGACGCAAGGGCAAGAAGCCGGGCGTACCCGGACCGGCGATCTGAATCGGCGCAGGTGCACCTATGCGACGCCTTGACCCGCCGGCACTCTTCGCGGCACTGGACGCCGAACGCGTCCGTCGCGGGCTGAACTGGAGTCAGGTCGCCGAGCAGACCGGCGTCGCCGCGAACACCCTGCGCCGAACCCGTCGGCACGGCCGGTTCGAGACCGACGGGGTGCTGGCGATGACGCAGTGGCTGGGCCGTCCGGTCGAGGAGTTCACCCGTGCGGGCGGCCTGCCGGATGCCTAGAACTGATCCCCCGTCCGTCCTCAGCTGCGGAGGATCAGGTCCGCACGCTCCCGGGTGCGGTCGGTGCTGAACAGTTCGCGCTCCTGGGCCGCCCAGCGTTCCCAGTGCGGACGGTAGGTCTCGCCGTCCCGTTCGATGCCACGACTCATCCGGACGTCGTGGTCAGCGTCCATCCATACCCGGACGGCGACGTAGTCACCCGCCGGGCGCACCGTGCTCGCACAGCCCTCGACGATCAGCAGCGGCGTTGGCGGCACTTCGATCCGCTCGGCCCAGCCGGACGCGAGCCAGTCCCAGCGGCGAAAGCCGGCCGGCTCGTTAGCGGCGAGCGGACGCAGCACCTGGTCGGTCAGCAGTCGGGTGGCCTGCGCCAGTCCGTCCCAGCCGGGAAACAGGTCGTCCATGTGCACCACCGGGCAGTCGAGGTGCTCGCGAACCGCTTCGGCGAGGGTGGTCTTGCCCGACCCGCTCGGACCGTCGATGCCGATCACCACGGTCTTGCCACAGCGCGGTTCGGCGGCATGTGCCAGGGCGGCGACCTGCCTGGCGGCGTCCGAGTGCATTCCGGGGACTCTACCGGCGTCCGACCTACGGCGGGTCAGCCCGTAGAGTGAGCGCCTAGCCACACCACGAAGGAGTCCCTCGGTGAGTGATCTCGGAGCCACCGCGTCCGACGTCTACCGCAACGTCCTGTCCGTCATCGAAACGGTGGAGCCGCGCATCGCGGACGCCACCCGCGCCGAACTGGCCGACCAGCGGGCGTCGCTGAAGCTGATCGCCAGCGAGAACTACGCCTCGCTGCCGGTGCTGATGACGATGGGTACCTGGTTCTCGGACAAGTACGCCGAGGGCACCGTCGGGCACCGTTTCTACGCCGGCTGCCAGAACGTCGACACCGTCGAGACGGTGGCCGCCGAGCACGCCCGTGAGCTGTTCGGCGCCGAATACGCCTATGTACAGCCACATTCGGGTATCGACGCCAACCTGGTCGCCTACTGGTCGATCCTGGCCCACCGGGTGGAGTCGCCGGCGCTGGAGCGGCTGGGCGCCAAGAACGTCAACGAGCTCTCCGAGGACGACTGGGAGACGCTGCGGAAGTCGTTCGCCGAGCAGCGCGTGATGGGCATGAGCCTGGACGTCGGCGGTCACCTGACCCACGGCTTCCGGCCGAACATCTCGGGCAAGATGTTCCACCAGCGCTCCTACGGGACACACCCCGACACCCAGCTGATCGACTACGACAAGCTGCTCGCGGACGCCCGCGAGTTCAAGCCGCTGATCCTGGTGGCCGGATACTCGGCATATCCCCGGCGGGTGAATTTCGCGAAGATGCGGGATATCGCCGACGAGGTGGGCGCCACCCTGTTCGTCGACATGGCGCACTTCGCCGGCCTGGTGGCCGGCAAGGTGTTCACCGGTGAGGAGAATCCGGTCCCCTACGCGCACGTTGTCGCCTCGACGACGCATAAGTCGCTGCGCGGCCCGCGCGGCGGCTTCGTGCTGTCGACCCCCGAATACGCGCCCAGCGTCGACCGCGGCTGCCCGATGGTGCTCGGCGGCCCGCTGTCACACATCATGGCCGCCAAGGCGATCGCCTTCGCCGCGGCCCGCACCGACGCCTTCCGGGTGCATGCGCAGAACGTTGCCGACAACGCCAAGGTGCTGGCCGAGGGCCTGCTGAAGCGCGGCGCAACCCTGGTCACCGGCGGCACGGACAACCATCTGGTGCTGATCGACACCCGCTCTTACGGCATTACGGGACGGCAGGCCGAGTCGGCGCTGCTGGACGCCGGCATCGTCACCAACCGCAACTCGGTCCCGAACGATCCGAACGGCGCTTGGTACACCACCGGCGTCCGGATCGGCACCCCCGCGCTCACCTCGCGCGGCTTCGGCGCGTCCGAGTTCGACCGGGTCGCCGAACTGATCGTGAACGTGCTGTCGAACACCACCGCCACCACGACCGCCGCCGGCACCCCCGGCAAGGCCAAGTACACCCTGGCCGACGGCGTCGCCCACGCCACCAAGGCCGCGTCCGCCGAGTTGTTGGACGCCAACCCCCTCTACCCCGGCCTGGAGGTCTGACCCGAGACCTCGGCGCCGACTAGGCCCTCCCTAATCAGTTCAGCCCTGCCGTATACGGCAGGGCTGAACTGATTAGGGAGGGCCTAGTGGGGCTACCGGAAGTGCGCAGGATCGATCAAGCGCGACGGCGCGGGTCCGCGCAGACTGGGTCTGTGACCACGATGCCCCGCGACCGGCTGCGCGAAGTACTGGACGCCGTCCTGGACGAGGAGAACAGCTCGCTCGCCGAGATGGCCGACGGCGCCTTCGCCTCGCCGTTCCACTTCGGACGGCTGGTGTCCCGCGGTTCCGGAGAATCACCGATGGCGATGCGGCGACGGGTGATGCTGGAGCGGGCCGCCTGGCAGCTCGCCCAAGGTATGACCGTCACCGATGCGGCGTGGGCCGCCGGCTACAGCTCGGTTGAAGCGTTCAGCCGCGCGTACTCGCGGGCTTTCGGTCACCCGCCGAGCCGTCCGCCGTCACGGCACTGGCTGCCGGCACCGAACGGCATCCATTTCCACCCACCGATGTCGTTGTGGGTCGAAGCGAAGGAGCAGGCGATGAACCCCTTGGTTTCCCAGCTGGTGGCCCATGACCTGGACGACACCGCGGGCCTGCTCGATCTCGCTGCGCCGCTGCCCGACGAAGTCCTGCGGGCGCCGCGCCGCTGCGGCGGAACGATCACCGCATGGGACGGGCCCGAGGACTCGATCCGGGACGTGCTCGAGCATCACGTCTACACCAAAGAGGTGTGGCTCGCGGCGATCAATGGCGCGGACGACGTCCCCCGCCGACCTACCGACGAGGGCATCGCCGGGCTGCGGGCACGTCACGAGGCGGCAGCGCCGCGCTGGCTCGCTTTCGTCCACGAACTCGATCGGCGCGGCGGGTGGGACGACCGGCTGATCGACGCCCTGTGCGACCCGCCGGAGAGCTTCGTGATGAGCAGCGTGGTCGCGCACGTGCTGACCTTCGCCGCACACCGCCGCCAACTGGTGCGGCAGATGCTGGCCGAAGCCGGCATCACTTCCGACAGCGGCGACCCGATCCTGTGGTTCCGCGCCCAACGTGGAGAGGAATGAACGAACAGATGAAGACGATCTACTACACCGCCACCACCCTGGACGGCTTCCTGGCCGACGAGCAGGACAGCCTCGACTGGCTGCTCAAGCAGCCGCTGGACGACGATGATTCCGAGTTCGGCTACGACGCCTTCTTTGCCGGCGTCGGTGCGCTGGTGATGGGGTCGACCACCTACCGCTGGGTAGTTGATCACCACGAGTGGTCCTACACCCTGCCCAGCTGGGTGTTGAGCTCGCGGCCGCAGCCGTCCGTCGAAGGAGCCGACCTCCGCTTCGCGCAGGGTGACGTGGCGGAGTTGCACCCCGAGCTGGTGGCAGCGGCCGACGGCAAGGACGTCTGGGTGGTGGGTGGCGGCGATCTGGCCGGTCAGTTCGCGGACGCCGGTCTGCTGGACGAGGTGATCGTGTCGATCGCCCCGGTCACGCTGGGCGCGGGACGTCCGTTGTTGCCGCGCCGCTACGACCTCGAACTGCTGTCGACCGGCCGCAACGCCGGCTTCCTGTGCGCCCGCTACCGGGTGGCCGGACCCCTAACCGACTGATCGCGCCCGGCCTCCGGCCCCCCGACGCCGACCCGACAAGCCGACAAGGCCCTCCCTAATCAGTTCAGCCCTCCCGTATAGGGGAGGGCTGAACTGATTAGGGAGGGCCTTCGTGCGCCACCGGGCTCAGCGGGCGAACAGCTTGCCCTGGATGGTGATGACCAACCGGCTCAGCGAGGCCGGCAGATCGGACAGGTGCCAATCGGCGGGCGCGTGGTACCAGTCCAGATCGGTGGAGTCGGCGTCCGCGTCATCGTCGGCGTCCACCAGGGCCTTCAGCCAGCGATCGTAGCCGCCGAGCACCACCGCGTAGGGCAACACCTCGGACAGCTCGGCCAGCTCACGGCCCTTCGGCATCTGATCGGTCGGATGACCCAGCAGCTGCGCGCGCAACAGGCCGAGGCCACTCAACAGGGACGCGCCGCTCGCCGTCCGGGCGGGCATCTCCTGACCCAGGAAGACCACCAGCAGGGAGACCGCGATCAACGCGAGACCGACCAGCCCGTAGCTGGTGAACGCGGCGAGCAGGATCGTCACCAGCACCGCGACCGCGAAGAGGCCGAAGCCGATCCGGAACCACGAGTTACGGGTCTGATCCGGACGCCGGGCGAACCACCCGAGCGCCACCACGTCGTCGTAGAGCTGGTCCTGCACGGTGCCGATCACGGTGCCGATCGCCGCCGGCAGCTGCGACACCGGCATCGGCTCGCCGTCGACAGGGGCAACGGCATCCAACAGGGTCTTCTCGTACGGCCGCGGCTCATCACCGCCGGTGCGCCGGGTGAGCGTCCACTCGCCCTCGGCGTATGTCGACGACTTCGGCAGCTCCTCGATCAACAGATGGCCACGGACGGCCAGATCGAGCAGGGTCGCGGTCACGTCGACCGGATCGACCCGCTCATCGACCAGCGTGCCCACCTGGCCGGGCCGGATGCCGTCGCGCACTCGGAACTCAGCCTCGCCGTCGCCGACCGGATGGAACTCCGCGACCAGCGTCGGCTCGGCGGGCGCCACCGCGTCCCGGCCCATCCTGCGGTGCAGCGCCCAGAATCCGAGTCCACCCAGCACCAGAATGGCCAGCGCGATGCCCAGCGGGAGCGGCCGGGCCGAGAACGCCCGGCCCAGCGTCCACAGCTCGCGCACCTGCTCGTTGGCAGCCACCGTGCCGGCCGGGAATCGCATGATCACCTCGACGATCTCGCCGGCGCCGCGCGGGCCGTCGTTGAACGTCGGATTCGGGTGGTCGTGGGTACCCCCACCCCAGAAGGCACACACACCCGGCGAGACCGGCGGGCCGGCCTCACACTGCACCGCCTCGATCATGGTGGGCACCTGCACGATCGCGGTGAACTCCTTCACCGGAAGACTGAGCCCTTGCAGCAGCCGCCAAGCGACCGTGGTCGCACCGGTGGGCTCGGCGATTGCCACACCGTGCACCTGGTAGGAGAGGACGACCGGTTGAGTCAGGCCCTGCGTCGGCATCGTGACGACGGTGGCGTCGGCGCCTTCGGCGACGCTCGCCTGGATCGGCTGCCCGCCGACGGTGGCCTTGACGTCGCTCAGCCGGTAGACGTACTCGCGATCGCCCAGCACCTCATGGGTGGTGGCGAAGCGTTGGACCAGGGTGGCCGGCGCCGCGCCGTCGAAGGTGATGGTGGCCTGCACGCTCAGTGTGCCGTCCGGAGCCAGCGACCCCTCGACGGCGTACCGCCCGACCAGCTCGGCGGCGAAGGCACGGGGCGCGACCAGGCCGGCCAGCGCCGCAGTCACGATGAGGATGCCGGCGAGTAGCCGGGTCAACGGGGCGAGGGTCAGTCTCGACACAATCGATCCTTCGGAGTGGGGCGACACGACGGCGCGGTGCGCGTCACGAAAAGCTATCGCATCGGGGGCCGCCGACCGCGCCCCAGGGACACAATTCCCAGCTGTCTGGGGGGTGGCTGCCGACACCCTGACCGTTACAGTGTTCGCGTGACGCAGCCGTTCCCTCCGCGCCAGCAGCCCTACCCGCAGCAATGGAGCCAGCCTCAGGGCTGGCCGGGGCAACCTGCCCAGGCCGGTTGGAACCGATCCCAGCCGACTTTCGGCCAGCCGTCGTGGCCGCAGCAGCCCGGAACGCAACCCCCGGGGGGATTCCAGCAGCCCGGCTACCCGCAACGGCCCGGCTACCCGCCGGGTTATCCGCAGCAACCGGGCGGAGTCCAGCCGCCCACCCAGCGTCCCCGGGGTGGCAGTCCTCTCGGCAAGGTGCTGATGCTGCTGGTGGTGATCTGCTGCCTGCTGCTGGCCGGCGTCGTGGTGGCGAACATGCTCGGCGGGTCGGACGGCACGTCGCGCCCGGTCGAGACCTACACCCCACCGCCCCCGGACATGAACCCGCCGCCACTGCCGGTGCCGAAGACCTATTCGGAGGCGACCGACTGGATGACCAAGAACCCGATCTATCAGCAGTCGACCACGATTCCGACCGACTGCAACAACCTGCAGCCGATCGACGCTCTGAACGCTACCGAGGATCAACTCAACGCTCACCTGCAGGACCTCACCGCCTGCCTGCTGAAGGTGTGGCACGGCCCGGTGGAAGCGGCCGGATACAAGTTGCCGCGTCCGCCGGCGACCGTGTACAACCAGCCGATCCAGACCGCCTGCGGCAATTTCGATCTCCAGTTCAGCCTGGGAGCAACGCGTGTCAACCAAGGCCGAGGCGAACGTGTTCTCACGCCGACTCGAGGTGCAGGCCGACTGCTTCGCCGGCATGTGGATCAACGCCATCGCATCGTCGCAGAACCTGGACGCCGCCGACCGCGAGAAGCTGCGCACCATCGCCTACAACCTTGGCGACGACGTACTCACCGGGAAGCCGAACGTCGACTCCGGCCACGGCCTGGGCAACACCCGCAAGCGCTGGTTCACCACGGGACTCACCGGAGGGCCCGCCATTTCGCAGTGCAACACCTACATCGCCCCGAACGCCGAGGTGCGCTGACCCGGACGCCGCTCGCGGGTCGAGCTTGTCGAGGCTCTGGTCTCGGCAGGCTCGACCGGCGAACTCGAGCACCGCTGTTTGAGCTTGTCGAAACCAAGACTCGACTGACGATCAGGTCGGGTGGTGATGCAGCGGACGGCCCACCTCGGCAAATCCCAGCCGGCGGTAGACGCGGCGTCCGGCCGGGGTCGCCGACAGGGTCGACGGGACCTCCGGTGCCATCGCGATCGCAGCCTCGGTGAGCGCGGACCCGATGCCACGACCTCGGAAGGCGGGCAGCACGGCGACCGCGCCGATGTTGTTCACCCGGCTGGTGACGATGGACGCCGCGGTGCCGACGCCGACGCCGTCCAACTCGGCGTACAGCCAGCTGGCGCCGGGTAGCCGGTGACTTCCCGGCGGGTGCAACTCCCCCGGCTGTGCCGGTGGTAGATCTCCGGCCGCCAGGAAGGCCAGTTGTTCGAACCAGGCCACGTCGTCGTCGCTGGTCGCCCGATGAATGGTGAGCCCCGCCACCGCGTTTGAGGAACGAGGGGCACCTGGCTCGCGGATCATCCAGTGCCCGCTCAGCTCCGCCTCGCGACCGGGCAGTCGCAGCCGAGCGAAGCTGTCGCAGACGATGCCGGGGACGTCGGCCGGGATCTCGGCGTCCGGGGTCAGGGTGACGGCGCCGAGGAGCAGGTGGTGCGGCACCGTTGAGTAGCCACGGGCCAGTCGTCGGTCGTCGTCCCAGCGGGCGCCCAGACCAAGGTAGGCGACCGCGTGCCAGGCGGCCTCGCCGAGCGCGCACAGCGCGACCGGATCTGCCTTCATCGAGGCACGATGAGGGCAGTCGCGACGGCCGCCACGCCTTCGCCGCGTCCGGTCAACCCGAGCCCGTCGGTGGTCTTTCCGGCCACCGACACCGGCGCCCCGAGCGCCGCACTGAGCACCCGCTCGGCCTCGGTTCGACGGGGCAGCAGCCTGGGGCGGTTGCCGATCACCTGGACGGCCGCGTTGCCGATCTCATAGCCGGCCTCGCGCACCAGCCGAGCGATCTCGCCCAGCAGCCGCACCCCGGACGCCCCGGCCCACTCCGGACGGTCGACGCCGACATTGCTGCCCAGATCTCCTAGCCCGGCCGCCGACAGCAGCGCGTCACACAGTGCGTGGCAGGCGACGTCGCCGTCGGAGTGCCCGGCCAATCCGCAGGGCTCGTCCGGAAAATGCAGCCCGGCGACCCATAGCTCGGCGCCCTCGGCGAGGGCGTGCACATCGCTGCCGATGCCGACCCGGGGCAACGGGGTCAACGCGGGCTCCGGATCACCTCGGCATGCCCGTTGCTGACGGGCTTGGCGAACCAGGCGAACGGACGGTGCCGCAGCACCCTGCGAAACGAGTGCCGGCCGAAGCCGGCGCGCAGCTTGAGGAAGGCGTCGGCCAGGTCGAGGTCGGTGGCCGAGGTGATCTTCAGCGACGTGACCGCGCCCTTGACGATCGCCACCGGGTGGCCCGCGGCCTCACAGACCGACAGGTCGTCGGTGCATTCGATGCCCTGCTCGGCGGCGTAGTTGTGGCTCGCCTCCAGGACGTCAAAGTCGAAGCCCTGCGGCGTCTGGATGGCACGCAGCCGGTCGCGGTCGACGATAGTCAGCCGACCCTCCGGCGACTCGGCCCGGATGGAGTCGGCCACCGGGATCGCGGGTGCGACCGCGACCGCTCCCTCCCGGATGCTACGGATCACCCGAGCCACGACGGTGGCTGGGACCAGCGGACGGACGGCGTCGTGCACCAGCACCACCCGTGCGCCGGTGAGATCCTCATGGCCGCGGATCGCGGCGATGCCCCGCCGTACGGACGCCTGCCGGCTGTCGTCACCCTCGACCAGGGTGACCGGGATCGGCGAGGCCGCCAGCGCCGGCTGAAAATGGTGCTCGCCGTCGCGCGGGATCACCACCACTGCGTGGGTGCAGCCGCCGGCCGCCATGGCCTCCACCGACATGGCCACCACCGCCTTACCGGCCAGTGTGGTCACGGGTTTCGGGACGGGGCCGCCGAAGCGGACGCCCCGTCCGGCGGCGACGATGACGGCGGGCACGGGCTCTGGCACAAGCGGCAGTATAGGTCTGCGGCCTGGCGTCTCCGCGGCGGCGGCGCTCCGCCGCCGAACCCGGACGCAAAGAAACCGGCCGCCGCTTTCGCGACGGCCGGTTTCAGTGACCTTCGATCAGGAGGCCAGGACCTCGTCCAGCAGGACCTCTGCCCGGTCTTCCTCGACCTTTTCTGCCAGTGCCAGTTCGGAAACCAGAATCTGGCGAGCCTTGGCCAGCATGCGCTTCTCGCCGGCAGACAGCCCGCGCTCACGCTCACGCCGCCACAGGTCGCGGACGACCTCGGCCACCTTCATCACGTTGCCCGAGTGCAGCTTCTCGAGGTTCGCCTTGTACCGACGCGACCAGTTCGTGGGCTCCTCGGTGTGCGGCGCCCGGAGCACGGAGAACACCCGCTCGAGACCATCCGCGTCCACAACGTTGCGGACGCCGATCTCGTCGAGGTTCTGTGCCGGGACCCGAACCACCAGATCGTTCTGGCCGACGATGCGCAGCACGAGGTAGAGCTTGTCCTCGCCTTTGATCGTCCGGGTTTCAATGTCTTCGATGACGGCTGCCCCATGATTGGGGTAGACCACCGTCTCACCGACCTCAAAAGTCATGTAATAGACCCCTTTCCCAGATACCTATGGTAGCACGCCGACGTCCAATATTCGAAACGTTCGTCCTAGCCAGAGGCACTTTGGGGGGTTGACAGGGGGAATACACCTGTGCCGCGCCAGGGCCCACGGTGCGGAATTGGGTCCCTCAAAACGCCTCTGACAACACCAAACGGGACTGATCGGCACTTTTCTCGTCCGAGCGTGAGCAGCGCTGGCCACAACGGCACCGAGCCCGCCGGCGCAACTGCCGGCGGGCTCGGAGGCTATCGGGATCAGGCAGCCACGACCGGCTTCGCCTTCCAGAACTGCTTCATCGCAATGACCGCGAGCGCGGCCACGATCACGCCGGCGACCAGTGCGATCAGGAAGCCGATCGCGTTGATCATCAGCGGGACCACGAGCAGACCGCCGTGGGGCGCCCGAGAACCCACTCCGAGCGCCATCGACAGCGCGCCGGTGACAGCGCCACCGGCCATCATCGAGGGGATCACCCGCAGCGGGTCGGCGGCTGCGAACGGGATTGCGCCCTCGGAGATGAACGCTGCGCCGAGCAGCCAGGCCGCACGACCGTTCTCCAGCTCGGGCTCGGTGAACAGCTTGGCACGCACCGTGGTGGCCAGCGCCAAGGCCAGCGGCGGCACCATGCCGGCGCACATCACGGCGGCCATGATCTGGAACGACGCGGTGGTCTGCGCCGCCAGGCCGGCGGTGGCGAACAGGTAGGCCGCCTTGTTCACCGGACCGCCCAGGTCGAAGCACATCATCAAACCCAGCACCAACCCGAGCAGTGCGCCCGCACCGCTGGCTGCCATGCCGTTCAATCCGTTGGTCAGACCCTCGGTGACCGCGGCAAGCGGCTTGCCCAGGAACAGGTACATGATCAGACCCACCGCGGCGGTGACCAGCAACGGGATGATGACCACCGGCATCAGGCCGGCCAACCAGCGCGGAACGTTCCAGTTGGACATCCACAGGGCGATGACGCCGGCCAGCAGGCCGGTGACCAGCGCGCCCAGGAAGCCGGCGCTCAGGGCACCGGCGATGACGCCGCCGACGAAGCCCGGGGCGATGCCCGGACGGCCCGCGAGACCGAAGGCGATGTAGCCCGACAGCGCGGGCAGCAGGAAGCCGAAGGCTGCACCGCCGATGGTGAACAGCAGCGCCCCGATGTAGTTCATGAACCCGGCATTCCAGCCGACCGCCATGATCAGCTTGCCGATGGAGTCGCCATCGGCCCCGGCGGCCTGAGCGGCCGCACAGCTGGTCGGGTCGGCCCAGAGCAGCTCGGCACACGTCCGAGCGCCGTTGACGCCCGGCGCCAGCGCGACGTCGAAACCGGCCATCGCGAAGCCGAGCGCGATCATCAGACCGCCGGCAGCGACGAACGGGATCATGTACGAGACACCGGTCATCAGCGCCTGCTGGATGCGCTTGCCGATGCTCAGCTGGCTGCCGCCGGCACTCGCCGCCGCGGACGAGGCGTCGCCGCTCACCTTGCGGGCGTTGGGATCCTTGGCGGCCGCGATGGCCTCCTCGATCATCTTGGCCGGCTCGTTGATGGCCCGCTTCACCCCGGACTCGACCACCGGCAGGCCGGCGAACCGGTCCTTGTCGCGGACGCCGACGTCGGTGGCGAAGATCGCCGCCGAGGCACCGGCGATGATCGCCGGATCGAGCGGAGTGACCTTGCCCGAGCCCTGCGGCTCAACGTGCAACTCGACACCGGCCGCCTTGGCTGCCTGCTCGAGTGCGTCCGCCGACATGAAGGTATGGGCAATGCCGGTCGGGCAGGCGGTGACGGCCACCAGCACGACCTTCTCCCCGGACGTCGGCGCAGCCTCTGCGGCGGGCGCCGGCGCTGCGGCGGCGGGGGCGGCCTCCTCTTCGGGATGGATGGCGGCATTGACCAGCGCGACGACATCCTCGGCGGTCTCGGCGTTACGCAGACCGTCGGTGAACTCGGCACGCACCAGGTTGCGGGCCAATAGGGCCAGCAACTCCAGGTGGGCGTCGTCGGAACCCTCTGCAGCGGCGATCATGAAGGCGATATCGGCGGGCCCGTCGAAGGCCCCGAAGTCGATCGGCGGCGCGAGCCGGGCGAACGCGAGCGAGTTGGTGCTCACCGCGGCGGAGCGGCAGTGCGGGATGGCGATCCCGCCACCCAGACCGGTGGCGGCCTTGGCCTCGCGAGCCAGGGCGTCGGCCTCGAGACCGGCCGCGTCGGCCCGTCCGGCCTTGGCGACCAATTCGGCCAGATTGTGAATCACATCGTTCTTGGTCGGGCCAAGATCGACGTCGAGCACAACCAGATCAGCAGTGATCAGGTCCTGCGACATTTGGCGTGTCCTTTCGGTTTCTGGATCAGCCGAGGTCGGTGATGACGACGTCGGCGGTGTTGAGGTGCTCCGGCCTGGGCAATGCGCTTCCGGCCATGGATGCCGCGGCGGAGCCGTACGCCACAGCGGTTCGGAGTCGTCCGGGGGCGGCTTCTCCCCCGCAGTCGGCCAGCACGTAACCGGCCACCGATGAGTCGCCCGCGCCGACGGTGCTGCGCGGGACGATGGGGGGTGGGCTGGCGTGCCAGGCGCCCTCGGCGGTCACCAGGACCGCGCCCGAGGCGCCCAGGGTGCCCATCACGGCGGTCACGCCGCGCTCGACGAGGCTGCGCGAGGCGGCCACCGCCGCACTCGGGTCGCCAGCCTTCGCCGCCGCCTCGAGTTGCTCGGCATTCGCTCCCGTCAGCTGCGCCAACTCGTCGGAGTTCGGCTTGAGTAGATCGGGCGCCGCGTCGGGGAAGTTGTCCACCAGGGCCTGCAGCGGGTCGTCGGAGGTGTCCACTGCCACCTTGACACCGAGCGGCCGGAGTCGGCGGACCAGGGTGGCGTAAAAGTCTGCCGGCACCCCCGGCGGCAGCGACCCGGAGAGCACGACCCACTCGGCGTCCGCGGCTTCGCTGACCACCAGGGCCGCCAGTTCCTCGATCTGTTCGTCGCTGAGCCGCGGCCCTGGCTCGTTGAGCTTGGTGGTGGTGCCGTCCGGCTCGGTGAGGGTGAGGTTCATCCGAACCCCCTCCGCCACCGCCACGGTGCGGTAGTCGACGCCGAGCTGGCGCAGCGCGGCCAGGATCGGGTCCTCCTCCGGTGCGGGTAGCACCGCTCGGACCGACTGGCCCGCGTAATGAATGGCGCGGGCCACATTGACCCCTTTTCCGCCCGGTTCCACGGTCACTCCGCTGACTCGTTGGACCTGCCCACGCGCCAATGGCGCGTCCAAGCTGGCAGTCCGATCGAGGCTCGGGTTCGCGGTAAGGGTGATGATCATGCGACGACGACCTCCAATCCTGCGTTGACTAGCTGGTAGTGATCAGCTTCCTGCAATCCGGAGTCGGTTACCAGCACATCGACATCTTTGATCGCCGCGAAGCTGAGCAGCAGCATCGCACCGACCTTCGAGGAATCGGCCAGGACGACCCGTCGACGCGCCGCGCGGACCATCGCCCGCTTCACCGCGGCCTCGTCGCTGTCCGGTGTGGACAGACCGTGGGCGACGCTCAAACCGTTGGTGCCGAGGAAGGCGACATCGCAGTAGAGCCGTCCGAGCGCCTCCACGGTCTCGCCGCCGACCGTCGCCTGGGTCAGCCCTCGGACGCGGCCACCGAGCAGGTGCACCGGCCCGCCCAGCAGCGCCAACTGCGAGCCGATCGGCACCGAGTTGGTGATCACGGTGTGCTGCGGGTTGCCGCCCATCGCCGCGGCGAAGCGAGCGGTGGTGGTGCCGGAGTCGAGCAGCACGGTGGAACCGGTGCCAGTGGGCAGGAAGCGAAGTGCGGCGTGGGCGATCCGGCCCTTCTGGACCGAGAACGCCGGCTCGCGGTCGGCGACCGCGGTCTCGACCAGCCGCACGTTCTCGGCAGGAACGGCGCCACCGTGCACCCGGCGCAGGACGCCGCGGCGGTCGAGCACATCGAGGTCGCGGCGGATGGTTTCGGTGGTTACGTCGAAGCGCTGAGCCAACTCGGTGACCGCAACTCTGTCGTATCGAAGGGCGAGACTTACGATCGTCCGCTGACGCTCTTCTGCGTACATGTGGATACAACCCTCCGTCGCACGTTGACTTACGTTGCATTTTACAGTTTTGATTGGCAGTGTCAACACTTTCCCCACAGTTACCAACCAAGATCACCTGTGTTTACGTTGACATCGCTGCCGTGGGTGTCCGTTCACCCAGTCCGGAAACGGGACCGTCACGGCACCCCAAACCCGCGCGCAATTCGTTAGGCTGACCCCCAAACCGGCGACCACAAGGAGTTCAGATGGCCAGCACTCTCCGGCGATTCGGCGCCACCCTGTGCATACCGCTCGCGCTGGCACTAACCGGCTGCGGGATGAACGCACAGACGCTGCAGCCGTACACGCCGGCCGAGGGCGTCAACTCCACCAGCGGCCCGGTGATGGTGCGCAACTTGCTGATCGTCGCCGACAACACCGGTCGTGGCGTGGTCAGCGCCTCGGTCGCCACGTACACCGGCGACACCCTGACCGGCGTGACAGGGACGCCGCAGAAGTCCGACGGCAGCCTATCGGCTAGGCGAACCCGCCGCTGACAAGATTCTTTCCGGCGACGGCCCGTAGCAGGGCGGACGCCAGCCGCCACGGAGCATGTCCCGCACCCGCTGCTGCGCGTGGTCGAGAATGTCCGGCTCGGCTAGCAGCGCTCGATACGGCCCGATGAACGCCAGCAGCGATGGATCAACATCCGCCGCCGCGGCGATCACGTCCGGCGGGATCCGTCCCTCGAGGTCCAGCTCCCGCCCGGCGAACCGCCGTGACAGCCATTCGTCCTGCAGGACGTGATCGAGGTACCAGGGCCGGATCCGGTGCTCCGCCCAGGCATCCATCGACGCCGACACCTGGGCGAGGTCGGGACTCGGGTCGTCGAGCGCGGCCATCAGATGCTCGGCCTGCGGCAACGCCAACGAAAGATAGAGCCCATTCTCCGGGTTGAGCGTGGCGACGGCGTCCCCGGCGAAGAACAACCCGAGGGCCGCCGGAGTACCCAGTGCCGGTCCCTGCGACCGGTAGCTGTTGGGGAAGTTGGCGATGACGCTGACGTCGAGCACCGGTCGATAGCGCTCTGCGTCGCACCACGGGGCGAGGTGCGGAATCGCACCCGCCGCTCGCCGCAGCGCCTCCCGATCGCGCAGTGCCGCGAACCTGGTGTCCCGCGCCGGATAGCAGATCAGCACCGAGTGGTGCCCGGCGTCCGACGGCATCACCATGCTGGTGTAGCCAGGCCCCTCGACCACGGACGGCACCAACAGGTCGCACGGGTCGGCCGGGTCACGGCACAGGTAGACACCGCAAACGCCGGAGAACCCGCTCGGTCCGCCCTCGGCGGCCCCGCGCAGCGGGTCGCCCAGGTGGCTGTTCTTTCCGGTGGCAACGATCACCACCTCAGCGGAGATCGTTCGTCCGTCGACCGCGAGCCCGGACGCCACCCGGTCGTCCACGATCACGTCATCGACGTGCCCGGTCACCCACTCCAGGCCGGGCTGCCGGCGAGCAGCTGCCCGCAGCTCACTCTCCAGCACCGAGCGCCGGCAGAACATGATCGCCGTCTCGGGAGGCAGCTGGGGGAGCCAGCGCACCTGCGCCCCGGCAGCCACCAGCGCGTCATACACGTCGGGCAACTCGCGCAGCAGCGCCTGCCGCGCCCGGCTGAGCACCCCGTGCGGGGCGTTGAACTGCATCACCCCGACGCGGCGCCATGGCCTGGATCCGGGTGGCCCCGGATCGCGGTCGACGAGCGTCACGTGGTGGCCGCGGCGGGCCAGGCCGAGCCCCAGGAAGATTCCGACCGGCCCGCCACCGGCGATCGCGATGCGCATGGAAGGCTCCTTTCGACGCTTGCCCCCATGTCGCCACGAATCGATGTGGCGCGCCAGCGTAGGCGGCTACTCGTCTGTTCCGCCGAGCACGGCGGCGAGGTCGTCGCGGCAGGCAAGTCCGAGCTTGCCGTAGATGCGATAGAGATGCCCCTCCACGGTGCGGACGGAGATCACCAGCCGGTCGGCGATGTCGCGACTGCTGCCGCCGGCCGCCGCCAGTTCGGCGATCTCCCACTCCCGCGGCGTGAGCGGCAATGCACGCAGGCACCGGCGCATCGCCGTGGTGCGGGCGCCCTCAGCCGCGTCGGAGAGCCGCAGCACTCGGACCCGCGCCCGCTGGGCGAGCGGTCGGAGACCCGCTCGCTCGAAGGCGGTAGCCGCCAACGTCGCCACATCCGCGGCGGCGATCAGATCGCCCAGCTGTTCGTAGTCGGCCGAGCTTCTGTGCAGTGCAACGGCATCGTGGTCGTCGAGAGCGGACGCCAGCATGCGTACAGCCCGCCCGCGGGGGCTGTCTGTGAGGTCCGCCAGGCCCGCAGCCCGACCGGACAAGCCCGTCATGCCGAGCTGCAGCAACTGCTGCAACGCGACCACCTGATAGCCGTGCTGGCCGCGATCGCGGGCGAGATCCGCGGCCTCCATGATCACCCGTGACGCCTCGGCCATGGCACCCTCGGCAGCGACCACCGCTGCCCGAGTCAGCAGCAGATCGACGTCGAGCAGAGCGAACGATGAACGCCGGGCGGCGATGGCCCGCTCGTACCAGACTCGCGCCTCCGACGGCTTGCCCAGCAGGGCGGCCGTCCGGCTCGCAGCACCCGCACAGATCGATCGCCAGGGCCCGGCGTCCCCGAACGGCAGCAGCCCCGCCCAGGCCTGGTCGAGCAGACTGCGCGCCGTCCGCACCGCTCCGGCGGCGAGTGCCGCGTCCGCCATCATGCAGGCCAGCAGGTGCTCGAACGGCTCCCGGCCCAGCGCCGCGGCGCGGCGCATCTCGGCGAACCGGCGTCCCTGCTGGATCGCACCGGCCAGGCAGTACCCACGGATCATCATCGGCGTGACCGACACCCCGAAGGCAGCCGGGTCGGCCGGTTCGGCCGCTGCCGCCAGGCATCGCTGAACCGCCGAGTGAAAGTCCTGATGGCGTCCGGTCGCAGCCGCGCTCGCCGCAACGGCTGCCGCAGTGATCGCCGTGCCGGTGGTGTCGAGACCCGGATCCGAGAGAACCTCGGCGGCGAGCGTTGGCTTCCCCGCGACCCGGTAGACGTCGATCAGTGCGGCAACGGCGGACAGCGCAGCGAATCCCGGCCACCGCGTCAGCGCGGCATTGAGGACGGCGCGGGCCGCTTCCGCGTCGTCGGTCGCCCAGGCCAGGCTGAGCGCCTGGTTCACCACGGTACGCACTGCCTGGGTCGGTGTCTGCGCGAGCTGAGCGAGCCGGGACAGTTCCCGCACCGTGTCGTCCGGTTCATGGCCGGCCCAGGATCTGACGAATACCCGGACGCTTTGGGCCGCGAAGCCTCCGCCGGCCTTCAGTGCAGCCCCGGACAGCCGGTCGGCAAGCATCGTGTCACCCGCCGCGAGCGCCAGTTCGGCCCCGCGGGTGAGCAGATCCGGGTCCCGCGAGAGATCGGCGTCCAGCATCAGCACGGCACGGCGCAGCGTGGTGGCCGGGGCGGCGGCATCGTCGCACAGGGAGAGCTGGGCGATGATCTCGGCACGAAGGCGCCTGGCGCGCAGCCGGGGCAACCGGGCCAGCGTCACCTCGCTGAACAGCGGATGCGCCGCGCGGACGATCAGCCTGCCATCCTCAGCATCGTCGACGGCGAGGGCGCCGGCGGACTCCGCCCGCTCGAGGGCTGCCGGCGAGATCAGGCCGCTCAACGTGGCTAGGTCGAGGGAGCCGGCGAGCGCGACCAGGTCGAGCACCTCACGCGCCGTCGCTGGCAGTTCGTCCAGCCGGGCCGTCACCAGTTCCGTGAGCGCGGGCGGCAACCCCGGGCTCTGCCAGCGCCAGACGTCCCCCCTCCTGATCAGTCGTCCGGAGGCCCGCTCCCCCTCCACCAGGAGTCGGAAGAAGAGCGTGTTTCCCGCGCTGAGCCGGGTCAGCCGCTCGGCGGCGGACGCGTCGAGCGGGCCGGCCAGGAACGCTTCCGCTGAGGCCACCAGGTCGTCGTCACCGAGCCTGTCCACGTCGAGCCTGGTCAGCACCCCGTCACACCACACCGCGGTGATGTCGTCCGGCACCGGCTCACCGGTCCGGAGGGCCAGCGCGACGGTGATCTCCCGGTCGGCGAGCCGCCGCCGGATCAGCGCCGCCGTCTGCCGGTCGAGCAGGTGCGCATCGTCGACGAGGCACACTGCGTTCGCTTCGACGGCGCTGAACGCACCGGGTGGGCACACACCGAACGGCAGTTGGGACGCCGCGGATGTGGCCAGCACGATCGAGGTGGGACGTCCACGCGACTGCAACCGGTCACGTGCCGCCGCAAGAATCGACGTCTTGCCGACCCCGGCAGGACCAACGACCACGACTCCGCGGCGGCCGGGCCGGCAGGCGGCGACCAGGGTGTCCACCTCCCGCTGCCGCCCGAGGAAGGGCCAGTCCGCAGCCATGGCGCGACTGTAACGGCCCCACGGGCTCCGCGGGTATCAGGCCTCGAGCTTGTAACCCAGCCCGCGCACGGTGACCAGCAGCCCGGGCTCGGCCGGATCAGCCTCGATCTTCGCCCGCAGCCGCTTGACGTGCACGTCCAGGGTCTTGGTGTCGCCCACGTAGTCGGCGCCCCAGATGCGATCGATGAGCTGACCTCGGGTCATCACCCGGCCGGCATTGCGGAGCAGAATCTCCAGCAGCTCGAACTCCTTCAGGGCAAGCTTGGACGGCTCGCCGCGCACCCACACCTCGTGCCGTTCGACGTCCATCCGGACCCCGCCAACCTCGAGCACATCGGGATCCAGTTCGACGTCGTGGCCCCGGCGCAGCACGGCGCGGATCCGGGCCACCAGCTCTCGATGACTGAACGGCTTGGTCACGTAGTCGTCGGCGCCGAGTTCGAGACCGACGACCTTGTCGATCTCGTCGTCCCGCGCGGTGACCATGATCACCGGGACCGAGCTGTGCGCCCGCAGCCGCCGGCACACCTCCGTCCCGGGCAACCCGGGCATCATCAGATCGAGCAGCACGATATCGGCACCGCCACGATCGAACTCGGCCAACCCGCTGATGCCATCCGCGGCTTCGACGACGTCGAAGCCTTCCTTGCGGAGCAGGTAGCCGAGCGTTTCGCGGTAGGCGTCCTCGTCCTCAATCAACAGCACCCTGGTCACGCAGCGCTCCCTTCGTCGGTTTCTGGCTGGAGTGCCGGGAGCCGCACGGTGAAGGTGGATCCCTGCCCGAGCCGACTCCAAAGGCTCACCGTACCGCCATGCGCGGCGGTGATGTGTTTGACGATCGACAGCCCCAGCCCCGTGCCGCCATGCGCCCGGCTGCGTCCGTAGTCGACCCGGAAGAAGCGTTCGAACACCCTGTCCTGGTCAGCCTCGGCGATCCCGATGCCATTGTCCGAGACGCTCACCTCGACCCAATCCCCCGCAGCGTCCTGGACCCGCCGGGTGGTCAGCGCGACCCGGGCGCCGGCCTCGGAGTAGGCGATGGCGTTTTGAACCAGGTTGCGCAACGCCGCCTCGATCTGGCCCTTGTCCCCCCGGATCGCGATGCCCGGGCTGCGCTGGTGGCTGAGTGTGATCTGGTGGCTGTCGGCCTGGTCGCGGAACTGGTCCAGCACCGCATCGGCGAGCTCGTCGACCTCGATCAGAACGGCGGCCAGCAGCGGGTCGCTCGATTGCAGCCGGGACAGCGCGATGATCTGCGAGATCAGTTCGTTCAGCCGTGCGGTCTCGGCGGACATCCGGTCGGCGAAATGGCGCACCGCGTCCGGATCGTCGGCGGCATCGGTAATCGCCTCGGACAGCAGGGACAGCGCGCCGATCGGCGTCTTCAGTTCATGGGTGACGTTGGCGACGAAGTCTCGCCGGGTCTCGTCGATTCGCAGCGCTTCGGACCTGTCGTCGGCCACCAGCAGCACCAGGCCCTCGCCCAGCGGCGAAACCCGGACGGCGAGTCGGCGACCGGGCAGACCGGGGCCGTTCGGGAGATCGATGTTCAGCACGCCCGGCTCGGTCTCGGACCGCGCCTCCCGGACCAGCTCCAGCATCTCGAGGCGAGCCAGTCGACTGCCGCGCACCACCCCCGACGAGGCGGCCGTTACCGACTGCGTCAGAATCTCGTCGTGCGGCCCGAGCACGACCGCGGGGCCGCGCAGGTGCTCAATGGTCGTTTTCAGCGCCGGCGAGAGCAGCGGCGGAGCAGGCTCGGGGGCTTCCGGTCGCCGCCGCCAGACGACGAGACCGAGCAGTGTCGCGAGAACGCCCACGACACCCCCCAGAAGGCTGGCGACAAGCGGGCTCACAGTCGCCGATCTTAGGGGCAGCGTCGCAAGACCGCGTCGGGCGGTTTTGAGCCGCGCCGCCAGAGTTCACCGACTGTTCATCCGAGCGTCGCCGCGCATGGCCTCACCGATTACGGCCGGGCATAGGGTGGAGCGCGGACCCGACCGGCAGTGACGGTGAAAGAGGAGAGATGCGAGAAAGCTACCGCGAGGACCTGGACGGGGTGATGACGGACCTGGTCGGCATGACCGAGCGCGTCCGGGCAGCTGTGCTGCTCAGCACCCAGGCGCTACTGGGAGCCGACCTTGCAGTCGCCGAACAGGTGATCAGTGATGACGCGCTGCTGGATGCCCAGCACGACGACCTCGAAGCCCGCTGCTTCGTGCTGCTGGCCCGGCAGGCGCCGGTGGCCGGCGAACTGCGGACCATCGTCGCCGCGATGCGGATGGTCGCCGACCTGGCCCGGATGGGCGACTTGGCCTGCCACGTCGCGAAGATCGCGCGGCTTCGGTATCCCACCCATGCGGTGCCGGAGGGCCTGGTGCCCAACTTCGAGTTGATGGCTCGGGTCGCCCAGGAGATGGTCGCCACCGCCGGCCGCGCGCTCAACAGCCGCAACGCCCACGACGCCGCCAAGCTGGCCGATTCGGACGAGGAGATGGACGAGCTGCGCAAGAGCCAGTTCCGCATCCTGCTCGGCGCAGAATGGCCGTACTCGGTGGAAGCTGCGGTCGATGTGGCGTTGCTGGGGCGCTACTACGAACGGATCGCGGACCACGCCGTGATCATGGCGGGACGGGTGATCTACGTCGTCACCGGCACCCATCCCGAGGGCGAGAACTGGACCGTCGCCTGAGCGGCTTTCTTTCTGTCTCGCTCTGCCCGAGTCCCCGCGCTGGGTCGCGGTGGGTAAGGGCCCCTGCTTGCGACGGTCGCTTCGTCCGCTGACGCGTCCGATGCTTTGTAGTGTCGCTGCACAGGGTCCCTTACCCACCGCTCCGCTCTGCCTGTTGGCCCGAGCGAGCGATCTGTCCGGGTGCGCCCAGGCGTCGGCCCGGCTGCCCTCGAGTGGGTGCGCGTTGCCGCGTCGCTTACGTGAAGAGACTTCCCGTGGCTGATTGAGTGCGTTGGGCATCAGCTGGGCGAAACCCGGGCTCCACAAGCTCGACCACCAGCGATCGCGGGGTGCACTACCTACTCAGCCAGGCACCGACCGGGCACTGATCCGGAACCCAATCGCTACTGCGGTGGTCGCCCAACGGACCAGTGAGCGTTGTCGGGGCGCGTCCGCGCAGCGACACTACAAAGCATCGGACGCGCCAGCGGACGAAGCGACCGTCGCAAGCGGACGTGCCCCGACAACGCGTCACCCCTAGCCAGAGGCGACCGCAGCAGGACGAACCTACTTTTTACCCTGGTTCTTGACCGCCTCGATGGCTGCCTTGGCGGCGTCCGGGTCGAGGTAGGTTCCGCCGGTGGTGATCGGACGCAGGTCGTCGTCCAGTTCGTAGTGCAGCGGAATGCCGGTCGGGATGTTCAGCCCGGCGATGGCCTCGTCGGAGATGTTGTCGAGGTGCTTCGCCAGCGCTCGCAGCGAGTTGCCGTGGGCGGTGACCAGCACGGTCTTGCCGGCGCGCAGGTCGGGCACGATCGAGTCGTACCAGTACGGCAGCATCCGGACCACGACGTCCTTGAGGCATTCGGTCTTGGGCCGGGCCTCGGGCGGCAGGAAGGCGTACCGCGGGTCGTCGAACTGGGTGTTCGGGTTGTCGTCGGCGATCGGCGGCGGCGGGGTGTCTTGTTCTTGCCCTGCAGGTCGCCGTAATGCCGCTCATTGAGCCGCCAGCTGCGCCGGACCGGGATCCAGGTCCGGTCGCAGTTGTGCAGCGCCAACTCGGCGGTATGGATCGCCCGCAACTGCAGCGAAGTATGCAGCACGTCGGGAAGCAGTCCGGTGCTCTTCAGCAACGCGCCGCCGCGCTTGGCCTCGCCGATGCCCTTTTCGTTGATGTCGACATCGACCCAACCGGTGAACTGGTTCAGGGCATTCCACTCGCTCTCGCCGTGGCGGAGCAGGATCAGGTTCGCACTCATGACCGGAGCCTAGCGTTGCAGCACCGCCCCGGGCAGGCGTGCGGACGATTCGATCCGGCCGCTGGGACGGCTCGTGATCAGCACGGACGCCGACCGCGCGACCGTGATCCACTGGCTCTCGCCGGCGGGCGGCCGATGCGCTGCACTGGCAGACTCGACCGCATGGCGAACGGCATAGCAGTGGTCACCGGGGCGAGCAGCGGAATCGGGGAGGCGACGGCGCGCGCCTTGGCCGCGGTCGGCTATCGAGTGATCTGCGCGGCCCGCCGGACGGACCGGATCGAGGCCTTGGCCGCCGAGATCGGTGGGGATGCGGTTCGCTGCGACGTGACGGTCGATGCCGACGTGGCGGGCCTGGCCGATGCGGTGGGCGAACGCCTCGATCTGCTGGTCAACAACGCGGGCGGTGCGCTTGGACAGAAACCGGTCGCGGACGCCGAGATCGACGCCTGGCAGCGGATGTACGACGTCAACGTACTCGGTGCCGCCCGCGTCACCCGCGCCCTGCTGCCCGCGCTGGACGCCGCCGGAGGAACCGTGATCTTCGTCACCTCAACCGCCGCCGAGGCTCCCTATGAGGGCGGCGCCGGCTATTGCGGGGTGAAGTCGGCCGAGCGCGCCCTGGCCGGTTCACTGCGGCTGGAGTTGTTCGACCGGCCGGTGCGGGTGTGCGAGATCTCCCCCGGCATGGTGCACACTCCCGAGTTCTCGCTGACCCGTTTCGACGGCGACCAAGCTAAGGCGGACGCGGTCTACGCCGGCGTCCCGGGGCCGCTGGTCGCTGAGGACATTGCGGACGCGATCAGCTGGATGGCGACCCGGCCGTCCCACGTGAACGTCGACCGCCTGGTCATTCGGCCGCGCGCCCAGGCCGCCAACCACAAGGTGTTTCGGGCCGCCGAGTAAGGCTGCACGCTGGTTGAGCTTGTTGAACCGCACCTGGGTCTCGACAGCTCGACCAACGGAGGTCCAAGCTCGACCTGCGGGCGTCCAAACTCGGCCTGCGGGCCGTGGGGTCTCGACAAGCTCGTCCAACGGACGTGGCGCGGCGTCAGTCCTTCTCGCGCGGTGGGATGCGGAAGTTGAAGAACGCCCGCCCGAACGACCAGACCGCGAGCAGGCCGATCAGCGCGAACAGCAGCCCACCGGGCGGTCCGGAACTGCTCTGGGTGACGTAGCCGATGCTGACCAGCCAGATGCCGGTGACGGTGGCAAGCACGGCGACCGCGAACCAGCCCCATCGGGGTTTCGGCATCGACGCTCTCCTCGGTGATCGGTGAGAGCTTCAGGCTAGCTCGATCAACGCCTGTCCGCCCTGCACCGAATC
Organism: Micropruina sp.; assembly: GCA_044225075.1. Lineage (GTDB taxonomy): Bacteria > Actinomycetota > Actinomycetes > Propionibacteriales > Propionibacteriaceae > Micropruina. The sequence continues at coordinate 155,812 of JBGAJF010000006.1, read as the reverse complement.
GCGTGCGCCGACCAGGACGGCGGCGACCGTGCCGGCGTGCGGCGCGGTGATCTCGGTCTCCATCTTCATGGCTTCGAGCACCAGCAGCACCTGCCCCTCGGTGATCTCGTCGCCCTCGGCGACCAGGATCCGGGCGACCGCACCGGACAGCGGGGCGACCACCGCGTTGGCGGAGGCGGCCTTGACCGAAGCCGTGGTCGGCGCGGCGCTTGCAGCACCACCGCCGATCACGACCGAGCCGAGAGCGGGACGTTCCTGCTCTTCGACGTCGACCTCGATGTCGTAGGCGACGCCGTTGACAGTGACCTTGAGTTTCATCGTGTGTTCCTCAGCGCAAGTGCAGTGGATCGTGGGAGTGCTGACGGCGGCGGGTGCCGCTCCGCCAGACCTCGGACGTGGTGAAGCGGGCCTGCCGCCGCTTGGCGCGATGCCCCAGGTAGGCGGCGACCGCGGCGGCGATCGCCACCATGGTCTCTTCGGGGACGTCGGCGTTCAGCAGCCGGAGCTGCTTGATCTCGACCTCCAGGGACTCGACCCGGTCGGTCAGCGACCGCACCAGTTCGAGCAGTTCGGCATCCTGATTGCTCATCGCTGCTGCCTCACACCGGGCCGAGGCCGTGCTTCTTGGCCGGCCGCAGCTGCCGCTTGGCGATCAGCAGTTCGAGCGCCATCGCCACCTTGCGCCGGGTGTCGCCGGGATCGATCACGTCGTCGACCAGGCCGCGCGAGGCTGCCACGAACGGCGTCGAGAAGGTGTTGCGGTACTCCTCGACCAGTTCGGCGCGGCGGGCGTCCGGGTCGTCGGCGGCGGCGATCTCGCGCCGGAACACCACCGACGCGGCACCCTCGGCACCCATCACCGCGATCTCGGCGGTCGGCCAGGCGAAGACCTGGTCGGCGCCCAGGTCCTTGGCCGACATCGCGATGTACGCGCCGCCGTAGGCCTTGCGCAGCACCACGGTCACCTTGGGCACGGTGGCGGCGGCATAGGCGTAGAGCATTTTGGCGCCGTGCCGGATGATGCCGCCGTGTTCCTGAGCGACGCCGGGCAGGAAGCCGGGCACGTCCACGAAAGTGACGATCGGAATGTTGAAGGCATTGCAGAACCGGACGAACGCCGACCCCTTGTCAGAGGCGTTGATGTCGAGGACGCCGGCCATCACACTGGGCTGGTTGGCGACGAAGCCGACGCTGCGTCCGTTGATCCGGCCGAAGCCGACCACCAGGTTCTGGGCGTAGCCGGCCTGCACTTCGAGGAAGTCGGCGTGGTCGATCACCTTGCCGATCACCTCACGGACGTCGTAGCCCTTGGTGCCCTCGACCGGGACGATCCCGTGCAGCGACGGGTCGTACTCGACGTAGGGGTCCGGGTCGACCAGCGGCGGATCCTCGGTGTTGTTCTGCGGCAGGAAGCTGAGCAGCTTCTTGGCGATCATGATCGCCTGCTCGTCGTCGTCGGCGACGAAATGGTTGACGCCGGAGACCGACATGTGGGTGTCGGCGCCGCCGAGGCCGTCCTGGCTGACCTTCTCGCCGGTGACCTGTTCGATCACGTTCGGCCCGGTGATGAACATGTGGGCCTTGCGGGTCTGGATGACGAAGTCGGTCAGCGCCGGGCTGTACGCCGCGCCGCCGGCGCAGGGGCCGGCGATGATCGAGATCTGCGGGACGGCGCCGGACAGCAGCACGTTGGCGTGGAACACCTGGCCGTAGCCGGACAGCGAATCGATGCCCTCCTGGACGCGGGCGCCGCCGGAGTCGTTGATGAAGACGAACGGAGTGCCGCATTTCAGCGCGGACTCCATCATCTCGACCACCTTCATCGAGTGGGTCTCGCCGGCGGAGCCGCCGGCCACGGTGAAGTCCTGGCTGGCGATGTGCACCGGACGCCCCAGCACCGCACCGGTGCCGGTCACCACGCCGTCGGCGGGCAGGTCGGCGGTGTCCATGCCGAAGGTCACCGTGCGATTGCGCCGGAACAGTCCGATCTCCTGGAAGCTGTCGGCGTCGATGAGCGCGTCGATCCGCTCCCGAGCGGTCAGCTTGCCGGACGCGTGCTGCTTGTCGACGCGCTGCTGGCCGCCGCCGGCCCGGGTGGTCGTCCGCTTCTCGAGCAGATCGGCGACCCGCTTCTTCATGTCCGTGGTCTTTGTCGTTGCCATCTCGGTGTCACGCCCTTTCGACGGTCACGCGGTGATCGCGTCCGCCCATGCTGACCTTGTAGGTGATCGGTCCGGTCACCGCGGTGCCGGAATCGGCCTTGGCCTCGGCTTCGGCCTTGAGTTGGGCCGCGGTCTTGCCGACGTTCTTCGGGCCTTCGGAGCGGGTCTCGAAGAAGCCGGGAGCGACGCCCGGGAACATCGCGTAGGTGAGCACGTCGGCATCGGTGCCGTCGCAGCCGTCCAGCTTGGTGGCCTGGGTGACCAAGTCGTCCCACTCGGGCTCCAGCAGGTCGGCCGGACGCGCCGTGATCGGTTCCTTCTTGGCCTGCTTGCGGGCGATCTCGACCACCTCGGGGTTCCGCTCGCCGATGCACTCGCCGTAGTAGCCGAGCATCAGGTCGGCGAACTCGCCGGTCATCACCTGGTACTTGCCCATCAGCACGTTGAACACCGCCTGGGTGCCGACGATCTGGCTGGACGGGGTGACCAGCGGCGGGTGGCCGGCGTCGGCCTTGACTCGCGGCACCTCGGCCATCACGTCCTTGATCTTGTCGCCGGCGCCCTGAGCCTTCAGCTGGCTCTCCATGTTGGAGAGCATGCCGCCGGGGATCTGGCTGGAGAAGATGTCGGTGTCGACCAGGGTGGCCGACTCGAACGCGGCGTACTTGGGCCGGATCGTCGCGAAGTGGTCGCGGATCCGGATCAGTCGTTCCGGGTCGAGGTTGGTGGTGTACGGGTGCCCTCGAGCATCGCGACCAGCGATTCGGTCGGGTTGTGGCCCGGGCCGAGCGACATCGAACTGATCGCGGTGTCGACCACGTCGGCGCCGGCCTCGATCGCCTTCATCAGGGTGACCAGGGTGACGCCGGTGGTGGCGTGGCAGTGCACGTTGACCTGGACGTCCTCGCCGTAGCTGTCCTTGATGCCGCGGATGATGTCGTAGGCGGGCTGCGGCTGCAGCAGCGCGGCCATGTCCTTCAGCGCCAGCGACTGCGCGCCCATGTCGAGCAGTTGCCCGGCCAGCTGCACGTAGCCCTCGACGGTGTGCAGCGGCGAGATGGTGTAGCAGATGGTGCCCTGGGCGTGCTTCCCGGTCGCGGCCACGGCCTTCATCGCGACCTCCATGTTGCGGGGGTCGTTGAGGGCGTCGAAAACCCGGAAGACGTCCATGCCGTTCTCGGCCGATTTGTCGACGAATCGACGGACGACGTCGTCCTCGTAGTGCCGGTAGCCGAGCAGGTTCTGGCCGCGCAGCAGCATCTGTAGCCGGCTGTTCGGCAGCAGTTCGCGGAAGGTCCGCAGCCGCACCCAGGGATCCTCGTTGAGGAATCGGATGCACGCGTCGTAGGTGGCCCCGCCCCAGCATTCGACGCTCCAATAGCCGGCCGCGTCGATGTCGGCACAGGCGTCCACCATGTCCTCGATCGCCATCCGGGTCGCCATCAGAGACTGATGGGCGTCCCGGAGCGCGACCTCGGTCACACCAATGGTTCGCTGACTCATGGCTCAATCGTGACAGCCGACTACTACTGCGTGTCGTAGATCGCGAAAATCCTGCGCCTCGGAATCGGCGGTCTCAGCACTCGGTGACGTTCACCGCGAGACCCCCCTCGGAGGTCTCTTTGTACTTGCTCATCATGTCGGCACCGGTGTCGCGCATGGTCTTCACCACCGTGTCCAGCGAGACCAGGTGGTTGCCGTCGAAGTGCATCGCCGTCCGGGCCGCCGCGACCGCCTTCACCGCGGCGATGGCGTTGCGTTCGATGCAGGGCACCTGGACCAGCCCGCCCACCGGGTCACAGGTGAGGCCGAGGTTGTGCTCCATGCCGATCTCGGCGGCATTCTCGACCTGCTTGGGGGTGCCGCCCATCACAGCGGCCAGCCCTGCGGCCGCCATCGCGCAGGCCGACCCGACCTCGCCCTGGCAGCCCACCTCGGCACCCGAGATGGACGCCGTGGTCTTGATGATCACGCCGATAGCGGTGGCGGTGAGCAGGAACCGGACGACGCCGTCGTCATCGGCGCCGGGCACATGGTCGCGGTAGTAGTGCAGCACGGCCGGGATCACCCCGGCGGCGCCGTTGGTCGGTGCCGTGACCACCCGGCCGCCGGCGGCGTTCTCCTCGTTGACGGCGAGCGCGTAGGCGGTGATCCAGTCCATCCCGGTCAGGGCGTCCGGACCCTCGGAGGCGAGCTTCCGATACAGCAGTGGGGCGCGACGCAGCACGTTGAGGCCGCCGGGCAGCCGTCCGTCGGTGCCGAAGCCATTGCGGATGCACTCCTGCATCACCGCCCACACGCCGAGGACGCCGGCGCGCACCTCGTCCGGGGCGTGGGTCGCGGTCTCGTTGGCCCAGACCACCTGCTCGATGGTCAGGTCGTTCGCTGCGCAGATCGCGAGCAACTGGTCGCCGGTGGTGAACGGGTAGGGACAGGGATCATCGGGTGCCGCGGTCTGCCCACGAAGCTCGTCGGCGTCCACCACGAACCCGCCGCCGATCGAGAACATCACCCGCTCGGCAAGGACCTTCCCGGCGCCGTCGTAGCAGCGGAACCGCATGCCGTTGGGATGCTCGGACAGCGTCTGCCTGCGATGCAGAACGATGTCGTCGACCGGGTCGAAGTCGATGGTGTGGCGTCCCAGCAGCGCCAGCCGGCGTCCGGACCGCACCGCTTGCAGGATGGGTTCGACCGCCAGCGGATCGACGGTCTCGGGTTGTTCGCCCAGCAGGCCCAGCTGAACTGCCCGATCGCTGTGGTGGCCGCGTCCGGTGGAGCCGAGCGATCCGTACAGATCTGCCCGCACACCGGCGACGTCGCCGAGCAGCCCGGCGGCGTCCAGGTCGGTGAGCAGGCGGCGGGCGGCGCGCATAGGACCCACCGTGTGAGAGGAGGAGGGTCCTATGCCGATGCTGAAAAGGTCAGCGAAGCTGAGTGGCACAGGCCAACTCTAGGCCGCATCCCTCGACCGCCCGACCACGCCGTCCTATTCGGAGCGCTGGCGGATGGTCGGCATCCGTTTGCGGAACTCGGCCTCGAACAGGTCGCGCACCGCCTTGGTGTCGATCACGCCGTTGAGCTTCGGCAGCTGCCCCCCTGCTGCCTTCTGGCAGACGGTCAGCCAGGCCTGGCCCATCGCCAGGGTGAAACCCGAGGCCACCGAGGCGTTGATCACCCCGCCCGCCACACTGCCGGCGCCCGGCAGGAATTTGAGCGCGTTGGCGGCCGCCGTCCGGCCCAGCGTGGTGGCCACCGTGGTGGACGCGACCGCGAGCAAGGCCGCCTTGTCGAACGGCAACTGGTAAAGGTGCGCGATCCGGCCCATCATGCCGAGCTGCAGCGGCACCAGCAGCGCCGCCGACGAGAACGGGATCGGCACCGCCGCGGCTGCCGCGGCGGCCGCTACCGTTGCGCCGATGTGTCGTTGGGCTGATTTCGCCTTCGCTTCCAGATCGATCGTTTGGGCGGCCGTGAGCGCTGCGTGGACAGCTTCTGGAACAACGTGAAAGGTGGCTTGCAGGACGTCCATCAAGCCGTAGGGCGGCTGACCAGTGAACTGATCCCTCATCGCGTAGGTCATGAACGGACGCCCGCCGATGATCGGGAGTTTCTTGGCCTCGATCTGCCGGGCCAGTTCGACGGCGTCCGGGTGGTACTGCCCCTCACGCATCGGCACCTGGGTGAACACCAGCAGCACCGGGATGCCGAGTTCGTGCAGCGTCTTGACGAAGGTGGCCTCCACCTCTTCGAAGCGACGGTCCATGCCGCGGACGCAGTACCAGGCGACGTGGATCTGCTCGTGTATCGGCTTACTGCGCATCTGCTTCACATACTTGGTGACCTCTTTGATCAGCTCGCCGTCGTCGCGTCCGATCTCAAGACCGCGGGTGTCGATCAGGCCGAGGGTGCCGCGGGTGTCGAGGTAGAGGTGGGCGTCCAGGGTGACCGGATCGCCGATGCCGGTGGCGGCCACGCTAGAGCCGAAGATCGCGTTGATCAGCGTCGACTTGCCGACACCGGTCTTGCCGAAGATGGCCAGATTGAACCGGCCGATCTGGGCGGCCTGCTTCTCGAATTCGCCCCTGAAGGCGTCGGTGAACCACTGCGTCACGCGGTCAAGGGTAGGGGCCGGGCGCGATGGGCGGAGCCACCGAGCCCCCGAGACGGCCCGTATTCACCCCTTGCGGGGAGGTCGCCCGAAATCCGCGGTCCGGATCGCCGGGAACCGCCCGACACGCCGATCCGAGCAGAACTGGACCGCGGTTCTCGGACGGCCCGGCGACCACCGTCCAGCGTCGCGCAATGCCGGCACGCCGCCGGGGCTTGTAATAGCTTGTGACAACCACTTCACGGAGAGGCCACAGGAGGGATCCCGATGAGCATGTTCCGGACCAAGTCGATCGAGCAGTCGATCGCGGACACCGACGAGCCGGAGTACCAACTCAAGAAATCGCTCACCGCGCTCGACCTGACCGTCTTCGGGGTGGGCGTGGTGATCGGTGCCGGCATCTTCACCCTGACCGGACGCGTGGCGCACGAGATGACCGGCCCGGCCATCGTGATCAGCTTCGTCGTGGCGGCCTTCTGCTGCGCGATGGCGGCTATGTGCTACGCCGAGTTCGCCTCGACGGTCCCGGTGTCCGGCTCGGCCTACACCTTCAGCTACGCCTCGCTGGGCGAGGTCCTGGCCTGGATCATCGGCTGGGACCTGATCCTGGAGATGTTCCTCGGCGCGAGTGTGGTGGCCCAGGGCTGGAGTGCCTACCTGGGCGTGCTCCTGGAGAAGCTGGGCCTCGCGCTACCCCCGGCGATCAGCTACGGCGGCGTGGTCGATCTGCCGGCGATGCTGCTGGTGGTAGCGCTCGGCGTTCTGATCACGGTCGGGATCAAGGAGTCGATGCGGGTCAACATGGTGCTGGTGGCGGTGAAGCTGTTCATCGTGCTGTTCGTGATCGTGGCGGGGTTCATGTTCATCAACCCCGCCAACTACACCCCGTTCATTCCCGAGGCGGCGGCCACCACGACGTCCGCCGCCTTCTCGTGGTCGCAGCCCCTGCTGCAATGGCTGACCGGCTCAGCGCCGACTGCCTTCGGTTGGGGCGGCGTGTTCGCCGGTGCGGCGCTGGTCTTCTTCGCCTACATCGGCTTTGACGTGGTGGCCACCACTGCGGAGGAGGCGCGCAATCCCCAGCGTGACCTGCCGATCGGCATCATCGCCTCGCTGACCATCTGCACCGTGCTGTACTGCGCGGTGGCGTTCGTCGTCACTGGCATGGTGAACTACGCCGATATCGACACCAAAGCGGCTCTGGCCAGCGCTTTCGTGTTCCACGGCCAGGGCTGGATGGCGACGCTGATTTCGGCCGGCGCGGTGGCGGGCCTGACCACTGTGGTGCTGACCCTGATGATCGGCGCGACCCGGATCATCTTCGCGATGTCGCGGGACAACCTGCTGCCGATCGGCCTGGCCAAGGTGCATCCGAAGTTCCGGACGCCGTGGCGGATCTCGATCGTGGTCACCGTGGCCTGCATGATCTTCGCCGGCCTGACGCCGGTTGGCATGTTGGAAGAGATGGTCAACATCGGCACCCTGTCGGCGTTCATCCTGGTGTCGATCGCGGTGGTGGTGCTGCGCCGGAAGCGTCCGGATCTGCCGCGGGCATTCAAGGTGCCGTTCTCGCCGGTGCTGCCGATTCTCTCGGCACTGATCTGCTTCTACCTGACGCTCAACCTGTCCTTGGAGACCTGGCTGCGGTTCTTGGTCTGGATGGCTCTCGGGTTCGCCGTCTACTTCACCTACGGCCATCGGAACGCCCGGCTGGCCACCGGCAAGGCTCTGCCGCACGACGTCCAGCAGGCGATGGCCGAGGGCGTCGTGAAGCGCGATCCCGACGATCTGAGGTGAGCCCGCGGGCTGGGTTCCGGCGCCGCGTCCCCGACGTCGAGAGGCGGACGGAGTGATCGGCCCGCTCTTGGCCCTCGGATCGGCTTTGACCTGGGGTGTGGCCGACTTCGCCGGCGGCATGCTCAGCCGTCGGCTGCCGTCAGCGGCAGTGGTCGGTGTCTCCCAGGCCTGCTCGCTGGTCGCGCTGCTGCTGGTTGCGCCGATTGTCGGTCTGCAGGGGTCGGACGGCTGGCTGCTGTGGTCGGTCGTCGCCGGGTTGTCCGGATCGCTGGCCCTGGTCTGCTTTTACCGGGCGCTGGCCTTCGGCACGGTGGGCGTGGTCTCGCCGATCAGTGCGCTGGGGGCCGCGCTTCCGGTGGTGGTCGGGCTCGCCTCAGGCGAGCAGCCGGGCGGCTGGCAACTGACCGGCCTGGTAGCCGCCTTCGTCGGCGCCATCCTCGCCAGCGGTCCCGAGTTGCGCGGGGAGGAGCCGGTGCGGGCCCAGGCGATCTGGTTCGCGCTCGCAGCCGCGGCGGGGTTCGGGGTGACCATGCTGGCCATCACCAAGGGCTCCACGCACTCACCGATGTTGACGATGATCGGCATGCGCACGTCCAGTGTGGTGGCGTTCGGCATCGCGGCGGTGGCCTTGCGCAGCCTCGGCGGAGTGACCGCTCGCGATCTGCCGCGGCTCACCCTGCTCGGCGTCGCGGACGTCTCGGCGAACGCCCTGCTCGGGGTGGCGAGCACGATGGGCCTGCTGTCGATCACTGTGGTGCTGTCGGCGCTCTACCCGGTGGTGACGGTCGGGCTGGCCGCGATCATCCTGCACGAGCGGATGCGGCCGGTGCAGATCGCCGGGGTGGCGCTGGCCTTCGTCGGGGTCGGCTTGATCGCGGGCGGTTGACCAACCCCAAACGGAACGCCGATGCGGCCGGTCGCGCTTGTCGAGCCACGATGTCGCCGCTGACAAGGGGGTTTTCGACAGCTCAACCAACGCGGCGGGCGACGCGCTAACTGCTCCAGCGCCGGATCATCGCGATCCGCTCTTCCACCTGTTCGGTGGTGGCCCGAGCCAACGGCGGCCCACCGCACTGCCGGCGCAGCTCGGCGTGGACGTGGCTGTGCGGGCGTCCGGTTGCCCTGGCGTGCTGGGCGACGAGGGTGTTGAGTTCCTTGCGACGAGCCTCGAGGGCGCGGTGCAGTGACACCTCCGTCGGCACCTTGGCCCGCTTGTCCGCCCGGTCGTGTCGGTTCACTTGACGACGTTGCCGCTCGCGCAGCAGGTGACCGATCTGGTCGGCCTCCAACAGCCCGGGCAGACCGAGGTAGTCGGCCTCGTCGTCCGAGGTCGGGACGGCGTGCATGCCGAACTGCTGGGAATCGAACAGCACATGATCGAAGGTGGCCTCGGAGGTGAGCGCCTCGAAGCTGCCCTCCAGGTCGTCGGCGGCCTTCTCGGCGCGGTTCGCTGCGGCGAGTTCGGCGTCGGTCTCATCCCAGAGTTCCTTGGCCGCGGGAGCGCCCAGGACGTGGTCGCGTTGCCGCTCCAGGGTGGACGCGTGGGCCAGGATGATCGGCACCGTGGGCAGGAAGACCGTGGCCAGCTCGCCGCGACGCCGAGCCCGGACGAAACACCCACGGCCAGGCGCGGGACGTCCACACCTTCGGACACCATCCGGACCGCCACCATCCAGCGGTCGTGACTCTCGGCGAATGCCTCGATCCGCTTGCTGGACCCGGGGTCGTCGGAGAGCACGACGGTCGGCTTCTCGCCGGTCAACGAAGCCAACACCTTGGCGTAGGCCCGGGCTTGGGTCTGGTTGGTAGCGATCACCAGGCCGCCGGCGTCCGGGACGTGGCGGCGCACCTCGGTGAGCCGCCGGTCAGCCGCCGTCAGCACGGCCGAGATCCACTCGCCCTTGGGATCCAGCGCGGTGCGCCAGGCCTGCGCGCTGACGTCCTTGGTGAGCAACTCGCCCAGGTTGGCGGCGAGCGTCTCGCCGGACTTGGTGCGCCAGCGCATCGGTCCGCCGTAGTTCATGAACACCACCGGCCGGACGACGTGGTCGCGCAGCGCCTCGGCATAGCCGTAGGTGTAGTCGGCGCGGGAGACCCGGGTGCCGCCCGGCTGTTCGTCGTAGGCGACGAACGGGATCGGGTTGGTATCACTGCGAAACGGCGTACCTGTCAGCGCCAACCGGCGCTTGGCAAGCCGGAACGCTTCGGCCGCCGCCTCACCCCAGGAGAGCGAGTCACCGGCATGGTGCACCTCGTCGAGGATCACCAGGGTGTCGTCGCGGGCCACCATCGCCTCGTAGCTGAGCATGCCCGCGGCCACGCCCGCATAGGTCACCGCCACCCCGTCGAACTGCTTCGAGCGGCCCTTGCGGCGGCCCGCGAGGCCCGGGTCGAGCTGGATGCCGACCTTCGCCGCGGCGTCCGCCCACTGCACCTTGAGGTGCTCGGTGGGCGCCACCACAATCAGCTTCTTGACGGTCCGGTCGTGCAGCAGTTCGGACGCCACCCGCAGCGCGAAGGTGGTCTTGCCGGCGCCCGGGGTGGCCACGGCGAGGAAGTCGGTGGGCGCGGCGTCCAGGTAATGCTGCAGCGCCTCGGCCTGCCAGGCCCTGAGCTTCGCCGAGGTCCCCCAGGGGGCCCGTTGCGGGAACGCCGGGGACAGCCGCTCGATAGCGGAATGACTCATCGGCGGGCTCGCGCGTGGGGGTCGGGCAGGCACATAGGTAGGCGACCTTAGCCCAGATCCGGCCGCTGCTACTGCTGGTGCGCGCCATCGGCCGGTCTGGGCTCGGTCGCCGGGTCGGCGCCCCCGCGCACGGGCCGGCGGTGGTCCATGGAACACGTTCCCCGAGCGATCTTGCCGAGAGATGCGCGTTATGAATGCACCAGTGCGTCAGCAAGAGCACTCCCGCGGCGAAATGAGCGCTATGCCCACCCTGGGCAGGCTCATAACGCACGTTTCTGCGCGGACCCGCCCAGAGCCCGCCGCAGTCCGCTTCAAAACGCGCATTTTGGCGCATCCGGGCCTGCGACCGGCCACGCTCAGACGAGCACCACCCACGGGCCGCCGAATGGGCCATGCTGTGGCCATGGCAATATCCCAAGGGTCCGCCGCCGGCCGAGTCGAGGTGCCGTGAGGATGGCGCGGATCGCGGGCCTGCTGGCGGGCGCTCTGTTACTTTCGGCCTGTAACCAGGCACCTCAACCGCCGCTGAATCCGCTGTTCAACCAGCGACTCTGGGTGGACCCGCAATCCCCCGTCTCCCAGGCGGCCGACGCGCTTCGAACGTCCGGACGCCAGACGGACGCCGACGCCCTGCGCTCGATCACCTCACAACCGGTTGCCACCTGGCTGACCCACGACGACCCGGCGCCCGTGGCGAAGCGGGTCGTCGACGAGGCGGAGGTCGCGGACGCAACCCCAGTCCTGGTGCTTTACCACCGACCCCATCGCGACTGCGGCAGCTATTCCGCCGGTGGCTCGGTTGACGCCGCAGCCTACGCGCAGTGGATCAGCACCGTCGCCGACACCATCGGGTCGCGGCGGGTCATCGTCATCCTGGAACCGGACGCCGTCCCGCAACTGTTGAGCACCGACTGCACGGACGCCGACGATACCTACGCCATGCTGGCGGCCGCGATCGAACGGCTGTCGGCGAATGACCAGACTCGGATCTACCTCGACGCCGGACACCCCGGCTGGATCACCGACACCGATCAACTGGCGCAGGCTCTGCGCCGCAGCGGAATCGAGAAGGCCGACGGCTTCAGCCTCAACGTGTCGAACTTCGCCTCCGACGCCGCGAACCAGGAGTACGGCGATCGGCTCTCCACCACACTGGGCGGCGCACAGTATGTGGTCGACACCTCCCGCAACGGCAACGGGACGCCACCCGCCTCGGACAATCAGATCGACTCCTGGTGCAACCCGCCCGGCGCGGCCCTGGGCGCCGACCCGCAGATCGGCCCGGAACGTGGCTATGCGGTGGCCCGGCTGTGGATCAAGGTGCCCGGCGAATCGGACGGCAACTGCCGGCCGGGCGAACCGCCGGCCGGAGAGTTCTGGTTCGACTACGCGCGCCGGCTGATCGAGCAGCGGCGCTGACCACCGTTGCCCTTGTCGAAGCCCCGGCAGGCGAATCCCGATCCGGAGGCGACCGGGACCCGCGCGCTTCCGTGCGGGTCCCGGCATTCGATAAGAAGTGACTATCCCGAGATTCCGCGAGAACCCAGGTAGTAGGTCACTTGGCGCCACGATGTGCAATCGGACGATGCGAGGAACCGGCTGTAGCAGGCCTGCACCTTGAAGGTGTACGGGGTATTTCGCCAGGCGTTGCTCAGCGCCCACCAGCTGCCACCTGCGCCGCTGCCGCGCACCGTGCTCTGCGTCTCTGCCCGACCGGGGCGCGACCAGCGGAGCTGGTAGAAGTCGTAGTTCTGGTTCCCCCAGTACTGGACGATGATCCGGCCGTCGTAGGCGGTGTAGACGTACATGAACACGCAGTCACCCTGATAGGTGTTCGGGCCGCCATGTCCATTCGTCGTGGTGCCGATACATTCCTGAGTCGCGTGGGCCGAGGGCGCGGACGGGACGAGCGCACAGAGCGACACCATGCAGGTGACGATGGCAAGCCGCAGAAACTTCAGCGAAGTACGCATCTGGGATACCTCCTTGCGTTGGCTGGTCGCTGCCCGCGACCAGTGGATCCGGGAGTGGATTCCTTTGGCTCACAGATGGGGAGGCTGGCGGGTTGATGCATCCCGGTATCCCATCGTCCGATCGGTCTCGGCAGAACCGGCCCGCGAGCGGCGTCCGGGCGGGCACCGTAGAATCATCCGGTTGCCCTATCGAAAGGCCCCCGTATGCCCGTCCGCGCTGACCTGCGCAATGTCGCGATCATCGCCCACGTCGACCACGGCAAGACCACCCTGGTGGACGCCATGCTGTGGCAGTCCGGCGCCTTCCGTGCCAACCAGGACGTCGAGAAGCGCGTCATGGACTCGATGGATCTGGAGCGCGAGAAGGGCATCACGATCCTGGCCAAGAACACCGCCGTCGACCACGTCCGGCCGGACGGCACCTCAGTCACCATCAACATCATCGACACCCCCGGACACGCCGACTTCGGCGGCGAAGTCGAGCGCGGCCTGGAGATGGTGGACGGCGTGCTGCTGCTGGTGGACGCCTCCGAAGGCCCGCTGCCGCAGACCCGGTTCGTGCTGCGCAAGGCGCTGGCCAAGCACCTGCCGATCGTGGTGGTGATCAACAAGGTGGACCGCGCCGACGCCCGGATCAGCGAGGTCACCGACGAGGTGTACGAGCTCTTCCTCGACCTGCTCGACGACGACGAAGCCGACAAGCTCGACTTCCCGGTGGTCTACTGCGCCGCCAAGGCCGGACGCGCCTCGCTCACCCAGCCCGCGGACGGCGGGATGCCCGATTCGGAGAACCTGGAGCCGTTGTTCGGCGTCATCATGGACGCCATCCCGGCCCCGGTCTACACCGAGGGCGCCCCGCTGCAGGCGCATGTCACCAACCTGGACGCCTCCCCCTACCTCGGCCGCCTCGCGCTTTGCCGGGTGATCAACGGGACGCTGCGCCGCGGCCAGAACGTGGCCTGGTGCCGCACCGACGGCAGCGTGCAGAACGTGAAGCTGTCCGAGCTGCTGATGACCCACGCGCTGGAGCGGCAGCCGGCCGAAGAGGCCGGGCCGGGCGACATCGTGGCGATCGCCGGCATTCCCGACATCATGATCGGGGAGACGCTTTCCGACCCTGACGATCCGAAGCCGCTGCCGCTGATCCACGTCGACGAGCCGTCTATCTCGATGACCATCGGCATCAACACCTCGCCGCTGGCCGGCAAGTCCGGCAGCAAGCTCACCGCCCGCCTGCTGAAGGCCCGGCTGGACGCCGAACTGATCGGCAACGTATCGATCCGGGTGCTGCCGACCGAGCGTCCGGACACCTGGGAGGTGCAGGGCCGCGGTGAATTGCAGTTGGCCGTGCTGGTCGAGATGATGCGCCGGGAGGGCTTCGAGCTGACCGTCGGCAAGCCGCAGGTGCTGACCCGAGTGGTGGACGGCAAGGTGCACGAGCCGTTCGAGCGGCTCACCGTGGACATCCCGGAGGAGCATGTCGGTACCGTTGCCCAGCTGATGGGCACCCGGCGTTCCCGGATGGAGCAGATGATCAACCACGGCACCGGCTGGGTGCGGATGGAGTACGCCATTCCGGCTCGTGGCCTGATCGGTTTCCGCACCGAGTTCCTCACCCAGACCCGTGGCACCGGCATCATGCACCACGTCTTCGAGGGCTACGAGCCGTGGGCGGGCGAGATCGTCACCCGCTCCACCGGTTCGCTGGTCGCCGATCGCACCGGCGCGGTCACCTCGTATGCCCTGTTCAACCTGCAGGAGCGCGGCGTGCTGTTCGTGGCGCCCGCCGAAGAGGTCTATCAGGGCATGATCGTCGGCGAGAATCCGCGCAACGAGGACATGGACGTCAACCCGACCAAGGAGAAGAAGCTCACCAACGTGCGCTCCTCCACCGGTGAGGAGCTGGAGCGGCTGATCCCGCCGCGGCTGCACTCCCTGGAGCAGGCGCTGGAGTTCTGCCGCGGCGACGAGTGCCTCGAGGTGACGCCGTCCCACGTCCGGCTTCGCAAGGTGATCCTGGACGCCAACGAGCGGGCCAAGGCCCGGAACCGGGCCAAGAAGAGCTGAACCGGCCGGTCAGTGAGCGGTGCCTGGCCGCCAGCCGGATGCGCCGTCCGCGCCGGGCTGATCGAGCCCCAAGGGTTTAAGCGCGCCGAGAGGCACGCCAACCCGCCGGGGACTGTCCCAAGTGACGCTTGAATGCGCGGCTGAACGCCTCCTCGGCGTCGTACCCGACCCGCCGGCCGACGGCGGCCACGGTGAGGTCAGTCGTGGCGAGCAGGTCCTGAGCGGCGTGCATGCGCCACTCGTTCAGATAGCGGATCGGTGAGCGTCCGAGAAGGACGCGAAAGCGTTCGTCGAGCGCGCTGCGCGAGACCGATGCCACCTCGGCGAGTTCGACCACCGTCCACTTGTGCTCCGGCCGACCGTGCATCGCCGCCATCGCTGGGCCGAGGACCGGATCCGCGAGCGCGCTCAGCCAGTCGCGGTCCGCGCCGGGAGCGGTGGCGAGGTAGAGGCGAAGCACCTCGATAAGGAGGAACTCGGGGAGCCTGGTGGGCACCTTCCCGTCGGTCGGCGACTCGTAGCTGATCTGGGTCATCGCGTACTCGATCGAGGAGCGCACCCAGTCCGCGGCCGCGCCCGTCGGCGGATGCACGACGAAGGCGTCGGGAAAGACGTTGGCGTCGGGGTTGAACAGGGCATCGTCACTGTGGAGGTATCCACACAGAATGCTGGTCTGCGCACCCCCACCGCCGTGGGCGATCCGCGGCAGCGTCGACCAGGGCGGCGGCGCCAGCAACTCGCCGATCGAGACGCACGCGGCTGCGTCGACACCGCCGATCCGGTGCTGGGCGCCGTACGGCAGAACGATGACATCGCCCTCAGTTGCCCATAACCGCTCACCGCCGGGCGTCGCGACCCAACACCGACCGGTGGCCACTACGTGGAAGATCAGGACTCGCTCCGCGCCGGGGTGCAGCACGTCCGCTGCGGTTCTTGCCGGCAGAGACTCATACGCCCACGATTCGGAGAACTCCGACCACAAGAAGATCGCGCCGATCAGCCGCAGCCGGCTGAGTGCGGCGTCCAGACGTTGATCGACGGTTGCAGCCTGCACGTGTCACCTCCAAAGACCCGGTGGATCGATCATGTGCAGCAGCGTTCTGATCATTCCGCGCAGTGTGCTCACCGACGATGCTATCGGCAGGACAACCTACAGAAAGAAGCGAGAAATGGCACTCTTCATGGACGTACACCAGATGGGCGCGGCGGTTTCCTTGGACGACGTGGCGAAGGCTCACCAGGCCGACCTGGCGACGCAGGGTAGGTATGGCGTCGACTACCGGTCCTACTGGGTGGACGAGGCTGGGGGCAAGATCTTCTGCCTGGTCGACGCACCGGACGCCGAAACCGCCGCCCGCGTGCACTTGGAAGCACACGGGCTGGTTGCTGACGAGATCCATGCCGTGAGCGAGGGCGCGTGAACGCCTCGGCATCGGATGACATCCGTGCTCGCCAAGCCACGCTTCGGACGGAGTACCGCGACAGCCCCGAACGCGCCCTGACACCCCTCGCGGCGCACGGGGAGTCGACCGATGCGGAGCCGGCCTTCACCGTCACGCAGTGGTCCGGGCCGGCTCGCACCGGCCTCCATCGCGCCACGGGCGGAAGTGGCGACGACGCGTGCTCGGGAAACATTCTTCTCGAGGCTGTTCTCGCCTGCGCGGGTGTCACCTTGCGGTCGGCGGCCGCGGCCGCCGGAGTCACCGTGCGGTCGGTCGTCGGAGACGCCAGCGCAACCTTCGACGCGCGCGGGACGCTGGGTCTGGATCGGACGGTCCCGATCGGCGTCCAGGACCTGGCCATCGAGTTCGCGTTGGACGCAGATCTGACCGATGAGCAACTCGAGCGACTTGGTCGAACGGTGGAGCGCTACTGCGTGGTCGGCCAGTCGCTGGCGAACCCGCCGACGGTCACGATCAGGCGCGCGAATCCTCAGCCGTCCTGAGATCTCGTCGGCCGACACCCACTTCGCCCGCTTTCCCGGCCTGCGCCGGGTCAACCCCCTGGCCGGCTGAGCCCCTCTGTCGCCACCCAGTCCTCAATGGTGGTCGGGTCGATCTCGGCGTCCGGCCAGGGCAGCAGGCTGCCGTCGGCGAAACCGGGGATTCCGGGAATGGTCAGCTGAACCACCCGAGCCCGGACGCCGCGGGCGCGCCAGACCCGGCGCGCCAGCTCCGCCAGGCTCATCGACTCCGGACCGGCCAGTTCGATCCGTCCCTCCGGGACGCCGTCCAAGGCCGCTCGGACCAGCCGCTCGGCGACGGCGTCGATGGAGACCGGCTGCATCCGCATCGTCGGTGCCAAGTTGAGGCGTCCGAGCCGGCCGAGATCGACGCCGGCCGAAGCCTGGTCGACGAAGCCGAACCATTGGGTGGTGCGGACGACGCCCACCGGTGCCGCCGCCGCCCGCAACGCCCGTTCCTGGGCCAGTTTGCCCTGGTAGTAACCCATCCGGGCCAGCCCCGGACGGTCGATGCCGACGATCGAGACCGCCACCAGCTGTCGCACGCCGGCTCGTCCGGCGGCTATCGCCAGCGCCGCAGCTGACGCCTCAAAGGTCGACTGCTTCCGGTCCGCGGCGTCGGAACAGTCGATCACCGCGTCGCATCCATCCAGGGCGCGAGCCAGCTGATCCGGCTCGGAACGGCATAGGTCGAAGCCGGTGCGGCGCGACAACGGCACCGCAACCACGTCCTGCTCGCCGAGTTCCCGGACCACTCGTGCGCCGAGTCGTCCGGAGCCGCCGATCACCGCCACGCGTTGCACCATGACACCATCCCGCACCGGTAGGGTCTAGCACCATGGCTGAACACTTCCCGCACGGCGTCCGCTCCGAGGTCGGACGGCTGCGCACCGTCATGCTGCACCGTCCCGGCAACGAACTGCGCCGGCTGACCCCGCGCAACAACGATGCCCTGCTCTTCGACGGCCTGCCGTGGGTCGACCGGGCGCAGCAGGAGCACGACGCGTTCGCGGACGCGCTGCGCAGCCGCGGGGTGGAGGTGCTCTACCTGAGTGAGCTACTGGTTGAAACCCTGGCCGACGCGGAGGCCCGGGAGACCGCCATTGCGCACACCATGACCGACCTGCGGCTGGGTGACACGCTGCGCCGCTACCTCACCGATCTGCTGCACGACAAGGGACCGGACGAGCTGGCCGAGATCCTGATGGCCGGCTTGCGCAACGACGAGGTGTCCGACACCGGCAGCCTGGTGGCCGCGCTGCATGCCGCCGACGATTTCCTGATCGACCCGCTGCCCAATCTGCTGTTCACCCGCGACTCCAGCGTCTGGGTCGGTGACCGGGTCACGATCACCTCGCTGGCGATGCCGGCACGAGTGCGGGAGACCCAGCTCACCGAACTGATCTACCAGTTCCACCCCCGGTTCGCGGGCACGCCCCGGATCCACGGCTGGGACAAGGAGTTCCTCGAGGGCGGCGACGTGCTGGCGCTGGCCGAGGGCGTGCTGGCCGTCGGCGTCGGAGAACGCACCCGGCCCGCCGGCGCCGAACGGCTCGCCCGGACGGCCTTCGCCCACGGCCTGGCGCACACGGTGCTGGCCGTCCCGATCGACCAGGACCGGGCCACCATGCACCTGGACACCATCTGCACCATGGTCGACACCGACGCCATGGTGATGTACCCGAACGTGGCGCACCGGCTGGCTGCCGCCGCACTGAAGCCCGACCGCGACGGCGGAGTCCTGGTCGAACCGCTGCGACCCTTCCTGGACGCCGCCGCCAGCGCGATGGGGATCGAACGGCTGCGGCTGATCGACACCGGCCTCGACCCGGTCACCGCCGAACGCGAGCAGTGGGACGACGGCAACAACACCCTGGCGATCGAGGCCAAGGTGGCGATCGCCTACGAGCGCAACACCGAAACCAACGAGCGGCTGGAGGCGGCCGGCATCGAGGTCGTCGCGATCGCCGGCTCCGAGCTGGGTTCCGGACGCGGCGGCCCGCGGTGCATGTCCTGCCCGATCAGCCGCGACGCGCTCTAAACCTCAGACCCGGCGCAGCCAGCCGTGCCGGTCCTCGGCCCGGCCGTACTGGACGTCGAGCAGGTGCGTCCGGATGGCCTGGCTGATCGGTCCCGGCGTCCCGTCGCCGACGGTGAACCTGCGGTCGCTGCCGTTGACGCCGGGGGCCGCGAAGCCCACGATCGGGGTGACCACAGCCGCCGTCCCGCAGGCCAGCACCTCAGTGATCGCGCCGCTGGTCACGCCGTCGAAGACCTCGTCGATGCCGATCCGGCGCTCCACCGGCCGCAGCCCGTGCTCGGGTGCCAGCGCCAGGATCGAATCGCGGGTGACGCCGTCCAGGATCGTTCCGGTGAGCGCCGGCGTGACCAGGTCGCCGGATGCGGTGACGAACATGATGTTCATCGTGCCGCACTCCTCCACCCAGCGGTGCTCGGCGCCGTCCAACCAGATCACCTGGCCGCAGCCGTGCGCGGCGGCCTCGTCGGCGGCGGCCAGGCTGGCCGCGTAGTTGCCGCCACATTTGGCCGCCCCGGTGCCGCCTTCGGCCGCCCGCGTGTAGTTGGGGGTCGCCCACAGCGTCACCGGCTCGGGATAGTAGGGCCCCACCGGTGACGCGATGACACAGAACGTGTACTCCTGCGCCGCCCGGACGCCGATCAGCGTCTCGCTGGCAACCTCGAACGGCCGGATGTAGAGGCTCTGCTCGCCCTCCGGGGAGGGCACCCAGTCGCGGTCCAGGTCGACCAGCTCGGTGACGGCAGCGACGAAGTCGTCCTCGTCCAGCGGCGCCATCGCGAGCCGGCGCGCCGAGGCTGCGAACCGGGCGGCGTTCTTCTCCGGCCGGAACAGCGCGATCCCGCCGTCCGGCTGCCGGTAGGCCTTCAGCCCTTCGAAGATCTCCTGGCCGTAGTGCAGTGCGGCCGCGCCCGGATGCAGCTCGAACGCCTGCAAGGCGCAGATGCTGTGGGCGTGCCAGCCGACGCCCGCGGTCCAGGTGGCCAACGCCATGTGATCGGTGAAGTTCGCTCCGAACACCGGCTTCTCGAGGATCGAGGCGCGCTCATGGTCGGGCGTCGGGTCGTCGGTGAGGGTGCGCGCGAACTTCATCATTGCGGCAGAGTAGCCCTCGCCGACCGCGCCACCGACAGACGCCCGGGAGACGGTCAGACCAGGGGCGGTGCACGATCGACGCATGAGCAATTGAACGCCCTTTCCGCAGTCGACCCGCAGGCGCTATCTTCCCGACCACCTGCAAAGGTAGGAGCCGCTCGTGCCCAGCTACATGGCGATCCCGGGCATCCCTGGGGACTCGGTGGCCCACCGCCACGAGAACGAGATCGAGGTCGACACTTGGAGCTTCGGTTGCAGCCTTGCCACCGGCGCGTTCGGATTGGGCAGCCGCACGAACCGGCCCGATCTCACCGACCTCACCCTGACCTGTCGCAGCGGCACCGCCTCCCCGCGGCTGCTCGAGTACTGCGCGACCGGACGCGCGCTGCCGCAGGCGGTGCTGACCAGCGGGCCGCCGGACAGCGCCGGGGCGACCGCCGAGGTTCGGCTCACCGATGTGCGGGTCAGCGGATACACGGTGACAGGAACTGCAGACGCGATGCTCGACCAGGTCCAGCTGAGCTTCGCAAGCGTGACCTTCACCGTCCGGACGCCTCGACCCGACGGCAGCCTCGGCGACCCGGTGACCACGACCCAACCGGTGGCTGAGTCCCCGGTGCCAAGCCCCGGCAGCGGTGGCGTGTGGCGTCCGCGCTGAGCCGCCGCGCCCGAGTGATGGAGCCCAGAACTCCAGGCGTAGTGGCGCGGGGCACTAGGCTGCCGCCATGGCTTTGCCCGTCCTCGATGCCACCGAGCAACGGATCCTCGGGAGCCTGCTGGAGAAGCAGCGCACCGTCGCGGCCAGCTATCCGCTCAGCCTGAACGGGCTGCGGGTGGCCTGCAATCAGACGTCCAGCCGCGACCCGGTGACCGACTTGTCCGACCAAGAGATCGAGGCGGCGGCCCGCGAACTGAAGGGGCGCGAACTGCTCCGGGTGGTCTGGGCTGGCAAGGGTTCACGGACGCTGAAGTACCACCAGTTGCTCGACGAGGTCCTCAGCCTGCAGCCGGACGAGCGGGCGCTGGTCACCGTGCTGCTGCTTCGTGGCGCACAGGCGCCGGGCGAGTTGAAGACCCGCACCGACCGGCTGTACTCCTTCGCCGACCGGGAAGCCGTCGAACAGGTGCTGCGCCGAATGGCCGCCCTGCCCGACCCACTGGTACGCGAACTGGACCGCCGTCCCGGCCAGCAGGACCGGCGCTGGATCCATCTATTGGGCCCGGTTCCCGAGCCCGCCGGAGCGCCGGTCATCGCTCCAGCGGTGGACCGGGAGGAAGTGCTGGCCGAGGGTTCCGAGGTCCGCGACCAGCGCGTCCGGGATGGCTACGACGGGGTTGCCGAGGCGTACTTCGAGCAGTTCGGGGACGAGCTGACCGGCAAGCCGTTCGACATCTGGCTGCTGGAGCGGATCGCCTCGCTGGCCGGGTCGGACCCGATCGTGGACGTCGGCTGCGGGCCTGGCCACATCGCCGCGTTCCTGGCCGATACCGGCGCCACGGTCAGCGGCGTCGACCTGTCGCCGCAGATGGTGGCGGTGGCGTCCCGCGAGTTTCCCGATCTCGACTTCTCGGTCGGCAACCTGTCCACCCTGCTCAGGCCGCGGACTGCGGCCGGCTGGGGGGCGGTGGTGGCCTGGTATTCGCTGGTGCACCTGGCTGGATCGGAACTGGACCCTGCCGTGGCCGCACTGGCGCGGACTTTGGCGCCAGGCGGTGTGCTGGCGGTCGCCGTCCATGCCGGGGACGAGGTGCGCCGGGTCACCGAACTGGTCGGCGAACCGGTGGAGCTGGATTTCGTGCTGCATGACCAGACCCAACTGCTGGCCGCATTCGCCGCCGCCGGGCTGAGCGAGATCGAGTGGTACCGGCGCGGGCCGTCCGGCGACGAGGCCGCCACCGAACGGCTCTACGTGCTCGCCCGGCGCTAAGGAAGCGCCGATCAATGTGGCGTTTCGGCGGTTGAGCTCGTCGAGCCCCTGCCAGAGAACCCCTTGCCAGAAAGATCTCGACAAGGTCGACCGACGATTACCGTGATCGAGCCCTCGGCCTGATGGTTCGTGCCATGCGCAGAGAAACGTGCGTTTTCGCAGACGCCCGTCCCTCAATGGCCCACCCTCGCGCAGAAACGAGCGTTATGGCGGACTGCGACGCGGCCAAAACGCTCGTTTCTGCGCGAGCCGGTGCGCTGAGTGCCTGCGCCCAGTTCAAAACGCACGTTTGCCGGCGACGGACCCCACCGGGCACAAACCCATACCGCCGGCACCATCCCAGAAGCCGGCGGCGAGGCTCGGCTGACGCAGGTCAGCGCAGGCGGGGTCGGACGTGCAGGCCGACCTCGGGGTCCACGATCAGTTCCTGCGCCGCATCGATGCCGTCGACCAGCACCGGAACATCGGCGGGCACATTGCGCTTGATCAGCGCCAGCGCGATCGGCCCGAGTTCGTGGTGCCGGGCGGACGAGCCCACCCGGCCGACCACGCGGCCGTCGAGTACGACGTCCGCGGCCACTTCGGGCAACGCCTCGGCGGAGCCGTCCAGATGCAGCCGGGTGAGCCGGCGTGGCGGACGGCCCAGCGTGTACACCCGGGCCACCGTCTCCTGCCCCGGGTAGCAGCCCTTCTGCAGGTGCACGCCGGCGCCGAGCACCAGGCCCTCGGGATTGGCCAACTCGTTGGGAATCGTCTTGTCGTCGGTGTCGACGAAGGTGCGCGGCTGGCCGGCCTCGATCCGCAGCGCGTCCGCAGCCCAGGTGCCGGCCCGCTGGTCGCCGAGCACCTCGTCCAGTTCCTCGCGCGGCACGATCCGCGGACCGCCGGCGATCACCATGGCGTGGGTTTCGCTGCGGTCGACGATCTCCACCCGGGCCGCGAACTGCATGCGCCGCAGCCAGGCCAGCAGAGCGTCCAGATGCCCCGGCTCGGTGGACGCCCACAGCGTCGAGCCGTCGTCGGTCCCGCCGAAGACGTGCCCGATGCGGCCGTTCGGGTCGAGGATGTAGGCGGTGAACCACTGCCCGGACGGCAGGTCGTCCAGTTTCTGCGAGGCGATGTTGTTCAGCCAGCTCAGCCGGTCGGCGCCAGCGACGCTGAACACCGGACGGTGTGAGCAGTCGACGGTCGCCTCGCCCGCGGCCAGCCGACGCTGTTCGCGCATCGGGTCGCCGTAGTGCCAGACCGCGCCGGCGTCCGGGCCCGACTCGTGCCGGACGGCAGTCATCCGCGCACCAGCGTCGCCCAGACGTAGGGCCGCAGCGGCACGTCCTCGGTGGCCCGGTCGAAGGAGTACATCAGCTTGCCCTCGACGGTGCCGTAGAGCCGGCGCCCAGCGGTGTAGGCGACCGCGGCGTCCGGCGAGCGGACGACGGCGTCGGTGACCAGGTCGAGGCGGCCCGGCTTGAGCTTGCCGTACCAGACCTCGGCGAAACCCTCGGGTGCACACATCACCACATCGACGGTTCCGTCGGGCAGCGGACGCCAGAAGCCGGTCTCCATCATCAGCGGCTTGGTCGGTTTGCCGTCTTCGTCGACCTCGAACGCCTGCGCCAGGTAGTGCAGATAGTCGCCGCCGTTGTCGGCGAAGTCGACCTGCTGGGCGAACCGGATCTTCTCCTCACCCGGCCACTCCCGGTACCCGGTGCCCTCCCAGCGACCGCGCAACCAGGCGAGCCCGACCAGGGCGGGGTTGAGGTCGGCGGGGATCTCGAAGGCCATGAATCACTCCTGCTGCTTGTTGGTGACGATGCGAACCACCATCACCAGGGCGGCGGTCAACACCGCGGACGCCGCGACGATCAGAGCGATCGTTGCCGGCGTCAGCGCCACGGCCGCCAACTCCACGTGCGGAAGTCTAGTGCGGGCTGCGCTACCCTCCTGCGCATGAGAGCGGTGGTCCAACGGGTCGCGCGGGCGTCGGTGAGCGTTGCCGGCGAGGTCGTCGGCGCCATCGAGACCCCCGGCCTGATGGTGCTGGTGGGCGTCACCCACGACGACACGACCGCGACCGCGGAGGCCCTGGCCGACAAGGTGTGGAATCTGCGGATCCTGGACGGCGAGCGGAGCTGTGCCCAGCTGGCGGCGCCGCTGTTGGTGGTCAGCCAGTTCACCCTGTACGCCGACACCCGCAAGGGCCGCCGTCCGTCGTGGAACGCCGCCGCCCCGGGCCCGGTCAGCGAGCCACTGGTGGACGCCTTCGTGACTGCGCTGCGCAGCCGGGGGGGCGCCGAGGTGGCGACCGGCCGTTTCGGGGCGATGATGCAGGTGTCGCTGGTCAACGACGGACCGATGACGCTGGTGCTGGAATGTTAGGCGTCCAAAAGCACAGCCCTGTGACGGCCCGGTTACAGAACCGCCGACCGGATCGACAGGGGCGACACGCCGCCGGCGTCACTATTCTGTTAGCGGTCGATTGGGGGTGTGGATGGCAACTCTGCTTGTCGTGAGCAACCAGCTGGTCGATGAGTCGCGCCCGGAAGTCGTCCTGCCGGCGCTTGGGCTGCTCGCCCACGAACTTCACGGTGCCCCGGCCGACACCTCGGCACTGACCGAATCGGCAACCTCGGACGCCATCGTGGTCGATGGCCGCACCGACCTGGCGACGGCGCGGACGATCTGTCGGCTGTTCCACTCCTCCGGCATCGCGCTCCCCGTCCTGCTGGTGCTCACCGAAGGCGGCCTGGCCGCACTCAACGAGGACTGGCGGGTGGCCGACTTCGTCCTGGACGGCGCCGGGCCCGCCGAGTTCGATGCCCGGATCCGCCGTCTGCTCGCCACCGAGGACGCCGAGGGGGTCATTCAGGCGGGCGGCGTGCTGATCGACGAGGCTGCCTACTCCGCGCGCCTGGGCGATGTCCCGCTCGACCTCACCTACACCGAGTTCGAGCTCCTGAAGTACCTGGTGATGCATCCCGGCCGGGTGTTCAGCCGCGAACACCTGCTGGCCGACGTGTGGGGTTACGACTATTTCGGTGGCACCCGCACCGTCGACGTCCACATCCGCCGGTTGCGCGCCAAGCTCGGCCCCGAACACGAGGCGCTGATCGGCACCGTCCGCAACGTCGGGTACCGGTTCGCACCGTAGCCCGGCACAGCGAGGGTCTCGACCGCTAGCCTGTGGCCATGCTGGGCCCGGACGACATCGACCGCATCCGTCGGCTCGCCTCCGCTGTCGCCGAGGCGGACGGCGAACAAGCGCTCAACGAGGACGCCATGCTGGCGCTGGCCGACGCGGCGGAGCCGGCCGGCGAACATCCGGTGGTCCGCCATTACCTGGTGGAGCGGCACGGCGAGCTGGCCGGCTACGCGCAGGCCAACCTCCGCCACGGCACCGCGCAGTTGCTGGTGCACCCGGCCCACCGCCGCCGGAACGCCGGCTCGACGCTGCTGCGCGACATCGGCGACCTCGCCGTGTGGGCGTTCGGCGACCTGCCGCCGGCCCAAGGCTTCGCGGCCGCCCACGGCCTGGTCGAGCGACGCCGGCTGTTGGTGATGGAGCGTCCGCTCGACCCGCCGTCCGGGACGTCGTTCGCCGGCGTCCGGCCGTTCGATGCCGGCTCGGACGCCGACCAGTTGCTCGCGCTGAACGCGGCCGCCTTCGACTGGCACCCCGAGCAGCGGCACTTCTCGCGCGCCGACCTGGACGCCCGGATGGCCGAGCCCTGGTTCGATCCGGCCGGGTTCCTGGTCAGCACCGACGCCGACGGCCTGACCGGCTTCCACTGGACCAAACGGCACCCCGACGGCAAGGGTGAGGTGTACATCCTGGCCACCCACCCCCGCGCCCAGGGCACCGGGCTGGGCCGCCGGCTGCTCGGCGCCGGCCTGGAGCACCTTGCCGCGACCGGTTCGACGACCGTTCATCTGTACGTTGAAGCGTCGAACAGCCGAGCGGTAGAACTGTACGAGCGGGCCGGTTTCGCGGTGGTTCATCGCGACGTCCTGTACGGCCCCGACGACCACCAGGAGCATGGATGACCGCTGAACCCGCAGTCGACGATCTTCCCGACTTGCCCGATGGCCGGTTCTCCGACCGCGAGTTGAGCTGGCTAGCGTTCAACAACCGGGTGCTCGATCTGGCCAGGGACGCCGCCCGCGTCCCGCTGCTGGAACGGGCCCGCTTCCTGGCGATCTTCTCCTCCAACCTGGACGAGTACTTCATGGTCCGGGTGGCCGGTCTGAAGCGCCGGATCGCCGCCGGGGTGGCGGTGCCGTCGGCGTCCGGCATCCTGCCCCGCGACCTCTACGAGCTGATCCTGACCCGGGCACGCAACCTGGTTGAGCAGCAGGCCCGGACCTTCGCCGACGATATCCGGCCGGCGCTGGCCGAGCACGGCATCGAAGTGCTCCGCTGGGACGAGCTCAGCGACACCGAGAAGCAGGCCATGACGACGCTGTTCGAAGAGCGGATCTTTCCGGTGCTGACCCCGCTGGCCGTCGACCCGTCGCACCCGTTCCCCTACATCTCGGGCTTGAGCAACAACCTCGCTGTGCTGCTGAAGAACCCGATGACCGGCGCCCGGCAGTTCGCCCGGGTGAAGGTACCCACCCTGCTGAGCCGCTTCCTGCAGTTGGGCGACGCGCGCTTCATCGCCATCGAGGACGTTATTGCGCACCACCTCGACCGGCTGTTCTCAGGCATGCAGGTACTCAGCCACTCCACGTTCCGAGTGACCCGAAACGAGGACCTTGAGGTCGAGGAGGACGACGCCGAAAACCTGCTGCACGCGCTGGAGAAGGAGTTGCTGCGTCGCAAGGTGGGCCGTCCGCCGGTCCGGCTCGAGGTCGAGGACGACATCGACGACCGGATGCTCGAACTGCTGGTCAGCGAGCTGGACATCTCCTCCCACGAGGTCTTCAAGCTGCCGGCACCGCTGGATCTGCGCGGTCTGTTCTCGCTGGCCGACCTCGACCGCGAGTCACTGAAGTACCCCGCGTTCCTGCCCAAGACCCATCCCGAACTGGCCGAGGTCGAGACCGCCATGCCGGCCGACATGTTCGCCGCGCTGCGGCACCGGGATGTCCTGCTGCACCACCCGTACCACTCCTTCGCGACCAGCGTGCAGCGCTTCATCGAGCAGGCCGCGGCCGACCCGGCCGTCCTGGCGATCAAGCAGACGCTCTACCGCACCTCCGGCGACTCCCCGATCGTGGACGCCCTGATCGAGGCCGCGCAGGCCGGCAAGCAGGTGCTCGCCCTGGTCGAGATCAAGGCCAGGTTCGACGAGCAGGCCAATATCACCTGGGCCCGCAAGCTGGAACGCGCCGGCTGCCACGTCGTCTACGGCATGATCGGGCTGAAGACGCACTGCAAGCTGTCGCTGGTGGTCCGCGACGAGCCCGAGGGCCTCCGCCGGTACTGCCATATCGGCACAGGCAACTACAACCCCAAGACCGCCCGAACGTACGAGGACGTCGGCCTGCTGACCGCGAACCCCGTGGCCACCGACGATGTCGCCCGGCTGTTCAACCATCTGTCCGGAATGGGCCAGGAGACCTACTACAAGCGGCTACTGGTGGCACCGCACGGCATTCGCCGGGGGCTGGTCGAGTTCATCACCGACGAGATCGAACACAAGCGGGCGGGTCGTCCGGCCGGCATCCGGATCAAGGTGAACTCGATCGTCGACGAAGCCGTGATCGATGCGCTCTACCGGGCCTCGCAGGCAGGCGTGAGCGTCGAGTTGTGGGTGCGCGGGATCTGCACCGTGAAGGCCGGCGTCCCCGGGCTGAGCGACAACATTCGGGTGCGATCGATCCTCGGCCGGTTCTTGGAGCACAGCCGGCTGTTCTGGTTCGCCAACGGCGGCCAACCCAGGGTCGGTCTCGGCTCCACCGACCTGATGCACCGCAACCTGGACCGCCGGGTCGAGGTGCTGGTGTCGCTGACCAACCCGCGACACATCGCCACCATCGAAAACCTGTTCGACCTCGCCTTCGACGACGAGACGGCCTCCTGGGGGCTCGAGGAGGACGGTTGGCATCAACGCACCAGCAACATCGAGGGCAAGCCGCTGGTCGACCTGCAGGAACGGCTGATCTCATCGCTGGGATCGCGGCGCGGCGAACGGGCAGCCGGATGAGCGGCCGCAAGCGTCTGGTCGAGGCCGCCGGAGCGATCGTCCTGCGCCGTCCCAAGGGCCGAGGCCTCCAGGTCCTGGTGATTCATCGACCCAGCTACAACGACTGGTCACTGCCCAAGGGCAAGCTCGACCCCGACGAGTACCTCGCGGGTGCGGCCGTCCGGGAGACGCTGGAGGAGACGGCGGTCGTGATCCGGCTGCGGCACCCGGTCGACCGCATCCAATACCCCATCCCGACCGGCACCAAACGGGTCGCCTACTGGCTGGGCACGGCGCTCGAGCAACGGCGGTTCAAACCCAACTCGGAGGTCGATCGGCGGATGTGGCTGTCGGTGCCGTCGGCGCTGAAACGGATGACCTACGCCGATGAACGTGAGTTGCTCGAGCAGGCGGTCATGCTGCCCGACACCACCCCGCTGCTGATCGTCCGGCACGGCAAGGCGATGGAGCGAAAGCACTGGTCGGGCAAGGACCAGCTCCGTCAGCTCAGTTCGCGCGGACGACGGCAGAGCAAGAAGCTGATTCCACTGCTCGACGCCTACGGGGTCACCGAGCTGGAGTCGTCCGCCTCGATTCGCTGCATGTCGACCCTCGCGCCGTATGCGAAGGCGAAGCGGTTGGACGTCCAGGGCTGGGCGACCCTCTCGGAGGAGAAGGCGGACGACCATCCGGACGCCGTCCGCAAGCTGATGAGGCGGCTGATCAAGCAGACCGCGGCCAGCGGCGTCCCGCGGGCCATCTGCGGGCACCGTCCGGTGCTGCCGCTGATGCTGGAGGCGTTGGGCGTTCCCAGCCGTCCGATGCTCACCGCCGCGGTGCTGGTGGCCCACCTGTCTCCCGAGGGCGAAACCATCTGCGTGGAGTGGCACAAGCCCCGGGTGTGAGCCCGGGGCTTGTGGAGCCGCTCAGGCTCGGCGTCGCCGCTTGGTGACCTGGACCACCGTCGGACGGGGTCCGCGCCAGTCCCCCGGCTCGGGCCGCATGCCGGTCGGCACGTAGTCGGGGAAGTACGAACGCTGCTCGGCCCAGTTGCCGTCCTCGCCCGGGTGCTGCACCGCCACGAAGACCGACCCGTCCCGGTCGTGGATCACCGGGCCGCAGGTTTCGGCCTCGACGGGAACGGCGAGAAACTGCTGCACGTGGCCGCGCTCACGGCCCTCCAGCGGCACCTTGAACAGGCCGTCGGCCTTCGAGATGGTGTCCGGCGCGCCGTCGGTGGCGACCCACAGGTTGCCCTGGCTGTCGAAGGCCAGATTGTCCGGGCACGAGATCGGCGCCACCGGGCCGTCCCAGCCGGCGAAGTAGGTGCCGGCGTCCTCAGGGTTGCCGCAGACCAGCAGCAGGTTCCATTCGAACGTGGTGGCGTCGGCCCGGTTGCGGTGCTCGGTGATCTCGACGACGTGGCCGTCCTTGTTCTCGACACGAGGGTTGGCCGCGTCCGGCGCCGGCTTCCCGTCGGTTCCGCGCAGGGTGTTGTTGGTGCAGGCCACGTACACCTTGCCGGTGGTGGGATGGGGCTGAACGTCCTCGCAGCGATCCATCGGGGTGGCCTTGACCGCGTCCGCGGCCTCCCGGGTGAAAACGAGTACCTCGGCGACGCTCATGCCGGCGATCATCGAACGTCCGTTCAGCACCAGCGGCACCCAGACGCCACGGCCCAGGTTGTCGTTGTCCGGACGCTGCTGGCCGCTGAACCGGGCCACGTAGAGGTCGCCCTCGGTCAGGATCTCGAGGTTGTGCCGGCGCGCCGTGGCCGATCCGCCCGGCCGGTACTTCCGCTTGGCGACGAATTTGTACAGGTACTCGAAACGTTCGTCGTCGCCCATGTAGGCGACCACGGTGCCGTCGCGGCCGACCCGGACGTTGGCGCCCTCATGCTTGAGCCGGCCCATCGCGGTGTGCTTGCGCGGAGTCGAGTGGGGGTTGTAAGGGTCGATCTCGACGATGTAGCCCATCCGGTGCGGTTCGTTGGCGTAGCCGCGCTTGGTCGCGTCGAAGCGGGGGTCGACCTTCTCCCACCCGTAGACGCTCGGCTTGTCCGTCATCCCGTAGCGCTTGCCACCGCGGACGTTGGGATCGGCCACGAAGTAGCCGTTGAAGTTCTCCTCACCGGACAGAATGGTGCCCCACGGGGTGGTGCCGCCGGAGCAGTTGCCGAAGGTGCCGAGGCTGCGCCGTCCGGACGGGTCGGCGACGGTCTTCAGCAGATCGGTGCCGGCCGCCGGGCCGGTCAGCTTGAACGGGGTGGCCGCGGTGATCCGCCGGTTACGCCGTCCGCCCCGGACGTAGTGCCAGGGCTGTCCGGGGCGGCGGCGTTCGAGTTCCACGACGCTGAAGCCGTGTGCCGCGATCAGCGTGCGCAGGATCTCCGCCTCCTGCTCGGCGCTGCCGGTGGGCGGAAACATGATCGCCCGGTTGGTGTACTCGTGGTTGCAGCACAGCAGCGCCCGGCGTCCGCCCCGCTCGACCAGGATGTCGAGGTAGTCGTTGTTGTAGCCGAACTGGAGTTCCTGGGCCCGCGCGCTGGGCCGGGTCGGGTCGAACCGCGGGGAGCGGGCGAACAACGGGTCGCCCCAGCGTAGGATCGGCGTCCATTCGTAGCCGGACGGCACCACCACCGCGTCGACATCGTCCGCGACGGAGTCGATCGGGCTGAACTCGAGCGGCCCGGAGTGATGGCCGGGCGAGGCGGCCGCCGTCTCGGGCCAGGACAGCGGCAACGCTGCCGCGGCGGCCACACCGCCGGCGCCGACCAGTACGCTGCGCCGGGTGAGCTGCCGCCCGGCGATCTCGGCGAAGGACGGCTCGGTGCTGGTGTTGGAGTCGGGCCGGGCGCACTGGCTGTCGCACTTGAGGTGACAGGTGACGGCACTCCGGATGCCATGGGTCTGGCCGGACATGGGCAGCAATGTGGTCACGAGGGCTCCTCGGCTAGGGGTCACCGGGGACGTTTCCAGCCGTCGGCTGACAAAGGCCGATGAACGCGTGACGCCTCGGTGAACTCCCCGTAACCGGTTTCGCCTCGGCTCCGACTTGCTGGACGCGCCGTTGCCGCACGGGTGCCGACGCCTCGACCGACGCGGCCAGCGCGGGCGGACGAGGAACTACCGTTGCCGGTCGTAGTCGATCACGGCCTCCGGGATCTCCGGTGCCGGCCCGAGGCGGAGCGGCTGCTCCTGGCTGTCGCGTCGCAGCAGGGCGCCGAGTTCGCGCTGGAATCGGTCTCCGCTGGCATTGATCGTGCGCATCGCCTTGACCACCGTGTCGTCGAGTTCGGCACGCATCCGGCGCCCTTCCGCGGCTGCCTGAAGCATGCCCTCGTGCTGGGCCACCACCGAGTCGGCGATCGCCATGATGGTTTCGGGTACCACGGTCGGGGCCTGGGTCAACCGCGCCAGCCGGGGAATGCTGCCGCCCGTGGCCGCTGCATACTCCTGCAGCGCGTCGTTGTTGGCCCGGGCGGTGACCGCGGCAGCGGTACCGGCCTCCTCCATCTGCAGCAGCAGCCCCCACTGCGAGATCGTCAGCTTCATCGTGGGGATGGTCAGCACCACGAGCAGGTGCAGCCGCTGGGACAGCGAGTTGCTGACCTTGCGCATGTTGCGGATCTGCGGCGCGGTCGACCAGGCGACGAACAGCCGCGAGACGAACTCGCTGCGGCGGCTTTCGAGTTCTTCGATCATCTCCAGCAGCACCTGGAGTTCCTCCTCGGCCTTGCGCCGCTCGGGCGACTGCCGCCCGGACATGCCGGCCAGCTCGAACTCCTTGGCGGTCACCGCATTGTGCAGTTCGTCGAGCACTTCCTCCATCAGGGCAACGACCCCGATGAGCTTGGTCATCGCCGCGTCGTTGCTGGCGTACAGCTCGTCGCACAGCAGCATGTTGCGGTCCAGGACGTGCTTGTGTTCGACCAGCGTGCCGGCGACCGTGTCCAGACGCTCGACCGCGGACTGGCTGTCGACGTAGAGCTGACGCAGGAACCGCTGCCCGGTCTGGAAGACGCCCGAGATCGACTCGGCGAACCGCTCGAGCGCATTCAGCAGCCGCGGGTCGGAGCGCTTGTACTTCTTCCGGAATCCGGCGACCGTCTTCGCCATCGCCTTGGTGATGTTCTCGACCTCCGGGATGCGCAGGTTTCCCTGCTGCCTGAGGAAAGTGCTCACCGTCGAGTTGAGCCCGTCGAGCGCGTCGTCGCCGAAGTGCGACAGCGCCGACCGGTCGGCCACGAACCGGTCGACCAACTGCCGGGCCACCTGGGTGAGCTGGGCACGCTGGCCGGGGGAAAGGTCGGTCCGGCAGGAGAACTCCTCCAACCGACGCCCGGACCCGTCCCGCACCAGCGCGGCTTCGGCGGCGCCGGCGGGTGCGCTCGACTCAGTGCCGGCGATTGCCGCGAAATCGATGCTCAGACCGGGCGTGGCGTTGTCGGTCATCTCAGGTCGTTCCTTTCGGTGGGCGTCTGGTCGGCCGGCGGGATGGCGAGGTCGACGGTCTCGGTCCGGCGCGGGGCCGTGGCCTGGAGGATCTTGGTGTCGACCCGGAACTCGGTGAGCGAGCCCTCTTCGATCTCCTGGATGTTCTGCACCACGCCGTCGCAGTACTGCTCGATCGCACGGCGTCCGTCCTGCAGCAGGGTCTCCGCGTCGCGGAAGTAGCGGGGATGGTCCTCGATGTCCTCGAATCGCTCCGCCACGTTCCGGACGGTCTCCAGGGTCACCTTGTACCGGGCGGTGATCTGCTGGAGCTGGTCGGGGATCCGCTTCGGGGCACGCTGGAACAGTTCGCGGACGTGTCGCTCCGCCTCGTCGAGCAGGCCGGTGACGCGCTGATCGGAGATCTGCTGGGATCGGTGGCGGATCTCCACCAGCAGCCGGGTGATCTGATCGGGGGTGTAGCCGAGGTTGGGTTTCGGCTGCCGCTCACCCCACTTCCGGCGCAGCGTGACCACCACCGCGGCGGCCACGATGAGGGCCACCCCGATGCCGCCGATCAAACCGAGCGGCAAGCCGCCCGGCGCGTCCGGCGGCGGCTGCGGCACGGTCACCTTGGTCGCGCTGCTGGCCTGTCGGACGAACCCGCTGATGCCGTCATAGAGAGCGCGGCCTTCGGCGGCGTTGGCCAATTCCTCCGCCTTGCCGGCGGGAAGGCTGCGGGAGCCGGCGGTGAGGTCGCCCCCGATGGCCACCAGCACGGTGTCGTAGCCGGTGCGGGCGGCGAGTTCAGAGACGAACTGCGGCACGTCGGTGATCTCGGTGGCAGCCTGGCCGGGCAGTACGACCACGGCGATATCGGCGCCGGCGAGCTGGGTGCGCAGCAGCTGCTGCTGTTCGGCACCGAGAGCGTTGACTTGGACGGAGACGTACAGCGGGCCGGACTGCAGTCCCTGCGTGGCCTCATCGAGGTAGTCGCTCATCGTCCTCCCTTCTGGGTCTTGGAACTCACCCGGAGGTGGTCAGAAGTTGTTCACCACGCTCTGGAAGACCTCCGCGATCCGCCGCGGGTCGCTGGCGTCGAAGACCTGCCCGCCGCTGGCCTCGGCGATCGAAGCGAGTGCGTTCCTGCCGGCCTCACTCACTCCCTGACCGTAGATGATCGGAAACACCCGTACCGCGGCATCGCCGCCGCCCTCGCCGGTGCTGTTGAGGCCGGCGATCAGTGCCGCCTGGCTGAGGCGAGACCCGGCGTCGTCGCCATCGGAGAGCAGAATGATGGCGTTGATCCGTCCTGGCTCGGCGCGCTTGGTCATCGTGGCGTGGCCCTTGCGGACGGCGTCGTAGAGCGGCGTGCCGCGCAGCGGGACTAGGTTCTTCAGCTCGCGCAGCAGGTTCTCCAGGTCGCCGCCGAGCGGCTTGACCGCCCTGACCTGATAGGTGCCGTCGCTCTTGTAGACGCCGCCGGTGGTGAACGTCCAGACACCGAGCTGGTCGGAGGAGCGGAAGTGCCCGAGGGTGTTCTGGGCGCTGTCGACGGCAGCCTCGAGCCGGGTCTTGCCCGCTCCCGCCGACTCTGCCATCGAGCCGGACACGTCGATCAGCATCAGCACGGAACTGGGTTTGCGGATCTTGTCCCACTGTTCGGTGGCGGCGAACGAGACCGGCACCGACGGCTTCTCCAGCCAGGTCGTCGGCTGCTTGGCGTCCACGCCGTTCTGCTCGGTGAACAGGCCGGTCACGGCACGCTGGGCGTCCAACGGACGAAAGCCGTACTCGTCGAGCTCCTCCTGGACGCGGTCGGAGAGTAGGAACTCGATGAAGGCCCTGCCGGCCGTCGCCTGCTCGGCGCTCACCCAGTCGGCCTTGGGGCCACCCAGCGCCACGATCGGGTTGTCGCTGGTCAATGAGCCCTCCGCGGGATAGACGGCCACCAGCTTCTCGCGGGGACGCACCAGCTTCGCGACTTCCTCGTCACTCAGCGCGCGGGTGTTCGGATTGCCCTGGTTGTAGGCGATCACGCTGACCTCCTCGACGGCGATCGCCGACACGTAGTCGAGCGGCCGGCCCTCGGCGTCGCGGTCATAGACCCGCTGCAGCACATTGCCGGTGGTGTCGCCGTAGTGGATGACGCACGACTCGAACTCACGACTGAACTTCTCCGCGGACGCGACGTCGGCGGGGGTCAGGCCCGCCGTCTTACCGCTGGCCGCATAGGACTGCATGATCAGGGTGGCCAGGCCCGTGGTGCTCGAGTTGGGGTTGGTCTTGCCCAGCTTGAAGCGGCCCCACTGGCCGGCGGCGCCGCCCTGGCTGCCCCAGCCGTCCGGGTTGACGCACAGGTTGTGCAGGTCCTTGATGCCGATCTTCTTCTCGGGCCAGCCCAGGGTGCGAGCCATCCTTTCGGGCATCGCGAAGACCACCGGGGTGCGGGTGAAGGACTGCGCATCGGGAACCAGCGCGGCGCCGTTGACCGCGGCCACCTGATCGATCCAGGCCGACGAGGCCGGCGTCCACAAGGTCGGACGCGGCTTCACGGTCTCGCTCGACGGCCACAGCGGGCCGGAGAGCTTGAGCAGCCGGGCCGCCTCCCCCGAACTGACCTCGACCGGATGGACGGTGGCACATTTCCCGAGGCTTTCGTGCTGTGGTGAGTTCTTGAACTCCGCGGCCAGCCGGGTCAGCATCGCGACCTTCTCGGGCGAGACGGCGGTGATCACCGGGGTGCAGTTGTCGCCGCTGAAATCCGTGCCGGCCCCGGGGCTCGTGCTCGGACCGGTGCTCGGCGCGTTCTGACAGGCCGAGAGGAGCAGTGCGGCGCAGGTGGCGGCAGCGGTGAAGGAAGCCTTCCAGGTGTGTCGTCTCACATGCGTCTCCTTCGAGTGGAACTACCTCGGCGAAGCTCGCAATTCATCGAATGCTCCGCCACCCGCTGCCCGAATTCATCGGCACGCCGCGTGTTGTTTGCGTACTGTAGCGGGGCGGGTGGCCACCAACCCGCAGGCGAAGGCGCCGGGCGCAACCACGCCCGGCGTCGGCAAGCCGGGGCACTAGACGATCTTCACGCCCTGGAATCCGCCGGTGTACTTCTTGGCCTGCTTGTCGGTCAGCTTCACCTTCGTCGCCTTGACCTTCGTCCACCCCGTCGACTTCCACACCGAGGTGGTCAGCCGGCCTTCCCAGCGCGGCGTGCCCATCTTGAACAGCTGGTACTGCTCCACGTAGCGCTTGCCCGCCTTGCTGTAGAACCGGTAGCCGCACAGTCCCCAGTCCGGGATCGCCAGGGAGTACCAGGCGTAGGTGGACGAGCGGTCCAGCGGCGCCGCCTGACGAACCAGCTTGTTCTTGCGCCACGTCAGCACCGCCGTTGTGTAGCCGTCACTTCCGCCGGTGGCGAGCAGCAGTTCGTAGCCCTTGACCTTGTCGAGCTTCGCCGCGCCCCAGTAGGGCTCGATCTGCCAGTCCGTTGCGATAGTGGAGGTGATGAGCAGGGAAGCCTTGCGCTTCTTCGCCGTGGTGACCGCCACCTTGTAGCGGTGTTTCTTCACCTTGGTGATCTTCACGGTGTCCTTGCGGCCGTCGCCGTCGACGTCGATCTTGACGGTGCGGACGGCAGCCAATTGCGGCAGCGGCGCGGCGGCAGCCGACGGGCCCGAGGCGAGGCCGACGGCCGGCACTGCCAGTGCGAGCGACACGGCGACGGCGGGCAGCGAGCGGGTTCTATTCATCAGGCATCCAATCTGATTGCCGGGCGAGTCGCCCCCTGGTCCCACACCCTTCGGCTTGGGACGCTGTCGTCCGACCGCGGCGCGTTCACCGGCTGTTCACCCAGCACTCCCCAACCGGTCGACTCCGCTGCCTAGCATGCCAGCCGGAGCGGGTTGCGCTCCACACCGATTGTGAATGTCCCCATTGTGAAAGGGAAGGCCGTGAAGATTTCCACGTTCGGCGCCCCGGTGGCCCTGCTGGCCGCCGCCGCGCTGACTCTGTCCGCCTGCGCGACTAACGAACCCGCCCAGCCTGGCAACGGCGGCTCCAACGGAGCCACGACCGCCGCGAGCACGCTCGCCGGCAAGGGCGCCTCGTCGATGTCCGCAGCCCAGCAGAAGTGGATCGCCGACTACCAGTCCGCCCACCCCGGCGTCACCATCAATTACTCCCCGGACGGCTCCGGTGCCGGCCGCCAGGCATTCACCTCGGGCGCCGTGCAGTACGCCGGCTCCGACCGTCCGTTCAAGGACGACGAGATGGGTGCTGGCAAGTTCGGCAAGTGCACGGCCGAATCGAACGCTCTCAACCTGCCGGTCTACGTGTCGCCAATCGCGGTGATCTTCAACGTGAACGGCGTGACGGACCTCAAGCTCGACCCCGACACGCTCGCGGGCATCTTCGCCGGCAAGATCACCAAGTGGAACGATCCCAAGATCGTCAACACGAACAAGGGTGCCACCCTGCCGGACGCCGCGATCACCGCGGTGCACCGTGCCGACGACTCCGGCACCACCAGTAACTTCACCGACTACCTGCACCAGGCCGCACCGTCGGTGTGGACCGAGGCAGCCTCGGACACCTTCCCGGGCGCGTTCGGCGGTGAGTCCGCCAAGGGCACCTCCGCGGTTGTCGACGCCGTCACCACGGGCACGAACACCATCGGCTACGCGGACGCCTCCGCCGCCAAGGATCTCGGTCACGCGCAGCTCGAGGTGGGTACCGAGTGGCTCAGCCCGACGGCCGAAGCCGCCGCCAAGATCGTGGACGAATCCAAGCAGGTCGCCGGCCGCGGCGAGCACGACCTGGCGCTGACCCTCACCCGCAAGGCTCCCGGGGTCTACCCCGCGGTGCTGGTCTCCTACGCGCTGGTCTGCGAGGCGTACAAGGACGCCAATGACGCTCAGTTGGTCAAGGGCTTCATCGGCTACGCCGCCTCCGCCGACGGGCAGAAGGCAGCCGCCCAGGCTGCTGGCAGTGCACCGCTGAGCGAGTCGATGCAGGCCAAGGTGAAGGCCGCCATCGACTCGATCAAGTGATCGAACCGCTGGCGTGGATATCACTGTGAGCAAAGGATGACATCCGTGACACAGTCCACCCAGAAGGTGACCCCGACGCCGACCCCGACGGGCTCGTCCGAAAAGGGCGCCCGTCGCCGGGTCGGCGATCAGGTATTCAGCGGGCTGGCGACCACCTCCGGGATCATCATCCTGGTGATCCTGGCGATGGTCGCCGGCTTCCTGCTCATGCAGGCCTTTCCTGCCCTGACCACACCACCAGCCGAACTGGAGGCCAAAGGCTACGGCGAGTTCTGGTCCTGGATCATCCCGTTCGCCTGGGGCACCGTCTGGGCGTCCTTCTGGGCGCTGTTGATGGCGGTACCGGTTGCGGTCGGCATCGCTTTGTTCATCTCACACTACGCCCCGCGGCGGCTCTCCGCCGGTCTGGGCTACGTGATCGATCTGCTCGCGGCGGTGCCCTCGGTGGTGTTCGGCCTGTGGGGCGGCTTCGTCCTTGCCCCGGCGGTCATGCCGCTGTACCTGTGGCTCAATACCTACCTGGGCTGGATCCCGTTCTTCGGCGGCCAGCCGTCGGGCACCGGCCGCACACTGCTGACGGCGTCCATCGTGCTGGCGGTGATGATCCTGCCGATCATCACCTCGTTGAGCCGGGAGGTGTTCCTGCAGGCCCCGACGCTGCATCAGGAGGCCGCGCTCGCGCTCGGCGCCACCCGCTGGGAGATGATTCGGATGGCGGTATTGCCGTTCGGCCGCGCCGGCGTGGTCAGCTCGGTGATGCTCGGCCTGGGCCGCGCACTGGGCGAGACGATGGCCGTGGCGATGGTGTTGTCGGGTGCGCACGTGATCACCTTCGAGGTACTCACCTCGCAGAACCCGAACACGATCGCGGCTGTGATCGCCCAGAACTTCCCTGAGGCGTACAACCTGAAGATCAACCAGCTCATCGCGGGCGGCCTGGTGCTGTTCGTGATCACGCTGGTGGTCAACGCCATCGCCCGGCTGATCGTCTCCCGCTACAAGGAATTCTCGGGGGCCAACTGATGACCACTCTGACCAATACCAAGGCCAACCCGCTGACCGCGGGTCAGTTGCCGAAGCCCACCACCTGGCTGGCGCTGGCCGGAGCCGTACTCGTCGGCGCTCTCATCGACTCCACGTTGCTGGGCGGCTTCGATCCGGGCACCACCCTGTTCCTCGGTGCGGTGGTCTTCCTGCCGGCGATGTACGTGCTCGCGCTCGCGGTGGAGGGACGCCGGGCCGCGACCGACCGGCTGGCCACAAATCTGGTCACCGGCGCCTTCCTGCTGGCACTGCTACCGCTGGTGTCGCTGCTGTGGGAGACGCTGTCCAACGGCCTGCCGGGCTTCAACGCGCAGTTCTTCACCTGGTCGATGCGCAAC
Organism: Micropruina sp.; assembly: GCA_044225075.1. Classification (GTDB taxonomy): domain Bacteria; phylum Actinomycetota; class Actinomycetes; order Propionibacteriales; family Propionibacteriaceae; genus Micropruina. Next base: position 117,010 of record JBGAJF010000006.1, on the reverse strand, counting down.
GTGATCGGCGAGGGCGGCGGCGCCATCCATGCCATCTATGGAACCCTGATCGTCACCGGCATCGCCACGCTGATCGCGGTGCCGATCGGGCTGATGACCGCCATCTACCTGGTCGAGTATGGCCGGGGCTCGTTGGCTCGGGGCATCACCTTCTTCGTCGACGTGATGACCGGCATTCCCTCGATCGTGGCCGGCCTGTTCGCCTACGCGTTGATGGCGCTGGTGTTCGGCCCAGGCACCATCAACGGCTTCTCCGGCTCGCTGGCGCTGTCGGTACTGATGATCCCGATCGTGGTCCGCTCGACCGAAGAGTTGCTGCGGATCGTGCCCAACGAACTGCGCGAGGCGTCCTACGCATTGGGCGTCCCGAAGTGGCGCACCATCCTCTCTGTGGTGCTGCCCACGTCGATCTCGGGCATCGTCTCGGGTGTGATTCTGGCCATCGCCCGGATCATCGGCGAAACGGCTCCACTGATGATCGCCGCCGGCTTCACCAACTCGATCAACACCAACCCGTTCGGCAACCCGATGATGACGCTTCCGGTGTTCGTTTACGACCAATACGCCCATCCCGGCATCGATCGCATCTTCTACACCGAACGGGCCTGGACCGGCGCGCTCACCCTGATCCTGCTGGTCATGGTGCTCAACCTGCTGGGCCGCTTCATCGCCAAACGCTTCGCCCCGAAACTCGGGCGCTGACCGAAGGAATAATCGACGCATGTCCAAGAGGATCGAGGTCACCGACCTCAACTGTTACTACGGGAAGTTTCTTGCCGTCGAAGACGTCTCGATGACCATCCAGCCGCGCTCGGTGACCGCGTTCATCGGTCCGTCCGGCTGCGGCAAGTCCACCTTCCTGCGCACCCTGAACCGGATGCACGAGGTGATCCCCGGCGCCTACGTCGAGGGGGATGTGCTACTCGACGGCAACAACCTGTACGGCCCGGGGGTCGACCCGGTGAACGTGCGGCGCCAGGTCGGCATGGTGTTCCAGCGACCCAACCCGTTCCCCACCATGTCGATCAAGGACAACGTGCTGGCCGGGTACAAGCTGAACAAGCAGCGTATACAGGGCAGCGAATCCGACCTGCTGGAGCGCTCACTGCGCGGCGCCAACCTGTGGGAAGAGGTCAAGAACCGGCTCGAGAAGCCCGGCTCGGGGCTGTCCGGCGGTCAGCAGCAGCGGCTCTGCATCGCCCGGGCGATCGCGATGCAACCCGAGGTGCTGCTGATGGACGAGCCCTGCTCGGCGCTGGACCCGATCTCCACCCTGGCGGTAGAGGACCTGATCCAGGAGCTCAAAGAGAGCTACACGATCGTGATCGTCACCCACAATATGCAGCAGGCCGCCCGGGTCTCCGATGAGACGGCGTTCTTCAACATCGCCGGCACCGGTGCCCCCGGCAAGCTGATCGAGATGGGGCCGACCGAGAAGATCTTCTCCACTCCTGACGACAAGGCCACCGAGGATTACATCACCGGCCGCTTCGGCTGATCGACGCGGACGGACTACGACCGGTACGTGGGAACTCCCCTCGTACCGGTCGTTCGTTTGTCCATCGGTCGAGCTTTGTCGAGACCCATCCCGCAGATCGAGCTCGTGGGGGCCCATGGTCGGCACCGATCGCCCCACGATGCTTCGCCGCCGCCAGCGAAGTCCGCACCTTAGGCGCCAGGATCGGGGCCAACGATGTCCTGTCGACGGCCGCTCACCCGGCACTGGATCGTCCCGTCTAGACTCGCCCCGTGAGTCAGGCTGGATGGTATCCGGATCCGGGTGGACAACCCGGGATGTACCGCTACTGGACGGGTTCGTCCTGGTCGGCGTCCATCACGAACAACCCGATGCAGTCGGCTCCCGGAGGGGGCCCAGGCGGGCCTCAGCGGCCGCCCGGCCAGCCCGGCCAGCCCGGCTGGAACCCCAACCAGCGCCGTCGTTCCCCGATCGGTTGGTGGCTGGGCATCGCCGCGGTGGTCGTTGCCATCGGCCTGGTCGGCTACCTGGCGCTCAACAACCTCGGCGGCATCCTCGGTTCGAATCCGTCGACGGGCACCAATCCCACCCAGAACGTCTGTCCTAAACAGGTTGCCAGTACCGTCACCCCGGCGCCGGAGCCCAATGACGGCCGCGTCCACGGCGGCGCGCTGTCCTATCCGATGCTGGGCGATCCGTGGAGCGCACCGGCCCCCGAGCTCAGGGTGCCGTTCGGCCGCGACGTCCTCACCCAGACAGTCATGGTCGAGGAGGCCTACAAGGGAAACCAGAACAACTGGGTGGCCTCGGTGCTGGTCGGCGAGTTGGTCGCCGGCGACGGCTTCTTCAGCCCGCAGCAGGGTTCCGAGATCGTCGTCAAGTGCATCATGGGTGTCTTCTACGACGACGCCGAGGTGGTCCGCGACGACAAGGTGAACAAGGGCACCACCGTCGGCGGCAAGGACGCCTGGCTGGTGGAGACCCACCTGAGCTTCGACATCCCGGGCCTGAAGACCAAGGGCGAGCTGGCGATCATTCTGATCGTGGCCACCTCGGAGGCGTCATCCAGCATCTTCTACGCATCGATCCCCGACACCGCGGCCGAGTTGGTGCCGGACGCCCGCAAGGCGATGAGCGGACTGCGGGTCAGCTGAGCCGCCCCGCCGGTCACCTCAGCGGCAGGGCACCAGCCCCTGGGTGATCTTCATCGTCACCACCCGGACGGCGGCGTCACGCACCCGGGTGGCGACCGCGGAGTTCTTGGCGGCGCTGCGGATGCCGGCCACGAACTCGTCGGCCAAACCCGGCGTCACCGTGATCGCCAGGTCGCCACCGGCCTTGATGAAGTCGGCGCCCCGCTGTTTCGCCGGCACGGACGCCATCGACTTCGCCGCACCCAGATCGTCGGAGATCACCACGCCGTCGAAGCCGAGCCGACCACGGATCAGTCCGATCACCTTCGGCGAGAACGCCGCCACATGGCGGGAGTCGATCCTGGTGTAAGTCACTGTGGACACCATCACGCTCGACGCGCCGGCCTTAACGGCGGCCGCGAACGGCGCCAGGTAGGGATCGTCGGGTCGCGTTGTGGTGTCCTTCACCCCGGAGGTGAAGTCGGTGTTCCCGATCACCCGTCCGATGCCCGGGAAGTGCTTCGTCGAGGTGGCGATGCCGGCCGCGTCCATGCCCTTCACGAAGGCGGTCACCTTCTTGGCCACCACGGCCGGGTTCGACCCGTAGCCGCGGCCCAGCCCACCGATCGGCGCGTTCTTGCTGCCCACCGACGCCGGCACGGTGTCGGTGACCGGGGCCAGCGTCCAGTGCACCCCGGCGGAGGCCAGTTGACGTCCCCAGCGGGTGGCCCGGGAGGTCAGCTCGGCGTCGCTCCAGCCCGACTGCACCTTCGCCGACGGGATGGTGTCGAAGCCGGGGCCCTTGAGCCGTTGCACCAGCCCACCCTCCTGGTCGACGGAGACCAGCAGCGGTGTGGGCAGCCCTGAGATCTTCAGTTTCTTGGTCAGCCAGCGGACGCCGCTGGTGCCGTTGGTGTAGCGGTCCATCAGGATCACCGACCCGATGTGCAGTTTCCGCAGCACCGCCAGTTCGGACGCCGACCCGCTCGTCACCCCCACCATCACCACCTGACCGACCCGCTCGGCCAGGGTCATCCTGCCGACCATCCGGGCGGCGCATTCGGTCGCGGTGGGACGCTGCGCCGTCACGCTCGGACCGGCGGTGCTCGCCGGCGCCGAAGGAGCCGCCGGCCCCGAACTGGGCGCCGCGGGCGCGCCGGCGCAGCCGGCCAGTAGTGCGGCCAGGGCGCCGGCCACGAGCGTGCGCCTCCGCGTGATCACAACTCCAGCCCGAGCAGCGCGTTCTCGACCACCTCGGTGAGTGCCGGATGGATCCAGTACTGGCCGCGGGCCATGCTCGGCACGTCGAGGTCGAAGCTCATCGCCTGGATCAGCGGCTGGATCAACGTTGTCGCCTCCGGGCCCAGCAGGTGTGCGCCGAGCAGCCGTTTGGTATGCGGATCGGCGATCAGCTTCGCGAAGTGATCGGTGTCCTCCATGGCCCAGCCGTAGGCGACGCTGCCGTAGCTCTGCCGGGCCGTCACGTACGGTTTGCCGCGTTCCTGCGCCTCGGCCTCGGTGAGCCCCACGGACGCGATCTGCGGGTCGCTGAACACGGCGTGCGGGATGAACCGGTGATCGGCGACGATCATCCGGCGGGGGTGCAGCAGGTTGTGCTGCACGACCCTGGCCTCATGATTGGCCACATGCTTGAGCTGATCGGCCGACGACATGTCGCCGAGTGCGAAGATGCCCTTCACGTTGGTCTGCTGGTGTTCGTCGACCTTCACCCGGCCGTCGGAATGGGTCTCGACGCCGGTCGCCGGGAGATTCAGCAGATCACCGTTCGGAGTGCGGCCCAGTGCCACCAGCACCCGCTCGCATTCGAAGTCGTACCGGATGCCCTTGGCGTCGATGCTCTCGACGATCACGGTGCCCCGGTCGGTCATCTCGAACCCGACGATCTGTTGCTTCAGCCGCAGGTGCACCCGGTTCGCGAGTTGCTCGGTGAACGCGGCGGCGATGTCGGCGTCTTCTTTGCGCAGCATCACCTCGGAGCGCTGCAGCACGGTGACCTTGGTGCCGAATGCGGAGAAGATGTGCGCGAACTCGGCCGCCACGAAACCACCGCCGATGATCACCAGCGAGGCAGGCAGGGCGTCCAGCCGCATGATGTCGTCGGAGGTGTGCACCCGCGCGGCAACCCGAGGATCGTCCAGGCCGGGATAGTCGGGCAGCTGCGGCCGCGAGCCCCCGGCCAGCACGAACCGGTCAGCGGTGATCGTCTCGTCGCCGATCCGCACCTGCTTGCGGCCGGTGAAGCGGGCGGCCTCGCGGTAGAGCGTCACGTTGCGGTTGCTGCGCCGCCATTCCTCGCCACCCTCACTGATCGGGTCGATCCGGCCGAAGATGCGGTCGCGGATCGCCGGCCAGTCGGCACTGGCGGCACCGAGGTCGACCCCGACCCGCTTCGCGTGATCAACGGACGCGGCCAGATCAGCCGGGTGGACGAACATCTTGGTCGGGATGCACCCCACGTTCAGGCAGGTACCGCCGAAGCGTTCTCCCTTGTCGACGAGGGCTACCGAGAGGTCATCAAAGGACTCATCGACGATCGAGTTGCCCGAGCCGGAGCCGATCACGCACAGGTCGAAATGCCGCATGCGCCGATTCTGTCACCTGCGCGCGACAGCCTCTACGACGAGGTCTCCCAGTAGTACCAACCCTCCTCATTGCTGGGGAAGTTGATGGTGCCGGTGGCGAGCGTGGTCGTCGAGCAGTTCCGGTTGATCCGGTACTTGCGGTAGCTCACCTTCTTGCCCCACGACACGTACTGCGCGTGACCGTACTTCTTCTTGGTGATCTTGTGGCTGTAGGTGTTGGTCGCGCCGGTCGAGTTGGTCTTCGACAGCGACGCGCTGATCGACACCTTGGCCTTCGCCAGGACGGCGCCGACTTCGGACTCCGCGCCCGCGGTGACCGAGAACGTGGCCGATCCGCTGTAGTGCCGGCTGACCGTCAGCGTGCCGCCGGGCCCGTTCTTGAAGCTCGGGATGTCCTTGAACTTGATCCGGGTCGACTTGGCCGTGAGGCTGTACTGGTTCGAGACCACACAGCAGACGGCGTTGGGCTGGGTGAGTGAACCCGACACAGGGGTCGACACCGCACACATGGCGATCGGGACCGGCGCGACCGCAGCCGCATTCGTGGCCGGGAGCGTGCTGGCCAGCATCGCACCGGACGCCAGAACGAGTGCCGATCTCGCACTCAGCAACGACATCATCGTCATCGTGAATCCTCCGGGAGGTAGGTGGTGCCCGAAAACTACGACCAGCGACAGCCGCCCCGCAAGGGCGTCCGGGCAAATGTCCCAGCGTGTCTTGGGGCCTCGGCACGCTCGACCAACGAAGACCAGCGCTTCCTAGATGCCGGCGTAGGAGTGCAGGCCCGAGACCAGCAGGTTGATCCCGATGAAGTTGAACCAGAAGCAGGCCACGCCGATGATCGCCACGATGGCCGCGCGCTTTCCCCGCCAGCCGGCGGTGGCCCGGGCGTGCAGGTAGCCGGCGTAGACCACCCAGGTAACCAGTGACCAGGTCTCCTTCGGATCCCAGCCCCAGAACCGGCCCCAGGCGTACTCGGCCCAGACCGACCCGGCGGCGATGGCGAACGTCCACAGCGGGAAGGCGAAGGCGTGGAATTTGTAGGCCAACTCGTCGATCCGGGTCGACGACGGCAGCTTGGCCAGGTAACCGCGGACGTTCTCGCGGCGTTCGGCGCGGCTCTTCAGCAGGTACAGGATCGACAGCAGACCGCCCACGTTGAACGCGGCACCCGCGGTGGCCGCGACGACAATATGGACGACGAACCACACCGAGTGCAGCGCCGGCACCAGCGGCGCCACCGCGACATAGAACACGGTCACCGCCAGGCCCTGCCCGATCGCGGTGAGCAACGCCACCGGCAGACCGAGCCAGCGCATGCCGCGGAAGGCCATCACCAGGTAGAAGGTGACCACCAGCAGCAGCGCCATCGTCACGAACTCGTACATGTTGCCCCAGGGGAACCGGTTGGCGGCGATGCCGCGGAACACCACTCCCCCCAGGTGACAGGCCCAGGCGATCACCATCAGGCCGAGCCCCATCCGGCCGAACATGTCGGTGCGCAGCCGGGCACGTTCGTCCGCGGGCGACGGCTCCGGATCGGCGTCCACCTCTTCCAGCCCGCCGCTACCCGAAGCGACCAGGACGCCGGCCGGCGCGGCCACCGGTTCGAGGCGGCGCGCGGCCGCCCATTCGGCGGCGAACGCGGCCAGGGCCAACAGGTAGACCACCACCGAGGTCACCATCGCCAGATTCGACCAGTACACGGCCATCATGGTTCTCCCTTCTGAGTGGAGCCTGCGGCATCGGCGTCAGCGCGCGCAAGTCCCTGGTCCGCACGCAGTTGCAGTTCGTCGGCGATCAGCTGCAGTTCGTCGTCCAGGCCGCCGCGGCCCTCGGTGCGGTCCAGACCGGCCACCTCCACGACGTCGCCGCTGACCCGCAGCCACACCCGGCGCGGCCGGATGAACAGCGACAGGCACAGGCCCGCGACCGCGACCAGCACCGAGGCGAAGACCAGCCACAGCCCCGGCGTGCTGGAGACCTGCAGGCTCACCCAGCGCTTCCAGTCGTGGAACTGGATCGAGCCGCCGCCCGGCAGGTCGAAGATCTCACCCGGACGGAGGCTGAACCGCAGCTTCGAGCCGTCCGGCTTGGTGAACTGGGTGAGACCGGTGGTGTCCAGCGAGTAGACATTCTCGGGGAGGCCGGTGGCTTCCTTGGGCGGTCCGTGCCAAGCGTTGAGCAGCAGTCGCGGGTTGAGCGCGTCCGGGAAGACCGAGGTGCCGCCGCTGTCGGTATCGACGGCGCTGGGCAGGAACAGTGCTTCGAACGCGAGCCGTTCCGGACGCGCGTAGGGCGCCTTGATCGCGCCCACCGAGAGGAAGTTGCCGTCCTGGGGCAGCAGCACCACCGGCCCGGCGAAGGCGATGTTGCCTTGCGGATCCTTCACCGTGACGTCGACGGCGTAGCCGTGGCCGACCAGGTGCACGGTGCTGTTGCCCAGCACCAACGGATGGTTGACCTCAAGGGTCTGCTGACTTTGGACGCCGTCCACCGTGGTGGTGGTCTCGGCGCGGAACACCCGGGCGGCGCCACGCTGTACCGGTCCGGTCTCGAATTTGGCCTCGAACGAGTCCAGCCGGACGGTGAACGGCACCAGCTGCTGGGCCCGGAAGGCGCCGCCTGCGGTGAAGTCGTCGAACTGCGTCAGGGTGTTGCTGAACGAGCCGCCCTCGACGACGGCGACGCTGCCCTTGTAGCCGAACAGCGCGCCCCAGGCCAGGCCGCACAGCAGGAACACCAGCGAGAGGTGGAAGACCAGGTTGCCCAGCTCGCGCAGGTAGCCCCGCTCGGCACTCACCGAATCGTCCAGCCGGCGGACCCGGAAACGGCGTCCGGCCAGCACCTTCGCGGCCTCGTCCAGGACGGCGTCGGGCCGATCGGCGGTGAGCGCCAGATGGGCGGGCAGCCGCCTCAGGTTGCGCGGGGTCACCGGCGGCTGGCCGCGCCAGCCCTTGAGGTAGACCCCGATCCGGGGAATGATGCAGCCGACCAGCGAGACGAACAGCAGCAGGTAGATGGCGGCGAACCAGGGCGACGCATACACGTCGAACATGCCGATGGCGTTGTAGAAACCGCCCAGCTGCGGGTTGTCCCGGATGAACTCATCCACCCGCACCGGCGAGGTCGGACGCTGCGGCAGCAGCGAGCCGGGGATCGCACCCAGCGCCAGCGCGAACAGCAGTACCAGCGCAGTGCGCATCGAGGTCAGTTGCGTCCACAGGAAGCGCAGCGTCTCGCCGGGCCGCAGCCCCGCGGCCTTCCGTTCCGCCATCAGATCACCGTCCCGAAGCCGGCCGCCCATTGCCGCAGGGTGGCCATCACAACGTCCCAGCCACCGGTCAGCAGCAGCACACCGACGATGATCATCATCACTCCACCGGTGATCTGCAGGCCGCGGTGGTGGCGGCGGACGAAGGCGATCGTCGTCCCGAACCGGTCCAGCGCCAGCCCGGCGACCAGGAACGGCAACCCCAGCCCCAGCGCGTAGCACAGCGCCAACAGAGCACCGCGCAGCGCGGTTGCCTCGTTCAGCGCCAAGGTGAACACCACCTGCAGTGCGGGTCCGATGCAGGGCGTCCAGCCGAGCGCGAACACGATGCCGAGCAGCGGCGCGGCGGCCAGCCCGACCTTCGGTCGCAGATTGAGCCGGACGGTGCGGCTGGCGAACGGCACCCAGCCGGCGAACACCAGGCCCAACCCGATCGCCAGCACTCCACCGATCATGGTGAGCACGTCCCGCCACTGCACCAGGGTGGTGCCCAGCGAACCGAACAGGACGCCGCCGGAGACGAAGACGATCGCGAACCCCAGCACGAACAGCGACGTGCCGGCCAGCACCCGGCCACGCTGGCTGCCCTCGGCCAGCTGCGCGGTACTGAGCCCGCTGGCATAGGACAGGTAGCCCGGCAGCAGCGGCAGCACGCAGGGCGAGAAGAACGACACCACCCCGGCCAGGATCGCGACCGGGGCGGCCAGCAGCATGCTGCCGCCAACCGCCTGCCGGGCCCAGTCACCGATCTCCAGGACGATCATCAGCGGCCCGCCGCCACGTCCTCGATCAGGCCGACCAGGGTGGCCTCGGTCGCCTCACCCATCACCCGGGCCGCGATCCGGCCCTGGGTATCCACGATGACCGTGCTGGGAATCGCGTTCAACGGCAACTGACCGGCAAACCTCAGCACCAGTTCACCGCCGGGATCGAACAGGTTCGGGTACGGCACCTCGAACTCGCGGACGAACGCCTGCCCCTGCGCGGTCGCGGCGTCGCGGGTGTTCAGCCCGATGAACTGGGCGGTCTTCTCGGTGCGGTGTGCGGCGCGGACCAGCGCCGGCGCCTCCTTCACGCACGGCGGGCACCAGGAGCCCCAGACGTTGTAGACCAGCACCCGGTCGGTCACCGACGAACTGCTCCACGGCTTACCGTCCAAGGTGGTGCCGTCGATGGCGGGTGCTTCGGTCCGCTGGTCGGCCGGCACCCGGGAGATCGTGCCGTCGCCACTGACGAATCCGCCCTCGGCGGATGTCCCCGACCCCGTGCATGCGGCGAGCAGCAACGTGAGCACGGTGACGCAGACGACGGCCAGACGACGCATCACGAGCCGGGGCGGAACAGGACTTTTGACTTCTTGGCCGGCAGCAGATCTGCGGCCGGTTCGACGCAGTCGACGGCGGCAATACGGTCGTCGATCCAGGTGAACGAGGTGACACTGGCCAGCCGGCACTGCCGCTTGCGCGGATCGTGCACCAGCGAGCGGCCCTCGGCGGCCAGCCGGGAGATCCAGATCGGCAGTTCATGCATCACGATCAATGCCTGGCCGCCGTCGCCGGCGGCCTTCGCGGCGTCCGACATGGCCACCTTCACCCGGGCCACGATCGACGGGTACGCCTCACCCCAGGACGGCCGCAGCGGGTTGCGCAGCTGCCACAGGTTCTGCGGCAGCAGCAGTACCTGGTTGTACTTGCCGAAGTTGCGGCCCTCGAAAACGTTGGCGGCCTCGATCACCCGGTCGTCGGTGACGATCTCGAGGTCGGGATGCCGGGCCGCGATCGGCGCCATGGTCTCGCGAGCACGTTGCAGCGGGGAGCAGCGCAGGTGGGTCAGCGGCACGTCGGCGAAGTGCTCGCCCAGCCGGTCGGCCATCGCCCGGCCGAGCTCGCTCAGGCCGTAGCCGGGGAGCCGTCCGTAGAGAATGCCGTCAGGATTGTGGACCTGCCCGTGGCGGACCAGATGAACGACGGATTGCATGGGTGACGGCGGCCTTTCGGTGTGCTCGGGCTCCAACAATACGGGACGCTTCGACGGCGAGCTCAGTGCCGAGCTGCCAGTCGGACGGCCCGGCGCAGGTCGAACGCGATCGCCGGACCGGCCAACCGTTGCAGAATCGCCGCGGCCACCCGCCAGAGGCCGCGACCGTCGATCCGGAAGAACGCCGACAGCACGCATTGGTCGGCGCCGGTGGTGTCCAGTTCGAGACGAAGGGTGGCGCTGAGCCCTCGCCACCGACCGTGCTCGGTCCAGCTGCGCGGTGGGTCGGCGGCCAGCACCGACAACCGCGGCCGGGCGCCGATGGCGGTGACGTCGACCCAATGGGAGCCGACCTCGCCCCGTCCGCTGACCTCGGCGACCCGGCGCAGGCTGAGCTGCCACTGCGGACGACGGACCGGGTCGGTCAGGTAGGCGTAGAGCGCTTCTGCTGAGACCGGGGAGGGCAGCCGGACCGTGCCGGTCATGCGCTCAGTGCCGTGCGCAGCTGTGCCTCGTCCAAGAACCAGATGGCGAGTCTGCGACCGTCCACGAAGGTGACCGGCACGTGATCGCTGTGTTCGGCGAGAGCCGGGTCGGCGTCCACATCGAGCGTGCTGAAGTCCGCGCCCGACTCGGCACAGACGCGCTGGGACACCGCGACCGCATCGACGCACAGGTGGCAGCCGTCGCGCACGATGACCGTCACCCGGTGCCTGGTCATCGCGGTGGGCGCCCGAAGCTACTTGCCGGCGCGGCGACGCTGAATGCGCGTCTTCTTCAGAAGCTTGCGGTGCTTCTTCTTCGCCATCCGCTTGCGACGCTTCTTGATGACCGAACCCACGCTGTGACCTCTCGATGTCGGCCGATAGGATCGGGCCGATGTTGCTGCTGGTTGAAGCGGCCGGTCGCCCGGCCAACGACGGAAGCGTACCGACTGCCTTGCCCGGACGGCGAATCGCCCGCCTGCTGCCGAGGTCCGGAGCAGCCCACCCGGCCCCGAGGCACGGGGACGGCAGCGGGCCCGCTGGTGCCGATTCCCCCACCCTTCCACCCAATGCCGCGACCTTATCTCCGCCGTGTTTTTCTCAGGCTGCGCACGGCCTTCGTCCACGTTGGAGTATCACGCTTGGGCACCACCGTCTCCTATGGGAGTATTTTGTCATCGGCTTCGGGTGGATCCTGTGGATCCGATCCTGCTGTAGATCACGGGGGAGTTTGTGAACTATCGCAAGGCGGGCTGTACGGCTCGCAATGATTGCGACGTCGCATCGATATTCAGCTATGACGGCGTATTCTCCTGCGCACGCCTTGACCTCAGAACTGTCCGCTCGTCCGTCTATTAGGAGCAGCATGCGAGAAAAGCACATCACCCGAGGGTTCGCGCTGGCCGGTGTCACCGGCCTAGCGCTGGCCACGACATTCCTGGCCACGCCGGCCACCGCCCGCGCGGAGCCTGCTGCCGGACCCTCGGGCGATGACATCGTCAGCCACACCAACACCCTGACCCCCAAGGTCAAGGCACTGATGACGGGCACCGGTGTAGCCGCCGAGGCGAAGGCGCTGGAGAGGTATTGGTCACCGGCCCGGATGAAGGCCGCCAAGCCGTTCGAGAAGTCCCCGAGCATGACCCGGTCGGGGAAGGTGGCCAAGCCTCAGACGCAGCAGGTCGTCCCCAACGGCGCACCCGGCGGCGCTGAGCCGGCGCGCGTCAGCAAAGCACCGAAGGCCACCGGAACGAAGAGGACCGCGCCGCAGTACAGCCAACCCAACTACCCCTCCAGCTCGCCCGCGGCACGCACCAACGGCAAGGTCTTCTTCAACCGCAATGGTGGCAGCTACGTCTGCTCCGCTGCCATCGTGAACACCGAGGGCAAGAACGCGATCTGGACAGCCGGGCACTGCCTCGCTGAGGACGAGGTGTGGTCGACCGATGTGGCCTTCGTGCCCGCCTACTCCGACGGCGCGGCGCCCTACGGGACGTGGTACGCGGTAGACCTGGCCACCCCCAGCAAGTGGTTCCGTGATCACGACTGGGGCTACGACGTCGGTGCTGCCATCCTGCAGAAGAACTCAGGCCGCCGGATCGTCGACCGCCTCGGCGCGCAGGGCATCAAGTGGAACCAGACCCCGAAGACCTACAAAGTGGCCGCGTTCGGCTACCCGGCCTCCCCGCCGTTCGACGGGGAGACTCTCTTCCGGGCCGACGGGGCCACTCTTGATGAGGGCGATGGCACCATCTACATGAATTCCGGCCTCACCGGTGGATCGTCGGGTGGACCATGGCTTCGCAACTTCGACGGCAATTGGGGTCACATCAACGGACATAACGATTTCATATACACCGATGACCCCGTGAACATGTATAGCCCGTACTACGGCAACCAGGTTGCCGGGCTTTACAAATTCGTCCGCTACGTGGGTGCCCCCAAGGTGACCGGCGCGAAACCGAAGATCGCCGGCGCCGTGAAGGTCGGCAGGAGGGTCACCGCCAAGATCGGGAAGTGGAAGCCGTCCGGCACCAAGGTGACCTACCAGTGGTACCGGAACTCGACCAAGATCAAGAAGGCCACCGGCAAGACCTACAAGCTGGTCAAGGCCGACAAGAACAGGCAGATATCAGTCAAGGTGACCGGTACGAAGACCGGCTACGCCCCGCTGACCAAGACGTCCGCGAAGACCAAGAAGGTCAAGTAACCCCTGGTTCGAACCGCTGGCCGGCTCGCCGTTGGTGGGCCGGCCAGCAACCGATCTGCCACCACCCCGAATCGGCGAGCAAGCCGAACCCCGAAGGAAGGTCAGCCAGATGACTCCACTCCCGACCCGCAGCCGCAGCCGCAGCCGCAGCCGCAGCCGCAGCCGCGCACTGTTCGCGCTGGCGCCGGTCGCGATGTTGATGCTCGCCGCCTGCAGCAGCGGATCGCCAGCAAACCCGTCGCCAGGATCGTCCGGCGGCGTGGTGAGTTCCGGCACCCTCAAGCCGCCGACCAGTGCGCCGACCGCGCCCAACCCGGTGACCCCCCAGCCGATCAAGGACGCCCACAAGCAGCCGTTCATCAGGACCGAGGCCGTTCCGGGCAAGTCGGCCGTGCTCGTCGTCGGGTCGCTGATGACCGGTCCGCCGTGCAATGTGATCGGGCACGCGGACGTCGCCGAGACCGGCGAGCAGGTCACCATCACGCTGTGGGCGGGTGCCCGCCCGGACGCCAAGTGCGACGGTCCTCAGCCGGCGGTGCAGTACCCGTTCGCCATCGAGGTGCCGCTCAAGGAGCCGCTGGGTAACCGCTCGGTGGTGGACGGGGCTCTCTGAGGGACTGGTCAGCCGGTTCTAGACCGCCGGCTCCTCGGACGACCCCTGCGGCAATTAGTAGCCACTTGCCGAGCCGGATGAACCGATCGCGCCATCGACCACTGCTTTCGGGTGAGCCAGGTTTGTGGGCTTCGTCGGCCTCGTCCGCGATCGTCGCAAGCAGCTCAGGTCGATCCGGCCAACGCCCGGCTGCGGTCCCGGGCCGCCTCCATCGCGGTCAGGAAGGCGGCCTTCACCTTGTGGTCCTCCAGCTGTCGCAACGCGGCCGCGGTGGTGCCGCCCGGTGAGGTGACCTGTTCGCGCAGCACGGTCGGGTGCTGACCCGATTCGACCAAGAGCTTGGCCGAGCCGAACACGGTCTGCTGCACCAGGGTGCTGGAGATGTCGCGCGGCAGGCCGAGTAGCACGCCGGCGTCGATCATCGCCTCGACGACGAAGAACAGGTACGCCGGACCCGAGCCGGAGATCGCGGTGACGGCGTCCTGATAAGTCTCCGGCACCGTGATCGCCTTGCCCAGCGCGGTCATCAGCTCCATGGCGTGCTCGACGTCGGCCTCGGACGCGTTGGAACCGGCCGAGACCGCGGCCATCCCTTCGCCGACCAACGCCGGAGTGTTCGGCATCACCCGGACGACCGCCGTGCCCTCGGGCAGATGGCTCTCCAGCTGCGCGGTGGTCACCCCCGCGCAGAGCGACACCACCAGGGTCCCGGTTCGCAGCACTGATGCGACCTCGGGCAGCACGGCACCGACATCCTGGGGCTTGACCACCAGGATCACCGTGTCGGCCTCGGCGGCCGCCTCGGCGTTCCCCGTCGCCCGGACGCCGTGGGCGGCGGTCATTTCGGCCCGGCGGAAGTCTCTGCGGTCGGCGACCACGATCGCGTTGTTCGACCAGCCGGCGCGCAGCAGTCCGCTGACCAGCGCCTCGCCCATCACCCCGGCGCCGATCACCGCCAACTGGGTCATCGGTTCGCCACCAGCAACTCGGCGACCTGGACGGCGTTCAGCGCCGCGCCCTTGCGCAGGTTGTCGCTGCTGACGAACAGCACCAGGCCACGGCCGTCCGGAACCGACTGATCGGTGCGGATCCGGCCGACGTAGGACGGGTCCTTGCCGGCCGCCAGCCGCGGCGTCGGCACGTCGGCCAGCGCCACCCCGGGGGCGGTCGCGAGAATGCTCCGGGCCCGGTGAGGGCTCAGTTCCTCGGCGAACTCGGCGTGGAGCACCAGCGAATGCCCGGAGAACACCGGCACCCGCACGCAGGTGCCGGCCACCGCCAGGTCGGGAATATGCAGAATCTTGCGGGACTCGTTGCGGAGCTTCTGCTCCTCGTCGGTCTCGTCGCTGCCGTCGTCCACGATCGAGCCGGCGACCGGGATGACGTTGTACGCGATCGGCGCCAGATACGGCGCGGGGTCCGCGACGTCGTCCACCCGGCCGTCCAAGGCGAAACCGGATGGGTTCCGGACATCCTGGCTCTGGCTGAGCAGCGCGTCGATGCCCTTCACCCCGGAGCCGGAGACGGCCTGGTAGGTGGCCACGATCAGGCGTTGCAGGCCGGCCGCGTCGTGCAGCGGCTTGAGCACCGGCATGGCTGCCATCGTGGTGCAGTTGGGGTTGGCGATGATGCCCTTGGGCGGGTTGACCGCGTCCTCGGGATTGACCTCGCTGACCACCAGCGGGACGTCCGGATCCTTGCGCCAGGCGGAGGAGTTGTCGACGATCACCGCGCCGGCGGCGGCAACCTTCGGCGCGTACTCGCGCGACATGGTGGCGCCGGCCGACATCAGCGCGATGTCCAAGCCGGAGAAGTCGGCGGTGGCGGTGTCCTCGACGGTGACCGGGGTGCCCTTGAAGTCCAGCGTCCGCCCGGCCGAACGGGCCGAGGAGAAGAAACGGACGGAACTGATCGGGAAGTCGCGCTCGACCAGCAACGAACGCATCACATTGCCCACGGTGCCCGTGGCACCGAATACACCCACATGCATGGGATTCACCCTATCGCCCGCCGCGCGGGCACCCGACCGGACGATCGTCTACAGGCTGCCCTTCTCGGCCACCCATTCGACCGGCTGCCCGGTGATCCTGGCGATCCGGTCATAGTTGGCGTCGTAGTGCAGCACGGTCGCACCCGCCAACTCGGCAGTCGCAGCAATGATCAGATCCGGGAGGCGGAAGTGACGGTGTTGGCTCTGCGCGGCTAGGAGGCGGTGCGTCTCGAGCGCCCGGTCCATCGCCTGCACACCGACGTCGATCCACCGCATCCCATGCAGGGCGCGCCAGAGAGTCTCATAACCGCTCGGATCCGGGGCGTTGTTGAGGTACTCCAGCGTCGTCATCTGGCAGGCCGCCAATCGGCCCTGAGCCAGGAGGTCTGCGAACCTTCGGCGAACCTGCGGTCGCGCCTGCAGCACGAACACCGAAGTGTCAGCGAGGTAGACGGCGCCGGCCATCACGCCACCCGGCCCCGCGCGCCTCCTCGGCCAATTGGGACAGGTCGCGTCCACCGCCCTCACGCCATGCCTCTGCAGAACCGGAGAAGTCCATCGGGACGCTGTCGAAAGCCGCGACGATCTCGACCGCCTGCTGCCGCACGGCAAAGCTGCGCAAGGCCTCGTTGATCGTGGCGACCTTCGTGTCGGTGCCCAACACTTGGCGAGCGGCCTCCAGCCACTCGTCATTCACGTCGACAGAGATGCGCGTCGTGGATCAAGAAGTACACCAAGGAATCGCCCGTCTTGGTGCCCTCCTTCATGATTCGAACCACCAACTGCGCACTTGCTCTGGTGCCGCCTACATCCAGGTCAGGTACGGCGCCAGTAGCGCGTAGCCGACGAAGGCGGCGATATCGAGGATGGCGTGGGCGGCGACCAGCGGGCCCACCCGTTTGGTGCGCAGGTAGATCCAGCCGAAGATCAGGCCCATCGCGACGTTGCCGACGAAGCCGCCGAAGCCCTGGTACAGGTGGTACGAGCCGCGGATCAGCGCGCTGCCGATCAGCACCGCCGGCACACCCCACCCCACCTGGCGCATCCGGGTGAACCAGAACCCGACGATCACCACCTCTTCCAGGACGCCGTTCATGATCGCCAGGCCGATCAGCACGGGGACGGTCCACCAGTTCGCGGCCAGGTTGGCCGGCTGCACGATGGTGTTCAGGCCGGCGGCGCGGGCCGCCAGATAGAGCCCGATCCCGGGAATGCCGATGCCGGCCGCGATCACGAACCCCCAGCCGAGGTCCCGCCGGGGGCGAGTCAGGTCGAAGCCGATCTTCTGCCGGTCGCCGGTGAGGCTCAGCAGGTACAACGCGAGCAACGCCGGCACCAGCGGGAAGACAATGCCGGCGAGCTGGTAGGAGAGGTCGAGCCAGGGCCGGTCGGGGGTGACGCTGGTGTTGATCTGGGTGGTCTGCTGGTTCAGCGGCGTCGGACGGGTGAGCTTCTCGGCGATCGACAGCAGCGAGTACACCGCCGACTGACCCAGCGACACACCGAAGACCAGCAGCACCTCCCGGCCCGGACGGGTCACGCGGCGTCCTCGACTTGGCCCAGGTGTTTGCGGGCGAATTGCAGGGCACCGGCCAGCGCCTTTTCGCGTCCGGACCGATCCAGGTCGTTGGTGTTCACCTCGAGCACCACATGGCCCCGGTAGCCGGTGGCAGCGAGCTCGGCGAGCACCGCGTCCGCTCGCTGGCTGCCTTCGCCGGGCAACAGGTGCTCGTCCTTGGCCGAGCCGTTGCCGTCGGTGAGATGGACGTGCGCCAGCCGGTCCTCCCAGCGCCGGACGAGGTCGAGCGAACTCTGCCGGGCGGTGGCCGCGTGGGACAGATCCAGGGTCAGGTGGTCGTAGTGCAGATCGGTCGGGTCCCAGCTCGGTCGGTAGGCCTGGAAGTGGCCACCGCCGGGCGCCCGCCACGGGTACATGTTCTCGACCGCGATGGTGACGCCGCTGGCGGCAGCAAGCTCGCGGACGCCCTCGACGAACCTGGTCGCATAGCTGCGCTGCCAGCGGAACGGCGGATGCACCACGACGACGTTCGCACCGAGCTGGTTCGCCGCCTCGGTGGCTCGCTTGAGCTTGGCCCAGGGATCGCTGCCCCACACCCGCTGGGTGACCAGCAGGCAAGGTGCGTGCACGGCCAGCACGGGCAATTGGTGATAGTCACGGAGCCGCTGCACGGCGTCCACGTCGGCCGCGAGGGGATCGATCCCGACCATCACCTCGACGCCGTCGTAGCCGAGCAGCGTCGCGACCTCGAAACCGACGGCGGTGTTCTCCGGATAGACCGACGAGGTCGACAGCGCGACCTTCGACTCGGCTCGGGGACCACTCACACGGCTCATCTTAGGCGCGCGCCGACCGGCTCACCGGGGGCGCGTGGGAGGGCGGTAGTTGACCGGTCAAAATTTCATCATCGTGACGTTCTTGTGACGCGCCGGAGGGTCGCCGAGCGCCGATTTCGCGTCAGCGGCCTCTCATGGTGACAATGTCTTATGCATGTCGATCACCTGACGTTCGCAGCAGGTCCGGACGGTCTCAAGGCTGAGGCCGACCGGCTCGGGGAACTGCTCGGCGCCAAATTCCGCGACGGCGGATTTCATCCCCGCTTCGGCACCCGGAACCGCATCCTTCCGCTCGCCGACGACCGCTATATCGAAGTGGTGGAGGTACTCGAGCACCCAGCGGCCGAGAAGGCTCCCTTCGGTCAGGCCGTCAGGGCCCGCTCCGAGATGGGCGGCGGCTGGCTCGGCTGGGTCGTCTCCGTCGCCGACCTGACACCATACGAGCGGCGTCTCGGACGTGACGCCGTCACCGGATCGCGACATTTCCCGGACGGCCGGCTGCTGGAATGGAAGCAACTCGGGGTCAAAGGCCTGATGTCCGATCCGCAACTTCCATATTTCATCAAGTGGACCAGTGACGAGTCTGTGCTGCCGCGCGCGCTCGGCGGCGACCTGCAGCTGGTCGAATTAGAGATCTCGGGCAACGAAGACCGGGTGGAGGACTGGATCGGGGCCGAGGT
Organism: Micropruina sp.; assembly: GCA_044225075.1. GTDB lineage: Bacteria > Actinomycetota > Actinomycetes > Propionibacteriales > Propionibacteriaceae > Micropruina. The sequence continues at coordinate 98,214 of JBGAJF010000006.1, read as the reverse complement.
CGACGGAAGCTTCGACGGCGTCACCATTCGCTTCACCTCGCCCAACGGACAACCCGGACTTGACGCCGCCACCTTCCACACCTGCAACGGCGCCGTTCGCATCTGAGTCGCCGCAGCGGTGGGCAGCCGAAACTGTCTGCACCACCCCCTAGCCTGCGGTGCATGGCCAAGAACACCACCGCCCACCGTTGTTCCGAGTGCGGCTGGACGAGTGCCCGTTGGGTGGGGCGCTGCACCCAATGCCAGAGCTGGGGCTCGATGGCACCGCACTCTCCCGCACCGAGCGCCGCGGGAGTAGTGCGCGGCTCACCCACCGGCCCGGCCCGGCCGATCCGCGACGTGCCGTTGGCAGAGGCTGCCTCGGTGCCGACCGGGGTCGCCGAGCTGGACCGGGTGCTGGGGCAGGGCCTGGTCGCCGGGGCCGTGGTGCTGCTCGCCGGCGAACCGGGTGTCGGCAAGTCGACGCTGCTGCTCGACGTCGCCAGTCGTTGGGCCGGCAACGGACGCCGCACGCTCTACCTGTCGGCCGAGGAATCGGCCGCCCAGGTGCGGCTGCGGGCCGGACGGATCGGGGCGCTCGCCGACGAGCTCTACCTGGCCGCCGAAACCGATCTCGGCGCCATCTTGGCCCACATCGAACAGACCGCGCCGGAGTTGTTGGTGCTCGACTCGGTGCAGGCGGTCACGGTCGGTGGCAGCGACGGCGTCACCGGCGGGGTCGCCCAGGTGCGCGAGGTGACCAACGCGCTGGTGCGGGTGGCCAAGCAGCGCCGGCTGCCGGTGCTGCTGGTCGGCCACGTCACCAAGGACGGCACTGTCGCCGGACCCCGGCTGCTGGAACATCTGGTCGATGTGGTGCTGTCGTTCGAGGGTGACCGGCACAGCGGGCTGCGGCTGGTGCGGGCCAGCAAGAACCGCTTCGGTCCCGCCGACGAGGTGGGGTGCTTCGAGATGACCGAAGACGGCATCAACGAGGTCGCCGATCCCAGCCGGCTGTTCGCCTCGACCCGGGCCGAGCCGATGCCCGGCACCGCACTCACCGTCAGCCTGGAGGGACGGCGTCCGCTGTTGGGTGAGGTGCAGGCCTTGGTCGCGGCCTCGGCGGCCCAGGTGCCGCGCCGGGTCACCCACGGCCTCGATTCCGGTCGGGTCTCGGTGATCCTCGCGGTGCTCGAACGCAAGGCGAGGGTCCGGCTGCACAACAAGGAGGCCTACGTCTCCACCGTCGGCGGAGCCCGGCTGATCGACCCCGCGGCCGATCTGGCGGTGGGGTTGGCGGTCGCGTCGGCGGCGGCCGAGCTCGCCTTCCACCGGCCGGTGGTCGCACTCGGCGAGGTCGGCCTGTCCGGCGAGCTGCGGCGGGTGGCGGGCCTGGAGCGCCGGCTGGCCGAGGCGAAACGACTGGGCTTCACCCTGGCCCTGGTGCCTCCGGGTACCGAGGTCAGCCTGCCCGGCATGAAGATCATCGAGGTGGCGACGGTCGAAGCCGCGGTCGACCTGCTCGGTCTGCGTCCGCCGAAACGCCGCACGCCGAACGGCCCGCAGCTACGCCTCGCCGGAGGCTGAGCGCAGCGCGCCGCGCCGTAGACTGCCGAGGGTGGTCAACGCTCCTCCGAATCGGCTCAGCCGTGCCCTCGGCCTGATCGCGCCCGGCACCGCGGTGCGTGACGGTCTCGACCGGATCGTGCACGGCCGCACCGGGGCCCTGATCACCCTCGGCAACAACGCCCGTTTGCAGGCGCTGAGCACCGGCGGCTTTGCGATCGACGTGCCGTTCACGGCCACCGCGCTGCGCGAACTGGCCAAGATGGACGGCGCCATCGTGCTCAGCGACGCGCTCGACCGGATTCTGTTCGCCGGCGTCCACCTGATGCCGGACGCCGCGGTCGAGACCGCCGAGACCGGCACCCGGCACCGCACCGCGGACCGGGTGGCGCGGCAGACCGGAGTGCCGGCCCTCACCGTGTCGGCGTCCATGTCGACCATCTCGCTGTTCGTCGACGGCACGCGCTGGATCGTGCAACGGCCCGAGCAGTTGCTGACCCGCGCCAACCAGGCGCTGGCCACTCTGTCCCGCTACCGCGATCGGCTCACCGAGGCCACGGTGCGACTGTCGGCGGCAGAGGTCCAGGACGCCGCGACCGTCCGCGACATCGCGGTGACCGCGCAACGGCACGAGATGGTGCACCGGCTGCAGCAGGAACTGAACGGGTACGCCATCGAGCTGGGTTCCGAGGGGCGGTTGGTGCGGCTGCAGTTGGGGGAACTGGTGGCCGGCCTGGAGTCTCTGGCCACCGAACTGGAGCGGGACTACACCGACGGGACGGCCGGGTTGCGGCTGTCCCGGCTGGCCGGCCTGGAGACCGACGATCTGGCCGATCCCGCACTGATCGCGCGCGCCTGCGGCCTGGGCGACGACCTGAGCCGCCGGGTGACACCGCTGGGGCATCGCCAACTCGCCCAGATCGGACGCCTACCCGCTGCCGTGGCCGATGCCCTGGTCGGTCACTTCGGCAGTCTGCAAGGGCTGTTCGGGGCGAGTACCGCCGACCTGCTCGGCGTCGAAGGTGTCGACTACGGGGTCGCCCGCACCGTCCGCGAGGGACTGATCAGGCTCGCCGAGTCCGCATACGCCGAACGCCTCGACTGATCGCGGTCACGGCTGGGTGAGCAGAAACACGAATCGTTTTGTGGAGCTCTCCTTGTAGGCGGCGGTGGCGATGTACGTGCCGGGACCGAGCAGCGATTTGTCCTGCTCACACCCCTTCACCGAGCGGAACGTCGTCCACTCGACCTTGAACTCGACAGCGGCTCCCGCGTCGAGGTTCTGCTTCTCCACCTCGGGCAGCCAGGTGGCGCAATGCGTCGTGCTGAAGATCGCGTCGTTGCCGGAGGTGACGCGCAGCATGAAGGTGGCCGAGGTGATCTCCATGACGCACGGCGTCGCCGTGTTGTTCTCGGCGGTGACGCTGAACGTCTGCCTGCCGCCCGACTTCACGCTGCGGAATCCCGTCACGTCCAACTGGACGCCGATCGGCTCACACGCGCCGGTCGTGGCCGAGCCGGAAGGCGACGGGGAATCACTGGGAGACGGAGTGGGTGCCGGATCCGAGGGGACGGCGGGCGGGGTATCGGCCGGAACGCCGGTGGTGGACTGCTCACCTTTGGGCAGGAACGCCCAGACCAGCAGGCCGATCACGATGACCGCGATCAGCAGGACCAGAAGCCGACGGATCCAGTACACGACAGGTGGCTGCGGGCCCTTGCCTGTCAGCACTTCGCTCATGCCGCCAAGGGTAGGAGAGCTTGCCGACGGCTGCGGGACACCACGCCGGGGGCAATACAGTGGCCCGCGATGGACACCGCACGCCTCAGCACCACGATTGTCGCGTGGTACGACCGGCACGCCCGCGACCTGCCGTGGCGCGCGCCGGAGGTCAGCCCATGGGCGGTGATGGTCAGCGAGTTCATGCTCCAGCAGACCCCGGTGGCCCGTGTCCTCGGGCCGTGGCGGGAATGGATCGACCGCTGGCCGACGCCGTCCGCGTTGGCCGCCGAGCCGGTCGGGGAAGCTATCCGGGCCTGGGGCCGGCTGGGCTACCCGCGCCGGGCGCAACGCCTGCACGGCGCCGCCGTGGCCATCGTGGAACGACACAACGGCGAGGTGCCCGGCGACCCGGAGGCGCTGCGTGCACTGCCCGGAGTCGGCGACTACACCGCCGCCGCGATCGCCAGCTTCGCCTTCGGCACCCGGCAGGTGGTGCTCGACGTGAACGTCCGGCGCGTGCTGGCGCGACTGGACGGCGGCAGCGACTCCCCGTCCGGCTCGCCGACCACCGCCGAGCGGACGCGCGCGGCGGCTTGGCTGCCTCCCGGACCCACGGCGGCGCGCTGGTCGGTCGCCGCGATGGAGCTCGGCGCCCAGCTGTGCCGGGCCAACAATCCGGTGTGCCCGGCCTGCCCGGTCCGGCAGGACTGCCGGTGGCTGGCCGCCGGACGCCCGCCCGGCGCGCCGCGACGCCGCCAGCTCTACGCCGGGACGGACCGGGCCGCGCGCGGCCACGTGCTGCACCGACTGCGGGAGCGGCGAAACCGTGGCCGCACTCCAGCTCACGGCGGGCTGGCCGGACGCCGAACAGGCCGCCAAGGCGCTGAGTTCCCTGGTGGCCGATGGCCTGGTGATCGCCGAGACGGACGGCTACCGGCTCTAGCCGCCACCCTGCCTCGTATCCTGGTAGGGATTCAGGAGGCACCCATGAGCAACGAGCAGTACTCGCCCTGGGCCAGCGGCGATGGCTTCGGCACCCCGCGGCCTCAGCCCGCGCGGGCCGAGGAACCCCCGAACGCTGACCAGCCGACAACTGCCTACTACACCAACCCGGTCCCGCAGCCGCATGATCCCGCCGAGCCGAGTGGCTGGTCGCAGCCACAACAGTTCGGGTCGCTCGCGCCGCAGCCGCAGTACCCGTCGCCGAGCGTCGCCTACACCTTCGGCCAGCGGCTGCCCTACGGGGGACCGGGTGAACTGCCGGAGCACCCGCTCGCAATCACCGCGCTGGTGCTGGGCATCGTCGGCCTGGCGGCCATGTTCGTGGCCTTCCCGTTCATCAGTCCGGTGGCCTGGTACCTGGGCGCCAAGGGCCGCCGCGAGATGCGCGCCGAGCCGGGACGCTACCGCCCTTCGGGCGCCCTCACCGCCGGCTACGCACTCGGCATCGTCGGCACCCTGATCACGCTGCTCTTCGTCGGGGTGATCGTTCTCGCGATCGCGGTCTTCGCGATGAGCTGACCTCCGCTGAGCAGCACAAGTCAGACTTCGTCAGCGAACTACCGGCGCAGAAATGACCGCTCACTTCTGCAGGTCCATCAGGACCGCCGTCCACCCCGTCCCGACCGGCGACACCTGCAGGATCGTCGGTTGCAGCTCGGCCAGCGGCGCCGGCACCTTGCGGGCGACCTTGTCAGCGGTCACCTCGCCCTTGTAGATCCACAGCAGATACCGCTCACCCGCCAGCGACGCCCGGACGGCCTGCGGCGTCGGCAAGGTGCTGTACACCATCGGTGTCGACGGATCGATCCGGCTCAGTGGGTTGTTCGCCATGATCGCCGGATCGGCTGCGCCGATCATGCCGTTGGCGTTGCCCTGGCTGATCACCACGCGCACCTCTGGGTGTTCGGCGCGGGCCTGTGCGATCGCCGCAAAGACGCCGGACAGATCCTGGCGGTGTCCGCGTGCGGAGCGGACGTAGTTCTGCTCAGGCAACACCGCGGCGACCTGGACGGCAAGCACCAGCAGCGCGGTCACGCCCGCCCCGACCCGCGCAGCCGGCGACCAGGACGCGGCATCGGCGGCCGAAACTCGCCACACCAACCGGACGAGCAGACTGGCGAGCGCCACGAGGCCGAGCGCCGCCAAGGCGGCCAGCGGTGGCAGGAAGGCGAGCCAGTACCGCGGCTGGAACAGGTTCGTCCGCACCACGCTGACCGCGAGTGCGATAGCCAGCGGCACCACCAGCCAGATCAGCAGACTCACCGGCAACTCCCGGCGTCCGCCAGGACGGCTGAACAGCCCCGCCAGCGCCAGGATCAAGATGATCGCCGAAACCGGTAACGCATCGTTCATCGAGATCGCGCTCAGTAGCTTTTCGGCGATCGTCTTCGGCGTCACCAGCCAGTGTGAGCCGCCCAGCTTGGGAGGCCCAGTCCCGTGAGCCGCGGACACAGCCAGCTGTGCGCCGGCCAACACCGCCGCCGCCCCCACTGTGAGCAGGATCGAGGCGGCCCGGCGCAGCCGCAACCGCAACTCGCCCGGGGCAACCAGCCAGGCGAGAAACTGCGCCGGCCACTGGAACACCCCGAAGGTGTGGATCGCCCCCACGGCCGCCAGACTCAGCAGATGACCCGCGACCGCGCCGAAGCCACCGCCGATCGCGGACCCCGGCGCGGGAACCACGCTCCGGAAGCCGAGCGCTACCCGCCCCGGGCGCAACCGCCGGTCACTCGCCAGCCAGCTGACGGTCGCGAGCAAAGCGAGCAGCGCGTACGGCCTGGCTTCCTGGGCGAAGCGGACGAAGCCCGGCAAGCTGAGCAGAACCAACCCCGCCAGCACCCCGGCGAACCGGCCGGCGTTCCGGGCCACCAGTGCGTACAGCACAACTACGGTGGCCACACCGGCCGCCGCCGACAGCATCCGCAGCGCGACCAGCGTCGGCCAGAACGACCACAGCTCGGCCCAGGCTTTCGCCAGGTAGTAGTAGGGCATCAGCGGGGCTTGCGGGCCCTGCCAGAGCGGGGTCAGTCCGGCCCAATCGCGTTGCAGTGCCAGATAGGTGGCGCCCTCGTCGGTCCACGGCCAGGGCGTCGCGATTCCCCAACTGCATGCGATTGCTGCAACCACACCCAGCCCGACGGCGACCCAACGCCCTGTCCCTGGCCGGTCCAGCCACGGCACGGCCGGCGTCCGGGACGCGGTGCGCGCCGACGGTGCGACCGTCGGCCCACCGGTGGGCGCCTCGGAGGTTGGGGCGTCCGCGCTCGGGTCAAGGGTCACAGTTACCAGTGTCGCTGGTCCGCTCACAGAACTCAGCTTGCTTCATCTTGTTTTCATCTGCCGCGGTTATGCGAGAGCGCGATGCCAGCGTCTGCGACGACTTCGGTCGTCTGGGCCCCCGCAGCCCGATCTCGCCCGGGTGGATGTCGGCGAACAGGATCTTCTCGGCCAGGATGTCCTCGATGTCGCGCTGGATCGCGCGACGCAGCGGACGAGCGCCCAGCACCGGGTCGAAGCCACGCTTGGCGATCAGCGCCTTGGCCGCATGAGTGAGTTCGATGCCCATGTCCTTGTCGCGCAGCCGGGTCTCGATCTCGGCAACCATCAGGTCGACGATCCGCTCGATATCGGCCTGCGACAACTGGTGGAACACCACGATTTCGTCGACGCGGTTCAGGAACTCCGGACGGAAGTGCTGCTTGAGTTCGTCGGAGACCTTTGCCTTCATCTTCTCGTAGCTGCTGACGTCGTCACCGGACTGGCTGAAGCCCAGATTCACAGACTTCGAGATATCGCGGGTACCGAGGTTCGTGGTCATCACGATCACCGTGTTCTTGAAGTCGACCACCCGGCCCTGGGCATCGGTCAGCCGACCTTCGTCCAGGATCTGCAACAGCGAGTTGAAGATGTCCGGATGCGCCTTCTCGATCTCGTCGAAAAGAACCACGCTGAACGGCTTCCGGCGGACCTTCTCGGTGAGCTGGCCGCCCTCTTCGTAACCGACGTAACCGGGAGGCGAACCGAACATCCGCGACGCGGTGTGCTTCTCGGAGTATTCGCTCATATCGAGGGTGATCAGCGCATCCTCATCGCCGAACAGGAACTCGGTCAGCGCCTTGGTCAACTCGGTCTTGCCGACGCCCGAAGGTCCGGCGAAGATGAACGAGCCGCTCGGCCGCTTCGGATCCTTCAGCCCGGCGCGAGTGCGCCGGATCGACCGCGACAGCGCCTTCACCGCGTCGTGCTGACCGATGTAGCGCTTGCCGATCTCGTCCTCCATCCGCAACAGCCTGGAGGACTCCTCCTCGGTCAGCTTGAAGACCGGGATGCCGGTGGCGGAGCTGAGCACCTCGGCGATCTCTTCCTCGCCGACCTCGGCCGGCACGTCGGAATCGCCGACCTTCCACGCCTCTTCCTTCTCGGAGCGGGCGATCAGCAGCTTGCGCTCGTCGTCGCGCAGCCGCGCGGCGCGCTCGAAGTCCTGCGCATCGATCGCGGCCTCCTTCTCCAGCCGCACCTTCGCGATTCGCTCGTCGAACTCGCGCAGATCCGGCGGAGCGGTCATCCGGCGGATCCGCAGCCGCGCACCCGCCTCGTCGATCAGGTCGATCGCCTTGTCGGGCAGGAACCGATCGGAGATGTACCGATCGGCCAGCTGGGCCGCCGCGATCAGCGCCGCGTCGGTGATGGTGATCCGGTGGTGCGCCTCGTAGCGATCGCGCAGGCCGCGCAGGATGTCGATGGTGAGCGCGATCGACGGTTCGGCTACTTGGATCGGCTGGAACCGGCGCTCCAGAGCGGCGTCCTTCTCGATGTGTTTGCGGTACTCGTCAAGGGTGGTCGCACCGATGGTCTGCAGTTCGCCGCGGGCCAGCATCGGCTTCAAGATGGACGCCGCGTCAATCGCACCCTCGGCGGCGCCGGCACCGACCAGGGTGTGAATCTCGTCGATGAACAGCACCACGTCGCCGCGGGTCTTGATCTCTTTGAGGACCTTCTTCAGGCGCTCCTCGAAATCGCCGCGGTACCGCGAACCGGCCACCAGCGCGCCCAGATCCAGGGTGTAGATCTGCTTGTCGCGTAGGGTCTCGGGGACGTCGCCGCGGACGATCGCCTGGGACAGCCCCTCGACGACAGCCGTCTTGCCGACGCCCGGTTCGCCGATCAGCACCGGGTTGTTCTTGGTGCGCCGCGACAGCACCGTCATCACCCGCTCGATCTCTTTCTCGCGCCCGATCACCGGGTCGAGTTTGTTCTCGCGGGCGGCCTGGGTCAGGTTGCGGCCGAACTGGTCCAGGATCGACGAGCCCTGCTGCTGCGGTCCGGCGTCGGGCGCGCCGGCAGTGGCGGCCTCCTTGCCCTGGAAACCGCTGAGCAACTGCAGAACCTGGTTGCGCACCCGATTCAGATCGGCACCCAGCTTGATCAGCACCTGCGCGGCCACGCCCTCACCCTCGCGGATCAGGCCGAGCAGAATGTGCTCGGTGCCGATGTAGGGGTGGTTGATCTGCAGCGCCTCGCGCATGGACAGCTCGAGCACCTTCTTGGCCCGCGGCGTGAACGGGATATGCCCGGTTGGTGCCTGCTGGCCCTGCCCGATGATCTCCTCGACCTGCTCGCGGACCGCCTCCAGCGAGATGCCCAGTGCTTCCAGCGCCTTCGCGGCTACGCCCTCACCCTCGTGGATCAGGCCGAGCAGAATGTGCTCGGTGCCGATGTAGTTGTGGTTCAGCATGCGCGCCTCGTCCTGGGCAAGGACAATCACCCGCCGCGCTCGGTCGGTGAACCGGTCGAACATTCCGCACTCCTCACTCCGGCCATGGGGCCGGACGGCGCTCCGGCAGGATCGGCCGAACCTGCCCGGGCACCCTCAGTGTATTCAACCCGGCCGTCCGGGCATCTGTTCCGGCTTCGCCCACGGCGAACGGCCCCGGGAAAGTTATCTCCCCGGGGCCGTTCGACATCGCGTTGCGCTCAGGCGTGAGCCCGCTCGTAGGCTTCACGAATCTCGGCGGGCACCCGGCCACGGCTCGACACCGTGTACCCGTTCTCGGACGCCCATGCCCGAATCTCGGTGGCCGAATTGTTGCCGCCCGCGCGCCGGCGACCGCCGGCCTTGCGCTTGCCTCCCACTCGGCGTGCGGCCGCCACATAAGGCGACAGCAGGTCACGCAGCTTCGCCGCGTTTCCTTCCGACAGGTCGATCTCGTAGCTCACCGAATCGAGACCGAACACGATGGTCTCGGCGGCCTCGGTGTTGTCCAAGTCGTCCTCAAGGCGATAGACGATGCGTTGCGCCATCAGCAAATCCTCCCCAGTGTGTAAGTGGTTTTCTTGTCGGCCGCTCCCCCGATCGGCCGACCGTGACCATACACTACAGGGAATCATTGCGACCGCAAAACATTATCCACTCCGCTATGGCCGAGGAATAGGATTTCTCGACGAGACAATCTGTTTTTAGCGTTCGACAGGAGGAACCGCCGAGTTCGACGCCGTCGGAGCGTCTGAGAGTGCGTGGAACGCTTCACCGAAGTCGCGCGATTGGCGTCACAGTGACGACGGCCAAGTGCATTGACCAGACCCAGGGCCGGCGTGGGCGCTATACCCGTGCACGCCGAACTCAGGCAGGCCGGCGAACCGCGTCCTCTCGACTCCACAGTTCTCGCGCCGTGACCCAGGGGTCGACGACTTGCGGAGTGCGGCCGAGTTCGACCACGCGCGCATCGGATTCCAGCACCGCCTGCAATTCGAGTTCCACCCGCAACGCCTCGTAGTTGCCACGCAGCGTGGACACCTCTTGGCGCAGCGCACAGACCCGCCGGCCGGACTGATCGAGTTGCCGGCGCAATGCCTCTACCCGTTGGCCAAGAACCTCGGCGACCGCACGCTGCCGTGCTCGCTCGGCGCGCAGTTGCTCGGCGTGCAGCAGCAACTGATGCAGCGCGTGCGCCTCCCGGAGCCGCTGCGTGGCCCGGTCCTCGCGCCACGCCAGTAAGCACGCCAGGACGGCCCCCGCGAGCAGTGCGATCAGGCCGAGCCCGCGACCGAGCCGGTCACCGAACAGATAGGCGAGCACCGCCACGCAGCCGACCAATGCGAGCGTCGTCCAAGAAACCACCCGTGCTCGGGTGGGGCGACGGACACGTCCCGCATGCGGCTTCACGGCCGCAGCCTAACCGGGACTGCTGCCCGCATCGTCGTCAGCCTCTGGCGCGTCGCCGGATTCGTCGTCCGGAGGGACCCGGCAGGCCCGCTCGAGGGCCGATCCGGCCACCGCGAGGGCGACGCTGAGCACCGCCGAAGCGGTCGCCGACCAGACCCGCTCCCGCGGCAGCGCCGCGTCCAGGTTGGGCAGCGAGCGCAGAGCGACCACCGCGTAGCCGGCCGCCAGCGCCGTCCCGCCGATCAGTGCCGCTTTGCCGGCCACCAGCATGGCGATGGCCCGCCCGGGTTCCACCCGGGTGCGGCGGACGTGCACGGCGCGATGCATCCAGCGTGCGGCCAGCCAGGTCGCCACCGCGAGAACAGCGACCGCGACCGCCGTGAACGGCGGGACGGGGGCAATCGGCCACCCGAAGTTCTCGGCGCTGGACAGCGCGATCCAGGCCAACCCGGCACCCACCACCCCGGCGATCACCAGCACCGTGCGGCGGGTGCGCTCGACGCTCGGCCGAGGCTCAGGCATCACAGATCAATGGCGAGGTCGTCGCGGCGGCGCACGCCTGAGCTGTCGACGTCACCGATGAGTTCCGCGACCCGTCCGAGGCCGGGCAGCGTGGCCGCGCTGTCGATGTCCAGCCACGGCACCAGCACGAACGCCCGCTGGTGTGCCCGGGGATGCGGCAGGATCAACTCCGGGGTGCTCTTGATCCGGTCGCCGACCGTGATCAGGTCGACATCGAGCGTGCGAGCCCCGCCGGGCAGGTCACGGGTGCGCAGGAAGTTCCGCTCGATGGCCTGGGCCCGTTCCAGCAGCACCAGGGACGCCAGCGTGCTGTCTGCCCGGACCACGATGTTGAGGAAATCCGGCTGGTCGGGCACCGGTCCGACCGGAACGGTCTCGTACACCGGCGACACGTCGACGATGCTCAGCGTCGGTGTGATGCGAAGCAGGTCGAGCGCGCCCTGCAGATAGGCCAGCCGGTCGCCGAGGTTGGAACCGATCGAGAACACCACCTGGCGCAGCGGAACCATGCCCGACAAGGTGTCGACATCGAAGTCGAGGTGGGCGTTGGGGTTGAAGTCGGTCATGCGCCGCGCCTCCTGGTGATGGTGACAGCCACATCGGCCAGTTCGACCGGCATTCTGGCCTGTGGTTTGTGCACGGTGACCTCCACCGCCGACACCTGTAAACGGCTCAGGCAGGTGGCGGCAATCCGCTCGGCGAGGGTCTCGATCAGGTTGACCGGCTCACCGGTGACATCCGCGGCAATCGCCCGGGACAACTCGGCGTAGTCCACCGTCGTGCTGAGCTCATCGGAGGCCGCGGGAGAGGCGAGGTCACAGACGACGTCGACGACGAAGTCCTGCGGTTCGACCCGTTCGAAGTCGTAAACCCCGTGCGTGGTCCGGAATAGCATTCCGGTCAGTCGGACCTGGTCGGGACTCGGCTCTGCCATACGCTCACCTCCGACAAGACCCTACTGCACCTCACCGCGGCGCTCGTGGCCCAGTCTCTTGACTCAGTCTGGCCACCACCGCGATCGCGTCGGCATGCGGGCGCACGGTATGGGTGCGGACGGCCCACACTCCCCGCTGGGCGAGCCATCCGGTGAGCGCCACGGACGCGTCATCGCGCTGCCGCGGTTCGCGTCCGTCCAGCAACTCGCCCAGGAAGCGCTTGCGGGAGGCGCCGACCAGCAGCGGCTGGCCCAGGCCGGCCAACTGGTCGAGCCCGGCCAGCAGCGTCCAGTTGGCGTCCGGCTTCTTGGCGAACCCGAGCCCGGGGTCCAGGATCAGCCGGTCCGGGGCGATCCCCGCGGAAAGCGCGGCATCGCGGCGCTGCGCGAGTTCTGCTGCCACGTCGCGAACAATGTCGTCGTAGTGGGTGAGCCGCTGCATCACATCGGAGTGGCCGCGCCAGTGCATCGCGACGTAACCCACACCCAGTCCGGCAACTGTGGCCAACATCGCCGTGTCGGCGAGACCGCCGGAGACGTCGTTGACCAGCACGGCACCGGCCGCCACCGCAGCCGCGGCGACCTCGGCGCGAGTGGTGTCGACGCTGACCGCGGCACCCGCTCCGGTCAGCCCGGCAACCACCGGGACCACCCGGCGCAGTTCCTCGTCCACCGGCACCCGCGGCGCGCCGGGACGGGTGGACTCGCCGCCCACGTCGATCAGGTCGGCACCCTCGGCGAGCAGTTGCCGTCCGCGAGCAAGGGCAGCCTGTGCCGACAGGTACTCGCCGCCGTCGGAGAACGAATCGGGCGTCACGTTGACGATGCCCATCACCAGCGTCCGTCCGGCGTTCATCAGCTCCCTCACCCGCGGCAGCCTATTGCGCACCTTCCCCAACCGCTCGCCGAACTATTTGGGGCTCGCTGAATTCAGCGAGTCCCAAATAGTTCGGCGAGCGTTGGGGGAGGTCAGCCGAGGATCAGGCTCATCGCCTCGGCGCGGGTTGCGGGGTTGCGCAAGGCGCCGCGGACGGCCGAGGTCACCGTCTTCGAGCCGGGCTTTCGGACGCCGCGCATCGTCATGCACAGGTGCTCGCACTCGACCACCACGATCACGCCGCGCGGCTGCAGATGCTCGACCAGGGCGTCGGCCACCTGGCTGGTGAGTCGCTCCTGCACCTGCGGACGCTTCGCGAACACGTCCACCAGTCGGGCCAGCTTGCTCAGCCCGGTGATTCTTCCGTCGACGGCCGGGATGTACCCCACGTGGGCCACCCCGGTGAACGGCACCAGGTGATGCTCGCAGGTGCTCCACACCTCGATGTCCTTCACCAACACCAGCTCATCGTGGGCGATGTCGAAGGTGGTGCGGAGCATGTCGGCCGGGTTGCCGTCAAGGCCGGCGAAAATCTCGGCGTAGGCGCGGGCGACCCGGTTCGGGGTCTCCCGCAGGCCCTCGCGGTCGGGATCCTCACCGATCGCCGCGAGCAACTCACGGACGGCCGCGGCCACCCGCGGCTGGTCGACCGGCATGTGTCAGCGCTCCGGCGGCGCCCAGCCGGCCGGGGGCTGCTGGGGAGGCTGCTGGCCGTACGGCGGCTGCCAGGGGGGCTGCGGCGGCTGAGCCGGATCCTGCGGCGGCAGCGGAGGGTGGCCCCCCGGGACGGTGGACACCGGGACCTGGACGCTGCCATTGGGTCCGAGCAGCGGCGGCCCGTAAGTCTGCTCAGGCTTCGGCGCGGGCGGCGGCGGATCGACCGGCGGCAGATCGGACGGCACCCGGGTCTCCGACCCGGTCCAGGCCGGGCGCTTCGGCCACCGGACCAGTGCCTCGAAGATCCTGGCCACCTGGTCCTTGTCGAGGGTCTCCTTCTCGAACAGCTGGCGGACCAGTTCGTCGAGCACGGCGCGGTTCGTCACCAGGCAGTCGAACGCCTCCTGGTGGGCGGTGTTGATCAGGCCGGCGACCTCGGCGTCGATGGCTGCCGCGATCGCGTCGGAGTAGTCGCGATGCCCGCCGCCCATCCCGGCCTGCATGCCCAGGAACGGCTCGTCGGAGTCGTTGCCCAGCTTCACCGCACCCAGCCGTTCGGTCATGCCGTACTTGGTGACCATCGCACGCGCCACGTTGGTGGCTTTCTCGATGTCGTTGGCGGCACCGGTGGTGGGGTCGTGGAAGACCAGCTCCTCGGCGGCGCGGCCGCCCATCATGTAGGCCAGCTGGTCGAGCAGTTCGCCGCGGGTCTTGGAGTACTTGTCCTGGTCGGGCATCACCATCGTGTAGCCGAGCGCGCGTCCGCGGGGCAGGATGGTCACTTTCTGCACCGGGTCGGTGCCGGGCATCGCCGCCGCCACCAGGGCGTGGCCGCCCTCGTGGTAGGCGGTGATCAACAGTTCGCGCTCGTTCATGATCCGGGATCGCTTCTGCGGGCCGGCGATGACCCGATCGATCGCCTCGTCCAGATGCTCCTTGGTCAGGTAGCGCTGGTTCTGCCGGGCGCACAGCAGCGCCGCCTCGTTCAGCACATTCGCCAGGTCTGCGCCGGTGAAGCCGGGAGTGCGCTTCGCCACCGACTCGAGATCGGCGTCCGGGGCCATCGGCTTGTTGGCGGCGTGCACCCGGAGGATCTGCAGCCGGCCCTTCATGTCCGGCGCTTCGACCGGGATCTGCCGGTCGAAGCGGCCCGGCCGCAGCAGCGCCGGGTCGAGCACGTCGGGCCGGTTGGTGGCGGCGATCAGCACCACGCCGCCGCGGACGTCGAAGCCGTCCATCTCGACCAGCAACTGGTTCAGGGTCTGCTCGCGTTCGTCGTGGCCACCGCCCATGCCGGCGCCGCGGTGCCGTCCGACGGCGTCGATCTCGTCGATGAAGACGATCGCCGGGGCGGCCTCCTTGGCCTGCTCGAACAGATCGCGGACGCGGGACGCGCCGACACCGACGAACATCTCGACGAAGTCCGAGCCGGAGATCGAGAAGAACGGGACGCCGGCCTCGCCGGCCACCGCGCGGGCGAGCAGGGTCTTGCCGGTGCCGGGCGGGCCGTAGAGCAGCACACCCTTGGGGATCTTGGCGCCGACGGCCTGGAACTTGGCCGGCTCGGAGAGGAACTCGCGAATCTCCTGGAGTTCCTCAATGGCCTCCTCGCAGCCGGCGACGTCGGTGAACGTGGTGCGTGGAGTGTCCTTGGTGGCCAGCTTCGCCTTCGACTTGCCGAAGCCCATCACCCGGTTGCCGCCGCCCTGCATCTGGTTGAGCAGGAAGAAGAAGATCAACCCGATCACGATGAACGGCCCGATGGTGAACAGCAGCATGCTCCAGATGCCCTGCTGCGGGACGTCGCCGCTCCAGCTTTCCAGCGTGCCGTTGGCCATCCGCTGGTTCAGCCGGTCGATGATCTGCTGGCTCTGGTTGCCGATCCACTTGGCCCGCACCTTCGCCGCGGCCGGATCCTTGGGCTCGACCCGGATGTCCTGCTCACCCTCGACCAGGGTGACGCTCTTCAGCGGGGTATTGCTGTTGATCAGCGCGACCACTTCGGAGGTGGGCTTGGCCTGGTAGCCGTTGGCATTGCCGATGTAGTCGATCAGCAGCGCGATCCCGAGGAACGCCAGGATGATCCACAGGATCGGTCCCCGGAACAGTCGTTGAGCCTTCATTACCCACCTTTGTCGAGTGCGGCGGCCGCCGCCGATCCCCAAGAATAGACGGGCGGCGCTGCGTCGGACGCGGCCGCCCGAGGCTCAGGAGTCGCGCCTCAGGAGTAGACGTGCGGCGACAAGGTCACCACGTCGCGCAGGTTGCGGTACCGGCCGGCGTAGTCGAGGCCGTAGCCGACCACGAACTCGTTCGGCAGGTCGAACCCGACGTACTTGACCTCGACCGGGCTGTTCAGGGCGTCCGGCTTGCGGAACATGGCCATCACCTCAAGGCTGGCCGGATGCCGTGACTTCAGGTTCTGGATCAGGTACGCCAGGGTGAGGCCGGTGTCGACGATGTCCTCGACGACCAGCACGTGCCGTCCGGCCAGGTCGGTGTTGAGGTCCTTCAGAATGCGCACCACGCCGGAGCTCTGGGTGCCCGATCCGTAGGACGAGATGGCCATCCAGTCCATCTCGCAGTGCCGGGTCAGCGTCCGGGAGAGATCGGCCATCACCATCAGGGCGCCGTTCAGCACGCCGACCAGCAGCAGATCGCGGCCGTCGTAGTCGGTCTCGATCTCGCCGGCCAAGGCCTGCAACCGGTCTTGAATCTGGTCGGACGTGTAGAGCACGTCGATGAGGTCGGACCGAATGTCGCTGGCGTCCACACGCGCACCCTAGCGAAAGCTGAGCGTTGTGCAGAACCCGTCACTCGTCGCCGGCCGGCGGCATCGTGCGCAGCAGGCCGCCGCGCCGGACCACGCGCAGCCCGGGCACCTCCACCCAGCGCTGTCCGTGCCAGTCGGTGATCAGTGCCGCCACCGCGAGGGTATGGCCCCGGTGCACCTCGGTGGCCCCGCGGGCCAGCAGCCAGCGCCGGAGCACCCGCCCCAGCAGTGCGGACGGCAACGGCTGGAGATCCGCGCAGGGCAACAACTCCGGGACGTCGATGGCGGCGGCCAGCTCGTCCAGCGCATCGGCGTCCTCGCGGGCCAGCGCCGCCGTCCGGGCCAGTGCAGCGGAGACGCCTGGCCCCAGTTCCCGCTCCAGCATCGGCAGGACGGTCCGGCGCACCCGCACCCGGGCGAATCGCGGCTCGCTGTTGTGCGGGTCGTTCCACCAGTCCACACCCAGTTCGCGGCAGCACTGCTCAGTGGTGGTTCGCGGCAGGTCCAGCAAGGGCCGGACGAAGCCGTCGCGGCGTGCCGGCATGCCGGCGAGCGAGCGCAGCCCTGAGCCGCGGGCCAGACCGAGCAGCACCGTTTCCGCTTGGTCGTCGCGGGTGTGACCCAGGTAGCACACCTCGTCCGGACGCTTGGCGTCGCTGAGTGCGGCGTACCGCGCGGCACGTGCCGCTGCCTCCGGCCCCGAGCCGTCCGCGACGACACGCACCGCGACCGTCTGTGCCGGCAGTCCGGCGTCGCTGAGGCCGGCCGCGACCGCCTGGGCGTGTGCCGCCGAGCCGTCCTGCAGGCCGTGGTCGATGACCACGGCCCGCGCGGCGAGGCCGAGCCGGTGCGAGGCCAGCCGGACGCCGTGCGCCAGGGCCAACGAGTCGGCGCCGCCGGAGCAGGCGACCAGGACGTCCGCGCAGTCGTTGGCCCGCTCGACCGCGGCAACCACCGCCAGGGTGGCCGGCCCCAGCGCCCGGCGGGCCATCAGCCGGCCCGCCCGGGAACCCGGCGCAGCCACTCGTCAGGGTTGTGCAACTCTTCCAGGGTGGGCAGCAGCTCGGGGGCGTCGAAGGCGAGGTTGAGGCCGCCGACCCCGACCGCGGCGATCACCGCGCGGCAGAACCGGGCACCGTGCAGGTACTGCTCCCGCTTCGCCCGCAGCCCGAGCATCCGGGAGATCACCGCGACGATGCCGCCGGCGTCCCGACGGGCCTCGAACCGCGTCCGCAACAGGGAGGCCTGCGGCACCAGAGAGTCGGCGGCGGTATCGGTCACCACGTCGGCGTGTCCCTCCAGCAGGGACATCACGGCGGTCACTTTGTCGAGAGCCGCCGCCTGAGGGACCGCCAACAGCCGCAGCCCCGGCGTACGCTCCCCGGCATCGTCGAAGACTGCGCGCAGCAGACCCAGCAGGTATCCCGACAGCCACGGTGCGGCACCGAACTGGAAGCGATGGGTCTGCTCGTGCAGGCAGACCCACTGCCGGAAACCGCGCGGCTCGACGGCCAGGGACCGTTCGACGGCGACGATGTTGGGCGCCACCAGCAACAGCCGCGGCGTCGCGGAGTACGGGTCGTACTGGCCCAGAATGCGGGTCGCGATGAAGGCGAACCCCGCCCCCAGCTGACCTCCGGCAAGCCGCGCGGAGACCCGCTCCCCCAGCGTCGCCGGTGGCAGCTGCCCGATTGAACCGAGCATCGCCTCGGTCATCGCCGCCACGGCACGTACCCAGCCGGCCCGGTCCAGCACCAGCACCTCGGCGGGCGGCGGATCGCCCAACCCGCTGGCCGCCGCCACGACGTCGACCGACCGCGCGGCGCAGAGCCGCAGGTCGGCCACCACCGCGGCCGCCTCATCGGAGCTCAGCGCCGGGCCGGCCGGGACCAGCAGCCGTCCGGCCGAGGACGCCACCGACCAGTCAAGTGCCGGCACCGCAACCGGGTCGCCGGCGGGCTCAGCCACAGCCGCAGGCCGCCCAGCTGGCGGTGGTGGTATCCATCCAGTCCTTGACGTCCCACGACCGGCTGACGTCGTTGGCGATGAATGCGAAGACCACGGGCGCCCCATCGGCGGTGACCAGATACCCCGCCAATGCGGTGACATCGCGCAGGCTGCCGGTCTTGGCCCTGACCACGCCGCGACCGGCGCGCTCGCGGGCGTCGTCGAACCGGAGGCTCAAAGTGCCGGTCACCCCGCCGAGCGGGAGTCCCGCCACCAGGGAGCGGAAGCGTTCCTCGGTGAGCACCAGTTGCATGGCCTTTGCCAGGACACCAGGGGTCACCCGGTTCTCCCGGCTCAACCCGCAGGTGTCGTCGATCACCATGCCGGGCGCCCACAGGCCGAGTCGGCTCAGCGTGTCGCTGACCGTTTGGCTGGCGCCGGCGAAGTCGCCGCGTCGGCCGGACGCGAGTGCAGCCTGCCGGGTGAGGGTCTCGATGGCGGTGTTGTCGCTGGCCTGCAGCGCCTGATTGATCAGTTCTTCGAGGCTCGTGGACCGGACGACGGCCAACTCGGCGGCGTCGGCCGGCGCCACCATCGGCTTGATCGCTGCCACCGCGATTCCGGCCTTCGCCAGGCGCTTCGCGAAGCGCGTGGCCGCCGTGCGCGCCGGGTTCTTCTCGGCCTGGCCGGTGCGGGTGCGGGCCCCGTCCGCCATCAGGGCGCTGATCGGCGCCACCGAGTAACTGTAGTTCTCGGTCCAGTGCCGATGCCAGGAGCGGCCGGTGAACAGTGTCGCGTCATAGCCCAGGGTGACCCGGCTCGTGCCGGCCCGGGTCAGTTCGGTCGCGGTCGCCGCCGCGAGCTGCTGCAATGAGGCGCGGCCGTCGGCACGGGCGTCGCTCAGCAGCGGGTCGCCCCCGCCGCGCAGAATGACCGTTCCGGGGTTCGGGCTGACAGTGGTGGTCGCGAAGGTGCGGTCGTTGCCCAGGGTCTCCTGCGCCACCAGTGCGCTCAGCAGCTTCATGGTGGACGCCGGGATGGCCGGCCGATCGCCACGATCGATCAGCGTCTGCCCGGACTGCGGATCGGCGACGACCACCGAGGTTCTTCCGGCTGCGCCCTTGGGCAGCTTCGCCAGCCGGTCAAGCAAGGCCTTCGCGGCCGGTGCCGCGGCCGGAGCCAGCTCGTCCAAAGGCAGCGCGGGCGGATCGGCGGTGACCGGTGCCCGGTAGCCGACCGGCGGCGGTGAGCGCCGCTCGACGGAGGCCGCGGGCAGTACCGCGGCGCGCCACTGCGGCACGGCGAGCAGCGCCGTCGCCGCGACCACCACCACCGCCAGCAGCACGAGCACCACGGTCCGGGCTCGGCGAGCGGCCGTCCGGGCTACCGTTTTCGGCATGTTGCCCGGGGCATGGTTGGCGATAGGGTCGAGCGTGGCACCAAGCCATCATGACAGTCTTCGAAAGGGGAACCGTAGTGGCCGACTTCACGCGCGCCAAGATTCCACCCACCCTGCATTTCGATGTGACCATCGAAATCCCCAAGGGCACCAAGAACAAGTACGAGATGGATCACCACACCGGTCGCATCCGGCTGGACAGGACGCTGTTCACGTCCACCCAGTATCCCAACGACTACGGCTTCATCGAGGGCACCCTCGGTCAGGACGGTGATCCGCTGGACGCCATGGTGCTGGTTCCGGAGGCCACCTTCCCGGGTGCGCTCATCGAATGCCGTGCGATCGGCATGTTCCGGATGACCGATGAGATGGGCGGTGACGACAAGGTGCTGTGCATTCCGACCGCCGATCAGCGCCAGGACTTCCTCACCGAGCTGAAGGACCTGCCCCAGCTCACCTTGCTCGAGATCGAGCACTTCTTCGCTGTCTACAAGGACCTCGAGCCGGGCAAGTCGGTCGAGGGGGCAGTCTGGGTCGGCCGCACCGAGGCGGAGGCCGAGATCTACGAGAGCTGGCGGCGGGCCGAGGGCACCGACTTCCAGAACGAGTTCACCCGCTCCGAACCCGAACCCGAGTCCTGACCGAGTGAGCACACTGCACCTGCTGCGCCATGCCGAGGCCCAATGGCAGGCGCCCGGCCCCGGCGGAGATCACGCCCGTCGGCTGAGCGCCCGCGGCATCGTGCAGGCACGTGGTGTTGGCGAGCATCTGCGCGGCGCCGGGATCGAACTGATCCTGGCGTCGTCCGCCACCCGCACCATGCAGACCGCTGAGGCGCTCGGCCTCGGTGTGCCGATCTGGTCCAGCGACGACATCTACAACGCCGGGGCGATGTCGATCCTGGAGGAGGTGTCGGCCGTCCCGAGCGGCTGCGGCAACCTGCTGGTGGTCGGCCACGCACCGGGCATTCCGGCTCTGGCACACGCACTGGCCGACGGCTCGTCCGACGCCGCGGCACGTGCTCTGATCGCTTACCGGTACCCGCCGGCGACACTGTCGACGCTGACGGTGCACTCGTCGTGGGCGAAGTTGCGCACCGCCTGCCTGGTCGCGGCGCGGATCGCCCCGGAACCCGGCTGAGAAGTCGGATCAGACCTGGCGACGCACGTAGACGTGGGCGTCGCGCGGCCCGGTGCACTCGATCCACGACTTGATCGCACACAGGTAGGTCGCGTTCCTGCGGTTGTTCGGATCGACGATGGTCACCCGGAACTTGTCCGGCAGGTCGGTTCCCAGCGTGCGCACAGCGCCCAGCACTCGGCCTGCGACCGCACAACTGGTGTTGGTGCTGCGCGCCACCTCGGGGGTGCAGACCACAGCATTGCGTGGCGGCGTACTGCTCACCGGCGTCGCGGTGACCGGGGCGGGTCCCGAGGCCGGCGTGAAGGGACGCGCGGCGACAGCTTGACCGATCAGCCAGGCCAGGCTTACGACGGCTGCCACCAATGCGACCGACAGACTCATCACGGCCAGGGTGTTGCGCCGGTTGTCACGCGAGTCGTCGACCGCTCCGAAGCGGGTGGTCTCCTCGGAATCCCAATCCGCCTCGGCCTCGCCCGCGGGCTCGGCCGGTTCGGTCGGCTCACTCGGTGCGTCCGGTGCTCCCGCGAAGCGCGCGGGTGGTGTCTCCGGCGGCTGCCCGGCGTCGTCCGGCGTGGCGTCCGCCACGGGCCGTTGGCAGGCGGGGCAACGCAACACGTCGTCGGACAGCGGCCGGCCACAAGCCTCGCACGACAGCATTGACACTCCGATCGGAACTGACACTGGCCCCGATTCTGACACAGCCTGAGGCGGCTATCGCGACTGTGGGAGCGTGCGGCTTCCCCGACGCGACGTCCGCGGGGCGGACGGCGGCGGCACCATCGGTCCGATGTCGCCGTCCGGTGCCTCGTCGAGGTCGACCATGACGGGAGCGTGGTCGCTGGGACCGGTGCCTTTGCGGGCCTGCCGGTCGATCCAGGCGGCCGCCACCCGGGACGCCGTGGCGGCGTCGGCGAGGACGAGATCGATCCGCATGCCAAGGTCCTGGTGGAACATGCCGGCCCGGTAGTCCCAGTAGCTGAATACTCGCTGGGTCGGCCAGCGGTCACGCACGACGTCATGCAGGCCCAGGTCCAGCAGACCCTGCAGTGCCGATCGCTCGGGTGCGGTGACGTGCGTCTGGCCGATGTAGGCGCCGGGATCGAAGACGTCGGCGTCCGCCGGCGCGATGTTGAGGTCGCCGCACAGGGCGACGCGTTGCGGACCCGCGGCAACGCTCGCCCGGAGCGCGGCCAGCCAGTCCAGCTTGTAGCGGTAGTGGTCGGAGTCGGGGACACGGCCGTTGGGCACATACAGGCTGTGCACCCGGATTCCGCCACAGTCGGCACTGATCGCGCGCGCCTCCGGATCGGGGAAGCCCGGCATGTCCGGAAAGCCGCGCTCGACGTCGGTGAGGCCGACCTTGGAGAGCAGGGCGACACCGTTCCACTGGCCCTGGCCATTGCTGGCGAACTCGTAGCCGCGTTCGGTGAACGGCTGGGCGAACAGGTCGGCGAAGGCGTCGTCGGTGAGCTTGGTCTCCTGCAGGCACACCACGTCGGGACGCCGCTCGTCCAGCCCGTTCCACTGGCCCTGGCCATTGCTGGCGAACTCGTAGCCGCGTTCGGTGAACGGCTGGGCGAACAGGTCGGCGAAGGCGTCGTCGGTGAGCTTGGTCTCCTGCAGGCACACCACGTCGGGACGCCGCTCGTCCAGCCATGGCAGCAACCGAGGCATCCGCTGTTTGGCCGAGTTCACATTCCAGGTCGCGATCCGCACCCGGTCAGGGTACGTGAGGTTCGCCGTCCGGATATCGGGGCTACACTCGCGGAACCGGGTCTGACGTGGGAGGCGGCGATGGCGCTCTTCGATCAGCAGCCGATGGGGCCGATCCCGGCTCGTCGTCCGGTGAACATCGGGCAGGATCCTGAGTCGGCCGCAGCTGGGATCTACCTCCGCACCACGCCGGTCGAGGTGCTGGGGCCGGTACCGCGGGAGCTTGTCGCGAGGACGCCGTCGTCGCCGCGCCGGCACCCGGTCCGGATCGCCGTTGGGATCCTGGTCCTGGCGCCGATGCTGATGAATCTCCTTTTCGGGCTGCTGTATCTCGTCCGGTCCGAGGACGATCCGGAGATGCGTGCCCCGCGTCTGCTCGCCATCGGCATCGTGGTCGCGGTGATCGGCTGCGCCCACCTGGTCTTCCGGCATTTGGCCGGCCGGCGTTGAGCGATCCGCACCCGATCACCGGGCGGCCGTTCGCCTCGCCGGTGCTGCCGGGCACCGGATGGCCGAGCGATCCGGCAACGGCGACCACCCCGGTCGCCCTCGATGCCGCGGACGTGGTGCGATTGGCGGCGTCCGCGAGCCTGGACGAGCTGCAGGCCCGCTCGTCGGTGTGCCGGGCCTGCCCCAGGCTGGTGAGCTGGCGGGAGAACGTGGCGACCCTCGGACGCCGGGCGTCCTTCGCCGACCAGCCGTACTGGGGGCGTCCGGTGCCCACCTTCGGCGACGACGACGCCACCCTGATGGTCGTCGGGTTGGCGCCGGCGGCCAACGGGGCGAACCGGACCGGACGAATGTTCACCGGCGACCGTTCCGGCGATTGGCTGTATGCGGCGCTGTTCCGGGCCGGCCTGGCGAACCAGCCGACCGCGCTCCATGCCGGGGACGGCCTGGCGCTGCGCGATCTGCGGATCACCGCCACCGTGCGTTGCGCACCGCCGGACAACAAACCGAGCACCGCCGAGAAGGCGACCTGCTCGTCCTGGCTGGACCGCGAACTGTCGCTGATCACGCCTCGGCTGCGGGGAATACTCGCACTCGGGGGGATCGGCTGGGACGCCACACTGGCCGCCGCGCGCCGGCTCGGCTGGTCGGTGCCGCGTCCGAAACCGCGGTTCGGGCACGGCGCCGAGGCGGAACTCGGCGTGGGTGACTCGGCCGTGCGGCTGTTCGGCAGCTACCACGTCAGCCAGCAGAACACCTTCACCGGCAAGCTCACCGAGGAGATGCTCGATGATGTCCTACAACGGCTGCGGGACTGCTGAAGTGTCGCCGCCCCGGCCCGACGCACGGACCGTGAACCGACCCGTCCGAGATCGGCGGGCCAGTTCGCCAAGGCAGTGCGTGTCGCGGCCTGGTGACCCAACTGGACCGCGGATTTCGGGGTGGGCCGGAGAGCCTCAGTCGAGGACGGCGCCCCGGCTAGCTGAGGTGACCAGCTTGCGGTAGCGGGACAGCACGCCGCGGGTGTACTTCGGCGCCGGATGGGTGACCCCGGCGTCGCGCCGGGCCCGCAGCACGTCGTCATCGATCAGCAGGTCGAGGCGTCCGTTAGCGACGTCCAACCGGATCGGGTCGCCGTCATGCACGAAGGCGATCGGTCCCAGGTCGACCGCCTCGGGTGCGACGTGGCCGACGCACAACCCGGTGGTGCCGCCGGAGAACCGGCCGTCGGTGAGCAGCAGCACGTCCTTGCCGAGTCCGGCGCCCTTGATCGCGCCGGTGACGGCGAGCATCTCGCGCATCCCGGGGCCGCCCTTGGGACCCTCGTAGCGAATCACCACCACATCGCCCTTGACCAACGTTCCGGCCTCGACCGCGTCCATCGCGGCCCGCTCGCCATCGAAGACCCGGGCGGTTCCCTCGAACACCGATTCGTCGAAGCCGGCACTCTTCACCACCGCACCTTCGGGAGCCAGCGTGCCCTTCAGGATGGTGATGCCGCCGGTGTGGTGGATCGGCTGCTGCATTGCCCGGATCACCTTGCCGTCGGGGTCGGGCGGTGCGATGTGGGCCAGGTTCTCGGCCATCGTCTTGCCCGTCACGGTCAGGCAGTCGCCGTGCAACAGGCCCGAGTCGAGCAGCAGTTTCATCACCACCGGCACTCCGCCGACCCGATCGATGTCGGTCATCACGTAGGCGCCGAACGGCTTCACGTCGGCCAGATGCGGCACCCGGGAGCCGATCCGCTGGAAGTCGTCGATGGTCAGCTCGACCTCGGCCTCGTGGGCGATGGCCAGCAGGTGCAGCACCGCGTTGGTGGAGCCGCCGAAGGCCATCACCACGGCGATGGCGTTCTCGAACGCCTCCCTGGTCATGATGTCGCGGGCGGTGATGCCGCGGCGCAGCAGGTTGACCACCGCTTCGCCGGAGCGCCGGGCGAAGCCGTCCCGGCGCCGGTCGGTGGCCGGCGGGGCCGCCGAGCCCGGAATCGACATGCCGATCGCCTCTGCCACCGAAGCCATCGTGTTGGCGGTGTACATGCCGCCGCAGGCGCCCTCGCCGGGGCAGATGGCGCGCTCGATGGCGTCCACGTCGGCCCGCGACATCAACCCGGCGGCGCAGGCGCCGACCGCTTCGAAGGCGTCGATGATGGTGACCGTCTTCTCGGTGCCGTCCGAGAGCCGGGCGATGCCGGGCAGGATCGAACCGGCGTAGAGGAAGACCGACGCCAGGTCGAGCCGGGCGGCCGCCATCAGCATGCCGGGCAGCGATTTGTCGCAGCCGGCCAGCAGCACCGAGCCATCCAGCCGCTCGGCGTTCATCACCGTCTCAACCGAGTCGGCGATCACCTCGCGGGAGACCAACGAGAAGTGCATGCCCTCGTGGCCCATCGAGATGCCGTCCGAAACCGAGATGGTGCCGAACTCAAGGGGATAGCCACCCGCGGCGTGGACGCCGTCCTTGACCGCCTTGGCCAGCCGGTCCAGGGACAGGTTGCACGGGGTGATCTCGTTCCAGGACGACGCCACCCCGATCTGTGGCTTCGCGAAGTCCTCATCACCCAGACCCACCGCCCGCAGCATCCCCCGCGCGGCGGCCTTCTCCAGGCCGTCGGTGACGTCGCGGCTACGGGGTTTCAGATCAGACGACTGCACCATGGCGTGAGTCTAGGACCAGAGATTAGGGTGTGCCCATGGGAGACGTCGTACCGCTGCGGCCGAAGCGCGAGCCGGAACCGGTCGAGCCGTTGTGGCGCGAGGCGCTGGGCGAACAGTTGCGCTCCGAGCGGCTGGACCGAGCCGACCGCATCGTCGATGTCGCCGGGCGGGCCGGGATGTCCCCGCAGTACCTCTCCGAGCTGGAGCGCGGGCTGAAGGAGCCGTCCTCGGAACTCCTCGCCGCCGTCGCCGGCGCACTGGAGCTGAGCGTGGCCGAGTTGACCCTGCGGATCAGCTCCCGGCTGGCCGGCGGCGCGATCCGCGGTCCGGTCTGCCTGGCCGCCTGAGGTCGTCGCGGACGATCAGCCGTCGTTCGCCGCCGTCCGGCGGGTGCGCGCGTAGATCCAGCCGGTCAGCCCGCTGAAGACGAGAACGCCGAGAATGGTGGCCCAGGTCGCGAAGTCCTCGCCGACGATGGCCAGCGGTTCGTCCTTGCCGGTGGCCCCGACGATGCCGGCGAACACCACACCGAAGAGACTCTCGCCGACGATCAGGCCGGTGGCGAGCAGGACGCCGAGGCGCTTGCGGTGCTCGACCCGCTCGGCCCGGCCTCGCTCGGCCCAGCGGTCGTACAGCTTCCCGAGCACCGCGCCGATCGGAATGATCAGGGTCAGCGACATCGGCAGGTACATGCCCATGCCGACCGCCAACGGCGGCAGCCGGTAGTTCTTCGTGGTCTTGCCGAGCACTTCGTCCACGACGATGATGCCGACGCCGATCAGCGCGCCCAGGCCGAGCAGGTACCAGTTGATCGATACCCCGAACACTCCCGTGGCAAGGGACGACAGCAGCGCCGCCTGCGGGGCCGCGAGCGCGTTCTCACCCGCACCCGGCGCGCCGGCGAAGCCGAACGCGGTCTGCATCAGGTCGAGCACCGGCGGAATGATCGCCGAGCCGAAGGCGACGCCGATGATCAGCGCGACCTGCTGCTTCCACGGCGTCGCGCCGACCAACTGGCCGGTCTTCAGGTCCTGCAGGTTGTCGTTGGAGATCGTCGCGACGCCGAACACCACAGCCGCGGTGAACAGGGTGTAGGCAACCAGCGACTGGCTCTCCTCCGTGGTGGCCGCACCGAAGGCGAGCTTGATCAACAGAGCCGCGGCGATCACCACGATGATGCCGACCCCCGAGATCGGGCTGTTGGACGAACCGATCAGACCGGCCATGTAGCCGCAGACCGCCGCCACCAGCAGACCCACCACGAACACGAACGCGATGCTGGTGGTGATGATCCCGACCATGCCGTGGTGGATGGCCGTCCCACTGGCGAAATCCCACAGCAGGAAACCGATCGGCACGAGCAGCACTAGGACCACGATCGCCACCGAGGTGATCGGGATGTCGCGCTCGGTCACGTCCACCACACTGCCCTGCTTGCGGGCTCGCGCCGAGACCAGTGCGCCCTGGATGCCCTTGACCACCGGGGTGGTGATCTTCACCAGCGTCCAGATCGCCGCGATCGCCATCGTCCCGGCACCGATGAACCGCACCTCGGAGGAGAAGATGCTGCCCACCGCGGAGAGCAACGGCAGATCGGCGGGCAGATTGCCGGCGGTCCGGATCGGCAGCAGCACACCGTAGGAGATCGCCAGGCCGACCAGCATGGCGATGCCGACGGTGAGGCCGACCAGGTGACCGACGCCGATCAGGGCGAGCGAGAGGCTGGCGCCGAACATCGTGCCGCCGCTGCCGATCCGCAGCGCCCCGGAGACCGAGTTGCCGATGACCTTGAGCGAGGCGAGCAGCGAGAAGCCGGCCGAGGCGAAGGCGCCCAACGAAATGATCCGGATGCCGCTGCGGTTGTCGGCGGCCCCGCCGCTGCTGTCGCCCACTTTGAGCACCTCGGCGGCCGCCACGCCCTCGGGATAGGGCAGATCCGAGCCGGTCACCAGGGCGCGGCGCAGCGGGATGGAGTACATCACGCCGAGAGTGCCGCCGATGGCGCAGACGGCCGCCGTCGTCCAGTACGGGAAGCCTTGCCACCAGCCGATCATCACCAGACCGGGCAGCACGAAGATGATCGCCGACAGGGTGCCCGCCGCGGACGCGATCGTCTGGACGATGTTGTTCTCGACGATGGAGTGATTGCTGAAGTAGCGCAGGACACTCATCGAGATGACCGCCGCCGGGATCGCCGTGGCGAAGGTCAACCCCACCTTCAGCCCGAGATAGACGTTGGCGGCGGTGAACACCAGGGTGATCAGGCCGCCGAGGATGATGCCTCGGACGGTCAGTTCGCGTGCCGTGGTGGCCGGTGCGGTGACGTTGCTCATGACCCACTCCTCAGTGCCCGGCCGGCGCTGCAGGGGTGCGATCCGGCACCCGGACGCCTCACCTTAGCCCCTAGCCACCCCGCGTGAGCAGGGTTCTTCGCGCTCAGGTTGAGGCTTTGTCCGCCGCCTCCCATTCGAGCACCCGGTCGACCACCCCGTAACGGACGGCGTCGGCCGGGGTGAGGATCAGATCGCGCTCCAGATCGGCCCGGATCTGTTCCGGCGTCCGTCCGGTGTGCCGAGCCAGCAATTCCTCCTGCAGGGTCCGGACGCGTGCCACCTCGTCCGCCTCCAGGATCAGGTCGGGAATGGTGCCGCGGCCCTCGGCGGCGGGGGCCTGGATGACCACGCGGCCGTGCGGCAGGATCTGGCGTCCGCCGGGTGCTCCCCCGGCCAACAGCAGTGCCGCGGTGGCCGCCGCCTGGCCCACGCAGGTGGTCTCGACCCGCGGCCGGACGAACTGCATGGCGTCGTAGATGGCCAGGGTGGCCGGGATCGAGCCGCCCGGCGAGTTCAGGTAGAGCGCGATCGGGCTGTCGGCGTCCTCGCTGGCCAGGTGCAGCAGCTGGGCGATCACCGTGTTGGCCACGCCGTCGTCGATGCCGGTGCCCAGGTAGACGATCCGATCGGCCAGCAGCCGGCTGTAGATGTCGACGGTGCGTTCCCCGCGGTCGGTGCGGGTGGTGACGTAGGGAATCGGGTAGCTGCTCATCGGGCTCCTCCCCGTTCCGCGTCGCCCATCCCGATCCGAGTGCGCGGAGCCGGGAGCAGCTCCGGACCCTCGACGATGGCGTCCACGAATCCGTAGCCGAGCGCCTCTTCCGCGGAGAACCAGCGGTCGCGGCGCGAGTCCGCCTCGACCTGTTCCAGCGGCTGCCCGGTGTCTTCGGCGATGCAGGCCAGCACGGTGTCCCGGGTCTGCCGCAGGTCGTCGGCCTGGATGGCGATGTCCATCGCGGTGCCGCCGATGCCGGCCGAGCCCTGGTGCAGCAGCACCCGTCCGTGCGGCATGGTGTAGCGCTTGCCTTTGGCGCCCGAGGACAGCAGGAACTGCCCGGCGCTGTAGGCCATGCCCAGATTGATGGTGGCGACGTCGTTGGGGATGGTCCGCATGCAATCGCGGATCGCCAGCATGCCCGGTACCGAGCCTCCCGGCGAGTTGATCAGCAGCCGGATGTCGGCGTCCGGGTCGTCGGCGGCCAGCACCAGCAATGCGCTGCAGAGCCGCAGCGTGTTGTCGTCTTCCAGCGGGCCGCTGAGCACGATGGTGCGTTGTTCGAAGAGCCGGTCGTGCAGCAGGTGGTCGAGCCGGAGCGGCTCGGTCGCGGTGTCGGTCATGCGGCGAGCCTGCCCGCGCAACGGCCGAGGCAACAGAGCGTGCTGCTCGCGGCAGTGCTGCTGTGAGCAGCGCACCTTGGACGAGCTCGCCTCCGAACTGCTCTCGACCTGCATAGTGGCGCCCACCTCGACGTCGGCGCGACCGGCCTCCTTCCGGCCAGAGATCGAAGTCGACGGACAGCCCACTCGACTCCTGGTGGAGCAGGCACGCGCTGTTGATCGGAGCCGTCTCGGCGAAGCCATCGGTCACCTCAGCTTCGATGAACTGCAGACAGTCGCGGCGGCTCCGCGGTTGATGCTCGCACTCTGAAACACCCCCGCAGGGACGGGCCCTATCGAGCCGTCCGCGAGTGTTGCGTCCAGAGAAACTGTCGGTGGCGACCCGCAGACTGTTCCCATGATTGATCACTTCGGCGTCAACGTGGCCGACATGGCCGCCTCCGTCCGCTTCTACGACACCGTGCTGAGCGCGCTCGGCTTCACCCGCCAGATGGATTTCGGCGAGGCCATCGGGTACGGCACCGAGGGCCACCCCGACTTCTGGGTGAGCTCAGCTGCCAGCGGGAGTTCCAACCGGGAGTGCCACATCGCCTTTACCGCCGCCGACCGAGCGGCCGTCCAGGCGTTCTTCGACGCCGCGACCGGTGTCGGTGCCGAGGTGCTGCACGCACCGCGGGAGTGGCCGGAGTACCATCCGGGCTACTTCGGCGCGTTCGTCCGCGACCCCGACGGCAACAACGTCGAGGCCGTCTGCCACCACTGAGGCTCAGCGGCCGACGACGGGCCGGTCCTCGAAGCTGCGGACGAATACCGGCTGCTGGGCGGTCGAGGCGGCCGGGTCGTAGCGGTAGCCATGTTCGGCGAACCGCTTGACGGCGCCGGGCGTCCGGACGCGCTCGCGCACCACCCAGGACGCCAGCGCGCCGCGCGCCCGCTTGGCGTAGAAGGAGACCACGCCGCGGGTGCCGCGGGCATTGGTGTCCTCGAACCGCGGAGAGATCACCGGGCAGCCGAGTTCGCCGAATCTGACCGACTTGGCGTACTCCTCAGAGGCCAGGTTGAGCACGGCCGCCGCACCAGGTGACTCGGCGAGGTCGCCGCGCAGCAGGTCGGTGATCGCCGAACCCCAATAGGCGTACAGGCTGTTCCCCCGCTCGGTGGCCAGCGGAAGACCCATCTCCAGCCGGTAGGGCTGGATCAGGTCCAGTGGACGCAGCACGCCATACAGGCCGGAAAGGATCCGTACCGTCTTCTGCCCCTCGGTGTAGTCGCGGGCGTCCCAGCCCCGCCGCACGTCAAGGCCCTGGTAGACGTCCCCGGCGAAGGCGAGCACGGCCGCGCGGGCGTTGCGCATGGTGAACGGCGGCGAGAAGTCGGCGTAGCGCTGTGCATTGAGTGCCGCGAGGTCGTCCGAGATGTGCATCAGGCCGGCGATGTCGGAGGTCGACTTGCCCCGCATCACCTGGATCAGCTCCTGGGATCGATCGAGCAGCCGAGGCTCGGAGTGCTTCCGGGTGGGCAGGGCGGTTTCGAAGTCCAGCGACTTCGCGGGCGACAGCAGAACCAGCACCACGGCAGCCTATAGCGGCCTTGCGCAGGGGCGGGCTCGCCGGCCATCGTCGATGATTCGAACCATTCGGAGTAACTAGCGCGAACGCGTTTCTACGTATCTACACTGCTGCCCATGCCGCAAATACGGTTCGGGGCTGGCCCTTGAGTGTCGCATCAGCTCTTACCGGACGGCGCCTCACACCGTCGCGGCAGCCTGCCCCGCTCTCGGCGCTCGTCGGCCTGCTCAGCGCGCTGTTGCTGGTGACGGTAGTCCTGGCACTGTGCGCCGGCCGCTATCTGATCTCACCCGCCGAGGTGGCTCAGGCACTGACCAGCGCGGTCACCGGTGCCCCGCCGGCTGAACCGTCCGTCTCCAACGTGGTGATCAACCTGCGTCTGCCGCGGATCTGCGCCGCGGTGTTGATCGGAGCGGCGCTGACGCTGGCCGGCGCCAGCTACCAGAGCATCTTCCGCAACCCGCTCGCCGCGCCGGACCTGCTCGGCGTCACCCACGGTGCCTGCGTGGGTGCCTCGATCGCGATCGTTCTCGGGCTGGGCACGATCTGGGTGCAGTCGCTGGCTTTCGTGGTCGGATTCGGGGCGCTCGCACTGGTCGCCTGGATTCCGCGGCTGATCCGGCGGTCGTCCTCGGTCACCCTGGTGCTGGCCGGCATCATCGTCGGCGGGCTGATGCAGGCGATCATCGGCCTGCTGAAGTACGTCGCCGACCCCGAGACCCAGCTGGCTGACATCGTGTTCTGGCAGTTGGGCAGCCTGGCGAAGGTGACCGCGGCGTCCGTCACGGCGATGGCGCCGCTGATCGTGATTCCCGCGGTGGTGCTGCTGGCGCTGCGCTGGCGACTGAACCTGTTGACCCTGGACGACGCCGAGAGCACGGCCCTGGGGGTGAACATCCGGGTCGAACGCGGCCTGGTGGTGGTGTGCGCGACGCTGCTGACCGCCGCGGCCGTCTCACTCAGCGGCAGCATCGGCTGGGTCGGGCTGGTGGTGCCGCACGCCGCCCGGATCCTGGCCGGCTCGGACAACGCCCGCTCGCTGCCGGTTGCTGCGCTGCTGGGCGGCATCTTCCTGCTGGTGATCGACACCTTGGCCCGGACGCTCAGCCCCGGGGAGATCCCGCTCGGCATCCTGACCGGACTGATCGGGACGCCGGTGTTCGTCCTCATCCTGGCCCGCCGAGGAGCCGAATCGTGAGCTTCCTCGACGTGCAGGACATCGGCTTCGGCTACCGGCCGGGCCACCCGATCTTCACCGAGCTGTGCTTCACCCTCGGACGCGGCGAGCTGTTCACCATCCTCGGTCCCAACGGTGCCGGGAAATCCACCCTGCTGAACTGTGTCACCGCCGTCCGCCCGGCGCAGCAGGGACGGATCCTGCTCGACGGCGTCGACGTCACCGAACTCCCGCCCCGCACCCGCGCTCGGAAGATCGCCTACGTGCCGCAGACCAGCACGGTCAGCTATGCCTACACCGTTCTCGACTATGTGCTGATGGGACGGGCACCGCACCTGAACCTGATGCAGCAGCCGACGGACGCCGATCGCGGAGTGGCGCACGACGCCCTCGACCTGCTGGGGATCGCCGAACTCGCCCGCCGTCCGTGCATCGAGATCAGCGGCGGCCAACGGCAGCTGGCCAGCATCGCCAAGGCCATCGTCCAGAACCCGGAGCTGATCGTGTTCGACGAGCCGACCGCCGCCCTGGACCACGGCAATCAGACCCGGGTGCTGCAACTGCTCACCGACCTGTCCCGGCGCGGCTTCGGCATCATCAGCACCACCCACAATCCCAACCACGCGATCCTGCTCGGCGGCAGCGCCGGCATCCTCACTCGCGCCGGCCGCTTCCACACCGGCTCGGTGGCCGGGGTGATCCGCGAAGACCTGCTCAGCCAGGTCTACGAGACCGATCTGCGCGTGGTCCACGTCGAGCAGCTCGGACGCGCCGTCTGCGAGACCCCCGCATTGTCCACCCCTGAGCCGACGACGAAAGGACGTGCTCTTCCATGACAACACGACAGACCAAGGCGGTGGCCGCTCTCTTTGCGGTCACGACCCTGGCCGGACTGGTGGCCTGCAGCAGTTCGCCGCAACCCGCAGCTTCGAGCCCGGCGGCGTCCGCACCGGCACCGACCCTGGGTCCGGACGCGCGCACCGTCACCGACCAGGGCGGCACCACCGTCCAGGTGCCCGCCAAGGTCGAACGGGTCGCCGACCTGTGGCACGCCAACAACCAGGTGATCCTGGTGCTGGGTGCCGGCGACAAGCTGGTCGCCACCACCAACGTGATCAAGCAGATGAAGTGGTTCGCCACCGTGTATCCCAACATCGCGAACGTGACCGCCCCGTTCAGTGGCGACGAGCTGCAGATCGAGGAACTGGTCAAGCTGCGGCCGGACGCCGTGCTGTCCTCCAACGACGGCCAAATCCAGGCCGCCCGCAACGCGGGCCTGCCGGCCGTCAAGGTGAACTTCCAGAACTTCGACGGACTGCGTCGGACGGTCACGCTGACCGCCGAGGTGCTGGGCGGTGACGCACCTGCCCGGGCCACGAAGTACCTGACCTACCTGGACAAGAACATCGCCACGGTCAACACCAAGCTGAAGGGACTCCCGGAGACCGAGCGACCGTCGGTGCTGCACATCGCCGGACCCACCGACCTGCTCACCGTGGACGGCCGCAAGTCGATGATCGACGAATGGATCAACCTGTCCGGCGGCCGGAACGCTCTGGAGGTCGAGGGCAACCTGGCCAAGGTGACGATGGAGACGGTCGTGGCGTCCGACCCCGACGTCATCATCATCGGCAGCACCAGCACCGAGGCGGCCCTCGATCAGCTGCGCAAGGATCCCGCCTACTCCCAACTGCGTGCGGTGAAGGAGGGCAAGGTTTACGGCAATCCGCGCGGCACCTTCCCGTGGGACCGGTACTCCGCTGAGGAAGCCCTGCAGGTGCTCTGGGTGGCGCAGCTCCTGCACCCGGAGAAGTTCACCAACCTGGACATGGTCGCCGAGACCCAGAAGTTCTACAAGAACTTCCTCGACTACGACCTGACCGCCGACCAGGCGAAGCTCATCCTGGCCGGCAAGGATCCGGCCTGAGCGGAAGCCGTGGGCCTCAGCCCGCGGCGACGGTGATGTCGACCACGATCTCGGCAGCCAGGCGCTCCAGGTCAGCCTGCAAGCTGCCGAGATCCTGGTCGGCACCCACCGGCGCGGTGAGATGCGCCTCGAAGAGCCGTCCGCCGGCCATCGGGGCGTCCCGGGTCTCGGTGATCAGCCTTTCGATGCTGATGCCGTGCCGGCTCAACACCCCGGAGACGTCGCGGACGATGCCCGGGTGATCGTTGCCCACCAGGTCGATCTGGATGTGCTGCACGTCGGCGACCGGCCCGACGTCCTCGGAAGCGGAATGCAGGGTGACCTCGAGCAGGCCGCTCAGCGGCCTCAGGGCGGACGCCAACTCGTCCGCCCGCTCGTCGGCCACGCGGACCAGGACGATACCGGCGAATTTCCCGGCCAGCTCAGCGAGCTGACTGCGCTCCCAGTTGCCACCGTGGGCGGTGACGACATCGGCGAGCGCGTTGACGAGTCCGGCGCGATCGTCGCCGATCACGGTGAGCACCAGGGTGGCCATGGCCGCGAGCGTAGCGCCCCCACCGAGCGCTCGCCGGACTATTCAGGGCTCGCTGAACTCGGCGAGCGGGAAATAGTTCGGGGAGCGCTGGGTGGGGGCGGAGGTCACTCGACCTGAATCCGGACGTCGGCGCCGGCCCGGGGGACCAGGCGTCCGATGACCGGGTGACCAGGCAGTTCGCCGGCCAGCAGCAAGCCCCCGCTGGTCTGCGCGTCGGCCAGCAGCAGGAGTTCACTGTCGGGCAGGTCGGTGCCCAGCGCCGGCCGCACCCAGTCCAGGTTCCGGCGGGAGCCGCCCGGAACGAAGCCCGCCGCCAGCGCCTCGCGGACACCCGGCAGGTAAGGCACTGCATCGGCGTCGATCACGGCGTCCACTCGGGACGCCCGCGCCAGCGACAACAGGTGACCCAGCAGCCCGAAACCCGTGACGTCGGTACCGGCTCGGATGCCCGCCGCGACCGCAGCCTCGGAGGCATCCTTGTTGAGCGTCGTCGCCGAGTCGACCGCAGCCGCGCAGGATTCGCCGGTGGCTTTGTGCCGGGCGAACAGGATGCCGGTGCCCAGCGATTTGGTCAGGGTGAGCGGCACCCCCGGTTCCCCGTTCGCCACGGTGATCAGGTCGGCGGGTCGGGCCAGTCCGGTGACCGCCATGCCGTAGAGCGGCTCGGGCGCGGTGATCGAATGGCCGCCCGCCACCGGGATTCCGGCGGCCGAGGCCACCGCGACACCCCCGCGCAGCACCTCGGCGGCGATGTCGAAGTCGAGGGTCGCGGTCGGCCAGGCCAACAGGTTGATGGCCATCAGCGGCCGCCCACCCATCGCGTAGACGTCCGACAGCGCGTTCGTGGCGGCGACCCGGCCCCAGTCGAACGGGTCGTCGACAACCGGGGTGAAGAAGTCCGCGGTCGAAATCACGGCGGAATCGGCACCGATCCGGACGACGGCCGCATCGTCGGGTTGATCGATCCCGACCAACAGGTCCGGCCCGCCGTCCTGGCCCCCGAGTGCGCCGACCAGAGTGTGCAGGTCGCGCGCCGGAATCTTGCAGGCACAGCCCCCGCCGGCCGCGAACGAGGTCAAACGGATACTGGACACGACTTCCTCCGCCGGTCGGGCCGGACGACACGGAGTAGCCCAGCAGGGTGGAGCACTAGAGTAGGGCCCGACCAGCAAAGCTGCCGCGGGAAGGCGTCCGGGTCCTGGTGGGCCCCGCGGTCTTCAACACCGACGAGACCGGGTGCCCCCGGTCTGGCGGGTTCGATTCCCGTCCGCCTTCGCCACTCATGGGGAGAAACCGTGACATCTGACCCACGGCGCGAGATCCCGCGGACCGACGAGTTGCTCACCCATCCACAGATCGCCGGCCGGGCGCGGCGGGAGCGGCTGCTGGCGGTCATTCACCGGGTCCAGGACCTGGCGCGCGCCGGTCTGATCAACCCAGCGGACGTCGCAACGGTCGTGGCCGCACAGTTGCGCAACCCGGCGTTGCCTCCGGTGATCAACGCGACCGGCGTCCTGGTGCACACCAACCTCGGCCGTGCGGCACTGTCGCAGGCGGCGATCGACGCGATGGTGCAGGCGGCCGGACCCACCACGATCGAGTTCGACCTTGCCACCGGCCGCCGCGGCCGGCGCGCGCCGGCGGTGACCGAGATCCTGCTGAGCTGTGTGCCTGGCGCCGAGGCCGCCCTGGTGGTCAACAACGGGGCCGCGGCACTGCTGCTCGCCACCACCGCACTCGGTGGAGACGTGGTGATGTCGCGCGGCGAGATGCCGGAGATCGGCGACGGCTTCCGGCTGCACGAACTGATCGCCGCCGGATCCGTCCAGGTGCGCGAAGTGGGCACCACCAACCGCACCACCCGCGCCGACTTCCTGGGTGCGGTGGACGACCGGACCGGCTGCATCCTCCGGGTCCATCCGAGCAACTACCGGGTGGACGGATTCACCTCCGCCCCACGGATCGACGAGTTGATCGATCTCGGCGTGCCGGTCGTGGTGGACATCGGATCGGGCCTGCTCGTGGCTGATCCCGCACTACCCGACGAACCGGACGCCCACTCGGCGCTGGCCGCGGGAGCGGCCCTCGTGGTCGCGAGCGGGGACAAACTGCTCGGTGGTCCCCAGGCCGGTCTGATCCTGGGCGGGCGGGACCTGGTGGAGCGGCTGCGCCGGCACCCGCTGTCCCGGGCGCTGCGCCCTGGCAAGCTCGTGCTGGCGGCGCTGGCGGCAACTCTCGACGGCCCTCCTCCCCCGGTGCACCAGCATCTGCACGCCGATCTGGCCGTCCTCGCTGACCGGGCGCGTGCCCTGGCCGAACGAACCGACGGCACGGCCACTCCCACCCAGGCCGTCGTCGGTGGCGGCGGGGCCCCTGGTCAGCACCTGCCGAGCTGGGGCGTGACCTACCCCGAGTCGTTGGCCGACCGGCTGCGCGCCGGCACTCCGATCGTGGTGGGGCGCCTCGAGGACGGCCGGACGGTGCTTGATCTCCGGACGGTGCCCGCGGATCAGGACGAGCAGCTCGCCGCGGCCGTCCGCGCCTGTCGATGACCATCGTCGCGACTGCCGGCCACGTCGACCACGGAAAATCGGCCCTGGTCCGCTGCTTGACAGGCGTCGAGCCGGACCGCCTGGCCGAGGAACGGCGCCGCGGCCTGACCATCGAACTCGGCCACAGCTGGATGACGCTGCCCTCGGGGCGGACCCTGTCGGTGATCGACGTGCCGGGTCACGGCGACTTCCTCGGCACCACCGTGCGCGGCCTGCTGCAGGCCCGGGCCTTCCTGTTCGTGGTCTCGGCGGACGAGGGCTGGGCAGCCCAGTCCGAGCAACACCTGCGCGCGCTCGTCGCCGCAGGTCTGACGACGGGTCTGGTCGCCGTCACGAAGTGCGACCTGGCCGACCCGGCGCCGGTGACCGCAGAGGCGAGCCGACGCTTCACCGAGGCCGGTCTCCCAAACGTGCCGCTGGTCGCGGTGAGCGCGGTCGCGGGATCGGGCCTGGACCAGTTGGGCAGCGCCCTGGACGCTCTTCCGGAGCCCCGTCCGGCCGAACCGGTCAGGCTCTGGGTCGACCGCTCGTTCACCGTCCGCGGAACCGGAACGGTGGTGACCGGAACATTGCTGGGCGGGGCGGTCCGCCCGGGCGATCGGCTCCGCCGCGGACCATTCGACCTGGTCAAGGTGCGCCGCGTCCAGCACAGCGGGCAGCCGGTCGACGAGCTACAGGGGGTGGCCCGGGCTGCGTTGTCGCTGGTCGGAGTCAGCCCCGAGGAGGTGCCCCGCGGCGGCGTTCTCACCCAGCCGGACCTGCCTTGGTCGGACCGGATCGAGGTGTACTGGGCCGGCCCCGAAGAGCGTGTCCGGGAGCCGCTGGTCACCGTGGGCTCCAGCCAGTTCGCCGGCCGGTTGTCCCGC
This sequence comes from Micropruina sp., assembly GCA_044225075.1. Classification (GTDB taxonomy): domain Bacteria; phylum Actinomycetota; class Actinomycetes; order Propionibacteriales; family Propionibacteriaceae; genus Micropruina. The sequence continues at coordinate 60,413 of JBGAJF010000006.1, read as the reverse complement.
GCGGCCGACCGCTGGCGACTTCGCCTGCCACGTCCGCTCCCGCTGCTGGCCGACGACCCGCTGGTGCTCCGAGACCCCGGCGGCCGGCTGATCCTGGGCGGGCTCAGGGTCGCACCGGACGCCGTAGCCCCGCGGCCTCGGCCGTCCGGGGAGGACTCGACCACGGTTCCGCCTCCACCATGGCTGGCCAGGCTTGACGCCGAACCACTCGTCCCGCCGAGTCGTGCGGAACTGGACGGCGTCTCGTCGGGCGAGTTGCTCCGCCTGGCCCGGTCCGGACGACTGACCTACCTCGGCGACGGGATGGTGCTGGGTGGCGATGCCGCCCGAATCGCCCACTCCCGGCTCAGTGACCTTCCGGATCCGTTCCGCGCCGGCGACGCACTCGCTCGGCTCGGACTGACCAGGCGTGTCGGCATTCCGTTTCTGGAACACCTGGACCGGCTCGGCGTGACCGTCCGACTGAATCGGGAGTTCCGGTCACTGGCTGGAAAACCTCTCCGCATTCCAACGGACACCCGATAGGGGTATGCGATACTGAGGCCGCCCACCGGCCGAAGGATTTGTCATGCTGCTTCGACTCCTGAGCATCGGAACCTGCTCGGCGCTGCTGGTCGCGGCCGCAGCAGTCAGCCCGCCGGCCGAGGGAGCAGCACCCGCCGTCAAATGGTCACCCATCTTCGCCGACGATCCGCGCGGCGAAGCGCCATGCCAGGAGGGGTACAGCCGCTCCGCGACCGTCTACCGGCAGGGCTACGAGTCGGCCATTCCGTGGCGGCAGTTCAACCGAGGTTGGATCCGCACAAAGAAGGTCAACCTCGAGGGAAAGTACTCCGCCGAGAGCAAACTGAGCGGAAAGGCCGGAGCCACCGCGCATCACTTCCTGCCCCATCGCCGCACCAGTGTGGGCGCCACCACCTATCTGCAGTTCGCTACCCGTGGGAACCGGGCAGGAGTGACGGGTGTCGTCGCGGTCAACTCCGTGCAGCGGAAGTTCACCTCGGACAAGGCGTGGCGGGGCCGGCTGATCAATGTGACGGCGGCGACGCGTGACGAGTCCGGCTGGCTAAGCACCTACTTCGAGCACAAGGCGACCAAGGGCAAGGCCACGATCCTCTATGTCGACAACGTCCAGTTGTTCCGTTGCCGACCGAACAAGACCGACCGCGTCGGCGATGCCACCAGCTATGGCACGGCCGCCCAGCTCGCGGACGGTGCCCGAAAGGGCCGCACCGTCTACGTCGCTTCCGCGGAGGTGCCGGCTCACTCGCTGACCGCTGCGGCGCTGGCCGGACACAAGAAGGCGCCGCTGCTGTTGACCGCGCAGGCCTCCCTCCCGGCTGCCACGCGAACCGCCCTGGTCAAGCTGGCCCCGGCGAACATCGTGATCGTCGGCGGGCAGGCTGCGGTGTCGGCGGCCGTGCAACGGGCATTGTCCGCGTTGGCGCCCTCGGTCAGCCGACTCAACGGCACCGACGCCGCGTCGGTCGCTGCCGCCACGTCCGGTGAGTACCCCGACGATCCCGACACGGCCTACCTGCTCTCTGAAACGTCGACGAACGAAGCAGTGGCGATCAGTGCGCTCGCCGCCACCAAAGGCGCGCCGCTGATCGTCACCAACGGCGCGTCCCTGTCGCCCGCGGCGGCGACCGCATTGGCGAAACTCGAGCCGGCCAATGTCGTGGCGGTCGGGTCGACCAGCGCGATCAGTAACGCCACGCTGGCCGCCGCCGCTGCCGCGGCGTCCGACGAAACGCGGACCGCACGGTTGACGTCCGGCGACCTTCCCGGACTGTCGGCGCTGATCGCAGGCAAGCACTCGTCGGTCACCCGGTCCTACCTCACCGTGACCGGCAACTGGAGCCTCGCCCTGGCTGCAGCGGCGGCTGCGGGCCGCAACCAGGCTCCGCTGCTGCTCACCCCCAAGACAGGGCTCGCGGCAAGCACCCAGAAGGCTTTGACCGCTCTGCGGGAGGCCCGCGGCACGGTGGTCGGCGACAACCGCACCGTCTCGGCCATTCTGCGGGACCGATACGGACGGACGCTGCCATGAGGTACCAGACCAGCCTGCTCACCGGTGAGCCGGTCAGCATCGACGTGCCGGACGGCAGCTTGACGCGCCCCGTGCGCACGTCGGTGTTGATCGATTCCGGGGTCGAGCTCGAGGTCAACGCGGGAGCCCCGGAGGCCGCCGACTTCTATCTGGACTCCACCCAGACCCGGCTGTCCGGGTCGGTGCAGCTGGCGGGCGGAATGTCACTCCGCACCGGCGCACTGGGCGGCGACCCGAAGGCTGGACTCGTGTACCGGGTGACGACGTCCGCCGACGAGGTGCTGTTCGGGTCGGCAGCGCCGGCCACGACGCTGGAAAGCCTCGCCCGCACCCTGGCCGCAGCCCGGATCGGACGTGGTCCGCGCGGTGCGCAGCTGGCGCCCAGTGGCCCGGCGGCGTGGTCGCCCTACCGCAGTCATGACCTCAATCAGACCGTCCGGCTGAACGGCCCGGACGGCTATCTGCTCGACGTGCGCCGGGTCGGCCAGCGCGGTGCGCCGTCCAAGGTCGGTGTCCTGGTCCGGGGTGGCCGACTGACCCGCAGCGCTCCCGGCTCGCCCCCGCACGTGGTGCTGGAAACCACCGACTTCGTCGTCTACGGCGTGCCGAACGGCGCCACCAGCCTGGACCGGCTGGCCACCTCGATGTCTCGGGTGGAGGTGTCCCGGCAGTGACCCCCGCGCTCGCCGCGTCCGTGGTGGCGCTGTTGGCGGTGGCCGGTGCCGGTCATCTGCGCCGCCCCCGTGCCCTGATCGCCCAACTGCGCCGGCACGGTGCGATGCGCGGGCCGATGGTCGTGCCCGTTGCCGCGGCCCTGATCGGCGCCGAGGTGGCCATCCCGGTGGCGCTGGTGGCCGGTCTGGCCGGTTCCGTCGTCCTGCTGCGCGCGGCGGCACTGATCGCCGCCGTGGTGTGCCTCGGCTTCGCCGGCTATCTGCACGTTGTGGCCCGGCGGCATCCGGAAGGGGTGCCGTGCGGTTGCGGCCTGGGCGAGGCTATGGCCGGTCCGTGGACGGTCTTCCGTGCCCTGATCCTGGCCGGATTCAGCGTCTGGGTGGCGTGGGTGCCGCTCACCTTGACGGAACTGACCGTGCTCCAGGTTGTCACCAACCTGCTCGCCGCCCTCGCCCTCAGCATCGTTCTGGCCGGTCTGCCGGTGGCCCGTTCGCAGCCGGCGCAGACCTCGATGGTGGGCTGAGATGGATTTCACCACCGCTGCCATCGTGGTCGCCTGGCTGGCGATCGCGATGTTGGCGCTCGGCTTCGCCGGCCTGCTGCAGCAGGTCAACCAACTGCGCCGGGCGACCACGCCGGGGGCAGCATCGGGCGACTCGTCCCTGATCGGACTGCTGCTTCCGCCCTCCGGAGAGCTGGCCGCTCTTCGCCCCGCCGGGGGCGGCGTGGTCGCCTTCGTGTCGCCGGCCTGCGACTCCTGTGCCCGGGTGCTGAACACGTTGGCTCACCTGATGGCGCCGGCGTCCACCGTGGTCGTCTCCGCCGGCAACTGCGAGCCGGCAGCCGGCGTCCGCTGCCTGGAGAATCGCCGCGACCTGTTCGACCGCTTCGGCGTCCCGGCAACGCCCTACCTGATGCGGGTGGACGGCGACGGCGCCATCGCGGCCACCCTGCTGCCCACCGACGAACACGATCTGCACGCCTGGCTGGCGCTGCCGTCCATCAAAAGGGAAGCGTCATCATGACCATTCGATTCGACGAACTGCCCACCTCGGACGAGGAAGCCATCAGGCAGCGGTTCCGGCCCAGCCGCCGCGGGCTGCTCAAGACCCTGGCCGCCGGCGGCATGGCCTTGGGACTCGGCGCGCTCACCTGGGTGAACGACCAGGGAGTGAGCGCGGAGGCGGCGTACTTCAAGGACTACAAGGACACCGGCAGCGGACCGTGCACGAGCTACGCGCGCCTCCACACCGAACACGGACTGCGCTGCGGACCATCGACCATCTGCAGCGGCTACGCCTGCTGCTGGAAGTACGCCAGCGGAGCGGACAATCAGAAGGGCTGGCATCGGCGCGCCCCCGGGATCGGCGGATCCTACTATCTGCACCGGCCCGACCAGTGCTGGTCGGGAGGGTACGACTCCTGGCGCTGGAAGTTCAGTGATGGCAAGACCTACCGCTGCTCGGACGGCTACACCTGCTCGAGCAAGGGCTCCTGCTACAAGTCGATCTGCCCCTGGTCGGTCTGATCGTGTCCGCCGACAGAGGCCGCTGGCCGGCCGACCCGCTGTCACTCCTGGTCGGGGTCGGCCTCGCGGCTATGGTCGCCGTCGTCGTCCACGCGCCCGGCCCGGTCATCGCATCGCTTGCCATGGGCATCGCCGGCTTGGCGCTGTCCGGCTCCACCTGAGGCCTGAACAGCGCCTGGGCGCTGACGGCCTCGGTTCGAGGCCACACGAAACGATTGCGGCTGTGGGCCTCCTTCGCGGCGGGCTCGAGTCTTGGCGGAGCTTTGACCGGGCTCGGGCTGGCGCTGGCCGCCGGCCTGATGTCCTGGCTGCCGGCGACGATCCGGACCGGCGTCCTGATCGTGGTCGTCGTCGCACTGGTCGTGCTCGATCTCGTCCAGGCACGGCTGCGACTGCCGCAGCGCAACAAACTGATCCCGCAGGAGGTCTTCGCAGACGGTCTGCTGATCGGCATAGCCCGCTTCGGCATCGAGTACGGCTCCGGCGTCCGCACGCTGATTCCGAGTGCGGCGTCCTACATCGCCGCGAGCTACCTGCTGCTCACCAACCTGGACTGGTGGCAAACTGTCGCGCTCGGCGCCGTCTTCGGGTTCAGCCGAACTCTGGCCATCGCACAGTACCTATTGCTCGGACGGCCGGGATGGTCCGACTTCCTGGCCCGGCACACCCGCGTCCTCGAGCGGCTGGGCAGCGTTCTCACCGCCGCGCTGGTGATCGTCCTGGCCCTGGCCTAGCCACCCACCCAGCGCTCGCCGGACTACTTTGGGCTCGCTGAGTTCGGCGAGCCCTAAATAGTTCGGCGAGCGACGGGTGGGGGTCAGCGGTTCTCGAAGGCCTCGATCACGTCGATGATCTCGGGACGGATCCGGGTCGGGCTGATCACCTTGTCCACCGAGCCGACCCGGGCGGCCCGCTGGATGTTGTGGACGCCGTCGAACTCCGCGGCGACCTCGCTGATCTTCTCCGCCCGTGTCGCAGCCCGGACGTCGTCCAGCTCGGCCTGCAGCCACGCCCGGTCAGCCGGTCGGGCCGACCGCAGTAGACGCTCCACCTCGGCGACCCGCGGGTCGGCGGCGGTGCGCTTGGCGACGTCGCCGGCGAAAACCACTGCGGCCGCCGGGGCGCCGCCGATGACGGAGGCGAACGAGCCCTCCACCGCGAGCACTGTCATGTTCTCGTTGAGCGTCTTGGAGAACACCACGAATGCGCCGCCGTGGTAGCGGGAGATCACCACGAAGACGATCGGGCCGTCGAAGTTGACCACCGCCCGGCCGATCTCGGCGCCGTATTCGAGCTGCAGGTTGCGCATCGACTCGGGTGAACCGTCGAACCCGGACAGGTTGGCCAGCACGACCACCGGGCGATTGCCGGAGGCCGCGTTGATCGCCCGGGCCACCTTCTTGCTCGACCGCGGGAAAAGGGTGCCCGCGGTGTAGGTGTCGGGACCGTCGGTAGGCGGGAACCCGGCCCGGGGTACCGGCTTGGATTCGATGCCGACCAGGCAGATCGAATGCCCACCGATCCGGGCGTCCATCACCACCGCCGTCTCGGCGTCGGCCATGCCCGCCCAGCGCTCGGTGCGCGGATGGTCGGCGTCGGTGACGGAGGCCATCACGGTACGGATGTCGAACGGCTTCTTCCGGTCCGGGTTGGCGGTGAAGATCTCACCGACGGTGGCGAACTCGCCGCCGTGCGGATAGCTGGAGACGTCCCGATCGGACGGGTCGGACGTCGGCGCCCGGCGCGGGCCGTCCTCGCCCGGCATCACGTAGGTCTGCGCGTAGTGGCTCATCAGGATGCGGAACGCGCCCGGCAGGTCGGACGCCCAGTACTGGGCCTGGCCGTTGGGCCCCATCACCCGGTCGTAGCCGCCGATACCGAAATTGTCCTCGGCGGAGACGCTGCCGGAGAAGTCGAGGGTCTGCTTGCCGGTGAGCACCATCGCCGAATCAGGGGTCATCACCAGGATGCCCTTGGTGTGCATCAGCATCGTCGCCTCGGCGTTCCAGTACGGCTGGGCGCCCACGTTGATGCCGGCCACGACGACGTTGATCTCGCCGCCGTCCTGGGTGAACTCGATGATCCGGCGCAGCGCCGCACCCACCCAGTCCATGTTCTCGGTGCCGGAATCCATCGAGATCCGAGCCCCGGAGCTCAGCGTGAACCACTCCAGCGGCACCTGCATCTGCTCGGCCAGGTCGAGCGCGGCGATGATTCGCCGACATTCCGGTTCGGCCACGGCACCGAGGCCACGGGTCGGGTCGCCGGACAGCACGATCCGGGTCATTCCCTCCGGGTACAGCGGGGACGGCGTGGTCACCTGGGCACAGATGATGCCGGCCTTGTTGAGCCCGCGCGGACGGTCCACCGGCACCAGAGCGCCGTCGGCGTCCAGGTCGAGCTCGGTGATGCTGCCGCCGGGTCCCGCCAACACGTCGCTGAGCTCGTAGGGGTAGACCAGCCCGCGGCGCCGGGCCCGCAGCACCCTGCCCGCGTAGTCGTCCAACGGCTGCAACGGCTCGGTGGGCGGCGGCTCGATCACCGCGGTGACCCCGGCACCCGCCCGGTAGTGGAACCGGACGGCCAACGGGATGATGCCCTGGCCGGGCTGGTCGAACCGGCCCTGCGCGAGCACCTCTTCGATGCCGGCGCCCTCGCCGAGCGGGGTGATCTTGGTCTGCAGCGAGACGATGTCCTTGTGATCGAGGTCGATCACCGGCCAAACGTGCACCCAGACGTGGTTCATGTCGAGCCGATTGCCCTCGCTGCCCCGGACGGCGCGTGTGCGCCGGATGGCCTCCAGGCAATTCTCCACTGCCCGCTCGGCATGCGGCAGGCCGAGCAGCCGGCCGTTGGCGTCCCGCACCGGGGCCAGTTGCCCCACCTGCGCCATCGCCACCAGGCGACGATCGGCGGGGTTGGACTTGGCGACGCATTCGAACAGCAGCACGTCCTCGGGCGCGGGCAGCCGGGTCAGGTCGAAGTCGCGCAGCCGCCACAGGTCGAGCCGGCGAGCGACCATCGGGTGCACACCGCGGATGCGTTGGTCCTCGGCGATCTCGCCCGACGTCGTCCAGCGGAAGGTGAGGTAGCGCGGGTCAGCGCGGTGGTCGCAGACAGCGACGACGATCCGGCGCACGTTCTCGCTCAGCGACCACCCCGACAGCACCTCTTCGAGATAGCCGCCGGCTCGCTCGGAATCCGGTGCGTCGGGCCAGGACAGGTACAGCTCGACCACCGCCTCTTCCCCGCCGCCGGAGGCATTGAGCAGATCGGCGACCAGGGTGCTGATCGGGCCGTCGGCGGTCAGCTCGTCGATCCGGCCGATGGTGGACAGCACTCGCGTGGGCCGTCCCTCCAGGCGGTACTCGGCGGTCGCCGCGGCTCGTCCGTCGACGGCCAGACGGCGCAGCGCGGACAACTCGAAATCGCCGTAGTTCTTGCGGATCAGCACCTCGAGCACCGGCTCGTGGGCCCGGACGCCGTTGGCCAGCCGATCGGCGAGGAAACCGACGACGGGCTCGGGGACGGCGGCCAGCGCCGCGATCCGGTCGTCTCGGTCCGGCGCGTCGGGATCGGCGGCCAGCGCCGCGACCTCGTCGGCGACACCGGCGAGCACCTGGTCGCGTTCGGCGTCCACCTGAGGCTGATCGAACCAGCGGAACCGGATCGACCGGGCCACGTCGCCGACCACCGGGAACCGCCGCTGGGTGGCCCGGACCAGGCGTTCCAGCTCGGCCCTGGCGTGGGTGGCAACCTGCGGCTGCGGCGCGGGTTCGCCGACCCAGCGCTCCAGCAGCGAGGTGATCACCTTCAGATCGGACGCGAAGCGCTGCTGGGCCAGGAAGATTCGGAACACCGCCTCCTCCACCTGCGGCGTCCGGGTCAGTTCGGTGATGCCGTAGTGGGCGAACACCCTGGCCAGGCGCTCGATGAACTGCATCGGCAGGCCGGCGCGGGTGGCGTCCAGGCTCTGCAGGTAGCGGTGGAAATGCTCCCTGTCGCTGTGCACCCGCAACTCGGTGCTGGCGTCCTCGCCGGCCGGCCGGTTGCGGCTCAGTTCAGCCACGTCGGCGAACAGGCCGATCATCGCGATCTCGCCGGCCATCACGTCCGCCCCCGCGGCGCGCAGTTCGTCGCGGGTGCTCAGGTAGCCGGCCAGCGGCCGGTAGTCGGGGTCGGCGTCGAAGCCCATTACCAGCGCGGACAGGTCGGAAAGCAGTCGCTGGGCCCGAAGGTCCGGATCGGTGATCTCGGGGACAGGCGGCAGCTCCAGGCCCGGCCCGGTGGCCGCCACCTCCTCGACGACTGCCGTCTCGTCGGAGACCGGCTCGAGACGGACCAGTGGTGCCATCGTCTCCACCTGGCTGCCGGTGATCACCAGCAACTCCTTCACCCGGCAGGGAAAGGGTGCGACCAGCACCGTCTCCATCTTCATCGACTCCAGCACCAGCACCGGCGCCCCGGCGGCCAGCTGTTCGCCCACTGCAGCCGGGGTGGCGACCACCAGCGCGGGCGCCGGCGAACGCAGCACGCCGCCCTCGTCGCGGCTGACCCGGTGAGTGATCCCGTTGACCTCAATCAGGTGCACCGGGCCGTGGCTGGCGGTGACCAGCCGGTAACGCTGGTCTCCGACCCGAAGCCGGCTGTGGAAGTCGTCCAGTCGCTGCAGGGACGCCTCGACCGTGCTGGACTGATCGCCCTGCGCCACCCGGACCCGGTAACGCTGCGGGCCGATCCGGAAGGTCGTCAGCTGGTAGGTGACCCCGCGCAGCTTCAGGTCGACAGGGCGTCCGACCGTGTGCTGCACCTGGGGGCGTCCACCGTGGGCGGTTTCCAGCAGCCGCGCGATCTCCACCTCTTCGGTGTCCTCGTAGGCCTGGATGGCGGACGCGACCAGCGCGATCCCGGAGTGCCGGTCGGCGACCAGGCCGCCCTCGGCGCGGACCCGGTCGATCCAGCCGGTGTCGGCCCAGGCGACGCCCTCGGCGCCGACCACCTCGGGCCGGCCCAGCAGGTCGAGGATGAAGCTCTTGTTCGTGGCGCCGCCCTCAATCACCACGGTGGTCTCGTTCATCGCCCGCCGCAGCCGGCCCAGTGCCTCGCTACGGTCGCGTCCGAAGGCGATGATCTTGGCGATCATCGAGTCGAAATCGGCGGGGATCTGATCGCCCTCGGCCACCCCGGTGTCGACCCGGATGCCGGGACCGGCCGGCAGGTCGAGCCGGGAAATCCGTCCGGGCGAGGGGGCGAAGTCGCGGTCGGGATCCTCGGCGTTGAGCCGCGCCTCGACGGCGTGCCCGAACTCGCTGGGCCGGTCGACCAGCCGTTCGCCCGAGGCCACCCGGATCTGGGCCTTGACCAGGTCGAAGTCGTTGGTGACCTCTGTGATCGGGTGCTCCACCTGCAGCCGGGTGTTCACCTCGAGGAAGGCGAACGCCTTGTCGCCGGGGTGGTAGAGGAACTCGACGGTGCCGGCGCCGGCGTAGTCGACGGCCAGCGCCAACCGTTCCGCGGACGCCTTCAACTCGTCGGTCTGATCGGCACTCAGCAGCGGGGACGCCGACTCTTCGATCACCTTCTGGTTGCGGCGCTGCACCGAGCAATCCCTCACGCCCAGCGCCCAGGCGGTGCCCTGCCCGTCGGCGATGACCTGCACCTCGACGTGCCGAGCGCCGGTGACCAGCTTCTCCAGGAACACCACACCGGAGCCGAAGGCACGTTCGGCCTCGTCGCGGGTGCGCTGGTAGGCGTCGGTCAGTTCGTCGGCGTTGGTCACCTTGCGGATGCCGCGTCCGCCACCGCCGGCTGTCGCCTTGAGCATCAGCGGATAGCCGACCCGCTCGGCCGCTGCCAAGGCGTCGTCCAGAGTGTCGACGCCGCCGCGCGACCACGGCGCAACCGGGACACCGACCTCTTCCGCGATCAGCTTGGAGCCGATCTTGTCGCCCAGCTTGCGCATCGCCTCGCCGGAGGGGCCGATGAAGGTGATGCCGTGGGATTCGACCAGGTCGGCGAACGCCGCGTCCTCGGCGACGAAGCCCCAGCCCACCCAGACCGCGTCGGCCCGGGCCTGGCGCAGCACATCGATCAACAGGGCGTGGTTCAGGTAGGGCCGTTGGGACGCCGGCCCGAGCGGGTACGCCTCGTCGGCTTCGCGGGCGAACATCGCGGTGCGTTCGGCGTCGGTGTACAGCGCGATGACGGTGATGGGATCGACACCGGGTCGCTCGGCGTTCAGATCGCGGACGGCATGGATGAGCCGCATGGCGGCCTCGCCCCGATTGACGATCGCGATGCGCTTGAACACCGGGCGCCTCCTCACCTTGCTATGGACCTGTCCGATCGCAGTTCTGCCCCCGAAATCTTCCACTTCTGAGTCCGCAAGGCGAGGCGACCCGAGCGGCAACCCTCAGATTCCGCCGATCAGCACCGGCGGAGCTGTCCGGACGGGCCAACTCCGACGGGTGAGCTTTGGCGGGTTCCCACAACTGGCGGGTCGGCGCGTCTCAGCCGCTCGATCAGCGGCCATGCTGCTTGCGCAGCGTCTTGGCCTCCTTGGCGGGAGCGCGGGAACCCCACCAATCGCCGGCTTGCCAACGGGCTGTCGCCAACTGGTCCAGAGCCTCCAGCAACTCGTCCAAGTACCGCTCCGGGTCGGCGAGGTAACGACTTCGGAGCTCGTCGACGAGCGCCTCACTGGCATCCCGGACGTCGCGGCGCTTCCCAGTTGCGGCCGCCTGCTCGACGCCCGCCCGGACCTGCTCGAGCGCGTCCGGCTCAGGCTCCGGGGTCTCGACAACCTCGACAACCGACTCAGGTTCTGGCTCCGGCTCCGGCTCAGGGGTCTCAAGCCCGACAACCGACTCAGGCTCCGGGGTCTCGACAAGCTCGATAACCGGCTCAGGTTCTGGCTCCGGCTCGGGGGTCTCGACAAGCTCGACCACCGGCTCCGGCTCCAACTCAGCGGCCTCAACAAGCTCAACCACCGGCTCCGACTCAGGCTCCAACTCAGCGGCCTCAACAAGCTCAACCACCGGCTCCGACTCAGGCTCCAACTCAGCGGGCTCAACAAGCTCAACCACCGGCTCCGGCTCAGGCTCCAACTCAGCGGCCTCAACAAGCTCAACCACCGGCTCCGACTCAGGCTCCAACTCAGCGGCCTCAACAAGCTCAACCACCGGCTCCGACTCAGGCTCCAACTCAGCGGCCTCAACAAGCTCAACCACCGGCTCCGACTCAGGCTCCAACTCAGCGGCCTCAACAAGCTCAACCACCGGCTCCGACTCAGGCTCCAACTCAGCGGCCTCAACAAGCTCAACCACCGGCTCCGACTCAACCACCGGCTTCGACTCAGGCTCCAACTCAGCGGCCTCAACAAGCTCAACCACCGGCGGCGAGACGCTCGAGTTCGACGAGGCCTCAACAAGCTCAACCACCGGCCAAGCGGACCACCGGCGCTCAGCCTCATCGGCGGCCAGCCGTTCGGCTTCGGCCAATGCCTCCTGCTCGGACAGCTCCTCCGCCGCGACGACCAGTTGCGCATCCTCGACGGCTTCGCGTTCGGCCTCGTGCTCGGCGATTTCCTCGGCGGTCTCGAGGGCGGCCAGTTCTGCCGCCAGCCGCTCCAGTTCCTCGCGCTCGGCGCGCTCCTCATCGGTCTCGTCGCTGACCCGAGCCCGAAGCGCGGCCTCCGCCTCCGCCCGTTCCCGCTCCAGCTGGCGTTCGTGTTCGGCTATCCGTTCCGCCCTCTTGCGCTGCCGCTCCAAGCGCTCGGCCTCGGCGGCCTCGAAAGCCTCCCGAGCCTGCGTTTCCGCCCGCTCCGCGGCCAACCGCTCGTGCTCCAGCCGCTTCTGCTCGGCCTCCTCGGCCAGCCGGACGGCCTCGTCGTCGGCCTCCCGGACGCGACGAGCCAGCACCGCCTCGGTCTCAGTGCGGCGGATCGACTCCGCCGCATCGGCCGGCCCGCGCAGCGCGGCCAGCCGCCCCGACGGTTCGTCCTGCGCACCGGAGGCGACGCCGAACGCCTCGGCGGGCGGCAGCGCCGTCCACGAGATGTGCGCACCCAGCCGGGCTCGTTCCCGGCGAGGCAGTGCTTCGTCGTCGGAATCACCGAGGATCGAGGCTGCCAGGTCGGCCACGTCGTCGGCCTCCGGGTTGCGGCCCAAGCCCCGAAGGTCCTCGGCGAGATCAGTCAGCGCGACCACCAGGAGTTGCTGGGCCGCGGGCAGCCGGACAGCGAGCGCACCCAGCAGGTCGACCAGGCGACGCCGCAGGGTCAAACCCAGCCCCGGTGCCCCGACGCCGAGCACCCGGTCGGCTGCCTCGCTGTACAGGCCGAACAACGGTTCACTGAGCCGCTCCACCAGTGCCGCGGGCCACTGCGCCGTTGATTCCAACGCTTCCAGCGCGTGCGCGTCGTATCTCTCGACGGCCCGCAGCACGTACTCCACGGCCGGTTCGGCCGAACCCGCCGCCCAGCGGGCCTCCGACGCCAGCCGGTCGACGTCGAGCGCCACGAACTCGCCGTCGTCGGCCGCCACCGCGAGCGCCGCGTCGATCCGGGCATTCGCGGCGGCCACATCGTCGGCGGCCAGGCCCGCCCGCGCCCAAACCAGCAGCGCCCAGGCGATCGTTCGAGGTGACAGGTCGGCGTCCAGGTCGAGCCTGCTGAGCTGCTCGCGCAGCCCGAACGCAGCCGCCAGGGCCTGCTCGGCCTGCGCCGGCAACCCAGCCGCGGACTGGATCATCGCCAGCTGCACCAGCGCGGTGATCGATCGGACGGCGTCCGCGCGTGGGGTGTAGGGCCCGACCGGACCGTGCTGCGCCAACACCTTCGCCGCCAGCGTCACCGCCTCCTGGACGCCCGACGCGGCCTCGGCCCAGCAATGCCCGGAGAGACGGTGCCCGGTCAACTCGACCAGCGCGTCGGCCACCCGGCCCATCCGGGCCGGATCGCCGCCGGCCCAGTCGCGCAGCCGCTGCAGCTCGGAGGTCAGCCGGCGGGTCTGGTGGGCGAAGGTGTCGCTGGGCTGACTCATGGGCTCCCTCTGGTGGCAGGCTCGGCATCGGGGACCTCACCATTGGACCATGGGGAGCCAACCCGACGCATCCGTTGACTCGCCCAGGGCTGCTACGTAGCCTGCTCGGCAGGGTCCCCCCAACCTGCCTCAACCCCCTCACCCGCTTTCCAGAAAGGCCGGGCAGATCGTGCTAAGCCGGAAACTCCTGATCCTCACGGGCGCACTCGTGCTCAGCGTCCCCACCGTCGCGCACGCCGAGCCCCGTGAAGAACACTTCGAGGACGCCCCGACCACGGGGCCGGTCGGCAGTGTGTTCAAGCCCAGCACGCTCAACTCCGACGCCAAGGTGACCGTCGTGGTCGAACTCACCGGAGACCCGGTCGCCGTCGTCCAGGGTCGGGCGGGGGCGCCGCTGCCGGAAGCTCAAGCCTCGAAGATCCGCTCCGGGCTGAAGAAGTCCCAGGATCGGGTGAAGTCCGAGATCCGCAGCCACGGCGGCAAGGTGCTATCGCAGATGCAGTCCGCCTACAACGGCATGCGGGTGTCGGTGGCGCGCAACAAACTCACGGCGATCGCCGCGCTGCCCGGGGTGAAGTCGGTTCGGGCCGTCCCGATCCAGACGGTCGACAACGCCACCAGCGTGCCGTTCCTCGGCATCCCCCGGGTGTGGCAGCACAGCAAGTTCCGGGGCGAGCGGATCAGGGTGGCCATCATCGACAGCGGCATCGACTACACCCACGCCGACTTTGGCGGGCCGGGCACGGTCGAGGCGTACCAGGCGGCGCGCAAGCGGGACACCTTCACCCCGACCGCGCGGGTCAAGGGCGGCTGGGACTTCGTCGGCGACGACTACGACGCCAGCGATGCCGACAAGGCCACGCCGAAGCCCGATGCCAATCCGCTGGACTGCTTCGGCCACGGTACCCACGTGGCCGGCACCGCGGCCGGGGGCGGCGTGACCGCCGACGGCAAGGCGTACGCCGGCCCCTACGACGCCAGCACCCCGAGCCGGAAATGGACTATCGGCCCGGGCGTCGCCCCGAAGGCCGACCTGTACGCGCTCAAGGTGCTCGGCTGCGCCGGCTCCACATCGATGACGATCGAAGCCATCGACTGGGCGGTCAAGCACCACATGCAGGTGATCAACATGTCCCTGGGTGCCTCGTACGGCACAGCCGACGACCCGGCTGCAGTCGCCGCCACGAACGCTCAGGCGGCCGGCATCATCGTGGTCACGGCCGCGGGCAACGCCGGCCCCAATCCCTACCTGGTCGACTCACCCAGCGCCGGCCGTGGGGTGATCAGCGTCTCTGCGATGGACTCGGTGGCGACGTACCCCGGCGCCACCCTGAAATTCGGTGGTGCGACCATGGCGGCGATCAACGCCAACGACGCCCAACTGCCGGCCCGCCCGTTCACCATCGTGCCGCTCGTCGACGATCCCAAGACCACCACCGTTAACGAGGCGTTGGGCTGCACCCCGAAGTCGTTCGCCTTCAGCGGAGTCAAAGCGGGCTCGAACCAGGTCGCCGTCGTGCAACGCGGCGTCTGCGCCCGGGTTCGGAAGGCCGCCTCCGGGCAGCAGGCCGGTGCCGCGGCGGTGATCCAAATCAACACCGACGGCAGCTACCCGCCGTTCGAGGGCACCATCGCCGAGGTCCCGGCTGATCCGGACCTGGAACCACCCCTGCCGGCCGAGGACTACACCGTCACCATTCCGTTCCTGGGCGTCCGCGCCGGCGACGGACCCGAGCTGCGGGCCGCGGCCGGTAAGTCGCTGACGCTCACCGCATCGATCCTGAACAATCCCGCCTACCAGGGCTATGCCGCGTTCTCCTCCGGCGGTCCACGCAGCGGTGACAGCGGGCTGAGGCCGTCGGTTTCGGCGCCCGGAGTGAACATCACGTCGGCTGGAGTCGGCACCGGCAACGGCCCGGCGACCCTCTCGGGCACATCGATGGCGGCACCGCACGTTGCCGGTGTCGCGGCGTTGGCCCGCCAGGCCCACAGGAGTTGGACGTCGGCGCAGATCAGCGCGGCCCTGACCACCACGGCCGATCCGTCCAAGGTGGCCGACTACCGGCTGACCCTCGGCGGAGGACGAGTGGACGCCAAGCAGGTGGTCTCCACCAATGTCTTCGCGATCGGCGACCGGTACACCACCGGGGCTGGACGTGTGTACGAGGGCACTCTCAGCTTCGGCTTCCGCGAACCGAGCAGCAGCTACTCGGGCACGAACAAGCTGACCCTGGTTAACAAGGGGTCCAAGCGGGTCACCTTCCGGTTGAAGAACGCGCCCACCTCGCAATCGGTGCCCGCGACGATCCGGTTGAGCCGCAGCACGGTGGTCGTCCCGGCTCGAAGCAGCCGGACGGTCAGCGTGCGGCTGAGCGTCCAGGCCAGGAAAGTGGGCTCGTCGCTCACCGACGCCTCGCCGTTCGCTCTGTACGAGGCGTCCGGGAACATCACCATCACCAGCAACGGCCAGGGCACGCTGCGGGTTCCTTACCTGATGGTGCCGCGGGCGCAGGCGAAGGTCGCTGCCAGCCAGACGCTGGTGCGGGCGCCGGTTACCACGCACGGCCAACCGGGCACGACGACCGTCACCCCCGCGCCGACCGCGCCGCCGACGAAAGCGCCGTCTGCACCGCGCTACGCGACGGTGAAGCTGACCAACCGCCACGGCGCACTGCCGGCCGCGGCCGATATCTACACCTGGGGCTTGACCGACACCCCCACGGTGAACCCCGCGCTCCCGGGCGGTCTTGATCTGCGGGCCGCCGGGGTCCAGTCGTTCGATTCCGCCGACGGTCAGCTGCTGGTGTTCGCAGTGAACAACTGGACGCGCTGGTCGAACGCCGCCGCCAACGAGTTCGACGTCCTGATCGACACCGATCGTGACGGCGACCCGGACTTCATCGTGTTCAGCGCCGACTCCGGCAAGGTCCGCAACGATGACTTCGACGGTCAGACGGAGGTGTTCATCTACGACATCGCCACGAAGGCGCTGGCCAGTAGCGGATTCATGGCCCAAGCGCCCACCGACAGCAGCACCATCCTGATTCCGGTACTGGCCGACGACCTGGGGATCACCGCCAAGACGGGTGCCTTCGACTACACGGTCGAGAGCTACTCGGCCGTCGACGACACCGCGATGGACGCGTTCACCCGGATGGCCAGCTACAACCCCTGGAAGCCCGCGATCAGCAACGGCGACCTGACGACGGTACCGGCCAACGGCTCCCGGACGGTGCAGTTGACGATCGATCCTCAGGGCGTGGCCGACCAGAAGCCCCTGGGCACCATGGTTGTCGTGGTGGACAACAAGTCCGGAAGCCACGAGGCACTGCTGCTGCGGCGTCCCAAGCTCTGAGCTAGGCCTCGGGCGGCCCGAACTCCAGGATCCGCCCGAGGTCGAGGAACCCGAGCCCGGCGTAGACCGAGCGCGCCATCGCGGTGGACTGCAGGGTCGCGGTGACCGCGCCCCGCGCCGCCGCCTCGCGCAACAGCCGCGCGACCACCGCCGAGCCGATGCCGCGCCGACGGGCGGACGCCGCGGTGGCCACGTTGAAGATGCCCACGTCGGCCTCATGGTCGAACGCCATGCCCGCGGACGCCACCCGGGATCCGAGCCGGCCCACCGCCACCTGGAAGGCGCACGGGTCCGCGGCAGCCAGCGTGCCTTCGGGCAGTTCCAGGACGCGAAGATACTCCTCCCACTCGCCGAGCGTGACGTCGATGCCGTCCGCCGTTGGTCTTTGCCCCAGCGTGGCGGCGGTGAGCGGACGGCCCATCGCCCAGGTGGTCTCCTGGTGGACGAACCCCCGGCCGGTGAGTTCGGCCACCATCGACCGGTCGCTCTCGTGCACCCAGGCGGCGTACTCGACGATGCCGGCGCCGGCATACACCTGCGCCATCGCGTCCACCGCGTCGCGCCGCCGGCCTGCCCTCAGCCCATGGCCGAGCACCGCGTTGTTGAAGAACCGCCGCTCCGGACCCTTCGCGAAGACGGCGATGTCAACGCCGGCGGCCCGCTCGATGGTGGCGCCGTCGATGGTCCGGGCATAGGCCTCCCAGCAGGCCACCGCCGTCCGGATTCCGCGCAGGTAGAGGTCGAGACCGGTCATCGTCGCCCTCAGCGGCTGCTGCTGCGGACCGCGCCGGGAACCGCCCGGTCACACAACTGCGGAACGTCACCTTGGCCGAAGCGGTAGTCGTAGCGCCGTCCGTTCGCCTCGACGATCACCCGCATGCCGTCAACGAGCGCTTGGGTGTACTGGACGCCGGGCCGCGGACAACCCAGTGAGCCGTCGTTGAATCGCACATTCTCGGCGCTGACCACCACGATGTCACCGGTCACGCCGCGGCTCCGCAACTCCGACTCGATCGCCGCCAGCCGCTGCGGCGGAAGCTCGGCCGGCGTCCCGGACGGCGTACTACGCAACGGCGGAGCGGTCTGGAAGCGGCTCGGCTGCGGGCCCGGCGAACTCTGCCTGGGTTCAGGGCTGGGCGGCGGGGTCACCGAACAGGCGCTGAGGACGAGGAGCGCGAGCAGGCAGCCGAGGCGACGCATGCGGCAAGTCTAGGGAAGCGCCTTCACCGCAGGCCCGACAGCAGCCGGCCCATCAGCGCCACCGAGCCCCGCCCGGAGTCATAGGTCACCGCGACCAGGTCGCCGCGGGCGGCCACCGTCCACAGCTTGCCGTCGCTGTCGGCGAGCACCGGTGGCCCGGGAATCTTCGACAGCGGCTTCAACGGCCCGCGGGATGCCCGGGCACGCAGCTTCTGTCGCGCGGCTTCGGCCTGCTCCGGGCTGATCCCGGACGCCGGCGCGGCCGGCTTGGCGTCGACCACCAGCCAGGGTGCGATGGTGGCACCCCGGGCGACCGACGCGGTCGCCATCGCCATCGCGAACGGCGACAGCCGCAGCGGGCCCTCTTCGGCGGCGGCGCCGAAGATGTCGATGCCCAGCCCGAACCCGTCGGTCAGCGCGAGTGCCTCGATCGCCGTTGTGGGATCGCCGCGGCCGGCGATTGCGCCGACCGGGGCGAAATCGGCCGGATACACCCGCTGGGTGGTCGCCGTGGTCTGCCCCGGCTTGCTGGCCACCGCCAGTACCGCGCCGTCCGAGGGCCGCACGATGATCACCGCCGCCCGTTCCGCGGAACCGGTCAACAGCGTCTCGGCGCGACGCTGCAGGCCGGCGTCCAGAGTGATCCGCAGCCGCTCGCCGGCCACCGCCGGCACCCGGAACAGCTCCGTCGCGTCCTCGGGGTGGCCGTCCGGGTAGGCCTGGACGACGAACCCGGTGACACCCATCAGCTGTTGGTTGTGGGCTCGCTGCAGACCGGTCAGGCCGACCAGGTCGCCGGGCCGGACCGCGCCCTGCCCGGCTCTGATCGCGTCATCGGTGGCCTCCCCCACCGTGCCCAGCAGCTGCCGCGCGAAGCTGCTCGTGCGGGCCAGCGGCCGGACGGCGTCCATGATCCGCACGCCCTCGACCCGGCGGACAGCATCCAGCGTCAGCCACTCATCCTGCCCCACCGCCCGGATCACGGCAGCCTCCACGTAGGCCTTCGGACCGTAGGCAGCGACCTTCGCGACATAGCTGTCGATGTCGATGCCCACCGCCCGCGCCAACGCCGCCGCCGAGCCGGGCTGCGCGTGGGGTGTCAGCAAGGTCTTGTCCAGGCCGATCCGCTTGGCGTCCTGGTTCCAGACCAGCCGTTCGTCGTGGCGACCCAGGATCTCGCCGCGCTCGGGCGCCAGCCGGACGGCCCGCAACCGGTCGTCCGGCTCCAGCCCGGAGGCGATCAGCTCGCGCTGCCACACCCCGGTCCACCCGTCGGAGCCCCGGATCAGCCGCAGGTACGCCTCCTGGATCCAGGCCGGTTTGCCGTCGTGGATCACCCATTCGGCGCGCAGCCGCGCCGTGGCTTCGCGCTGATCGTCGGCCACTTGGACATCCACCACACTGATGGTCGGCCGCAGGGTGCCCATGCCGCGCAGGGTGGCGGTCAGGTCCTCGACCTCCGTCGGTCCCACGGTTGCGCCGAACGAGCCGTCAGCGATCGTTCGGCCGGCGATGGCCTCCGCCGCTCGATGGGCGGCGGTGGTCGCGGCGGGCATCGGGTCGGTGGCGGTGCGCCAGATCAGGAAGCCACCGCCGGCCACCATGACCAGCACGAGCAGCGCGACCACCCAGCCGCGCGGCCGCCGGGCCGGCTGGGTTGCGCTCATTGCCGCATGCTACCCAGTGGCGTCCGGGCGCTGGCCGAGTGGAACCGGCCCGGTGCTGTGCCGCAGCACCAACTCGACCGGCAGCCGCACATCGGACGGCGCCGCGGCGTCCGGATCGGTTCGGTGCGCCAGCAGCTGCCGCACCGCCTGCGCGGCGGCGCGTCCCTTGGCGTCCGGGTCCTGTCGCACCGTGGTCAGCCCGAGCCCGGCAGCCACCGGATGATCGTCGAAACCCACCACCGACAACTCCGCCGGGACGGCCAGTCCGAGTTCCCCGGCGACGGCCAGCACCTGGGCGGCGACCAGGTCCGAGACGCACAGCACGGCGGTGGGTCGCTCGTTCCGCAGCAGGTCGAGGATCGTCGCCCGATTGTCGGCGAAGACGTCCACGTAGGCGAGGGCCGGCTCGATGCCGCCGAGGCCGTCCAGCCAGCCCGCCAGCCGCTCGCCACCGGGTGACGGGGTGAGCGCGGCGATCCTCCGATGCCCCGATCCGAGAAGATGTTCGGCCGCCTGGCGGGCGCCGCCCCGATCGTCGATCCCGACCCGCGGGCTGCCTTCCCAGACCATGTCGACGGCGACCACGGGGACGCCGCGACGCCGCAGCCACTCCACCGGTGCGGCGCCCGCGGCGCAGGAGTAGGCGATCGCGCCGTCCATCGCCACGTCGTGGGCGGGCACCGTCGGAGGCAGCATGGTGAGCGCCAGGCCATCGGCGCTCAGTTCGTCGGCGACCGCCCCCAGGAACCGGGCGGTCACGGCGTCCGACAGGGCCAGTCGGAGTGGTTCGGTCCACAGCACGCCGATGGCGCCGCTGGTGCCGGTGGCCAGCGACCGAGCGGCTGGATCGGGCCCCTGGTAGCCGAGCTCGGCTGCCGTCGCCAGGATCCGGCGGCGCAACTCGGCGGACAGCTGGTCGGGCCGGGAGAAGGCGTTCGACACCGTCATCCGGCTGACGCCGAGCCGGTCGGCGATGGACTGCAGGGTGACGCGTGACATGGGACCTCGCTCTCGATACGCGTTTGCCTTCGTTCGCACTGCGCGCTACCTTTACCGGTACAGAACTATACCGGTAAAGGAGATTCATGGACGGGCGCAACGCACGAGACGACTGGTGGCGGCATGCGGTGGTGTACCAGATCTATCCGCGCAGCTTCGCCGACGCCTCGGGCGACGGGATCGGCGACATCGCGGGTATCCGCTCGAAGCTGCCGCACTTGGCGGCCCTCGGCGTGGACGCGATCTGGATCAGCCCCTGGTACCCCTCGCCGATGGCGGACGCCGGCTACGACGTCAGCGACTACCGCGACATCGAGCCGCTGTTCGGCACCCTGGCCGAGGCGGACGCGCTGATCGCCGAGGCACATGAGGCCGGGATCAAGATCATCATCGACATCGTGCCGAACCACACCTCCGACCAGCACATCCTCTTCCAGGCCGCGCTGGCCGCCGCGCCGGGCTCGCCGGAGCGCGAGTTGTATGTGTTCCGCGAGGGTCGCGGCACCGACAACGAGTTGCCGCCGAACGACTGGCAGAGCAACTTCGGCGGGCCGGCCTGGACCAGGGTCCCGGACGGCCAGTGGTACCTGCACCTGTTCGCCCCCGCCCAGCCGGACGTCAACTGGCGGCACCCCGAGGTGCGCGCCGAGTTCGAGCAAACCCTGCGGTTCTGGTTCGACCGCGGTATCGACGGCTTCCGGATCGATGTCGCCCACGGACTGGAGAAGGACTGGGAACTGCCCGACCTGGACGGGCTGGTCTTCCCGCTGGCCGACGACACCGAAGCCGACCACCCGCACTGGGATCAGCCGGCAGTGCACGAGATCTTCCGGGAGTGGCGCCGGATCGCCGACGAGTACAGCCCGGCTCGGGCGTTCTGCGGCGAGATCTGGGTCGGACGTCCGCATCGGCTGGCCGCCTACCTGCGCCCCGACGAACTGCACACCGCGTTCAACTTCGACTTCCTGATGGCGCCCTGGCTGGCGGGCGACCTGCGCTCGGTGATCGACGCCACCATCGCCTCGCACGCCGCGGTGGGAGCTCCGCCGACCTGGGTGCTGGGCAACCACGACGTCTGCCGTCCGGTGTCGCGCTACGCCCGCGAGCAGGCCGGCCTGAAGCCGATGGCGCGGCACGTCGACGACTTCGCCGGATTGCCCGCCGACTTCGACCTGGGCCGGCTCCGGACGCGGGCCGCTGCGCTGCTGATGCTGGCCCTGCCCGGCGGCGCCTACGTCTACCAAGGCGAGGAACTCGGCCTTCCCGAGGCCGAGGAGATTCCCGTCGACGCGCTGCAGGACCCGATCTGGTTCCAGTCCGGCGGCACCGAGAAGGGCCGGGACGGCTGCCGCGTCCCGCTGCCCTGGACCGCCTCCGGCGACTCGCTGGGCTTCTCTCCGGACGGCTCGGCCGCGCCCTGGCTGCCCCAGCCGAGCGACTGGACGGCGCTGGCCGCCGACGCTCAGGACGGCGTCCCCGGCTCGACGTTGGAGCTGTACCGGGCCGCGCTGACGCTGCGTCGCCGGCTGGACGAACTCGGCGACGGCACCCTGGAGTGGTTGGAAGGCCCCGCGGACACGCTGGTCTTCACCCGTCCGGCGGGTGCCGGCGAGCACCGCTTCGAGTGCTGGACGAACTTCGGTTCCGCACCGGTCACGCTGCCGGACGGTCAGGTGCTGCTGGCCTCCGGCGACCTCGACGCCGACGGGAATCTGCCGTCCGACACCACGGTCTGGATGCACCGCTGACGGCTCAGAAACTCCACAAGTGGGATGTATCAGCCCCCTGCGCACCTGCTCATAACGGGTGAAGTCGCTGATCCCGAGTAGCTGGGGGGCTCACTCGGCGGTGTGACTATAGGGGGGAACGCGTGGTGCGCGACGCACCGGCGGACCGGCCCTTTCGGGGGGAAGGGCCGGTCGCCGCAGCGTCGCGCACAAGCGTGTTCTATCTCAATCCCGCTTCGGGGATCAATGCACGGCGGCCTTCTCGGCCCCCGCCCCCGTCATCGACCGGACCTCCATCTCGGACTGCTTGGCGGCGTCGAATTCCTTGCTGGTGACGGTGCCCAGCCAGCCCAGGAAGAAGCCCAGCGGCACCGAGATGAGCGCCGGGTTGGTCAGCGGGAACCAGGCGAAGTTCACCGCCGGGAACATCGCCGTCTTCGCCCCGGAGACCACCGGTGAGAACGCGATCAGCAACACCGCCGAGATCAGGCCGCCGTAGATCGACCACACCGAACCGCGGGTGTTGAAGCGGCGCCAGTAGAGCGAATAGAGGATCGACGGCAGGTTAGCGCTGGCCGCGACCGCGAAAGCCAGCGACACCAGGAACGCAATGTTCTGGCCGTTGGCCGCCACCCCACCGACGATCGAGATCGCCCCGATCACCAAGACGGTCAGCCGAGCTACCCGCACCTCCTTCTCGGGGGACGCGTTGCCATGCTTGAGGACCGAGTTGTAGATGTCGTGGGCGAAGGACGCCGCCGCCGTGATGGTCAGGCCGGCGACCACCGCCAGGATGGTGGCGAAGGCGACCCCGGCGATCACGCCGAGCAGGATCTCGCCGCCCAGCTTGTAGGCCAGCGCAGGGGCGGCTGCGTTCACACCACCCGGAGCGGCCAGGATGGCGTCCTTGCCGACGAAGATGGCCGCGCCGTAGCCGAGGATCAGGGTGAAAAGGTAGAAGGCCCCGATCAGTCCGATCGCCCAGGACACCGAACGCCGGGCCTCCTTGGCCGTCGGCACCGTGTAAAAGCGCATCAGCACGTGCGGCAGGCCGGCCGCGCCGAAGATCAGCGCGATCGACAGCGACACGAAGCTGAGCGGATCCTTGCCGTACTGCAGCATCGGCTGGATCACCTTGACGCCGTCCGGGCTCGCCTCGACCGCCGCGCCGAGCAACGAGGACAGGTTGAAGCCGAAGTGGAACATCACCATCAGGCAGATCACCCCGGCGCCCAGGATCAGCAGCACCGCCTTGATGATCTGCACCCAGGTGGTGCCCTTCATGCCGCCGACCAACACGTAGACGATCATCAGGATGCCGACCAGCGCGATCACGAAGCCCTGCTGGGTCTTGTCGGTGATGCCCAGCAGCAGCGCGACCAGTCCGCCGGCGCCCGCCATCTGGGCGAGCAGATAGAAGAACGACACCGCGAGGGTGGAGGTCGCCGCAGCCGTGCGCACCGGACGCTGCCGCATCCGGAAGCTGAGCACATCGGCCATCGTGTACTTGCCGGTGTTCCGCAACGGCTCGGCGACCAGCAGCAGTGCGACCAGCCAGGCCACCAGGAAGCCGATCGAGTACAGCAGGCCGTCGTAGCCGTACACCGCCACCGCGCCCGCGATGCCGAGGAAGGACGCCGCCGACAGGTAGTCGCCGGCGATCGCGATACCGTTCTGGCGTCCACTGAAGGCCCGGCCGCCGGCGTAGAAGTCGGTGGCCGTCCGGCTCGCCCGGCTGGCCACCCGGATGACGATGATCAGCGTGATCAGCACGAACACCGCGAAGATGCCCATGTTCAGCAGCGGATTGCCCATCTGCATCTCAGGCATCCCCTTCCAGCTCGTTGCGCAGTCGTTCGGCCAGCGGGTCGAGGTTGCGGTTCGCGTGCCGCACGTACAGCCAGGTCAGGCCGAAGGTGGTGACGAATTGCGCCAGGCCCATCACCATGCCGACGTTGAGATAGCCGATCAACGGGATCGACATGAAGCCCACCGCGTAGGTCGACAGCAACACGTACAGGAAGTACCAGGCGACGAAGGCCAGCGTCATCGGAAAGGCGAAGGTGCGGAATCGCCGGCGCAGCTCGACGAACTCGTCGGATGTCTGGATGCGGTCGAAGTCCGCCTGGCTGATCGGCCGCTCCGGGTCGGCGGCGGGATTCGGCTCGTCGGAGCTCATGGGGGGTCTCCTTCTCCACGGCGCGTCCTCGTCGCCGATTGGGGGAGCTTAAGCCGGGATTCACCCCGACGGGTACCGCCGCGCGGGTGTTTCGCGGTGCCGGCGAGAAGACCGGAAGCCTCAGACCAGGTCGAGACCGTCGACGGTCACGCCGAGCGCGAGCCGGACGCCCGAGACTGCGTCGTCGAGCTCGGCGCGGGCGGGGCGGCGTCCACCCGGATAGAGGCTCACCTCCAGCCGCCGATGGCGTGGGGTCCCGGTCAACCGCCAGTGGCCGCGCAGCCTGTGGTCCAGCAACACAGGGGCGAGCAGCTGGCCATTGGCCTGCTTCCACAGCACCGCGTAGTGGTCGGCGTCGACGAACCGTTCCCGGCCGGCCGGCTCGAAGGCGCAGAACAGCGCGTCGAACTCGGGCAGCAGCCGGACGCCGCGCAACTCCGCCGGTGGCGGGGCGTCCGGCACGTCGTGGTAAGCGCGGCCGTCCGCGCCCGGCTCGGACGGCAGCGCGAGCCGGGCGAGTGCGGCATCGACCCTGGTCAGGCCGACCCCCGACCACCAGGCCAGATCCTCGCGGCTGAGCGGCCCGGCGGCCCGCACCTGGTGCCGGAGCAGGGCGTCCAGGGCGACGTCCGGGTCGGCGAGGGCGGCGTGCCGGTCGCCCAGCAGCGCGGCGGCCGTCCGGTAGACCGGCGCTGCCTGCCCGGTCCAGTCCCCCTGCAGCGGACGCCGGATCAGCCCGCCGTGGCCGAAGGCGAAGTAGCGGCCCTGATTTCCGGAGAACGCCGGACGCGCGTCCGGGTCGTTGACGGCCAGCCAGCCGAGGAGGTGCTCGGCCAGTTCGCCCGGCGTCCGCCACTCCTCGGCCGCATACGCCTCGATGCCGTCCCAGACCTGTTCCAGCGTCGTCTCGGCCAGCCGCAACGAGCGGGCCCACAGCGCCCGCTGTCCCAGCCGGGTGGCGACCTCCAGCAACGGATGCTGCTCGGCGACGCTGGTGTGCACCGTGCCGCGCAAGCTGCTGCCGCGGACGATGGCGAAACTCTCGTAGCCGGCGGTGATCTCGTCACGAGTGATCCCGGGGCTCCGGGCGGCCAGCCCGAGGAAGACCGAGCGCGCGGTCTGGGACTGGACCGGCCCCACCTTTCGCAGCAACCCGGTCACGTCCGGCTCCGGACCCACCGGAAACTGACGCGCCAGCGTCCGTGCGGCCAACTCGTCCCAGCTCAGCATTCTCGCAGCGTATGCCCTACTGGAGACGAGTCCTCCGCCTAAACTGCTGGCACCAGCGGCCGAAGGAGCTTCGATGAAGATCGCCGTCCCCACCGAGGTGAAGAACAACGAATACCGCGTCGCGATCACGCCGGTCGGCGTCCACGAGCTCGTCCGGCGCGGCCACCAGGTGTTCGTCCAGGCCGGCGCCGGGGCCGGGTCGTCCATCGCCGACGACGAGTACGCCGCGCAGGGCGCCACCATCGTGCCGGACGCCGACGCCACCTGGGCGTCCGGCGAGCTGGTGATGAAGGTGAAGGAACCTATCGCCGCCGAGTACGGCTACCTGCGCGAGGATCTGCTGCTGTTCACCTACCTGCATCTGGCCGCCGACCGCCCGCTCACCGAACGGCTGCTGGCGGCGGGCACCACCTCACTGGCCTACGAGACGGTGCAACTGCCGAGCGGCATGCTGCCGCTGCTGTACCCCATGTCGGAGGTGGCGGGTTGTCTGGCGCCGCAGGTCGGGGCCCACGCGATGATGCGAGCCCAGGGCGGACGCGGCGTGCTGATGGGGGCCGTCGGCGGCGTCCCGAACGCCAAGGTGGTGGTGCTCGGCGGCGGCGTGGCGGGCCAGAACGCAGCCAACATCGCCCTCGGCATGGGCGCCAGCGTGACCATCCTGGATACCGACCTGGAGAAGCTCCGGATGACCTTCTGGCGCTACGACAACCGGATTCAGGGCATCGTGTCGACGGCGCTGAGTGTCCGCGAGCAGGTGCTGGCCGCCGACCTGGTGATCGGCACGGTGCTGATCCCCGGCGCCCGGGCACCGAAGCTGGTCACCAACGACATGGTCGCCCAGATGCGGCCCGGATCGGTGCTGGTCGATGTCGCCATCGACCAGGGTGGCTGCTTCGAGGATTCCCATCCCACCACGCACGACGATCCGACCTTCGTCGTACACGAGTCGATCTTCTACTGCGTCGCCAACATGCCCGGCGCCGTCCCGAACACCTCGACCTGGGGGCTCACCAACGCCACCCTCCCCTACGCCACCCGGCTGGCCGGGAAGGGCTGGCGGCAGGCCTGCGTCGAGTCGCCGCCGTTGGCCCTCGGGCTGAACACAGTCGGCGGCGCGATCGTCTGCCCCGGCGTCGCGGACGCCTTCGGCGACCTGCCCGCGACGGGTCTGTCCGACGTCCTCGGCTGAGCCCGGCCGTCGCTGGTCGAGCTTGTCTCTCAGGGTTGCTCAGACGTCGGCGCGGTGGAAGTTCTGGAAGCTCCGCGACGCCGTCGGGCCGCGCTGATTCTGGTAGTGCGAACCGTAGACGGCCGAGCCGTACGGATTCTCCGACGGGCTGGAGAGCTGGAAGAAGGCCAGCTGGCCGATCTTCATCCCTGGCCACAGCATGATCGGCAGGGTGGCCACGTTGGACAACTCCAGGGTGACGTGACCGCTGAAGCCGGGATCGACGAAGCCGGCGGTGGCGTGGGTGAGCAGCCCGAGGCGTCCCAGACTCGACTTGCCCTCAACGCGTGCGGCCAGGTCGTCGGGCAGCGTGACCGTCTCGTAGGTGCTGCCCAGCACGAACTCGCCCGGATGCAGCACGAAGCCCTCGGTCGGATCGACCTCGACCAGCCGAGTCAGCTCGGGCTGGTCCAGGGCCGGGTCGATGACCGGGTACTTGTGGTTGTCGAATAGCCGGAAGTACTTGTCCAGCCGGACGTCGACGCTGCTGGGCTGGACCATCGCCGGATCCCACGGATCGAATTGGACGCGTCCCGCTTCGATCTGGGCGCGGATGTCGCGGTCGGAGAGCAGCACGGCCTTGAGGCTACCGCCTACAGTAGGGTCTTCGTCGCGACCAAGGAGGCACCATGCCGGAATCCGATCCGAATGCCGACACCAAGGCCGCTTTCAAGGCCGCGTTGGAACGCAAGCAACAAAACCAGCACTCCGGCGGCGACCACACCGATGCCGCCCGGGGCACCGCGAAGAACACCCACGCCCAAGGCGGCAAGCGGCAGTTCCGGCGCAAGTCCGGCGGCTAGAAATCGCCGTTTGTCGAGTTCGTTGTCGGTCGAGCTTGTTCGGGGCCGGACTTGGTGCCGGCAAGCTCAACCAGCGAAGCAGCTCAGATCGTGGGGTCGCCCACGACGTACAGCATGACCACCTGAGAGGCGCCGTCCTTCAGCAGATGAACCTCGGGCGAGAACTCGGTGAGGTTGGTCTGATCGACGACCGCTGCCAACCGCCAGTTGTGCTTACGCACCTTCTTGAACGCCCGCTGGAACGTGTCGGAGAAGTCGCGGTGCTTGGTGAGGTAGTGCT
The DNA here is from genome assembly GCA_044225075.1 of Micropruina sp. Classification (GTDB taxonomy): domain Bacteria; phylum Actinomycetota; class Actinomycetes; order Propionibacteriales; family Propionibacteriaceae; genus Micropruina. The sequence goes on along the minus strand of JBGAJF010000006.1, from coordinate 32,445 downwards.
GGATGTGCTCTGGCACCGATGCGTCCTTCGCGGTGGCGACGGCGGTGATGAAGGCGAGCGCCGACCGTCCGCGCCGGACCTCCTCCCAGGCGTCCTTGTACACCTGCTGCCGGTCCTCGGCGGTGGACCAGTCGTTCCACTGCAGGACGAACTGGCTGGTGGGATCGGTGAAATCGCCGTCGCCGGGCCTCGCCTTGCTGCTTCCCTCATCCATAGAGGCTCTCCTTCTTCGTAAACGGGATCCAGGTGGGCGCGAACCTGTGCGCCAAGGCGGCGGCCATCCGGGCATGCCGGGCGGCCTCATCGGGGCGGCCGCGCAGCCTCAGCAGCCGGGCCAGATAGGCGTCGGCCGGGCCGATTCCCACCGAGGTGCCGGTCACCAGCCAACAGCCGCCGTGCGCCGCCAACTCGGCCGTCAGCTCGTCCGCGAGTTGCGCGGGCGGTGCCAGGTCACCCAGCGTCCGCACGATCAAACCGGCACCAGCGGCAGCCCGGAACGTGCCGCGGACACCGACCCACAGCTGTTCCAGCTGATCCAGCGACTGCGGTTTGCCGACGGCAGCCGCGATCGCGGCGGCGGCGATCTGGTACAGCGGGTCGAAGCCGGACAGATCGTCGTCCAGTTCCGCCAGCGCCGACGCCAGGTCGGCGACCCGCCCGTCGCGGACGGCGTCGCTGAGCATCCGTTCGTGGGTGACCACCAGGACCGTCTCGGTGTCCACCCCGGCCTGCAGCGCCAGAGCCCGTTCGGCATGCCGAACGGCGCTGGCTCGCCGTCCGGCCGACGCGGCCAGCAGTTCCGCGTGCAGCGCGGCCATCCAGCGATGCAGCACCGAACCGGCCGCGTCGGCCCGACCGGAATAGTCCTCGACGGCGGCGGATGCGCCGAACTGGTCGGCAAGTTCGATGTGTGCGGTGGCGACCAGGCGCAGCGCGTCCAGCTCGGCCTCAGCGGTGCCAACGCGGGCGCCCGCGACCGCCATCCGTTGCGCCAGTTCCAGGCGTCGTCGGGGCGGCTGCTGGCGCGGCCAGGTCAACGAGTGCAGTGCCCGCAGCGCGTCCAGGGCGACTGCCGGGTCGGGATCGGTCGTCCGTTCCAGGATCTCGGGCTCGACCTCACCGAGGTGGGCCAGCATGGTCGCGTCACCGGTCATGCCGACACGGAGATAGCCCTCGATCAGCCGGACCCGCAGGGCCGTGTGTTCGGGGGGCAGCCACTCCAGCGCTTCGCCGATCAGCAGCTGGGCGCGGCGGGCATCGGCCCCCATCGGCGCCCACGGGCTTCCGGCCGCCAATGCGGCGCGGGCGAACAGCACCGGGCCGCCGGCGCGACGGGCCACCGAGGCGAGTTCTGCGGCGCGCGCCGCGGCCTGTTCGATTCGCCCGCCCAGGGTCAGCGCAGCGGTGCCGTCCAACGCCCAGGGCAGCCAGGTCGACGGGGCGAGCCTGACCTGCTGGGCCAGGCGAACGGCTTCGTCGTAACGCTCCGCAGCGGCCAACGGGGCCCCGGTGGCCATCAGGCCGGCGGCCTCGGCGGCGGTGTACTCCGCAGCCTGCATGGGTGCCTCGCTCACCAGCCGGGCGTGGTGAGCGATCCGGGACAGATCCGGATCAGGACGGGCGGCCAGCAGCTCGATCATCCGGCGATGTGCAGCCGGCGCAGCGCCCAAGCGGCTGAGCGCCTGACGAAAGCTGGCGTGCCGGAAGGCTACGCCGCGGCTCGTCTCGACGATGAGGCCGGCCGCGAGAGCGGCCTCGGCAAGGCCGGTCGCGTCCGCTGCCGAAATACTCAGCGCGTCACGCAACAGCGGCAGGTCCAGGTCCGTCGTTGGGTCCAGCGCCGCCAGCGCCAGCAACTCAGCGCACCCGGCCGCCAGCCCGACCAGGCTCCGCCGGACGAACTCGTCCAGGCTGGCCGGCGCGTCGGCCCAGCTTCCGGTCGCCTCCGCCTCGCGCGCGAGGGCCGCGAGCAGGAATGGGTCGCCGGCCGCAGAGGTGACCAGCTTCGCGACCAATGCCTCTCGCTGGGGATTGGTCGCCGACACCAGCGATTCCGCCAGCGCCCGGGCCGAGACCTCGTCCAGCGGCTGCACCTCGAGGGCCACGCAGTCGGTGGCGGCAATCCACCCGTCGGCGAGCAGCGGGTGCTCGCCGAGCGGACGCGAGCGTCCTCCGCTGACAACCGGGCAGATCCCCGGGAAGCGGACCAGCGCCTGCAAGGCCTTGAGCGTGTCGGGGGCCAGCTGATCCACGTCGTCCACCAACAGCACCTGTCCGGGCCGACACAGCGCGGCGGCCAACACGGCCGCATGATCGCCGGTTGACCGACCGGTCAGGTTGACCTGCAAGGAATCGGCCAGCCCGGTCAGCGCTGCCGGCCCCGGCGGCAGCAGCACGGCGTCCGGTATGGCGCGCGCGAGATGGTTCAGCACGGTGCTCACCCCGATTCCGGGACGCCCGGCCAACGCGATCAGCGCCGGCGGGCGGGGGGCGGCGAGCAGCCGGGTGACGGCATCGACCAGGTGCTGCCGTCCGGTCGGCGCCGGCGGCGCGGCCACCGTCAGGTCGACCGGCAGGTCCAGCCGGCGATCCTGGTTGAGCAGGTCATTCTCCAGCCGTCGGAAGGCGCGCCCGGCGTCCAGCCCGTAGTCGTCGGAGAACCGCTCCATGAATGCACGGCATTCGTCCAGCGCCGCGACCTGGTCGCCGTTGCGGTAGAGGGCCAGGACGAGGCTGGACGCGAGCGCCTCGGACTCGGGGAGTTCGGCGCACCAGCGCCGCAGGTCCGCGATGACGGCCGCGTGCCGTCCGGAGGCCAGTTCGACCTCGGCCAACTCGACCAGCAGCTCCGCGCGCCGGCTCTCCAGATAGCTACGGGTCACGTCGATCGACTCGATTCCCTCGATCGAGCCGAAGGGCGTCCCACCCCATTCGGCGAGCGCCTCGCGCAGCAACACCCCGGCCGAACGCGGGTCGCGCCGGGTCAGTTCGCGCCCGCGTCGCAGCGCGTCGTCGAAGCGTTGAGCGTCCAGTTCCTCGGGCTCGACGATCAACCGGTAGCCCCCAGCGGCCGACACCAGCCGCGAGATCTCCTGACGCCGCATCGCCGCGCGGAGCCTGTCGATATGCACCCGGATGGCGGTGGTCGCGGTGCGCGGCGGTGCGCCACGCCAGACCCGATCGATCAGCGCGTCCAGCGTCACCGGACGGTTGTGGTCGGCCAGCAGCACCGCGAGCACCGTCGCCTCCATCGGACGCAACCGCTGCGCCTCGGAGTCCACCGTCACACCGATCGGGCCCAGCACGCGGAAGTCGACCGCAGCCATGGGCCCTCCAGGGGATGTGGGGTAGTACCCAGCACCCTAGCCACAGAATGTTCGCCACGGGCACCTCCTGATCAGCCCATGGCCCCATGCTCGATCGGCCGGATAAAGCGTCCGTAAATAGCCGGTCGAAAACATCGTGAGTCGAGCTTCGTGCCCACCGCTGGTCGAACTCGTCTCCCGGCCACCGTTGGTCGAGCTTGTCGAGACCTCGCAAGCGTCGACAAGGCAAGCAATGACTAGGCCGGCAGCCGGGACGGACGCCCCATCCGGTTCCACAGGTAGACAGCGGCCACCAACGCGGCGGCGGCGGTGGCGATCGCGCCGACCAGCAGCGTCCAGCGCGGCCCCCAAGCGTCGCCGACCCAACCGATCAGCGGGGCGCCCAGCGGCGTCCCGCCGGTGAAGATGGCCATGTACAGACTCATCACCCGGCCGCGCATCTCGGGCGCGGTGGTCAGCTGCACCGTGGTGTTGGCCGCGGTCATCACCGTCAGCGAAGTGAGCCCGGTCGGCACCAGCAGCGCGGTGTAGACCCAGTAGCTCGGGGCCAACGCCAGCGCGGTGGTCACCACGGCGAACGCGGCCAGGCCGCCGACCACCAGCCGCAGCCGCGGACGCCGCCGGCGGGCCGCCATCAGCGCGGCCGCCAGCGTGCCGGACGCCATCACCGAGCCGAGCAGGCCGTAGCCCTCGGGGCCGACCCCGAACACCTTGGTCGCCATCAGCGCGTTGGTGATCTGGAAGTTCAGCCCGAAGGTGCCGAGCATGAAGACGCAGAACAGCACCAACTGCAGGTCGGGCCGGTGGGCGACGTAGGCGATGCCCTCACGGATCGCTCCGCGTCCGCGGCGCACCGGCGCGGGGTGCAACGCCTCGGCCCGCATCAACAGCAGCCCGAGCAGCACGGCGACGAAGCTGACCGTATTGACCGCGAACACCGGCCAGATGCCGACCCAGGCGATCATCAGGCCGGCGATCGCCGGGCCGAGCAGCCGGGCCCCGTTGAACGAGGCGCTGTTCAGCCCCACTGCGTTGCCGAGCAGGTGATCGGGCACCACCTCGGAGACGAACGCCTGCCGGGCCGGCGCGTCGAAACCCCACAACACACCGGCGAGGGTGGCACTGAGATAGACGTGCCACAGCTGCACGCTTCCGGACGCCACCAGCACGGTCAGGATCGCGAACACCAGCGCGGTGCCGGACTGGGTCGTCATCATGATCCGGCGCTTGCCGAACCGATCGGCCACCGCACCCGCGATCGGTGAGACCAGCACGCCGGGGGCGAACTGCAAAGCAGTGATGTAGCCCAGATCGGTGGCCGAATGGTCGGTGAGCTGGGTGAGCACCAGCCAGTCCTGGGCGACCCGCGCCATCCAGGTGCCGACGTTGGAGGTGAGCGAGCCCAGGAAGAGCAGCCGGTAGTTGAACACCCCCAGCGAGGCGAAAGTGCGAATCGGCTGCAGTGGTTCGCCGGCTTCGCCCTCACTCATCGCCGCCATGCTACGCCGCGCCGGAAACGTGCCTGTGGTGAGGAGCCGAACCCCCCGTGCAGCTCCTCACCACGACGCCTCTCGCCGGCCCTCCGAGCCGCGGCACCTCCCTGCCGCGTCCGCTACCCGCCTTGAGGTCGATACCAGGGTGTCCAGCGGCCATAAACGACCGGTAAACGGTGCCAATATTTGACAACGTACAATCTTTTGGTTGTACGTTTATCCCATGACCGAGACGGACGAGGACCGGGCCGACGCCCTGTTCCACGCGCTCGCCGACCGCACCCGGCGCGACATCCTGCGCCGCGTACTGGCCGGCGAACACTCGGTCAGCGCATTGGCGGCGAACTACCCAATGAGTTTCGCCGCCGTCCAGAAACACGTCGCCGTGCTCGAGCGGACCGGCCTGCTGACCAAGCGTCGGCAGGGCCGTGAGGCCCTGGCTAGCGGCGATGTGGCAGTGCTGCGGTCGGCCGGCCGCCTGCTCGGCGAACTCGAAGAGATCTGGCGCGGCCGCGTCGCCCGAATCGACGACCTACTCAACCAACTCAAGGAGTGACCATGCCTGTTGTCGACGTCAAGACCGACCTCGATGCCCTTTCCCTGACGATCGTCGCCGACTTCGCCGCCCCGGTGCAGCGGGTCTGGCAGGTCTACGCCGACCCGCGTCAACTCGAGCGAGTCTGGGGACCGCCCGAGTTCCCCGCCACGTTCGTCGACCACGATCTGCGGCCGGGTGGGCGGATGAACTACTACATGTCCGGCCCCGAGGGTGAGAAGTACTGCGGCTACTGGCGGATCGCCGAGGTTTCCGAGCCGGACTCGTTCACTTTCGCCGACGGGTTCGCCGATACCGACTTCAACCCGAATCCCGACCTGCCCGAATCGCAGAACTCCTATTCGTTCGCCGCCCACGACGGCGGCACCCGGGCCACCTTCGTGGCGACCTACGCCACGGCCGAGGGCCTGCAGACAGTGCTCGACATGGGCATGATCGAGGGTGCGACGTCCGCGATCAACCAGATTGACGAGCTGCTGGCCGGCTGAGACACGCCCTCGACCACCCTCCCGCCCAGCCCACTAGCCTGGGAGGACAGGCGGGCGACCGTCCGCCTATTCCGAACAGAAGGAGCAGCCTCATGGCAACGCAGAGCACCGCGCAGGCCCACTGGGAGGGCAGCCTCACCGAGGGTGCCGGCAGCGTCGACCTGGTCACCTCGGGCGTCGCACACTTCGACCTGAAGTGGGCCAAGCGAGCTGAGGCCGGTGCCGGCACCACCAACCCCGAAGAGTTGATCGCCGCGGCCCATGCCGCCTGCTACTCGATGGCCCTGTCGCACGCCCTGGCCGGCAACGGCACCCCGCCCGAGTCGGTCGACACCAAGGCCGTCGTCGGCTTCCAGCCGGGCGTCGGCATCACCGGCAGCGATCTGACCGTCGTCGCCAAGGTGCCGGGGCTGACCGAGGAGGAATTCCTCAAGTTCGCCGAGGACGCCAAGAGTGGCTGCCCGGTCTCCGCTGCATTGGCCAGCATTCCGATCACCCTGAACGCGACCTTCGTGTCCTGAGCCGACACCGACCGGTTCCGCCTCCGGTGCGCCATGATGGCGCCATGACGATCATGCCGGGGGCGGAGCCGATCAGCATCGACGGCTCGGACGTCGGCGTGGTGCTGTGTCACGGCTACCCGTCGACGCCGCAATCCATGCGCGGCTGGGCCGAGCATCTCGCGTCCGCAGGCTATTCGGTGCGGGTGCCGCTGCTGCCCGGCATGGGCACGCAGTGGAAGGACCTCAACGCCACCGTCTGGCAGGACTGGTACGGCGCGATCGAGCTCGCCCATCAGCAGCTGGCCGCACGTTGTTCCACGATTTTCGTCGCCGGACAGTCGATGGGCGGCCTGCTGGCCACCAAACTCGCGCAGGACAAGCCCGACGTCGCCGGGCTCGTCGTGGTGAACCCGATCTACGCGCACACCAACCCCCTACTGAAGGTGCTGCCGCTGCTGCAGCTCTGCATCCCCTCGCTTGGCGGCATCGCCGGTGACATCAAGAAGTCCGACGTGGTGGAACTGGCCTACGACCGCAACCCGCTGAAAGCCATGTACAGCCAGACCAAGCTGTGGAAGATCGTTGTCGAAGACCTGCCGCAGCTGCGGCTGCCGGTGCTGCTGTTCACCTCACGCACCGACCATGTGGTCCCGCCGATCTCGTGGCAGACCTTCCTGAAGCACGTGGGCTCGGACGACGTCACCCAGGTGATGCTGGAGAACTCCTACCACGTCGCCACCATGGACAACGACGCCGAGCTGATCTTCGACGACTCGGTGCGTTTCTTCCAAAGGTTGACGCCGAGCGGCGACTGAGTGTCAGATCCGTCACTCGACCCCACCCGCAACCTGGGCTGCGACTCGCTGGCGGGATCGATCCACATAGTCCTGGACTAGCCGCTCCACGGCGTCCCGGTCGAGGTCGAACTCGGCTGCGATGGACTGCATGGACTCACGCGCATGCCACAGGTCGAGGCTCGCGTCGAGCGGCACATTGACACCCTCGACGACCGGCCGACCCCAACCGAAGCGACGGTCGAGGATCGAGGATCGAGGATGACGGTTCCGTCGAACTGGCGCAGGCGCAACTGGTGCGGTTCGTCGCCCTGCCAGCGGATGAACTCGTGGAACCCTGTCACGGTCTCCTTAATGGCCTGCTGGCGATCGCGTGCACCCGAGAACTAGACCGCGTCCGGCACTCGGGTTCCGACAAACTCAGCCGCCGGCTGGTTACGTCCAACAGATCGGTGGCGAACCGTGGCGCAACGGGCTATTAGTTATCCACAGATGCGTCATCATCGCTTGCCACTGGCGTCCATAAGAGTATAATCGTACACATGACTGCAGCCGCGACGATCCCCGCAGCCGAACGGCTGAGGCTGGCGTCCGCGGCACGCACCCAAGCCGAGATCGACGAAGCGGTCGCCATCGCCGACCTTGCAGCCGAGCACTCCTGGACGGCCGAGTCCGAATACGACATGGTCGGCGTCCGGTTGATCCGGATCGGCGCCGACGGCACCCGCATGGTCGACGAGTTCGTCGCGCTGGAAGTCGCAGCACTGAAATCCATGTCGGTCACGGCAGCGACCTGGCTGATCCGCGACATCATCAACCTGCAAGCCCGGCATCCCATGCTGTGGGCCAAGACCCTCGACGGCACCATTCCCGTGTTCCGGGCCCGGGCACTCGCCGACGAAGTCGCCAGCCACGACCTGACCTTCGACGAAGCCCGCGAACTCGACGCGCAACTCCGACCCAAAATCGGTGCCGTGTCATGGAGGCGACTCCTGCACCTCACCCGCGGGCTGATCGCGCAGATCGCGCCCGCCAAAGCCGAAGCCGCCACCAAGAAAGCCCGCGAAGACCGCTACGTCCGGTTCTTCCCCACCGACGACACCAGCATCAGCCAACTCGCCGCCCGCATCGACACCGCCGACGGCATCTTCCTCGACGCCATGATCGACCGCATCGCCGACATCCTTGCCGCGCAAGGCGACACCGACAGCAAAGACCACCGGCGAGCCAAAGCAATCGGCATCCTCGCCACCCCCGCCCGCGCCGCACTCATGCTCGCCGAAGCAGCCGGCTACACAGACGGCACCGTCAAAGCCGACGACCCCCGACTACTCCCCGCCGCCCGGTTCTTCATCCACCTCGCCGAAGAAGCCGTCATGACCGGACGCGGCATCGGCCGGGTCGAAGGCATCGGACCGCTGAACGTGACCATGCTCAGCCACCTCGTCGGACACTGCCGCATCAAAGCCACCCCCGTCATCCGGCCCTACGACAGCTACAGCGTCGACCAATACGAAATCCCCGCCGGCCTCCGCGAACGAATCATGCTGCGCGACAGCATCGAAATCTTCCCCCACTCGACGCGAACAGCCCACACCTGCCAACTGGACCACACCATCCCCTACACCAAAGACGGCCCACCCGGGCAAACCCGGGCGGCGAACCTCGGACCACTGTCCACCAAAGCCCACCGCGGCAAGACCCACGGGCATTGGCGACTCGACCAACCCAAACCCGGAGTCTTCTACTGGAAATCACCCGCCGGATACCGGTACCGCGTCACCCCACACGGCACCCGAACACTCGGCCACGGTGACCGCTACCGACAAGCCCTCGACAACTACCTATGGGACCGCGACCACAAACCAGACACCACCGACTCCTAAGCCGATCAACACGCCCATCGTTGGTTGAGCCTGTCGAAACCCTGTTCGACCTGGTCATCTGGCAACTGACGTCCACCGACTTGGATTCGCTACACGCCACGCTGCTGTCCGCAGGTGTGGGCAGCATCAGTGACCTGGAGAGGGCGGCCACCCAGGCTCATGGCCTCGGGTGTTGTTCGTCCGCTCACTGGTGGGCCTTGACCGAGCGGCCGCAATGGAGGCCTTCACGAACTTCCTCGAGAACGCAACCTACAGCGCCGGTCAGCTCGACTTCCTTAACCTCATCGTTGAGCATCTCACCGCGAACGGAACCATGGAGGATGCGCGATTGCATGAGTCACCGTTCACCGATCGGGCCCCAACCGGACCGGATTACCTGTCCAGCGACCCGGAGATCAACGGGATTGTGGTGATCCTCGACGACATCAAGGGGCGAGCTATGGCTCAGCCGGACAACTTCGGCATCGATGCTTGGCCGGCTTGAGCCCGCAGGTTCAGCTTTCGTCGACCGGCGACGTGTCCACCTTGGTGGCGTCGATCACCGGGGTGTCCTGGATGATGATGACGTCGTCGGCCTCTTCTACCCCGTCGGGGCTCGGCGCGGAGCGCGGCTGTCCTCCGGTTGGCACGACGGGGGGAATAGTGGGCTGCGGCTGAGTCATGCTCTCCTCCTTCGTCTGAGCTTTACATTGTGCTCGACCGGTGCTGTTACCGCTACCCCCGTGCGGGTGGACGGGGTTACCTGCGCCGCGCGGGTGATTGGTCACCCGCGAAGGCTGAATCCGTGGTGCGTCCAGCTTCGGGTCACTAGCATTTGGTCCACAACACCCCCAAGAGAAGGACCCGTTGGACAGGAAAGCCCTCGACGACACCTCGCACCAGTTGCGTGCACTGTTGCTCGATCCGCAGTACGCATGCCGATGGCAGGCACATATCGGCCGCCGCCAGGCACATGCGCTACATCAGAGCGGCATTTGCCAGGTAATCGCCGACTACCTGTGGGCCAATGAGTTGCACTCCACCGAAGACGGGGCACTACCGCGCAAGCTGAAGGATCGGGTGTATCGCGCGCTGGCCGGCAGCTCGCTGAGCCTGGCCACCCTGCGGTGGTTCATCGAGGCTTTCGAGATGTCGCCCGACCACGCCGCCACGCTGCTGCGGTTGGCAGGGACCGCCAACGCCGGCGACTCGGTGATCGGACGGACCGTCGTGCGGCCGGGCGTGCTGCCGCCGCGGCGACACCGCACGGTCTCGCTCCAGGATCGGCACCGGATCGGTCCGGACGGGCTGCCCGCCTCTCACCGCACCGTCCAGGTCATCCGAGCTGAAGACGACCTGGACCGCTATCCCTGCGTCTTCGACACCGACGCGGCGTGCCTCCGAGTCGTCCGAGGCGGTCGCTCCGCTGAACCGTACGCTCTGGGCGACGGCCTGTACGCAGTCGACCTGATGCTCGCCGAACCACTGCAGGCCGGCCAGACCGCCACGATTGAGTACGAGACGACATTTTGGTACCGGACGCCGCCGCCGCCGGAGTTCCGCCGTGCGACGTCTCACCAACTGGCGAATGTGGACCTGAGGGTGGAGTTCCATCCCTTGCGGCTGCCGCAGCGGGTGTGGCACAGCGAATGGGCCACCCTGGACGCACCCCCGTCGCGCTCCGAGCTGGTCGAGTTGGACGCCGAGAAGTCTGTCCAGCGCCGTTACCGCACCTTGGAACGCACCGTGGTCGGCTTTCGCTGGCAACTCGGCCGTCCGAGCCGATGAGTCGACCCGCATGGTCGGGTCACAGCCAGCGGCCGCCGAGAAAGCGGCGCAACTCGAAGGCGGGAAAGTCCTTGCCGTAGTGGCTGCCCGGATTGAGCAACAGACTCAGGTCGTTCGCCACGGCCCATTCGAGCAGCGGGCGCGCCGGCTCGGCGCGCACCTCCCAGCCCGGGCCGGGCAGCATTAGGTCGTTGGTGAACGTCTCGAACCGGTCCGGGTGGCTGAACACGCAGACCCCCGCGATGCCCAGCGGGGACAACACCAGCGGCTGGAAACCGTGCGACTCGCGGCGGCCCAGGACGCCGAGGGTCACCTCCATCAGGTCGCTGACGAAGGCTTGGTAGGCCGCAGCGTCGGTGGGATGGTCGAACGCGCACACCAGCCGGCGCTCGAGGAGCGTCTCTGGCCGGAAACCGGTCACCGGGGACGCTCCCTTAGCCAATCGCGTCCGAGCACCGTCTCGGGCCGGTCGGCCAGCACCACCTCGATCCGCTCGGCGTAGTTGCGGGGCATCGACGGCAACTCGTCGACGGGGAAGAAGCGCGCCTCGGTGGCCTCGCCGTCGCTCGGCACGGGGGTGCCCGCAAGCCAGCGGCAGCGGAAGGTGTGGTCGATGTACTGGGTCACGTCCCCGTTCGCGTAGACGACTGGGTCGGTGACGTTCAGCCAAGCCAGCCGTTCCACAGCGATCTGCACGCCGGCCTCTTCCTTCGCCTCGCGGATCGCCGCCACATGCGGATCCTCGCCAGGGTCGACGATCCCGCACACCGGCGACCAGGCGCCGTCATCGCTGCGTCGCACCAGCAACAGCTCGGCACCGGCGGGGGCATCGCGCAGGATCACCGCAGTGGCCCCGGACAGCCACAATATGTCGTGGCCGACCTTGGCGCGCAGATCGAGAATGAAGTCGGGTACCGGCACCCGGTCAGATTAGCCCTCGGTAGGGTGGCCGGATGACCCAGCCGCCCTCGGTCTCGGTGTGCTACCGGCATGCCGATCGCGAGACCATGATCGGCTGCCAGCGCTGCCGACGTCCGATCTGTGGCGAGTGCATGGTCACCGCACCGGTCGGGGTGCAGTGTCCCGAGTGCGTCCGGGCCGGGGCTCGTGCCACTCGCAGTGGCGTCGGCCCGTTGGGCGGACGGCGTTCCGCCGACCCGCGGTTGACGTCGATCGTCTTGATCGGGCTCAACCTGGTCGTGTTCGCACTGATCCTGGCCACTGGCGGCTGGGAAAGCCCGTGGGCGTACCGATTGGGTATCAGCCCCCAAGGCATGTGTCTGCTCACCGACGGCAGCGGCAACTATTACCCCGACGTGACGTCCGCCGAGTGCGCAGTTCTGCCCGGTGCGAGCTGGATGACCGGGGTCGCGGACGGCGCCTGGTGGCAGCCGCTGACCAGCGCTTTCGCCCATGCCGAACTGATCCATCTGGCCAGCAACCTGCTCGCCCTGTGGTTCCTCGGACCGCCCTTGGAGCAGGTACTGGGCCGCACCCGGTTCCTGGCGGTCTACGGCATCAGCGCGCTCGCCGCGTCCGCCGCAGTGATGTGGCTGAGTGCACCCGATTCGGTGGCGTTGGGCGCCTCGGGTGCAATCTTCGGCATGCTGGGCGCGCTGCTGCTGTTGGCCAGGCGATTCGGCGGCAACTATCAGCTCATCGCCGTCTTCCTGGCGCTCAACATCGCGATCACCGTCATCGGCGGCGGCTACATCTCCTGGCAGGCGCACCTGGGCGGGCTGATCGGCGGGCTGGCCTCGGCGGCGGTCCTCATCCTGGCGCCGCGGGCGCGACGTCCGCTCATCCAGCTGATCGGTTTGCTGGCGCTGACCGCGCTGGCTGTGGCCGCCATTGGCTGGCGAGCCATAATGCTGGCGTGATCGAGACGAGCGCGGGAGTCGAGGATCTGGCGGCCCTGCTGCGCGGCCGCCGCTGGGTAGCGCTGACCGGTGCCGGTATCAGCACCGATTCCGGCATTCCCGACTATCGCGGCGCCGGGTCGCGTCCGACCAGCCCGATTCAGTACGACGACTTCCTGCGTTCCGCCGACGTCCGACGGCGCTACTGGGCGCGCTCCCTGCTGGGCTTTCGCAGCTTCGGCCGCGCCCTGCCCAACGCCGGCCACCGGGCGCTCGCCGCGCTCAGCCAGCGCGGCCTGGACACCGTGATCACCCAGAACGTCGACGGCCTGCACGCTGCCGGCGGCAGCCCCGATGTTCTCGAGCTGCACGGCCGGATCGATCGGGTGAGGTGTCTGGGCTGCGGCACGCTGTCGTCGCGGACGGCACTGCAACAGCGGCTGGAGACCGCCAACCCGGACCTGTCGGGCAGCCTCGCCGCGGGCCGGGCCGAGATGGACGACGGCCGGCTGCGTCCCGACGGCGACGCCGTGGTCGACGACTGGGGCGATTTCGTCGTCCTTCCGTGCGAGGAGTGCGGCGGTGTACTGAAGCCTGACGTGGTCTTCTTCGGCGAATCCGTGCCCGCGCCCCGGGTGGCCGACGCATATGCGGCCGTGGACGCCGCCGAGGCGTTGCTGGTGGCCGGCTCGTCGTTGACCGTCATGTCGGGCCTGCGTTTCGTCCGGCACGCGCGTCGCACCGGAAAGCCGGTGGCAATCGTCAACCGCGGCAACACCAGAGGCGACGAGTTGGCGGCCGTACGACTGGACGCCGGCTGCTCCGAGGCGCTGACCCACCTTGTGAGCGCGCTGTGAGTCCTTGGTTGAGCGTGCAACAATCGGCGAGCTTGCCGTAGGGTGGCAGGCACTTATTCGGCCTGACGGGGAGGAAGTCCGTGGGCAATCCATCGGCTGCTCAACGCACCCGGACGCGACCATTGGCCGGCCTCATGTCGGGCCTGGGTCTGCTGGTCACCGGGGCGGGCCTTGTGCTGCGCCGAGCCAGGCTGTTCGGTCTCGGTCTGATTCCCCCGCTGATCACCACCGTGCTCTTCCTGGTGCTGTTCGCCACCGCCAGCTTCCTCTCCCAGCGGATCGCCGTCTGGCTGACCCCGTTCGCCGAGGGCTGGCCGGGCGTGGCTACCTTGCGGGCCTTCGTCGCCGTCCTCGTCGTCGCACTCAGCGGGGTGCTGCTGGTGTTGCTGTTCACCGCCACCACGCTGGCGCTGGGCGCACCGCTGTACGACCGGATCTCCGAAGAGATCGACGCCCACGCCGGCAGCTACGCCAGCGCGCCGGGTGAGGGCCTGCTGCAGGCGCTCTGGTCGACGCTGGTCCACCTGGTCAAAGTGATCGCGATCAGCCTGCCGGTCGGCACGCTGATGCTGCTGGTCGGCCTGATCCCGGGCGTCGGCGGTTTTTTTGCCGCCGTCGGGTCGGCGCTGTTCGGCGGCTGGATGATCGCCCTGGAGATGATCGGGTCGGCGGCCGGACGCCGCGGCCTGCGCGGACTGGCCGAACGGCATCGGTTGCTGTGCCGCAACCCGTGGCCGGTACTCGGCTTCGGGGTGCCGACCTTCCTGTTGCTGTCGGTGCCGCTGCTGTCGCTACTGGTGTTCCCGATCGCGACCGCCGCCGGCACCCTGCTCACCCGCAAGCTTGTCGCGCGCTGACGGCGGACGAGTCGCCGCTGATCGCGACGGCCGGCGTTGGGTGGGGGTGGTCACTCATCCGCCCAACCTGCCAGGGCAGTTCAGCGGTGGATGCTGAACCACCCGGCCGCATAGCCGACGAGCGGACGCATCGGCAGCAGCGAGGCCTGTGCTGCGCCGACCGGATGCCGTCGCACCAGCCCGGTGTCATCGGCGAACGCGTCGGTCACCGCCACGAAGTCGTCGTCGTGCACTTCGAGTTCCTGCCAACTCACCCACTGCCGGACGCCGTCCACGCAGATCGCGGCACCGTTGCCGATGGTCCGCTTCCCGGGGTAGTCGGCACGGTGTTCGGCCAGATGCAGCGCGGTGGTCTTGGCCGCGCTGACCCCGAGCAGCAGAACCCAGGCGTCCAGCTCCACCAGCACGCCGAGCGGAGACTCCTCACCGGCGGGCGAGTCGAGTGGGTGCCGCGCGGTGATCCGGACGGCCTGCGGCCCGGCAGCGCTGATCGACCGATGCGGGTGCGGGCTGCGGACGGCGCCGGGGAGGGTCCGGAACAGCTCGGCGACCGCACCCATGGCCTGGCTCGGGCTGGTGGGCGGATCGTAGAACGGCAGATGCTCACGGATCGTCGGCCACCACGACGGCGGGGTCTCGGCCAGGAAGGCGGGGTCGCACAGCTGCCAGGACTGGGTCGGCATGACCAGAGTGCCGTCCGGGCCGACCGCGTCGCGCAGTGCTGCCAGGACGGCCTGCGCACCGCCGACCACCCAGCCTAGTGAGCGCAGCGAGGTGTGCACCATCACCGTCGCACCGGACGGCACGCCGAGTTCGCGTAGGTCGGCGACCAGGCGTTCGGTCGTGATCGGGCCGGACGCGGTGGGATCGGTCGACATGGCTGCCTTTCGTGGTCGGTTCAGGGCCGGGTGATGCGCCGGATGGCTTCGACGATGTGCGCGCTTCCGGCCGGGTCGCGGTCCAGCGCCCGG
The DNA here is from genome assembly GCA_044225075.1 of Micropruina sp. GTDB lineage: Bacteria > Actinomycetota > Actinomycetes > Propionibacteriales > Propionibacteriaceae > Micropruina. Next base: position 17,088 of record JBGAJF010000006.1, on the reverse strand, counting down.
TGGATGGAGAGGCCCTCGATCAGCGCGTCCAGCAGGCGTGCGGTCAGCGGATCGAGGTGCTGCTCGAGTGCGGCCCGGGTGCGCGCCATCCAGCGCTCGGTGAGCGCCCGGTAGCCGGGCTCGCGGGCGGCCAGGGTGTACAGCTCGTAGGTCAGCACCAGGTCGTCCTGCGCTGCGCCGTCGACGATGCTCTCGGCAACGACCTGCAGCGCGTCAGCCACGGTGCGCGCGCCGGCCATCCGGGCGTCGAAGCCGTCCGCCGCGCCATCGGCGAACCGGGTGAACGCCTCGCGCAGCAGTTCGTCCATTCCGGTGAAGTGGTAGGTCATCGACCCCAGCGGGACGTCGGCGGCAGCGGCGACCTTCCGGTGCGAGGTGCCGGCGACACCCGCCGCGGCGATGACCTCCAGGGTCGCCTCGACGATCCGGTCGCGACGGCTGGGGTCGACCCGCCGTCCAGTCATGACGGCTCGATCTCCTGGATCACCCGCGCCGGATTGCCGACTGCCACCACGTTCGGCGCGATGTCACGAGTGACGACCGACCCGGCACCGATGACGCTGTTGTCGCCGATGGTCACACCGGGGCAGACGATCACACCGCCGCCGAGCCAGACGTTGTCGCCGATGGTGATCGGCTCGGCGGCCTCGAGCTTGTCGCGGCGCTGCCCCGGGTCGATCGGATGGGTCGGTGTAAGCAGCTGCACGTTCGGCCCGATCTGACAGTCCTCGCCGATGGTGATGGCGACCACGTCGAGCGCGACCAGGTTGTAGTTGACGAAGCTGCGAGCGCCGAGGTGGATGTTCTCGCCGTAGTCGACGTACAGCGGCGGCTTGACGAAGGCGCCCTCGCCCAGGGTGCCGAGCAGTTGCTCCAGCAGCGGACGCGCTGCACCCTCGTCGGCGATCGCGGCGCGATGGTAGGCGTCGGCCAACTGGACGGCTCGCCGAGCGATCCGTGCGTTGTCCGGGTCGTCGGCGATGTAGAGATCACCGGCGAGCATCCGCTCGCGGTTGGTGCGAGGGTCGTTCTGGAAGTAGTCCGGCATGTGTACGACCGTATCAGTGTCGTGTACGTTCGTACATACATTTGCGTCTCGGCCCCGCCGCCATCTTCGCCAGCGCCCGCACGACGGTCCCCCCTCCCGGCACCATCCCACCACTTGCCACCAGAGGCTGCGCCGGTCGATAGTCGGGGATGCCGTACGCACTTCCCGCCGGCGCCGGACCGGACACCACCGGCGTCCAGTTGCGAATCGACACCCCGCGCCGGTTCACCCTGACCACGCCGTTCTGGTATGCGCCGTACCGGCCGCTCCCGGCCCGACTGGACGCCCAGCTACCGCATGCCGAACGGCCGCCGGACGACCAGCATCGGTGGCTGCACATCCCGCGCGGGGCCACCGACCTGGCCAGCGTGCCCGGAGCGCTGTGGGGCCTCGTCGCCAGCTACGGACGCCACACGCTGGCGGTGATCGTTCATGATCACGTCGCCGGACTGGCCGACACGGCACCCGATGCCGAACGCTTCGACCGGGCGAGCGCCGCTGACGAGGTGTTCTATGCGGCGCTGCGCGACCCCGAGGCCGGCCAGTACCGGGCCCCGCGGTTCCGCTCCCTGGTGCTCTGGACGGGAGTCTCGGCCGCGCGCTACTACCGGCACCGGCGCGGCGGCTTCGGCATCCTCGCCGCGGCGACCGTCGGCGCCTGGCTGGCTTTGGGCTGGCTGGTGGAGAACACCGGCGGGCGTCCGTTCCCGTTGGCCGCCTGGATTCTGGCAGTCGTGGGCCTGGTGGTGCTCGGCGTCACCGGGGCTTTCGCGGCCCGGCTGGCCCGATCGAAACCACACGGCATCGCGCCCACTCCCGCGCTCCCCACGTTCTTACCTGAAAGTGAGGAACCGGTGGGCCGGGCAAGCGACATCTGGGTGGTCCGGGGTTTGGCGGCGACCGCGATCGTGCTGCTGCTCGGCGCGGCATGGACGGCGTTGCCGCTGCCCCCAGCGTTCGGCATCGGAGTGCCGGGATTCCTGGGGTTGCTCGGCCTGCTGGCTTTCCTGGCCGGCTCGGGCTACCTGGCCCGCTCACCGGTCCGCCGGGACGGGCTGCTACCGCTGGTGCTCGCGCTGGCCGGACCCCCGGTGGGGATGGTCGCGCTGCTCACCGTCGCTGTGCTCTACCTGTTGTGGCTGCCCGATGCATTCTCGACCGCCGGCGAAGGGCCCGTGAACACCGTGGACCGAGGAAACGGCCTCGGATAGGACGCCGGACTCGCCTGCCACCGCCTCCATGCTGGGTAGCCGGCCGGCCTCGCGGGCGCGTCGCCGCCGGGCCGCTCGGCGTCTCCGGGCGGCGGCCTGGACGGCGAAGATGCTGCTCAACGCCGCCACCCCGGCGAACGAGGTGAGAATCATCAATAGCGGATTCATCACGCTCCTTCCACCGCACCGTCGATGTCGCTCGATGATCCAGTAAACCAGCATTCGCGGCAATTGCCGATGCCGGGCGAGCACTCGGGAGGCAACCCGTCGAGGGCGAGCCCGACTAGGTGAGATGTCACCTAAATGACGTGCATTTCAGGCCGGGTTGAGCAGGGTCGCGGCGCTCACAACTGGCGATAGTTGCCACGCAGATACGCCACTGGGGACACCGTCTCGTCGATCTCGACCGACTCGACGACCCCTCGGACGAGCATCGACCATCCCGCCTCGACCGGGTCCTCGATCAGCCGTGCCCCTAGCCACCCGGGCGATTCGGCCAGCACCGGGCCCCACGAGGTGTCACGCCAACGTCCCAGCCGGAACGGGCCGCCGGGGGCCGGCGCCAGGCCGGCCATGGCGTCGGCGAGCAGCCGATCCTGATACGACAAAAGGCTGACCGCCCAGCGCCGCACCTCGACCAATGTGTCGAACAGTTCGGACGCCGGGTCGATCAGCCCGATCACTTCCCCGGGTTCGCCGTCGGCAACCACCATCGACGAGACCGTGAGCCCGCTCGGCCCGGATTCGTCGCGCGCCGCCCACACGGTGACCGGCGCGGGCAGCCGTCCACGAAACCGGCGCAGCGGACGCCGGGGCTGGCCCACCTCGAACGGGTGGGTGTCGTGGATGGTCACCCGGTCAGTGTGTCAGCCCTCAGAACCCTCCGGGACGGAGTCCGCCGGGGCCTTGGTGGCTTCGGCCGTGGTGGGATCCGGCGTGGGCGCGACGGTCGGGTTGTCCGTCGCCGTCGGGGTCGGTGTGGCACTCGGAGTCGCGGTCGCGTTCCCCGACGGCGCGGCGCTCGGTGCCGCCTTGGTCGTGGTGGCCGAGGCCGACGGCTTGGGCGCAGCCCGCTTGTTGTTGCTCGCCTGGCCGATGGTCGTGCCATTCCGACCGTCCAGCGACTGGCCGGTGCCGAACTCCCAGCCGGTGACGATACCCATGGCAACCACGAAGGTCACCGCGGCGGTGGCCAGCATGCCTCCGAACACGATCCACGGACGACGCGAGCCCTGGCGGCGCCCGGAAGCCGGTGCCGCGGAGGTGTCGCGGTCGTCCTCGTCCCGTGCCTCGTCCGGGATGCTCACCACTGCGGGCCGGCCCTCGGAGTCGCGCAGCACGAACTTCTTGACGCCCTCGCGGGTGTGCTCAAGGCCCTTGGTGTACAGGGTGCCGGCGAATGCAGCCAGCACACTGGCGATGCCGGCTCCCGCCAGGGTTCCCCCATAGCCCAGGCGTGAACCCAGCGCCGCAGTGGTGATGGCGGCCAGCGCACCGCCGGCTATCTGGGTCAGATTGAAGAGCTTCGGCTTCTCTTCGGTCGCTTCGTCGGTCTTGGTCAGTTCAGTCTTCTCGGTGGTCTTCGTCTCAGTCACTTAGTCACTCGTCTACGTCTCGTCTTGTTCGCACCTCGACCAAGGTTAGTCACTATGACCAATATTCCCAAAGCCCGGCGTGTCGCCGATAGGGTGGCGGCATGGAGACCGCCGCGCAGACCATGTACGACCGGGTCGGCGGACATCCGACCTTCGTCACACTCGTGGATGCCTTCTACGCCGGCGTGGCCGACGACCCCGAGTTGCGTGCGCTCTACCCCGAGGAAGACCTCAGACCCGCTGCCGATCGGTTGCGGATGTTCCTGGAACAGTACTGGGGCGGCCCAAAGACCTACGGCGAGCAGCGTGGCCACCCCCGGCTGCGGATCCGGCACGCCCCCTTCGCCGTCACGCCGACCCAGCGGGACCGCTGGCTGCAGCACATGCTGGCCGCACTGGACGGCCTGCGACTCGACCCCGAAGCGGACGCGGAGATGCGTGACTATCTGATCCGCGCGGCCCACTTCATGGTGAACAGCTTCGACGACTAGCCAAGCGGCGCCGAATAGACGCCGGCCCGGTCGGCGATGATCTGGGCGATCTGCCGAGCCGCGTCCGGCTTGGCGACCTTGCGGCTCGCCTTGGCCGCCGTCTGCAGCGCGGCAGGATCGTCCACCCAGCGACGGACGGCGTCCACCACCTGATGCGGACGCGGCGCCCACACCCCCGCCTTCTTCTTGACCACGTAGGCGACGTTGCCGTCCTCTTGGCCGGGCAGCCGCGAGTACAGCACCAGCGGGAGACCGGCGATGAAGCCCTCGCTGATGGTGCCCGGCCCGGCCTTGGTGACCAACATGTCGGCTGCCGCCATGAACTCCGGCATCTGGGTGGTGAAGCCGTAGATGTGGTGCGGCATGTTCCAGGACAGGTTCCTCAGCCGGTGTTGCAGGGCCTCGTTGCGACCGCAGATGGCGACCAGCGTGGCCTTCAGCCGAGCCTCGTTGATGGACTTCACCACGGCCTCCATCGGGCCCATCCCGTCGCCGCCGCCGACCACCAGGATCACCGGCAGGTCGCGACGCCAGCCCTCGCCGTCACGGAAAGCCATCGGCTCGGGGGGCGGCACCCGGAAACGTTCGGCGACGGGCAGCCCGACCACCCGGACGTTGCCCTCGGGGATGCCGTACTCGACCGCGACCTCGCGGGCCTCCGTGGTGGGAACGACCACCAGGTCGGCGCGCCGATCGAACCAGAACGCATGCGTGGTGACCATGTCGGTGACCACCGTCATGAACGGGGTCGGGTGGGACTTCATCGTGCGCAACACCCCGGTGTTCACCAGCGGATGCACCGAGACGATGATGTCGGACGGATTCTCCCGGTACAGCCGCCGGATCGCCCGCGCCACGTAGGGGTAGAGCGCGCGGATGAATGCGCGCGCCCGCCGCTTGCCGTCGGTGGCCTTGTACGAGATTGCCCACGTCTCGGGAAATTTCGTCATCGGCGGATACAGCTCCGGGGCGTAGCGCAGCGGCGCCGGCAGGTAGTCGCGGAAGACGTCCACCATCTTGCAGTCGAAGACGCCCGGATACTCCAACCCCAGCGCCTCGATCAGCGCAAGGGTCGCCGAGCGGTGCCCGCCACCGGTGTCGGAGAACAGGAACAGCACTCGCTTGCGCGCGGCCGGTACGCCCGCCATGGGCCCTCCTCGTGGTGGCGATGTGTCGCACTGGCACGATACCGCCGAGGACGCCGGGACGGGTCGAAGGACGCGCTCAGCCCCGAGGCTCAGGCTCCCCCGCCAAGACTGGACCCTCCGTGCGACCCCGAACCGGGCGGAATCATGCCCTCTTTGGCCTCGTCCGCCCGGTGACGCTGGGCATAGGCCTGATCCTCGGAGCCGGCGTCCACGTGGGTCGGGTCGAGCACCCGGCGCAGGAAGGTGCGGGTCCGCTCGTGCTGGGGATCGCCGATGACCTCCCCGGGCGGGCCCTCCTCGACGATCACGCCGCCGTCCATGAAGATCACCCGGTCGGCCACCTCGCGAGCGAAAGCCATCTCGTGGGTGACCACCATCATCGTCATGCCGGACTTGGCCAGATCGCGCATCACCGATAGCACGTCGCCGACCAGTTCGGGGTCGAGCGCCGACGTCGGCTCGTCGAACAGCATCAGGTCGGGGTTCATCGACAACGCCCGGGCGATCGCCACCCGCTGCTGCTGGCCGCCGGACAACTGCGCCGGGTAGGCGTCGCCGCGGTCCCCGAGGCCGACCTTGTCGAGGTTGTCGCGGGCGGTCCGCTCGGCCTCGGCCTTGTCGACCTTGAGCACGCTGATCGGCGCGATCGTGCAGTTCTCCAGCGCGGTCAGGTGTGGAAACAGGTTGAACTGCTGGAAGACCATCCCCATCCGGGTGCGCAGCGCGTCGACATCGGCGTCCAGATCGGTGATCTCCTCGTTCAGGATGAACACCCGGCCCGCGGTGGGCTGCTCGAGCAGGTTCACGCAGCGCAACAGGGTGGATTTGCCCGAACCGGACGGCCCGATCACGCAGACCACCTCGCCGCGGCGGATGATCGTGGAGATGCCCTTCAGCACCTCGATCGGGCCGAAACTCTTGTGCAGGTCGTAGATCTGGATCTCGTCGTCGCGGTTGCCGGTGGGAATCGCCGTGGTCGTCATCGGGTGGCCTTCCGCTGCTTGGCCTCCATGCGGCGCACCAGGAAGGTGAGCGGCAGGGTGATCACCAGGTAGGTCAGGCCGGCGATCACCAGTGGCGTCATATTCGAGTAGGTGTTGGTCAGGTCACGGCCGTACTTGGTCAGGTCGAATGCCTCCGCACTCAACCCGATCACATAGATCAGCGACGAGTCCTTGGTCAGCGAGACGAGCTCGTTGGTCAACGGCGGGGTGACGATCCGGAATGCCTGCGGCAGCACGATCTTGCGCGTCGCCATACCGGACGGCATGCCGAGCGAGCGGGCCGCCTCGGTCTGCCCCTTGGGCACCGCCTGAATTCCGGCCCGGATGGTCTCCGACATGTAGGCGGCGGCGACCAGTCCCAGCGCCATCCAGACCGCCCCGAACGGATCGAAGGGAATCTGCAGACCCGGGATGGCAAGCGAAATCAGGCTGAAGGCGAGCAGCACGATGATCGCCGGCACGCCCCGGAAGATCTCGGTGTAGATGGTGGCGATCCAGCGGTACGGAGCAACCTGGGACAGCTTCATCAGCGCCAGCACGGTGCCCAGCGCGAGGCCGAACACGAAGGCGCCGAGGGTGTAGAGAATGGTGTTCTTGAGCGCGTTCAGCAGGCCCGGGCCGACCGTCTCGGCGATCATGTCCGGCCGGAAGAAGACCGACTGCAGCTGGCGTCCGTCGGCGAACATCACGATGGCCAGCAGGCCGAGTACAAGTACGCCGTAGTTGATCCAGCGAATGCGCTGGGCACGGCGGCGCGGCGAGAGCTTCTTGCGAGCCGGCGCGGTGGTGGACGTCATGCGATCCCCCTTGCGGGATTGGCGCCCGGCTGCCCGGCCGACCAGGGGCCGGCCGGGCAGCGGGCGGTTGTGTCAGTCCTTGGGTGCGTCCTTGCCGAACCACTTCTTGTAGATGGTGTTGTAGGTGCCGTCGGCCTTGGCGGTCTTCAACACCTCGTTGATCACCGTCTGCAGGGCGGTATTGTCCTTGCCCATGCTGAACCCGTAGTGCTCGTTGGTATCGAACTCCTTGACCACCTTGGTGCCCGGGTTCTCGGACGCGAAGTTGTACACCACGCCGTTGTCGTTGACCGCAGCTGCGACAGTCTTGGCCAACACCGCGTTCGCGCCGCTGGGGAAGTCGTCGAACACCTTCACCGTGTAGCCGTTGGCGGAGGCATTCTCCTTGCCGTAGTCTTGGCCGGTGGTGCCGGCCTGGACGGCCAGCACCTTGCCCTTCAGGTCGGGCAGGTCGGTGACGGTCGAGTCGGACGGCACCAGCAATGCCTGGGTCGCCGCGAAATAGGGATCCGAGAACAGGGCCGCCTTCTCACGATCGGCCCGGATCGTGATCGCCGCGGCCGCCGCATCGCACTTCTTCGCCGCGAACACCGCACCCGAGGTGATCTGCTCGAATTCGATGTCGAAGATCTCCTGGGTCACGCCGAGCTTCTTGGCCACCAGATCCATCAGGTCGACGTCGAAACCGACCGTCTTGCCGTCCTGCTTGAACTGGAACGGCTTGTAGGCCAGGTGGGTGCACACGACCAACTTGCCGGGCTGCACCAGTACCGGCGCTGGGGCGGAGGTGCTCGCTCCCGCGGCCGGGCTGGACGACGGCTGGCTGTAGTTGGCGCAGGCGGCAAACGTGCTCAGGCTGAGCACCGCCACGCCGGCCAGGGCTGCGCGGACACGCTTGTGACTCGAACTCACGATCTCTCCTCGCTAGGGCGCTCTCCTCGTTCGAGCGCCATGGCCGCATACTTGCGCAGCCGCGTTACAGCGGCAACGCGGAACGCCGATTGAGACCGTGCCGTGACCTTTGAACCAGCCGGGCAGCCCATCCGGTCAGCGCGCCGAGCTCGAGCCCTGCACGCGCGCATGCACCAGTACCCGCTCGCGGGTGTTCGTGTTTGCTCGTGTGGCTCGACGCGCGGGTTCGGCCTGGATCTGCTGGATGCTGCCTGCCCGGATGGCCGCGGTGATGGCGGCGGAATCTTCGATGAACATGTTTCCCCCCTGGTTGATGTTCACCAATAGGAAACCATGAGTACACCGTTTCGTACGGTGCGGAAATGAGCCGTTATCGGTTTGTTACATCGACGGCGGAATCGTCGTCCTCGACCAGCTGCATCTCGTTCTCCAGCCGGCCCTCGACGTCGACTTTGTGGGCCCGGACGCGGGACAGGACCACGCCACCCATGGCGATCAGTCCCGCTGCGACCGCGATGGCGATCCGCAGCGCGGGATTGGCGCCCTCGCCTACCGAAAGGGCAACCACGGCGGGGGCAATCAACAGCGCCACCAGGTTCATCACCTTGATCAGCGGGTTGATCGCCGGACCGGCGGTGTCCTTGAAGGGATCACCGACGGTGTCGCCGATCACGGTGGCCGCATGCGCATCGGAGTTCTTGCCGCCGTAGCGGCCGTCTTCGACCAGCTTCTTGGCGTTGTCCCAGGCACCGCCCGAGTTGGCCAGGAAGACCGCCATCAGCACACCTGCGACAATCGCGCCGCCGAGGAAGCCGGCCAGCGGACCGACGCCCAGGCCGAACCCGACCGCGATCGGTGCGGACGCCGCCAGCAGACCGGGCGTGGCCAGCTCGCGCAACGAGTCCCGAGTGCAGATGTCGACCACCCGGCCGTACTCGGGACGGCCCTCGCCGGTCATGATGCCGGGAATCTCGGCGAACTGCCGACGCACTTCGAAGACGATCGCTCCGGCGGCCCGGGTGACGGCATCGATGGCCAGGCCGGAGAACAGGAACACCGTGGCGGCACCCAGGATCACCCCGACCAGGGTGATCGGCGAGACGATCTCGTAGGTGAGCATCGCTGCCGTGATGGCGTTGCCGGCCTCTTCGGTGAGGGAGGCCAGCGAGTGGTTGACGGCGTCGGTGTACGAGCCGAACAGGGCGGTAGCGGCCAGCACCGCGGTGGCGATCGCGATGCCCTTGGTGATCGCCTTGGTGGTGTTGCCGTCGGCGTCCAGCGCGGTCAGGATCGTCTCGCCCTGCTCGTCGACGTCCTTGCTCATCACGGCGATGCCCTGGGCGTTGTCAGAGACCGGGCCGAAGGTGTCCATGGCCACGATCACGCCGACGGTGGTGAGCAGGCCGCAGCCGGCCAGGGCGATCATGAACAGCGACAGGATGATCGAGCCACCCGAGATCAGGAACACCCCACAGATCGCCGCAGCGATGATGCCGGCGGTGTAGACGGCGGACTCGAAGCCGACGCCGATGCCGGCCAGCACCACGGTGGCCGGGCCCGTCAGCGAGGTGCGAGCCACGTGAATGGTCGGGTTGGAGTCAGTGCCGGTGAAATAGCCGGTGAGCCACAGGATGACCCCGGCGAGCACAATGCCGATCGCCACCGACGCGGCGGCCATCAGGCGCGGGTCACCGGGCAGTGAGCGAACCAGTTCAGGGACCGCCGGCAGGTCGGCGAACCGCGCCGGCAGATAGACGAAGGCGGCGACTGCGGCCAGCACCGCGCCGGCGGCGGCCGAGGTGTAGAAGCCGCGATTGATGGCAGTCAGGCCCGACTCCTCGCCGCGAATGCGGGTGATGGCGATGCCGAGCACCGCGGTCAGGGCGCCGATGGCCGGCACCATCAGCGGGAACACCAGGCCCTGCTCGCCGAAGGCGGCCTTGCCCAGGATCAGCGCGGCGACCAGGGTCACCGCATAGGACTCGAACAGGTCGGCAGCCATGCCGGCGCAGTCGCCCACGTTGTCGCCGACGTTGTCGGCGATCGTGGCGGCGTTGCGCGGATCGTCCTCGGGGATCGACTGCTCGACCTTGCCGACCAGGTCGGCACCGACGTCCGCGGCCTTGGTGAAGATGCCGCCGCCGACCCGCATGAACATCGCCAGCAGCGCGGCACCGAAGCCGAACCCCTCCAGCACCGACGGCGCCTGCTCGCGATAGAGCAGCACCACGGCAGCCGCACCCAGCAGGCCCAGCCCGACCACGCTCATGCCGACCACGCCACCGGTGCGGAAGGCGATCTTGGCGCCCTCGATGCGGCCGTTCTGACGCATCGCGGCGGCGGCGACACGGACGTTGGCGCGCACCGCGAGCCACATGCCGAGGTAGCCGATGGCCGCCGAGAATCCCGCTCCGAGTAGGAAGAACACCGACCTGCCGATCTTCACCGACACGTCGCCCGGCAGCAGGAACAGCAGTCCGAAGGCGATGATCGCGAAGATGCCGAGGGTGCGGAACTGCCGGCTCAGATAGGCCGCGGCACCCTCTTGGACGGCGCGCGCGATCTCCTGCATCCGGGTGGTGCCCTCGTCCTCGGCGAGCACCTTGCGGCGCAGCCAGACGGCGTAGAGCAGGCTGATTGCCGCGATCCCGGCGATTGTCCAGACAATGGCCAGACTCGTGGCGCTCAACTCGAGCATGCAACTCCTCCTCGACCGACGGCACGTGGCGGGGTATGTCCATCGGCTTCCCTGCGCGGGAAGTTTCGGGGAGTCTATTGGTCAACGGACCCCTGCGACAGCCAAACCGGCGAGTCGCACCGGTCACAGATTATCTGATTATCTGAACAGGCAGCTTGCGGAATTGTCGGGCGTCGGGTTGGATCGCCACTGTTCGCAGTGCCGATCTCAAGGAGCCCGTCCATGTCTGCCACCGCTATGAACCCAGCCTCGCGCGCCGCCGCCCTGAGCCGGATGGCAGCCGAGGAGTTGGACCTGCTGGTGGTGGGCGGCGGTGTCACCGGTGCCGGCATCGCCCTGGACGCCGTGACGCGTGGTTTGCGGGTCGGCATCGTCGAGGGCCAGGACTGGGCCAGCGGCACCTCGTCACGCTCCAGCAAGCTGCTGCACGGCGGCCTGCGCTACCTGCAGGCCCTCGATTTCAAGCTGGTCAACGAGGCACTGCACGAACGCGAACTGCTGCTCGCGACGCTCGCGCCACACCTGGGCAAGCCGGTGTCGTTCCTGTACCCGCTGACCAAGAAGTACATCGAGCGGCCCTATGTGGCGGCCGGCATCACCCTGTACGACGTGATGGCCAGACTGGGCGCCAAGGCCACCTCGCCGTTCCACCGGCACCACACCCTGGCCGGCGTGCAGAAGCTGTTCCCCGACGTCCGGCCCGACGTGATGGTCGGTGCCATCCAGTACTGGGACGGCCGAGTCGACGATGCCCGGCTCACCCTGACCCTGATCCGCACCGCGGTCGAGTACGGCGCACTGGCCGCGAACCGCGTCCGGGTTACCGACTTCGTGAAAACCAATGGACGGGTGAGCGGTGCCGAGGTCACCGACCTGGAGAGCGGCGAGGACTTCACCATCAAGGCCAAGCACGTGATCGCCGCCGCCGGCGTGTGGACAGAGGCCACCCAGGATCTCGCCGAAGCGCAGGGCGGGTTGAAGGTGCTGGCGTCCAAGGGCATTCACATCGTAGTGCCAAAGGAGCGGCTGAACGGTGAGGTGGGCTTCATTCTGCAGACCGAGAAGTCGGTGCTGTTCATCATTCCGTGGGAGCGCTATTGGGTGATCGGCACCACCGACACCCCCTACGAGCAGGACTACGTCCACCCGGTCGCCTCGCAGGCCGACATCGACTACGTGATCGACCACGCCAACGTGGTGCTGTCCAAGCCGATCAGCCGCGACGACGTGATCGGCACCTGGGCCGGGCTGCGGCCGCTGCTGCAGCCGGCCACCAAGGGCGACGGGACGGCGTCCACCAAGGTCTCCCGCGAGCACACCGTCACCGAGGCGGCGCCGGGACTGGTCACCATTGCCGGCGGCAAGCTGACCACCTACCGGGTGATGGCCGAGGACGCGGTCGACTTCGCGCTCGGCGACGCGCAGGCGAAGGCGAAGCCCTCGCAGACCAAGAAGACGCCGCTACTGGGCGCCGCCGGCTATTCGGTGTTGTCGGCGCAGGCCGACACGCTGGGCCGCGAGTTCGGCTGGGACGCGACCCGCGTCAACCATCTGCTGAACCGCTACGGCAGCGAGATCAACACCCTGATGGCCCTGTGCCGCGAGCAGGAGGATCTGGCGAACCCGGTCGAGCACGCCCCGGACTACCTGCGGGTCGAGTTCGCCTACGGCTGCACCCACGAGGGCGCGCTGCACCTGGAGGACCTGCTGGTCAACCGCACCCGGCTGACCTACGAGATCGCCGACTCCGGATTGGCCGCACTGCCGGAAATCGCTGCGCTGGCGGCCGACAAGCTCGGCTGGGACGACGCCCGGCGCGACGCCGAGATCGCCGCCTACACGGCGAGGGTCGAGGCCGAGCGGGACGCCGCCAGCCAACCGGACGACGCGGCAGCCGCCCAGGCGAGGTCTGCGGCACCGGAGGTCGTGGACGCCGTCAAGTGATCTGGAGCGCCTCGCGCAGCAGGGTCGCGTAGGCGGCCTGCTCGTCCGCGACGTACTTCGTCCGGGGCCAGAAGAAGCCGCGCAGGCCGTCGCCCTTCGATCGCGGCACGACGTGGACGTGCAGGTGCGGCACCGACTGGCTGACCACGTTGTTGATCGCGACGAAGGTGCCCTGGGCGCCCAGCGCCGGACCCATCGCCGCGGCGATCCGACGGCAGGCGCCGATCAGCGGCAGCACCAGGTCGTCCGACAGATCGAGCAAGGTGTCGACATGCCGGATCGGGCAGACCAGAACGTGGCCCTTGAACACCGGGCGATGGTCGAGGAAGGCGATTACCTCGTCGGTTCGCAGGACCACTTCGGCCTGCAGCCGTCCCTCGATGATCGCGCAGGCGATGTCACTCTCGCTCATCGGCTCATTGTGCTCCTCCTGACGGGTGAGCCGCGCTTCCCAGAAGTGCCGACGGCTTGGCACAATGCGCGTGGGGAAACTGCTTCGGGATGATCCGAAGCGCAAAACGGGAGAACTTCATGACGCGCGATCTGTTGATCGTTAGTGCGCGCGCGCTCACGGCCGTGGACCTCGGCGCCGCGGTAGCGGCCGTGCGCCAGGGCCAGCCTTGGACGGTGACCGACGACGGCGGTCGCTTGACCGTCGCCGACCGTGACCGTCCATTGCTGCGGCTGGACGCGTCCACTCGATTGAAAGACAATGACGAACCACGCTGGGAGACACGGTTGAGACTGATCGGTACCGAACCGTCGCTCGGGCTCGAGGTGGCGCGGGCGGTGGCCTGGGAGGCCGACGGGGACCTGGTGGAGCGATCCGCCGAGGCCCCGTGAGCGAGGCCCGCCGGGTCGAACCGAGCGAACTGGACGCCCTGCTGGACTTCATCGCCGAGCGCCAGGCCGACCCGGCCACCGGCACCTGCTATCTCGGCACCGAACGCGCGTCGATCCGGCTCGAACTCGAGGAGCTGGGCGACGCCTGGCCGGGCTCCGCGCTGGTTGTGACGGATCCCGCCGGCCGGATCGTCGGCGCCTCGGTGACCGAGGCCGACCCCGAACTGGGTCGCAGCTGGATCCATGGCCCGTGGGCCGCCGACGATCGCTGGGACGCCCTCGCCCGTCCGCTGCTGGAGGCCGCGATCGCCTTGTGCCCGCCCGAAGTGCAGGCTCACGAGTTCTCGGGTGACGTGTCGAACCGGCGGATGGCGGACCTGGCCGCCGAACTGGGCTGGACTGCGTCGGTGCCCAACCACGTCTTCGTCGCGAACGCGGACACCGCGTCCACCTGGCCGGACGACGATCCGCGAGTGCGGGCCCCGCGTCCGGACGACTTCGCCGCCATCGATCCGCTGCACGCCGCGGAGTTCCCGAACACCTACCTGGCCACCCGGCCGATGATCAACGAAGGAATCGCGGGTGATCGGATCACCCTGGTCAGCGAGGCTGCCGGTGCCGTGCTCGGATACGCCGCGGGCCGGGTGCAGCCCGATGGCACCGGCTACCTGGACTTCATCGCAGTCGTCCCGCAGGCACGTCGTAGTGGAGCCGGCCTGGGACTGCTGGTCACGGTGAGCCGGCGGATCATCGAGTCCGCACCCGCCGGGGACGTCAACCTGACCGTCCAGGAGCATCGCGCTCCGGCGATCGCCCTCTACCAGCGGCTCGGCTTCGTCCGGGAAACCATAATCGTCGGGTACTCGTCGCCGCGTCTCGCCCCTCAGACGCCGAAGGTGCCGGGGACCTGATCGCTGACCATGGGCGCCATGACGACAGTGATCGGTTCTCCCCTGGTCAAGCGCGGCCTGGCTGACATGCTGAAGGGCGGCGTCATCATGGACGTCGTCACTCCCGAACAGGCGCGGATCGCCGAAGACGCCGGCGCGGTGGCCGTGATGGCGCTGGAGCGGGTGCCGGCCGACATCCGGGCTCAGGGGGGCGTGGCCCGGATGAGCGACCCTGATCTGATCGCGGCGATCATCGAGACCGTCTCCATCCCGGTGATGGCGAAAGCCAGGATCGGGCACTTCGTCGAAGCGCAAGTGCTGGAGCACCTCAAGGTCGACTACATCGACGAGTCCGAGGTGCTCTCCCCCGCCGACTACAGCCACCACATCGACAAGCACCCCTTCACCGTGCCGTTCGTTTGTGGCGCTACCAATCTCGGCGAGGCGCTGCGGCGGATCGCCGAGGGCGCCGCGATGATCCGGTCCAAGGGCGAGGCCGGCACCGGTGACGTGTCCGAGGCCACCAAGCACATCCGCACCATCCGGCGCCAGATCGCCGAACTGAGTGCGCTGGCAACAACGTCGCCCGACGAGCTGTACGTGGCGGCCAAGGAGTTGCAGGCGCCGATCGATCTGGTCCGCGAGGTCGCCGAGACCGGCACGCTTCCAGTGGTCCTGTTCACCGCCGGCGGAGTGGCCACCCCGGCCGACGCTGCCTTGATGATGCAGCTGGGCGCGGACGGCGTGTTCGTCGGTTCCGGCATCTTCAAGTCCGGCGACCCCGCCGCCCGCGCGGCCGCGATCGTCAAGGCGACGGCCCGGTTCGACGACCCGGCCGTGATCACCGAGGCGTCCCGCGGACTGGGCGAGGCGATGGTCGGCATCTCGGTTGCCGACGTCCCGGCGCCGCACCGGCTGGCCGAGCGGGGCTGGTGACTCCGTCTTCCGCCTCGGGTGGGCCCACGGTCGGGCTGGTCGCCCTGCAGGGCGGCGTCCGAGAGCACCGGCTGATGCTGGAGTCGCTCGGCGCCCGGGTGGTTCCGCTGCGCAGTGGTGACGATCTCGTCGGTCCGGACGGCGTCCGGGTGGACGCGGTGCTGCTGCCCGGTGGTGAGTCGTCCACGATCGACAAGCTGCTACGGACGTTCGACCTGTTCGAGCCATTGCGATCCTGCGTCGCCGAGGGACTGCCGGCGCTGGGCACCTGCGCCGGACTGGTGCTGTTGGCTCGCGAGGTGGACGACCGGGCACCCGGCCAGCGCTCGCTCGGCGTCCTCGACGTCAGCGTGCGCCGCAACGCGCTCGGGTCACAGGTCGATTCGGCCGAAACCGTATTGGACAGCACCCTCGGCGCGGTGCGGGTGGCGTTCATCCGGGCGCCCGTCGTGACCCGGGTCGGGCCGGACGTGGAGGTGCTGGCCCGGCGCGACGGCCAGGTGGTCGCCGTCCGGCAGTCACGGGTCACGGGTATCGCCTTCCACCCGGAGCTGACCGGTGCAACCGTCTTTCACCGAAGGCTGCTCAGCGACATCCAGGGGTGAGCCGATAGCCACTCGCAGATCAATAGTATCTGTTGCATTAGTGTGTGACACACACTATCGTGTGAGTCATGGGCGACGACCTCGAAATTCATCTGCAAGAGCTGCGGCGCGGCACCGTGGTGCTCGCCTGCCTGCGATTGCTGCACGTCCCCGGCTACGGCTACGGGCTGCTTGAGGCGCTTGACCGCCAGGGTTTCGCCACCGACGCCAACACCCTGTATCCGCTGCTGCGACGGCTGGAGAAGCAGGGCCTCCTCACCAGCGAGTGGAACACCGACGAGGCTCGGCCGCGCAAGTTCTACCGCACCTCGGCGGCCGGCAGTCTACCGCACCTCGGCGGCCGGCAGTCGGCTCGCCGACGTCCTCACGGCCGACTGGCGCAAGCTCACGTCCGCCATCGACTCCCTCACCGACCAGGAGCACTGACATGACCGCGACTCTGACCCAGCGTTACATCGCCGCCGCCATCGACTCCCTGCCGCCGGCCGCGCAGGACGACGTGCGTGCCGAGCTGGAGGCGTCGATCGCCGACGCCGTCGAAGCTCGCATCGAGCACGGCGAGCAGCCGGCCGCAGCAGAGCGCGCCGCGCTCAACGAGTTGGGTGATCCGGCGATCCTGGCGGCCGGCTACGCCGATCGTCCTTTGCATCTGATCGGGCCGCGCTACTACCCGACCTGGTGGCGGCTGCTGAAGCTGCTGCTGACCATCGTGCCGCTGTGCGTGCTTGGGGCCGTCGCATTAGGCAAGACACTCGCCGCAGACGCGACCGGTGAGATCGTCGGGCACTCGATCACGGCCGCACTCTCCACGGCGATGCACATCTGTTTCTGGGTGACCCTGGTTTTCGTCGTGCTGGAGCGCACCGGCACCGGGCTGCCGGAATGGAATGTGGACAACCTGCCCGAGGCGCCGGAGAGTTCGGCGGGCCGGGTCAACCTGATTGCGTCGCTGGCGTTCCTCGGCCT
>JBGAJF010000005.1:0-208896 GCA_044225075.1 Micropruina sp. | reverse complement strand
TACGACGCCGCACAGGCACTGCGAGAAGCCGCTGACCACGTTGACGGGCGTGGAGGACAACGATCCCGACTTCGAACAACTGGTAGGGGCCGGTTGATCCTCTCGACGTCGGTCGGCCAACGCCCGTGACCCGAGGCGAGGGCGTGCGCCAAGCGCCAAGCGCCACGCCCGGAGACCGCGGATCCGCATCGGGTGCGGTGGGCTACCGAGCGGTCACAGCGCCTTCGCCTTCGGGAACGTACGAGTCGAGGAGGAACTCCGTGAAGAGCATGTTCGGCACTTCCTCCATGAAGTGCTCGCGGAGAACGGCGGCAACAGCAGGGTCGCGATAGAGCCTGAGGCACGCCTGACACCGATGTGCGTACATCCCCTCCCATTCAATCGATGGGTCGTGGCACGCTGCCCAGGCGAGGATCCTCTCAGGTCCGTCGACGCGTATCCAGTGCTTCAGAAGATCCTCGTCTGCCGCCGCGATAGCGGAACCAATCGAGGTGTCCTCGACGGTGCCGACGTTCAGTTCGGGGATGAGTCGCATCCCGAGTCCACAGCACGCACCGATCCGGCCGTCGCTTTGCACCGTCACTGTCGACAGGATCGAGTCGCAGCCTTGCACTCGTGCGAGGTTCTCGGAGTTCACCGCCATTCCGTCGGGGTACCTCTCGCGCTTCCCTGGGTTCAGCGGCATCCATGGGCTCTCGCTGAAAGTGACACGGAGCCCCGGGTAGATCTCACGCGACTCGACCTGATAGGGGTGCATCTCAAGAGATTCGGACGAGATCCTTCGTGCCGCGGTGGTCTCGACCATCACATGCGGGTGGTAGGCGAAGGTTAACGCCGCCCGCACGGCGCGGAGCACCGTCTCGACGGGCACAAACCGGGCATGTTGGTCGCCCGTGCTGAAGTTGATTTCACCCAGCCCGAGGTCGCGCATCTCGCGCATGAACTCCGAGGCCGACGAGTCGGTTTCCGCCCAGTGCGCGTTGGTGACGAGCCGTGACCTCATGCCCAGTTCACGGGCCCGTCGAAGACCCTCGCGCAGCGAGAGCATCTCCAAAGTGGCTTCTCCGCCGGTGAACACCACAAGGTGGATACCCGCGCCGTAGGCGCCGTCAATGGCGTCGATCACTTGCTCAGTCGTCAACCGAGCCTTTGCGTGCGGACTTGAGAGCGTGCCGCAACTCTTGCACGCCGCAGTGCATCGATATGTCGGCATCAGCGACAGAATTCGTTGCCGCGGGATCGGCAGCCGGACTGACATCAGCGGATGAATCCCGTGTTGCGCCTGGAGAAGTCCAGAAGCTTCCCGCTGTCGCGCAACTCGACGGCGCGCTCGTTCATCGCGGTCGACAACTCGCGTGAGGCCTGCAAGATGTCCTGCCTGCTCAGGATCTGTTGATTGAGGGGCACACGCGCACCGACGAATACCGCCGCCACGGCAACCGCGAATACCGCGACAGCAGCGACTGCGTATACGAACGTCTCGACGTCCACAGCGACATCGGCATCGATGGGCGGGCCGACTCGATCGGGCCTCCACGTTATCGCCGCCAGGAACTCCGCGTCTGCGAAGTCGGACGCAGCGCTGACAAGATCTGCGTGTATTGCCGAGCGATCCACTACAGTCAGGTAGGTGCTCAGAGCGGTGCTCGGGTCTTCAATTTGCGTGGCTCGAACGGCCTTCTCCATCGTTCGCCGCTCATATTCCTCAGCCCAATCGAGGAACTTCTGGTTACTCAGAAGCCCGTAGAGAAGACGATTGCCGCGACTTATCTCGGCCGCGGGTACAGGCTCATCGGGGAAGACCGATCGTCGAATGACTCCGATCGGGTCACGCAGATAGAACCGCCGGACGCGATCGTCGAGCGTGAGATTCTCGACCAAATTACTCATACGGTCACGGATCTCTGGAGCCCGGAATACCAGGAACTCGTTTGCACCCATGTTGCACACCTGCCTCGCTGGAACTAAGCATCGGCTCGTCATGCGCGCGAAGCGCAATGGCGTCTCTCCCGTCTGTTTACCATGGCCACCAGGGCGGAGGCAATAGGGGCCAGGGACCTCTTAAGGAAGCGCTGACCTACGGGCGGTTTGAAGCTTCGCGTGGGGTCGGGGGCGGGGTGAACGACTGGATAGCCGCCTACGTACTTCTACGCATGGATCGATCGATGGCTCGCCGATACAGTTCTCATATCTGGTTGTGGATGGTGGATGAGATAGTCACCCCGGCGTCATCGAGAGGATCGTGATAACCATGAGCGAGAGCTTCGAACGAGATCGATCGGCGACGATTGCTGTCGAACTACGGGCGGACGATTTGCCGAAGGAGCTGTCCGGCAGACTCAATCTGGCCGTTCAGAAAGCGGTGCTGACCGAGTTGGCGAACCTTCAGATCGATGCGGTCGAGCGGATCGATTTCACACAGCTGAGGAATCCGCAACTGATCGGCATCTGGGTCGATCTCCCGTTCAATGTGCTTGAGAAATTCAGCAGGTAGCAGTCTCACGCGTCTAGGAGAAGGCCATGTCGGAGGGACGGGTTTCACTCTGCCCGAGCGGCCGGCCGCGACCGGGCGCAGTTCTGATAGGTCTTCGCGGTGGCGATGGACGAGTCATCTACACACCCGGAATGCCGCCGTTGGACGACGAACTGGCAGATCTATTTGCGCGCAACGGCGGGTCGACGCGATACCGATTCGCCGAACCCTGCGCAGAGGGACAATGCGGCCACTGGGGGGAGGACGGTTGCGGCGTCGCGCGGGCCGTTATCGCAGCAGATGTGACCGCCACAGACTCGCTGCCGCGATGTTCGATCCGCGCCTCCTGCCGATGGTTCGAACAAGAAGGTAAGCCCGCCTGTCACGCATGCCCGATGGTTATCAGGCGCAGTCCGGAGCAGATCACTTAAGCAACCAGCATCCACTAGCGTCGGACCACGCCCAACGTTTTCGACTCGGTCGAGGGGCGTCCGGCCGTCGCATGGGCCTAGCGACACGGATGTTGATCGCCCCCAAGCGGCTTGCCCTGATCGCCATCTCACATCACATCATTGTCAGCACTGACTTGCACGAGTGATGACGTTTCCGGCGGTCTTGCTCGCATTGGTGCTTGTCAGAGCGGCTTGGTTCTGGCGCTTGGGGCGCTGATTGGGCTCATCCGAATCGGGAGCGTGGAGCCAGATACCGCTGGTAGCGGTTCTGTCGCGACAAATCGGTGCTTCCTTTGTAGACGATCTCGACCGAGATCCTTCAGGCGGATCCAATCGGTCGATAGGTCTCGCATGGTCGCCGCCAGCTGGGCGACGTACACACGGAGCAACTCCTTGAGGTGGCTCCAACTCGAATTGCCGCGACACTGTAGCGACAATGTCGAAGTGCGGGAATCCTCGACGAACTGGACCCTGCAACGACCTCCAGCCCGATGATCCAACCAGGTCGGGCGACGACACGGATCGGAAGATCTCGACCCAGAGGATGACGACCGACGCCTCGGACCTAGACTCCTCACGACCAAACACGCGCTGCTCGATTCGTCGTGCAGACCTCCAGCCCGATGATCCAACCCTTCTCGACCCAGACGACGGCGGGACTCGAGACGCGCTGACACGTGAACTCCCATTCGACGAGCGGGGGAACCACAAGATCGATAAGTCCGGAACCGTGACCCTGCGCGTCAACGGGCGACTCCACCACGGCTGGTGCCCGGACAAGATCCGCACCAACCCCGAGCGCTGGGAAACGAAATCCGACGCCTCCCACCGCACGATTTGGCATGCCAGCAGAACTTACGAGCCTGCTGCGCGCCCACCGTGCCCAACAGCTCGCGATGCAGATGCGGGCGGGCGACCAGTGGAACGACGGCGGTGCACCGATGAGTTCTCCACCGCGCTGCGCGCGCTACCTGCCGCGCCCACAGATGCGGGCGGGCGACCAGTGGAACGACGGCGGCTGGGTCTTCACCGATGAACGCGGCCGGCCGCTCAACGACGTCGGCGACTACCGACGCTGGAGGGCACTGAGCAAGACGGCCGGAGTCAGGGACGCCCGACTCCACGACGCCCGCCACACCGCGGCCACCACTGCTGCTCCTCGGCGTCTCCGAACGCGCCGTGATCGACATCATGGGCTGGTCCACCGGAAAGATGACCGTGGTCTACCAACACATCACCGACAGCGTCCGCAAGGATGTCGCCGACAAGGTCGGCAGCTTCATATGGGGCAACAGCGACGCCTCATGAACAACAGGAGCCCGAAGCTGCGCCGGGCAGCCACCGGACCAGCAGCCCGCTGGCGCACTTCAACAGACCTACGGCGTTGGCCCGGACAGGCACGGACGGCCACAATCGAACAGCGTCGGTGGACTAAAACTGAGACTAAGACCTCAGCGGCAGGAGAAACGCTCCCCCCGCAGACCCGCGGGAGGAGCGTTTCTCCTTGTCATGGCGGAGGCGGCGGGATTTGAACCCGCGATGGGCGATAAACCCAAACCCGCTTAGCAGGCGGGCGCCATAGACCGGACTAGGCGACGCCTCCTCAGCCGAGCCCTGAGCCTACTCCAGCCGCGCGGGGTACGCCAAAGCGCGACGAGGAGCGGCAGCGGCGTCCGCGGCGCCGAACCCTCAACCGCCGAATCGTGCGCACCGAAGTCAACAACTACAATCGGCGTGTCCAAAACAGGAGTAGGGGAACGAATGACTGAACCGCGGCGCGCACTGCCCGATCCCGTGGACGGTGCGGACGACTCGGAGGCCGGTCAATCCCCCCCTGACATGGCGGCCGGCCGCTTCCGTGTGGCGATGGCTTGGACGGCGCTGGGCACCCTGATCCCGGGGCTGGGGCTGTGGCATGCCGGACGGCGCATCGCCGGCTCGATCGTGATGGGTCTGTTCGCGGCGTTGCTGTTGACCATCGGCTACCTGGGCTTCGCCGGACGAGGTCGCGTGCTCGCGCTCGCCACCAACGTCGAGGTGCTCAACGGGGTCGCACTCGGCCTGCTGGTGCTGGCGCTCGGGTGGGTCGTCGTCATCGCCACCAGCCATCTCGTCCTCCGGCCCGCTCAGCCCACCACCGCCCAGCGGGTCGCGGGCGGCATTCTGGTCGGCGCACTGTCGCTCGCCGTGGCCGCACCGCTCGCGGTCGGCGCGCAGTACTCACGCTCGACAGCCCAGTTCCTGGGCACGGTGTTCTCCGAGGACCCCACCGGCGACAGCCAAACGCCGGGAGCGCCGACGCCGTCCACTCCGTTCGGCGACAAGGACCGGATCAATGTGCTGGTGATCGGCGCCGACTCGGGCATGCGACGTGACGTCCAACTCGGGCTGCGGGCCGATAGCGTCATCGTGGCGTCGATCAACCTCCACACCGGAGCGACCACGCTGTTCGGCCTGCCCCGGCAGACCGCGCGCATCCCGTTCCCCGAGGACTCGCCGCTGCACAAGTACTACCCGAACGGTTTCTACGACGGTAGCGACGGCGCGAACGACGAGTACTTCCTCAACGCCATGTACGACAACATTCCGGCACGAATTCCGCACGACCTGCTCGGCAACGTCAAGAACCTGGGTGCCGAAGTGATGAAGATCGGGGTTGGCGAGGCGCTCGGACTCGGCAAGCTCGACTACTACGTCATCGTCAATATGGACGGCTTCAAGTCCTTCATCAACGCGCTCGGCGGCATCACCTTGAACGTCAACTACCGCATCCCGATGGGCGGCAAGACCAGCGAGGGCATCCCGCCCAAGGAGTGGATCGAGCCCGGACCCGACCAGCACCTGAACGGATACCGGGCGCTGTGGTACGCCCGTGGACGGTACGGACTGAGCTCGGGCGACTACAGCCGGATGGAGCGCCAGCGGTGCGTGATCAACGCGGTGGTGCAGCAGGCTCAACCACAGGTGGTGCTGACCAACTTCGAGAAGATCGCCTCGGCCGGAGCGAACACGATTGAGACCGACGTTCCGCGACGAGTCCTCCCGCAGATGATCGATCTGGCGCTGATGGTGAAGAACACCAACCTGCACAGCGTCCTGTTCCAGCCAGGCGTGGCCGGTTGGGTGAGCGCGAACCCGCCCTGGCCGGCTGTGCAACAACGGGTCCAGGAGGCCCTCGAGGAGACCGA
Organism: Micropruina sp.; assembly: GCA_044225075.1. Lineage (GTDB taxonomy): Bacteria > Actinomycetota > Actinomycetes > Propionibacteriales > Propionibacteriaceae > Micropruina. The sequence goes on along the minus strand of JBGAJF010000005.1, from coordinate 202,783 downwards.
CGCCGCCGAGAGCGGGAAGTCGACCAAGCCGTCCGGCTCACCGAGCGCCAGCACATCCGCATCCTCGAAGCCGACGAAGCAGCCGTCCAGCAAGTCGGAGAATCTCAGCGACTTCTGCGCCTACCACCCGGCGAAGTAGCAAGCCTCGTCCGCTACAACTGGCCGTGGTAGCCGCGGCTGGCGTCCAGCCGGCGCGTCAGGTCGCCGGTGAGGTGGACCATCTCGGCGGTGACACCGCGCAGACTGACCAGCCGGACGCGACGCTCCGGTCCGTGATGAATCGTCAGCGACGTCGGCGCCTGGGTCACCTTGCTGACGTCGGCCCAGACGCCCGCCTCGTGCGAGCCGGGACCGTCGATCTCGTAGCCCTCATCGGTGAACTCCACCATCACGCGCATCCGCCGCCAACTCACGGCGGCCATCGCCAGCAGGGCCACCGCACCCAACAGCATTACCCACCCGACCACCGACAGCGCGACCGGCAGGCGCAGCGCCGCCGGCAGCACGATCAGGACGGCACCGACAACCGCGAGGGCGGCCGCGACGGCGACCGCGCGCAGCGGCAACGGGGGGGTGAGCACATGGGTACGCGAGGACACGCGGCGAGGGTGGGATTCGAACCCACGGAGCGTTTCCGCTCGGCCGCTTTCAAGGCGGCTGCACTAGTCCACTATGCGACCTCGCCCGGGAGCCACATCGTAGTGCCTCCACCCGACTGTGCTCGCGCGGTTCTCGGTCACCGCTGGTTGAGCCTGTCGGACCCTACCGCTGGTTGAGCTTGTCGAAACCGGGCCACCGCTGGAGCTTGTCGAAACCGCCACCGCTGGTTTGTCGAAACCAGCTTGTCGAACCACCACCGCTGGTTGAGCTTGTCGAAACCAGGTCGCGACAAGCTCGACCAACGCGAGAGATGACAGATCCCGCGCCCAGACAGCGTCGGCGTGCCACGCTGGGGTCATGCGAGCTGTCGTGGCCGAGACGTCCGGCCCCCGGGAAGTGCTGCGGATCGTCGAGGTGCCCACGCCGTCCGCCGGAGCCGGCGAGGTGCTGATCCGGGTGGCGGCGTCCGGGGTGAATCGGGCGGATCTGCTGCAGCGGCAGGGCCGCTACCCACCGCCCCGGGGTGCCAGCGAGATTCTCGGCCTCGAGGTGTCTGGCTGGGTCGCGTCGGTGGGTGACGGCGTCGGCGACTGGGCGGTGGACGACAAGTGCGTCGCCCTGCTGGCGGGCGGCGGCTACGCCGAATATGTCGCGGTGCCGGCCGGTCAGGTGGTTCGTCCGCCCCAAGACGTCGGCCTGGTCACGGCGTCCGGGCTGATCGAGGTGGCAGCCACGGTTGTCTCGAACCTGACCCAGGTGGGGTTGCGGCCCGGTGAGACGTTTCTGGTGCACGGCGGCACCGGCGGCATCGGGACGTTCGCGATCCAGTACGCCGCAGCTCTGGGTGCCCGGGTGTTCGCGACCGCCGGACGTCCGCACAAGCTGGCGCTGTGCCGCGAGTTGGGCGCGACGGACGCCTTCGATTACCACGCCGACTGGGTGGACGCGCTGCGAAAGGCCACTGCGGGAGCCGGTGCCGACGTCATCCTGGACGTGATCGGCGCCAAGTACCTGCCGTCCAACCTGGACGCCCTTGCCCTTGATGGACGCCTCGTCGTCATCGGTCTGCAGGGCGGACGCACCGGCACCCTCGACCTGGGAAAACTGCTCGCCAAGCGGGCTTCGGTCACCGCGACCGGGCTGCGCGGGCGTCCGGTCGATCAGAAGGCGGCGATCTGCGCCGAGGTCTCCCGGACGGTCTGGCCGCTGATCGAGTCCGGCCGGATCAAGCCCGCCGCCGAAACCCGTTACCACGCCGAGGACGCCGCCGAGGCGCACCGCCATCTTGCCTCCGGCGATGCCGTCGGCAAGCTCATCCTGACCTGGTGAACCAGCGCCACTCATCGAATGCCGGGGACGGTTCTTTTCGTGCGATTTTCGAACGAGAAGAACCGTCCCCGGCGTTCGAGTTGGCGGGAAGCCGGGAGTAAGAGGGGCTCGATCAGTTGGGCGGCAGGGCGTGGTTCAGGAGCGCCAGGTGCGCCAGAGCCGGGCGTACTCGCCGCCGAGCGCGAGCAACTCCTGGTGCGAGCCGAGCTCGGCGATGCGGCCGTCGATCACCACGGCGATCCGGTCGGCGTCGTGGGCGGTGTGCAGCCGGTGCGCGATGGCGATCACCGTCCGGCCCTCCAGCAGGGCAGCCATCGAGCCTTCCAGGTGCCGGGCGGTGCGGGGGTCGATCAGGGACGTCGCCTCGTCCAGCACCAGGGTGTGCGGGTCGGCGACGACCAGTCGGGCAAGCGCCACCTGCTGGGCCTGGGCCGGCGTCAGCTCGGTGCGCCCGTGACCCAGCACCGTGTCCAGGCCGTTGGGAAGCTTCTCGACCCACGACAGCGCGTCCACCGCCCGCAGCGCATCCACGACAGCGGCATCACCCTGTTCCGGGGTCAACTGCTGATCGCGCGCCAGCACGATGTTGTCCCGGACGGTGCCGACAAAGACGTGATGCTCCTGGGTGACCAACGCGACCTCGGTGCGCAGCACGTCCAAGGGCAACGTCATCAGTTCGACCTCGCCGACCGTCACCGATCCCGTTCGCGGCCCGTTGATCCCGGCCATCAGCCGGCCGAGCGTCGATTTCCCTGAGCCGGACGGCCCGACGATCGCCAGCCGCTCCCCCACCCGCAGGTCGAGATCGACGCCGTGCAGCACGTCCCGGCCCGGGCGGTAGGCGAATCGCAGGTCCGACCCGACCAGATGGTTGTCGATCGGACGCCCGACGCCCGGCGTCCGGTCCTGCGGCACCTCGGCGATGCCGAGCAGACGCGTGGTCGCGGCCAGCCCGATCTGCAGCCGGTCGGCGACCTGGATCAGCCGGTCCAGCGGCTCAACCAACTGCTGCACGTAAATCGCGGCGGCGGTGATCTGGCCGATCGTCACCCAGTCGTTGGCGTACCCCCAGGTGCCAAGTACCACCACCGCCACCAGCGGCAGCTGGTACGAGGCGTCGAGGAAGATGAACAGCAGATTCCGCAGCGTCATCGTGTACCGCTCGGCCTGGTTCGACACCTCGATGTCGTCGTCGCCGATCGTGGTCCGGCGCTCACCCAGCCCGAGCGCCTCCACCGTCCGGGCACCCTCGATGGTCTCGGTCATCGTCGAGTTGATCTGCGAGTAGGTACCCGATTCGGTGATGTAGCCGGGCATCGCCCGCCGCAGATACACCCGGGTAACCGCCACCAGCACGGTGATCGACACCACCAGCGGCAACGCCAGGGACCACGAGTTCAGCACCATCGCGATGATCGTCAGCCCGGTTACCACCACCGACATGACCAGTTGCGGGAAGGCCCACCGCACCGATTCGCTCATCTTCGACACATCGGAGGTGATCCTGGTCAGCAGGTCCCCCGAGCTGGCCGACTCGACCCGCCCCAACGGCAGCCGCAGCACGGTGCGGACGATCGCCTCGCGCGCGGCGGCGAGCAGGTCGTAGCCGAACACCGCGGACATCCGCCGCGCAGCAAAGGTGAGCACGGACTGCACCACGACCACCCCGGCCACGCCGAGGATGATCGCGTCCACCGCCGCCAACGGCGTGTTCCCGGCCGCCACCTCGTCGACCAGGTCGCCCAGCATCCGCGGCACGATCAGGCCGGCGGTCGCGGCCAACACGTTGAACACGACCACCGCCGTCAGCAGCCAGCGACGGTTCGACAACAACTCGCCCATGAACCGGAACGCCTTCTCGTTGTGCGCCACCGGCAGCCCACGCTCGGGATTCCGGGACGCCGAGAAGAACTCCTCAGCACTCTGCTGCCGGACGCGGAACCGGCTGGCCAATCCACGCAGGTGCGCGGTCGGGTGCGTGACGAAGGCGAACGGACCGTGCCGTGGCGGTCCGGTGAGTTCCGCCGGCATCTCGAAGGCGTTCGGGTCGTCGGACCAGGTCTCGGCGGACGTCGACAACACATCAGTGCTCATCGTCGGCCTCCATTCCCCGGTTAATCACGGCGCGATAGTCCGCGCGGTCGGCAAGCAGTTGGCGATGGCTGCCGGTGGCCACCTGGCGTCCGTTCGCGAGGAACGCCACCCGGTCGGCGCTGTGCACCAACAGCGGGGACGCCGTCATCACCACGGTGGTGCGGCCGCGGCGATGCTCGGCCAGCCGTCCGGCGATGGCCTCCTCGGTGTGAGCGTCGACTGCGGACGTGGGCTCGACCAGGATCAGCACCTCGCGGTCGGCGAGCAGCGCCCGCGCCAGCACCACCCGCTGCCGCTGGCCGCCGGACAAGCCGCGCCCCTTCTCGTCGATCCGGCTCGCCCAGCCCTCGGGCAGGCCCTCGAAGACGTCTTCGGCGGACGCCGTCCGCAACGCCTGCTCAGCCTGCTCACGGGTATGGCTACCGAGCGGGTCGACCGCTTGCTGGAATGTACCGGCGAACAACTGACTACCGGCGTCCGAAACCAGGATGCGTTCCCGCAGTGACTCCATCGCGTAGTGCTGATAGTCCAGCCCGTCGGCGGTGACCCCCCAGGGCCTTTCGGCGACCGCGGCGTCCGAACGGGCGGCCTCGGCGCGGCGGCGCTCCTTCTCAGCGCGGGCTCGGCGCGCGGCGCGTCCCTTCAACTCCTCGTTGCTGTCGTCGCCGCCGCCGGACGCCGTCACCGTGGGCAGGTAGCGACCGAGCCGGTCGGCGAGCGCCGCCGAGGCGTCCGGGTCGGTGGACACCACGACCAGGAACTCGCCGGGCTCGACTCTGACGTCAGAGGCCAGATCGTGCAGAGCGGGCCGCGCCGGCATCGTTCGGACGCCGTCCGTCCAGGGCAACTCGGCGGCCAGCAGTGCGATCGTCTTGCGCGCCGAGACCAGTCCGCGGACCCACTTCTGGGCCAACTCGAACATGGTCTGCAGCGGCCAGACCATGAAGATCGCGTAGCCGACGAAGCTGATCAGCTGCCCCAGGGTGAGCCGCCCGGCCATCATCTCGTGCGAGCCGAGCCAGACCAGCACGACCAGCAAGAGGCCGGACAGCAGCACCGACAACGTCTCGACCACGGCCTGCCAGGTGCCGGCGGTCACCCCCAGCCGGCGCACCCGCTGCGACTGCTCCGCGTAGTTGTCGCCGAAGGTCTTCTCGCCGCCGATCCCCCGCAGGATGCGTAGCCCGGCCACGATGTCGGCGGCCATGGAGGTCAGTTCGCCGTTCTGGGTGCGCTCCACGGTCTGCGCTGCATTCAACGGACGCAGCACCGGCGCCGCCCCCACCACCAACAGCGGTGCGGTGATCAGCACCACCAGGCCGAGCGGGCCCGAGGTGCTCATCATCAAGGCCGCCACCACGGCGAACGCACCCAACGCGCCAAGCGCCCTGGCGACCACCTCGAAGGTCCCCCCGAAGGTGTCGGAGTCGGACGACGAGATGCTCAGCACCTCACCCGTCGGCAGCCGGCGGTTCAGCACGTGTCCCAGCTGGACCGATTTGCGGGTGACGAGTTTCTGGGTGCCGTATAGCGAAATCAGCCAGCCGCGGACGGCAAGCGTATGCATCAGGATGCCGCTGGCTGCTCCCACCAGGATCACCAGCGCCAGCAGCCCCGCCCAGCCGGCCGTCGCGGCCCAGTCCCCGACCAGGATGCCGGCGTCGATCGTCCGGCCCAACAGGTAAGGGCTGAGTGCGGACGGCAGAAACCAGGCCAGCCCGGCGATCGCCAGAGCCGCGAGCACGTCGGACTGCACCCGCAGCGTCCACAGCAGAAACCGTGCTGGGCTACGGGTGTCCGGCCGAGCGGTTTCGGCGCGCGTATACGCGTCGATCCGCGGTGGGAAATCGTGCATAGCCGATCAACGGTACGCCTGTGAGCCCGCTGTGTCGAAAAATCTACCGAGTTGTATCCGCCGCCCTCACGCTCGCCGAACTATTTCGGGCTCGCTGAACTCGGCGAGCGCGAAGTAGTCCGGCGAGCGTTTGGCCGGGTGCCGCCGTGTCGCAGGATGCCGGCGGGGTCGTGACCGATGGCAGCCCGACGCGGCATCATGGAACGCGGGCCGATCGACGAAAGGGGCGGCGATGACTCAGGTGGTTCCGATCCTTCGGGTCGCCGACGTGGATGAATCCCTGGCCTGGTGGTCGCGGATCGGCTTTGTCCACGACTTCACCCACCGCTACGGCGGGGACACCACCCACCGATTCATGGGCATCCGCAGGGATGGCGCAGACGTCTTCCTCAGCGAGAACCCGGCCGACGACGCCGGTCCGGGCCTGATCTTCGTCTGGGTCCCCGACGTGGACGAGGTCGCCGGCCGGTTCGGCGCCGAGGTGGAGCAGCATCCTTGGGCGCGCGATTTCGAGGTCGTCGATCCGGACGGCCACCACGTCCGGGTCGGCACCAAGGAGATCGGCCAGTCGGCGGCTCAGCGCAGGAACAGCGCCCGCAGCCGCAGGGTGCAGAAGGCGACGCCCGCTACCGACATCACCAGGAAGTAGCCCAGGTGCAGCCAGGTCGCGTCGGTGAAGGCGCCGATCGAGAGCTGTCGCATCAACTCGACGCCGTGCCACAGCGGCATCGCCTGGATGAGCCATTGGATCGGCTGCGGGTAGACACCGATCGGGAACAGGGTGGCGCTGAACAGGAACATCGGCAACAGCACGATGTTGATCAGATCCATCTGCTGGAAAGTGGTGAACCAGCTTGTCACCGCCATTCCGACGGCGGCGAAGCCGAGGGCGATCAACACCGCGACCGGCACCATTGCCAGCGCCCACCACGATGTCGCGACGCCCAGTACTCCCATCACGCCGAGGAAGCCGCAGGCATACAACAACCCCCGGAACAGCGCCATCGCGATCTCGCCGGCGGCGACGTCCAACGGGCCGAGCGAGGTGGAGAGCATCGCCTCGTAGATGCGTCCGAAGCGCATCTTGAAGAAGACGTTCCAGGTGGAGTCGTAGATGGCGCCGTTCATCGCGGACGTCGCCAGCAGCGCGGGCGCAATGAACGCCACGTACGACATTTCGGCGCCATCCGGCCCGGTCACGGTGCCCACCAGTCCGCCGAGTCCGTAGCCCATCGCCAGCAGGTAGAACACCGGCTCGAAGAAACCCGACACGACGATCGTCCAGTTCTGGTTGCCGATCACCTTGAAGCCACGCTCAAGCACGGCGCGCACATTGCCGGCATACAGCCCGGCCAGCGCACTCATCGGGTCAGCCTCCGTTCGAACAATCGTGCGCTCGCCACGATGCCGCCGGCGGCAGCAACGACCAGCACCAGCAGGTGCAGCCAGGTCAGCCACCACGGGTTCGCCATCCCGAAGCCGACGATCCGGGCCAGCTGGGTACCGTGCCACATCGGCGAGATCCAACCGATCCACTGCAGATAGGACGGCATCGCGCTCAGCGGGAAGAAGGTGCCGGCGAACAGGAACATCGGCATCACCACGAACCGCTGGATGAACGCGAATCGCGAGCCCTCATCGGTCTGGGTGGCCGCGAAGGCCATCAGTGGGGCGCCGAAGGCAAGTGCCGCCAGCGGCGCGATCAGCACCATCAGCACCGATGCCGCCGCGGTGACTGCGCCGAACCAGACCAGAGCCAGCCAGAACAGCAATGCTTCGGGAATGAACCGGAGCCCCACGGCAACCATCTCACCCACCGCCACCTGACCGGGCGTGATCGGGCTCGCGGACGCCGCGAAGTAGTGCCGTTGCCACTTGAAACCGCTCATCACCGGAAAGGTGAACTCACCGCTTGACTCCATCACGATGGAGGAGACCAGCAGCGCCGGGCCGACGAAGACCAGGTAGCTGACGCCTTCGACGCGACCGGCACCCGAGTCGACCAGGGCGCCCAAGCCGAGGCCCATCGACGACAGGTACAGCAGCGGCAACCCGATGGAGCGGATCAGAATGGTCGGCAGGTAGGCGCGCATCGAGGTCAGCCGGTACTCGGCGTAGAGCCACCAGCCCCAGCGCCGTCCAGTTCGTGCCTGGGTCGCGGCCGGCAGTACCCCACCGGCGTAGGCCAGCCGGTTGGAGTCGAGCAGTTCGGGGGCACGGTCAGTCAATGAGCGACCTCCCGGTGAGCCGCAGGAAGACGTCCTCGAGCGAGGAGCGCCGGACCAGGGACGTGATCGGCTGCAGCCCGCGCGAAGTGACCTGTTCGAGCGTCGCTTCGCCGTCGGCGGAGTAGAGCAGCACCCGGTCGGGCAGCACCTCGATGCGTTCGGCGACACCATCGAGTTGGGCGACGACGGTGGCGTTGCGGTCGGAGCCGAATCGCACCTCGAGTACCTCGCGGGTCGAATAGCGCCGGATCAGCTGGACCGGCGAGCCCTCGGCGACGATCCTGCCGTGGTCCATCACCACCAGCCGGTCGCAGAGCTGTTCGGCCTCATCCATGAAGTGGGTGGTCACCACCAGGGTGACGCCCTCCTCCTTGAGCCGGAACAGCCGATCCCACAGGATGTGCCGGGCCTGCGGATCGAGCCCGGTGGTGGGCTCGTCGAGCAGCAGGATGCGTGGTTCGTTGATCAGTCCGCGGGCGATGGTGAGACGCCGTTTCATGCCGCCGGACAGGTTGTCGACCTTCTCGTCGGCCTTGTCGGTGAGCTGGGCGAAGGCGAGCAGATCGTCGGCGCGACGCCGCAGATACGACCGCGGCAACCCGAAGTAGCGGCCGTAGGTGATCAGGTTCTCGCGGCAGCGCAGCTCGGTGTCGAGATTGTCCTGCTGCGGGACGACACCGAGGTTGGCGCGCACCTCGGGTCCGTGGGTTTCCGGATCCAGGCCGAGCACGGTGAGCGTGCCCGAGGTGCGCAGCGAGGTACCGCCGATCATTCGCATGGTGGTCGACTTGCCGGCGCCGTTGGGCCCGAGCAGGCCGAACGACTCCCCCGGCGCGACGTCGAAGTCGATGCCGTCGACTGCGTTCAGTTCGCCGTAGCTCTTCACCAGGGCGCGGGCCTCGATCACGGACACGGCGAGAAACCTACCAACCGGCTCTGACAGAAACGTCGCCGGGACTGTCGCGGCTCTCTGCCCCTCACCGCTTCACCGCTCGCCGAACTATTCAGGGCTCGCCGAGTTCGGCGAGCCCTGAATAGTTCGGCGAGCGGTGGAGGGGCGGGCAGGGGAACCGGGCTACCCGAAGTGGCTCGGATCAGGATTCGGGGTTCACTCCCGCGGGCACCGGACGCTGCACGCGTTGCTTCTCTGCGGCGGATGGGTCGCCCGCCTCGAATCCGGGGATTGTGTCGGCGCGGGCCCGGTGGGTGGAGTACATGGTCAACCCGACGAAGCTCAGGCCGCCGACGAGGTTGCCCACCACGGTCGGGATCTCGTTCCAGATCAGGTAGTCCATCAGCGTGAAGTCAGCGCCCAGCAGCAGGCCGGAGGGGAACAGGAACATGTTCACCACCGAATGCTCGAAACCCATGTAGAAGAACAGCATGATCGGCAGCCACATGCCCACCACCTTGCCGGTCACCGTGTCCGACATCATCGCGGCTACGACACCGGTGGAGACCATCCAGTTGCACAGCACGCCGCGTACGAACAGCGTGAGCATGCCGGCCGCGCCGTGCATGGCGTAACCGACGGTGCGGCCGTGTCCGATCTCACCGATGGCGTGACCCACCGCGCTCGGCTCGGCAGAGAAGCCGTAGGTGTAGTAGATCGCCATCAGCACTGCGACCAGAAATGCGCCGGCGAAATTGCCGACGAAGACCAGGCCCCAATTGCGCAGCACGCCGCCGAGCGTGATGCCCGGACGCTTCTCCAACCAGGGCAGCGGTGCCAGCGTGAAGACGCCGGTCAGCAGATCGAAGCCGAGCAGGTAGAGCAGCACGAAACCGACCGGGAACAGGACGGCACCCAGCAGCGGCTGGCCGGTCTGGGCGGATACGGTCACCGCGAAGGCAGCCGCGAGCGCGAGGATGGCGCCGCCCATCACGCCGCGGATCAGCGTGTCGCGGGTGGACATCCGGATCTTCGACTCCCCCGCGTCGATCATTCGCGTGACGAGGTCGGCAGGCTTCACGTAGGACATGGCTATCTCCGGGTACGGGACGTGCGGGGATCAGGGACGGACTGCGGCGAAGCGGTCGAGCACCAGGTCGACCAGCTCGGTGGGCACCACTCCGTCGGGGCGGAGCAACGGTGCTGAGGTCACGTCCCCACCCGCGCGAGCCGCCAGGCCGGCGAAGTAACCGGGCGCCAGCAAGTAGCTGGCCACGACGACGCGGCGTCCGGGATGCGCGGCGCGGGTGGTGGCGATCTCGTCGGCCAGTCGCGGCAGCGCGGCGGAGATGAACCCCACCGAGACCGGACGGCCGAGCACCTCCCCGAGCCGGCCGGCGGTCTCGACGCAATCGGCGACCGCCGCACCAGCCTGTCGTCCGGTCCGAGCGCCGCCGCGACGGTCGCGCCCAGGGCGTCCGCCACCTCGGCAAGATCGACATGGACGTGGTAGCCGGCCGACAGCAGCAAGGGCACGATGACGGATGGCTCACCCCCCGGCAAACGGTCGAGCACGGTGGCCACATCGGGCTGCTGGACGTCCACGAAGCCCTCGCGCACCATGAGTTCGGGACGGCTGCCGCTCACCGCGGCGACCAGGGCCGCCACGGCGGCTTGGCCGGACGGCGACGAGGTGCCGTGCGAGATAGCGAGCAACGCGGGCGCCAACACCGCGGTGGTGGATCGACCGGTCACGCGGCGACCTCCACCTCGACCTCGCCGGCCACCACCCGGGTGCGGTAGGTGGCCAGCGCGAGTCCCGGGTCGTCCAGGCAGGCGCCGGTTTGCAGGTCGTAGACCTGCTTGAGCAGCGGCGAGGCGATGGTCGCCCGATCGCCGCGGCTGCCGACGATGCCGCGGGCCATCACGTAGGCCGAGGTGACCGGGTCACGATGGTCGATCGCATAGACCTCGCCGGGTTCGACCAACACCAGCGCGATCTGCCGTCCGTCGACCAGCACGGCCTCGCCCCAGGTGGGCTCCAGTGCGTCCACCGGGCACACCGGGTGCCAGGCGACCGCGGCCGGTTCGGTGTCACGTGCGGGCTCGGACGTCGTCCGGTCGGGAAGGGTGAGAGTCATCGGGAGTCCTTTCACTCGGCGACACCGACGCTAGGCACCTCGTGTTTCGCCGAATGACGGCGTGGGTTTCTCCTCCGTGACGCTCTACTCACACGATCGGAAGGCCGCGGTGGGGTGGATGTGAGACGTCCGTTACACAAGGGAAACAGTCGGGCAATCGGGCCGTCATAGCTTCGACGACATCGACGGAAGGCATACCCCATGACCGACAGCACCGCCCCACGCCACGTGGTCGTGATCGGCGCCGGCCCGGCCGCGCACCGCCTTGCCAGCACGATCCACCGCCGCGACACCGACGGCCGCATCCGGCTGACCGTGATCGGCGAGGAGGACCACCTGCCCTACGACCGAGTCGCGCTCAGCACCCGATTCATCGGCGGCGCCGAACTCGCCCTCGACCCGACGATCTGGGACGGCGACGCGATCACCCTGCTCCGCGGCGAGCGGGTGATCGCCCTCGACCGGACGGCACAGGCGGTGACCACCGACACCGGGCGATCGCTGCCGTACGACGATGTCGTCTTCGCCACCGGCTCACGGGCCCCGGTCCCGGATATCGCCGGCGCCGAGCATGCCCGGGTGTACCGGACGATCAGTGACGTCGACGACCTGGCCGCCGAGGTGCGGCTGCTGGCCGTTGCGCTGGGCCGCCCTCCCCGGACGGTGGTGGCCGGCGGCGGCCTGCTCGGCCTGGAGGCGGCCGGCGGTCTCGCCGAGTTGGGCGCCGAGTCGTCCATCGTGCATTCCGGCAAGTGGTTGATGTCGGCGCAGCTCGACGAGGGCGCCGGCACCTCGCTAGGACGGCTGATCGGAGCCCGCGGAATCACCATGCATCTGGGGGTGCGGCCACGGGCGATCCAGGCCACCCGCGGCGCCGTCACCGGGGTGGAGCTGACCGACGGCCGCGTCCTGGACGCCGACTTGATCGTCTTCGCCATCGGCATCTCGGCCCGTGACGAGGTGGCGGCTGCCGCCGGCGTCGAGGTGGCGCCCCGCGGCGGCATCGTCGTCGACGAGGCCTGCCGGACGTCCGACCCGCGGGTGTGGGCGATCGGCGAGGTCGCCCACGTCCACGATCGCTGCGTGGGACTGGTGGCGCCCGCCAACACGATGGCTGAGGTGGTCGCCGACCGGCTGCTCGGCGGCGATGCGGCGTTCACCACCATCGACGACGCCACCAAGCTGAAGCTGGCCGGAGTCGAGGTGGCCAGCTTCGGTGACGCCTTCGGCCACGCCGACGGCGCGCTCGAGGTGGTCTACGCCGACCCGGCCCGCGGCCTTTACCAGAAGGTCGTGGTGTCCGACGATGCCCGCACCCTGCTCGGCGGCGTCTTCGTCGGCGACGCGTCCCCCTATATGTCGTTGCGACCGCTGCTCGGCCGGGAGCTCGGCTCCGAGCCGGCGGCGTACCTGTCGGCGTCCGGAGCCCAGCCGGCCGGTGCCGATGAGTTGCCCGACGATGCCCTGCTCTGCGCCTGCAACAACGTCTGCGTCGGTGCCGTCCGCGACGCCGTCACCGGCGAGCCGGCCTGTCAGACGGTCCCGGCGTTGAAGGCCTGCACCCGCGCCGGCACCCAATGCGGCTCGTGCGTGCCACTGCTCAAGAAGACCCTCGAACAGGAACTCGCCAAGGCGGGGCTCAGCGTGTCGCGGGCCTTGTGCGAGCACTTCGCACAGTCTCGCCAGGAGCTGTTCGAGTCGATCCGGGTGCTCGGCATCACCTCTTGGGACGACGTGCTGGCCCGGTTCGGCACCGGTCGCGGCTGCGACATCTGCAAGCCGGCGGTGGCCTCGATTCTGGCAAGCCAGCATGGCAGCTACATCCTGGACGGCGGCCGCGGCGCTCTGCAGGACACCAACGACAGGGCGCTGGCCAATATGCAGCGCGACGGCAGCTACTCGGTGGTGCCGCGGATTCCCGGCGGCGAGATCACCCCGGAGAAGCTGGCCGTGATCGCGCGGGTGGCGTCCGATTTCGGGCTGTACACCAAGATCACCGGCGGCCAGCGGATCGACCTGTTCGGCGCGCGGCTGGACCAGCTGCCGGCGATCTGGGAGCAGCTGGTGGAGGCCGGTTTCGAGTCCGGTCACGCCTACGGCAAATCGCTGCGCACCGTGAAGAGCTGCGTCGGCTCGACCTGGTGCCGGTTCGGCGTCCAGGACTCCGTCGGCATGGCGATCCTGCTCGAGCTGCGCTACCGCGGGCTGCGCGCGCCGCACAAGATCAAGCTCGGGGTCTCCGGCTGCGCCCGGGAATGTGCCGAGGCCCGCGGCAAGGACGTCGGCATCATCGCCACCGACGCCGGCTGGAACCTCTACGTCGGCGGCAACGGCGGCTTCCAGCCCAGCCACGCGCAACTGCTGGCCGGCGACCTGGACGACGACACCCTGATCCGCTACATCGACCGCTACCTGATGTACTACATCCGCACCGCGGACCGGCTGCAGCGCACCGCCCGCTGGATGGAGGAGCTGGACGGCGGCCTCGAGCACGTCCGGGCCGTCGTGGTGGAGGACTCGCTCGGGCTGGCCGCCGACCTGGAGGCGGCGATGGCCGAGCATGTGGACACCTACGAGGACGAGTGGGCGGCGACGCTGCGCGATCCGGAGCGGCTGAAGCGGTTCCGGAGCTTCATCAACGCTCCCGCCGATGCTGCCCCGGCCGTCCCGCGGGTGGCGGAGCGGGGCCAGCAGCGGCCGGCCACGGCGTCCGAACTGGCGGACGGACGGGTGCTGCTCGCCGGCGCCCGTCTCCCGGTGATGAGGAGCAGCGATGCCTGAGCAACAGCAGCTCGCGGTCGCCGACGAGTCGAGCCGCGAGGCCGGCCAACCCACGGCCGAGACCGCCGACCCCGCGGTGCCCGCCTTCCGGCGCGACCAGCTGGAGGGGTTCCGGATCGGCGTGACCAGCGAACGTCGCGCCGCCGATCTGATCGACGCACTGGAGCGCCGCGGCGCCCAGGTGCTGCACGCGCCGACACTGCGGATGGAGCCGGCCTCCAACGACGAGCGGGTGATCGCCGACACCCAGGCCATCATCGACGCCTGTCCGGACGTCGTGCTGGCCACCACCGCGTTCGGCGTCCGGCGCTGGCTTGAAGTGGCGGACGCCGCTGGTCTCGGCGAGCAGTTGCTCGCCGCCCTTGCCGGGTCGCGGATCCTGGTGCGGGGACCGAAAGCCCGGGGCGGCATCCGAGCGGCCGGGCTGGACGACGCCGGGATGAGCGAGGAAGAGACCACCGCGTCGCTGGTGGCGAAGGTGCTTGCCGAGCACGGTCCCGCTCTGACCGTCGCGGTGCAGGCCCACGGCTACCTGGAGGACGCGGTGCTGGCACCGCTGCGGGCCGCCGGGCATCGCGTGGTCACCGTGTCGCCGTATCGGTGGAGTTCCCTCGACGAGGGGGACGAACGCATCCCGCGTCTGGTGGACGCCGTCTGCACCGACCAGCTCGACTGTGTCACCTTCACCAGCGCACCGGCCGTGGACGCCCTGTTCGCCGCCGCCGAGGGACTCGGCGTCCTGGACCCGCTGCTGGCGGCGTTCCGTCGCGGAGTTGTGGCGGCTTCGGTCGGGCCAGTCACCTCCGCCGCACTGACCGCGTCCGGGCTGCGGCCGATCCAACCGGAACGGTTCCGGATGGGCGCCCTGATCCGGCTGGTCTGCGAACGGCTGCCCGAGCTCCGGGTGATCCGCGCCCAGACCTCCCACGGCGAACTGCTGATCCGCGGAGCTCTGGTGGAGTTGGACGGTCGTCGCGTCCCGCTCACCCCGGTGCCGTTGACCCTGCTGCGCGCCTTGATGTCCGCGGGCGGTTCGGTGGTGTCGCGGGAGCAGCTGCTCCGCGCGGTGAGCGGTTCGGATGAGCACGCGTTGGAGATGGCGCTGAGCCGCCTGCGCCGCAGCCTCGGGGTGCCGGTGATCACGACGGTGGTGAAGCGTGGCTACCGGCTCGATGTCGCCATGGACGCGGAGCCGGCAGAGGCTGCGCCACGGCGGGTGTCCGGGGTCGGATCGCCGCGCAGAACCGTCACCCCAAGCAGAACCGCGGTCAGCAGGTACGCCACCCCGAACGCCATCCGGCCGACCGGCGGCAGATAGAACTGGGGCAACACCAAGGCCACCAGGACGCCCAGTGGCCAGGCCGCCCGGCTACCGGTGCGGCGCGTCCAGGCCAGGGCGAACGCGATCCCCGCGACCGCGAGCAGCAGCAGACCCAGACCGAACATGGTGATCGCCACCGGCTGGTTGCGGATCTCAGCAACCAGCGCCAGCAGTGCCGTGTCGCCGGCCGCGGCGTGGCGTCCGATCACATGCAGAGCGAAGGTCTCGGCGCCGAAGTACGGCAGCACGAGCACGACGCCGGCCAACCCCGCCCAGCGCGCCAGCCGGGTGACGAACCGGTCGCGCTCCAGGTCGGCCAGCCGCAGCGCGAGGCGTCCGAAGCCGACCAGCGCCAACGCCCCGGCGATGTGGGCAACCACCCACCACGGCGACGCGAACGCCGCCGCCCGCTCTGCTGCGGTCGAGGCCACGTCCCCGTAAGGCCGCGCCAGCAGGT
Organism: Micropruina sp.; assembly: GCA_044225075.1. Classification (GTDB taxonomy): domain Bacteria; phylum Actinomycetota; class Actinomycetes; order Propionibacteriales; family Propionibacteriaceae; genus Micropruina. Next base: position 187,085 of record JBGAJF010000005.1, on the reverse strand, counting down.
ACACCGCCATCAGGATTCCGGTCATTCCGAGCGGAACCAGCAGATCCCGCTCCGTCCTCGGCTTGCTTCCCATGTCCTCACCTTCCGCTTAACGAGAGCACCGCTCTCTGACATCGAAGATAGAGCACCGCTCTCCATTACGCAAGAGCGCCGCTCTCGTATGTGGCAGACTGGTTGCGCGACACCGGAAAGCCCTCCCTAATCAGTTGAGGCCTCCCGTCGACGGGAGGCCTCAACTGATTAGGGAGGGCCTTACGAAGGGCCGAGGGTGGGCAAGCGAGATCAGGCGCGGGTCAGGACGACAGCAGCGATCCTGGACGCCGCGCGGCGGGCGATCGCCGAACAAGGCGGCGGGGCGTTGTCGATGCGGGCGATCGCGCGCGAGGTCGGCATGGTGTCGTCGGCGGTCTATCGCTACTTCCCGACCCGCGAGGCGCTGCTGACCACGCTGATCATCGAGAGCTACGGCAACCTCGACCAAGCCCTCGCCGCCAGATCGGACGCCACCCCGCGCCCCACCTGGACCGACCTGGGGCACGCGTTCCGGAACTGGGCGGCGGGCACACCCCATGAGTTCCAGCTGATCTACGGGACGCCGATCCCCGGCTATATCGCGCCGCCGGAGACCATTCCGGCCGCGGCCGCGGTGGCGCGCCATTTCCTCGCCGTGGGCGCTACCTCGTCACCCGCGCCGTTCGACATCTCCGAGCTCACCCGCCAACTCGACGGGTTGGCCGCCGAGCTACCCGGCGCTCAGCCGGCCGGCGCAGCCGCCGTCCTGACTGAACTGGCCGCGCTGGTCGGCTTTATCGGACTCGAGCTGGCCGGACACTTCGTCGGCACCGCCGACCCGGCGGACGCCCTCTATGGCGCGCTGCTGCGGCGTCAGAGTGCCACCTTGGGTGTGCGCGAGGACTGAGCGCGCGTTTGGGGGAGGTCTCGACACGCTCGCCATCAGGGCGAGGCTCAGCGCAGATCGTTCTCCGGCGGCTGGTAACCCCGGTCGATCGCCCGCCGATCCCAACGGTCGATCCGGTCCTGCCGGTTGACCCGTCCGCCGCCGATCAGGCCCATGATCATCGGAATCGCGGTGCCCAGCATCGGCCACATCGGCCAGTAGTAGATCAGGTGCCCGGTACCCAGCACGGTCATCAGCCAGATCAGGTTGAACATCACCGCCAGCCCGAGCCACCAGCGCGGGAACTGACCCATGAAGCCCGGTCGCCCACCGCCACGGCTGGACGGCGTCGACACGGGCGAAGCGGACATCCCCGTCGCCGTCGGGACGATGTCGGACAGCACGGGCACGAGCTCGCCGAGATTCTTCGAGCTCATCGCCTGGTCCAGTCGTTGCTGGTATTCGTCGTTGTCCAGCCGGCCTTCCGCATAGGCGTTGCCGAGCATGGTGGCGGCGGTGTTGCGGTCGGCGTCCGAGGCGCGCAGCTGCTGATACTGCGGGTCCCGTGGATCGGCCGAGAACCCCGCCCACCCCTTGCCGCCCGACTCCGGCACCGGAAGGTTCTGCCACTGCGGAGTTGACATCAGTCGTCCTACTTTCCTCGGGTCGTCACCATTCTGCATCAGTGCACCCCGGACGACACCGCTCACCGGCCGCCGGTGTTGTATCGCAACGAGTTCGGACGGCACTCCGCCTCACTGCCGATCCGCAGATTTGCGGCGATCCGGCCATCATCGCGCAGCGCCGCGAGCTTGGTCACGGTGCGGTCGCGGATCGCCCACGGATCGAGGGTGTTGAGGTAGATCTTGGTCGCCCCCTCGAAGCCGGCCAGGGTCGAGATACGCCACTTCAGCACGATCCGCCAGGGCATCGCGACGTCGACGTCGATCGGCCGGTAGTGCCACTCCTCATTGCTCGGCACCTCGACCCCGGTGGCGGCATGCATCGCGTGCAGCATGTCGGACATCCCTCGCAACTCCTCAGGCGACATTTCCCACGGATCGCATTCCGCGCTCTTGGAATAGATCTCCAGCGACGGAAATCGATGCCCGAACCCGGCGAAGGCGATCGCGTGCTCGCTCTCGGCCAGCACCAGGTTCTTGTACCCGGCGTAGTTCACGGCGTCCTCGTTGAACACATTCGGGTTGGCCCGCAGCTGCGCCACTGCCCGCTCGGCCTGGACGCCACGCTCGTCGACGGCCACCAGTTGTTTGTGCAGATGATCGAACGACGCCCCGGCTGGCCGCAGCCAATTCTGGAAGACGACCACGTAGCGGGCGTAGCGATTCAGCGTGAACAGAGCCGACATGGACTCCACCGTGAAGGCGAGCAACTGGTAGTGCTCGTCAGGGGTCAGCGTCCCCGACCCCGCCAGCTGGGTGTTGTCGACCGCGCCGTCGACATAGTGCCGGCGGCTGACGATCACGTCATGACCACTACCGAAGAATCCGGACGCGTAGTCCAACTGCTCGTCGGTGCTCATCGCGTCGATCTGCTCGGGTGTGAGACCACTGGCGATCAGCTTCGTCCGGGCGATGCCGAGCACGTGGGCGCGGCCGACCGCCGACTCCAGGTAGGCGGCACGACGAGAAGCGACCCGGGTGGGCAGGGCGTAGCCGTAGTTGGCGTGCCAGTACTGGAAGCTGAGGATCTCGAACAGGTTCGGCACCCGCCGGAATTCGGCGACGGTGGCGAACAACTCCTCCGCGGTGGTTCGGTACAGCGTCTGCCAACTGCCGTCGCCGCGCCGCACCACCCGGGACTTCTCCGGCGGCGTCTCCAGGTAGCGCTGCTCGCAGAACGCGCAGTAGCGACCGTGCTGCTCCGACGCCAGCGGAATCGGCGGCGGAAGGGCCACCCCAAGGGGTCTGTTGCCGCGCCCGGCGACAGTCCAGACTTCAGTGCCGGAGAACGGATTGAGTTGCTTGACGGTTCCGTCCGCCATGACGGTCAGCCAATCAGGCTCTCTGTGGAACGCCTGCATGGGTCGTGCTCCCCTGGATCGACAATCCCGGCCAGGGTAGCGTCCCACCTAGTGCCAAGGCACTAGCCCGCTCAACTCCAGCCCACGCGGGTGAGTTCTGAGCGATGGAGACGGGCATTCTGCCCCGCCGAGGGAGCACCTCGAGGTTCTCCGGGGGAAGTTGCAACCGAATCGTGACTGGCCGCGTCCAACCCCAAGACGCCCAGCCACGGAAGTGAGTACGACATGCCGCACCGCATCAGCGCCGACCGCGCCGCCTGCATCGACAACCCGGCCCTGTTCCAGCACGAGTTGCTGGAGGATCCGTCGCTGGCCCGTGGCGACGGCGAACGGCAGCGGCGGCTCACCCTGATGACCGGCCGCGCTCGCGCCACCTGCGCCGACTGCCCGCTGTTCGAGACCTGCCTCTATGACGCGGTAGTGAAGCACGACGTGGCCGGTTTCGCCGGTGGCACCACCGCCCAGGAGCGCTCCCAGATTCGCACCGCTCTCGGGGTGTCCGTCGAACCGGAGGATTTCGACACCCTCGCCGGTGTGGTGCGGGGTAGTCGCCAGATCAATCACCATGAGGTGCTGCGGCTGCGTCAGGCAAATCCGCACGAGAGCCTCGAGGTGCTGGCGATGCGGCTCGGCTGCTCGCTGTCGACAGTGAAGCGACACATGCGCCGGGCGCGCGCCGCGGCGGCGTCCGAGGTGACACTCGCGGTGGTCAAGCCGAGCATGGAACGGGTGCTGGCGGCGTTCGCCGCGATTGTGAGGCCGCATCGTTCCCGCGAGCGCCGGGTCGCCTGACCGGACGACACAGCTTGCGACTCATCAGCCGACCTGCGACATCGTTCCTGGGTTTCGTGGCATCATCGTGCCAGCCCACCTAACCCACGAGATGTCGGGAGCAGGACGATGAGTTGCAGGTCATGTCTATCGGCCTTCGCCTTGATTGCTCTCGTTGGTGTCACCGGCTGCGGCCAAGCTGGTCCATCCCCGATGATCAGCGACTCCAGCCCTCCGAGCTCCGCCCCACAAGTGACCCCCTCTGAGAGCCCGCGAGTCGACCCCGAGCCGTCGGAGACCGCGCCCGGCGACGCAGAAACCGATATGAGGACGCCTGTACCGCCGGTGAGCGGCACCCGTACGCTCACCCTCGCAGACGCATTCAATCCGGGAGACTGGACCGAGGGGTCATTCACGCCAACAAACCAACCAGCAATGCAGGCCATGGGCGCGAAAATTAATTGCTATTCCGATGAAGTTATTGAATACAGGTTCAGCAGGGCCAGCGGGCAACTGGTCGTATCCGTCGCGCAAGACAGTCTCTCCGACTCTTCAGACGCTACCCTTGAATGGGGCTTGATCGCCGACGGACGACAGATTGAGTCCAAAACCATCGCGTTCAAAGAAGTAGTAGACCTGAAAGCTGATCTTTCTGGCGTCGCTGTGGTCAAAATATCGGTCCACCAAAAGGACTCCAACCGATGCTCAGGATCGGCCGGGGCTCTGATAACCCGGATCCTCATCACCGCGTGAAGCGCACAGCCGGACGACCTCACAACTGGACGAAGATCGGAGCTATAGCTGCCTGCATCGCCGTTCCGGTGGCTATCGTTATAGCGATCGTCGGCTGGATTATTGATGCTCAAGGAAAATCCTCCGTCGAGACTCTCCCAACCGGCCCACTTCCGTCGGCACCGTCATCGGAAGGACGAACGCTACCCGATCGATCATGCGTGGACTCCAGTGGCAGCCGGGTGTCGTGCGCCGATGACGAAGCTTGGCTGGTGATAGGTACGGCACCATGCACTCCATCCGCGCTGCGGAGTGCGCTTGCCGTAACCAGCGAGCGGAACTTGGACATCGAAACGCGGGCCACCGACTCTCAATGCATTGTTCGACCTGGCCCGACCAGTGCTTTAGCCGGTGCGCGAGCAGTCGATATCCAGCTTCTAGCGCAGGGGCACAAGGTGCCCTCGCTACTCGTCTGCATACCCTCTCCCGAGAATACCGGGGTACGCGTAGCCTGCAATCAACCTCACTGGGCCGAGCTCGTGAGCCAAGCAAAACCTTATAACAGCAGAGACAGTGTTGAACAACTCTGTGTATCGGACGCGCGAAGATACGCACAACGCCAGATCGGTGAAGGAATGGAGCCGTTAGTAACCAGCATGTTCACGGTGCGAGACCACGAAATTCAGTGCGTTCTACATCTGGCAAACAATGACATCCTGACCAACTCGGTCTGGCATATAGCTGGCGATCCACTTCCGATCCGTAGATAGCTAGTGGCTCGCGGAACCATCTTTCGGGAAGCTATGGGCGCTAGTGGCTTGTCGATGAGACGTGTTTACGTTTGTGGTTGATGCTGGCCAGTATCTGGTCGGGGGTCTTGGTCCAGATGAATGGGTGTTTGCGTTTGTTCCATCCGTTGATGAAGGTGCGGATCTTGGCGGTGAGGTCGCGGGCGGAGGTGAAGGTGCCGCGGCGGATGGCTTGGCGTTCGATGATGCCGAACCAGACCTCGATCAGGTTCAGCCAGGAGCCCGAGGTTGGGGTGAAGTGGACATGGATCCTGGGATTGGCGGCGAGCCAGGCCTTCACTTCGGGGGTTTTGTGGGTGGCGTAGTTGTCCATCACCAGGTGTAACTCGACCTCGGGGTAGGCACGGGCCACGTGTTTGAGGAAGACCAGGAACTCCTGGTGGCGGTGCCGTTGCTTGCATAGCCCGGTGACCTTCCCGGTGGCGATCTCCAGGGCGGCGAACAGGGTCGCGGTGCCGTGCCGGACATAATCGTGGGTGCGTTGCTCGGCATGCCCGGGCTGCATCGGCAACACCTTCTGAGTCCGGTCCAGCGCTTGGATCTGGGACTTCTCATCGATGCACAGCACGACCGCGTTCTCCGGTGGCGCCAGGTATAAACCGACCACATCGATGATCTTGGCTTCGAGTTCGGGATCGGTGGAGAACTTGAACGTGCCCGCTTTCCACGGCTTGATCCCGTAGTCCTTCCAGATCCCCGCCACCGTCGCGTGGTCGATCTTCAACCGGGCAGCAAGCAGCCGGCTCGACCAGTGCGTCACCCCCAGACTCTTCGGCGGCGGGGTCAGCGTCGCACTCAGCACCGCCGACCGGTCGATCTGGCGGGGCCGGCCCGGACGGGCTTCGTCGGCCAGGCCGGCGATCCCGCCCTGGAGATAGCGGGATCGCCACTGGTTCACCGTGGGCCGCGACACCCCGACCCGCTCAGCGATCACATAATTCGCCACCCCATCAGCGGCCAGCAACACGATCCGGGCCCGCTGCGCCGCCGCAGCCATCCCCGTCGCCGAGCGGGTCATCTGTTCCAACCGGGCCCGGTCCCCGTCCCGCAGCACCAACCGGGCAGCCGTCCTGTTCGCCATACCCGATTATCCAACACAACCGTAAATCTACTTCATCTACACGCCACTAGAACCAGCGCAGCAGTTCCTTGGCAGTGCCGTCGTCGTCAAACCGGTCGGTGACATGGTCGGCGGCCGCCGCCACCTCGTCGGGGGCGTCGCCCAACGCGACTCCGCGTCCGGCCCAGGCGAGCATCTCGATGTCGTTGCGCCCGTCGCCGATCGCGAGGACGTCGGCGGCGTCGATGCCCAGGTCGGCGCACACCCCGGCCAGGCCGTAGGACTTGTCGATGCCGTCCGGAGCAATGTCGAGCCAGGCCGTGTAGCCGATGAAGTAGCTGACGCCCTGCAGGCCGAGCCGATGCGCCAGTCTCAGGAAGTCGTCCTCGGACGCGTTTGGGTCCCGGACGACGACGCGCGTCACCCGCTCGGCGACCAGTTCGTCCAACTCGACCTCGACCAGTTCGCCGGTCAGCTCGCCTTCGGGGAACATCCGGTTCACCTTGAAGCCGCGGCCGATCACCTCGATGGCGAGCATCGCCTCCGGATGCTCGGCGAGCACGCGGTCGACGACGTCGGTGGGGTCGAAGGTGACCCGCTCAAGCAGTTCGAGCGGCGGGTAACTGACCCGGACGGCGCCGTTGGACGACACATGCTGGCCGGGTGGCAGCCGCAGGGCCTCTGCCATCGGCCTGGTGCCGGCCCAACCCCGGCCGGTGCTCAGCACCACCGGGACACCGGCGGCGACGACGGCGTCCACCGCCGCCGTTACCGACCGCGGCACTCGTCCGTCGAAGCTCAGTAGGGTGCCGTCGATGTCCAGCGCCACCAGGCGCGGTCGCCAAGCCATCCGATACCCCCTTCTGGCTCAGGCTTTCAGGTCATGCACAGGACGGCAAACCGCGGACCGCCCAGTCCGCGCCCGAGGTCGGCCTCGCCTGAGTTGCACAGGTTTAGTGCCCCACGGGGACACCAGTTCAGTGCTCATACTTTGCCTCGTGACCACCCCATGCCGCCTATCTGGCTTGCCGGCGTGGAGCCGATCGCCGGACCTGACTTGGGCCACGTCTGGGGTGTTGGTCCGAGAAGTTGCCTCTGGCTAAATGGTTTTGGGGTGGGTTGATCGGAAAGTTGCGCACTAATCCGGGGTGGTTGAGGCTGTCGGGGTGGCCTACGTGCGGACGGTGCGGACCAAGTCAGGCGCGGTCGCGGTCCAGATCGTGTGGAAATCGCGGCAGGGTGGCCGCGATATTGAGCATCTTGGCTCGGCGCGAACTGATGTGTTTCCGAAATTTCGAGCTTGTCAAGATGTTTGTGTAAGCGGGTTCCGAGTTACTTGTTGTTGAGGTGGTTGCGGATCGCGTAGGCGGTGAGTTGGACCTTGTCGATGAGTCCGCCGTGGCCGCTGTGGTCGTGGGTGTGGTCGCGCATGGCTGCGCTGATCGCGTCGTGGGTGGTGGCCTCGGTGAGGTGGGTGAGCACGGTGTCGATCTCGTCGAGGGTGCGCAGGGCGCGGTCGAGGAGCTCGTCGGCTGTGTAGGGGCGGGTGATGCCGGGGATCTCGGCGTGAGGGCTGTCGGGCAATGGCATGGTGGTCGTCCTGGTCACAGGTAGGGGTTGATGCGGTCGGGGTAGGCCAGCGCGAGTTGGCCCAGGGCGGCTTTCCAGTTCGTGACGACCTGGCCCTCGACGAGCCTGCCGGCGGCTTTGCGCTGGTTGCCGGGCAGGCCTCGTTCTTTGGCGCGGTCGCGGGCTCGTTTGTCCTCAATGTTGCAGATCGCCAGCCACAGCAGTTTCACCACGGCTTGGTCGTTGGGGAAGTGGCCGCGGTTCTTGGTGACCTTGCGGAGCTGGTAGTTCAAGGATTCGATCGCGTTGGTGGTGTAGATGACCCGGCGCAACTCGGGCGGGAACGCCAGGAACGGGATGAACCGTTCCCACGCGTCGGTGAACGTCTTCACGGCCGCGGGATACTTACGGCCCAGGACGCTGGCCTCGAACTCACCCAAGGCTTCCAGGGCGGCGTCCTCGTTCGCAGCGGTGTAGATCGGCTTCAGCGCTGCCGCGACGGCCTTGCGGTCACCGTAGGCGACGAACCGCATCGCCGCTCGGATGAGGTGCACGACGCAGGTTTGCACGGTCGCGTACGGCCAGGTCGCGGCGATGGCCTCGGGGAAGCCGGTGAGCCCGTCACAGCACACGATCAGCACATCACGCACCCCGCGGTTGGCGAGCTCGGCGCACACTGCCGCCCAGAACTTCGCGCCCTCGGTGGTCTGGACCCAGATCCCGAGCACGTGCTTGATGCCGTCGAGGTCGACCCCGACCGCGATATGGGCGGCCTTGTTCCGCACGTGTCCACCGTCACGGACCTTGACCACGATCGCGTCGAGGTAGATCACCGGATACAACGCTTCCAACGGCCGGGTCTGCCAGGCGAGGACTTCGTCGGCGACCGCGTCGGTGATCTTGCTGATCGTCTCGTGGGACAGCTCGGTGCCCAGCGTCGAGGCCAGGTGGTGCCCGATGTCACGGATCGTCATCCCGCCGGCGTAGAGGCTGATGATCATCCCGTCCAGGCCGTCCAAGCGCCGCTGGCCCTTTGCGACCAGCATCGGGGTGAACGTGCCCTGCCGATCCCGCGGCACGGCCAACTCGACGTCACCGATCTCGGTCGCCACCGTCTTGCTGCTGGTGCCGTTACGAGAGTTGTCGAACTGCGACGCGGTCGCGTCCCCGCGCTCGTAACCCAGGTGATCGGTCAGCTCCGCATCCAGGCCCCGCTCCAGCGTCGCCTTCAACATGCTGCCAAGCAGGCCACCCTCGCCCGTCAACGGTTCACCAGCATCAATCTTGGCGAAGATCTCATCCATCGCCCCTGACGCCTTCAACTGCTCAGCCAGTTCCTTCTGAGCCCTACGCCGCTCGGCGCGATCCGGACTGATAACCATGGTCATAGTGTCGTCTCCTTCGAGTTAGGAACCCCCTTACACAGACCATCTGACACCCCCGAAATTTCGGAAACACATCACCTCGACGCCGACCCCGCCTTCGTGATCTCGTCCTACCACCAGCTATGGCACGTCGAGCACTCGTTCCGGATGTCCAAGCACGACCTGAAAGCCCGCCCGATCTACCACCACAAGCGGGAATCGATCGACGCTCATCTCGCCATCGTGTTCACCGCGCTCGCGGTCTCCCACTGGGTCGAGACCCGCACCGGCTGGACCATCAAGCACCTCATCCGCGAGCTACGCCGCTACCGGCAAGTCACCATCCAAGCCGGCGGCCACACCCTCATCGCCGAAGACCCCATCCCCGACGACATCCGACACGTCCTCGACAAGATCCACCCCGAAAGTGCGCACCAAATTGGCCCAACTCGGGTCATACTTTGCTTCGTGACCACCCCATGCCGCCTATCTGGCTTGCCGGCGTGGAGCCGATCGCCGGAGTACGTCCTCTGCCTCGCCTGATCGGCAGCCACAGGCCCGTCGTGGGGCCGCGTGGGACGTCTCCCGTGCCTGCGCCGCGACATTCAGCTGCCTTCGGAACGGCCCACCGTGGGGTGCAGGCCCGCGGCGACAGCGGTCAGCGGAACTTCGGATCCTCATCCTACCGGCCAATTAGTGCCCCAGGCGCCCCACCCAAACCGCCCTGACAAGCACCAATGCGAGAGAAGTCGGCGGAAATACCGTGACCTGTGCAAGTCAGGTCATGCACAGGACGGCAAACCGCGGACCGCCCAGTCCGCGCCCGAGGTCGGCCTCGGCTGCGGGTCGGTCGCTCCGGCAGCCGGCGGCATCGCTCTACTGGTCTGCCTGTCGGTGCCCGGCGGCTGCCGGGTGCCCCAGCCCACGGTCTGTCTCTCCTCGACCGACGCAGCTCGGCAGCGCGGCCGATGGAGATTGGCGCTCAGCCCAGACAGTGCGATCGGGCTCATCCCTCATGAACTCGAAGACGACCTTGGTTTCGACGAGGATCGCGAGAGCCCGACGGGTGGTGGCGCGGCGGCCCGCTCGGCTTCCACGTTCGCCGCAGACGACCTCGAACGACTGGCACTGGGCCACAAGGCGGTTTCTGTTCCGGCGGGTTCATCCCAGCGCCCCAGGGCGCGACAATCATTGGCCAGTGATGACCTTTACGCCCGACCGCGAAACTCGGTACCCGGATCCAGAACTCCTATTAACACAGGTCATACCGTCTTGCTTGCTTGCACAGAGATAGTCCCCGTGCACTAAGCTCTTCCCATATGGCAGCCTCGCGAGCGCCCACTCGCCAGATTGCACGGAACCGAATCCCGTGCCATCGTGCCAAGTCGTAGATTTTGCATTGATCATGGGCAGCCAATTAACATCGATATTGCACACCCAGACGGGGACGTCCGTGCTTATGCGGACTCCCTTGGCCCCGGAACCGCTGCAAGCATTCTGCGCAGCACTTTCTTCATGTTTGGCAGGAAGCTTGCAGAATGCGCCATCGTCACTCAGTCGGCACCAGATCGTGCCGCTTGGGCTGGAGAAATCGACATCGTCGAATCCCGATACATCAAGTACCGTCAAGTCCGGACTCGGCGCACTGCCATGCGATGCCGAAGGTGTGGTCGGACTAGCCTCATCCGATGAGTTCTCCGTGGCGACTGGGGCACTGGCAGCAGGTGAAGTCATCAACGTCGTCGGCAAAGTTCGCGCGCCAGTCGAATCATCCCCAGGGAGGAAATTTCCGAGCAAACCACCTAGTAGAATTCCCGCGCAGCCCATGCCAATCGCGACCACGACAAGCATTTTTTTGTTTCTTTCTACTAGCTCGGCCTGTCTCCTCTCAGCTGTCAGCATCTGGTCATTGAGCCTGCCCTCTAACAGAGATATTCGCGCTTCGTAGCGACGGAACTCCTCGTATGCTCGCTTGCTGAAAACGTACTGCTCCGAACCACCTCCGCTGTATGCATTTACGACGACTTCCGCCGACTGCTCGGCCGACAGTTGCGACGAAGGCATCGGAGATTTAATGGGCTCGCTCGATTTTAGCCGTGCGGATCGCCATTCGAAGAAGGCGATAAATGCACTGGCGATGACACCAACGACGGGTATGATCGCCATAATCATCGCTGGGTCCACAATCCCCCGCTCCCATACTGAACGCTGTGGCGCGGTCGCGCATTCGACACAGTAGCGGAGAATCGCAGCCTTCGTTCACACCTCTGCATCCGCCGCGACAAGGCTTGGACCACTCACAGCACCGCTGGTCAGGACTCTAGTAGCCCGATGCTTTGGTCTGAATCCATATCGCACCCGCCCGGCAGGAGCCCGCTCCGACCGGTCGGCCCTCAACCGACCGGGCTCAGGAACTCCCGGCCACCCAGGTACGGCCGCAACGCCTGCGGAATGCGCACCGAGCCGTCCGGCTGCTGGTGGTTCTCCAGCAGGCAGATGATCATCCGGGTCATCGCGCACAGGGTGCCGTTGAGCGTCGCGACAGCCTCGATGCCGGCCTCGGAGCGCATCCGGATGTTCAGCCGGCGGGCCTGGAAGGTGGTGCAGTTCGAGGTCGAGGTGATCTCACGGTACTTGCCCTGACTCGGGATCCAGCCGTAGCAGTCGAACTTCCGCGCCGCGCTCAGGCCGAGATCGCCGGAGGCCACCTCAAGCACCTGGAACGGCAACTCGAGCGCCGTGATGAACTCCTTCTCGAACTCCAGCAGCTTGCGGTGCAGGGCGTCCGCCTCGTCTGGCTGGCAGTAGACGAACATCTCGACCTTGTCGAACCAATGCACCCGGAAGATGCCCTTGGTGTCCTTGCCGTAGCTGCCCGCCTCGCGCCGGTAGCAGGGCGAGTAGCCGGCGTAGAGCCGGGGCAGCGTCGCGGCGTCCAGGATCTCCTCGCTGTGGTAGGCGGCCAGCGCCACCTCGGAGGTGCCGACCAGGTACAGGTCGTCGGCGGGCAGGTGGTAGACGTCCTGGGCGGCCTGGCCGAGGAAGCCGGTGCCCTCCATCGCGGACGGCTTCACCAGCGCCGGCGGCAGGATCGGCGTGAAGCCCCACTCCATCGCCTTGGCGAGCGCCAGGTTGATCAGCGCCAGCTCGAGCATCGCGCCTTGTCCGGTGAGGAAGTAGAAGCGTGCGCCGGAGACCTTGGCGCCGCGCGGCATGTCGATCGCGCCGAGCAGTTCACCCAGCTCCAAGTGGTCGCGCGGGGTGAAGCCCTCGGCCTCGAAGTCGCGCGGGGTGCCGTGTTCGGAGACCACCACGAAGTCGTCCTCACCGCCCCGCGGGACGTCGTCGAAGACCGGGTTGGGCAGCGCCGACATCAACTCGTCGAACCGGGCGCCGGCTTCGGTCGCGGCGGCGTCCGCTGTCTTCACCTGCGCCGCAAGCTCCCTGGTGCGGGCGATCAGCGCCGCCTTCTCGTCGCCCTTGGCGCGTGCGACGTCCTTGCCGATCGACTTCTGCTCGGCCCGCAGCGACTCGAAGGACGCGATGGCAGAGCGCCGTGCCGCGTCGGCTTCGATCAGCTGATCGACCAACTCGACGGACTCACCGCGCGCCTCCTGGGCGGTTCGCAGGCGGTCGGGTTCGGTACGCAGCAGCTTCGGGTCGATCACCGGATCAGCCTATCGGCCGGCGACGGACCGCCCCGTTCACGGACGCCCCGGGGCTCTGCGGCCCAGTCACCGGTGCCGGGCGGTCGCTGGTGCCACAATGGCGCATGCGCAGCCGTCGGCCGGGCCTGGGCCTCATCGCCACCATCGGGTTCGGCGTGGGCTTCGCCGTCTGGACCTCGTTGCTGCTGACCGACTCGCTCACCGCGCTGGACGCCTTTCAGGCACCGGTGCCGCATTGGCAGGATCCGGCCATCCAGATCGCCGCCGCGGTCGCGATCCTTTTCCATCCGCTGGTGGTCAACTGCGCGCTGGCCGGCATCGCGGTGTGGGCGTTCCGTCGGCGACTCCGCAACCTCACCGTGGGCGTGCTGCTGGCCATCGGGCTCGGCTGGGGCGGCTACGAACTGGTGCGCGCACTGGTGGCGCGACCGCGTCCGCCCGGAACCATCAGCGAACTGATCGGCAGCAGTGGCCACGCCTACCCGGCCGCGCACCTGGTCGCCGTGGTGACCGCGGCGTTGGTGGTGATCGCCACCACGACCACCACCAAACAGTCGCGTCCGGTGATCGAGTTCTGGCGCTGGCTAGGGGTCGGGGCGATTCTGCTGGTCGCAGTGGACCGCTGGCTGCTGCAGGCTAATTGGATCAGTGACTTGATCGGCGGCGTGCTGTTCGGCGGTTTCACCGCCAGCCTCGCCCTCACCGTCACCCGGGTGCACATGCTGCCCGAGCGACCGACCCGGGAATCGGCGCGGGCCGCCAAGACCCCGCGGCGCTGCGCCATCGTCGTCAATCCGACCAAGATCCCCGACTGGGCTGCGTTCCGCCGGCACGTCGAGGGCGATTGCCGCGAGTACGGCTGGACGCCGATGTTCCTGGAGACCACGCCGGATGATCCCGGACGCGGTATGACCCGACGCGCGCTCGAGGTCGGCGTCGACCTGGTGATGGTGGCCGGTGGCGACGGCACCGTGCGGGTGGTCTGCTCGGAACTTTCCGGCACCGGCGTCCCGCTCGGTTTGCTGCCCTCGGGCACCGGCAACCTACTCGCCCGCAATCTCCGTATTCCGCTGGACGAGGCCGAGGCCCTCCGGGTGGCCCTGGGCGGTCGGCCAGACCCGATCGATCTGGTCGAGGTGACGGTCGACGACGGCAAACCCGAGCACATCGCGGTAATGGCCGGCATGGGACTGGACGCGCGGATCATGAGCGCCACCGACGACGGCCTGAAGAAAGTGATCGGCCCGGCCGCCTATGTGATGGCCGCCGGGGATGCCGCCAACCTGCCGTCCTTCGATGTGACCGTCACCCTCGACGACGACAAGCCGATCGAGCGGCACGCCGGGCTGGTGATCGTCGGCAACGTCGGCCAGTTGCAGGGCAACGTCCAACTGTTGCCCGACGCCCAGTTCGACGACGGTCTGCTCGACCTGTTCATCGCGTCCCCGGGTAATGTCGCGGACTGGTTGCGGATCACCACCAGCGTGCTGCTGCCGGTACCGGAGGCGTCCGAGATCGACCGTGGCCAGGGACGCCGGGTGCTGATCGAGGCGTCCGAACCGGTGGAGTATCAGCTCGACGGGGACGCCGCCGGCGAATGCCGCCGGATGGAGGCCCGGGTCGAGCCGCAGACGCTGACCGTGATGGTGCCCGGGCGCTGATCCGTCACTGTCGAGCCGCAGGTTCGGTGAGCGCACGAGCGGCCACGGCGTCGTATCGCTCGGTGTGCTGCAGCAGGTAGGGCGCGACCGCCATCTCCTGGTCGGCGAGGTCGAGGAGGTCCCGCGCCCGTCCGAAATCTCCGAAGTCGGCCGCGCGCCGGGCCAAGGCATCCAGGGCAGCCACTGCCGCGTCGACGTCCCCGGCCGCCCGGGCCTGGTCCGCCAGCGACGCCAGTTCTTCCTCATCGCCGACGATCGCCGCACCTTCGACGCGATTCAGCAGCATCAGGTCACCGCCGCCCGACCTCGCGTACCAGTGCGCGTTGTGCTCGACCAGGGTCGCCGCGCGCTCGGTGTCGCCGCGCGAGCGGAGCAGTCGCGCCAGCTGCAGCCGCACCGAGGCCTGCAGGCGACCGTCGGCGACCGCGGTGGCATCGGTCAGTGCGCGTTCGAAAGCCCCCTCTGCACCCGGGTCGCCGGCCCGGGCCAGACAGCGAGCCAGGGACGCCCGGTGCAGCGCCGCCTGACCGGCGAAGCCAAGTCGCTGAGCGGCTTCGGCCGCTGCCTGGAAAGCGGCCGCCGCCTCAGCCAGCCGGCCCTGGCCCTGCGCGACTCCGCCGAGGATGGCGTGGCCGTGGATGAGGCCCCAGGCGTCACCGGTCGCGTCGATCAGGGCCACCGCCGCAGCGGCGTCGCGAGCCGCCGACGCGACATCTCCGGCCATCAGCGCACCGTAGGCGGCTAGCAGCACGCCGGCGGCGATCGACCAGCCGGAGCCCAGCCGGCGATACACCCGCAGCGCGGCGCCGGCTTCGAAGCGGGCAGCGTCGGCGTCACCCCGCTGGATCGCCAGGAACGCCCGGTACCAATGAACGTCGGCGGCCAACAGGTCGTCAGTCAGCGGTTGGGCGAGCGCTGCCGCGAGTTGGAGGTCGCCCTCGGCCAGCGCCAGGTCGCCGGCCGATGCCTCCAGCCACACCGCGGCGAGCAGGCCGCGGGCGCGATCAGCCGGCGCGGCCGTCGCCACGGCGTCTCGCACCCGGGCCGCGCCGGCGGCGCCATCGCCGAGCACCACCCAGGTCCAAGCCATGCCCAAGCCGATTGCGGCCGCGATCGACGGGTCGTTGCGCCGGCTCCAGGCCAGCGCGGCGTCGATGTCGGCCCGCTCGGCACGGGCGTACGCCAGGCAGTCGGGCTGGTCCGGCGTGACGATGTGGTCGGCGCACCAGGCCGCCCGGTCGGCGTACCAACGAGCATGGGCCAGCTGGGCGGGCGCCTCAACCCCGGACTCGGTCAGCCGGGCCGCGGCGAACAGCCGGACGCTGTCCAGCAGTCGGTAGCGCGGCGCGGCCTCGGTGCCGTCGTCCATCACCACCAGCGAGCGGTCCACCAGGCGGGTGATGGTGTCGAGCACCGCCGTGTCGGGCACCCCGAGGGCGGCCAGCACGGCTTCGAGCGCGTTCAGCGTCGCTCCGCCGGCGAAGCAGGACAGCGCCCACAGCCCGCGGCGTTCGTCGGGGAAGAGCAACTCGTAGCTCCAGGCGATGGCGGCCTCCAGCGCCCGGCGTCGTGGCGGCTGGTGGCTGCCCGGGTCGCGGAGCAGGGCGAACCGGTTGTCCAGCCGGCGGGCGATCTCGTCGACCGGCAGCGACCGGATCCGGGCCGCGGCCAGTTCGATGGCCAGCGGCAGGTGGTCCAGCCGGGCGCAGACGTCGGCGACGACCTGCTCATGGCGGGCCTCAATGGCGAAGCCGCTGCGGTGACGGCGAGCTCGTTGCTCGAACAGCAGCCGCGAATCGGCGGGCGCCAGGGTCGGCAGGACCAGGACCTGTTCGGCGTCCAGGCCGAGCGGAACCTGGCTGGTGGCGAGCACGCTGAGCCGGGGAATCCCGCCGAGCAACCGTTGCACGGTGCCGGCGACCTGGGCGATCAGGTGTTCGCAGTTGTCCAGCACGAGCAGGGTGTCGGCGCCGGTCAGCCGGTCGCGGACGGCGTCCGGATCGCTCGGTACCCGCAGGGTGTGGGCGATCGTCTGGAGCAGGTCGGCTGAGTTGTCGAGGCTCTCCAGCCGGATCAGCCAGGCACCACCCGGAACGGTGGAACGTGCCGCGATCTCGGTGGCCAGCCGGGTCTTGCCGACACCGGCGGGGCCGACCAGGGTGACCAGCGGCGATCGCTCCAGGGCCGCTTCGGCCGAGGCCAGTTCCCGGTCGCGTCCGATCAGGGGCTGTGGAGGCCGGACGACGTTGCCGGGCCGGGCGGTTCCCGGCCGGGGCTCCCCCAGCCGCGGGTGGTGCCGCAGCACGTCCAGCTCCAGTCGCTGCAACTGCCGACCCGGCTCGAGCCCGAGTTCGTCGGCCAGCCGCTCCCGGATTCGCCGGTAGGCGGCGAGCGCGTCGCTTTGGCGTCCGGACCGGTACAGGGCGATGATCAGCGCCCGCCACAGCCCCTCCCGCAAGGGCTGTTGGGCGATCAGGGCTTCGAGTTCGGCGACCAGTTCGGCACCCGCGCCGAGGTCGACACGGGCCGCGACCATGGTCTCGATCAGGCTCCAGCGGGTCTCGTCGAGCCGGGTGCGGTGCGCCGTCGCCCACGATCCGGCCAACGGCAGCAGGTCGCCCCGGAACAGCGCCACCCCTTCCCGGGCCCGGTCCAGCGCGGTCGCTGCATCCCGGGCGAGCTGGGCGCGTTCGGCGGCGTCGGCGAGGCGGACGGCCCGCTCCGCGTCGACGGCGTCGGGTTCGAGGTCGAGCAGGTAGGCGCCGTCGAGGGCGCGGACGACGTCCGGCTCGGCCAGGCTGCGGCGCAGCTGCGAGACCTTCGCCTGCACGGTGTTGCGGCCGGTTGGCACGCCCCAGAGGTCGTCGATCAGCACGTCGACCCGGACCGGACGCCCCACGTCGAGGGCCAGCCGGGCCAGCAGTTCGGTGGTCTTGCCGGCCGGAAGTGCGACCGCGACGCCGTCGCGGCGAACCTCGACGGCACCCAGCACCCCCACGGTGAGCACGCACCGAGCGTACGGTCTGGACGGCGCTGGCGGCACTGCCGGAAAGAGCCGTCAGTCGTCGTCAGCAGTTCGTCAGCGCTCAGCGCGACGCTCATCGACATGAATCGACCTCAACGAGACCCGGACGCCGGCGACATCCTGCTTCGGCGGCTGATCGGCGGCGACCTGGCGGTGGCCGCGGACCTGGTCCAGGCGGCGACCGGGTCGGACTCGGTCGGTCTGCTGGTCGCCGCCGGCGTGCTGGCCGCGGACTCCGCACCGCTGCTTCGAGCCGCCGCCCTGGCCACGTCCACGCGCGAGCGGCAGTTGGTCGCGCTCGCGCAGCTGCGGCTGGAGGGGCAGGTCGAGCTGTTCGATGCGTTGATCCGCGACCACCTGGCCAGCTACCCGGATCACCTGCTGGCCGCCTGGGTCGCCGGGCACCGGTCGGTCGCATCCACCGATACCAAGGAAAGGACACTGTGATGACCCTCACTCAGGCCCCACCGGCGGCACGGCTCCGCCCGCTGCTGCGCTGGACCGTCTCATTCGCCGGCTTCCCACTGGGCGGACTCGCCGCGATGCTGCTGGTCGGCCCCGTCAACTCGCCGACCGCCGCCGTCCTCGGCGGCCTGTTGACCGGAATCGTGATCGGTGTCGTCCAAGCCTGGGCGCTGCGGCTCACCCGGGTGGACGCCGCTACCTGGGTGGCCGGCACCGGCGCCGGCCTCGCGGTCGGGCTGTCGGCCGGGGCGCTGCTGGTCGGCTTCGGCACCACGCTGCCTCAGTTGGCGCTGCAGGGCGCGGTGTCCGGGGCCTTCGTGGGTGTTGGTCAGGCCGTCGTCCTGGCCCGCCGGGTCGGTCCGCTCGCTGCTGCCTGGCCGGTGTATCTGGCCGGGGTCTGGGCCGTCGGCTGGGCGGTGACGACCGCGATCGGCGTCCAGGTCGGCGACCGGTTCACCGTCTTCGGGTCGATCGGCGCGCTCGTGGTGACAGCCCTCACCGGCGTCCTGCCAGTCATTCGCAGGCGGGGGCAGCGGTCATGACCCGGCACGTCGTGTTCGGAACCGGCCAGATCGGCAGCCACCTGATCGACGCGCTGGTGTCGGACGGGCACGAGGTGACCGCGGTCAACCGCAGCGGCCGGGGTTCCTTCCCCGGTGCCCGGGTGATCGCGGGCGACGCGACCGACACCGTCTTCACCACCGGGGTCTGCCGCGGCGCGGACGCCGTCTACTTCTGCCTGAACGCCGCCAACTACGCGCGTTGGCCGCAGGATTTCCCACCTCTGCAGCGCGGCGTGATGGACGGCGCCGCAGCGGCCGGCGCCCGGCTGGTCGTGCTGGACAATCTGTACGCCTACGGCCGCAGCGGTGGCCGGCCGCTGGTCGAGACGATGTCCGCGCGGCCGACCTCGGCCAAGTCCGTCACCCGGGCGGCGATGACCGCCGAACTGCTGGCCGCGCACCGGGCCGGACGGGTGCAGGTAGCGATCGGCAGGGCCTCGGACTACTTCGGGCCGGGCGTCACCCAGTCCGCGCTCGGGGACGCGGTCTTCGGGGCGGCCGTCCAAGGCCGGACGGCGCAACTGATGGGTGATCCGCGCCAGCCGCACTCCTACTCCTACGCACCGGACGTGGCGGCAGGCCTCGTCCGGCTCGGCACCGCGGACGGCGCGACCGGGCAGATCTGGCATCTGCCGGTCACCGAAACCCGGACCATCCAGGCCACCATCGACGCCGTCTACGCCGCCGCCGACACGCCGCCGCGCCTGCTCGCCGCCGGCGGATGGCTGCTGCGCGCAATGGCGCTGCTCCAACCCGCGATGCGCGAGTACCTGCACACCCTCTACCAGTTCACCGAGCCCTGGGTGGTCGACGACAGCAAATTCCGCACCACCTTCGGCGACCACCCCACACCGCTCGACCAGGCGATCCGCACCACCGTGACCTGGTACCGCGAACGCCTCCGTCAACCCGTCCCGGCCCATGCCAAGGAGCACACGCCATGACCACCACCACGACCCCGGAGCGCCGCCGCACCACCGCGCGGAGGGCCGCCCTCGCACTCGCCGTCGCATCCGGCCTGGCCATCGCCGGTTTCACCGCCCTCGGCGCGGTGTTCGACTATCCACAGATCCTCAAGCGCCCGACCGACGAGATCCTGACGCTGTATCGCACACACCAGGCGGCGATCATGCTGTGGTTCGCGGCACTGGCGATCGGCTCGGCGCTGCTGGCACCCGCCGGGGTCTGGCTGGGACGGCTGGCCGGCGGCACGCTGGGCGGCTGGATCGCCGGCACCGGCATCGCCGCGGCCGCCGTCCAGGTGATCGGGTTGCAGCGCTGGGTGTTCCTGGTGCCGACGATCGCCCACGACGCGCTCGACCCGTCGCAGCAGGCCGCGGCCCAGGCCCGCTTCGAGTTCCTGCACAACCTGCTCGGGCGGGTGATCGGCGAGACGATCGGCTACGCGCTGACCGCGACGTTCACCATCCTGGCCGCCGTCGCGCTGGCCGGCACGGTGCTGCCGCGCTGGCTGGCCGTCGCCGGCCAGGCCGCTGCCGGACTGATCGCCACCGGCGTCCTCGCCCCGGTCCTCGGCATCGCGACGCTGACCAATTTCGCCGGCTACGTGCTGTGGTGTGCATGGCTGCTGGCCTTGGCCTGGCTGCTGATCCGGCGGACGGCCGTCCCCGCTAGCCGGGAGTCGGGCGAACCACCGGCGTCCGCGGCGACCACGGCACCACGCCCAGGTCACGGACGCCGTCCGGCAGATCGGTGAGCGGGCGGCTGGTCACCCACAGGCAGTTGCCGGCGGCGTCGGTGAGCAGTTCGTCGAAGCCGGGGCCGCGTCCGACCAGCGGTGCGATCGCGGCCACCGACGGCGCCAGCACGATGCCGCGCAGGGTCGGGTCGGAGCCGTCCCGGTGGTCGTCGAAGGCGCCGGGCTGGCCGACGATCACGAACCGGGTGATGGAACCCGACAGGTCGTCGATCTCGCGCTCGACCACATGCACGAACGGATGGTCCGCCTCGGCACCGGAGGAGGCCAGCGCAATCGCGGGGGCGTCCGCGGCCGACAGCAGGGCCAGTGCGTCCGCGGTGGAGGGGCACGGTCGCGGCACCAGCCCCCAGCGCCGGACGAACCCCGTGCACTGGGCCAGCGCCTGCGGATGACTGAACACCGCAGCGCCGCGCAACTCGGCCAGCACCACCGGCGCCGCCGCATAGGCGTCGAACCGGACGGCGACGTCCACCACCCCGCCGGCCACCACCGGCACGTCCGAATCGAGCAGCGCCCGGGTCGAGCGGGTGACCAGGCCGGACGCCGAACTGGTGATCGGCAGCACGCCCAGCCCGCCGTCCCGGGTGGCCGCCAGCACGTCGTCGAAGGACTCCACCGGTTCGATCCGGACGTCGTGCTCGCCCGCCCCGGCCAGCCCGACCGCGACCTGCCGGGCGGCGTTCTCGGAGAACGTCCCCGGCGGACCCAGATAGCACAGCGCCAGGCCACGCGACCGCACCGGACGGGCCACCCCGTGCGGCCAGGCGTAGGCCACCTCGACGGCCCGGCGCAGCCGCTCGATGGTCTCGTCCAGATCGAGATCGGCCCTGATCTCAGTGCGGATCACCACCGCCCGCTGACCGGTCCGGACCGCCTCGGAGATCAGATAGGCGGCCCCGACGCCCCGCTGCTCGCGCACCACCGACGCGACGCCGTCACCGGCCACCGATTCGGGCACCAGGAAGCGGATGTCGCGGCGCAGGTAGGCCAGCCACGAGTCCAGCGCCACCTCGAGTTCGGCGTCCGAGAGCACCTCGACGTGCCCGATGCCGAAGCGGGTCCGGACGTCCTTGCCGCGGCGTCCGAGCCGTTTGGCGTTGCGGACGCCCGGTCCGAGCAGCAGCGCGGCCTGGCCCCGCGGGCCGATCAGCAACTCCTCCAGCACCAGGTGCACCGGGGTCAGGTCGACCAGCCGGCCGACCCGCAGCTTGTCGGGGCGTCCCATCGGGTACAGCCCGACCAGCCCGCCGAGCCGGCGCGCCCGGGCCAGCGTGGCCCGCTTCGACTGCCCTGCGGTCAGGGTCGCGGCGGCGGTGTTGCGGACGGTGTCGAACAGGGCACCGCTGAACCGGTCCCGGGTCGCGGTGATCCGGGCCACGAACTCGTCGCGGGAGGCGGCGGACGCGCTCACCGACGCCACCGCGGCGGCCAGTTCCGCGGCGGCCGTCTCGCCGTCGACGCTGGCCTGGACGTGCGCCAGCGTCAGCTCCTGGTTCTCCTCCAGCAGGCTGACCGCGAGCCCGAGCAGCGCCTCGAACAGCGGCGTCCGCGCGGCCCACAGCTCATCGGCGAGGTCGAGGCCGCTGTCGGCGACGGCGGTGACGAAGCCGAGCAGGGCCTGGTGGGTGAGCGCCAGCACGTAGGTCATGATCTGGTCGTGCCGCTCCGGCGAAAGCACCGTGTAGATGCCGCCGCGACCGGCGATCGCCTCGGCCAGCCAGCCCGTCGCCAAGCCCCGGACCTCGGTGGCGCACACGGTTTGACCATCGAGCGAGCGGGCCGCGGTGTCCATCAGCGGGTGCAGCGCG
Source organism: Micropruina sp. (assembly GCA_044225075.1). GTDB lineage: Bacteria > Actinomycetota > Actinomycetes > Propionibacteriales > Propionibacteriaceae > Micropruina. The sequence goes on along the minus strand of JBGAJF010000005.1, from coordinate 164,928 downwards.
ACCGCCGTCCGGTCGGGAACCGCGGCGAGCAGGTTCATCGTCCAGCTGAAACCGGAGCCGACCATGATGATCGGCGCGTCCGGGCGCAGCACAGCGTCCAACTCGGCGAGCACACCGGCGGCCGCGGCGTCCGGCACGGCCAGGCAGGTGACGTAGCCCGGGGCGTCCAGCTCGGACGCGACCTGCTCGAGGGTTCCGGTACGAACCGGCGTCGCGGCATAGGCGTCGGCGGCCCCGGCCAGCAGTTGTGCCGAGGCTGCGGTGTCGACCAGCACCACCTGCTGCCAGGGCAGGTCGGCGAACAGGTGGTCCGAGAGCCAGCGGCCCATCCCGGCGGCGGCACCGACGATCAGCAGCCGCGACGGTCCGCCGGGCTGCGCTGACAGGGTCACCGGGTCAGTGTAAGCGCTGACTTTCGTTGGTCGAGCTTGTCGAGACCCTGGACGTGCGCGCGCTGGCAAGGGGTTTCGGCAGGCTCGACCAGCGGTGGTTGAGCTGACCAGCGCGGCCCGCTCAGCCGGCCGCGACGACGGACGCCGCCGCGCGATCCAGCGCCGTGAGTTGCGCGGCCGCACCGGGGTGATCGGGCCGCAGCTCGATCAGTGCGAAGTGGCGTCCGTTCGGCAACGCCACCAGCAGCATCGACAGTTCGACCCGCTCGGCGAGACCACCGGGGAGCGTGCCGGTCACTCCGGCGTGCGCCCAGCGAGCCGGATGGGGTCCGATCGCCGTCTCGGGGTCGCTGCGCACATCGCTGACCCGCAGGTCGCCCAGCGTCCGGTACAGCCGAGCGGCGACCTCCGCCAGCACGCCGCGCCCGGTGGCGTCGAGATCTCCGACCACCACCGTCTTGGGTTCGAGGTCGGCGACGATGACGCTCACCGGCATGTTCCGGTTCTGCTGCCAGCCGGGGTCATCCACCCAGCCGACCACCGTCGCCTCGGTGAACAGGCCCCTGGTCGAGGTGGGATCCGCGACGCTGAACGGCTTGCCGGGCAGTTGGCCGGTCAGGTAGGGCTCGACGGCCAGCCTCCGGCTCAGCGGATCGACGCTGACGCGCTGCGCGGGCGCACTGGGCAGGATCGATGCCGGGCCCACACTCGGAGCGGGCGCCGTCGGCGCGGGCAGCACCGGGCCTCGGACGGCGCCCACCACGCCAAGGGCGACGGTCGCCACCATCGCTGTCGCCGCGACGGCGATCAGCACGCGGACGGCAGTGCCGTGCCGGGTCCCGCCGCCGTCCGTCCCGCTCACGCGGGGAGTGTAACCAGCCCCTGGTCAGTCCCCGACATTCGAGGACACGATATTCGTCACCGCAGCGCCGGACGGCCGCGGAAACGGCGCCAGCCGTCCCGGAGCAGACTCAGCCGAGGCAGTTCGCCGCCTTCGGAGCGCCACCACCAGATCACCCAGACGATGGCCGCGATCTGCGCCGCCGTGCACAACACGTCGCGCATCACGAAGCCGGCAATCACCACACCAGGCCCGAACTCGATCACCCGGCCGGTGACGTAGGCCAGCGACAGCCAGGTGCCGCGCCACATGGTGATCACGTCGAGCCGGTTGGCCGCCATCAGCGACAGCGGCACCCAGGTGATCAGGTCGTACCAGCTCAGCGTGTACGGCGAGGTGATCAGCCAGGCAGCGGTCAGCAGCGCCGCCGTCCGGACGGCGATGGTGAGCGGATCGCGGCGCGGATCGGTCCCCGGGTCGGCGCCCGGCGCCGTCACCCAGGGCAGCACCCGAGACAGCATCCAGGCGACCGTCACCATGCCGAGGGTGCCGAGCAGGCTGATCACCCGGCGCGTGATGCCGTCCCCGACGGTGGTGGTGCCCAGTCCGAGCAGCCACTCCGCCCAGGAGCCGGCAGAGACATACGAGGTGTTCCGGGCGGCCGCGAACAGCGCCTCGGGCGCGAACAATCCGTAGCCGAGCCCGATCGTGACCGCGGCGGCGATGCACAGCTGAACGAGCTTGCGAGGCTGGTGCCGGTAGCCCCACACCATAGCCAGCCCGTAGTAGACCAGCGACACCTTCACGCAGCCGGCCAAGCCGATCCCGACGCCCGCGAGCCAGGCGTTGCGGCGCATGAACCAGAGTCCGGCAACGGCGAACACCAGGGTCAGCGGCTCGTTGTGGGCTTGCGCGCAGATCGACCAGATCATGATCGGGTTGAGAATGGTGAACAGCACCGCCCGGGTCTGGAAGGCCGGGTCGCCATGCGCCATCTTGACCGCGATGAACGCCACCACCAGGAACGGCAGCACCGCGAACATCTGCAGCCAGAACACCACCTGATGCATGCTTTCGCCGCCCAGGGTCGCGGCCAGCCACTGGCTGAACGAGGCGATCGGCCCGTACACCGAGGGGGTGTCCTGCCAGGGCGCCTCCATCCAGCGCATCACCGGGTCGAACTCCTGCCGGACGATGTTGGCCGGGGTGATGTCGTAGGGGTTCCAGCCCAGCACCATCAGGCGTCCGTAGGCGGCGTACATCAGCACGTCGGCTGAGGTCAGCGGCGGCACCAGCGAGGTGACCAGCGACAGCGCCGCGCCGAGCGCGAACAGGCGGTGGATGTTGGGCCGCCAGCCGGTGTCGACGGCGCGGTAACAGATCCACAGCCCGATCGAGCCGGCGATGAGGGCGATCCACAGCGACAGCACCGCCACCCACTCGTTGAGGCTGACGATGCCGGCGGGCAGGTACCACGACGGCATGAGCGAGGTGCGCGGTCCGAGCCGCAGCGCGACCGCGGTCCTGGTCGAGGATCGCGCGAGCCCGAGTGACCAGCGCGCTCGACATGGGACTCCTCAGATAGATGGCATCGCTGAGGATATCCGGCGTGCCGCCTGGGCCCCCAGCGAACGCGTCCGGTCGAGACCATCATGTTATCGATGGCGGTCGTGGTGACCTCTTTCACCGGCGGACGGTTCGCCGGATGGCGACCGATTCCGCGGTCGCGTCGCTGGCGAGGCGCGATGGCTCCTCGATCGGTCGCTGTTCGACGAGCCTGCGCTACCGTGCGGCGATGGACGCCGCGACAACTCCGCTGGACGACTGGCCGGCGGAGTTGCCGGAGCCGATCGGCCTGGAGCCGTTGGCCGGCGGTTGGGTTGGCCACACCCGGCTGGCGACATTGAAGGACGGACGCCGGGTGGTGGTGAAGGACTGCCCATATCCGGTGCTGGGTGAGGCCGATGGACTAGCGGCGCTGCGGAGGGCCGGCGTGCCGACCCCCGACGTCCTGGCGGCGACCGGGTCACGACTGGTGCTGGAGTACCTGGAGGGCACTCCGGACTGGGCCGCGATGGGCGGCGCGATCGCCCGCATGCATCGCTTCACAGGCCCCAAGTACGGCTGGCATCTCGACAATCGGGCCGGACGCTTCGTGCAGCCGAACGGCTGGCTGGACGACTGGCCGACGTTCTTCGCCGAGCGCCGGATTCGCACCCATCTGGGCGATCCGACGATACCGGCCGAGGTCGTAGTGCGGCTGCAGCGCGCCTGCGACGGCCCGATTCAGGAGTCGCTACCGGCTCGTCCGGTCCCCTCGCTCACCCACGGCGACCTGTGGACCGGGAACACCGTGGCCGGTCGCTGGGTGATCGACCCCGAGGTGTCGTTCACCGACCGCGAACTCGACCTGGTGCACATGCTCGGCGCCAGCCGGAACCCCTTCCCACCCGAGTTCTGGGAGGCCTACGAGCACGACTGGCCCATCCCGGACGACTTCGACCATCGTCGCCGCGTGCTCGGGCTGCACCACCGGCTGCTCGGCGTCCGGCACTTCGGCGACCGCAGCGTGCCTGCGCTGGTCGCCGACCTGGACGCCCTCGGCTGGTGACCAAGGGGACGGTTCTCTCGGTCACTGGGGACGGTTCCCTTGGTCACCAAGGACGGTTCCCTTGGTCACCTCGATGATTGCAAAACCCGTTGTCCGAGAGATCTCGTTGGTGACCCAAAGAACCGTCCCCAGTGACCGAAAGAACCGTCCCCAGTGACCGAAAGAACCGTCCCCAGTGAACGACGGAACCGTCCCCCGCTACTCGAACTCGACGCCCTACTTCAACAGCTTCGACATCCGCCGGTCGGCCAGGAGTTTGCCGCCGGTCTGACAGCCGGGGCAGTACTGCAGGGACGAGTCGGCGAAGGACACCTCGGCGATCGGCGTCCCGCAAACGTCGCACGGCTCACCGGTCCGGCCGTGGACCCGCAGACCGATCTTCTTCTCGCCCTTCAGCTCCTTGGCCGCCCGGCCGACCGAGCGGGCGATGGCGTCGCCGAGCTCACCCTTGATTGCGGTGAACAGCCGTTCGTGTTCCTCGCCTGACAACGAGTTGGACGGCTTGAACGGGCTCAACTTGGCGGCATGCAGGATCTCGTCGCTGTAGGCGTTGCCGATGCCGGCGATCACCCGCTGGTCGCGCAGTACCCCCTTGAGCTGGGCCCGTCCGGCCTTGGCCAGGATCGCGGCCAAGGCGTCGGAGTCGAACGCGTCGGCGAGCGGGTCTGGGCCGAGGCTGGCCAGCATCGGCACGTCCTGCGGGTCGCCGACCACGTAGACGGCCAGCTTGCGCTGGGTGCCCATTTCGGTGAGATCAAAGCCCGAGCCATCCGCCAGCACCACCCGCAGGCTCAGCGGACCACGTCCGGGACGCGCCGGCTTGGTCGGCATAGCGTCCTTCCATTGCAGCCAACCGGCTCGGGCCAGGTGGAACACCAGCCAGCTGCCGGAGACGTCGATGGCGATGAATTTGCCGTAGCGGCGAATCTGTTCGACCTCGCCACCGTGCAAGGCCGAGAGCGGCAGCTGGAACGTCTTCAACGCGCTGAACGCCAGCAGCTCGGTGCGGGCGATGGTCGCGCCGATCAGCTTCTCGGTGAGGAACGAGCGCAGCGCCTCCACTTCGGGCAGTTCAGGCACCGTGGTCCTCCGTTCCCCGCTCAGCCAGTTCCCGTTCGGACGCCCAGTCGGGCGCGGGCAGGCCGAGCGTTTCGTCCAGCGCCGCCAGGTATTCGTCACGGTCGATCTCGATGACGCCGAGCGAGGCCAGGTGGTCGGTTCGCCACTGGACGTCGATCAGCCGCTCCGTGTCGCCGTCGCGTTGCATCGCCCGGACCAGCCGCAGCAGTGCCACCTTGGACGCGTCCCGTCCGATGTCGGGATCGTGGAACATCGATTCGCCGGCGAACAGTCCGCCTAACGAAACTCCGTACAGACCACCGGCGAGCCGTCCGTCGGGCGTCCAGGCTTCGACGCTGTGCACCACGCCGTGCTGGTGCAGCAGGGTAAACGCGTTGACGATGTCGTCGTCGATCCAGCCGTGCGGACGGCTCGGGTCGGCACACCGGCTGATCACCTGATCGAAAGCGGCATCGACGGTAGTCACGTAACGTTTCGCAGCCTGCCGCAGGGACCGGGTGACCCGCATGCCGTCGGGCAGCAGGACGCCGCGCCGCATCGGGGACCACCAGCCCATCCGGGCCGGGAACCAGGAGTTGTGCAGGGGCATCGGGAACACCCCGCAGCGGTAGGCCAGCACCACCAGGTCGGGGTCGAGCTCGTCGGAGAGCCCGATCAGGTCCTGCGCCGGCCAGTCCCGCGGCGGTCCGAAGATGCCCGGGCGACTCATTGCTCGATTGTGCCACCGGCGCCGGCGATTGGGGGGACGGCGGGGCCCGACCCCGAAATCTGCGGTCCAGTCGTCACCAGGCACGCGACACGCCCTCAGGCGGCGATCTGGACCGCGGTTCTCGACACCATTTGCCCGCAAGGAGGGATCGCCCCGGGGACGCCGCGGGGTCACCCCGGATAGTCGTGCGGGACGCCGTGAGTAGTGTGGACGGCGCAGCCCGCGACATCCAGGAGTGACCGCATGTCCGCCCAGGAACCCAGCTCCACCCAAGCAACCGGCAAGACCCTCGTTCAGCGCGCGCCCGAAGTGGCCGGCAATGCGCTCCGGCAGATTCTCGAGTTCGCCATCGACGGCAACATGACGATCCCCGGCGCCAAGGACGCAGCCGCCCGCTCCCTGCAGACCCGCGGCAACCACGAGGCCGCCGTCGATTCGGTGATCCGCCAACACGTGGGCCTCGCCGGTGCGCAGGGCTTCTTGACCAACCTGGGCGGCCTGCTTCTGCTGCCGGTGGCATTGCCGGCCAACCTGGCCGGGCTGGCGGTGATCCAGATGCGGATGATCGCGGCCATCGCGCATCTGCGCGGTTACGACATCAACGACCGCCGGGTGCGTTCGGCGCTGACCCTGGCGATGCTCGGCGAGGACGACGTGCGCAAGCAGGTGGCGTCCGGCAAGCTGCCCAGCACCCCGCTGGGCGTGGCCACTGCACCGGTCTTCGATCCGGCTCTGGAGCATGCGGTCAGCGAGCGGGTGTTCGGCGACCTTGGTGTGAAGATGGCCGGTAAGCACGCGGTAGTGCTTGTCGCGAAGCGGATTCCGCTGGTCGGCGGGGGTGTCGGCGCAGCCGCCGACAGCTACTTCACCTACGCCCTCGGCCAGTACGCCCGGCGCGAGTTCGTCCGCCGTCGCGGCTGACCCGGGCGACCAGGTCAGCGGGGTCGTTGACGACACCAGGTCTCGGCATCGAGCGGATCGGGACCGATCCTGCTCCGGACGGGCGGCGTCCCGATCACCGGCTGGTCGTGGTCGAACTCGCTCTGCAGCACGCCTTCGCCGCGGGTCAGGTCCGGCAGTCCGCGGGTGAGTTCGAGCAGCCGCCGGGTGGGCAGAGTGCCGGAAAGCACCAGTCGATCGCCGTCCTGCATCGTCTGGGTGATCCGGCCCTCGGATTGGCCCAGCGTCGCGGTGACGGCGGCGAGGCTGACCACCGGGATCTCCAGAATGAACCGTTCGACCGGCTCGCAGACCATCGTGCCGGCCGCGGCCAGCGCCAGGTGCACCAGCATCGGGGCGAGGTTGCGGAAGTCGGCACCCACCGATGACATGGCTTTATTGAACTTCTGGTGCGCGTGGCTCTGCCGCGGGTAGTAGCCGGTCCGGGTGATCGTCACCACTGCGTCCGGCACCGCCCAGCCGAATCGGCCCTGAGCCAGGCCGGTCCGGACACCCTCCCAGGCCGCCTCGAAGAACGCCGGCGGCATCGATCCGAGCTCGGCCTCCAGTCGTCGGCGCAGCCCGGCCCCCACGGGCGCCGGCTCGACCCGGACGCCGAGCGTGGCCAGGTAGGGCGTCGTTGGTTCGGTGATCAGATGGACCGCCTCGCCCGAGGCGAGCACCCGTTCGACATGGACGATGCTGGTGTCGCTGAACCGCGTCCGGACGCCGAACTGCTCGGCCAGCAGGCTGCCGATCACCTCCTTCTGCACCTCCCCGTACAACGAGACGGCGAGTTCGCCGCGATCGGGGTCCACCCTCAGGTTGATCAGCGGATCGGACTGCGCCAGTTCGGACAGCGCCCTGTTCAACGCACCGCGCTGATCGGCGTCGACCGGCTCGACGATCGCCTCCAGGCCCGGTGCCGGGAACTCGCGGGTCACCCGTCCGGCCAGCGGAGCACCGATCCAGTCCCCAACCCGCAACGCGTCGACGCCGTGCAGGGCGGCCACCTCACCTGCGCCGACCCGGTCGGCCGGAACGAATCCCGCAGGCGCCGTGCGGCGCAACCCGGTGATCCGCCGCGCGCGCTCACCACCCGCGCTGACCTGCTGACGGATGGCGAGTTCGCCAGCGAACACTCGTATCCAAGCCGTCCGGCGTCCCCGGTCGTGGTCGACCTTGAACACCAGCGCGGAGGCGGCGGAGGCGGCTGGCCGCGCCCACGGCAGCAGCGTCGGCAGCGCGTCCAGCAGGTCCCGGACGCCGGCGCCGGTCAGCGCCGAGCCGAGCAGCACCGGCACCACCGCACCGCTGCCGACCAGCCGCCGGGTCAGCTGCGCCAGCCGGCGACGGGAGAGACCATGCCCCTCCACCACCTTGGCCAGCAGGTCGTCGTCGTGCCGGGTGAGCACCTCGAGCGCGGCGTCCGCGGTCAGCGGCACGGCTGTGGCTGCGGCGTCCGGACCGCCCCCGGCCCCGGAGCGGGACAGCACCATCACCTCGCCGGCGCCCCTCGCGAGCCGCCGGCGCACCTCGTCGATGACCCGGCCGCTGTCGGCGCCGGCCCGGTCAATTTTGTTGACGAAGAGCAGCGTCGGCACCTTCAGCCGGCGCAGTGCCCGCCAGAGCACCACGGTCTGCGGCTGGACGCCCTCGACCGCCGAGATCACCAGGACGGCGGCGTCCAGCACGGCAAGGCTGCGCTCCACCTCGGCGATGAAGTCGGAATGGCCGGGGGTGTCGATCAGGTTGATCTGGGTCTGACCACGGACGAAGGCCGCCACATTGGTGCGGATGGTGATGCCGCGGCGGCGTTCCAACTCCATCGAGTCGGTCCGGGTGGTGCCGAGATCGACCCGGCCGAGACTGTCGATGGTGCCGGACTCGAACAGCAGCCGTTCGGTCAGGCTGGTCTTGCCGGCGTCAACGTGGGCGAGAATCCCCAGGTTGAGAAAGTGCATGCGGGTGCTCCAGGAATGGTCGGACGATCAGGGCAGGGGCAACCCGTGCAGCCATGACCGGACCTCCTTCCTGAGCACTCCGACGCCACCCGGCGTCCGCGGACAGCATCACAAACCAGCTGGCCGAACGCAAGAGTTCCGGCACTCCCGGTCACCGACCGGCGTGTTGGATCGCGAACGGGGTCAGCACAGCGCGCCGGCGAACCGCTCCGCCAACTCCCGCACCGCGGCCCGCAACTCGGGGCCTTCCTCGACCAGGAACGGGAACGGCACCTGCGCCAGCCACTCCGCCGCATACATCTGCGGATTGCTGGTGGTGCCGATCAGGACGCACTCGTCGCCGTCGGCCTCCAGCGTTCCCATCGGGGCGCGCAGCCAGGGCCGGACCCGTCCGGCGGGCGCCTGGAACCGGACGCGCGCCGACAGCTCCCAGCCCTCGCCGAGGCTTCGCTCCAACACCGCGACGGCGTCCAGGTCGGCCGGCACCTGGGACGGAGTGGTGAGCAGGTCCACCGAATCGACCCGGTCGACCCGGTAACTGCGGCGTTCTCCGGCGGAGTTGCGGCACAGCAGGTACCACAGGCCATAACGCACCACGACGGCCCACGGGTCGATGTCGCTGGTCCACTCGTGCCCGGCTGCGCTGCGGTAAGCGATTCGGACCCGACGACCGGCAGCCACTGCCTCGACCAGCCGCGAGGTGATGGTCACGTCCGGGCGCGGCATCGTGGACGGTGCGGCCGCGATGTGCTGCCAAAACTGGGCGGCGGGGCGTCCCACCGAATCGGGCAGCGCGCGCAGCAATTTGGCCACCCCGGTTCCGGCCATGCTGTCCGGGGCCGGCGCGCCACCGGGCGAGTCGAGCACCGCCATCACCAGGGCCAGCGCCTCGGGACCGCTGAACACCACCGGGGGTAGCCGGACGCCGCGTCCGACCTGATAGCCGCCGTAGGGCCCGGTCGTGCCGGTGACCGGAATGCCGGCGTCGCGGAGCGTGTCGACATAGCGCCGGACGGCCCGCTCGCTGACCCCAAGCCGGTCGGCCAGTTCTGCGGCGCGGATCCCGGGCCGCTGGTGGATCAGGTCGAGGGTGCGCAGCGCGCGAGCGGTCGGGCTGGCGTCCATGCGGGCAATCGTAGGCAGTTTGCGGACGCCGATCGTCCGGATATGTGGTCGATCTCGACCGGGTCACTGGCCGATGGTCACCCAGCCCGGCCGCGCTGGCAGGACCCGCTGAGCCGGGTAGGCACAGCTGCTACGGCGTCTGGAACCATCCCCCGGTGACCAAAGGAACCGTCCCCGGTGACCGCGAGAACCGTCCCCGGTGACCAAAGGAACCGTCCCCGGTGACCGTGGGGACGGTTCTCTTGGTCACCCGAGCGGGGGCCGTGTACTCGGCTCAGTGCTCGCACGCTCACTACACTGCGGCGATGACCGAACTGATCGCGCCGCCGCTCGCCGGAGACGAAGTCGCCACGCTGCGCGGGCTGCTCAACTTCCAGCGGGACGTGTTGCGCCGCAAGACCGAGGGGCTCACCTCCGAGCAACTCGCCCGGACGATGCCCGGCCATCCCGCCACCATGACGCTGGGCGGGCTGCTCAAGCACACGGCGGTGGTCGAGGCGGACTGGCTGGTCGGCGCGTTCCTGGGTGAACCGATCGGCGAACCGTGGGATTCGGTGGACTGGGACGCCGACCCCGATTGGGAATGGCACAGCGCGGCGGAGGACTCGCCGGCCGAGCTGCGAACGTTGTTCGACCAGACCGTCGCGCGGGCCGACGCAGTGATCGACGCAGCGCTGGCCCGACCCGAAGGATTGGACGCCCTGGCCGCACGAAAGGGACACCACGGCAGGGTCAGTCTGCGCTGGATCCTGACCCACCTGATCGAGGAAGAAGCCCGGCACCTGGGCCACGCCGACTTCCTGCGCGAGGCGATCGACGGCGCCGTCGGCGACTGAGACGGCAGCGACCCCGCGGCACCGGCCTGGCCGCTTTCTGGTGGTGGCGCCACGGGTGCCCGCGTCGCGAGCCTGACGCGGGCGTTCCAGAGCCACGCCTGGCGCGACTCGAGGTCGTGAATCAACTGGCCGGTAGGGTGCCGCCATGCCGGAACCCCGCTATCGCGTCGCGATCGTCGGAGCTGGGCCGTCCGGGCTTTTCGCGGCCCAGTTCCTGGCCGCCCGCGAGGACATCGACGTCGACATCTTCGACCGGCTGCCGACCCCGTACGGGCTGCTGCGCTACGGGGTGGCGCCCGATCACACCTCGATCAAGGCCGTCGCGCACGCGCTGGCCCGGGTGTTCGACGCGCCGAACGTGCGCTTCCTGGGCATGGTCAACTTCGGACGCGACGTCACCCGCGACGAACTGCTCGCCGGCTACGACGCGGTGATCTATGCCGTCGGTGCCAGTGAGGACCTGCGGATGGGCGTGCCGGGTGAGGACGCTGTCGGCAGCCGTTCGGCACGCGAGTTCGTGGCCTGGTATTCGGGGCACCCGGACGCCGCACCCCAGTCGCTGTGGGGCGTCCGACAGGCCGTCGCGGTCGGGGTAGGCAACGTCGCCGTCGACGTCGCCCGCATCCTGGTCAAGGAGCCGCTGGCGCTCACCGTGACCGACATGCCCGAGGACGTGCTGGGGGAGCTGCACCGGGCCCGACTGAGCGATGTCTGGGTGATCGGACGGCGCGGCCCGCAGCACGCCTCTTTCACCACCACCGAGTTGCGCGAACTGTGCCGCACCCCCGGGGTGGCGGTCAGTGTCGACCCGGAGGCGTTCGAGGACATCGACGACGTCGCGCTGGACCGGCGCACCCGCGCGAACGTCGCCGTGCTACGCCAGGCGTCCACCACCGAGGTGGCCGATCCGCGGATGCGGCTGCACTTCCTGTTCTGGCGCCGTCCGGTCGAACTGCACGGCGACCCGGTGCGGGAACTGGTGCTGGAGCGCACCCGGCTGGACGCCGACGGCCGGGTGGTGGGCACCGGGGCGACCGAGACCCTGGAGGTCGAACTTGTGCTGCGCGCGATCGGCTACCGCGCCGTCCGGCTGCCAGGAGTGGCGTTCGACGAGAGGCTCGGGGTGATCCCCTCCGAGCACGGCCGGGTGCTCGACGGTGCCACGGTCGCACCACGCGAGTATGTGGTCGGCTGGATCAAACGCGGCCCGATCGGCGTGATCGGCACCAACAAATCGGACGCCCGCGAGACCGTCGAGCACGTACTGGCCGACCTGGCCGAACTCGGCCCGCGCACCGATCGCGTCGATGTGGTCGAGCGCCTGGCGGCGCGCGGGTTCGTGCCGTCCAGCTATGACGACTGGCGGCGGATCGAATCTGCCGAGGCCAACCGGGGCGCCTCCCACGCGCGGGAACGGATGAAGATCGAGGCCTGGCACGAACTGCTCGACCTGGTGCAGGCCGAGCGGCCCGGTGGCCCGATCCCGCTCAGCTGAAGCACCCGATATTCCCTCTCCGACGCCTTTGCCGGCGCGCGGGCAAAACCCGGCTGGACGCGCGGTGTCAGAAGTGCTCACCGTTCATTGCCCGTGCCGCCGCAATACGTGTAGATTCGACGATCCGGCGCAGCTGGCGACTGTTCACCATCAGTGCCCGGTAGGCGGCTCGACGGGAGAGGAGACGTGCAGCGATGCCCGGCAGCACGCGCGTCCCACACGTGGTGACACGAGCCGATGTCGCGCGCTACGCCGGAGTGAGCACCGCCGTCGTCAGCTACGTCATCAACAATGGCCCGCGCCCCGTGGCGGCCACCACCGCCGAACGGGTGATGCAGGCTATCGACGTGCTGGGTTATCGGCCCAACGGAAGCGCCCGCGCGCTGCGTCGAGGGGTCAGTGACACCGTTGGGCTGATCACCCCCCACCTGGACAACCTGTTCTTCGCCGAACTGAGTCAGGAGATTGAGCAGCTCGCGGTCAGCTCCGGCAAGGCGGTGCTGCTCGGCAACTCGCTCGGCGACCTGCGTCATCAGCGACAGCTGATCGACGGCATGCTGAGCCGCCAGATCGACGGGCTGATCGTCCGGGGCAGTTCGTCGCACGATGATCCGCTGGCAGGCATTCGCAGCAATGTGCCGTGCGTATTGCTGGACACCATGGTTCCGCTGCACGGACGACGCTCGATCGGCTCCGACCTCAGAGGCGGAGCCGATCAACTGGTGGACCATCTGATCGCCGCCCATGGCCTCACCCGGATCGCCCTGGTGGTCGGACGCGACCTGCCCGGCCTGGTCGATCCACGCGAGCTGGGCTGGCGCGATGCTCTCCGTCGCCACGGCCTCCCGGAGGGTCCCATCGCGCGCGCGGCATTCGATCGAACCGGCGGCTACCGGGCGGCACAGCAACTGCTGGCCGCACCCTTTCCGCCGCAGGCCGTGTTCGCGTCGTCAGATCTGCAGGCGACCGGGGTGCTGCGCGCGCTGCACGAGACCGGCACGAAGGTCCCGTCCGATGTGGCGGTGGTCAGCTTCGACGGCACATCTGAATCGGCGTTCACCTACCCGGCATTGACCGTCGCCCGGCAGCCGGTCGCCGCCATCGCCCGACGAGCCTACGAACTGCTGGCCGACGACGGCACGGCCGAGGTCTTCGAGCAGCTTCCCACCGACCTGATCGTCCGCCAGTCCTGTGGCTGCGCCGGGCCGACGATCGCGCCCTAGCCGCGCCTTCGTGAAAGAACTGAACCTCATAGGAGCCGTGTTGCCCACTCGACCATCCGAACCCACGAGCTCCGCGCGGCTGAACGGTCCTCGAAGCATCCTGATGAGGCGTGGCGGGACGTGCCTCGCGCTGCACTGCGAAGCCGACTCGCTGCCTGAGGTGCTTCATTGGGGACGCGATCTCGGTCCGCTGGACGACGCGCAGCTGGCCGCCTCGCGTTCCGCCCGGGCCGGGGTGGTGTCCGGCAACGCCGACGTTCCACCTCGGCTGTCCCTGGTTCCCCAGCAGGCGGAAGGCTGGACCACCACCCCCGGCCTGGTCGGTTCGCGAGCCGGCCTGGGGCAGTTCTCGAGCTTTCACCCGACAGCGATCAAGGTCGTCGCGGCCGAGGGAAGCGATCAGGCGCCGTCGTGCGTCCGGATCGAGGCGCACGACGACGAGGCCGGCCTCGACCTCGCCATCGAGATCGAGCTGACGGCATCCGGACTGGTTCGCACCCGCGCCACCCTGACCAACCGAGGCGCGGACGGCTACGGGGTCGACTCGTTGCTGCTCGCCCTGCCGACGCCGCCCAGCGAGACCCTGGTGCTCGACCAGTCCGGCCACCATCTGCGTGAACGCGAGACCAGCACCCACGAGTTCACCCTCGGCACCCACGAGCGCACCACACGGACGGCTCGCGCCCACGCCGGCTCGAGCATCCACGGCACCTGCGAACCGGGCACCGGCTGGAACCGTGGGCTGGTGCACTACGTGCACGTCGCCTGGTCGGGCAACACCCGCACGCTGGCCGAGCGGGTGGTGACAGGCTTCCAGGCGCTCCTGGGAGGCGAACTGCTGATGCCGGGTGAGGTGGTGCTCGACACCGGCGAGTCGTACGCCACTCCGTGGCTGATCGCGACCTGGGGCGAGGGCCTGGACGAGGCCGCCGGCCGCATCCACGATTGCCTGCGCGCGCGGCCCGGCCATCCCAGCTCGCCGCGGCCGGTCACCTTCAACGCCTGGGAGGCGGTGTACTTCGACCACACTCTGGAGCCGCTGCTGGCGCTGGTCGATGTCGCCGCCGAGGTCGGCGCCGAACGATTCGTGCTCGATGACGGCTGGTTCGGCTCGCGCCGCGACGATCGCTCGGGCCTCGGCGATTGGGTGGTCTCGGTCGATGCCTGGCCGAACGGGCTCGCCCCGCTGGCGGACGCCGTCCACGCCCACGGCATGGAGTTCGGCCTGTGGTTTGAGCCCGAAATGGTCAACCCCGACTCGAATGTCGCTCGCGCGCACCCGGAGTGGATCCTCTCGCCGCGGACCCACCAGCCCCAGGAGGAGCGGCAGCAGCAGGTGCTCGACATGAGCAACCCGGACGCCTTCGCACATGTGCGCGACCAGCTGCTGGCCGTCCTCGACGGGGTGCGGATCGACTACATCAAGTGGGATTTCAACCGCGACCTTCCCGAGGCGATCTCCCCGCTGACCGGCAAGCCCGCCTACCACGCGCAGACGCTGGCCACCTATCGACTGATGGACACCCTGCTCGCGGCTCACCCGGGGTTGGAGATCGAGTCCTGCGCCGGCGGCGGCGGACGCATCGATCTCGGCATCCTGGAACGAGCGGTGCGAGTCTGGGGTTCGGACTGCATCGACCCACTGGAGCGACAGGACATCGAGGCGGGCACGGCGCTGCTGCTGCCACCCGAGATGGTCGGTTCGCATGTGGCCTCGACGACGTCACACACCACCGGACGGACGCTGAACCTGACGCTGCGTGCGTCGACCGCCCTCTTCTCCCACATGGGCATCGAGTGGAATCTGCTGGGGGCCAGTGACGAGGAACGCCGCGACCTGGCGTCCTGGATCGAGCTGCACAAGCGGCTCCGTCCGCTGCTGCACACCGGGCGCGTCGTGCATATCGACGCTCCGGACGCCAGTTGGCGCGCGCACGGCGTGGTCTCCACCGATCGCAATGAGGCCGTCTTCACCTTCGTGCGGATGAGCACCTCACCCGTCCGGCCGTCGGCGCCGATGCGCCTGCCCGGACTCGACCCGAGCGCCGACTATCACCTGGCCGAGCTCCTGCCGGACGGCGTCGCCTCCGACCTCGCGCTATCGCTCCGGTCACCAGAGAACTGGAGCTGGTGGCGCGATGGTGTCACCCTTCCCGGCGCCATCCTGGGCGAACTGGGAGTGAGAGCCCCCGACCTGTACCCGGAGCGGGCAACGCTACTCCACTTGCGCCGGGCCCGAGCCACCGCTGGTTGAACGGGTCTGAGCTACCGCCGGTCACGTCGAAACCTCTCAGCATCAAGAGATCCGGAGTCAAGCTCGGGATGACGTTCGCAGAGGGTCGAGATGACGATGGAGGACGTGATCGGAGCTTTCCTATAGGCAATTGTGCGCATACGGTGCCGGGTATCGGTCCTAGCGCCGTTTAAGAAACCATGGGCTCCGTCTATGCCATCGGGAATCGGAGCACCATGAAACACCTCGTTCGACTGATCGCAACCCTGGCGGTCTGCCTCGCGGCAGCACTGGCCGGCGTCACCTCCGCACAAGCCAAACCTCCGGTTAACTACGTTGCCCTGGGGGATTCGTTCAGTGCTGGGACGGGCGCAATCGCTCAGCTCTCCGACTACGACTTCAGCGACAACTGCCTGCGATCGAAGACGTGGTGACGATCACCATCGGCGGCAATGACATCGGCTTCATCCCGGTGGTCGTGACCTGTGCGACCCCGGGCACGACGAAGGACTGCCTGAAGGTCGTGGCGGCCAGCGAGGCCGCGATTGTGTTCAAGCTGCCGTCCGCACTCAAGAAGGTCTACGCCGCGATCAGGAAGGCCGCTCCGAATGCCCGGGTCATCGCCGTCGGCTACCCTCGGCTGTTCAACGGCACCGACTGCAGCGGCCAGACCGACTACACGCCCATTGAGCAGGCCGCCATGAATGTCGCCACTGACCTGTTGAACGCCAGCATCGCGGTGACCGCGGCCAAGTCGGGCGTCGAGTTCGCAAACCCCAGGAGCACGTTCAAGGGGCATGCCTGGTGCGACAAGAAGGCCTGGATCAACCCGCCAGACTTCTTCGCGAATCCCCCGGTCAACGCCGGCTCGCTGCACCCCAACATCGCCGGCCAGGCCGGCTACGCCGAGGTAGTCGGCTCGCGCCTTCGGTACTGAGCGTTCACGATGGGCTCCGCCGGGCCGGTTCCCGGCGGAGTCCGCCGGACGCAGCGCCTACACGAGCCGCTCCAGGGTGGTCACTACCCCAGTTTGATCAGGAAGAGCCCGCCGAAACCCTGACCCTCAACGGGGCTCGGGTCTCGACGGGCTCAACCGGCGAAACCAACGCTTGGTCAGCCCTTGACCGCACCCGAGGTGAGGCCACGCACGAAGTAGCGCTGCAGGGCGAAGAAGACGATCAGCGGCATGAGCATCGACACGAACGCACCGGCGGTCACCAGGTGCCAGTTCTCACCGCGGGTGCCCAGCAAGCCGGCCACCGCAATCGTCAACACCGCGTTATCTCCCTGACCGAGGAAGATCAGCGCCACCAGCAGATCGTTCCAGACCCAGAGGAACTGGAAGATCGCGAACGACGCCAATGCCGGCGTCGACATCGGAATGATCAGCTGCCAGAACGTCTTCCAGTGGGACGCCCCGTCGATCTCGGCCGACTCGACGACCGACTTCGGCAGGGACGCCATGTAGTTGCGCAAGATGTACAACGCCAGCGGCATGCCGAAGCCGGCATGCGCCAGCCACACGGTGGCGAACTGCCCGTTGATGCCCATCTGCTGGAAGATGATCGACAGCGGAACGAACGCGACCTGGTTCGGCACCACCAGCAAGCCCACGATCAGGATGAACAAGGCATCGCGGCCCGGAAACTTCATGAACGTGAACACGTAGGCAGCGAAGGCTGCGATCAGGATCGGGATCACTGTGGCGGGCACAGCGACCGCGATCGAGTTGACGAAGGCCTGCCCCATCGGGACTGCGCCGGTGGTGAGCACCTCTCGGTAGTTGTCGATGGTGATCTGCGTCGGGTTGGCGAACACATTCCACCACCCGTTGGAGTTCGATTCGCTGCGCGGGCGGATCGACGCGATGAACAGACCGATGGTCGGAATCAGCCAGAGCAGACACATGATCACCACGATGATCTCGATGATCAGAATGCTCTTGCCAGCGCCTACCGAGCGACCGGAATTCTCCTCGCGTCCGGCGTCCTTCTTCTTCTTGACCGTCTGAGTAGCGGTGCTCATGAGTTGGCCTCCTGAATGCGGAACTGCCGAACCTGGTAGATCAGGACCGGGATGATCGCGACGATCAGGATCACCACGATGGCCGACGCCGTGCCTGGGTCGCCGGCCTTGAAGAGTGCCCCGTAGAAGGCATTGCCGAGCACGTTGGTGGTGTAGTTGCCGTTCGTCATCGCATAGACGATGTCGAAGACCTTCATGACACCGATGAGCACCGTGATGAATACGGTGATCACGGTCGGCCAGGCCTGCGGCAGGATGATCCGGAAGAAGATCTTCCCCTCGGTGGCACCATCGATGCGACCGGCCTCAATGGTGTCCTCGGGAACGCCCTTCAACGCCGAACTGAGCAGCACCATCGAATACCCGACCTGGGTCCAGACATAGACCATCATCAGCAGGAACGTGTTGAAGCGGAACGTGTCGATCTGCAGCCACGTCTGCGGTGCTCCACCGAACCAGACCACGAGCTGGTTGAGCAGGCCGATCTGCGACTGGCCCTCGGGCTTCCAAGCGAAGACCAAGTTCCAGATGGTCGACGCACCGACCATCGAAATTGCCATCGGCAGGAAGATGACTGACTTCGCGATTTTTTCGCCCCGCGCGTTCAGCTTGTCGACCAGTACCGCGACGCCGAGACCCATCGCCACGATGAGGGCCGGAGCCACGATGATCCACAGCACATTGTTGATCAGCGTGTTGATGAAGTCGGGATCGGTGAACAAATGTCGATAGTTGTCGAAACCGACCCAGCGACCGAGTCGGCCGTAGCTGCCCTTGCGGAACGACGACATGACAGTTTCCACCGCCGGGTACAGCAGGAAGATGCCGATCACGGCAAAGGCCGGCAGAATCAGCGCGTACGGCTTGAGCCGGTTCTCCCACTTACGAGGGAGCAGTTCGCAGGCCTTATTCAAGAGCCAGAAGAGCGCGACCGCGCCCACGACGCCGACAACGACAGCGCCCAGGGCGAGGCCCAGTTTCTCTACCACGATTTTCTCCTAAGTTCGCGCCTGGCGGCGCCGCGAACACTGTCGCAGCACCGCCAGGCTGAGAATCGGACCGCTGGTTTACTCAACCGGCCACTTCGCGTCGATGCCCTTCAGGGTCTCGTCCAGATTGGTTCGGCCACTGGTGTAGTTGACCATTCCGGTCCAGAAGGCACCGGCCCCCACCACACCCGGCATCTGGTCAGAGGCGTCGAAGCGGAACACCGTGGCGCCCTGAATCGACTTGACCACGTCCTGCAACACCTTGTTCGGGTACTTGTCCAGCGGGAATGACTTCAGCGGCGACAGCCACGCACCGGTCTTCACCTGGTTCTCACCGAAGGTCGGATCGGAGGTCATGAAGGTCAGCACCTTCTTGACGTTGGTGTCGTTCTTGTTCAGCGCCGCAGCCAGGTCGCCGCCGCCGAGGATCGGGTGCTCCCCGTTGACGGTCGGGGTCACGAACATGCCGACCTGGGTGTCGAGCTTGGCGAAGACGTCGTCGGGGAAGAAGCCCTTCTGAGTGACGAAGTTGCCCTGCTTGCCCAGGTAGCACTTCGGAGTCTTCTCGAACATCGGGTTGAGCGCCTGGGCGAACGCATTCGACGGTGCGTTCTTGATGCCGCCGAAGACGTTGCCCGGGGTCATCAGGATCTGGTTGTAGATGTCGAAGGACTTGCGAATCTCAGGGCTGTCGAACTTGATCTCACCAGCGACCCACTTGTCGTAGACCTCGGTGCCCGAGGTCTGCAACACGTAGTCCTCGATCCAGTCGGTGGCCGGCCAACCGGTGGCCGAGCCCGACTCCATGCCGTAGCACAGCGGGGTGGTGCCGTCGGCCTTGATCTTGTCGATCAGCGTCAGCAACTCGGCGTGGGTGGCGGGCACCTTGTAGCCCTTGGCGTCGAAGGCCGGCTTGTTGTACCAGTAGAAGGACTTGCCGTTCATCGCCATCGGCGCGCCGTAGGTCTTGCCGTCGATGGTCCCGGCGTCCAGGAAGCCGGGCACCACGTCGGCTTGCAGCTTGGGCAGGTCGACCTGGGTGCTCAGGTCGGCCACCTGGCCGTCCTTCGCCAACTGCCGGAGGATGCCCGGCTGCGGGAAGATCGCGATGTCGGGCGCGTTGCCGGACTGGATCTTGGCGGTGATCTGCACTTCGAACTCGTTCGATTGGATGAAGTCCAGCTTGATCCCCTGCTTGTCTGCCCAGGTGGTCATGTCCTTCTGAAAGGCCGTGGACTGGTCGCCCGAGAAGGCGTACATGATCTGAATGGTCTCCTTGGCCGTGGCGGGGCCAGTAGCGGATGCGCCCGGCGCGGGCTCTGCGCCGCCGCCCAGGCAGCCGGTCAGCAACAGACCGCTCGCCGTCAGGCCCGTAATCAGGGCAAGGCTCTTTTTCCTCATAACTTCAGTCGCCCCCTTGCAACAGAATGGATGTGAGCGGCCGTCTGATTGCCCGCTCTGCAGGGCAACATACAGGAGTCGACTCTTCTCGTGTAGACAGCAGCGCTAAGTTGCAACCATTGCGTGACCTGCTGTTGCTCGCCACCGGCCGGTCGGACCCAGCTGTACCCATGACGGGTGACGGGCGCTGAGGAATCGCGGCGCGACTACCGGGTGGTTGAGCGCATCGAGGAGATGCGGCGACCGCGCCCGCCGCGCATGTTTCGGGTTGGCTGTACGCCAACGCCCGGCCGGGCACCGTGCTGCGATTGTCGGAGCCACGCGGCGATCTGGTGCTGGACGAGTCCGCGAGCCCTCGTTCAGCCACCCGGGCGTCACCCGCGGTGCCGCCGACTGAACAGGTCGAGCGCAACGCCGCGGAGGTCTTCCCGAGCCGCGCACGCCGCGCCGAGTGCGACAACACCGACTCCCAGCTGCGAGGCGACCAGCCGCGGCGCCGGCAGCTCGGAGTCGCGCCACAACTGGTCGCGAGCGAAAGCGACGTCGCGCGCCAGCACCTCGGCCGGGGCACCACAGACCACGATCAGGTCCGGATCGTAGGCGCGCGCAGCCACACGACAGGCCTGTCCAAGCATGCCGCCGTCCGCCTCGGGCAACGGGAGCAAAGTCCCGCGCACCGACAAGTCGCCGACAGCACCCCGCGCCGGCCGCCCATCGAGGAAGACGCCCATGCCTGGCCGCCCGCTGTTCAGGACCGCGACGAAATTGTCGTGTCCCCGTCCCCGGCCAAGGCTGCGTTCCGCGCGTGCGGCGAAGACGGCATCACGCTCCACCCGCGCCACGGGGAAGTCAGCGGCGAGCGCGGTGCGCAGGTCTGCGCTCCTCCGCTGCCACAATCCGGAGAAGGTCCGGCGCGGACGAGTGTCGGTGTCCTCTCCGGCAGGGACTCCCACACCCACCCCGACCACATCGACCCACGACTGCTCGGCAGAGGCGAGTGCCGCGTCCGCCGCCCGGAAGGCGAGCTCCGTCACATGCTGGACGGCGTGGGCTTCGCGACCTGGACGGCCGGCCCCAGTCAGCCGTGCTCGCGCCAGAACCTCACCCGCGAGATCGGTGGCGACAGCCAGGATGCCACGCTCACCGAGATCGACCCCGATCAGCACTCCTGCCGCGCCGCGCAGCCGAAAGCGTCGGGCCGGACGACCCGGCCCAGAGTTCCCATCGGGATCCGCGGCGGACAGCTCGTCGATCAGGCCAAGCTCGATCAGCCTGTTCAGCGCGACCAGGGTCGTCGACCGGGTCAGGCCGACCGCTGCCATGACGTGGTCGCTGCGGAAGGTGCCCGCCTCCCAGGCGAAGTCCAGCGCCGCCGCCGTGCTCGCTCGATGACGTCCGCTGCCTGCCGACGGCCGATCGGGCCCGGCACCGGTCAGCCGGTGCCGAGCCCGATCCTCGGGTCGATTGATGGGATCGATCAACGATTGGAGCCGCGCATGACCCCGGAGATGACCCAGCGCTGGGCGAATACGTAGACCAGCACCAGCGGCGCGATCGCCATCAGGTAGGACGCGAACGCCACCGTGTAGTTGGTATTGAACTGCCCTTGGAACACGTACTGCGCAAGAGGCAGCGTCTGGGTGCCGGGGTCGGTGAGGATCACCAACGGCAACAGGAAATCGTTCCATGCCCACAGGCAGGTCAGAATCCCGACGGTCGCGTTCATGGGTGTCAGCAGGGGGAAGACGATGCGCCAGAAGATCCCCCACCGGCTCGCCCCGTCAACGGACGCCGACTCCTCGATCTCCAGCGGAATGGAGCGGATGTAGCTGGTGTACAGCAGCAGGTTGAAGGCCAGGCCGTAGACGATGTAGATCAGAATCAGGCCGGCCTCGTTGTCGATGCCGAGCATGGCGGTCTGCTTGACCACGGGCAGCATGATGATCGGAAACGGCACGAACATGGCTGCCACGAAGTAGTAGAACAGCAGCGTCACCCAGCGTCGGTGCATATTCCGGGCGATGGCGTAGGCAACCATCGAGTTGGTGACCAGGGTCAGCACGACCGCGCCGACGGTGATGATCGACGACGTCACGAAGCGCCGTGGGAAGCTGGTCAGCGTCCACGCGGTCGCGAAATTCTCCCAATTCCACGCCTGCGGCAGCGCGAATCCGGACGCCGCGAGTTCGGTGGGGGTCTTGAATGC
Organism: Micropruina sp.; assembly: GCA_044225075.1. GTDB lineage: Bacteria > Actinomycetota > Actinomycetes > Propionibacteriales > Propionibacteriaceae > Micropruina. The sequence goes on along the minus strand of JBGAJF010000005.1, from coordinate 142,859 downwards.
GGTCACCACTGCGAAGTACAGCGGCACCAGGATGGTCAGCGACAGCACCGCGATCAGCGCGGTGAGCCACCAAGAGAGCGCATTGCGACGGCTCAACATCAGTTGTCCTCCTTACCCTGGAAGAACTTGAGCTGAGCGAAGGAAATGACCAGCACAAGAATGAAGTAGACGATCCCGTTGGCGGTCTGATAGGCGTATTCGCCACCCTGGAAGCCGTTTCGGAAGATGAGGAACGAGATCGACTGGGTGGCGGTGCCCGGGCCGCCGCCGGTGAGTGCGACGACCTGGTCGAAGACGCCCAGCGCGCCCTTGAACGAGAGCACCATGTTGATGGTGAAGAAGGGCATGATCAGCGGGAATGTGATCTGCCAGAACCGCTGCCACCCAGTGGCGCCGTCGATGGCGCCGGCCTCGTAGACCTCGAAGGGAACCGTCTGAAGTCCGGACAGGTAGATGATCGTGTTGAAGGCTACCGACTGCCAGACCCCGACGAAAACGATGACGAGCCAGGCAAGCTGTTCGTTGGCCAGCAGCGAGGTGGACAGCCACTCGATGCCGAGCACCTGGCCGATAGCCGGGATATTGTTGGTGAAGAGGTAGTTGAAGATGTACGCGACGATCAACACTGGAAGAATGTTGGGCAGGAAGAACAGGCCGCGCCAGAAGGTTTGGGCTTTGATCTTCGCGTTGAGCAGCAGCGCGATGGAAAGCGCGATGATGTTGATCAGGACCGTGGCGGTCACCGCGTACAGCAGGGTGAACCCGTAGGACTGCCAGATGATGTCATCGGAGAAGAGATTCAGGTAGTTGGCGAATCCGACGAACCTCCATTCGCCATAGCCTTGGTAGTTGGTAAATGTATAGAACACCCCGGTCAACAGCGGAACAGTCAACAACGCCGTGAACAACACCACCGCGGGCGTGATCATCCACAGGTAGGGGCCTTCAATTCGTCTCGATTTGTTCAGAGTCTCCATGACCGGCCTCACAAGGTGGAGTTGATTCGGGCGATGACCTTGTTCCACTGCGCGTCGAGCGTGCGAATGAAGGCATCGGTGTCCCCGTTGATGAGGAACTGCTGCATGTAGTTGTTCAGATTCACGCCTTGGGGGAAGGCGTGGTCTGAATAGGTGGCGAGGCGCTCGGCCTTGAAGTAGGGCACCAGGCCCTCGAGCGCCTCGTCATCGGGTTCCATGCCCGTCAGCGTCGGGAAGGCGACCTGCTCCGCGCAGTACGCCGCCATGTTCTTCTCGGCCATCAGGTAGGTGTAGAACTCCATCGCGCCATCGACCGGTTGCTTGCCGAAGGTGAGCGCCACGTCGACGCCGGAGACCACCCGGGAGTCCTCCGCCTTGTCGGCCGGGGTGGCGAACGTGCCCAGCCGGATCTTGTCGTTGTAGGAGCGGATCGCCGGGATCGCGTAGCTGCCGTGCACGTACATGGCCGACCGCCCGCTCGCGAAGCCCTGGTTGCCGTCGTTGTAGCCGACCTCGTACTTGTTGCCGTTGCCGTAGCGAGAGAGCTGACGCATCTTGTCGAACACCGGCTTGAGGTCGCCGAACGAGACCTGGCCCAGTCGACGCTTCTCGTACCACGCGGCCACCTGCCCGTTCAGGAAACCGCCGGACAGCGACGAGAACATGGGCGCGCCCGTCCAGTTGTCCTTGAACCCCCAGTAGAAGGGATCGACGCCCTTGCCCTGGAGTTCGTCGGCGATCGCGATCAGTTCGTCCCAGGTCGAGGGCGGCTGCAGACGATGCTGTTCGAAGATGTCGCGGTTGTAGATGATCCCCGAGCCGTTGTTGGCGAACGGCACCGCATTGACCTCGCCGGGACCACCGCGTCCGAGCGTCGGCAGGATGGCGGCGATGGCGGGACTCACGCCCGTGATCAGCGCACTCTGGGAGAAGTCGTAGAAGACACCTGCCCTGGCCAGGGCGCCGAAGTTGTAGTTGCCGTTCACCGTGACGAGTGCCGGCATATCGCCCTTCACGAGCCGGACGCGGAGCGCAGTCTCGCTGTCCGGCTGAGCGTTCTGCTGGACCTGGACCTTCGGCCCGGTCGCGTTGTATTCGGCACAGATGCGATCGAAGAGTTTGATCGCTTCGGACTTGAACTGGAAGAACTCCAGTGCACCACCGCTCGCGGACGGCGGGCCGGAGCACGCCGCCAATGGCGCCAGAAGCGCCGTCGCCCCGGCGCCCGCGAGCAGGCTCCGGCGACTGATGAAACCGCTCATGCTTGAACGTTCCCTTCAACAGATCGTCATTGATACGGCTGGCCCCGATGAGGGTCGGCTGGCGAACCTCACAGCAACGACGCGATCGGCTCGGCGCGCCGCACTCTACCCGGGTAGATTCGGTCAAGGCAATGGATTTGCCGCTTGGAAACACCACTGAACCTCGATACGGTTTGCAGGAATCACCCCGCGTAGACCCAGTGCCGTGACGAGGAGGCCCGATGGCAGGCAGCAAGCGCCCCGCCGTCGCCACCCGCGCTGATGTGGCCCGGGTGGCGGGTGTGAGCACCGCAGTGGTCAGCTATGTCGTGAACGGTGGGCCGCGGCCGGTCGCACCGGGCACCGCGGCCAGGGTGCAGCACGCGATCGATCTGCTCGGCTACCGTCCCAACGGCAACGCCCGAGCGCTGAGCCGGGGCGTCAGCGACACCATCGGGCTCGTCCTTCCGGATTCCAGCAACCCGTTCTTCGCTGAGCTCGCGCTGGAGTTCCAGCGCCTCGCCGCAACCTCCGGGCGCGCCCTGCTGCTCGCCAGCACCATGAGCAGTCAACGTCACGAGAGCCGCCTGATCGAAGGGCTGCTCAGCCGTCAGGTCGAGGGACTCATCGTGCGTAGCGATACCGCCCACCGCGATCCGCTCGCCAACGTCCGCACGGATGTCCCGGCGGTGCTGCTCGACACGATGGGGCCGATTCCAGGACGCCCGTCGGTGGGCGCCGACCTACGCACCGGCGCGGGCCAGCTGGTCGAGCACCTGATCTCGGTTCACGGGCTCACCCGCATCGGCCTGATCATGGGCGACGATCTCAGCGGTCTGGCAGATCCACGCGAACTGGGCTGGCGAGACAGCCAGCGCCGCCACGGCCTCGCCGAAGGTCCCATCGCTCGCGGTGTGTTCAGCCGTCCCGGCGGGTACGCGGCGATGCAGCGAATGCTCGCCACCGGCAAGCCGCCCCAGGCCGTCTTCGCCTCCTCGGACGTCCAGGCGATCGGTGTGCTGCGCGCCCTCAACGAGGCGGGCATCCGGGTACCTGAGGACATCGCGGTGGTGAGCTTCGACGGGACCCTCGAATCCGAGTACTCGCTGCCCGCGCTCACGGTCGCCCGTCAACCGATCCCGGAAATCGCCGCCGAAGCGCTCCGCCTGATCGCCGGCGGCGACACCGCCGAATCCTTCCGCCTGCTGCCTCCCGAGCTGGTGATCCGCCGCTCCTGCGGTTGCGCACCTTCCTGACCGCCTTCAACCGAAAGCGACTCTTTGTGACTACTCATGAACTCGGCCATGGCCGAGCGCCATCCGACGCCTGCGCGGTGCTCCGCGCCGCCGGTGTCTGCGTCGTCCTCGACCTGCCGGCCGGAGGGCTGCCCGCCATCGTGCACTGGGGTGCCGATCTCGGCGACTTGGACGTATCCGATGTCCCTGCCCTCGTCCGCAGCGGTCTCCAGCCGGCCGCGTCCCAGTTGCCCGACCAGCCGATGCGACTCACTTTGCTGCCCGAGCATTGGACGGGATGGGTCGGACGCCCGGGGCTCCGCGGCTCCCGCGGCGGCCGTGACTGGTCGCCGAAGTTCCGCACCACCGCGCTGCGCGTCAACGGTGCCGCCGAGACGGACACATTCGTCACTTTGGGCGCCGGCTCCGTCGAGGTGGACGCGACCGACGAGGCCGCTGGGCTCGGGCTGACCCTGACCATGGAGTTGCTGCCCGACGGACTGTTCCGCAGCCGCGCCACACTGACCAACCTCGCGGACGAGCCGTACCAACTGGACGAGCTCGTGCTCGCCTATCCGGTGCCGCAGTCGGCTGTCGAGCTTCTCGACCTGGCCGGACGGTGGGGCAAGGAACGGATTCCGCAGCGCGCACCCTTCACGGTCGGCATCCACTTGCGCGAGAACCGGAAGGGCCACACCGGCCACGACTCGGCCTACCTGCTGCACGCCGGGACCCCCGGCTTTGGGTTTGGCCACGGCGAGATCTGGTCGGTCCATACCGCGTGGAGCGGAAACCACGTCCACTACGCCGAGCGGATGTACACCGGCGACCAGCTGCTCGCGGGCGGCGAGCTGCTGCTGTCCGGCGAGGTCGTCCTCGGCTCGGGTGAGGCCTATGCGTCGCCGTGGCTGTACGGCTCCTACGGCATCGGCCTGGACGCCGTCGCTCGACGCTTCCACAACTTCCTCCGGGCCCGGCCCCACCACCCGTCGGTGGACCGTCCGGTGACCCTCAATGTTTGGGAGGCGGTCTACTTCAACCACGACCTGGACAAGCTGTTGGCACTGGCCGAGGCGGCCGCGTCCGTCGGTGTGGAGCGCTTCGTCCTCGACGACGGCTGGTACGGGGCTCGTCGCGACGACCACGCCGGACTGGGTGACTGGACCGTCTCCCGCGAGGCGTGGCCCAACGGTCTGCATCCCCTGGTCAACCGGGTCAACGAGCTGGGTATGCAGTTCGGGCTCTGGTTCGAGCCCGAGATGATCAGCATGGACTCGGACGTGGCCCGTGCCCATCCGGAATGGGTGATGGCGACCGGCGGCCGCCTACCCGTCGAGTCGCGTTTCCAGCAGGTCATCAACCTGGGCATTCCCGCCTGCTACGCATACGTCCGCGACGCCATGATGGCCATCCTGGACGAGTACCACATCGCCTACATCAAGTGGGACCACAACCGTGACCTCATCGATGCCGGCAGCGCGCCCAGCGGTCGTCCGGGTGTCCACGACCAGACGCTCGCCTACTACCGCCTGGTGGATGAACTCAAGGCTGCGCACCCCGGCCTGGAGATCGAGTCGTGTTCCTCCGGCGGTGCGCGGGTCGACCTCGAGGCGATCCTGCACACCGATCGAGTGTGGGTCTCGGATTGCATCGACCCGCTGGAGCGTCAGCAGATGAACCGGTGGACACAGCAACTCCTGCCGTCCGAACTTCTCGGCTCGCACATCGCCTCGGGGGCTTCGCACACCACCGGGCGCTCGCACACCCTCGGGTTCCGGGCGGCCACCGCGATCTTCGGCCACCTGGGCATCGAGTGGGATCTGACCAAGGCCAGTGCGGCCGAACTGGTCGAGCTCGGCGCCTGGGTCGGTCTCTACAAGGAACACCGCGCGCTGCTGCTCGGCGGAGATCTGGTCCGCATCGACATTCCGGACGCCACGATCGCCGCCCACGGCGTCGTCGCACCCGATCAGAGCCGGGCGATCTACTCCTTCGCCGAGCTGGGACGTCCCGATGTGGTGTTCCGCGGACGGCTCCCGCTGCCCGGCCTGGATCCGGAGCGCCGCTATCGAGTCACGCCACTGATGCTCGATCACGCCCCGGTGGAGACGGCTCCCGTCTGGTGGGGTGTGGTGCCGGAGATTGGCGACCACGACCTGGCGCAGCGGCTGGACGCCCTGGCACACGGCAAGGGTCAGACCCTGCGCCCGACGGACGACTTCGGCATCGAGCTGAGCGGTGCCGCGCTGGCACGGGTCGGCCTGGTGCACGCCCCGACCTTTCCCGAGACCGCGATCCTGTACCTGGCCGAAGCCGTCGACTGAGCTGAAGATGCGTTGGTCGAGCTTGTCCAAACCTCGTCGACAAGGGGTTTCGACAAGCTCAACCAGCGATGGGTGCGCCGACCAGAGTTCTCGGGCTACGCCGTGGCGTAACCCTCCGGGTTCGCGGACTGCCAGCGGACGGTATCGGCGCAGGCCTCGTCGAGGCTTCGCTCGGCAGCCCAGCCGAGCTCGTCGCGGGCCTTGCTGACGTCGGCGTACGAGGCCGCCACGTCGCCGGGCCGCCGGGCGACCACGGTGTAGGGAACGGTGACACCGGACGCGTCGGAGTAGGCCTTGATCACCTCGAGCACCGACAGCGGCCGTCCGGTCCCCAAGTTCCAGACGTGGCAACCGGTGGTCTCGCTGAGCCGGTCGAGCGCGGCCAGGTGGCCCTCGGCCAGATCGACCACGTGAATGTAGTCGCGCAGCCCGGTGCCGTCCGGTGTCGGGTAGTCGTCACCGAATACCTGCAGGCCGGTGCGCCGGCCCGCGGCCACCTGGGCGACGAAGGGCAACAGGTTGTTGGGCACCCCCTTGGGGTCCTCGCCGATCCGGCCCGACTCGTGGGCCCCGATCGGGTTGAAGTAGCGCAGCACGGCGACAGCCAAGTCCGGATCCGCAGCGGCCGCATCGGCGAGGATCTGCTCGATCATGTGCTTGGTGTGACCGTAGGGGTTGGTGGCACCGGTCGGAGCGTCCTCGGTGAACGGGGGTTCGGAGGCGCTGCCGTAGACCGTCGCCGAGCTGCTGAACACGATCCGGCGGCAGTCGTGGGCAGCCATCACCTCCAACAACGCGACGCTGCCGGCGACGTTCTCGCGGTAGTAGAGCAGCGGCAGCCGGGTAGACTCGCCGACCGCCTTGCGGCCAGCGAAGTGGATGACCGCCTCGGGACGGAAGCTGCCGAAGACGGCGTCCAGCCGCTCGGCGTCGAGCACGTTGGCCTCCACCAGTTCCGCGGCGCGTCCGGCCAGTTCGGCGACCCGAAGCAGCGACTCCGCCGAACTGTTGGACAGATCGTCCACGATCAGGACTTCGTGCCCCGCCCGCAGGAGTTCCAGGGTGGTGTGCGACCCGATATAGCCGGCCCCACCGGTGACGAGAACACGCATCGCCGATCCTTTCGTTCTACCGTTGAGCTGCCCACGGTGAGCAGGCTCAGTGTCCGCCGCTGTGCTCCGAGGGCGGAGCCGAGGCGTCCATCACGACGGGCTTGAGCCTCGCCCACAGCATGAATACACCACCCGCCACGAGCAGCCCGATCCCGGTGATCAGATTGGCATTGATTCCGCCGGTCTTCTCAAATGCTGGTTCGGCGAACATGCCCATCGCCGTGAGAATGACCCCGTAGATGAGAAGTAGCAGGCCGATGAAGTTCCGGATGTCGTACATTCCAGCACCCTTGGTGGCGGCAGCCTTGTCTGTATTCGAAGACATAATACGTCCTTCCTCTGTCGTGCCTGGATTACAGGGCCAGGTTGAGTGCGATGACCATCGCGAGTGCGATCCCCGCGAGCGGCAGCGTGCGCCGGTACCAGGGCATCAGCTTCTCCTTCGGGTCGACCAGTTGCTCCCTGGGGGTCTCCGAGTACACCAGGCCCACCAGCTGTTCGGCCGGCTTCGGCTTGCTGACCAGCGATACCGCGACGCTCACCACGATGTCGACCACGAACCCGATCGAGGCGGCCAGGAAGGCCGTCCCCTGGCCGGGCAGGTCGAACACGCCCCACTGGTTCAGCAGCCAGGTGAAGATGGCGCTGACCGTGCCGGCAACCAGACCGATCCAGCCGGCCGCCGGCGTCATCCGCTTCCAGAACATGCCGAGGATGAAGGTGGCGAACAGCGGAGCGTTGAAGAACCCGAAAAGGGTCTGCAGGTAGTCCATGATGTTGCGGAAGCCGGCCGCGATCAAGGCGGTGAAGATGGCGACTCCGGTGGCGACGAAGGTCGCGATGCGGCCCATCCGGACGTAGTAGGCGTCGTCGCGGTCCTTGACCACATAGCGCTGCCAGATGTCGACGCTGAACACGGTGTTGAAGGCGGAGACATTGGCCGCCATGCCGGCCATGAAGGCCGCCAGCAGACCGGTGATCGCCAAGCCCACCAGACCGTTGGGCAGCAGGTCGCGCATCAGCAGCAGCAGCGCGTCGTTGTAGGTCACGCCCTCTCCGGACGAGCCTCCCGGAGGTGATCCACCGTTCTTGAGTTGCGCGATCTCAACCACCAGCACGCCGGCGAGCATGCCCGGCACGATCGTCAGGAAGGGCACGAACATCTTGGGGAAGGCACCGATGATTGGGGTCTTCCGTGCGGCCGACATCGACTCCGACGCCATGGCGCGCTGCACCTCGACGAAGTTCGTCGTCCAGTAGCCGAACGAGAGCACGAAGCCCAGGCCGAAGACGATGCCGACCACGGACATCACCGGATTCTCGAAGCCCGAGAGCGCCTGGCCGGGCCAGGAGTTGAGCTGTTCGGCAGCCGGAGGAACCCCGGCCGAGGGGGGTGCGGCCGCGGCGGCCGCGGTGATCTTGTCGACCATGCCCTGCCAGCCGCCGGCCTGATGCAGGCCCAGCAGCACCAGCGGCAGCAGCGAGGCGATGATCACGAAGAACTGCAGCACCTCGTTGTAGATGGCCGCGGACAGGCCGCCGAAGCTGATGTAGGAGAGCACGACGGCGGCCGCGACGATCAGGGCCACCCACAGCGGCCACCCCAGCAGGGCATGCACGATGCTGCCCAGCAGGTAAAGGTTGATGCCGGCGATCAGCAGCTGTGCCAGCGCGAACGAGATCGAGTTCACCAGATGGGCGCCCACGCCGAACCGGCGGAACATGAACTCGGGAACCGAGCGCACCTTTGAGCCGTAGTAGAACGGCATCATCACGACGCCGAGGAAGAGCATGGCGGGAATGGCGCCGATCCAGAAGTAGTGCACGGTCGGCAGGCCGATCTCGGCGCCGGTCGCCGACATACCCATGATCTCGACGGCTCCGAGGTTGGCCGAGACGAAGGCCAGACCGGTGACCCAGGCGGGCAACGACCGGCCGGACAGGAAGAAGTCGAGGGAGCCGGAGACCTGGCGCTTCGCCATGAATCCGATCCCGAGGACGAATACGAAATAGGTGGCCAGGATGACGTAGTCGACAGCATTGGCCCGGAGGAGTGTCTCCATGGAGTTCCCTCTCTCTTGACTGGACTGAAATCCCGCACGAGAGAGCCATCGTCATGATGTTTGCGTCACCACACTGCGACGCTGTCGATGCCGAGCCTCGCCCCGTTGGGAGGTTCATGTTTGCGTCACCATACGTGACACACGTTGATGTTGACCGACGCATCCGGCCGTGTCAAGCTGTCGACGGAAGCAGTGTTGACGCAAACATTGCGGGTTGCGTTTCCAACCCTCGGAGCAGATCGAACATGGCACGACAGGGGAGTCGGATGAGCGAGTGGCAGCAGGCATGGCCCGACGAAGTGGGCGTCCGATTGGCTCGGGAACTGTTCCAGAACTCGTTCGCGCTCCCGCCGGACGGCGTGTGGGCCTCCCCCGGCCGAGTGAACCTGATCGGCGAGCACACCGACTACAACGGCGGGCTCTGCCTGCCGATCGCGCTCCCGCACCGGACCTATGTGGCCGCCTCTCGTCGAGCCGGTGACGGCGTCCGGATCACCACCGGGCTCAAGGACGGGCGCACCTGGTCGGGCCAACTCGCTCAGATCGCCCCCGGTTCGGTGAGCGACTGGGTGGCGTACTGCGGCGGTCCGGCGTGGGCGCTTCGCGAGGCGGGTGTCGACGTGCCGGGGTTCGATGTGGCGATCGCCTCCTGCGTGCCGTTGGGCGCCGGGCTCTCGTCGTCGGCCGCCGTGGAATGCGCCGTGGGCCTCGCCCTCACCCACCTCGCGGGAGTCCGTCAGGACGCCGACGACGCCGGTCGCGCCTGGCTGGCCGGGATGTGTGTGCGGGCCGAGAACGAGGTCGCCGGAGCGCCCACCGGCGGCATGGATCAGGCCGCCTCGCTGCGCACCGAGGCCCGCCATGCGCTGCTGCTCGACTGCCGGGACGGCTCGGTCGAGCAAGTCCGCTTCGACCTCGTCGACGCCGGCCTGGAACTGCTGGTGATCGACACCCGGGCCAGCCACTCGCTGGCCGACGGCCAGTACGGCGCCCGCCGAGCGAGCTGTGACGCCGCCGCCGATGCCCTCGGCGTGCCGACGCTGCGGGAGCTGTCCGATCTCGACGCCGCGCTGGCGACTCTCGACGACGAGGTGACCCGTCGCCGCGTCCGTCACGTCGTCACCGAGATCGCCAGGGTCGGCGAGTTCGTCGCCGCGGCCTCGGCCGACGACTGGCCCGGGGCCGGCCGGTTGATGAACGCGTCCCACGACTCGCTGCGTGACGACTACGAGGTCAGCTGCGCCGAACTCGATGTCGCGGTGGATGCGGCGCGCAGCGCCGGCGCCCTCGGGGCCCGGATGACCGGTGGCGGCTTCGGCGGCAGCGCGATCGCCCTGGTCCCGGCCGCGGCGGCCGAGACCGTCGCCGGTGCCGTCCTGGCGGCTGCCCGGGCACGCGGCCTGGTCACCCCCGTGATCCACCGGGCGACGCCGTCCGCACCCGGCGGTTGCCTGATCGAGCCGTGGCGCTCCCCCGCGACTTCCCCCGTCCAGACCCAGGAGACCTCCGATGAGTGAGCACGGGCTACAACAGGCGGTTCAGAAGATGCGCTCCGCCGGCGTCGACGAAACCGCAATCACCGTCTTCGCGCACTACTACCGCACGCTCGAGGAGGGCGCGACAGGCCTGATCCGCGAGCAGCACGTCGAGCCGCTGACCGAGGTCACCCAACTGCGAGACGTCGCGGTCGACGCGACCGCGGAGGCATCGGCACTCGACAAGACCGTGCTGATCCGGCTCAACGGCGGACTGGGCACGTCGATGGGGATGGCGCGGGCCAAGTCGCTGTTGCCGGTTCGCGACGGCAAGACGTTCCTCGACCTGATCGTTGCGCAGGTGCGTCACGCCCGGGCCCGCAGTGGGGCGCGGCTGCCCCTGCTGCTGATGAACTCCTACCGCACCCACCACGACAGCCTGGCGGCGCTGGGCGCCTACCCGGATCTGCCGATCGGCGGCCTGCCGCTGGACTTCCTGCAGAACGCCGAGCCGAAGATCCTCGCCGACGACCTCACCCCGGCGTCCTGGCCGGCGGACCCCACGCTGGAATGGTGCCCGCCGGGCCACGGCGACATCTATCCGGCACTGCTCGGCAGCGGCCTGCTGGAACGGCTGCTGGAACAGGGCTACCGCTACGCCGCCTCAGCCAACAGCGACAACCTCGGCGCCGCGCCCGACGGCCGCATCGCCGCGTGGTTCGCCGCCAGCGGCGCCCCCTACGCGGCAGAGGTCTGCCTGCGCACGCCGGCCGACGTCAAGGGCGGCCATCTGGTCATCCGCAAGCGGGACCGCCAGCTGATCCTGCGCGAAACCGCGCAGACCACACCTGATGAGATGCGCTACTTCACCGATGGCGAGCGGCATCCCTACACCCACACCAACAACCTCTGGTTCAACCTGGAAGCGCTGCACCGCGCGCTGGTCGAGCGCAAGGGCGTTCTCGGCCTACCTCTGATTCGCAACGAGAAGACTCTCGACCCCACCGATCCGTCCTCGCCGCGGGTCTACCAGCTCGAGACCGCCCTGGGTGCGGCCATCGAGACCTTCTCGGGAGCGACCGCGATCGCCGTCGGACGAGACCGATTCCTGCCGGTCAAGACCACCAACGATCTGCTCCTGCTGCGCTCGGACGTGTACCAGGTGGGAACCGACGCGGTGCCGCGACTCACCACCGAACGCGCCCCACTCATCGACCTCGACCCTCGCTACTACCGGACCATCGCGGGGTTCGAGGCTCGCCTTCCTGCCGGTGCCCCCTCGCTGCGACAAGCCGAGCGGTTGCGTGTCCGCGGCAACTGGACCTTCGCCTCGGACGTGGTACTGCGGGGCGACGTAGCACTCGACGACACCGGACGGCCCGAGGAGATTCCCGGCGGCACCCACCTGCCTGACCAGAGCCGCTGAGCGACCGCATTTCCGAGTGGTTGACCGGTGCGCCAGACTAGGCCCGGGCGATCGGTCGTCCGGGCTTGCGACGCTCGCCGGCTTCGCCGGAGTGCGAGCGCCAGTGCCGACGGCGGGATCGAAAGGTGACCACGGTGCAGGAGGTGCGGACGATGCGTCGAGTCCGCGCGCAGGATGTCGCCACTCTCGCCGGAGTCTCGCCGCAGACAGTATCAAGGGTCGTCAACGGGGCCACCAACGTGCGTCCGGAAACCCGGGATCGCGTCCTGGAGGCCATGGCCAAGCTCGGCTACGCCCCCAGTCAGGCCGCCCGCGCGCTGCGCTCCGGTGCTCTGGAAACCCTCGGGGTCGCCGTCCATCATCTGGCCCGGACCGGCGAGGCGCGGATCATGGAGGCGGTCGCGCGAACCGCTCATCGCCGCGGCTACGCCGTCACCCTGCTGGACGCCTCCAGCGAGGACGTCGGGGACATGAACCGCGCGCTGCAGCACCTGGGCCACGACATCGCGGGTCTGGTGCTGCTGAGCCTGGAGACCGCGGACGTCGACCGGGTGCGGGTCCCGCCGCATCTGCCGGTGGTGGCGGCCGACAGTCGTGATCTGCGACACCCCTCGGTCGGTTTCGACCAGCGCGGCGGCGCCCATCTGGCGGTGGCGCACCTGCTCGGGCTCGGCCACCGGACGGTGCATCTGCTGGCCGGGCCGGTGAACTCCCTGCAGGCGCGGGAGCGCGAGGAGGAATGGCGCAAGTCATTGGAGGCGGCGGGCCGTCGCGTGACGGAGCCCCTGCATGGGGACTGGTCGCATGCCTCGGGCTACCAGGTCGGCCGGCAACTCGCGGCCGACCCCGCGGTCACCGCGGTGTTCGCCGCCAACGACGAGATGGCCGCGGGCCTGTTGCGCGCCCTGCATGAGGCTGGGCGCAAGGTCCCCGACGACGTGTCGGTGATCGGTTTCGACGACATCCTCGGCGGCTACCTGTGGCCCCCGCTGACCACCGTCCACCAGGATTTCGAGGCCATGGGAGAGAACCTGGTGCGGGTGCTGCTGCAGCAACTCGACCCCGGGCAGTCCGACGCCGAGCCCGCCACCGCGATCATCCCGGCTCGGCTCGTGGTCAGGGCCAGTACCGCGGCTCCGCCCGCACGCTGAGCCGCGGGTCGCTGCCCACCACCCGCACCGCGGATGCGGTCGTAGGCTGACATCCTGTACCTGGCCGGGCGGTCGACGATGACTGACGAAGTGGAGGGTCCGATGAGCGAGTGGCAGCAGGCGTGGCCGAGTGCGGACGGCGTCCGGAACGCGCGCGAACTGTTCCGGACGGCGTTCGGGGCCGAACCGGACGGCGTCTGGGCGTCCCCGGGACGGGTGAATCTGATCGGCGAGCACACCGACTACAACGGCGGACTGTGCCTGCCGATCGCGTTGCCGCACCGCACCTACGTGGCGGTGTCGGCCCGAGCGGATGAGCGGGTCCGGATCACCACTGACATCGGCGAGGAGATCTGGCAGGGCCGGCTGACCGATCTGGGCCCCGGCCTGGTGTCGGGATGGGTTGCGTACTGCGGCGGCCCGGCCTGGGCGTTGCGGGAGTCCGGCGTTGACGTGCCGGGCTTCGATCTGGCGGTCGTCTCGTGCGTGCCACTCGGGGCGGGGTTGTCGTCGTCGGCAGCCGTGGAGTGCGCGGTCGGGCTGGCACTGTCCCAGCTGGCGGGTGAGCGGCGCGACGGCGATGACGCCGCCCGGGCCGAGCTGGCCGCGCTGTGCGTGCGGGCCGAGAACGAGGTGGCCGGCGCACCGACCGGCGGCATGGATCAGGCGGCATCGCTGCGCACCCGCGCCGGGCATGCCCTGCTGCTGGACTGCCGGGACGGCTCGGTCGAGCAGGTGGCGTTCGATCTGGCGTCCGCCGGGCTGCAACTACTGGTGATCGACACCCGGGCCAGCCATTCCCTGGCCGACGGCCAGTACGGCGCCCGTCGCGCCGCCTGCGAACGGGCCGCTCGCATTCTGGGCGTGACGACGTTGCGCGAGGTGACCGACCTGGACGCCGCGCTGGCCCGGCTGGACGACGCCGAGGTGCGCCGCCGCGTCCGGCATGTGGTGACCGAGATCGCCCGGGTGAGGGATTTCGTCGCGGTCGCCGAGGCCGGCGACTGGACGGCAGCCGGCCAGCTGATGAACGCCTCGCACGACTCGCTCCGCGACGACTACGAGGTCAGCTGCATCGAGCTGGACGTCGTGGTGGCAGCCGCGCGGGACGCCGGCGCGCTGGGCGCCCGGATGACCGGGGGCGGGTTCGGGGGCAGCGCGATCGCCCTGGTCCGCAGCGCCGAGGCGGCATCGATCGCTGGCGCGGTACGCGAAGCTGCCGGGGCGCGAGGGCTACCGGTCCCGGACGTCCACCTGGCCACGCCGTCCGCGCCCGGCGGATGCCTCGTCGAGCCGTAGCCTCCCGGTTGAGGTTTCGCCAGGCTCAACCGACGACGGGTTCGTAGATGCTGCCCATCCGGTGCACGTCGAGCCGGCTGATCGCCGCCGTCCCGGCCTCGCTGAACACCTCAACGCGGCGTGCGCCGGGCCCCGGGAATACCAGCGAGCTCATCGCCTCGCGACCCTCGTCGAGGAAAACCTCCACGCTGGCGGCGTCCAGCAGCACCCGCATCCGCAGCACCCCACCGCGCACGGCAGCGCTGCGATAGCCGCGTTGCCCGGCCCCGGAGTGGTGCCGGTCGAGCACCACCCGTCCGGTCTGGACGTCGTACGCGACAAGGGTTTCGTCGCCGCCGGTGGTCTGGTGGACGGCGAGACCGACGCGTTCGGCGGTGCTGGCCGCCAGGTCGATCTCGATGTCGATCTCACCTCCCGTCAGATCGGTGGCAACCAGCCGTGACTCGTCGGCTGCCAGCTCCACGGGTCCGTGATTCTCGGTGCCGGTCCGGAGGGCCTCGATCTCGGCGATCGGCCACATGGTCAGCTTGTGGTCGGCGGTCAACCCCAACTCGCGGATCACCGTCAGCTGGGAGCACCAGCCGTCGGCCTGGGACGGCATCGGCTGGTCCGGGGAGCCGCCCATCCAGCCGAGCAGGAGACGACGGCCGTCCGGCGCTTCGAAGGTCTGCGGCGCATAGAAGTTGCCACCGGAGTCCAGCTCGGTGTGCTCGGAGATCACCTCGAAGTCGCCGCCGGGCTGCCAGTCACCCACCACGTAGCCGACGTTGTGGATGTTGCGGCGCTGGTAGCCGTCCGGTCCGGGGCGCATGGGGCTGATCACCAGCACCCACCGATCGCCGAGCGGGAAGAAATCCGGGCACTCCAGCATGAACGTACCGGGCAGCGGCGAGCGGTACAGCACCCGGTCGAATCGCCAGTCGACCATGTCGTCCGACTCGTAGAGCCAGACCTCGCCGTGGCCGTCCGAGGTGGCCGCCCCGACCACCAGGTACCAGGTCTCACCCTGCCGCCACACCTTGGGATCACGGAACTGCGGAATGCCCTCCGGGTTGGCGATCACTACCCCCCGCTTATCGAAATGGTTCCCGTCGCTGCTGACCGCCAGCATCTGGCTCTGGGTGACCCCCTCGGTGAAGTCAACCCCGTTGTTCCAGACGTGCCCGGTGTAGTACACGTGCAGCAGACCCGACTCGGCGACCACCGCCGAGCCGGAGAAGACGCCGTCCCGGTCGCCGGGCAGGCTGGGGGCCATCGCGATCGGCTCGCGGCGCCAGGTGATCAGGTCGGCGCTGCTCACGTGCCCCCAATGCATCAGCCCCCAGTCGGTGCCGTAGGGGTAGTGCTGGAAGTACACGTGATAGCGACCGTTGTAGAAGCACACGGCGTTCGGGTCGTTGATCCAGCCGGCCACTCCGGCGATGTGGAGGCGCGGGTACCACCGGTCGCGGCGCGTCCTCGCCAGATCGCCGACGGCCGCCTCCGCCCGCTGCAACGCCTCGCTCATGCTGAGAGTCATGCTCTGCTCCAACCAGATAGTCGTGTGGGATCGGACGGCAGGATGCCCGCCACCCGACGGTGACGGGCATCCAGGTCACGCGCCTACTTGCCGGCGCCTGCGGTGAGGCCCTCGCGAAGCGGCTTCTGACCGAAGATGAACACCAGCAGTGCCGGGATCATCGAGATGATGACACCAGCCAGCACGGTCGAGACCGAGCCGCTGCCGAGCTTGCCCTGCAGCGACACCAGTCCTAGCGGAAGGGTGAAGTTCTGCTCGCTGATGGTCATGATCAACGGACGGAAGAACTCGTTCCAGTGGTAGTTGAAAGCGAGAATCCCGACGATCGCCAAACCGGGCGTCGACAGCGGCAGATAGATGCTGAAGAAGGTCTTCCACGGACCGGCACCGTCGATCTCGGCGGCTTCACCGAGTTCGGCGGGCAGACCCATGAAGTACTGCCGCATCAGGAAGGTGCCGAACGCGGTTGGCAACGCCGGAATGATCAGCGCCAGCAGGGTGTCGGCCAGGCCCATGCCACGGATCAGCATGAACACCGGGACGATGGTCACCTGCATCGGCACCATCATCGTGGCGAGCACCACGGCGAACAGGGCGTTCTTGCCGCGGAAGTCGAACCGGGCGAACACATAGCCCGCCATCGCCGCGCTGATCATCTGGCCGGCGGCCACCAACACGGTGACCAGTGCGGTGTTCCACACGTACAACCAGACCGGGATCTTTTCGAACACATCGGCGAACGCGCTGAAGCCGGGCGTGACCTCGTGGGTGACCGGATCCTGCGGGTTCAGGGCCGCATACAGCGTCCAGACCACCGGGCCGAGCGTGAGGAATACGCCGAGGGCGAGCACGAAATACTTGGCAAAGGTTCCGAGCCCGGACATTGGGGATCGGGTCTTGACTGCGTCGATATTGCTCATTGAAACCTCACCCGTAGAAGACGTAGCGCTTGCTCAACTGGAACTGCAGACCAGTGACCAGCATGATCAGGAGAGTCAGCACGATGCCGACGGCCGATGCCCCGCCGAAATCGAGCTGCCGGAAAGCCGACTCGTAGATCACCATCACCGCGGTCCGCGTTTCGTCACCGGGGCCGCCACGGGTGAGAACCCACGGCTGGTCGAAGATCTGCAGCGCGCTGATGATCGCCATCACGGACGCCACCAGCATCGTCGGGCTGATCAGCGGAAGGGTGATGTGGCGGAACTGTTGCCAGCCCACCACACCGTCGATCGACGACGCCTCGTACACCTCTTTCGGAATACCGGCGACGCCGCCGATGAACATCAAGAAGGTGAAGCCGAAGTTCTGCCACACGTAGACCAGCAACACCACGACCTTGGCACCCAGGCCGGTGGTCAGCCAGCCGACCTTGCCGATGCCGATCCAGGTGAGGAACTGGTTGACCAGGCCGAACTCGTAGTTGAACAGGTAGGCCATGATCAGCGACACCGACGCCGCCGACAGGATCAGCGGGAAGAACAGCGCCGAACGGAAGAACGTTCGCAGCCAGTCGGGCATCTTGGACTGCACCAGAATGGCCAGCCCCAGAGCGACCGCCAGCTGCACGATCACCGCGGCGATCACGAATCCGATCGTGTTCAGGAAGGACACCCGGATCGTCGGGTTCACCACCATCTGGGTGAAGTTGTCGATACCGACGAACTCAGGATTCGTGATGATGTCCCAGCGGAAGAACGCCAGAACGACGGAGCCGATGATCGGCACCACGCTGAACAGGCCAAGCCCGATCACCGTGGGAGCAAGGAAAACCCAGACGAGTGCCCGGTTCTTCTTTCGAGGATTTGATTCGGACATCAGCGTCCCTTCAGTGCGAATTCGAGGTCACGCTGCATCAGATCGAGACCGGGCTTCACGCCGCCCGGCCCGTTCATGATCGTATTGACCACGTTCTTGAGCAGCGCCGATTCCACTGCCGCCTGCTGGGGCGGGGCGGGCATCGGACCGGTGGTCGGGAACTTGATCAGCGTGTCGTAGAAGACTTCCCAATGCTTGGGACCGACCCCGGCGCCGTAGAGCTTGTCGTTCAGCGACTTGCGCGGCAGCGACGAATCCGGCTTGTTGTGGGCGATCGACATTCCCTCGACCGACACGCAGTACTTCAGCCATTCCCAGGCCTCGTCCTTGCGCTTCGAGATGTGACGTCGTAGGCATCATTGGCGACACCGGCTTCTTTCAGGCCCTGCACCCAGAACCCGCCGGCCGGAGTCATACCCACCGCACCGGTGGAGAACAAGGCCACCAACTCGTTGCCGCCACCCTGAGCCGGGTTCGCCGCCAATCCCTCGCTGACCAGCTGCTGCAGCACCGAGAAGCTCTCCACGGAGGCCGGGGTGTTCGCGGCGGCGTTCTCCCACAGGTAACCGCCGCCGCGCGGGGTCTCCTTGGGGTAGAAGCGCGGCCAGAACCAGTCACCACCGGGCGCCTTCTGCTCGGTGAGGAAGCTGGTCTTGTTGATGTAGAGCCACGGCACGACGCCACCCCACAACCGGTTGTTCCAGAAGTAGGGCAGGAAGGTGCCGGAGTTGCCCTTCTTCATCGCCCGGGCGAGGGTGAAGAAGTCGTCGACCGTCCAGTTGTCGTTCGGGCGTTCCATCCCGGCACGTTGCAGTGCCGTGGAGTTGTAGAACACGTTGGCCGCGTTGAAGTTGTCCGGCAACTGGAAGAGGCTGCCCTTGTAGAAGAAGGCCTCGATCAGCGACGGGTGGACGTCGTCGAAATACTCCTGCATCTCGGCGGCATCGCGTTGCACGAACTCGTCGAGCGGATAGGCCATCCGAGAGGCGAACAACTGGGTGCCCTCGGTGGCTACGGTGACCACGTCCGGCGGGGTGCCGGCCGCGATCATGGTCAGAATCTTGGCGAAATACTCGCTCCAGTCCTGGCCCTGGATCGCAACGATCCGGACCGGGATATCGGGGTGCTTCTTCTGGAAGCCGGCGATCAGCCCTTGGCGTTGCTGGGCGTCCTGCTCGGTTCCGAAGAGTGCGATGGTGAGGGCGCTCTGCCCACGGCCCGGGATGTCCTGCCCGGTGAGCCGCGGCCAGGACACAACCGTCCCGATCGCACCGAGGCCCAGCGTCGCGAGCATTGCTCTTCGTGTGAAATCAGCCACTCTGCTGCTCCTTCTCCTTGGACCGGGACCAGCGACGACCGCTGGCGTCGGCCCGAGTGTGGCGCGAATCTAATCGATTTAGCATCGCGTAGTCAACGGTTCGGACCGACCGGCTGGTCAGCTCCGGCAGATCCGATCCCGTCCGGCCGCTGCTAGCATCCATGCCTAATCCGGCCAGAGAGGACCGAGATGAGGAAGCGCGTGACGCTCGCCGATGTCGCGGCGCGCGCGGGCGTGTCGACCGCGTCGGCCAGCCTGGTGCTCAACAACCGGCCCGGAGCTCGGCTCTCCGCGTCGTCGGCGGCCCGGATCCGGGCAGCGGCCGAAGAGTTGCAGTATCGGCCCAACCACACCGCGCGCAGCCTTCGGCTGGGCTCCACCCGCACCGTCGCCTTTCTCTCCACCGACGTCACCACCACCCGCTTCGCGTCGGCGATGATCCTCGGGTTGCTCCAGGAGGCGGACGCCCGCGACCATACGGTGCTGATCGCTGAGACCGGGCACGATCCGGCTCGCGCCGAACGGGCGCTGCTCACCATGCTGGACCGGGAACCGGCCGCGGTGATCCTGGGCTTCATGCAGGCCCGGCGGATCCACGTGCCGCCGGTGCCCTCGGACGTACCCGTGATCATGGTGAACGGGGCCAGTGACGAACTGCACCCGACCGTGTTGCCGGCCGATCACGACGGTGGCCGGCGGATCGCCGAGGTGCTCGCCGACGCCGGCCACACCGACATCGCCATCATCGGCTACGACCCGAACCGCGAGCCGGACTGGGGTGACACCGTGACCATCGGTGCCCGATTCGCTGGAATCGACGAGGTCATTGCCGAACGCGGACTGCGCGTGTGCGGGTATCGGGCTCGTCGCTGGGAGCCGGACATCGGTTTCGAGGGAATGAACGCACTGCTGGACTCGGGGGCGGAGTTCACCGGCCTGATCTGCCTCAACGACCGTCTGGCATTCGGCGCATATCAAGCCATGCAACTGCGTGGTGTGCGCATTCCCGATGACGTTTCGGTGGTGTCGTTCGACGACGACGTGATCGCCGCTCATCTGCGGCCGGCGTTGACCACCGCGCTGCTGCCCTATCAGGAGATGGGCCGCCGGGCGATGGAGATGGCGCTCAGCGACTCCGTCGACCCCGCACACGTCCTGGTGCCGATGCCGCTGCAACTGCGGGAGTCCGTTCGCTCGCTCCGGGCCTGAGCTCGACAGCTCGAACCAACGGAGGTCAGCGGTCCCTACCGTTCGTCGCGGTTGACGCGTCCGGTGATCAGGCAGGTCACCTCGTAGGGGATGGTGCCCATCAACTCGGCGATCTCGGCGACGGTGATCTCCTCCTCGCCAGAGCGTCCGATCAGCACAACTTCGTCGCCGACGGCCGCGAGCGGCTCGGGACCCAGGTCGACCATGGTCTGGTCCATGCAGACCCGGCCGACGATCGGGTAGGACGCCCCGTCGATCAGCACCCGTCCCCGGTTGGAGAGCAGTCGCGAGTAGCCATCGCCGTAGCCGGCGGGAATGGTGGCGATCCAGGTGTCGCGGGGGGCCGTCCAGGTCCGGCCATAGCTCACGGTTTCGCCTGCTGCTACGGGCTTCACGAACGAGATCCGGGTGGTCAGGGTGAGCCCCGGGCGCAGCTCGACGGTCTGTTCGGCCCGCGGGTCGGGCAGGCTGCCGTAGATCATGATGCCGGGCCGGACCAGGTCGAACCAGGTCTCCGGATGCCCCAGCACGGCGCCGGAGTTGGCCAGGTGCTTGAGTTCGACCGCACCTGCGGCGTCCTCGACCGCGGCAGCCGTGGCACGGAACAGCTCGGCCTGCGCACGGGTGAAGTCGGCGCCGTCCGGGGTGTCCGAGATCGGCAGGTGGCTGAACAGGCCCTGCAGATGCAGGTGGTGATCGGCCGCGATCCGGGCCGCCAGCGCCGGCGCCGCAGCGGGCTCGACGCCCACCCGGCGCATGCCGGTGTCGACCTTCAGATGCACCCCGACCCCGGTCAGCCCCACCCGCTCCGCAACCTCGGACGCCTCCCGCACCGACGCCTCGTCGACGACGGTCAGGGTGAGCGCCGAGACCAGGGCACGACTCACCTCGTCCCGGCCCCGGGTCGGCGACAGTTTCAGGATCGGGAGGGTGATGCCGGCGCGGCGCAGCTGGCGTCCCTCGTCGACGGTGGCCACCCCGAGCCAATCGGCCGCCCGTCGCTGCTCGATCATCGCCGCCACCGCGACCGCGCCGTGCCCATAGCCGTTCGCCTTGACCGCGGCCAGCACCTGCCGGTCGCCGACCCGGGCCCGGACGCCGCGCAGATTGGCCTCGATGTTGCCGAGCAGGGTGTGTGCCGTAGTCGGGTAGCTCATGCGGGCTCGGACTCCCCTGTCGCGATCGGACGCGCCGGGTCGTTGCTCCAGGCCGACCACGAGCCCGGGTAGAGGGCGACTTCGCGATCGACCGCGGCGCCGGCCAGCACCAGTTGTGCGGCGCTCACCCCGGAACCGCAATAGGCGCCCAGCGGACCGGTCCGTTCGCCGAGCAGTTCCCGCAGTCGGTCCTGTTCGGGGAGACGTCCGTCGGCGGCGAAGAATCCGCTCACCGGGAGATTGATCGCACCCGGGATGTGCCCGGCGACGGGATCGATGGGCTCGCTCTCGCCGCGGTACCGCTCGGGTGCGCGGGCGTCCATCAGGGTGCCCTCGAAGCCCGCCGCGGCGTCGGCGTCGATCGTCGGCAGGTGCCCGGTGGTCAGCTGCAGCAAGACCGCATCAATCTGGGTTTCGCCACTTGTCATCGGGCGGTTGCGGGCCGTCCAGGCGTCCACGCCGCCGTCCAGCACACGGACGTCCAGGCCGGCCCAGCGCAGCACCCACCAAGCCCGCGCGGCAGCGAAGGAGCCGGCCTCGTCGTAGACCACGATCGGACGGCTGCCGTCCACCCCCAGCAGGCCCAGGCCGCGGGCGAGCTGGTCGGCCCGGGGCAGTGGGTGGCGCCCCTCGGTCGGCTCCCCGTGCCGGGTGAGTACGGATTCGAGGTCGAGGAAGCGGGCGCCTGGCAGGTGAGAATCCCGGTAGCGGACCCGTCCGGCTCCAGCCGGCTCACCCAGCCGCCAGCGGACGTCGAGCACGTCGACATCGGCGAGGACGCCGTCCAGTTCGTCCGGGGTGATCAGCACATCGCTTCGGGCCATGCCTCCAGACTGTCAGACCCGGCGGGCTTTGATCACACCCCTACCCTCTGTCGCGAGACCTCAGGCCCTCAGGCCCCGGAGCCGCCAGCCAGCCGGGGGTGGTCGCGCCAGGCCGGCATGGTCGCCATGTAGGCGCGGGTCTGCTCTTCGATGTTTGCCTCTGGCTGATCGGGGTGGCGGCGTCGCTGCCAGCCGACCATGGCTGCGAAGCGGGTGTCGAAGTCCTGCAGGTTGCCTTCGGCGTCGGTGCAGTACTCGCAGTAGTGGCCGGTTTCGATCGGCATGCCGCAGCTCTGGCAGGACGCGGTCGGTGTGGTCATGGTTGTGCCTTTCGTCGGGCCGCGGCGATCAGGGCTTGCAGGCCCTCGATCAGTGCGCGGCGGGTGGTGTCGTCGAGGCGGTCCATCGCGTCGGCGACCAGGGTGCGGTCGAGGACGTCGGAGTCGTCCCGCAGCCGGTCCATGCCGGCATCGGTGAGCCAGACCAGAGTCCGGCGCCGGTCGGCGGGATCGGGCTCGCGTTCCAGCAGCCCGTGGCCTTCCAGTTGGCTGACGATCTCGCTGACCACTGACTGGGCACGATCCAGGTGCCGGGGCCGCCTCGCCGATGGTGATCGGCCCCGACCCGGCCAGGTGGGTGAGCACGGCGCGGGAGGCGTTGGTCAGCCCGCCCCGGCGTCCGTCGCGCCGGTGGAAAGCCAGGTAGGCCTGCGGGAACGCTGCGCAGAAGACATCGACCTCGGACATGGCCTCATCGTCCAGCGGAAGAAATCCATCGTCAATCCCGATGCAATCCGCCGCGCGGACGGACGCTCGATGCCGAGCACACATCTCCTATTAAATCCGTAGGTAAACCATGTTAATGTCTCTCGGTGACCACAACCCAGAAGCTCCGACAGCTGCACCTGAACGCGTTCGTGATGAACGTGGGCCATCACGAGGCCGCCTGGCGGCTGCCCGAGTCGGACGTGTCGGGCGGCACCGGGCTGGACCACTACGTGCGTCTGGCCAGGATCGCGGAACGCGGCACATTCGACTCGATCTTCCTGGCCGACCATCCTGCGGTCTTCCCGGTTCACCGGCGTCCGACCAGCGTGCTCGACCCGACGGTGCTGCTGGCGGCCGTCGCCGCCTCGACCGAGCGGATCGGGCTGATCGCAACGGCTTCGACGAGCTACAACTCGCCCTACAACCTGGCCCGCCGGTTCGCCTCGTTGGACCACGTCAGCGGCGGCCGGGCCGGCTGGAACATCGTCACCACCGAGGTGCCGGACGCCGCCCGCAACTTCGGCTTGGATGAGCATCCGAACCATGCCGACCGTTACCGTCGCGCGGCCGAGTTCGTGGACGTCGCGCTCAAGTTGTGGGACAGCTGGGGCGATGACGCGATCCTGGCCGACAAGGAGCGCGGCGTTTGGGCCGACCCCGAACGGGTGCATCCGGCCGCTCACCGCGGGGAATTCTTCTCGGTGGCCGGGGCCTTGAACGTCTCTCGCTCACCGCAGGGCTGGCCGCTGCTGGTCCAGGCCGGAGCGAGCGAGGCGGGCCGTTCGTTCGCCACCCGGTACGCCGAAGCGGTGTTCACCGCCCAGCAGAGCATCGACGACGCCCGCGCCTTCTACACCGACCTGAAGCGCCGGGCGTCCGGCCTCGGACGGGATCCCGAGGGTATCAAGGTGCTGCCCGGGCTGGTGCCGATCATCGGCGCCACCGAGGCCGACGCCGAAGCACGCAGCCGGCTGTTCGACGAGCACATCAACCCCGAACTCGGACGCGAGGAACTCGCCCGGATCCTTCGGCTCCCGCTGGAGGACCTGCCGCTGGACCGGCAGCTGCCGGCCGACCTGCCTGAGGAGGACGAGATCGAGGGCAACCGGAGCCGTTACACGCTGATCGTCGAACTCGCCCGGCGCGAGCGGCTGACCGTCCGGGAACTGGTCCGGCGACTCGGCGGCGGACGCGGTCACCGCACCTTCCACGGGACCCCTGAGCAGGTCGCCGACACCATCGAGGAGTGGTTCAGCAGCGGCGCCGCCGACGGCTTCAACGTCATGCCGCCGGCACTGCCCGGCGACCTGACCACCTTCGTCGACGAGGTCATTCCGATCCTGCGCCGGCGCTCGCTGTTCCGCACCGAGTACACCGGACGGACGCTGCGCGAGCACTACGGCCTGGACCGGCCGGCGGCCACCGGCGTCTCGATCGGCCAGCACGCTCACAGCGGCCTCGGCGGGGTGCTGGCGTGACCGCCCAGCCGATCATCGGCGGTGAGCAGGGCATCGATGCCGACCAGTTCCGGATGATCTTCCGCGGGCATCCAGCCGGCGTGGCAGTGGTTACCCTGCACGACGGCGGTCGAGCCTACGGCTTCACCGCGACCTCGGTGATCTCGGTGTCGGCCGATCCTCCACTGTTCGCCTTCTCGGTGCACGAGGCGTCCTCGTCATGGTCGGCGCTGAGCCGGGTCCGAAGGGTGATGATCAACTTCCTCGCCGAGGACCAGGCGGACGTCGCGGCCCGCTTCGCGACCAGTGGCATCGACCGGTTCGCCGCCGGTGGCTGGCATCCGCTGCCGACCGGCGAGCCGGTGCTGGCCGGCTGCTCGGGGTGGATCGAGGGTCGGGTGCGATCCCGCGTCCCAGCCGCGGGCAGCCGGCTGATCATCGCCCAAGCGGCTGCCGCGTGGAGTTCGGGGCTACGGCCGCTGATCTACCGCGACCACACCTACCACCGGCTGGCGGCCCCGGAGATCTGATCCTGGCGACACCGGCGAGTGGGACGTCCCGATCGGCGTGCTGACTTCGTTGGTCGAGCTTGTCGAAACCCGTTACCAGAGAGGTCTCGACACGCTCGACCAGCGATGATCAAGCGCTTTCTTAGGCGGCGACGTCGTCCTGAGCCCGGTGAATTGCGTCCAGCAGGGTGTCGCGCAAGTCGACGAAGCCGGGGTCGGCCCGGAGTTCGGCGGGCGTCAGGCCGTCCGGCAAGTCGACCGGCAGGTCCAGCAACACCCGGCCCGGACGGGCGGTCATCACGATCACCCGGGTGCCGAGGAAGATCGCCTCCTCCACGTCATGGGTGATGAACACGACGGTCTTGCGGCGCTCCCGCCAGATCTGCAGCAACTCGACCTGCATCCGCTCGCGGGTGAGGGCGTCCAGCGCCCCGAACGGCTCGTCCATCAGGATCACCTTGGGGTCGTTGACCAGCACTCGGGCGATCTGCGCCCGCTGCTGCATCCCGCCCGACAGCTCGTAGGGCTTGCGGTCGGCGAACAGCGACAGGCCCACCATCTGCAGGAACCGCTCCGCCTGCTCGCGGCGTTCGGCCTTGCCGACCCCTCGGATGCGGGGACCGAGCTCCACGTTGCCGCGGGTGGTCAGCCACGGATAGAGGTTCGCCTGCTGGAAGACCACCCCGCGGTCGGCGTCCGGACGCCGCACCTGGACGCCGTCGACCAGCGTTTGCCCGGACGACGGTGCGTGGAAGCCGGCGAGCATCTGCATCAGCGTCGACTTGCCGCAGCCGGACGGGCCGACCACGCAGACGAACTCACCCTCGGCGATATCGAAGGAGGTCTCCGAGAGCGCGATCACTGGTTCGCCGCTGTCCGTGGCGTAGGTCTTGGTCACCCTGTCGAAGCGGATCTTCGGCGTCACGACGTTGTCCTGGTTGCTGGTCATCATCTCGCTGCTTTCTCGATGGAGGCTTGGTAGACGCCGGCTCGATAGACCGACAGGTCGCTCACCGCAGCCACCTCACCCTGGGTGGCGAGGAACTTGGCGGTCGCTTCGAGCTGAGCGGGCAAGGCAGCCAGCAGCTTCACCTGGTCGGCCGCCCGCGGATAGGTATAGCCCTTGAGTTGACTGCGGACGGCTTCGGGCGTGCTGCCCAGCTGCACCGCGACCGACTGGGCCGCGGCCTGCTGATCGTCGCCGGTCAGCAACCCGACCGCATGGTCCTGTAGCGCCGTCCAGGTGTCCATGAAGCCTGGGTTGGCGCTGACGAATTTCCGCGTCGCACCTTCCAGGTCGAACGTTGGTTTGCCGTCTGCCGCGGTCTCCTGACTACCGGTGATGATGTGACCGTGCTCGGTCAGTTCACTGAGCACGGGGTCCCAGACCCAGGCGGCGTCCACCTCGCTACCGGTCCAGGCGGCCAGGATCTTGTCGGGGCTGAGGTTGATCAGCTTCACGTCGGCACCGGGCGTCAAGTTCGCGGCCTGCAGGGCCATCAGCAGGCTGAAGTGCGACGTCGAGCTGAACGGGACGGCGATCGTCTTGCCGCGCAGATCGGTCAGCTTCTTCACCCCCGGGTCCTTGACCACCAAGGACTCCGCGGCACCGATCACGTCGTCGATCCAGACCACCTGCATGTCTACGTTGAGCGGTGCCGATAGCGCCTTGGTGGCCGGGCTGGAGCCCAAAGTGGACAGGTCGACTGAACCCGATCCGAAGCCCTGCACCACATCGGCGCCGGAGTCGAATTTGATCCAGGTCACGGTCACGTTCGGCAGGCAGGCCTCGATCCAGCCCTTGTCCTTGACCAGCAGATTCGCGCCCGGGATGGCCTGCCAGCCGAGCCGGACGGCGCCGGTGGCGGCCTTGTTCACCTCGACCGGGCACTGAACGGCCGAACCGTTGTTCGCGTTGGCCCGGGCCTCGGCCTCGCGCGCCGTGGTGCAGCCGGCGAGCGCCAGCGGGAGAGTCAGCGCGCAGACCACTGCCGCCAGCGGCGCTCGACGGACGACGGAGTTGTTCATGGATACGGATTTCCTCTCGCGCAACGACATCTCAGGCCTTGCCCTGCCACGGCACGAGCAGGCCGGCGAGGTACTTGATTCCGCCATCGAGGGCGATCGCGGCCAGGCCGATGACGATGATGCAGGCGATGGTCAACGGGGTCTGCAACTGGGTGCCCGCCAGGTAGGCGAGGCCACCGATACCGGGGATGCCGTTGTTGAGTTCGGCCGCAACCACAGTCGTCCAGGCGAAGCCGGTGGCGATCCGGATACCGCTCAGAATGCTCGGCAGGCTGGCGGGAATGATGACGTGCCGCAGCACGTGCGCCGGCTTCGCCCCCATCGCCTGGGCGGCCTGGATCCGGTCCACCCGGATGCCCCGGACGCCGTCGATGGTGGCCATCGCGATGGGCGGGAAGGCCGCCAGGAAGAGCAGCCAGACTTTCGATGTATCGCCGATGCCGAACCAGACGATCAGCAGACCGATGTAGCCCAGCGGCGGCAGCGAACGCAGGAAGTTCAGGTACGGCTCGAAGAGCCGCCCGAACACCGGTACGAGAGCCATCGTGTAGCCGAGCAGGACTCCCAGAATGACGCCGAACACCACGCCCACGCCGATCCGCTGCAGGCTGGCCAGCAGATGCTCCCAGAGGAAGTAGCCCTGCGAGCCGCAGACGATCCGCGCGCTGCCCTCTTGGATCGGACGGCAGCTGTTGGCGTCGATGAACGCCGCCACCACGGCCTGCGGGCTGGGCAGGAACAGCGGGGCGATCAGCCCGGACGCGGTGAGCGCCCACCATGCCGCAATGACCCCGGCGAAGACGCCGGCGTTGATCGCCCAGCGGCGCCAAGGGACAGCCCGGGACCGAGCACCGGACCTGGCTGGCGGCGGCTCCGTCGGAGGGGCGACGACCTTCTCGTCGACAAGGGTCATGGTGGTGGTCCTCTCAAGCCGGCAAGGCGGCCTCATCCGCCCGCGCGGGCGTTCAGATCTACGGTTTGGTTCGTCCGCCTGTAGCGGTCCGCGGACTTCTCGCGAGCCGCTCAGGCCCGGTGCCGCGATTCACGCAATCGGCAGGAATGACAGCGGAGCACGGCAACAGGCCTCACCGGGCTCCGTCTATTCCTAGTAACCATATGTGGATTGTATGCATAAGCTGTGGGGTGGTCAAAGCCGTCACGTGGTGAGACCGCAGCCGGGGGGCGAACCCTGGGTGGTCCTGCGTCGGCGCCGAGGACCGGCGCTGGGCCGGCACGGGTCCCAGCCACCATCGGATCAGGCCACTCGGCGGCACCTTCACCATGGGGGACTCGTCCGGCGAGCGCCATCCACTCGACGGTGAGATAACACGCCGACGGGGACCTGCTGGCCGCCAGTGAGGCTGCCGTCGCACCTGGCCGCACAGCACCCTGCAGGCCCCACGAATCGCGACCTATCCACCGAATATCGGTCGAGATTTGGACTGGTATTACCATTGGGAACAGTTCCTTGCTATCGTTCCAGCCATGAGCACGACCGCGACTCGCCTGTGTCCAGGCCGTCGAATGCGCGGTGACAACGTCTGTTGTCACCCCTACTGCTCCGTCTGCGGCTGAGCGTCCCGCGCCCGGCGCGATTCTGTACCTCCGATCGGCCCACCCTCATCGTCTCTTCGACGATGTGGCGCCGTGACGAGTAATTCGTATCGCTTTCGATATTCGCGTTTTTCATGCCCTATTTCTGGGAGGAATTTCCCATGCCCAAATCCGATTCCGGCGGTGCCGTCGCTACCACCGTCGACGCGCCTGACCAGGCCGGCAAGTTCTCGCTCAGCGAGGACTGGCTAGCGGTGCTGGTCGGCCTCGTCCTGCTCGGCCTGATCCTGTCCGGCCTCATCCCGCAGGGGCTGATCCCATGAGCCTGCGCCAACCGCACGCCCAAGCCGCCGACGCCGCGCCGACCGGCGTCCCCGCAGCGATCCCCGACGAGCCGACCGTCCGCACCTCGTTCAACTGGGCCGGCTTCGCCGGCGGTCTTGCGGTTGTGCTGGTGCTCGGCATCGGCGCCCACACCCTCACCGAGGGCGTGCCCGCCTGGACCAAGGGCACCGCCTTCGGCGCGGTAGCCAAATCCATCGAGTTCCCGATCTACGCCATCGTGCTGGGCCTGCTCGGCAATCTGGTGCTTACCTCGACCGGGCTGCGCGACCGGCTGCTGCCGGGCTTCCGGACCGAGTTCTTCATCAAGACCGGGCTGGTGCTGCTCGGCGCCTCGATCAACTTCGCCGTGATCGTCCGGGCCGCCGGCCCGGCGATCGCGCAGGCGGTGCTGCTGATCACCTTCGTCTTCTTCTTCACCTGGTGGATCGCCGGTCGGCTGGGAGTGGAGGACCGGCTGCGGGCGCTGCTCTCCAGTGCGGTCTCGATCTGCGGGGTGAGTGCCGCGATCGCGGCGGCCGGCGCGGTGAAGGCGAAGAAGGAGGACCTCGCCTACACCGCCAGCCTGGTGATCGTGTTCGCACTTCCTGCGATCTTCCTGGTGCCCTGGCTGGCCGGCCTGCTCGGCCTCAGCAACGCCGTGACCGGGGCCTGGATCGGCGGCAACATCGACACCACGGCTGCGGTCACCGCGGCCGGCACGCTGGCAGGCGAACAGGCGCTGCAGATCGCCACCATCGTCAAAGTCACCCAGAACGCCCTGCTGGGCGTCGCGGCGATCCTGTTGACGCTGTACTTCACCCTGCGGATCGACCGCGGGTCATCTGAGCAGCGTCCGGGCGCGGCCGCGGTATGGCAGCGGTTCCCGAAGTTCGTGCTGGGATTCCTGGCCGCGTCGGTGATCGCCACGATCTACGCCGGCAACGTCCCAGCGGCGGTCTCCTCGGCGACCATCGGGGTCGCGAACGACCTGCGCACCTGGTTCCTGATCTTCGCCTTCGTCAGCATCGGCCTGGAGTTCAATGCCGCCAGCATCCGACGGTTCGGCTGGCGTCCGGTGGCCGCGTTCGGAGCGGCGACGGTGGCCAACCTGGTGATCGGGCTAGGGCTGTCGCTGCTGCTGTTCAGCTCGTTCGTGTTCTGAGCACGGCTCCGAGGGCGGCCGGCGACAGTCGGCCGCCCTCCCTCACCGCAATGCCCATCTCCCCTTGTCACCCGCGGCACGGAAGGACATCCTGTGATCGCCGTCACCGACCTCGAGAAGGTCTATCGCCAACCCAATCGTGAGATCCGCGCCCTGGACGGGGTGACCCTGCAGGTGCCCGACGACTCGGTGCACGGCGTCATCGGCCAGTCGGGAGCCGGCAAATCGACCCTGGTGCGCTGCATCGCACTGCTCGACCGGCCCACCAGCGGCACCGTGGAGATCAACGGTATCGATCTGACGGCGGTGCAGGCCGCCGACCTGCGCCGGGCTCGGCGGCGGCTCGGGTTGGTCTTCCAGCACGCCAACCTTTTCGACTCCCGCACCATCGCCGGCAATGTCGCCTACCCGCTGGAGCTGGCCGGGGTCGGACGCGCCGAGCGGGCGGCGAAGGCGTCCGAACTGCTCGGCCTGGTCGGCCTCGGCGACGCCGGCCAGGCCTATCCCGCGCAGTTGTCCGGTGGCCAGTGGCAGCGAGTCGGCATCGCCCGCGCGCTGGCCACCGACCCCGACGTGCTGCTTTGCGACGAGCCGACCAGCGCACTCGATCCGAAGACCACCGGCGAGATCCTCGACCTGATCGCCTCGCTGAAGGCCCGGCTCCGCCTGGCCGTGCTGATCATCACCCACGAGATGTCGGTGGTGAAGCGGATCTGCGACTCGGTCTCGCTGCTGCAAGCCGGACGGGTGGTCGAGTCCGGCACGCTGGTCGACGTGGTGAGCCGCTTCGGCAGCCGGTTGAGCGAACTGCTGCTCGCGCTACCCCCGACCGCCGACCAAACTCCCGACGGACTGTCGACCATCGAGGTGCTGGATCCGGTCACCCAGGGTGCGGTGCCCGCCCTGACCGCCGTCGGACGAGAGCTCGGCGTCGACCTGCTGGTGCTGGCCGGAACGGTCGAAACCCTTGCGGGAATCACCTTCCAGCGGCACCGCGTACTGGTTCCCACTCCTTTGGAACCGGACGACGTGGTGTCCGCGCTGAGACGCCGCGGTGCCCAGGCCGCCCTCGCGGCCGGGGCGGGAGGTGTCCGATGAACGACTTCTTCGACAGCCTTGCCACCAACCCCGCCATCAACGCGGCGCTCTGGCCGGCCTTCGTCGAGACCCTGCAGATGGTCGCCATTTCTGGGCTGTTCACAGTGCTGCTCGGGTTGCCGCTCGGCGTGGTGCTGTTCGTAAGCCAACCCGGCGGGATGGCCGACAACCGGCTGCTGAACGTGGTGCTCGGCGGCGTGCTGGTCAACATCACCCGGTCGATCCCTTACGCGATCCTGATGGTGGCGCTGATCCCGGTCACCCGCTGGCTGGTCGGCACCTCGATCGGCCCGATCGCCGCGTCGGTGTCGCTGACCATCGCCTCGGTGCCGTTCTTCGCTCGGCTGGTGGAGACCTCACTGCGCGAGGTGCATCCGGGAAAGGTGGACGCCGCGCACGCCATGGGCTCGACCCGCTCGCAGACGGTGTGGAAAGTGCTGATCCCCGAGTCGCTGCCGTCGCTGGTGGCCAGCATCACCACCACCCTGGTGGCCCTGATCGGCTACTCGGCGATGGCCGGCCTGATCGGCGGCGGCGGGCTCGGCCGGCTCGCCTACAACTACGGCTACCAGCGCTTCCAGCTCGAGGTGATGGTGATCGTGCTGATCATCCTCGTGCTGCTGGTGCAGCTCGTCCAGGTCGCCGGCGACGCCGTCGTGCGGCACGTCGACCACCGCTGAACCAGCCGAACCCCTCAACGCAACTGCTCAATGAGAAGGAGACAACCATGTCCATATTCAGCAAGACCCTGACCACCCTGGCCGCCGCAGCCCTCGCCCTCACCCTGACAGCCTGCGGCGGATCGGCCGCCGCACCGAGCAGCCAGCCGCCTTCCTCGGCCTCCCTGACCACGGTGAAGGTCGGCGCCAGCCCGGTGCCGCACGCCCGCATCCTGGAGTTCGTGAAGCAGAACCTGGCTCAGGCCGCCGGTATCGACCTGCAGATCGTCGAGTTCGACGACTACGTGCAGCCCAACGAGGCCCTGGCGTCCAAGGAACTCGACGCCAACTACTTCCAGCACCTGCCCTACCTGGAAGCACAGGTCAAGGAGCGCGGCTACCAGTTCGAGCATGGCGCCGGGGTCCACATCGAGCCCTACGCGGCGTTCTCGAAGAAGTACAAGTCGGCGAACGAGCTGCCGCAGGGTGCGACCATCGCGATCACCAACGACGCCTCCAACCAGGTCCGCGGATTGCGGCTGCTGCAGGGCGCCGACCTGCTGACCGGGATCACCGACTCCTCCAATGTGCTGAACCTGACCAAGGCGCAGAACCCGAAGGGCCTCAAATTCGTCGAGAACCAGCCCGAGGTGATCGTCCAACAGCTCGACGACCCGAAGATCGACCTGGCCTTCGTGAACGGCAACTTCATCCTGACCGCCGGACTGTCGACCAAGGACGCCCTGCTGGCCGAGACCGCCAAGGACAACCCCTACGCCAACTTCCTGGTCTGGCGCACCGACAACACCAACCCGGGCGTGGCCAAGCTCGAGACTCTGCTGCATGACCCGAAGGTGGCCGAATTCATCACGACCACCTGGCCCTCAGGCGACGTGCTGCCTGGCTGACCCCAGCCGCGCACAGCCGCGACCGAACGGTCGGACGGCGGCCGGTGAGCCCTGGCGGACGTCCTGTCGGCCAGGGCTCAGCAGCGTCGTGCTTCGCGTCGCAGGGTTGATAGGTGACTATTTAGTCACCTATTCTCGTCGCATGCAGGGCGACGTGTTCAAGGCGCTGGCGGACGACACCCGTCGCGCGATCCTCGACGCCCTGTTCGCCGCCGACGGCCAGACCCTGACCGAACTCGCCGCGCGCTTTCCAGCGATGACCCGGTTCGGAGTGATGAAGCACCTTGCCGTCCTCGAGGAGGCCGGTCTGGTGGCCACTCTCAAACAGGGCCGCAGCAAGCGCCACTTCCTCAATCCGGTGCCGATCGCTGAGATCGCCAACCGATGGATCAGCAAGTACGCAGAGCCGTTCAGCACCGCGATGGTCGGGCTGAAGGCCGGACTCGAACAGGAGCAGCGATGACTACCTCGCACGTCTACCAGATCTACATTCGCGCCGGAGTAGAGACCGTCTGGAATGCGATCGTCGACCCGGCCTTCACCCGTCAGTACTTCGTCGGTGGCTCGTTCGAGGCGCCGCCCATCGCCGGTCGGGAGTACCGGTCGGTGCTGGCCGACGGCAGCCTCGGAGTCGACGGCGTCATCGAGGAACTGGAGCCGCCGCACCGGCTCGTTCAGACCTGGCGGATGCGCTCCGACGAGGCCCTCGCGCAGGAGCCGGCCAGCCGGGTCACCTGGACGCTCACCGAGGCCGGTGAGGGGCTGACGCTGCTGCGGGTGGTACACGGCGACCTGGCGTTCAGCCCGCTGACCGCGGCCCACGTCGGCTCGGGCTGGCCCTACGTGCTCGACGGACTGAAGAGCCTGATCGAGACCGGCACCCCGCTGCCGCCGCGCTATGCCGGCGACCCGGAGCCGGAGGCCGAGATCACCAGCAAGGACTGGCACCGGCAGCAGGCTGCCGAGGCCAACAACGCCACGTTCGGGCTGCTGGAGTCTGAGCCGCTGGACGCCGAAGCCGCCCTGCGCAGCGCCTACGCCGCAGCCTTCCACTGGGACCGGGCGGC
Source organism: Micropruina sp. (assembly GCA_044225075.1). GTDB lineage: Bacteria > Actinomycetota > Actinomycetes > Propionibacteriales > Propionibacteriaceae > Micropruina. The sequence continues at coordinate 109,178 of JBGAJF010000005.1, read as the reverse complement.
GTCCAAGCGGCCCGAGAACGAGATCCGGGCGCTTTACCTCATCGGCAAGGCATGGCTTTCCGCCGACGGCGGCGAACTGGCCCTCGACTACGGGGATCGCTGCCTTGCCGGCTGCCGGGCCGAGGACTTGGCCGACTTCGATCTGGCCTATGCCCACGAGCTGCGGGCTCGCGCTCTGCATGCCCTGGGGCGCGAGGACGAGGCCCGCCGCGAGTGGACCGAAGCGACTGCCATTGCGATCGCCGACGATGAGGACCGCGAGATCGTCGAACGCGACTTCGCCCGCACGCCCTGGGGCGACGCAAAATAGGAATCGGGATCGGGCACCGACAACCGTGCCCGATCCCGATCGTTGTTTCCAGCGCGTCAGAACATCATCGCCAGTCCGGGATCGGCCAGGATCGCGGCGACATCGCTGAGGAATTTCGACGCCAGTTCGCCGTCCACCAGCCGGTGGTCGAAGGTCAGCGACAACGTGCACACCGAACGGATCACCATCTGCTCGTCGGCGCCCTTCCCGATCACCCACGGACGCCGGGCGATGGTGCCCAGACACATGATCGCCGACTCGCCCAGGTTCAGGATCGGCGTGCCGCCGTCCACCCCGAAGACGCCCACGTTGGTGATGGTGAAGGTGCCACCGTGCATGTCCTCGGCGGAAACCTTTCCCGACTTCGCCACCTGCACCATGTTGTGCAGCGCCTCGGCCAGCTGCACCAGGTTCATCTTGTTCGCCTGCTTGATGTTCGGCACCAGCAGACCGCGCGGGGTGGCCGCGGCGATGCCGAGGTTGACGTCCTCGTTGCGGACGATCTCGGTGGCCGCCATGTCGAGCGTCGAGTTGATGTCGGGGTTGCGGGCGATCGCCAGGCAGGCGGCCTTGGCGAAGATCAGCAGCGGCGACACCCGCAGCCCGCCGAACTCGCGGCGGGCGCGCAGCCGTTCGACCAGGTCCATCGAGGCGGTCACGTCGGTCTGCATGATGACGGTCGCCGTGGGCACCTTGTACGACTCGGCCATCGTCCGGGCCATCTCGCGCCGGACGCCCTTGAGCGGCACCCGTGAGGTGATGCCGGCCGCGGCCTCCGGCATCCCGCGGGACAGCACGGCGGCGGTCAGCACGTCGTCGGCCGTGATCGTGCCCTCCGGACCGGTGCCCTGGACGGCGTCCAGGTCGAGGCCGAGATCGCGGGCCAGGCGGCGGACCGGCGGCTTCGCCAGGGCCCGCTTGGCGGCCGAGGCCGGCTTGGGCGTCCTGCCCGGACGTGGCAGCGGATCGCCGCTGGCCTCCGCGCTGAGCGGTCCGGTGGTGGTCGACTGATCGATCGGACGGGACACCGGCTGGTCGGCGGCATAGGAGTCGTGCACCTGATCCGTAACCGGCCCGATCGGCTTGCCGACGCCACCCGGGGTCTTGCGCGGACGCCGGGCCAGCGAGGAGGACTTCACGCCGTAGCCGACCAGGAAGGCCTCCGACTCCGGGCTCGGCTCGGCGGGTGCCCCGGCCTGGGTGGTCGCCGCAGCCTCGGCGGGCTCCGCCGTCTCGACTGGCTGGGCGGCCGGGGCCTCGGGTTGCGCCGGTGGTGCGTCGGTCACATCCGTCGGCGCTGGTGGCTCGGCCGGCGCCACGGCGGCGACCCCGTCGTCGATCAGCACGATCGGCGCACCGACCTCGACGGTGGCCCCCTCCTCGACCATCAGCCGGGCGATCCGCCCGGCCCAGGGTGAGGGCAGCTCCACGATCGACTTGGAGGTTTCGATCTCGACCAGGATGTCGTTCACCTTCACCTGGTCACCCTCGGCGACCACCCAGCGGACGATGTCGGCCTCGACCAGTCCCTCACCGGGATCGGGCAGGTGGAATTCCTTCATCGCATTCTCCTCAGTAGGCCATGGAGCGGTCGACGGCGTCGAGCACCCGGTCGAGATCGGGCAGGTAAGCGGACTCCACCCGGCTGGGCGGATAGGGGATGTCGTAGCCGGTCACCCGCAGCACCGGCGCCTGCAGCGAGTAGAAGCAGGACTGCTGCAGCCGGGCGGCGATCTCGGAGCCCATGCCCAGCGTCATCGCCGCCTCGTGGACGACGATCGCCCGACCGGTCTTGGTCACCGACTGGATCACGGTGGCCATGTCGAGCGGGGCTAGCGAGCGCAGGTCGATGACCTCGATGTCGTGGCCCTCCTCACCGGCAGCGATCGCGGCCTCAACACAGGTGCGCACCATCGGACCGTAGGTGATCAGGGTGAGATCGTCGCCGGGCTTCACCACGCGGGCCTGGAACAGCGGCATCGGCTCGATGTCGGTCTCGACCTCGCCCTTCTCGTGATAGCGCCGCTTCGGCTCGAAGAACACGATCGGGTTGTTCGAGGCGATCGCCTGCTGCATCATCCAGTAGGCGTCCAGCGGGTTCGAACAGGTGACCACCTTCAAGCCCGGAGTGTGCGCGAAGTAGGCCTCGGGGGACTCGGAGTGATGCTCGATCGCGCCAATCCCGCCGCCGTAGGGAATGCGAATCACGATCGGCATCTTCAGGTGCCCGTGGGTGCGGTAGTAGAGCCGCGACACCTGCGACACGATCTGGTCGTAGGCCGGGTAGACGAAACCGTCGAACTGGATCTCGACGACCGGACGGTAGCCGCGCATGGCCAGGCCGACCGCGGTGCCCAGAATGCCCGATTCAGCCAGCGGCGAGTCGATCACCCGGTCGGCCCCGAAGTCCCGCTGCAGATGCTCGGTGATCCGGAAGACGCCGCCGAGCTTGCCGATGTCCTCGCCGGCCAACAGCACCTTCGGGTCGGCTTCCAGCGCGCGCCGCAGGCCGGCGTTGAGGGCTTTCGCGAGAGTCATGGTCGCCATCAGAAGGCCTCCTGCACCTGGGAATGCGGCTCGGCGCCCGGGGCGTCCTGCGGATGGTCGGCGAAGCCGGCCTCGTACTCGAGGTAGTCGTCGCGCTGTTCGAGGAGCACCTCGCCGGGGTCGATCACCGCGTAGTCGAAGAACTCCTCCAGCGTCGGCTCGGGCAGCGCCAGGCATCCCTGGCGGAGCCGGATCGCCAACTCCTCGCACTCGCCGTCCACGGCGTCCAGCCAGCCCTGGTCGATCGCGTCGGCGTTGTGCAAGTAGGCCTGCACCCGGGCGATCGGGTCACGCTGGCGCCATTGCTCGGTCTCGTCGTTGCTGCGGTACTTGGTGGGGTCGTCCGAGGTGGTGTGGGCACCCATCCGGTAGGTGTAGGCCTCGATCAGGGTCGGTCCCTTTCCCTGCCGAGCACGTTGCAACGCCCAACTGGTGACCGCGTTGACGGCCAGGACGTCGTTGCCGTCCACCCGGACGCCGGGGAAGCCGAACCCGGACGCCCGCCGGTACAGCGGGATCTTCGACTGCAGCGCGATCGGCTCGGAGATGGCGTACTGATTGTTCTGGCAGAAGAAGACGACCGGAGCCGTGTAGGACGCGGCGAAGATGAATGCCTCGTTGACGTCGCCCTGGCTGGTGGCGCCGTCTCCGAAGTAGACCACCGTGGCGCCGTTGGCGTCCGGGTCGGCGTTGCCCACCAGCCCGTCGCGCTGCATGCCCATCGCGTAACCGACCGCATGCAGCGTCTGGGTGCCGATGACGAAGCTGTAGGGGTGCATCCCGGCGACCTCGTTCGCCCACGGCGCCATAGCGGTGCCCCGGAAGGTGCTCAGCATCGCGACCGGATCGACCCCCAGGTGCAGCGCGATGGCGTGCTCGCGGTACGACGGGAAGACGAAGTCGGGCGGCCTCAGCGCGTTGGCCGAGCCCACCTGTGCGGCCTCCTGGCCCAGCGCCGGGGGCCACAGGCCGAGCTCACCTTTGCGTTGCAGCGCCGTCGCCTCGCTGTCGAACCGGCGGGCGAGGATCATCTCGCGCAGGTACCCGGCGATGGTCTCGTCGCTGCCGCCGAAGCTGAAGTCGGGGTGCTGGACGCGCTCACCATCCGGGGTGAGGAGCTGGACGAAATCCTCTACAGCTTGGTCGGACACGTCGAATCCTTTCGGGTCGCACGAACCGGAAGTTCTGTCTACGCTGCGCTAAGTTACCGGTTACGTAACCGTAGGTCAAAGCCCGCGACGAGGCGTTGACGAGCGATGGCTGGTCGATCGAGAGCGGCGTCGAGTTCCTCCTTCACGAGCCTCGTCGCCCGCGCGTCCATCCTCCACCTCACGGCGTCCGAGGTCGAGACCCCGCGCCATGGCAGGCAAGGTCCTGCTTTCGTTTCAGTCGAGCTTCATCATGATGTAGAAATCAGCGCTGGTGCTTACGTGTCGTTGCGACCAGGCTAGAGCCATCAGAGATGGGAAGGGGTCCGTGATGACCGGTCTTGAGTGGCTGTTCGTGGTAGCGATCGTGGTCGGCGTGGTGTGGCGACTGGAGGTCACTCACCGACGCACCAATGGCCTGCCACGCATGCCCTTCGGCGCGGACGCCGACTCCGAGGCGTCCGCCGCGTACCGCCGGCAGGTCGCCGAACTGCGGCAGCTGCGCCAGTTGAGCAGCGACACCGAACCCGCCCGGCGGCCTGTCGCCCCGTGGGCACCCGCACGACAGCGCGACGACGCGGCGAGTAGAGTCCGGCCATGACTGCGACCAGCGGCGTCCGACAAGCGGGCGGCTGGGTCCTGTTCGGTCTGATCGCGGCAGTGGCCGTCCACTTCCTGGGTTTCGTCGCCCTCACCGTGCTCCGCCTGGTGATTGCCGTCGCCCTGGCGCGCGCCGCGACCACGGCCCGCGGCTGGATCCGGGTCGCGCTCTGGGGCGTCGCGCTTGTCGTCACAGCACTGCCGGTGCTGCTCTACCTGGAGATGACGGCCGGCAGCACCGTCCTGCGCGTCTCCTGATCGCATCTGCCTGGCCGTCCGACACGGCGTCCATCATGAAGCAGAACTGGCGACTCACCATTCACCGCGTTGTTGCACTACACAGTGCTCTACAGTGACGCCCATGATGGACCTGCAGCGACTCCGGATCTACCGCGCGGTGGTCGCGGCCGGCTCGATCCAGGGCGCGGCCGCCAACCTCGGCTACACGCCGTCCGCGGTGAGCCAGCAGGTGGCGGCACTGGCCCGCGAAACCGGTCTGGTGCTGCTCGGCAAGGCCGGACGCGGTATCGAACCCACCGACGCGGGTCTGGAGTTGGCCGCGTCCGCGGACAGCCTGTTCGGCGAGCTGACCGAGGTCGAGGCGAAGATCGCGGATCTCCGCGAAGGCCGCGCCGGCTCGCTCAGCATGGCGTACTTCACCTCGGCCGCAATGGCGTGGATCCCTGACATCGTGCGGCGGGTGCTCGCGGAGCATCCCCGGCTACGGCTCGACCTGCGCGTCGTGGAGATGCCGACCGGCGAAGGCGAGCATGTCGATGTCGAGGTGCTGGTGGGATCGCCGGACTTCACCGCGCCGCCCGGCTTCCTATCGCACCACCTGCTGGACGAGCCCTACGTCGCGGTGCTGCCGGCCACCCATCCGCGGGCCGGACACGACGAGATCGGCTTGGCGGAACTGGCCGACGAGCGCTGGGTCGCCCACGATTCCGAGGACTCCTGGTGCGTGATCAACCTGCACCGGGCCGCGGTGTCGGCCGGCTTCGCGCCGCCCTACTCGGTGCGGACGGCGAACCACCCCACCGCGATCGCCTTCGTGGCTGCCGGCATCGGGATCGCCATCATGCCGCGCCTGTGCACCATCGACCTGCCCGCCGGTGTCGTCGGTGTGACGGTCACCAATCCGACACCGACGCGCTCCATCCACCTGATGGTCCGGCGGGCGGTCGAGAAGTCTGCCGCCGTGCAGCTGGTGGTCGGCGGCCTGCTTTCGAAGGCTCGGGCATCCGACCCGGCCCCACTTCCGCGCTCCCCGAACTATTTGCCGCTCGCTGAATTCAGCGAGCGGTAAATAGTTCGGGGAGCGCGGGTGTGGGGGCGGCTCTGCGACACTCTGGGCCAATCTGCGACGGCCGCTAGAGAACGCCATACAGTCCCATCGTGGATCCGATCAGAAATCCGTATGCGCCGGGGGCCGGGCAGCGCCCGCCCGAGTTGGCCGGACGCGACCCGCAGCTGGAGGCGTTCCGTTTCGTCATCGAGCGCATCGCGCGGGGACGCCCGGAACGCTCCATCGTGCTGGTAGGGCTGCGCGGGGTCGGTAAGACCGTGCTGCTCAACGCCACCCGTTCGCTTGCCGTCCGGGCCGGTTGGGGCACCGGGAAGCTGGAGGCCCGCCCCGACCAGGGCATCCGGCGTCCGCTCGGTGCGGCGCTGCACATGGCGATCCGCGAACTGGGCCACCCGGACGCCACCGCAGTCCTGTCCACCCTGAAGGCGTTCGTGGAACGCGCCGCGCCAGCCAACACCAAGGCCTACGACCGGTGGAACTCCGGCATCAGCGCACCGTCAATCGCCGGCCGGGCAGACTCGGGCGACATCGAGATCGACCTGGTCGAGTTGCTCACCGACGTGGCCGGACTGGCCGCTGACCAGGGCAGGGGCGTCGCTGTGTTCATCGACGAGATGCAGGATCTGGGCGCCGACGACGTCTCGGCGCTCTGTGCCGCCTGCCACGAACTCGGCCAGCAGGGCCTTCCGCTGATCGTGGTGGGCGCCGGGCTGCCGCATCTGCCGGCGGTGCTGAGCGCGTCAAAGTCGTACTCCGAGCGGCTGTTCTCCTACGCCCGGATCGACCGGCTGGACCGCGAGTCGGCCGATCTGGCGCTGGTCGCGCCGGCCTCGGACGAGGGCGCCGCGTTCACACCGGAGGCCCTGGACGCCATGTACCGGGTCACCGGCGGCTACCCGTACTTCGTTCAGGCCTACGGCAAGGTGGTCTGGGACCTTGCCCCGACGACGCCGATCACCGCCGAGGACGTCGCGGTCGCGGCACCAGAGGCCGAGCACGAACTCGCAGTCGGCTTCTTCGGATCCCGACTGGAACGGGCCACGGCCGCCGAACGCGAGTATCTGCGGGCGATGGCGGACGCCGACACCGACGACACCGGCACCGTGCCGTCTGCGTTGGTCGCCCAGACGCTGGGCCGCAAGCCGCAATCGCTCTCCCCCGCCCGCGACGCGCTGATCAAGAAGGGTCTGATCTACGCCAGCGAGCGCGGTCGGATCGCGTTCACCGTGCCGCACTTCGGACGCTTCCTGCGCGCCCAGGCGGAGGCTGCGTGAGCGTCCGCTGGTCGAGTTCGCCGAGAGCTCAGCAGACCTGATTTCGACAAGCTCAATCAACGGCCGGTGGCCGTCCCGTCCAGCAGACCGGCATGCTGAACCAGTGGAAGCCGAACACGTTGTCATCCTGCTGACCGCCGTCCTGTTGTGCGTCGCCGGGACGTCCGCGGTGAGCGGGCTGATCCGGGTCGCCGCTCCCCTGCTGCTGGTGGTCATCGGCGGGGTGGTCGGGTTCCTGCCCGGCGTGCCGAGCCTCGAGATCGATCCCGAGTGGATCCTGATCGGCGTGCTGCCACCGCTGCTGTTCTCGGCTGCGGCGTCCATGCCGGCGATGAGCTTCCGCCGGGAGTTCCGCTCGATCGCGGGGCTGTCGGTGGTCTTGGTCGTCCTCAGCAGCCTGTTGTTGGGCTGGTTCTTCAGCGCCAGCCTGGACATTTCGCTGGCTTGGGGCATTGCGCTGGGTGCCATCGTCAGCCCCACGGACGCGGTGGCCACCGCTATCGCCCGCCGGGTCGGCGTCCCGCAGCGGGTGCTCACCATGCTGGAGGGCGAAAGCCTGCTCAACGACGCCAGCGCGCTGGTGCTGCTGCGTTCGGCGATCGCCGCCGCCGCCGGTGGTGTCGCACTCGGCGGGGTGGTGCTGGACTTCCTGTGGGCGGTGACCGCCGCGGCGCTGATCGGTTTCGGGGTCGGCTGGTTGCACCTGTGGCTGCGCTCCAAGCTCAACGAACCCGCTCCCTCGACCGTCATCTCCTACGCGGCGCCGTTCATCGCCGCGGTTCCCGCCGAGCAGGTGGGGGCGTCCGGTTTGGTCGCCGCGGTGGTAGCCGGGTTGATCTCCGGCTACGGCGCCCCCCGGCTGCTCTCACCGTGGGCGCGGCTCTCCGATTCACAGAACTGGAAGACCGTCGAGTTGGTGCTGGAGAGCGGCATCTTCCTGCTGATGGGGCTGCAACTGCATGGCCTGATCACGCATTCGGATCACGACCACGGCACGGTGTTCACCGTGGCCTGGGTGGCGGCGGTGGGCTGGCTGGGGTCGGTGCTGATCCGTGCGGTCTACGTGGCGAGCCTGGTGGCCGGCATGTCGCGACGCACTCAACGCCGGCTCAGCCGCCAGGAACGGATGAACCTGTGGGCCGACTATCTGGAACAACGGCTGGCGAACCCGGACGCCGTCCCCGAACCTCCGCTGATCGCCGAGCCTGCGATCCCCGCCGACCCGCGACGCGCCGCCGCCATCCGCAAGGCCGCCGAGAAAGCGGCCGCACGCAAGGGTCGCCGGTCCCCCTGGAGCACCGAGCGGATCACCCAGGTGCTCACCCGGGTGCGGCGCGAGCGGGCCACCATCGACTATCTGGTCAGCAACCCGATCGGACCGCGCGAAGGCGGCCTGCTGATTTGGGCGGGAATGCGCGGCGCGGTCTCGCTGGCCGCCGCCCAGACACTGCCGTCCGACACGCCCGGACGCCCGATGCTGCTGCTGGTCGCCTTCGCGCTGGCCGGTGGTTCGCTGCTGGTGCAGGGCGCCACGCTGCCGTTGGTGGTGCGCTGGTTGAGCCGTCCGGCCACCGACGAGGATCGCCAGGGCGACGCAGACGAGCGGGACCGGCTGTTCGATCTGATGCGGCAGACCGCCGAGCAGGAACGTGCCCGCGAATCCGGACGTGGGCTGAAGCGGGTCGAACTCGACGTTCTCCAGGCGCAGCGGATGGCGCTGCTGGACGCCCGCGACGACGGGGTCTTCGACGCCGAGGTGCTCAGCCATGCGCTGGCCGTGGTGGACGCCGAGCAGATCGGGCTGGAGTTGCGGGGCTCACCTGAGGACGGCTGAGGGCGGATCAGTCCTCGTCGAAGTCGACGTCGTGGTGATCGAAGTCCGACACTCCGCGCTTCCAGTAGCCGTCGACGACCAATTGCTTCCTGGCCAGTCCGAGTTCGTGGCGAAAATACCGCCGGATCGGCCGCAACGCATTGGTCTCGCCGGCGATCACGACGAACAGCGAACCCAGGTCGTCGGGAAGGGGGCATTCGCGCAGCGCGGTCTCGAGCGGGCTGAGATGGCCCTCGCCGAGTGGCGCCGAGGCGCGGTGCACCCAGTGCAGATCCAGTTCGGCGGCACCCGTCAGCGCCAACTCGTCGGACGCGGCCGCGACCTCCACCACGGCGGTCACCCGGCATCCGGACGGCGCCTCCTCGATGATCCGGGCGATCATCGGCAGCGCGGTCTCGTCGCCGGCGACGAGATAGTGCGGATAGTTCTCGGGCAGGAACCAGTGCGCGCTCGGACCGTTGACGACCAGCGCGTCGCCGGGAGCGGCGGCGCGCGCCCACCGACCCGCGACACCGTGCTCGTGCAGGACGAACTCGAGGCTCAGTTCACCGGTGTCAGGATCCCAAGCCCGGACGGTGTAGTCGCGGTGGATGGGATCGCCCGAGCCTTCGAGCACCCACTCGTGGTCGGCGACCTCCCGGTAGGCGACCAACTCGCCGGTCTCCGGGTTCGGGAAGAAGGCCCGGACGTGGTCGAGCGGAGCGAACCTCGCGAACGGGAATCCGCCGGCCAGGTCGTCGCCGACCAGGGTGATCCGGCGGTACCGCCCGGTCAGGTCCTCGACCCGGGCCACCCGCAGGTCGCGGCGGACCACCTTCTCGTGGAAGTGCAGCTTGAGCTCACCGCTCCGGTTCGGCCCGGTAAATGTCCGCTTGCGAGCCATCAGGGTTCTCCTCTTCGTTGGGTTTGGGTGTCTTGGTCGGGTCGGCGGAGCGAGCCGGATAGTCGCCGGCCCGGCGCGGGTCGAGCGGGACGACAGTGGGCGTCCCGGTGACCGGATCAGGCAGGACGAGCGCCCGCAGCTCGAACACCTCGGCGATCAGTTCGGCGGTGATGATCTCGGCGGGGGCGCCGGTGGTCACCACGTCGCCGTCCCGCATCACGATCAGGTGATCGGCGTAGCGGGCGGCCTGATTCAGGTCGTGCAGCACGGCGACGACCGTCTTACCGTCGAGGTGGAAGGTCCGCAGCAACTCCAGCAGTTCGTACTGATGGGCGATGTCGAGGAACGTGGTGGGCTCGTCCAGCAGCAGGATCGGCGTCTGCTGGGCGAGCAGCATCGCCACCCAGACCCGCTGCCGCTGCCCGCCGGACAGTTCGTCGACCAGGCGTCCGGAGAGTTCGGTCAGCCGGGTAGCCGCGAGCGCGACCGCCACGGCGTCCTCGTCGGCGCGACTCCACTGGGCGAACATGCCCTGGTGCGGGGCTCGCCCGCGGGCCACCAGATCGGCGACCCGGATTCCCTCTGGCGCCAGGGACGTCTGCGGCAGCAGTCCCAGGATCCGGGCGACCTCCTTGGGCCGGTAGCTGCCGATCGTCCGGCCGTCCAGCAACACCGCGCCGGAGACCGGAGTGAGCACCCGGGCGAGCGCCCGGAGCAGCGTCGACTTGCCGCAGCCGTTGGGGCCGATGATCGCGACGAACGAACCGTCCGGGATCTGCACGGACAACTGCCGCGAGACCACCCGTCGGTCGTAGCCGATCGTCGCCTCGACGACCCTGACCCGCCCGGGTGCGTCTCCGGTCGGTTTCATCGGGACATTCGCTGTCATCGCAGACCCCCGTGACGTCGGGCTTCCCGAATCAGCAGCCAGACCAGGTACCCGCCGCCGAAGCAAACCGTGTACAAACCGACCGGAATCGCGGCGTACACCTCGGCCACGGCCAGGCTGATCAGGTGCGCGCAGGCCAGCAGGGCGGCGCCCATCGCGGCCGACGCCAGCAGGCTCACCCCGGGCGACCGGGTCAGCCGGCGGGCCAACTGCGGCGCGACCAGGGCGACGAAGCCGATCGGGCCGGCCGCCGCCGTCACCAGTGCGACGGTGGCCACGCCGACGATCATCAGGGACAGTCGCGCCGCGACCAGCCGGGTGCCGAGCGTCACCGCGAGGTCGTCGCCGAGTTCCAGTCGTTTCAGGGCCGGCGACAGCAGGGTCGCCGCCACGATGATGGCGGCGGCGAGCACCAGCGAAGGCGTCAGGATCGGCCAGGTCAGGTGACCGAGTCCACCCGCTCCCCAGAACCCGACGGTCATCGCGTCCACGATGTCGGCACGGGTGATCAGATAGGCGTTCAACGAACCGAGCAGGGCGGACACGCCGATCCCGACGATAATCAGCCGGAAGCCCTGGACGCCGCGCCGGTAGGCGAGCGCGAACACCACCAGCGCGGTCGCGAGGCCCCCGACGAGGGACGCGGCGGCCAACGTCCAGCGCCCGGACGACCCCACCACCAGGATCATCACCACTACGGCCGTGTAGGCACCGGCGTCGAAGCCGATCACATCGGGGGAACCGAGCGGGTTGCGGGTCAGCGACTGGAAGATGGCGCCGCCGATGCCCAGCACGGCACCGAACAGCACCGCAGCCGCGGCAAGCGGAAGCCGCCACTTCAGCACGACGGTGCGCGGAAAGTCTGCCCCGCCGCCGGAGAGCGCCTGATAGACCTCCGCCAGGCTGATCGGGTACTTCCCGATCGTGATGGCCACGACGACGGACGCCGCGGCCAGCGCGAACAGCACAAACGACAGCGCCACCACCCGAAGCGGGAGATTCGCGGAGAGCGGACCGAGCCGAATCGTCCGGGTCGCCCGCCCGAAGTCGATCGGCGCGGAGGTCTCGGCAGCGTCCCGGGCGGTCACAGGCCACTCGCGTTCCGTCGGCGGACCAGGGCGATCAGCACCGGCGCCCCGATCACGGCGGTGACGATCCCGGCCTCGATCTCGCCCGGCCGGCCGGCGACACGTCCGACCACATCGGACAGCAGCACCAGGGCGGACGCCGCGGGCGCCGAATAGGCGATGATCCAGCGCTGGTCCGGCCCGGTGAACCAGCGGACGATGTGCGGCACCATCAGTCCGACGAAGCCCAGGCCACCGGTCAGCGCGGTGGCTGTGCCGGCCAGCAGGGTGATCGACACGATGCCGAGGATCCTGGTTCGCAGCACGCGCGTGCCCAGCGAGGCCGCCAGGTCGTCGCCGAGGGCGAGCGAGTTGAGCGAACCGGCGAGTGCGAAAGCAAGCAGCAGGCCGGCCGCCAAGAAGGGCGCGACACCCAGGGTTTCGGAGAGCTCGGTGCGGTCGATCGAGCCGAGGCCCCAGTTTCGCACCACCCGGAAAACCTCGGGATCGAGCAGTTCCAGCATGGTGGAGAATCCGGTGAGCACAGCGCCGAGGGCGACGCCGGCCAGCACCAGTGCCTCCGGAGTGGTCGAGCCGCGTCCCGCCGAACCGATCAGGTAGACCAGCAGCGTCGCCGCGGCCGCCCCAGCGAACGCGAACCAGACGTAGTCGGTGACGCTGGTCAGGCCCAGCACGCCGGCCCCGAGGGTGACTGCGGAACCCGCCCCGGCGTTGACACCCAGAATCCCGGGATCGGCCAGCGGGTTGCGGGTCAGTGCCTGGATCAGTGCTCCGGCTACACCGAAGGCGGCCCCGACGATGATGCCGACCGCGGTGCGAGGTCCGCGCAGACCCCAGATCACCGCGGACGCGGTGGAACCGTCGTGCGTCCACAACCCGTGCCACACCTCGGAGATGGACAGCGGATTGGATCCGACCGCCAAGCTCAGCATCGCCGCGCCGGCCAGTGCCGCCAGGATCACCGCGAGCCCGAGGGCCCGCCGTGGGGCGCCCGGGACTGAGGGTACGCCGAAGTCCCGGACCGACCGAGCAGCCCGGTGCGCCTGAGCCGGCACCGTCACCTGACCGAGCGGGAGCTAGCCGAGCGTGTTCGATAGCGGCGGCACGATCTTGTCGAGGAACCAGGGCACGCTCAGCGCCGACGGCCAGCTCACCGCCCAGCCGAGCTCCTTTTCCACGCTGAGATCGATCAGGGCGTACCGCTTCTGCGCGATGGCCGGCACCGTCGCGAACGTCGGAGTTTTCAGCAGCTTGTCGAATTGGGCTTTCGGCGACGCGATCAGCACGACGTCGGCATCCATCAGGGCGTAATTCTCGGCGCTGAGCACCAGGTTCTCGCGGCTGAACTTCGACGCCGACGGTGCCTCGGCGAAGCCGAGCTTGGCGAACAACTCGGCGGTCGGCGAGCCCTGGAATGAGCGGAAGGTCAGCTTCTCGTTGCCCTGCAGCCACAGCACAAACGCCAGTGACTTTCCCCGGAACTCGGGGTGCGCCTGCGCCGCCTCGTCGACCTTGGCGTCCACGGCGGAGATGACGAGCTCAGCCCGCTTGGACAGGTCGAGGGTCTTTCCGATCAACCGCACCGTCTCCTGCCAGGTCACGTCCCAACTTGGTTTCTGGACCGTGAGCACGGGGGCGATCGTGGCCAGCTTGGGGTAGGCGTCCTCGATGATCCCGGCGTCGGTCTGCACGGCGATGATCAGATCGGGCTTGCTCGCGGCGATGTCCTCGACTGGGATGCTGTCGGTCACCTCGCCGCGGCGTTCGATCTTCTTCGAGCCGGCGGTCGTGGTCCACTCGTAGGACGCCTGCCAGTCGTCGGCCCAGACCGGCGTCACGCCGAGCGCCAAGGTGTTGTCGAGATCGTTGGCGGCGGTCGCGATCGCGATCCGCTCCGGTCGCTTCTGCAGGGTCGTCGTTCCCCAGGCCGAGTCCAGGGTCAGGGGGTAGGCCGTGGTCCCTTCCGCCGCCGGCAGCCGGCTGCTCGACGGCGGCGCAGCCGGAGCGGACGGTGTGCTCGACGGCGCCGCGGCTGGTGCACCGCAGCCCGCCAGGGCACCCAGGGTGATCACCGCCACGAATGCGGCAACCCAGCGTCGTTGCAACGTCCCGATCCTCATCCGATTACCTCATCTCGTTCGTTGCCGTTCGGTCACCCCGGGATCGAGGGCCGGTCACCAAGCCAAGGACGTGGCGATTCCGGGCGCGGTCCGGCACGATTCTAAGGTTAGGCTTGCCTAACGTATGTCAGCTGAACGGTCAGCTGGTTGTCACCGAGCGAACGGAAGGTCAGGCGTCCATGCTGGTCAGCGTTCCGCCGGCGATTCCGCGAACCCGCAAGAGCGAGCCCGGCTGGCTGGACGAGTACCTGACGCTCTGGGTCAGCACCGGCACCGCTCATCTGCGGGACGGGGACGGCCGGGAGTACCGGATCGATGCCGGCACGGTCATCTGCGTACCGCCCGGCACCGAGCACGACGTCTGGACCGAGCCGGGCACGCTGGTCATTCCGGCGTGGTCGACCGTGCCCCCTGTGGCCGCCGCCGCGGAGAACATCGCACTCTTCCCGATCGCGGAACGGGATCGACCTCGGCTGCTGGAACGCTACAGCCGGTGGGCGTGGGACGACTCGCCGTTACTCAGGGGCTCGGAACCTCTCTCCCCGAACCTGGGCATCGGGGCCGAGCCGGGCGACGCTCGACCTGCGCCGAGCCGTCCCCCTATGCCTGTCCTGGGGCCGGCGCGACGGGTGGCGACGGAACTCAGCCGCCGGCCCGCCTCGGACCGCAGCCTCGACGAATGGGCCGCTTGGGCGGCATGCAGCCCAAGCACGCTGCGACGAGGCTTCCTGGCTCAGACCGGATCGACATTCGCGCACTGGCGACAGCTGACCCGACTGGCAGTCGCGGCCGAACTGCTGGCCGCGGGGTGGCCGGTCGGACGGGTCCGCACCGAGGTCGGCTTCGGCTCGCGCTGGGGCTTCTCGGACGCCTTCCGGGTGCGCTACGGCGTCCCGCCGCGGGAGTTCGGTGCGCAGACCACGCGGACCGGGGATACGTCGCCGTCGCGTCCGCTCGTCGGCCCCATTGAAGAGGCCGAGGCCGAGGACCGACTGTTACCGGACAACGTGATGCTCTGGGTCCGGGCCGGTGAGCTGCGAGCGCGCTACGCCGAGCGGCTCTGGGTCGGACGCGCGGGCGACGTCGTCTGGTTGCCCGCGGGTTCCACAGTGGAGAACGCACCGGACGCCTCGGTGCCGCTGAGCACCTTGTGCACGGGATGCGTGCAGTTGGACCGGCCGCGCCGCGCCCGGTTCTCACCCGCGTGGCGCGAATGGCTGCTGTGGGCGTCGGTGAGCACCAACAGCCTGCTGAAGTCCGAGGAGCACCGCGGACGAGTGCCAGCGCTGGAGCGCGTCTTTCACACCCACGTGATCGACGCGTTCACCGCGCAGCGCGCCATCGAACGAGCCCGCGGCGTGCCGATGCCTCAGGACGACGACGCCAAGGCTGCGGCCGCCGCCTTTCTACATGCCATGGGCACGGCGACCGAGAGCGGCACCCATGACGTGCCCGCCGCGTTGCATCAGACGTTCCGGCGGGAGACCGGCATGACCTTCGCGACCTGGCGGCACGCGGCCCGCATGCGTCTCGCTCGTCACCTGCTCCAGAGCGGGCGCCCAAGCGGTGTGGTCGCCGCGCGAGTGGGTTACTCGATGGTGTCGAACTTCAGCCGCGCCTTCAGTCGCTTCCACGGCGTCGGTCCCCGCGAATTCCAGCAACTGGAGGGACCGGACGAGATCCCGGCGGCCGGCTGAGTCGACCCGTCAACCCACCCTCGAGACTCCAGAACCCCCGGGCTTCACTGCAACGTCGCCGCCGACGGTTGCGTGGTTTGAGTCATGTGCGCATCTCGATTGCGGGTATGGCTACCCGCTGTACTGCTCTCCTCAGTGATCGGCCTGGTCGGCTGCACCCAGACCAGTCCCTCCTACTCCGCTCCCGAATCGGGGCCGGCCGGAGACGGACCTGCACCTGCCGTGACGACGGTTCCGTCGGAGGCCGGGCCGACCACCGATCGCCAGGTGGCCCGCACCGCCGCCCTGTCGTTGCGCTGCGCCGACCTGAACGCGACCGCCGAGCAGCTGCGGCAGCTGGCCGAGAGCATGGGCGGGTATGTGGCGTCCGAGTCGATCTGGACGAGCGCGAACACGGCCAGCGGCAACTCGCGGATCGTGCTCAGTGTGCCCAGCGAGAACCTGGACCGGTTCCTGACCGAGGCCGCGAAGCTCGGCGAGCTGGTCACCCGGTCGGTGACCGCGCGCGACGTCACCGAGCAGGTGGTCGACGTGGATGCCCGGATCCGCACCCTGCGTGCGTCGATCGACCGGATCCGGGCGCTGATGGACAAGGCCGGCTCGGTGACCGAGATCGCCCGGGTCGAGGAGGAACTCACCCGGCGGCAGTCTGAACTGGAGTCTCTGCTGGCCAAACAGAAGGCGTTGAGGAACCAGGTGGAGCGGGCGCCGGTCACGGTCACGCTGCTCAGGACCGGCCAGAGCGACACCACCCAGAACCCGCTGCTGATCGGCCTCAGTCAGGGCTGGGACGCCCTGCAGAACTCGATCGCCGCACTGTTCGTACTTATCGGCGGCTTGCTGCCGTTCGCCCTGGTGGCGGGGGCGATCGGCTGGCCGATTGTGCGTCGCTACCGGCGCCGGGCGGCCGCCCGGAAGGCGGCCTCTGCTGAGCCTCGCGCGGACGCCGCAGATGAGGCTCGGACTTCAGGCGAGTCGGCAGGTGAGCAGCCCGAGCCCGCCGACCACGATGGTGGCGATCAGTCCGAGCAGCACAGGTCGGACGCCGGCTCGGCGTAGTGCCGAGAGGTGCAGCGAGGTGCCGAGCGCGAACATCGCCGCTGCCAGCAGTCCGGTCTGCAGCAGGCTCGCCAGCTGCAGCACCGGCGCCGGCAGTATGCCGAGGCTGCGGATCCCGACGGCTGCCAGGAATCCGACCACGAACAGCGGCACCAGCGGCTGCTTGCCGGCTGCCGCGGTGCGTCCGCCGCGTTGCCCGATCGAGATGGCGGCCAGCACCGGGGCCAGCAACAGCACCCGGGCCAGCTTGACGACGACGGCGACCTTGAGCGCGGGTTCGCCGATGATGCCGGCGGTGGCGATCACCTGCGCCACCTCGTGCACCGACGCCCCTGCCCAGATGCCGGCGGAGTTCGCGTCCAGTCCGAGCAGCGCGGACGCCGCCGGCAGCACGGCGATTATCGCCGTGCCGTAGGCGACCACCAGGGCCACCGCGGTGGCGGTCTCGTCGCTGCGTCGCCGCAGCACGCCTTCCGCGCCGGCCACCGCGGCCGCTCCGCAGATCGAGAAGCCGCAGGCGATCAGCAGCGACTGGGTGCGACTCACGCCGAGCAGCCGTCCGGCCAGCAGGGTGGCCGCGATGCCGCCGGCGACCACGACCAGCACTCCGATCAGCACCGGCCAGCCCAGCCCGGCGATGTCGGCGACGGACAGTTGCAGGCCGAGCAGCACGACCCCGAGCCGGAGCAGCCGTCGTGATGCGATCTGGACGCCGGGCGCGACCGCTTCGTCGAAGCCGCCGCGTCCGCCGATGGCGTTGGCGACCACTGCACCCAGCACGATCGCCACCAGCAGCGGGCTGACGGCCGGCACCAGTTGCTGGCCGAGCAGCGTCAGCCCGGCTGCGCCACAGCAGAGCGCCAACCCGGGCCAGGGTGAACCGCCGAGACGGTGCTGCTCTGGCCCCGGCAGTGGGACATCGGTTTGCCGGATCGGGGAGGGACTCTGCTGCGGCACACCTCTACCATCCGCCATTCAGGCATATCTCAGTAGACGGTACTTTCGCATGACAGTCATACGATGTCGATATGACCGTGGAGTTTCCGCCGCATCGCTACCCGCCGGTGGCCGATCTCGCCGTGCTGGTCGCCGCCGTGGAGCACGGCGGTGTCGGCGCGGCCGCCCGCGCGCTCGGCATGGCCCAGCCAAACGCCAGTCGTGCCCTGCGCCGGCTGGAACGCCTGCTGCGCCTCGAACTGCTGACCCGCAGCGCCAGCGGCACCGTCCCCACCCGGGACGGCGCCCTCGTCGTCGACTGGGCGCGACGGGTCCTCGAGGCGAACCAGCAACTGCTACTGGGCGCCGCAGCCGTCGGACGGGGTCACGCCGGCAGTGTCCGGGTGGCAGCGAGCCAGACCATCGCCGAGGAGCTGCTGCCGCGCTGGCTGGCGGCTCTGCGCACCGAGCACCCGGGGACCGATGTGTCGCTGACGGTAGCCAACTCCCAGGAGGTCGGACGCCTGCTCAGCGCCGGCACCACGCTGGGCTTCGTGGAGAGCCCGGACCTGCCCGACAGCCTGGCGGTGCCGGTGACCACCCACGAGATCACCACCGATCGGCTGGTGGTGGTCGTGGCGCCCGGCCATGAGTGGGCCCGACGCACCCGGCCGGTGCCGCTGGGTGAACTGGTCGAGACGCCGCTGGTGGTCCGCGAGCCCGGATCGGGCACCCGGATCGCGCTGGAGCGCGCCCTGGGTGGAATGACCACGGCGGCACCTGCCCTGGAGTTGGCCAGCAACGCGGCCGTCCGGGTGGCGGTGATCGCCGGCGCCGCTCCGGCGGTGCTCAGCGAGCACGCGGTACAGGCCGCGGTGAGCGCGGGTGAACTGCGGGCGGTGATGGTGGACGGCCTGGTCGTCGAGCGTCCGCTGCGGGCGGTCTGGCCGACCGAGCCTCCGCTGTCCGCGCTCGGCCGACGACTGGTGCAACTCGCGATCGAGTCGGAACGGGCCCGCAGGATTCCGGCGTCCAGGCCGCCCCTCGACCCGGGCTGGGGAATCTAGGGCGTCCGGAACTGTTCGGCGATGGCCTGCAGCTCGTCATACTGGCGGCGCCAGCCGTCGGCGTCCAGGTCGGCCAGATTGTCAACCCGCGGCGACAGCCCGGCGGCACCGTCGATGTACTCGCGGATGATGTCGGCCTGACCGGCGTGACGATGGGTCTCGGCGATCACGTGCACCAGCACCTGGTGCAGCGTCACGTCGCCACGTTCGCCCCACCAGGGGACGTGGCCCGGCGCGTCCAGGTCGAGAGCCGCCACCGTCGCGGCGGAGTACCGGCCAGCGCTGCGATACAGCTCGGTGAATTGTTCACGGGTCTCGTCGGCGGTCGCGTACAGGTCGGCGTTGGCCGGCTGACCCTCGTCGAACCATGGCAGCGGAATGCCGCACGGCCGTCCCATCACCTCACCGAGATAGCCCAACTCGATGCTGGCCAGGTGTTTCACCAGCCCCAGCAGGTTGGTTCCGGTCGGTGTCATCGGACGCCGGACGTCGTACTCGCTCAGCCCGTCCAGCTTCCAGAGCATCGCCTCACGGCCGCGCTCGAGATAGCTCAACAACACTTCCTTGGTTTGCATCGGAGCACCTCCTCGAAACCCAGGCTGCCACTTCACCCCGACAACTCCCAGCGGGCGGGCATCTCGCCAATGCGGGCAGTGCTGCGGAAACATCCGCCACTAGCCACAATGGCCGAAGACCGCGCCGGCCGGTCGACCATCCTGGCGAGACCCCGACGAGTGAGGCATTCGATGCAGAAGACGATCACGATCATCGGCGGCGGCCACAACGGCCTCACCGCGGCGGCCTACCTGGCCCGCGCGGGGGCGTCCGTCACCGTGCTGGAGCGGCTGGGCCACGTCGGTGGCGCGGCCCTGTCGGCACCGGCGTTTCCCGGCGTCGACGCGCGGCTCTCCCGCTACGCCTACCTGGTCAGCCTGATGCCGAAGCAGGTGATCGACGACCTGGGCATTCCGCTGCGGCTGGCCCGGCGCCGCTACTCGTCCTACACGCCAGTGCCCGGCACCGCCCGCGGCCTGCTGATCGACAACGGCGACCCGGCCGCCACCCGCGCCTCGTTCGCCTCGATAGGCGCCGCCGCCGACGTCGACGGTTTCGCGTCCGTCTACGACCGGACCGGCGTCGCCGCGCGCGCCCTGTTCCCCACGCTGACCGACCCTCTGCCCACCCAAGCACAGGCGAAGGAGCTTGTCGGAGCCGATTGGACGGCGTTGATCGAGCGGCCTATCGCTGAGCTGATCGAGGCCTCCGTCGCCGACGACCTGGTCCGCGGCGTCATCGCTACCGACGGCCTGATCGGCACCTACGCGTCGATGAATGACGCCTCGCTGGAGCAGAACCGCTGCTTCCTCTACCACGTGATCGGCGGCGGCACCGGCGACTGGGACGTCCCGATCGGCGGCATGGGCGTGGTCAGCACCAGCCTGGAGGGGACGGCCCGCGCGGCCGGCGCCAGGATCATCACCGGGGCCGAGGTGACCGGCCTGACCCCGGACGGCGAGGTCACCTGGCGCGAAGGTGACGAGGAGCATCGGCTGACGGCGGATCTGGTGCTCTGCGGCGCTGCGCCGTCCGTGCTGTCGCGGCTGCTCGGCGAGACCCCCGAGCGGGTCGAGGGAGCCCAGGTGAAGGTCAACATGCTGCTCACCCGGCTGCCCCGGCTCCGCCAGCAGCTGCCGTCGGAGGCGGCCTTCGGCGGCACCTTCCACATCAACGAATCGATGACCCAGCTGGAGGCGGCCTTCGCGGCCGCCGGCGCCGGCAGGATTCCCGATCCGTTGCCGGCCGAGATCTACTGCCATTCGCTGGCCGACCCCAGCATTCTCGGACCCGAACTGCGGGCCAAGGGTTGGCAGACCCTGACCCTGTTCGGCCTGCACCTGCCCGATCGGCTGGTGGATTCCTACGGCAACGACGAACTGCGCAGACTTCTCCGGACCGCCGTGCTGAAGACTCTGGAATCGGTGCTGGCCGAACCGGTCGAGCCGCTGCTGGCCCGCGACGGCCACGGCGAGCTCTGCCTTGAAGTGAAGACCACCCGTGACATCGAGGACGCCCTGGCGATGCCCGGCGGCAACATCTTCCACGGCGGGCTGTCCTGGCCCTGGGCCGACGCCGACGATCCCCTGGACACTCCTGCCCGCCGCTGGGGTGTGGACTCGGGCCACGACGGCATCCTGCTGTGCGGCGCCGGCGCCCGGCGCGGCGGCGGCGTCAGCGGGGTCGGCGGCCACAACGCCGCCAGGGCGGCGATCGAACTGCTCGGGCTGTAGGGGTCAGGCCGCGTCCCGGATCGCCTGAGCCGGATGGGCAGCGAGGTCGGGAATCGGTCCATGCCTCAGCGACCACCGAACTCGCGCACCTGCTTCACCACGAAGTGGCCGTCCTCAAGGACTTTCACCTCCAGATCGAGCGAGCGGGGCTTGGTGTTGTCCGCGGTCACCTGCGAACAGGGCCCCGGGTAGTAGGCCGGCTTGGCCCGGCAGTAGGCCCGCTCCACGGTGCGGGTCAGGTCGACCAGGGCGACCAGTTGTTCGTTGGCCAGCACCGGCCCGGTCAGCGCCGGTCCGGACGCCGTGGGCTTGGCGAACCGGGTCACGGTGAAGCTGATCGGCTCCGCGTCGCTGAGGAACGCCGCGATGCTGGACTCGCTGTAGGTACCCGGGTCGGGATTGGTGACCAGGTTGTTGCCCTGCTGCACCGACAGCGAATAGCCGTAGACGGCGTCCGTGTTCAGCACCCGGGTGACCACGACGGCGTTGGCGGCGACGTCGGCCTCGCTGTCGTAGGCCGGGACGACGGCGAGCCCCATGGCGACGCTGCGCTGGTCGATCCGGGCGAACGACCGCTCCTCGACCGCGCGCTTGTTCCACAGGCTGGCGTACACCCCCTTGACCGCGCAGCCCAGCGCCCGCGGATCGACGGTGCGTTTGGTCTCCGCGCCGTCCGCCTCGTCGCGGACGGCGCAGATCTGGCCTGGGACGTCGGCGATCTTGGTCTTCACTGAGAAGCTGTCGTGCAGCCCGGCGCCGTCGAAGCCGGGGATGTCCTCGGCGTTGGCCGACGACCGCACCTTCAGCTTCTTGACGTCGAGCGCGGTGACCCGGGCCCGGATCGCCTCCAGCTGCCCGTCCGGGAACTCGGCGGCCAGGAACTCGTCCTGGACGACGGCGACCAGGTCGCGGAGTTCGCGCGGCGCCAGATCGCCCGCAGCCTCCCTGGTGATCAGCTCGTCGAGGGCGGTGCGCAGGCATCCGTTGGGCGGATGCGCGACGAAATCCGCGTACCACTGGAACGGCACCGCGAAGCCCTGCGGCGTCAGGTCGTAGCCGAGCCTGGCGCTCGGCGTCCCCGGTTGGCCGACCCGCCCCAGCACTCGCCGGTGGGCGAGGAAACCGAGATTCGCCGCCTTCGAGCCGTAGCGCCGGGCCGCTGCCAGCGCCTCCGCGGAGGTCCCGGACGCCAGCTCGTCATAGCCGCGCAGCTCGGTTTCGGGTTCCCAGCCCAGTTCCACGACCGGCCGGTCCAGCCGTTCGGCGAGCTTGGCGGCCACCACCTCGGCGGTGGTCGGCTCGATCAGGAAATCGTCGCCGCGCACCACGTAATGCACCGGGGTGTCGGCGAACGGCGCCAGTCGCAGGTGCTGCGGACCGGCGTCGCGGAGCACCGCGTTGGGCGTGTTGCGCTCCTTCGATTTGAGGTTGACGTGCGAGTTGGTGTCCTGGACGGTCCGGGTGAGCACGCCCGCCACCACGGACAGATCGAGCGGCAGCTCGTTCAGCACCACGATGTCGGTGGGCCGCAGTTCGTCGGGATCGGTCGGGAAGATCCGCAGATGTCCCCACGCCTCGCCCTGGTTCAGCGGAATGTAGGTGACCGCGCCCAGGATGTCGTCCAGGGTGAGCACCTCGATCCCGGACGCCGCCAGGTCGGACGTCACCCGCGCGGTGGTCTGCTGCGTCCCGGTCTGTACGAACGCGACCGAGGTGCCGGGCAGCGCGATCTGCTCGGCGATCACCAGCACCGCGTCGCGCAGCACCTCTTCGGCGATCACGTCCTGCGGATAGAACTGGACGCCGAGCACCGGCGGGCGTCCGGCCAGGGCGTAGCTGTGTACCACGCCGGCGAGATAGCGCTTCGGGCCGGGCGTGAAGTAGGTCAGCCGGTTGAACTCGTCCAGTCCTTCGGGGACGCCGAACACCTCGCGGCCGAAGAAGTAGTGGTACTTCGCCGAATCGGGGATGCCACCGTTGCGGACGAGGTTTCCGTTGACGAACGCGACCTGGGGACGCGCCGGGTCACGTTGGTCGACGAAGACCCTGCTGAAAGCCTGGTCGGTGGGTGGCGCGGCAGGCGCCGTCAGGCGGGGTAGGAATCCGTACACGATCGTCTCCTTCGGGGTTCCCGGTCACGATAATCAGCATGCGGCTCCCCCCGAATCGGCAGATATGCCCATATCGGCCGGGTATCAGCCCGGCTTTGCCCACCTCGGCAGGTCGCCGTAGCGCTGTGGTTTGATCAGCCGTCCGGCGGCCGAGTCGGCGATCAGCTCGGCCAGCCGTTTCTGCCGGGTGGCTTCGGTCTTCGCCTGCATCACCCAGCCCACGCAGGTCCGCCGGTAGGACGCCGTCGCGCGGCCGTAGAAGAACGCCACCGCCGCCGGATCGGCTCGCAGCTGCGCCTCGTAGTCCTCCGGCAGGGCGAGTTCACCGCCGCGCTCGTAGCTGTAGCGGGCCTGCTCGGGACGCCGCCGCTCGAACGCGGCGATTCCGGGGGGCCGCATCTTTCCGGCGGCCGTCAGTTCGGCGACCAGCCCAATGTTCACCTGGCTCCAGCTGCTGCCCGGCTTGCGCGGCGTCCAACGCTGCCGGACGGTGTCCTCGTCGAGCCGGTGCATCGAAGAGTCGATCCAGCCCCAGCACAACGCGACCGGAACCGCCTCCGGCCAGGTCAACCCGCGATCGGCAGCATGCTTCTTGAACAGCCCCATCCAGAGTTCGGTCTCACTGTCGTGATGCGCTGCGAGCCAGTCGTCGAAGGCGTCCGGCCCGGAGAAGAACCGCGCCGGACGATCCTCTGTTCCACCGATCCAGGTCGCCATCGGGCAATCATGGCAGCCCGCTCCGACAGCGTCCGGTACGCGGGGACGGTTCTTTTCGTCCCAGTTGGTGACCGTGGGAACCGTCCCCGGTGACCGTGGGAACCGTCCCCGGTGACCATGGGAACCGTCCCCGGTGACCGCGGGAACCGTCCCCGGTGACCGTGGGGACGGTTCTCTTGGTCACCCGGTGGCTGGCGAGATTACCCCGGATCCGTGGGGTGCCGAGGCGAGTAAGCGGCTAGCCCTCGGATCGGACGCAATCTGGCGGCCACACGGAACGCTCAGCGAGGTCGTCGACCAAGGTTCCCGGTGAGCGCCCCCACCAACCGGGCCAAGACGCTCTCGAAGCGGGCCTCGGGGTCGGCGAACATCAGCCGTCCGGCCTGCGCCATCAGCGGATGGTCCTCGGCGCCGATCCGCGCGTCACGCTCGGCCAGGTCGTAGCTGTCCGGATCGGCGTCGCGAGCCTGCCGAACGCCCTGCTCCTCCGCAGTCCAGCCGATGGTGAAGTGCATCACGATCTGCCAGGTGTCCAGGACGTCTTCGAGGCTCCGCCCGGCCTCCACCAGCACCGCCAGCGGCCGTTCCTGCACCTGGATCAGGCCGACGTCGGTGAGCCGTCGACCCGCGAAGACCGTCGCCCCGTCCCGGTGCGCGAGCATCGTCGCCCGCAGGCTCCGAGCAGCGTTCGTCAGGCCTCGCGCGACGTCCTGATCGGGCTCGTGAAACAGCGGGACGGTCGCCGCGCGCCACATGCTGGTGCCCATCTCATCGAGCAGATCGGCCTTGTCCGAGACGTGCCAGTACAGCGCCGCCGCCTGGACACCGAGCCGCCCGGCGACGCGGCGCATGGTGAGGCCGTCGAGGCCGTGTTCATCGAGCACCTCGAACGCCGCCGCCACGATCTGCTCGCGGGTCAATCCGCGTCCGACACCGCCCGCCTTGATCATTGAACAATGTTAAGTCATACTGAAGCCGCAAGCATTTAACATCGTTCAATGGAGGTCGCAATGCGTGCAGCAGTCGTCACCGCTCCCGGCGCCACCCCGGTCGCCGGCACGTTCACCGAACCCAAGCTCGCCCCCGGCGGCGAACTCGTCGAGATCGTCGCGGCCGGCATCCATCCGGTCGTCCGCAGCCTGGTCTCCGGGCGCCACTACGGCTCCACCGACAGTTGGCCGAAGATCCCCGGGGTGGACGCTGTCGCCCGGCGTTCCGACGGCACCCTGTGCTACACCGGCTTCACCACCGACCCCTACGGCACCTTCGCCGAGCGGGCCGCGGTCCGGCTCACCCTGCCGGTGCCCGACGAGGCCGACCCGGTGGCACTGGCCGCCGGAATGAACCCCGGAATGTCGTCCTGGCTACCGCTCACCAGCTACCTCACCAACCCCGAGCGGGCCTCCGTGCTGGTGCTGGGCGCCACCGGGAGCGCCGGACGGCTCGCCGTCCAGAACTGCAGGGCGCTGGGCGTGCCCCGGGTGCTGGCGGCCGGCCGGAACCCGGACGCCCTGGCCCGGACGGCCGAACTCGGCGACTGCGTCACCGTCTCGCTGGACGCCGACGCGCTGGGCGACGCGGTGGCGGAGTACCAGCCCGACCTGGTGCTGGACTTTCTCTGGGGTCCGGTCGCCGAGGTGGCTCTGACCGCGCTGGGCACCCGCGGGCTCGCCAACGTCGCCCATCCGGTGACCTACGTCGAGATCGGGGCGGCGGCCGGGGCCACGGCGTCCGTGCCGGCGGCGGTGCTGCGCAGCCGGTCGGTGACCCTGCGCGGCAGCGGAGCCGGGTCGGTCGCCCACGACGTGCTGGCCACGGCGGCGGCAAGCTACGCCGAACTGATCGGCTCGGGTGCTGTCCAGGTCGACGCCGTCGGCTATCCGCTGGACGACATCTCCACCGCCTGGGCCGACACCAGCACCGACCACCGGGCCGTTCTCGTGTTCTGAGGACGGAGCCGCAATGATGGTCGGATGATCCGCGCCGTCGTCTTCGATCTGGGCCAGGTGCTCGCCTCGCCACCCGACATCCACTCTCACCCCGCGGGGCTGCTCGGGGTCGCCACCGAGGACTTCGCCGCCGGTTACTGGGAGGGACGCCGTGACTACGACGAGGGCGGTTCGGACGAGGCGTACTGGGGCCCGTTCCTGAATCGCCTCGGGTTACCGCCCTCGTCGGACAGCGTGGAGCTGCTGGCGACCACCGACGCCACCATCTGGACCCGGATCCGGCCCTCGGCCGAGCAGCTCATCGCCGACACCAAAGCATCCGGACGCCGCACCGCACTGCTCTCCAACGCACCGATGGCACTCGGCGCTGCGATCGAGGCGGCACCGTGGCGGCGGCATTTCGACCGCGTCTACGTGTCGGCGCTGATCGGTGCCGCGAAGCCCCGGCGCGAGATCTACGATCATGCCGCCGCCGATCTGGGGGTGGCGGCGTCCGAGATCGCGTTCGTCGACGACCGTCCAGAGAACGTCGAAGGCGCGCTCAACGCAGGCTGGCAGGCACACCTGTGGGTCGACGACGCCGACACCCGCAACTGGCTGGTCGACTGCGGCGTGCTCTGACCTCACCTCTCACTGGGGGACGCGCTCGGCGGGACGAAGGTCCCGGGTCCCTGGCTGGGCGTGGGTGTTGCCGTGGAGGTGTCGGTCCCCTCGCCCGGGGAGCACAGTGTCGAGGCGCGTCCCTGACCGGTGGTGAAGATCAGCGGCGGCTGCAGGACGGCGCGGCATGCCTCCGCGGTCAGTTCGCGACTCCCGGCGGCGGTGAAGATGCCGTTGCCCCGGCAGCCCGAGTACCGCACCACGACGTCCGAACCAAGCGACGGAATGGAGCCGTCGTGCAGCCGGACCAGCACGGCGGTGTCACCGGCCGCCTCACAGGAAGGATCGTCCGGACCGCTGCCCTTCGGCGCCTTGGCCAGTGCCGCCATCAACCGCCGGGCGTTGTCGTCCGCCATCGGCTTGGACGCCACCAGTTGCGCGGGCGAGGTGGTGAGGTCGTACTGGCACAGCGAGACGGGCACCAACGCCCTGCCCGCCACGGTCGGATCCGTCGCCTTCGGCTCCAGCGTGCTCCGGGCGGGGCAACCATTCGGATCGATCGCGCCGATGGGCCGGACGGAGGCGACGATCTGCTTCGCCACCGAGGCGAAGGCGTCGGTATGCACAACCTCGACGACATAGCCGTCCAGCTCCGCGCTGGTGGTTGCCGTCCAGCCGGCCGGCAGCTTCCAACCGCGGTCGGTCTGGTCCACCGGACGGACCGAAACGAAGGTCTGCAGGTAGGCGGCGGGCAGGTCTCCCAGGCAGCCGATGGCCCGGATCGGCACACGCTCGGCGGCGAAGGCGACGAAAGGCTCGGCGGGAGGCTTGGCCCGATCCGCGCACCAATCGGCGCGCGGTGCGTAGCCATAGCCCCAGCGGTCCGGCACCTGATAGCTGAGCACGCGGTAGGACTCCCAGCGCCATCCTGGCCGCGAGGCCAGCGTCGGTCCGGACGCCGCATCGCTCGGCCCGCTCTCGGGCGCGGCCGCGGGGACGGCCAAGCTCGGAGAGCTGCCCCGGAACTGGCTGATCGCCAGCGGGATGGCCACCGCCGCCACCAGGACGACCGCAGCTGCAGCCGGAAGCCAGCGCGGCAGCGCTGTGCGACCGCGGGCTGGGACAGGCGGTTCCAAGGGCTGGAAGTCGGGTTGGTCGGCGTGCTGCCGTAGTGCGTCGCGGAAGGCCTGCTCGGCCCGGTCGCCCCGATCCTTGTCGGGCATGTTGCGCTCAGTCATTGGTGTCGTCCTCGATGAGTCGGGTGCGCAGCCGGGTCAGAGCCCGGTGCACGTGGGAGCGGGCGGTCGCCTCGGCACAGCCGAGAATCGACGCGATCTCGGCGTACTCCAGGTCGTCGTAGAAGCGGAACGTGATCGCGGCGCGTTGTAGCGGCGGCAGGCTTTCGCACAATCGCCAGGCGAGTTCGGCGTCCGTGACGTCGCCGGCATGGTCGGGAGTGACCGCATGCAGTTCGTCGCTCACCTGTTCACGACCGGTGCGGCGCCAACGGCTGATGCTCGCGTTGACGATGCTGCGCTTGACGTAGGCGTCCACGTCGCCGGCGGCGCTCACCCGCGTCCAGCGTGGATAGAGGCCGAGCAGTGCGTCCTGCACCAGGTCGCGGGCGTCCTCGGCGTTGCGGGCGATCAGGTAGGCGAAGCGCTGCAGCGCCACCGATCGGGTGGCGACGTAGTCTTCGAACCGACTGACGGTCACCGGCGCCTCCTGTACGAGCGTCATACCCTGCACAACGCGGCAACGGGGCGCCGCGTTGCAGCACCGGGCATGATCGTTGTCATTCAATCTCACCGGGGCGACCGAGAGGGGCACCATGCTGCTGACCGAGGACATCCTGTTGCTCGCCACCGACGACACCAGCGGTCGTAAGCTGGCCCGCTACACCGATCTGCTGGTGGCCGGCGGACTGCTCAGCGACCTGGCCATGGCCGGCAACGTCCGGACCACCGAACCGGGTGAGTCGGTGCGGAAGAACCGCGTCGTCGCCGTCCCGGACGCCGCCTGGCCGGCCGATCCACTGCTCGCCGAGGCGCTCACCGTGATCGGCGGCAAGCCGAACTGGTACCTGTCCACTCTGGTCGAACGACTGAGCCGCAAGCTGGTCGATCACAAGGCTGTCGACACGGTCTACGAGCGGTTGGCCCGGGCGGAACTGGTCAGCCGGACGCCGCACCGCGTACTCGGGCTGGTTCCGACCACCCGCTGGGTGAGCGTCGACGGACGCTACGAGGCGGGCTTGTACGAGCAACTCGACGCGGTCCTGCTGTTCGGCGCAACACCCGGTCCGCATGTGGCGTCCCTGGCCGCGCTGCTCACCGGATCGGACCTGATCGCGTCCGTCATCGACCGCGGCCGGGGCGTCGACAAGCGGGCGGTGAAGCGCCGCGGCAAGGAGTTGCTCAAGCAGTATTGGCCGGCACAAGCGATGGAGCGCGCCTTCCACGGCCGGGACGCCGCAGCCGCAGGCTGAGTCCCGTGATTGACTTCCCGCTCCCGATCATCGCCGCCCCGATGGCCGGCGGACCGACCACACCCGCGTTGGTGAGAGCGGTGACCGATGCCGGAGGTTTCGGCTTCCTCGCCGGCGGATACAAGACCCCGGACGCCGTGGCGAGTGAGATCGCCGAGGTGCGAGCGCACACTTCCCAGTTCGGTGTGAACCTGTTCGTCTCCGGCGCGCACGAACCCGACCGAGACGCGTTCGGCGCCTACGCCGCCGAACTCCAATCCGAAGCGGACGTCTACGGCATCCGTCTCGATTCAGAACCGGTGAGCGATGACGACTGGTGGCCGCAGAAGCTGGCCCTGCTGATGGCGGATCCGGTGCCGCTCGTCTCGCTGACTTTCGCCCTGCCGGACGCCGGCGACGTCGCCGCCCTCCAGCGAGCCGGAACCGTGGTGCTCGCGACGGTCACCACGCCCGCCGAGGCACGCAGTGCCCGGGCCATTGGCGTCGACGGTCTGGTCGTCCAGGGAGCCGGGGCCGGCGGACACAGTGGAACCCACGACGCCAACCGTCCACCGGCGCCCATCCCCACCGAGATGCTGGTGTGCGACGTCCGAGCGGCGGTCGACCTGCCCGTCATCGCGACCGGCGGCGTCGACGGGCCCGCTTCCGTCCAGACTCTGCTGCGTGCCGGTGCGGCGGCTGTCGCCGTCGGCACCCTGCTGCTGCGCACCGATGAGGCGGGCACGTCATCCACCCACCGGGCGGCCTTGGCCGACCACACTTTCACCGAGACCGTCCTGACCCATGCCTTCACCGGACGCCCGGCGCGCGCACTGCGCAACGGCTTCATCGACCGCCACCAAGCGACGGCGCCGATCGGCTACCCGGCCGTCCACCACCTCACCCGGTCCCTTCGCCAAGCCGCGGCGCGAGCCGGTGACACCGACCGACTCCACCTCTGGGCCGGAACCGGCTACCGCAGCGCACCCGCCGGCCCGGCGTCCGAGGTCGTCCATTGGCTCGCCGGAGCGTAAGCCACCACCCCGGCACCCGGCACGCTCCCCACCGAGCGCTCGCCGAACTACTTAGCGCTCGCTGAATTCGGCGAGCGCTGAGTAGTTCGGGGAGCGATTAGTCGAAGGTCAGCCCGACTCACGCGCGGGGCCCGTGCCCGGCTCCGGCGGACCCGGCTGGGGCGAGCTACCAGCGCCGTCGTCGGATGGCAAGAAAGATCGTCGTCCGGGTGCGGGCGGGCAGGTCGTGCCCCGCAACAGAAGCTGGACCTGATGCAGCACCGTCTCCTGATCAGGACTGCCCGGCTCATCGCCCAGCAGTTGCCGGAGCATATGTGCGGCGGCCCGGCCCTGCGCGTCGACGTCTTGGGCGACGGTGGTGAGATCGACGAACTCGGCCATCTCGGCGTCGTCGATCCCGACGATGGAGACGTCCTGCGGCACCCTGAGACCGGCCCGACGCAGCGCCCACAGTGCACCGACCGCAAGCTCATCGAATTCCGCGAACACCGCACTCGGCAGGTCGGGTCTGGTCAGCAACTCGGTCATCGCGGTTGCTCCGCCGTCGATGCCGTGCGGCCCTTCGACCACCAGCTGCGGATCGAAGCCGAGCCCGAAGGACGCCAACGCCTCCTCGTAGCCCAATCGGCGACTCATTGACGCGGTGAAATCGAAGCGGGTGTCATCCGGTCTGCCGGCGATCAGCCCGATCCGCCGGTGGCCCTGGTTCAGCAGATGGGTGACCGCCAGCCGGGCACTGGCGACCTCGTCGATGCCGACCGACGGAAAGCCGTCGATGTGGGAGCCGATGCTGACCAGCGGAAGCCCGAGCGCGCGAAGCGCCAGCGTGTGCACCTCGGTCAGTGGCATCGACAGCGACAGAATCCCGTCCACCCCAGAGGCCAGCGGCACCCGAGCGAAGAAGTCGTCCCGGCTGGCCGCGTCGCCCAGATGGTAAAGCAGCACGTCATAGCCGCCATCGCGCAGCACCTCCAGCGCGGC
The DNA here is from genome assembly GCA_044225075.1 of Micropruina sp. GTDB lineage: Bacteria > Actinomycetota > Actinomycetes > Propionibacteriales > Propionibacteriaceae > Micropruina. Next base: position 78,270 of record JBGAJF010000005.1, on the reverse strand, counting down.
GACCGTCGCTTTCGCGAAGAACCACCGGGTGACGAAGGGGACGATGATCGCCACCGTGCGTCGCCGTCCCGGGCCGGACGGCGACTGCGAGACGGCAACGCGGTAGGAGAGTTCGCGGGCGGCGTCGAGCACCCGTTGCCGCGTGTCCGGGGCAACCTTGGCGCCTTCCCCCAGCGAGCGCGAGGCCGTGGCGACCGACACGCCGGCCAGGGCAGCGACATCCACCAAGCGTGCGCGCTGCGTCCTCCGCCGCTCGCTGAACCGCTCCGTCACGCGGCAACCCTACGACATCGGCTCGTCCGGCAACCGACGGTGCCGCAAGCGCTCAGCTACAGCCCAGCGGACGAGGACAGGAGAAAGCCGCCTGAAACTCCGGTGGCGATGGCAACCACAAGCACCGATTGAGGGACGAAACGGAGAATCTGTTCCATAGTCATTGCAGGTCGCATGCAACTTCTGTGAAACTCACTATGCAAGATTTCCACAACGCAAGGGCGTGCGTCCGGGCCGGTATGGCCTGGCGGCCACGCTGATGCCAAGACCACAGTGAGGTGGGCGGGCGTGACAGCCAACGTGATCGTCACCGTAGAGCGAGAGTTCGAGAACCCTCGGAGGCAAGTGTTCCGGGCCTGGACAGACCCCCAACAACTTCTCCGGTGGCGAGGTTCGCCAGGGTGGCATGTCGAAGAAGAGACCGTACGTGGCGACACCCAGTTGGGCGGCCGGCACTTCCACGTCAAGGTCCGTGATGCGGACCCCACAACCCGGGTCGCCACCGACGGGGTCTACACCGAGTACTTCGAACCGGACGTCTTCGTCTCTCGCGAACGCATCACCGGCGACCCGGGCATCAACCCGGACGTGCCGCTCGAACTGCGGGTCGAGTTCAACGACATGGGTCGCGACCGCACCCTGGTGCGCATCATCCAGGGCCCCTACGAGCCGGATGTCGCAGGCTGGCACGGTGAGGGATGGGAGAAGGAACTGACCAGGTTGGAAGCCTTCCTTGAGGGCACCGCAGGTAAGGGGGCCACCGCATGAGCACCGACACCAAGGTGAGCATCGTTCGCACCAAGCCGTTGATGTCGATGCCGCAGATCCTGGTGATGAACCTGGGCTTCTTCGGCATCCAGTACAGCTTCGGCATGCAGCAGACCGCGGTGAATCCGGTCTACGAGTTCCTCGGGGCCAACCCTCACGACCTGCCGATCCTGAACCTCGCCGGACCGATCACCGGCCTGCTGATCCAGCCGCTGATCGGCGCCATGTCCGACCGCACGTGGAGCCCCCGCTGGGGCCGCCGCAAGCCGTTCTTCCTGATCGGCGCCATCGGCTGCAGCCTGTGTTTGTTCCTGTTCCCATTCGTCACCGCGGTCTGGATGGCGGTGCTGCTGCTGTGGCTGTTGGACGCCAGCAACAACACCGCGATGGAGCCCTACCGGGCGTTCATCGCCGACAAACTGCCCCCGTCCCAGCTGGGCAAGGGCTTCCTCGCCCAGTCCTTCTTCACCGGCCTCGGGATCACCCTGGCCAACGTCTCGCTCTTCGTCTTCCAGAAGTTCATCGAGGGTGGCACCGAGGCCGGCATTCCCTACTGGGTGCTGGGCTCGTTCATGCTCGGCGCGGTGTGTTCGATCGGTTCCGTGCTCATCTCGGTGCTGCGTACCCCCGAGATCCCGCCCAGCCCGGAGGAACTGGCTGCGCTGCGAGCCAAGAAGGGCGGCCTCGGCGCGGCCCTGAAGGAAATCGGCGAAGCCTTCCGCGATATGCCGCCGGAGCTGCACAAACTGGCGGTGGTCTACTTCTTCCAGTGGTACGGCATGGTCATCTACTGGCAGTTCATCGCCTTGACCATCGCCGACACGATGTTCCCACACACCCAGGAGGGCAAAGAGGAGGCCGTCGCCTGGACCGGCCTGGTGAACGGCTGGTACAACATCATCACCTTCAGCGTCGCCTTCGCGCTGGTCGCTTTCGCCAAGAAGCGCGGCGCGAAACTGGTCCATTGTGTGTGTCTGCTGCTCGCGGCCGCGGGCCTGGCCACGGTGCCGATGATCACCAACCAGTATGTGATCCTGGTGCCGATCATCGGTCTGGGCATCGCCTGGGCGTCCATCATGGGCGTGCCGTACATCATGGCCGTCCGGATGATCCCGTCCACCAGGTTCGGCGTCTACATGGGGATCATCAACATGATGATCGTCGTCCCGATGCTGATTCAGTCGGTCAGCTTCGGCTGGATCTACAGCCACTTCCTGGGTGACAAGCCGGGCAACGCCATCCTGTTCGCTGCGGGCTTCCTGGCCATCGCCGCTGTGCTGATGCTGTGGATCAAGGAACCCCGGACCGTCCGCGACGTCGATGACGTCACCGCCATGCCCATGGGCGGGCACTGACCGGAAGGAATGAGTCGATGACCATGAAGGATTACCGCACCATCGTGGTGGGCACGGACGGCTCGTCGCTGGCCGAACCCACCGTCGGGCGAGCCGCCTGGCTGGCCAACCACGACGACGCCAATCTGGTGATCGTCTGCGCCTACGCCAGATTGTCCCGCCGGGACGAGGCCAAGAACGTGGCCACCCTGGGCGGCGACTCCCGGGTCGGCCAAGTGCTCGGACGCGAAGCCGCCGGCCTCGCGCTCAGCGAGGCCATGGCGGTCGCCGGCAAGGAAGGGGCAGTCGTGACCGCGGCGCTGCTGATCGACGGTGAACCGTCGGAGGCGCTGGTCGCCACCGCCGGTGAGCAGAACGCCGACCTGATCGTGATGGGTGCCCTGCACGACCGCTCGCTGGCCGATCGCCTGCTCGGATCGACCTCCGAAGAGGTGCTCAAGCGTGCCCGCTGCGATGTGCTGATCGTCCGTCCCGAGTTCGAAACCGGCGAACTGGAGATACCCGAGGACGCCGCCACCAGCTGACGTCTTCCACGCGCCCCGAGCGCTCGCCGAACTATTTAGGGCTCGCTGAATTCAGCGAGCCCTAAATAGTTCGGGGAGCGGTGGGTGGGACGCGGTCCTCAGTGACCGGCCAGCGTCGCCACCAGGATCGCCTTGATGGTGTGCAAGCGGTTCTCGGCCTGGTCGAATACCACCGACGCCGGCGACTCGAAAATCTCTTCGGTCACCTCGAAGACCTCCCGGCCGGTCTCGGCCAGGATCTGCTGCGAGACCGTGGTGTCCAGGTCGTGGTAGCTGGGCAGGCAGTGCATGAACTTCACGTCCGGGTTCTCGGTGCGCTCCAACAGTTCGGTGGTCACCCGGTACGGGGTAAGCAGTTCGATCCGGTCGGCCCAGACCTCCTTCGGCTCCCCCATCGACACCCAGATGTCGGTGTGCACGAAGTCGACGCCCTTCACCGCCGAAACCTCCTCGGTGATGGTCACCCGGGCACCGGTGGCCGCACCGATCCGGCGCGCGGCCTCCACCAGTTCCGGGTCGGGCTGCAGCGACTCGGGCGCGACGATCCGGACGTCCATGCCCATCATCGCGCCGGCGATCAGCAGCGAGCGGCCCTGGTTGAACCGGGCGTCGCCGACGTAGGCGAAGCTGATGTCGCGATCGTCCAGGCCGGACGACTCGCGCATGGTGAACATGTCGCACAGGCTTTGCGTCGGGTGCCATTCGTCGGTCAGGCCGTTCCACACCGGGACGCTGCTGTGCTCGGCGAGTGTCTCGACGATCTGCTGCCGCGAGCCGCGGTACTGGATGCCGTCGTAGAACCGGGAGAGCACCCGCGCGGTGTCGGCGATCGACTCCTTGTGGCCCATGTGAGCGCCGGTCTCGTCGAAGTAGCTGACGTTGGCGCCCTGGTGGTAGGCGGCCACCTCGAACGACGAACGGGTCCGGGTGGACGGCTTCTCGAAGATCAGCGCGAGGGTCAGGCCGTCCAGCCGCTTGACCTCGCGTCGGGCCTTCCGCGCCTTCTTCAACTCGGCGGTCAGGTCGAGCAGTCCCCGCCACTCGGCAGGGGTGTAGTCAAGCTCCTTGAGGAAGTGCCGCTGGCGCAGGTTCACGGTGGGCCCATCTGTCGGTCGATTCGATAGGAGAACTCTGCCATGAGACAATCGCCGCCATGGTGATGCGTTTCCTGTTCAGCGCCGCGGCCCTGGCGTTCGCCACCTGGGTGGTGCCGGGGATCCACATGGACAGCGACCAGCCGCAGAACAACCTGATCGTGATCATCGGTGTCGCGATCATCTTCGGGCTGGTCAACGCCATCGTGAAGCCGCTGTTCAAATTCGCCTCGGCGCCGTTGCTGCTGCTCACCTTGGGCCTGTTCCTCTTGGTGATCAACGCCCTGTTGCTCTGGCTCACCGCGTGGCTGGCCGAGCAGCTGCGCATCGGCTGGCACGTCGACGGCTTCGGGTCGGCGTTCTGGGGAGCGCTGATCGTCTCAATTGTGTCGTTCATCCTGAACGCGTCGTTCACCTCGAAGAGCGACGTGAACCGCTGACGTGGTCGACGTCGTCTTCGTCTGCTGGGGCAACATCTGCCGCTCGCCGATGGCCGAGCGGGTGGCTCGCGGTTGGGCCCAGCGCGAGGGCCTCGAAGGGGTGCGGTTCACCTCCGCCGGAACCTCCAGCGAAGAGCTCGGGGAACCCATCGATTCGCGTGCCCAGCGCGTCCTGGCGGCAGCCGGCTACTCCACCGGCGGCCACCGCGCCCACCAGATCAGTGCCACCGAGATCCGTGACGCCGACCTGGTGATCGCGATGGAAGACCTGCACTTGTCGCGGATGCGCCGCCTGGTACCCGACGCCGGCAATCTGGCGCTCCTCACCGACTTCGACCCGGACGCCGAACCCGGCTCCGGCGTCCCCGACCCCTGGTACGGCTCGGCCGACGGCTTCCGCGGCACGCTGGCCAGCATCGAGGCCGCCATGCCGGGCGTCCTGGAGAGGGTCCAAGAACTCGCTGCTCGCCGCTGAGGCGTTGCCTCTCACCGACGTCCGGCCGGTCGCCGCAGCCATCTGCGGCACGACATGGCAGGCTGAACCCATGCACATCCTCGTTGTCGATGACGATCAGGCCGTCCGGGATTCCCTGGCCCGCTCGCTGCAGTACTCGGGCTACGAGGTGACCGCCGCGGTCGATGGGCTGGAGGCCCTGGCCCGGCTCTCCGGACTCCGACCGGACGCGGTGATCATGGATGTCATGATGCCCCGCCTGGACGGTTTGGAAACCACCCGGATGCTGCGTTCCACGGGAAACGATGTGCCGATCCTGGTGCTCACCGCACGCGATGCGGTCAACGACCGGGTGGACGGCCTGGACGCCGGTGCCGACGACTACATGGCGAAGCCGTTCGCCTTGGACGAGTTGCTGGCCCGGCTGCGTGCTCTCACCCGGCGGTCCAAGCCGGCCGAACAGGAGCACGCCGACAGCGAGCTGTTGACCTTCGCCGACCTGTCGCTCGACCCGCAAACTCGTGAGGTGCAGCGCGCCGGACGCCGGATCAGCCTGACCCGCACCGAGTTCGCCCTGCTGCAGACCTTCCTGGAGAATCCGCGCAAGGTGCTCGAGCGAGGCTGGCTGCTCAACGAGGTGTGGGGATTCGACTTCCCGACCACGGCCAACTCACTCGAGGTCTACATCGGTTACCTGCGGCGCAAAACCGAGGGGGAGGGTGAGAGCCGGCTGATCCATACCGTCCGCGGTATCGGGTACGTGCTGCGCGAGACTCCCCCGTGACAGGTTGGCTCAGACGGCTGCTCGCACGCGATTGGCCGCTGCGCGACCGGATCGCCGTCCTGGTCGCACTCGCGGTGGCGACCGCCGTCGCATTGACTGGTGTGGCCGCCTGGCTGATCACCAGGGTGACCGTCTACAACCAGCTGGACAGCGAGTTGGTGGACGTCGCCGCGGTGACCGCGACCTGGGTGGCGGTCGACATCGAGGGCATGGGCGGGTTGGACACCAATGCGCTGAAAGCGGCCAATGTGACCGTCATGCTGGTCCGCGCCGACAACCGGGTGAGCACCCTGCCGGGAGCGACGGTGAGCCTGATTCCCGGCGTCGAAGAGCTCTCCGTAGCGCGTCGTCAGCAGGGTTCGTCGGCACGCACCGGCGAGGCGTCCAACGGTCAGCCCTACCGGATCGTTGCGGTGCCCCTGAAGGCCGGCACCGAGAACTACGCGCTGGTGCTGGGCCGTCCGCTGGAGGCCACCAACAACATCATGGGGACGCTGGCCTGGTCGCTGGCGATCTTCGGCTTCCTGGGCGTGGGCGTGTCCAGCGCGATCGGATTCGTCATCGCCCGCTCGGCGATCCGGCCGATCCGCCGGTTGAACGACGCGGTCACCCACGTCACCGACACCAATGAACTGACCCCGATCGCGGTCGAGGGCGGTGGCGGCGAACTTGCCGACCTGGGACGCTCGTTCAACACCATGCTCGGCACACTCCAGTCGTCGCGGGAACGCCAACGGCGGCTGATCGCGGACGCCGGTCACGAGCTGCGCACCCCCCTCACCTCGCTGCGCACCAATGTGGAGCTGCTGGTCGCCGACGAGCGCAGCCGGATGCTGCCCGAGGGCGCCCGCGCCGACATCCTGCGGGACATCGCCGCCCAGCTCGGCGAGTTCACCACCCTGGTCGGCGACCTCGTCCAACTCAGCCGCGACGACGTCGTGCAGCCGCACCCCGAGCCGATCGACGTGCGCGACGTGGTGCGCAGCGCGATTGCACGGGCTAAGCGACGCGGCCCGGCGCTGACCTTCGATGTCGAACTCAACCCGCTCTATCTGATCGGCGAGCCCGACACGCTGGAGCGGGCGATCACCAACCTGCTCGACAACGCGGTCAAGTTCTCGCCTCAGGGCGGCATCGTCCACGTGCTGCTGGAAGGCGACCGGCTGCGCATCTCCGACCAGGGACCGGGCATCTCCGAGGACGACCTGCCGCACGTGTTCGACCGTTTCTGGCGCTCCCCGAGCGCCCGGAACACCCCCGGGTCGGGGCTGGGCCTGTCGATCGTGGCGCAGACCATCAAGGCGCACGGCGGCTGGGTGAAGGCGGGGCGTTCGGCCGAGGGCGGCGCCGAGTTCATCGTCCGGCTGCCGGGTAGCGCCACTCCTCCCGAGGACGAGGCCGACGACGAACCGACCGCCCTGCTGCCGAAGGTCAGCCAGTAGCGGGAAGCGGCGTCACTCGCCGCGGGGCTCCGGACGACGCGTGGCACCGAAGGTGAACGTGCGGACGGTAACCGCCGGCGTCGAACTCGCCGTTTCGGCCTCCGGAGGTTTCTCGGACGGGTCCGGCCGGCCACCCGGCGTGACGGGGCGGACGCTCTCGCCCAGCGCCGCACGTACCGCGTCGCCGACGAGACTGCCGGAGGGTCGGTACTTGCGGGTCTCGGCCATGGGTCAGATTCTACTGTGAACGCGGCACTAGGGCCGCAGCGCGCGACGCATCATGTCGATCACGGCCGCGACCACGCCGGGCAATTGTGCGTCGTCGATGGGCCGGGCGATCAGCCAGGCGTCCAGGGCACGTCCCATACCGAACGCGACGGCGAGCAGCAGATCGTCGGGCAGATCGTCGCGGACGGCGCCGATCCGCTGCCCTGCGGTCATCGTTTCCCGTAGCCATGGCATCGTTGCCTGCGTCGCCTGGCGTTCCGCCTCACCCGGGCTCGGGCTGCCTGCCCCGGCCAGTGAATCCCGCAGCAGTGCAGCCGTTTCCGGATCACCCGCGAGCAGGCCCAGCATGCGCTGGGCATACTCGGTGAGGGTCGCCCAGAACCGGTCCGGCTGTGACCCCTGAGGAACGGGCAGGGCACCGGCCGAGGCGGCGAAGCGCTCCAACTGCCGGCGGATCACGTCCGCATACAGGTCGTCCTTGCCGTCGAAGTAGTAGTACATGGTGCCCTTGGAGACACCTGCGGCCTGGATGATCCGGTTCAGCGAGGCTGTGGCGAAGCCGTGCGTCACAAACTCCCGCCGCGCGGCGTCGAGCACGGCGTCCTGCTGCTTGGCGGGAAGCTTGTCGAAACGGGGACGGGCCATGGAGACATTCAACCCCCCGACACCGGCGGCGCACCGACGTCTGCCGGGAGTCGGATCGGATCGCGCAAACTTCGGCCGATGAGCAGCCTGGCGATCGGCGGAAATCCCAGCACCCGGATCGCCGCGGTTCGCAGCGCCAGCCGCCGGCGATTGCGGGGCGCGAAGAAGTCGCCCATCCCGGCCGCAGCGTCCTGTTTCGCTCGCACCATCGGGAGTAGCTGCCGCTCGTAGCCGGCGAATGCGGCACGGTGATCGCCACCCGTCCGGACCAGCTCGGATGCCAGCACGTAGGCCTCCACCATCGCCAGGGCCGAACCCTGGCCGGCCAGAAAGGACGGGGCGGCCGCGGCGTCTCCGACCAGGGCGATCCGACCGCGCCACCAGGAGGGCAGCCGGATCTGACTGGCTCGGTCGAGGAAGAATGTCCGCGCCTGGGACATTCGATCCAGAATCGCCGGGAGCTCTCCCCCTGATCCACTCAGCCGCGCACGCACCAGACGCTCACCGGCAGCCCGGTCGCCGGGCACGTCGCCGTCGTGGCGGAAGGTCAGGCAGAACATCGTGGTGTCTTCGCGCGACGCGACTCGCAGCGTCTGGACGCCGACCTGAGTATGGGTGACGGCGACCAGTTCCTCGCGCGGCCGGTAGCCCGCGATGTCGAAGACGGCGATCGCCACGCCCAGGTCACGCTCGAACTCCGATTCCGGGCCGAAGGCGAGGGAACGGATCCGGGAATGTAGCCCGTCCGCGCCGATGACCAGGTCGAAGTCGCGCTCGATGCCGTCGGCTAACCGCACCCGTACGAGGTCACCTTGGTCGGCGAGTGCCTGCACTGTCGTGCCAAACACAGTTTCCACCTGCCCGCCGAGCGCCTGGTAGATCGCCGCCGCCAGGTCGGAACGAGTAATGCTGACGTAGCGGCCGCCCATAGCGTCCATCAACCGCACGGTGTCGAGGCCTGCCAGCCGCCGGCCGCCGGGTGAGATCTCCCTTAGTTCACCGATCCGGTAGCCCCGCTCCATGAGTATCGGGACGATACCCATTCGATCGGCGACCTCGAACCCGGCACCCCAGAAGTCGACCAGGTAGCCGCCTTCGCGAAGCCGCGGCGCGCGCTCCAGCAGCGTGGGCTGATGGCCGCTGCGGCATAGCCAATAGGCCAGCGTGGCGCCGGCGATGCCCGCGCCAACGATCAGAACCTTCATCCGGCTCTCCTTTAGACCGATGGTTAGACCAGTGGTCTAATGATAGCGCGACGTGGCGGGAGCCAGGCGGGCAAAGCAATTGGGCAGAACGACGTCAGGCGGCGAGCCGCAGGTAGGCCATCGATCCACGCCTGCGGACGGGTACGCCGAACAGGTCGGCGAGTTCGTCCGCCCTCCTCGGGGTGGCCATCTCGCCGAGGCGATGCAGGAAGCCGATGTACCGCGTCCCGACCGGCGTCGCCGCGACCAGCGAGCTCACGAACAGCCGGCCGCCGGGCCGGAGTTGGGCACGCAGGCCGTCCACGAACGGCACGATGTCGTCGACCAGGTGCAGGAAGCCCAGGCAGATCACCGTGTCGAAACCACCCGGCGGGAACGGCAACGCGAAGGCGTCGGCCTGGACGAAGCGGGTGTCTGGACGGGGATGTCCGTCGACGGTCAGCCGTCGCGCGGCCATTTCCAGCATGGGCCTGGATCGGTCGGTGAGCACCAACGGTCGCGCACTCGCCAGGTAGGCGTCCGCCGTGGCGGTCGCCGTGCCGGCCGCCACGTCGAGCAGCGGGCCGTCGCCGGAGCCAACCGCCTCACGGGCAAAGGCGACATAGTCGGCAGGGTCGGTCCCCCAGGCCAGCCGGTTGTACAGCCGCGAACTCACCATCGCGTCATACGTAGCCGCGCCTCGGTCGTAGGCCGATTCGGGAGCGTCCCAGGCCGACTCGATGACCGCTTCCGTCGAACTCATCCTTGCCTCCCGTGGCGCTCGCCGTGTCAGCCTAACCGACTGCTTCGTGACACCATTGGCGCGATGACCGATCTGCCCGGCACCGCCGACTGTCCGTGCGGCGGCGGACGCTACGCCGACTGCTGCGCGCCGTACCTGCGGCGCGAGGCGTGGCCGCCCACCGCGGAGACGCTGATGCGCTCCCGCTACACGGCGTTCGCCCTCACCGATACCGAGTACCTGCTGCGAACCTGGCACCCACGCACCCGCCCGGAGACTTTGGAGTTGGACGACCGCGAGTGGACCGGCCTGGACATCGTCGACCGGGTGGACGGCGGCCCCGACGACATGATGGGCATCGTCGGCTTCGTGGCACACTTCCGCCTCGACGGACGCAGTGGCGCACTCACCGAGCGTTCGGCATTCGTCCGGCGCGGTGCTCGTTGGGTCTACCTGGCCGCAACCCCGGACGCCGAGTAGCGGGATGTGCTCGCCCGCTGCACGACCCCGGGTGTGGCTCCTGATCGTCCGCTGAACTTTTCCTTAGGGCCGTGGGCACCGCACTCCTGACTGCTACGTTGTGCCCGGATACGGAGACTGAGTTCGGGGGACCGTATCCGATGTCGTTTCCGTCCTGCGGTCCGGCGAGACTATCCCTCACACCCCCTCCCGGACAGGACAGGAGCCGGATCAATGTCTGATCCGACCGATGCCGCGCGCCCGCTCGATGCGAGTACTCGCCGGCCCCAATTCGCCCGCTGGTCACGCGGTGCTGGCGCGTTACTGCTAACCGCCACCCTCAGCCTGGGCATGATCGCCGCGGCGAGCCCGGCGAGAGCCGCCGCCCCCGCCTACTTCTGTGACGACAACACTCAGCCCTATGTACCGGTGAGCGAGGTCGAGAGCTGGACCGCCGGTCATGCCGTCACCGGCAAGACCGTGGTCAGCGGCACCGATCCGACCGGCTTCACCGGCGAGTACATCGGCCACATCGATGACTTCCTCGGCAAGGGCAAGGACGTGCTGCTGTTCAAGTTCAGCAGCCCCACCATCGACGGCACCAATGGTTTGAAGGCGGCCGGTATCTGGCAGGGCATGTCGGGATCCCCCGTCTACGACGGCGACGGACGCCTCATCGGTGCCGTCGCGTACGGGTTCAACCCCGACAATCTGCCGATCGCGGGCGTCACTCCCGCCGAGTACATGAAGAACATCGGCACCACCGGGGTCAGCCAGCCGCGGAGTGGAGTTCTGACCGCGGCCAACCTGAAAATCTCGGCGGCCGGCGCGCGAATCGCCCAGATCCCGCTGGAGGGAACCAAGCTCAGTCAGGTGAAGACCGTGCGCATGGCTGGGCCGGCCGGCGGCGGGATGAACAAGTTCACCAACCGGACCCTGGCTCGTACCCCGCGGACCTCCAAGGCCGCGAGCATGCTGCGCGGCGGCGGGTTCGCCGCTGCCCCGAAGCAGGCCGCGGAGACCAAACCCCTGGTCGCCGGCGGCAACCTTGCCGCGTCGCTGACCAGCGGCGACCTGTCAATCACCGCGACCGGCACAGTCACCGCCATCTGCGGCTCCACGGTGTGGGGGTTCGGGCATCCGCTGCTCTTCGACGGTAAGACCACGGTGCTGTTCTCCAACGCGTCCGCGGCGATGATCATCCCGGACGCCACCGGCATCGTGGGATCCTACAAAGAGGTCACCAAGTTCTACGCACCGGCAGGGGTCATCACGCAGGACCGGCTCGCCGGTGTCCGCGGCACCCTCGGCGCGACGACGGGATTCCCCCTCACCGTGAACGTCAAGAACTCGCAGGGCAAGCCGGTCGACAGCTACCACGCCAAGGTGGCCTACCCGGACGCCGCGGCCGCGGCCACCGCCCAGCTGGTCGGACGAGCAGCCATCGAGCAACTCGACCAGTACGGTGCCGGTACCGGCGAGCTCACCTGGACGATCAAGTACCGGCGGGCCAACGGCAAGGACGGCAAGCTGGTCAACTCCCAAGTGGTCAGCGATCGCTCCTACTTCCCCGACGAGATCGCCACACCACCTGCCGATGACGTCTGGGCGATCACGCAGCAGAGTCACGAGAAGGTCACCATCACTGGGGTCACCGTCGCCGTCAAGCTGCTTTCAGCGGACGCCATCGCCTACCGTCTCGCGAAGGTCCAGCGACTGAACGGCAAGAAGTGGGTAAGCCTCTCCGCCAGCAAGCTCAGAGCGGGCACCCGCTACCAGCTCCGGCCGATGTTCCAGGTGCTGAACAACAACGTGCCGGTCGCGAGGCAGCCCGGCTCGGCGTTCTCGATCAGATTGTCCAAGAACGCCCGCACCACGGGTTCTGTCAAGCTCTTGGCCGCGAGCGAGTCGGCCGCATGCGTCCCCGACAAGAACGGCGAGCCCGACTGCGGCGACTGGAGCAGCCTTCTGGACAAGGCCAAGAACTTCGATCAGCTGATCGCACTACTCAAGGCCCAACCGTCCAATGCGGCCATCGTCGGCATGCTGCGCTACAAACTCACCAAGGGCTCGAGCCTGGGAATGCTCAGTTCGAAGGGCCCGGGAGTGGTGAAGGGCAACACGGGCGCCAGCTTCACGATCAAGAAGTAACTCGTCGGTCGAGCTTGTCGAGACCTCTCGGAAGGATCTCGACAAGTTCGATCAACGACGGGCCGGGTTTCGGCTTCTACTCGGCCCGGCTCTGTCGCCGCAACACCCGCAGCTCCGGCCACACCGGACGGAGTGCGTCCCGGGTGCGCCGGAAGACGTCGCTGGTACGCCGGTAGGCGTCTCGGTGGGCCGGATCGGGAGTGAACGTCTGCATTGAGGTGCCGAGCGCCGCAGCGGCCGCCGCCACATCCGGGAATCGCTCGGCGGAGACCAGAGCCAGTACGGCCGCGCCACGGGCACCGGCCTCGGGGGCGTCCTGTCGGACGACGTTGAGCCCGGTGGCGTCGGCCAGGATCTCGCAGAGCAGATCGGAGCGGAAGCCGCCGCCGGAGACCACCAGGTCGCGGCTGATCTGCAGCGCCTCGATGCACTCGACCAGCGACAGGGCCACCCCCTCGTACACGGCCCGCAGGATCTCGGCACGCGCCGTGGTCAGCGACATGCCTTGCCAAGACGCCGGTGCCCGGGTGTCCAGCTGGCGCCATCGTCGACGATGCCCAGGCCCATGCCGGTGACCGCGACGTCGATCATCCCGACGCCCACCGGGGTGCCTTCGGGCAGGCCGGTCGCAGCCGCTCCCTGCGCCGAGAGCGGGCTGGCCTCGCCGTCCGCCGGACGGATCTCGGGCAGCAGCCGCACCATCTCGGACAGCCCCACCTCCTCCGCCAGCGACGTGGAGAAACCGGAGCCGTCGCGGACGTCCAGGAACGACCGGGACGCCTCGGTGTAGTCGGTGGAGCGGATGCCGGTGAGCTTGAGCCGCAACCAGTCCTTGCAGTTCAGGTGGGTGGCGGCGCGGGCGACGGCGTCCGGTTCGGTGGCGGCGAGCTCCTCGATCAGCACCGGAACAGCCCGCCGAAGACGGACGTCCCGGTGACTTCGAGCATCCTGTTGGCTCGGCCGTCCGCGGTCCAGGTCTGGACCCGATCGGCAGCCCGGCCGTCCATCCAGGTCGCCACCGGGCGGACCGGCTCGCCGTCGGCATCCACCAGCCACAGCCCGTCGCCCTGGCCGGTCAGCCCGATCGCGATCACCTTCGTCCGTCCGCGGTCCAGGTCTGGACCCGATCGGCAGCCCGGCCGTCCATCCAGGTCGCCACCGGGCGGACCGGCTCGCCGTCGGCATCCACCAGCCACAGCCCGTCGCCCTGGCCGGTCAGCCCGATCGCGATCACCTTCGTGTCGCCGAGTTGCTGGGCGACACTGCCCAAGCAGGCGGCGACGGCGTCCCAGATCTTGTTCATGTCCTGCTCGGCCTCGCCCGCGGAGCCGTAGTCGACCGGGACCGCCCTCGACGGGTCGCCACGATCGACCCGTCGAGGGCGAATGCGACCGCTTTGACCGCGGTGGTTCCGCCATCGACGCCGATGACCACTTCGTTCATGCTCTGCTCCTTCGGGCTGCACATCGTCGTGCGTGCCCGGTGCCGCGACGATGCGGCCCGGGTTCTGCGAATCCGATTAGCTTTTCACCGGTTGCGAGCTCGCCCCCAGGATGGCCGGGATTCTCGCTGGGCGAGCTTGTCGAGATTCGCTACTGCCGATGACCTCACCTCACCCGGGCATCGAGGCCGTCGATGAAGGCACCGATCGCGTCGCGATCGAAAATGCGGATGACCCGGGGGCTCTCGATGCTGACCAGCCCACGGCGGGCGAGGCGTCCGAGTGCCTGGTTGACCGATTGCCGGGTTGCACCCAGCCGCGCTCCCAGGTCGCTCTGGTTCTCCGCCAGGTGCACCAGGTCGCCGTTCGACCGGGCCTCGACCAGGCTGCGCGCCAGTCGGCGTTCCAGATCGAGGAAGACCAGGTCGGCCAGCGATTCATTGAGGATCCGGACGATCCTTGCCAACTCACGGGCCAGATCGAGCGCCACCAGCGATTCCGTTGCCAGCAACTCGAGGTAGCCCTTCACCGGAATCGCGACCGCGGTCACACCGCTGAGCGCCTTCGCCGAGGCCAGGTGGCCGCTCGGCTCGAAGACGCTGACATGCCCGGCCAGCTCCCGCTCCCCGGCGACATGGAACATCAACATCGCTCCAACCCGCGAGGTGACGACGGCGGCGACTCGTCCGGAACCGATCAGGAAGATCCGCGAGACCGGCTCGCCGGCCCGAAACAGCAACTCTCCACGGTCGAAGCTGCGAAAAGCGGATCGCGTCGCCAGTCCGGCGAGGCCTTCGTCCGAGCCTCGCGCCAGGCTCGGCGCGGCACGAAGGTCCGCGACTGTCACCATCGGGTCATCGTCCCACCGAGCGCTACCCGGAGCCAGAGGAATGTCGGCTCGGCGATTTCAGCATCGACAGCGATCAGCGGTTGAACGTGCCCATGCCGTCCTGCTGGTAGTACTCGATGGTCATCGAGGTCGCCCGGCTGCTGCGCCCGCGAGCGAAGGTCACCTTCGACACACTTCCCGGGTTGGCGCTTTCACCAGTGGGTTCGAAGGTGTAACTGTCGCCGTCCCAGTGCCGCAGCGGGAACGGCGTCCGTTTCGGGCCGAGCCGCAATCTCGTCAGTTGTGAGCCGGACGCCTCGACGATCGCCGTACCGACATAGCCGTTGGCGTAGGTTCCGGCCAGCAATGTGGGTACGGACGGCGGCGCGGGCTGCGACGGCGGCTGTTTGCCGGCCAGTTCACCGAAGGGTCCGCTCAGACCGGCGAACGCGGCGGAGTACAGCGCCCACCAGTCGAAGACCGGACGCCCGTAGACGGCCAGATCCGCGAACTGCTGGTTCAGCGCCTCGGCGGCACCCACCGGCGTGCCGTTGGTCAACGTGACGATGCCGAACCCCTCCAGCGGGCTGAGCAGGAAGTTGGTCCCCGCACCGGCGGAGAAGCCGCCCGAATGAGACACCTGGGTGCGGCCGGACGACTGCACGGTCACGTCGAAGCCGTAGCCGTAGTAGCCGGCACGAGCGGCCGCAGCCGATGCCGGTGACGAGATGATCTGCGGCGTGACGGCGGGAGTGAGCGCCTCAGGGGTGATCAGCTTCTGTCCGTCGGCGCCGGTGCCGTTCCCAAGCACCATGATCATCCACTTCGCGAGGTCGCTGACCGAGGAGCTGACACCACCGGCAGGGCTCTGCTCATCGGGCGTTCGGACGTACCTCGGCGTCCAGACCCCATCGATCGTGACGTGGGTGTGCGCGCGTTCGGCGTGTCTCTCGTAGTCGGCGAACCGCGAGCTGGTGCTGGTCATGCCGAGCGGGCGGTACAGTGCGCGCTCTGACAGGCTGGCCCAGTCGAGACCCGTTGCGTTGGCGACCGCCTGGGCAGCGGCCGTCATGCCGAAGTTCGTGTAGTTGTAGCTGATCCGGAACGGCTGCAACACCAGCTGCCGCAGCCGGTGCAGAATCTGCCCTCGGTCGTAACCGAGGTCTTCGAGCAGGTCACCGGCATGTGGAGGCAGGCCGGACCGGTGCGCGTACAGGTCGGCGATGGTCAGGTGCGAGCTGACGTAGGCGTCCCCCAGGGCGAAGTGAGGGAGATGCCGGCGCACCGGCGTCGTCCAGTCGACGACGCCCCGGGCCACCTGGCTCGCCACCACCGTCGCGCCGACCGACTTGGACACCGACGCCAGCTGGAACACGGTGTCCGGCCCGACGTCACCCGGCGATCCGACCCTGCGGACCCCGAATCCCTTCGCGTACAGCACCCTGCCTTTGTGGACGACGGCAGTGGCCAGCCCAGGCACGGTCGACTTCGCCAAAATGGCCGAGATCAGGGCGTCCAACCTCGCCACCGCGGCCTCGACTTGCGCCGCGGGGATCACGGCTCCCGGCTGCAGCGGCGGCGCCAGCGGCTGGGTGGTGCCCGTCCCGGACGGCGTCGGGGTCGACACCGCGCCGCTGGTGCAGCCGCCCAGAGCGGCCCCCATGGCAACCACGCCCCCGCAGGCGAGCGCTCGCCGCCGGTTGACCATCCACCGGCCAGGTGCGGTCGGAGGCTCGTCGGGCGAGTCGGTCATTGCATCCTCCTGACGGTCCGAAGGACGGTCACTTCCGGGTGAACGACACCACGTCGCGACTCATCGGCAACTGGTTGGTCCGTTCCCCCGCGCCTGCGGGATCGACGGGCACCGGATCGGTGGACGGGTTGAGCGTCATCAACCGGTCGAGTGTGGGGCTGCGTCCGGTGAAGGTGAACGCATCGATCACGAACGGCAGACCGTCCGCCACCAGCGCCGACGGCCGGTCCATTAGCTGGAAGTGCAGGTGCGTTCCGGTCGAGCTGCCCGAGTTGCCGGTTCGGCCGAGCGGTTGACCCGTGGTCACCTGGTCACCGGCCTTGACCGAGACCGACCCCGGCTTGAGGTGGGCGTAGAACGCGTACACACCCGGGCCGAGCTCGAGGATGACGTGATTGCCATCGGCTTCCTCGATACCGACCGGCTTGGGTGCGTTGGGCACCTGATCGGGATAGCCGTCGACGGCCGCGACCACCCGGGCACCGGCCACCGCGAGCACCGGCTGGTCGTAGGTGAACCAAGCGGCGTTCTTGTTGCTGTCACCGCTTGCCAGCAGACCTTTTGCGTCGATCTTGTTGAAGTCGATCGCGAACCGTTGGGCGAGCCAGAGGCTGTTGTTGATGGGTTGCAGTGAGCGGCGATGCGGACCGTCGCAGCAGCTGGGCAGGGCGATCCAGCCGGTGCCCTCCAGGGGTGGCGCGATCACCGTGGGTGGACGCCGATCGATCTCGGTTGCTCCGCCGGTGCTGGTGATCGTGGACGGCACCGGCAGCCCCGGGGGGACCGAGACCGTCACCGCGTGCTCGACGGTGGACGGCAGCTGCGACCCGGCATCGACGGCGACGTCCATCCAGACCACCCGAATGGAGGACGCCTCGACAACGGTGGGCTTCTTGGCTTGCCCGGCCAGCGGCGACATGGCGCTGGTCAGCGTTTCGCCGGTCAGGCTCTGCAGGCTGCGGCCCGCCGAGTCACGGACGGTGATGCCGGTGACTGTGGCCGGAACCGGGAAGCCGTTGGTGAGTTCCAACTCGTAGACCAGATGCTCCTTCGCGTCGGTGCCGGTGAACCATCGGGGTGGGGACATTACCCGCATGATCACCGGGGTGAACTGTTCCGCTGCCGGGCTGGCCGGTGCCGCAGGACTCACCCCGGTGGTCGATGCGGCATCTGTCGACGGTGAGGTCGGGCCCGCCGTGGTACAGCCGCTGGCTACTACGGCGATCATCATCGCCGCCACCAGCCGCAGGCGCCCCCCACGGAACCGCACCCCCGAGTTCCTCACGACCTTGGCGGACGGGCGAAGCGCGTCCCGATCGATGCTCACCCGGAGAGCCTGAACTCTGTAGCTGGGCGCCGTCTGTCACCGAGCCGACAGGAACTCGTGCGATCGCAGGCACTCGGTGGTCGCGCGCTCCTGGGACGGCCTCCGTCAGTACCTCACTGCCCCTGTCACGGCCAGCGGCAGCCGCCTAATCTGGACACGCACGAGCGTCCGCGGCCTGCATCGCACGAGGGAGGCACCATGGCTGGCTCACAGCACCCTTCGGTGACGGGAATGGACGAGCGCACGCTCGGCCGGATCGACCTCATCCTGTTCGACGCCGACTATCGCGACGCGAACGCCGCCATCGAAGATTCCTGGCGGGTCGCGGTGATGGCCGCCGATCCCCGCACCCGCGCGACGCATGAACGCGCACGCGCGGCAGCAGTCGAAGCGGCGAACCAGCGCCGCGACCCCTCCGGCCCGCCCGTGCGCACCTCGACAACGTTGCACCGGGTAGCGCTAGGAGTCGCACTGTTCGCCGGCGTGATGGCGGTGGCGCTGCTGACCGCCCCGCGCACGCTCGCCCTACAGGACGTGCTGCTGCCTGCCGGGCTATTCGCCGTCGTCTCGATCGCGCTGTTGAGCTGGCTCGAACCGCGTCGTGCCAACGGGTCGCTGTGGGGATCGGGCCTCCCTGCGGTGATTCATCTCGCCTTCGGCGGCATGTGGCTGCTCGCAGCCGCGGCCGTGTTCGCCTTCCGGTGGGGCGAGGTCGGTGCGTTCGCGGCGCTGCCGGCCATCTCGGGCCTCGCGCTGCTCGGATGCGCCGGAATGGCGGCACTCATCCTGTGTGGATACGCCTACCGTTCCGACCGATCCGGCCGTCAGACCGGCCTCGCCCGGGTCACCGGCGATCTCATCGACCAACAGGACGCGCCCGAGGTCTTCGACGCACTCGACGAGTGGTGGTCAAGCGCCGGGCCCGACGCGATGCAGCATTCCGGGCCCCGCATCCTGGACGTGCGGCGTGAGGTGCTTGCACGCCTGAGAGCGGCGAGGCTGATCACCGAACGCGACGAGCAGCTGGCGTGCTGGGCTCCCGAGCCGGTGAAGTGGACCGAGCGCCGTCGGTGACCCGAGACCATTCGCCAGCCGGAATGACATCCGTGTAGTTATCCCCGACCTGTGGACCGCCTTGTGGATAACTCCGGCGATCAAGCGTTGCAGCTGTGACGTCGGATGAGGCCTCGACAGGCTCGACCAACGAAACGACCGCTAGTTCTCCAGCGGCTTGTTGGTGGCCAGCATGTGCCGCATCCGGTCTTGGCTGGCCGGCAGCACCACGAGTTCCAGGGCGACCTCGATCTCGCGGCGCAGTAGCTCGGCCTCGGTGACCGGCTCATCGCCGGTGAGCATGGCCGCCAGTGCGCCGACGATCCGCTGATCGGTGGGTGAGGCGTCCGACCACGAGGCATCGAGGGGTTCCAGGCGCGGGCTGTGCAGCGCGAACCGCTCGGGTTCCGGACGCCGCGGGCGTCCGACGAGTTCCAGCGCGGAGGCTTTGGCCCGCTCAAGCACCCGGGCGCTGTTCATCACGATCTCGTCGGACGGCAGCAGCAGCCCCTCGGCCTGCGCCTGGAACGCCGAGCCGCTGATCGCGGACGTCGATGCCAGGGCGAACGCGCGCGCCGCAGGGTCCGGTAAACCGCGTAGTGAGGCCCGGATCAGGGTGCGGGTGACACCGCCCCAGGCCGGGATGAGTCCCACCTTGCGTTCCGGGAAGCCGGCGTACAGCTCGGCACCGGCCACCACATGATGCGCGGCCAGCATCAACTCGCAACCACCACCGAGCGCCAGCCCGCGGGCCGCCGCCACGACCGGGAAGGACGCCGCCCGCAGCCGAGCGAAGCAACCCTGCCCCAGCTCGGTGAAGTGGCGCAGTTCGTCCGGATCGTTGCGTTCCACCAGGGACGCGAAGACGTTGAGGTTGGCGCCGGCTGAGAAGGCCCGCGGATGGTCGGTGCCGATCACCAGAGCCGCGAAGGCGCGGCGCTCCCCCAGTTCGAGCGCCCGCTGGATGATCGCGAAGACACCGGGCTCGCAGACGTTCATCTTGGTCCGCAGGGTCAGGCAGGCCACGCCGTCGCCGAGGTCGACCAGCGCCGCCGACTCGTTCTCGTCCAACACTCCGGACGCCTGCGCCACGGTTAGCGGACCCGGCGGCAGCTCGACCACCGAACCGTCGGTGGCCAGCACTTCATCCGGACGGGGGCGGAACCCGCCGGCCTCCTGGGCTTGCCGCAGCAAAGGGGGCACCGGGCGGCCCTCGGCCTCGAAGCGTTCGACCAGCCAGTCCACGCCCACCTCGTCGGCGAGTTCGAACGGACCGGCCTGCCAGGCATAGCCGAGCTTCATCGCGTCGTCGACCAGCCCGATGTGGTCGGCGATCTGCGGCGCGGTGACACAGCAGTAGTCGACGAACTCGCGCAGCACCCTCCAGGTGTACCGGCCGGCAGGTGAATCGGTCTGGCACACCGCGCGCAGCCCGCGTGCCTGCAGCGCCGGGTCGGACGGCGTACGCCACGACCGGTACTCGAAGGTGTCGGTGTCGATCACCTCATCGACCGGACCGTCGTCGGTCTTGCGGCGGCGGGTGAAGCCGCCGGGACCGCGGCGTCCGACCAGGCCGCGCTCGAGCAGCCCGATGAAGGTGTCGTTGGTGGTGATGTCGTAGCGGTGGTAGCCGTCATCGGCGGGCAGCAGCCGCAGGAAGCTCGTCCAGATCGACGGCACCAGGTTGATCCCGACCAGGTCGAACAGCCCGAACACGCCGGTGCGCGGTGTGCCGAATGCCCTTGTCATCACCGTGTCGGCGGTTTCGATGTCGACGTCGCCGGTGAGCGCCTCGGCCGAGGCGACCGCCATCCAGAAGTTGCCGATCCGGTTGGCCAAGAAGCCTGGGGTGTCCCGGCAGCGCAGCACGGTCTTGCCGAGTTGGCGATCACCGGCCGTGATCAAGCGCTCGACGACCGCCGCGTCCGTCGACGCGCCGGCGACGACCTCCAACAGAGGCATGTGCCGGGGCGGGTTGAAGAAGTGGGTGATCGCGAAGTGGGCGACGAACCCGGCGTCCCGGCCCTCGACCAGGCTGGCCAGCGGGATCGTCGAGGTGTTCGAGGTGACCATGGTGTCCGGGCCGCGATGCGCCTCGATGGTTGCGTAGAGATCGCGCTTGACCCCGAGGTCTTCGAAGACCGCCTCGATCACCCAGTCGGCTTCGCCATAGGCGTCCGCGTCGTCGGCCACGTTGCCCGGCGTCACCCGCTCGGCGAACACGGGGAGCATGAACCCTCCGGCTTTCAGCTGGCGCCCGATCGCCTCCCTGGCCAACCGCGACCGATCTTCGGCCTCGCCCTCGGGAATGACGTCGAGCAAGCGCACCTTTACGCCCGCGTTGGCCAACTGCGCCGCGATCCCCGAACCCATCGCTCCTGCGCCGACCACGACCGCCTGCCGCACCTCAGTCGCACCCATGGACACCTCCTCGTGCCTGCTCCGATCCTAGTCCTGAGCCCGACACGGCCCTGCCTAATCAGTTCAGCCCTGCCTTATAAGGGAGGGCTGAACTGATTAGGGAGGGCCTAGGGGAGCGGAGACGCGCGGCACCGAAGCTGGCACCATGTCCGCGGCCCGCACCCCGGCTTCATCAGACCGGAATCTGCGACCCATCGGCCGCATCGCCGTTTGGGCACGGGTTTGCCGAGTCGGCCGGTTCCAGGCGGGCAGGCAATCCGACCAATGGGGCGAGGGGCGTCGGGGGAGATGGTTGACTCGGGGCATGAAGGTCAACCTCGTGCTCGGTGCCGGCGGGGCTCGCGGATTCGCCCACGTCGGGGTCATCCAGGAGCTGCATGCCCGCGGTCACGAGGTGGTCGGGGTGGCCGGCACCTCAATGGGAGCCCTCGTCGGCGGGGTGCTCGCCGCCGGCGGCCTGGACGGCTTCACCGACTGGGTCCGGGCGCTGACCCGCACCGATATCGTCCGGCTCACCGACCTGACCCTGGGCGCACCCGGGTTGATCCGGCTGCAGCGGGTGATGCGCGAACTCCACCGATTCATCGGCGACGTCCGCATCGAAGACCTGCCGATTCCCTACACCGCGGTCGCCACCGATATCGATTCCGAGCGCGAGGTGTGGTTCCGGCACGGCCCGCTGGTGGCGGCGATGCGGGCGTCCATCGCGATTCCCGCGGTGTTCACCCCGGTCCGGATCGGCGAGCGGCTGCTGGTCGACGGCGGCCTGCTGAACCCGCTGCCGATGGCGCCGGCGATGGACATGCCGGGCGAGGCCAGCGTCGGGGTGTCGCTGTTCGGCCGGCGTCCGGGCCTGCAGATGGGCCTGCCCAGCAAGGAGTCTTCGGACGAGGCCAGCGCTGACAACACCGACATCGCCACAGACGCCGGCGAGCCGCCTTGGACGACCCGGCTGGCCCATTCGGTGGCCGAGTCGTGGCCGGTGCGCAACCTCAACAGGATGCTCACCCCGGTGCCCCCGCCGCCGAAGGCGTTCGAGGACTGGCCCGCGGACGTCAACCTGGCCGACCTGCTCGGCCGCTCGCTCGACATCATGCAGGGCCGCATCGAGATCGCCCGCACCGTGCTGAACACGCCCGAGGTGCTGGTCTGGGTGCCGATGGACGCGTGTAGCGTGCTCGACTTCCACCGCGCGGAAGAGATGATCGAGCTGGGACGCAAGGTCGCCATCGAGGAATTCGATCGGATGGGCCTGTGACCGACACCCTCGACAATCGGAACTCACTCAACAATCGGAGAACACAGATGCACGACGTCCGGCTGATCGCCTCGGACATGGACCACACGCTGCTCGACGAGCAGGGCGAACTGCCGCCCGATATCGACAGCTACGTGAGCAGGCTCCATGCGGCCGGCATCACCTTCGTCGCGGCCAGCGGGCGTCCGCTCAACCGGCTGAAGCAGATGTTCCCGCCGCGGCCCGGAATCGCCTACATCGGCAACAACGGCGGCACGGTCAGCTACGGCGACACCATCTTGTTCCAGAGCCTGCTGAGCCCGCAGAGCTATCGGGCGATGGCGGAACTCACCCTGCGCGACACACCGGGGGTGCCGGTCGCCTGCAGCCCCGAGGCAGCCTACGTGTGGGCTGAACACGTCGAACACGAGGAGTACCTGACCCGATTCAATCCGCGGATCGTCTACATCGACAACTTCGACGAGCTGGACGCCGCGATCGACAAATTCAGCGTCTACCTGCCGCACGGCGAGAGCATCCGCTACTTCGAGCAGATCTTCCACCCGACCTACGCCGACGAGTTCTCGGTGACGACAGGCAGCCCGCTCTGGGTGGACCTAATGAATCCGGGCGTCCACAAGGGACATGGACTCCGCGTGCTGGCCGATCACCTGGGTCTGGAGAGGCATCAGCTGATGGCCTTCGGCGACGCCTACAACGACTTGGAGATGCTGGACGAGGCGGAGCACAGCTACGCGGTGCGCAACGCGCATGAGACGGTGCGACAGCGGGCCCGATTCATCGCGGAGTCGAACGCTGACGACGGCGTGCTCCGGGTGATCCGGCGACTGCTGGCCGATCGCGAGGGCTGATCTGCCCGAGCCGGTCGCAACTGTCGGCGCGGTGGGTAAGGATGGGGCGTAGGCCGAAGTGAGCAGAGGAGCATCATGACTGTCAGGAAGAACAAGGACCGCGGCAAGGAGCCCTACGTTCTCGACATCGAGAAGCGGACCACCGACAACAACAACTTCCGCACCACGCTGTGGACCGGCAAGCATCTGCAGCTCACCGTGATGTCCATTCCCGTCGGTGGCGACATCGGGCTCGAGGTCCATCCTGACAACGATCAGTTCCTTCGTCTCGAGCAGGGCAAGGGCCTGGTCGAGATGGGGCCCAAGAAGAGCGACCTCAGCTTCCGCAAAGAGGTCGAGGACGACTGGGCGATCCTGGTGCCCGCAGGCACCTGGCACAACGTCACCAACATCGGCGAGGAGCCGATGAAGGTGTACGCGCTGTACGGCCCGGCCGACCATGTGCCCGGCACGGTGCATCCGACCCAAGCCGACGCCGAGGCCGACCCGGACGAGGACTGACACTGGATCCCCAGCCGAGCACGACCGCGCAGCCGGCCGCCAGGCCGAGCAGCAGGGCTGTCGGACCGACCGCGGCCAACAACCAGGGCGCGGCCAGTGCCCCGGCCATCGCGGCCGCGACCAGTGCGGCGTCCGCGATGCCGAGCGCGAGAGCGGTGTAGTCGGCGGGCGCGCCGTCCTGCAGCATCCGGGTGGTCCGGCATTCGACCAGGGTCAACCCGGCGCCCAGCAGCGCCAGCGGCAGCAGGGCGGTGGCCCAGGTCGGGCTGAGAATCACCGCCACCAGGGGCAGCACCACCACCAGGTGCGCAACCAGTCGCGGCGTGAGGCGTCCGGTCAGCCGGATCAGTGCGGGAGCGGTCAGCGAAGCGAACCCCAGCGCCGCGGTCAGCGCGCCGAACTCGGCGACGCCGGCGTCCCACTGCGTCTCGGCGATGCGCAGCAGCGCGACCCCGAGCACCCCGAGCACCGCGTTCAGCATCATCACCGTGCCGATGGCGCGCCGGACGATCGGGACGCCGAGCACCTGACGCAGGCCGACCTGCAGTCGCAGCGGCCGTCCGGACGGCGCGTGCTCGTCCACCCGGCGCGGCAACACGAGCACCGCCACCACCATCAACGGCAAGCAGCCCACGGCCGACCAGGTGGTTCCGGCCACCAGCAGCAAACCGCCGAGCGCGGGGCCCACGACGAATCCGCTGACCTCCCAAGTGACCAGCAGGTTGGTGTCGCGCTCGGGTCGCTGCGACAGGTGCGGCAGCAACGCGACCAGGCTCGGGAACGCCGGAACCCCTGCCGCGACGACCAGCGTCGCGGCAGCCAGGGCCGGCCACACCAACCCTTGCGACAGCAACGCGGCGACAGCGATCACCAGCGTGAGCCGGACGGCGGCCGACAGCCGGACGGCCCGCAGCCGTCCGATCCGGTCGCCGAGCCCGCCCAGGAACGCCGACAACAGCACGCAGGGCGCGAACCGCGCGGCCCCGGCGAGCCCGATCAGCGCCGGATCGTCGGTGACCTGCCAGATGGCGGCCAGCAGCGCGGGCCAGGGCAGCGCCGCCGCGGTCGCGGCGAAGGCGTGGTAGGCGATCAGGCGTCCCGCCTGCGGCCGGCAGCCGGCGTCCGCAGGCGCGGATGTGCGAGTCATGGCGTCCTCCCCGTCGACAAGAGGAGTCGAGCGGACCGGACGTGATGCAGCGGCGTCGCGCCGCGAGGCTCAGGGCCAGGGATTCGCGACGCAGCCGCGCAGATTCGCGCTCTGCTGCATCATCACCGGCGCCTTCTTGCCCTTGCCGGCACAACTCGCGCTGGTCTTGCCGAGCAGCTGGCCGACGGCGTGGTTGATCAGGTAGGCGCGGTACCCGGTGGCATCGCCGGCGTAGCCGGGTGCTCCGGATCTCCACCGCTCGGCGCTGACGACCACGGTGTTGCCCTTCGCGCAGGTGTAGGCCACGTGGGCGCTCGAACCGCACAGCTCGGCGGCGGTCGTTCCGCTCGCGAGATAGAGCTGCGTCGTCGCCTTCGACCTGGCCACCAGCGCGAATCGGACGTCGCCGGTGCCGGTCCAGCTGCGCGGGTCGTTGAGCACGTCCGCGATCGTCAAGGCTACGGTGTCGGCCTTCAGCCCCGTGCTGGTCTCGACGGCCACCGCATAGGAGTACAGCCTGCCCTGCGAGCCAGCCGCGGGCGACGTCACGCTCGCCCAACCGAAATCGCCGGACGCATTCATGGTGCCGCTGGGCGAACTGGAAGGGCTGCCCGTCGGAGTGGCCGAGACCGAGGTGGTGGCGGTGCCGCTCGGGCTCGCCGACGGGCCGGTGAACCGAGTGCCGGTCGGCGAGGGCACTGCCACGGTGGGCTCACCGGCCCGCTCCACGGGTGCAGACATTGCCTGGATGCCGGCCACGACGGCGACCAAGACCGCCACCGCTGCCCCGATCAGCGCGATCCGCCCCCATTTCGGCGTCATTCGTCTGCCCTCGGTCGATCCATCGGTTCACCCTAGACGATCCGTTCTGCGGCCCCGGGCACCCCGCGCCCGGACAACCCGCGTCGGTTTGGGTGCGCCCCAACCGCTCGCCGAACTACTTCGGGCTCGCTGAACTCAGCGAGCGCTAGATAGTTCGGGGAGCGCTGGGGCCGGACGCGGACGCAACAACAGCGAGGCGGGGACGAATCCCCGCCTCGCTGCAGTGTGTATTGCCTGGCTCAGGCGGCGGCGACGACGTCCACGTTGATGTGCGCGACCACGCCGCTGGTCAGCTTCAAGCCGACGGTGTGGGTACCGACGGACTTGATCGGCTTGGCGATCTCGACCGAGCGCTTGTCGACGGCAGGGCCGCCGGCCTTCTTCACCGCGAGCACGATGTCGGCCGGGGTGACGGCGCCGAACAGCTTGCCGTTGTCGCCGGCGTTGGCCGGCAGCGACACCGCGAGCTCCTCGAGCTGGCCGCGGATCTCTTTGGCGTGCTCGACGTTGCGGATCTCGCGGGCATCACGGGCTCGCTTGATGCCGTCGATCTGCTTCTCGGCGCCCTTGGTCCACTTGATCGCGAAACCGCGGGGCAGCAGGTAGTTGCGGCCGTAGCCGTCCTTGACCTCGACGATCTCGCCAGGGATGCCGAGATGGTCGACGGCAGCGGTCAGAATGAGCTTCATGCTGGCGTTCCTCCTTCTCAGCGGGCGGTCGAGGCGTACGGCAGCAGGGCCAGCTCACGCGCGTTCTTGACGGCGATCGCAACCTTGCGCTGCTCTTGGACGGACAGGCCGGTCACCCGGCGGGCGCGGATCTTGCCCCGCTCGGAGATGAACTTCCGCAGGGTCGCGGTGTCCTTGTAATCGATGTGGCCGATGCGCACGGACTTGGCCGGCGCGATCTTCTTCTTGTTCACAGGCTTGCGCTGTGACTGGGCCATTATGGTGCTCCCTTTCAGTGAGCCCGGCCGAGGCCGGAATGACGTGGATGAATGGGGACGAGCCGCCGATCGGGCGGGCGTCGATCAGAACGGCGGCTCTTCGCTCTGGGCCTGAGCCCACGGATCGTTGCCGGACGAGCGGTTGTTGTTGTTGCCGCTGTTGCTGTTGCCGCCACCACCGGACGACCACGAGTCGGAACCTCCGGCGTTGCCGCCACCGGAGTTGCCCCCGCCGGAGTAGCCGCCACCACCGGAGTAGTTGCCGCCACCGCCGCCGGAGTTCCGGGTGACCTTGGCTGAGGCGTACCGCAGCGACGGACCGATCTCTTCGACCTCGACCTCGAACACGGTGCGCCGCTCGCCCTCGCGGGTTTCGTACGTGCGCGACTTCAGCCGGCCCTGGACGACCACCCGCATGCCCTTGGTCAGCGACTCGGCGACGTTCTCGGCCGCCTGCCGCCACACCGAGCAGTTGAGGAACATCGCGTCGCCGTCGCGCCACTCGCCGGACTGACGATCAAACGTCCGCGGAGTGGAGGCCACGGTGAAGTTGGCCACCGCCGCACCGGACGGCGTGAAGCGCAGTTCGGGATCGGCGGTCAGGTTGCCAACCAGGGTGATTTGGGTTTCGCCTGCCATGAGTGTGTCTTTCGATCGAGGTGCTGAGTCACTCAGAGCCTGTCAGCTACCGCTGACAGAACTTCTTAGCGGGTATCGGGCCGGATGATCTTGGTCCGCATGATCTGCTCGTTCAGGGTGAACTGGCGATCCAGCTCCTTCACGTCGGCAGGCTCAGCGGTGAGATTGATGACTGCGTAGATGCCTTCGGACTTCTTGCGAATGTCGTAGGCAAGCCGGCGACGGCCCCAGATGTCCAGGTTGTCGACGGTGCCACCGGCCTTGGTCAGGCCCGCGAGCGGCTTCTCCAACAGGCCGTTCACCTGACGGTCGTCCACATCGGGATCGATGATCACCATGACTTCGTATTGACGCATACGCGAACTCCACCTCCTCTGGTCTCGAGCGGCCATGAGCATTTCCCATGGCAGGAGGGCGTGTGCAAACGGTGCCGGAAGGCACCAAGGACCAACCTTAGCGGCCGCACACCACCAGCAGCGAATCGCGGGACGCAGGCGGTGGAAGGGGTAGCAGAATCTGTCACCGGGCACCGTTAGGCTCGGGGACCATGATCGCGATGGGTGCACATGTCGACTCCACCGACCCGATCGCCGAGGCGAAGGCGCGCGGGGCGCAGCTCAGCCAGTTCTTCCTCGGTGACCCGCAGGGCTGGAAGGGCCCGCAGGTCGCCTACGCCGGCGGCGCCGCAGCGCTCAAGGCGGACGCCGCGGCGTCCGGCATTGCGCTCTACGTGCACGCACCGTACGTGCTCAACGTAGCCAGCATGAACAACCGGATCCGCATCCCGTCCCGCCAGCAACTGCAGAAGCAGCTCAACACAGCCGCCGAGATCGGTGCGGCCGGGGTGATCGTGCACGGCGGCCACCTCACCGCCAAGGACGATCCCGAGGCCGGTTTCACCAACTGGTTCAAGGCGGTCGACGGCCTCGACATCACGGTTCCGCTGCTGATCGAGAACACCGCCGGCGGCACCAAGGCGATGGCCCGGCACCTGGAGAGCATCGACCGGCTCTGGGCGGCCATCGGCGCGTCCGCCAACGCCGACAAAGTCGGCTTCTGCCTCGACACCTGTCACGCCCACGCCGGGGGCAATGAACTGCTCGGCCTGGTCGACCGGCTCCGCGCCATCACCGGCCGGATCGACCTGATCCACGCCAACGACTCCCGCGACGCCTTCGACTCCGGCGCCGACCGGCACGCCAACTGGGGTACCGGGCAGTGCGACCCCGAAGGCGTTCGCGACGTGATCCGCTCAGCAAAGGCGCCCGTGGTGGTCGAGACCCCCGGCGACATCGCCGAGCATCGCGCCGACCTGGCCTGGCTGGCCGAAGGACTCTGATCCCGTCCGGATCAATCTGGACGCTCGTTGGTCGAGGCCACATCCTTGGTAGCCAGATAGGCGACCACCGCGCGGGTGACCTCGCGCCGCACCACCGGGTCGGCGGCCATCTCGGCCATCGCGCCATGCACCAGCAGGTGCGCGATCCGAGCCGCCTCCTCGGCCTCGTCGCGATCCAGGTGCGGCATCCGTAGCACAAGCAGGTCGGCGCTCCGCTCGCCCAGCGCCGCCTTGGCCGCGGCGATGGGCGCCAGCGCGGCGTCCGGAAGGGCGGCACGCCCGAACAGTTCCGGAAAGGCCGGCCGCTCGACGGCGAACCTGACCAGCGGATCGAGCACCCGCTCCACCAGTTCGGAAAGCGACACCCCAGTCGGGTCGAGATCGGCCAGCGCGACGCCTTGGGCTTCCTCCAGTTCGGACGCGAGCCGCGCGCCGACCGCGGCCGCGATGGCTGCCTTGTCGGCAAAGAACTGATAGAGCGAACCTGGTGAGATGGCCGCCTCTGCCGCGATCGCGTTCGTCGTCGCACGCTCGTAGCCGACCCGCGCGAACACCATCGCCGCGGCGTCCAGGATCTGAGCCATCCGGGCCACACCGCGCGCCGTCCGCGCCACCGCCCGCGTCATGACCGCATCGTAGGACACCATTGCCAAATACGAGCGATTACTCGTATCGTGATTTACGAGCAAATACTCGCAACTGGAGGTCAGAGCATGAGCCACGGCACCCGCCGCCTCGGTCCGCTGCAGGTCAGCCCGCTGGGCCTGGGTTGCATGGGAATGAGCACCGCCTACGGCCGTCCGGACGAGGCGTCGTCGAAGGCCACCCTGGAACGGGCGCTGGAACGCGGCGTCACCTTGTTCGACACCGCCGACATGTACGGACGCGGCGCCAACGAGAAGCTGCTCGGGCGCCATCTGCACGACGTCCGCGACGAGATCGTGCTGGCCACCAAGACCGGCATCCTCACCATGCCAGGTCTGGGCCTGCCGATCGGGCTGGACGCCTCACCGGCCCGCATCGCCCGGGCCGCGGACGCGTCACTGCGGCGTCTGCGCACCGATGTGATCGACCTCTACTACTTGCACCGGGTCGATTCCCGGGTGCCGATCGAGGAGAGCATCGGCGCGATGGCCGAACTGGTCGACGCCGGGAAGGTCCGCGCCCTCGGCGTCTCCGAGGTGACTGCCGACGAGCTGCGCCGTGCGCACGCCGAGCACCCGATCGCCGCGGTCCAAATGGAGTGGTCGCTGTTCTCCCGCGATCCCGAGCGCAGCGTCGTCCCAACCGCACACGAGCTGGGCATCGGCATCGTCGCCTACTCGCCGTTGGGACGGGGCATGCTCACCGGCTCGCCCGCCGCCACCACCCAGATCGGCCTGGTCGACTACCGACGACTGTTGCCGCGCTGGAATCGCCGCAATCTGGCCGAGAACCTGGCCCAGGTGCAGGTGGTCGGTGAGGTCGCGGACGAGGTGGGCGCACGTCCCGCCCAGGTCGCCCTCGCCTGGCTGCTCGGGCACGACCCCGACGTCGTCCCGATCCCGGGGACCAAGCGACCGGGGTACCTGGACGAGAACCTCGCCGCCCTCGATCTCACGCTTAGCGCCGACCAGCGCGACCGGCTGGACGCCCTGCGGGCGGCCGGGGACCGCTACCGCTCCGGTTCGGGGGTTCCTTCGCGCTGAGCGGCGCGCTTGCGGCGCTTTCCTTCGTGCATCGCCGCCACCCGGGCGACCGGGATGGTGTGTCCCTGGGCGATCAGTTCAGCAGGCACCACTTGCGGCGACGGCAATGAATCCGCCCACGGGTCACCGTCACCGACCATCGCCGGGGCGCTGCGAATCGTGAAGTCGGCGGGGTTCACTGCAGCCAGATCGTCCCACGCCACCGGGAAAGACACCGGCGTCCCGGGCCGCACCCGCGGGCTGTAGCCGCAGGCCAACGAAGCACCGCCGGAGCGGGTGGCGTCAACGAACACCTTGCCGCCGCGATCCGCCTTCAGGAACGCGGTTGTCACCACCTCGGGCGCCAGCTGCTCGGTGCGGGCCGCGACCGCCCGGGTCGCGGCGGCCGCGTCGGGCAGATCGATGTCACACACCGGAACGATGACGTGCACCCCTTTCGAGCCGGACGTCTTCGCCGCCCCGGCCAGTCCGACCTCCGCAAGTGCTTGCCGAACCAGCTGCGCCGCCCGAATCACCACCTCGAAGCCACTGCCCTCCGGCGGATCGAGATCGAGCACCAGGTGGGTGACCTGTCCCGCCAGGATGTCGGTGCGCTCGCCACGGTGGGGCAGCATCACCGTCGGGTGGTACTCGACCGCGCGTTGATTGGCCAGCCAGAACAAAGTTCGCCGATCTTCACAGAGCGGGTAGCGAACCTCCCGATGCCCCGCCTGTGACCATACGGTGGCGCTGCGCACGTAGTCAGGAGCGTAATCTGGCAGGTTCTTCTGCATGAACGGCTGCTGTCCCGGGCGAACCCTGATCACCGACAGCGGGCGTCCGGCGAGTTCGCGCAGGATTGGTTCGGCGACGGCGTCCAGGTAGTCGATCAGGTCCCGCTTGGACGCCTCGGCACCGCCGAACAGCGGCTGATCCAGGTTGGTCAGCTCGACCCCGTCGCGTACCTCGACCTGCCGCGCGCGTGCCATTCACCCAGCCTGCCACCGGTCGGCCCGAGAAGCGCGCCCAGTGGACGAAACGGGCCGCAGACAGGCACGTCGTTGCGGCGTTAGCCTGTGGCCCGTGACTCGAAGCATCTACGTCGCGGCCCCCGAAGGCCAGACCGGCAAATCCGTCATCGCCCTAGGACTCCTCGACACGCTGCTGCGCGAGGTCGAATCGGTCGGCGTGTTCCGTCCACTGGTGAGCGCCGGACAGCACGACGACATTCTGGAGATGTTGCTCGGCCTGCCGGGCATCGAACTCTCCTACGACGACGCCATCGGCATCAGCTATGACGAGATGCGCGCCGATCCCGAAAGCGCGCTGACCACCATCGTGGAGAAGTTCGGCCGGATCAGCCCCCGGTTCGACGCCATCGTGGTACTCGGCTCGGACTACGCCGACGTCACCAGCCCGACCGAGCTGGCTTTCAACGCCGAGATCGCGGCCAATCTGAACGCCGCCCTGCTGCTGGTGGTCAACGGCTACGGACGCGACGTCCGCGAAATCCGGGACGCGGCCGAGTCGGCTCTCAGCGAGTTCACCGCGCATCACGTCCAGACCATCGGCGTGATCGCCAACCGGGTCGATCCGGAGGTTCTCGACGAGACCTCCGAGGCGCTGCGGCAGCTCACCCATCTGGTCGTGGCGGCGCTGCCGGCCGAGCCGCTGCTGGTCGCCCCCACGCTGCGCGCCCAGTTCGAGGCGGTCGGCGCGACCCAGGTGCTCGGCAATCCCGATCTGCTCGACCGCGAATCGCAGAACGCCATCGTGGCCGCGATGACCCTGCCGAATGTGCTCTCGCGCCTGGTCACCGAGGCCACCGTGCTGATGCCCGGCGACCGGTCCGGCGACCTGCTGCCCGGCCTGATCCTGGCGCATCAGTCCGGCTCGTTCCCCCAGCTCACCGGGGTCATCCTGACCGGCGGCTACCCGATCCCCGAGAACGTCGTGAAGCTGTTCGACGGCATGCACCTCGACCTGCCGATCGGAATGACCGACCAGGGCACGTACACCACCGCGAGAGACGTGTTCAACACCCGCGGCCACTTCACCTCCTCACCGCGCAAGGTCGAGACCGCGCGCCGGATCTTCGCCGAGCAGGTTGATTCGGCCGAGCTGATCAAGGCCCTTGAGGTGCCGCCGTCCAGCGTCATCACTCCGTTGATGTTCGGCTACCAGCTGAACGAGCTGGCCCGCCGCGATCGCCGCAAGATCGTGATGCCCGAATCCTCCGACGACCGCATC
This sequence comes from Micropruina sp., assembly GCA_044225075.1. Classification (GTDB taxonomy): domain Bacteria; phylum Actinomycetota; class Actinomycetes; order Propionibacteriales; family Propionibacteriaceae; genus Micropruina. The sequence goes on along the minus strand of JBGAJF010000005.1, from coordinate 45,483 downwards.
CTCGAGTCGGCCGCCATCCTGTTGCAGCGCGGTGTCGCCGATCTGGTGCTGCTCGGCGATCCGGTGGAGATCAAGACCCGGGCCTCGGCGATGGGCTGGGTGCTGGACGGCGTCGAGATCGTCAACCCGACCGACGCCGAGCTGGTCGAGCGGTTCGCGACCGAGTACGCCACGCTGCGCGCCCACAAGGGCGTCACCGTCGAGCAGGCCCGCGAGAAGATGAAGGACCTCTCCTACTTCGGCACGATGATGGTGCATCTCGGCATGGCCGACGGCATGGTGTCGGGCGCGATCAACACCACGGCCAACACGATTCGTCCGTCGCTGGAGTTCATCAAGACCAAGCCCGGCGTGAAGGTGGTGTCGGGCTCGTTCCTGATGTGCATGACCGACCGGGTGCACGTCTACGCCGACTGCGCGGTGAACCCCGATCCGACGGCCGAGCAGCTGGCCGACATCGCGATCAGCTCGGCCGAGACCGCGGTGGCCTTCGGCATCGAGCCGCGGGTTGCGATGCTTTCCTACTCCACCGGCAGTTCCGGCTTCGGTGCCGACGTCGACAAGGTGCGTCAGGCCACCGAGATCGTCCGCGAGCGGCGTCCGGATCTGGCGTTGGAGGGGCCGATCCAGTTCGACGCCGCCGTCGACCCGGACGTGGCTAAGACCAAGCTGCCCGACTCGCCGGTGGCCGGCAAGGCGACGGTCTTCATCTTTCCCGACCTGAACACCGGCAACAACACCTACAAGGCGGTGCAGCGTTCCTCGGGGGCGGTCGCGATCGGCCCGATCCTGCAGGGCCTGAAGAAGGCCGTGAACGATCTCTCCCGCGGCGCCCTGGTCGACGACATCGTGAACACCGTGGTGATCACCGCCATCCAGGCCCAGACCCCAGCCAACTGACGCCAACCCAGCCCCGACGCACCAACCTAGGAGACTCTTCATGAGCACGCCCATTCTGCTGTTGAACGCCGGCTCGTCGTCGATCAAGTACCAGGTGATCGACGCCGACGACGAGAGCGTCCTGGCGTCCGGTCTGGTCCAGCGGATCGGGGACGAGTCCGGCACCATCGACCACACCGTCGGTGGCGAGACCTTTCATCAGGAGCGCGGCTTCCCCAACCACGGACGGGCGCTGAAGGTGATGGTGCAGCTGTTCGAGGAGCATGGGCCGAAGCTCGCCGACGTCGTCGCCGTGGGCCATCGGACGGTGCACGGCGGTGCAGCGTTCCGGGAGACCACGCTGGTCACCGACGAGATGCTGGACACCCTGCGGGAGCTGTCGCCGCTGGCGCCGCTGCACAATCCGCCGGCCATCGCCGGCATCGAGGCCGCCCGTGCGGCCCTGCCCGACGTGCCGCACGTGGCCATCTTCGACACCGCGTTCTTCTCCAGCCTGCCGATCGAGGCCTACACCTACGCGCTGGCCAAGGACGTCGCCGAAGAACACGGCATCCGTCGCTACGGCTTCCACGGCACCTCGCACAGCTATGTGTCGAAGAAGGTCGCGGATGTGCTCGGCCGGCCCTACTCGGAGCTGAACCAGATCGTCTGCCATCTCGGCAACGGCGCCTCGATCTCGGCGATCCGCGGCGGCGTCGCGGTGGACACCTCGATGGGTCTCACCCCGCTCGAGGGCCTGGTGATGGGCACCCGCAGCGGCGATGTGGACCCGGGCCTGCACGCCTACCTTTCCCGTCAGGTGGGGATGAGCATCGACGATATCGACACGTTGCTGAACAAGAAGTCCGGCGTGCTCGGCCTGTGCGGGGTCACCGACTGGCGCGACATCAACGATCTGATCGCGGAGGGCAATGCGGACGCCAAGCTCGCCTTCGACGTCTACGTGCACCGGCTGCTGCACTACATCGGTTCCTACCTCGCCGTGCTGGGCAGCCTGGACGCGATCACCTTCACCGCGGGCGTCGGCGAGAACAACCCGGCCTTGCGCAAGGCGATCGTCGACCGGCTCTCCGGCTTCGGCTTCAGCCTGGACGACGAGGCGAACGGCGTCCGTTCCAAGGAACCGCGGGTGGTCTCGACCGCCGACTCGAAGGTGGCCGTGCTGGTGGTGCCGACCAACGAAGAGTTGGCGATGGCCCGCGAGACGAAGGCGACCGTCGGCGCCTGATACTCAGTCGCCGACCCCGGCCAGCACCGCCCGGACGCCGAGGTGGTCCGTGCCCGGAACCCGGAAGGTCCCGAAGCTGGTCGCGGTCAGATCCGGCGTCACCAGTACATGGTCGATGGCGATCAGCGGCGGGAAGCTCCGGTCTGCGGGCCAGGTGCGGACGAAGCCGGCGCCGGCGAGTGCGGCCGCGCTGCGGAAGCCGTCCGCGTACAGGTTCTGCATGGTGAGGTGGTCGTCGACGGCGTTGAAGTCACCGGCCACGATCATCGGCATCGTGTCGCGGTGGGACGCCAACCAGCCGCGCAGCTGCGTAGCGTCCTGGACCCACAGGCCGGGCCGGCAGTACGGGTTGCACGGATGCACCGCCACCACCCGCACCTGCCCCAGCTGCGGGGTGCGGACGACGGCCGACCACTGCTGGAAGTTGCTCGGCGGGAGGGCCTCGGACGCCACGATCGGGTACTTCGAGAAGATGACCGTGTCGCTGCCCACCGCACCCTCGGAGCCGACCGCCGGCGCCTGGTAGGGAAAGGCGGTGCGGAAGGCCTGCGGCAGCGAGGCTACCCACTCGGCCTGCGCCTCGACGAAGACCGCCACGTCGGCACCGGTCACCGCCTTCGCTGCCGCGACCGGATCCGCACGCACCGCGACGTTGATACTGGTCACGGTCAGCGGCTCCGTGAGCGCCGGACGCCGGTCGGCGACGAACGCGGACCCCTGCCAGATCGCGGACGCCACGAGGCCGCTGACACAGAGCAGTGCCAGCGGCACCAGCACCCGCCGGCCCGGACTGCGATGACGCAGTGCCCGCGCCGCCGCGATGCCGATCAGCAGCACCGCCGGCAGCCAGAAGATCAGGCCGTACGGAATGAAGGACGCCACCTTGGCCAGCCGCTCCGACGACGGTGGCACCACTCGGAGCCAGGTCGCGGCAACGGCCGGCACGGCCGTCATCAGCCCGAGCACCACCAGCCAACCCTGTCCGCGCGGGCGCCGTCCGGTCGAGCGGGACGGCGTCGGGTCGGCGGCGGACGGGGGCGTCGAAGTCACGGGGACAAGGGTGCCGGATCCGGGCAAGCCGGCTTCGTCGACCGGACAGTATCGAGACGCCGGTGCCACCCGGCTCCGACAGGCTCGGCCGGCGGGACTACAACAGCTCGAACGCCGAACCGTCCCGCGCACTCAGTTGTCGTACGGCCGCCAACCCGCGGCCGTTCAGCACCGCCGCGTCGCAGACGATGTGCAGCACCCGGCTGACCGCGGCCGGCGGCAGGCGCGGCTCGCGTCCCACCGCAAGTGCCAGATCCGAGGTGTGCACCACCAGTTCGACGGTGCGGGTCTCCAGGTAGTCCGAGAACCGCATGCCACCGAGCAGGGTGTAGATCACCGGATCGCCTTCGGTTGCCGCGATGGCTGCACGCAACCGTCCGATCAGCGTCTCGACGACCTCCGCCGGCTCGTCGCCGAGATCGTGACCGGCGGCCACGCCCCGCTCGGCGACCGCGTCGTGGATCGACCGATCGATCAGGTAGCCGGCCGCCAAGTATTCCGCCGCCGACTTCAGCTCGAGCTCGGCCGCGGGCTTGCTCAGATAGTCGTGAGCGGTGATGACAGCGCGTGCGGTGTGGCCGACCAGAGACCGGACGTCCCACACTCCCAGCGCCGGGCGATCCCAGGCGTCCCGCGGGATCTCACTGACCAGCGCAACGAAGGCCTCGGCTGCATCGAGCATCGTCTTCGCGGTATCCATGCCTGACAGTACCGGGCCGGCACCCGCGTCGCACAGGGGGAGGGGATTCCGACAGGGTCGCGGCCGAGGCTTTGGCGGATGCCGACAACAACCGTGCCCCCAGATCGTTGGAAGCTACAGAAACTGCTAGCCAGGCACGCGCCGCGTTCCGGAGTCGGAGGGGCCTCCCGTATGTTGAGCAGAAGCTGTCAGCGAGCCCGGTCCCCTAGGGTTTGCTGCGCGACATGGAGGATCCGATCCGGAGGAAGGGACGTGGTGGCCGAGGACAGCACCAGCCGGTATTCGTCCGCTCCCGGAGCGGCAGGCCGGTTCGTCGCCCAGCAGCTGGTGCTGAAGCCCTACGTGTGGTCGGCGCTGCATGTCCACGAACACGGACGCCGCAATCTGGACGTCCTCAAGCCGCCGTTCATCGCCGTCGCCAATCACTCCAGCCATCTCGACGCGCCGCTGATCATGGGCTCGCTGCCGCGCCGGCTGAGTCGCAACCTGGCCGCGGGCGCGGCCGCCGACTACTTCTTCGACAAGTGGTACACCGCCGCCGCCACCCGGCTCTTCTTCAACGCCTTCCCGGTCGATCGCAAGGGGCTGCGGAACCGGAAGGGCATGGCCGGCGTGCTGCTCAGCGAGGGCGTCCCACTGCTGCTGTTCCCCGAGGGCACCCGCTCCCGCTCCGGGGCGATGAAGAACTTCACCCCCGGGCATGCGGCGCTTTCGATCAGCCGCAACGTCCCAGTGCTGCCGATCGCGCTGGTCGGCGCGTTCGCGGCCATGCCCTACGGAGCCACCCGGCCGCCGTCGGGGCGTCCGCACGTGCACGTGGTGTTCGGGCGTCCGCTCAAGGCCGCCCCGGGCGAGATCGCCCACCAGTTCTCCGAGCGCATCTACCGCTACGTCGTTGAGTTGCACGACTCGACCGCGCGCGCCTACGGGATGCCCACCCAAGCCGACTTCCACCGCGCGGTCGCGCTGCGCAAGGCGGCCACGGAACAGGCCCAGCTGGCCGAGGCCGAAGCTGCCAAGGACGCCGAACCACCCACCGACAGCTAATCGGCCCAGCCGCTGATCGAGCTTGCCGAGATCCCTCTGCATGGCCTCGACGAGCTCGACCGATGGTAAGTGTGGACCGCGGTCACTCGCGCTCAGGAGGCCTGGACGGCGGCGTCCGGATGATCGAGGCGCTGGCGCGACATGAAACGGAACCGGTCGCCTCGGAATTTGGAGACGGTCCACTCCACGACGTTGCCGTCGGCGTCCCAACCGGTGCGGTAGACCCGCAGCATGGGCAGGCCGGTGTCCACCCCCAGCAGGTCGGCGGTCACCGGGTCGGCCAGCACGGTGTCCACAATGTCCTCGGCCGTCGCCACCACGGCGCCGTACACGTCGCGGAGCGTCCGATACAGCGAGCCGTGCTCGGCAAGCTGCTCGGCGAGTCGGGGCAGGACGCGGGGCAGGTGCGCGACCTCGTGGGCGATTGGCTCGTCGAATGCCGTCCGCAGCCGCTCGAGCCGCTGCACCCGGGTACCGGACGGCACCCGCAGATGCTCGGCGAGCTCTCCTTCGGCGACGACTTCGGCGATGTCCAGCATCACGCTGCCCGGGCGCCAGCCGTCCATCGCGAGATCCTGCGAGAACGAACTGAGCGGGCGTACCCGCATCATCTTGGGCTGCGCCACGAAGGTGCCGCTGCCCTGGGTGCGAACGAGCTTGCCGTCGACTACCAACTCTGCGATGGCCTGCCGCACGGTGGTGCGGGAGGTGTCGAACCGCGTTGCCAGCTCGCGTTCGGTGGGCACTGCGCAGCCCGGAGGGAGGTCCGCGATCAGTTCGAGGATGGCCTCTTTGACGCGGTAGTACTTCGGAACCTTCACAACCGCCCCCTCAGGGTGTGGACTCGGTACAAACCCACGGTATTGGACTAGACCAAATCTTCAAAGAAGGTTGACCCAGGCGATTGGTCTATGCCAATCTTACGTCAATGGTCTACACCAATCGACCAGCCGCCGCTCGTACCGCTTAGGAGACCTGATGAGCACCACAGTCGCCGACGGAGCCTCGACGAAGAAGTCCGGCCCACGCATTCCCGGGTTCGCCCAACTCCAACGGCTCGGCAAGAGCCTGATGCTGCCCATCGCCCTGCTGCCCGCCGCCGGCATCCTGTTGCGGCTCGGCCAACCCGACCTGCTCGGCCAGATCAAGACCCCGATCATCGGCCCCTTCTTCGAGGCGATGAGCGCCGCCGGCGGCGCGGTCTTCGCCAACCTGCCGCTGCTGTTCGCCGTCGGCGTCGCGATCGGCTTCGCCAAGAAGGCGGACGGCTCCACCGCGCTGTCGGCGGTGGCCGGCTATCTGGTCATGGACGCCGTCTTCAACACCATGTCACCGGTGGTGCTGGCCGGGATCACCGACGTCAAGGGCGACCAGGCGATGATCAACTACAGCGTCTTCGCCGGCATCGTCGTCGGCCTGGTCACGGCCTGGCTGTTCGACAGGTACCACAACATCCAGCTGCCCGCGTATCTCGGCTTCTTCGGCGGTCGCCGGTTCGTCCCGATCGTCGTCTCATTGGCGAGCCTGATCATCGGCTTCGGCCTGAGCTACTTCTATCCGATCTTCAACACCGGCTTGACCGCGGTCGGCGCGGCGATCGGTGGCTCCGGAGCCGTCGGCGCGTTCGTCTACGGCTTCGCCAACCGCATGCTGATCCCGGTCGGCCTGCATCACATCCTGAACACCTACATCTGGTTCATCTACGGGTCGTACACCACGCCGTCGGGCAACGTCGTCACCGGCGAGCTGACCCGGTTCGCGGCCGGCGACATGACCGCGGGCCTGCTTACTTCGGGCTTCTACCCGATTCTGATGTTCGGCCTCCCGGCCGCCGCGCTGGCGATGATCCATGTCGCCAAGCCGAAGCAGAAGCAGGTCGCCATCGGCATCCTGTCGGCCGCCGGGCTGACCGCATTCCTGACCGGCGTCACCGAGCCGCTCGAGTTCGCCTTCATGTTCGTCGCCTTTCCGCTCTACCTGATCCACGCGGTGCTGACCGGCCTGTCGCTGGCCATCGCCTACCTGCTCGACATCCACCTCGGCTTCTCGTTCTCGGCCGGCTTGATCGACCTGCTGCTCTACGGCACCGCTCCGGCGGCGCAGCACATTCCGCTGCTGATCGGCATGGGTGTCGCCTTCTTCGCGCTGTACTACTTCATGTTCCGGTTCGCGATCGTCAAGTGGAACATGCGCACCCCGGGTCGCCTGCCCGATGACGAGTTCGAAGCAGAGCAGGCCGCCAACCTGACCGACGGCGGTGGCGCCGCTGCCGGGGGTGCCGGTGGGGCCGCGCTGGCCAAAGCCGAGCAGCTGATCGCCGCCTTCGGTGGCCGGCCCAACCTGGTCAACACCGACGCCTGCATCACCCGGCTGCGAATGGAGGTCGCCGACAAGTCCCAGGTCGACCAGGCCCGGCTGAAGGCACTCGGTGCCGCTGGGGTGATCGAGGTGGGCAACAACGTCCAGGCCATCTTCGGCACCCAGGCCGAGGCGCTGAAGAACGACATCCTGAGCGCGATCGCCGCCAATCCGAGCGGTCCGGCCGTCGCGGTCGACACCGCTGCTCCGGCCGCGGCCGAGGCCGCTCCGGTGGCCGCCGCCGCCGTCGCACCGACCACGATCCTGGCCCCGGTGCCGGGTCGTCCGGTCGCTTTGAAGGACGTCCCGGACGCCACCTTCGCCCAGGGCATCGTCGGCTACGGCCTGGCCATCGATCCGCCGCGCGGCGTGGTGCAGGCGGTCGCTCCGATCGGCGGCACAGTGCTCACCCTGTGGCCACACGCCTACGTGATCGTCACCCCGGAGGGGGTCGGCGTCCTGGTCCACCTCGGCCTGGACACCGTCCAGCTGAACGGGCAGGGCTTCACCGCGCATGTTGCCCAGGGTGATGTGGTCGAGCCCGGCCAGTTGATGATCACCTTCGACGTCCCGGCCGTCGAGGCCACCGGCCGCAACCCGATCATCCCGGTCGTGGTGATGGACTCCAAGAAGGACGACATCGCCTATACCGACGCCGTCATCGGTGGCGAGCTGAACGCCCTCGACGCCATCATCACCACCCGCTGAACCAGCCCACGACAAGGAGAGACAACCAATCATGGAGATCGTCATCTGCCCGGACGCCAACAGCGCCGGCAGACTCGGAGCCGAGGCCATCGCCGCCCTGCTGCAGCGCAAGCCGGAGGCGGTGCTCGGCCTGGCCACCGGGTCGTCCCCGCTCGCCATCTACGACGAGCTGGCCTCCCGCCACGAGGCCGGCGAGGTGTCGTTCGCGCAGTCCCGCGGGTTCACCCTGGACGAGTACGTCGGCCTGCCGGCCGACCATCCGGAGACCTACCACAACGTGATCCGGCGGGACTTCGTGAACCGCGTCGACTTCGAGGCGGACGCCGTGCACGGTCCGGACGGCCTGGCCACCGACATCCCGGCGTTCTGCGCCTCATACGAGGCGGCGATTGCGGCGGCAGGCGGCGTCGACCTGCAGATCCTGGGGATCGGCACCGACGGGCATATCGGGTTCAACGAGCCCGGCTCGTCGCTGGCGTCCCGGACCCGGATCAAGACCCTCACCAAACAGACCCGGATCGACAACGCCCGGTTCTTCGACGGCGACATCGACCAGGTGCCGACACACTGCATCACCCAGGGTCTAGGCACGATCATGGCGGCCCGGCACGTGGTGCTGGTGGCCAGCGGCACGGCGAAGGCCGAGGCCGTCCATCAGCTGGCCGAAGGACCGGTCAGCGCGTTGTGGCCGGCGACGATCCTGCAGCATCATCGGCACGTGACGGTGCTGCTGGACGAGGCGGCGGCGAGCCGGCTGCAGCTGGGCCCCTACTACCGCGAGACCTACGCCTCGAAGCCGGCCTGGCAGGGCCTGTGATCGTCGGTTGAGGGAAGGGATTCACCCATGTTGATCACCGCTGATCGCATCGTCACCGGCACCGAGGTATTCAGCCCGGGCTGGCTGGAGGTCGCCGGCACCGTGGTCACCGCGCTCGGCGCGGGGGTGCCTGCCGGCACCCCCGCGCACGAGCTGGGCGCGGTCACCGTGGTTCCCGGCTTCGTCGACATGCACACCCACGGCGGCGGATCCGGAGCCTTCCCCGAAGCGACTGCGGACAGCTCGCTGGCCAGCCGGGATCTGCATCGCAAGCACGGCACCACGTCGATGATCGCCTCGCTGGTCGCCGCGCATCCCGCGGATCTGCTGCGGCAGGTGGGGGTACTGACCGAGCAGGTGCAGGACGGCCTGCTGGCCGGCATCCACCTGGAGGGGCCCTGGCTATCGGCGCAACGTTGCGGTGCGCACGAGCCCAGCGCGCTGCGCGACCCGGAGGCGTCCGAGATCGACCGGGTGTTCGCCGCCGGGAAGGGCACCATCCGGATGGTCACCATCGCACCCGAACTGCACGGCGCGCTGCCGGCCATCCGGCGCATCTCGGACGCCGGCGCGGTGGCGGCGATCGGCCACACCGACGCCTGCTACGAAGAGGCGCGGGCCGGCGTCGAGGCGGGGGCGCGGGTCGCCACCCACCTGTTCAATGCGATGCGCCCGCTGCATCACCGCGAGCCAGGCCCGATCACCGCCTTGATCGAAGACCCGCGGGTGACGATCGAGTTGATCAACGACGGCGTCCACCTGCACCCCGCGCTCTACCGGAATGTCAGCACATGGGTCGGACCGGACCGGGTGTCGCTGATCACCGACGCGATGGCCGCGGCAGGCATGTCCGACGGCGCCTACACCCTGGGCGCCCTGGACGTGGACGTGACCAACGGCGTCGCCCGGGTGGCCGGCACCACCACCATCGCCGGCAGCACCGCCACCATGGACCTGGTCTTCCGCAACGCCGTCCTGGGCTGCGGGTTGGAACGGGAGGCCGCGCTGCAGCTTGCCGTGAAGCAGGCGAGTCTCAACCCTGCGGGGGCGATGGGCCTGGACGCCGGCGACCTGGTCGTCGGCGGCCCGGCCGACCTGGTGGTGCTGGACGACGACCTGCGGGTCACCGGCGTCCTGCACCGAGGCACTTGGGTAAGTGACTCTCGCGCGGTCTGAACCAGAAGGGGGACGGCTCCTTTCCGATTCAGAGGACGGTTCCTTTCCGGTTCGGTGGTGGCCGTTCGGGCAGCAGCCGCGCGACTCCCGGATACGTGCTGGCCAAGCCCGCATCGAGGGTCGCGAGCAGCCCATCGTGTCGGTGGGCCGTGGTGGCCAGGTAGGCGTCGGTCACTTGGCGATGCCCACGTAGGCTCACCAGATCGACGTCGAGGTAGGACGAGTCGTCCGACCAGAACTGACACCGTGGGTGCTGCCGGACGAGTTCCAGCACCGCACGAACAGTCTCGCCGGATTCCCCAGTCCGGAGCAGGCACCGGACGAGGGCTCCCTCAGGCCAGCGCCGGCACCTCGCGGAGCCGGAGCGTGCGGCGTCGGACGACGGCCAAGGCGCTGGCGCCGAGCGCGACCACCGCCCAGCCGAGCAGGGTGAACACCGCCGCGGATGCCCCGTTCGCCTCGGTGACAATGGCACGGACGCCGTCCAGGGCCGGTGAGACCGGAGACACCGAGCGGGCACTGTCGAAGAAGGCAGGCGCGGCAGCGGTGACGGCGCCCACCGTGGTCAGCACCGCGAAAGCGATCGCCAGCAGCCGTCCGGCATTGCCGAGCCAGGCCGCCAACGCGTGGTTGACCAGCACGAACGCCACCCCGGCCAACAACAAGAACCCAGCCAGCGCGGCTGCCTGCGGCACCGCCAGGCCGAGCACACCGGCACCGATCCCGGTGAGCACCAGCGCCTGCGCCACCGCCACCACCAATCCCGGCCGCACCGCCCGCCAGATCAGCGTCGGCGTGGAGGCCGTCGATAGTGCCAGCCGTCCATCAAGCGGCTTGACCAGGGCGAAGGTCGCCAGCGCACCCAGCCACAGCGCTAGCACCAGCAGCAAGCTGGCCCACGCGGTGGTGGGGGCCACGACCCCGGCGGAGCCGTCCGGGCTGACCGGCGCGGCGACCACCGCGGAGAGGTTCTCCCGGTCGCTCTTGCTGTAGCTGGGCACCTTGTCGGCGCCTTTGGTCAGCCCGTCGGCGAGCTTGCGCGAACCGTCGGCGAGGCTGCCGGCACCGTTCGCGGCCTTGCTCAACCCCGTGGCGAGCTGCTTCGATCCGGAGGCCGCCGCGTCCACCCCGCCGGTGTACTGCTCGACGCCGGAGCGCAGCTTCGGCAGCCCGTTCGCGAGCTGGGTGGAGCCGTCCGCCGCCCGCCCGATGCCGCCGGCCAGCGCACCCATTCCGGAGCCCAGCTGCGCCGAGCCTTTCACCAGCTCCTGCCCTCCGCTGCGGAAGGCGGCCAGTTGCTTGGCCTGCTTCTGTTGCTCCTTCGGGCTCGGCAGCTGCTTGTTCAGCTCGCTGCTCAGTTTCGACAGGCCGGACGCCAGCGGCGACACTCCCTGCGCGGCCGCGCCGGTGCCGGTGCCGAGGCCCCGGAAGAAGGCGGCGCATTCCGCTTGCGACTGGTAGGGGCACTCAATGCCCAGCGAGGTCGGATCCTTGGCCGCAGCTGCCATCGCCGACTGGTACTGCGACAGGCCACCGGACAGCTGGGACACGCTGCCGGCCAACGTCGCGGCGCCCTTGCCGGCGGCGACCAGCTGATCGGCCAGCCCGTTGGCGCCGGCCACGTAGGACTTCACGCCGCCGGCCAGTCGCTTACCTTGCGCCGGCAGGCCCGCCGTCTTCTGCTTCATCTCGCGCATGCCCTTGGCCAGCGCGCCGGCACCGGACTCGACCTTCCTCACACCGCTCACCAGTTGCGGCGAGCCCGCCGACAGCTGGCCCAGCCCGCTGCTCAGCTGGCCGGCGCCGTCCGAGGCGGTCCGGATGCCGTCGCTGAGCTCGTCGGTGCCGTCGGCCAGCTTGCCGGCCGCGTCCGCGACGGTCTGGAACTGCTTGCCGGTGTCGTTGAAGCCGATGTAGATGCGGTCCAGGTAGGCCTTGGTCAGCGTCTCGTTGAGAGTCCGGGACGCCGCGCTGGCCAGCACGTTGCCCAGCCAGCCGTCCGCGACGCCGGCCACCGGTGAGGTGTGCACAGCGATGGTCGCCTGCTCGGCGCTTGCCGGGTCGTCGTTGCCGTAGGAGGTCGCCGCCTCGGAGAAGTTCTTCGGAATCACCACCACCGCGGCGTACCGGCCGGACGCCAGCCCCGGCCAGGCGTGCGCCTCGTCGGCCAGCACCCAGCTGAAGTTCTGCTGCTTGTCGGAGTCGACCAGGTCGGCGGACAGCTGCCGTCCGAGCGGGATGAACTTGCCGTCCAGGTGCACCCCGTCGTCGAGGTTCACCACGGCGGCTTCGACCTGGTGCAGCCGGTCTCCGGCGTTCCAGGTGCCCCAGAGGAATCCGCCGGCGACCAGCACCGGCACCAGTACCAGGGCGAGCAGGCTGCGCCAGGTCAGCGTGCGGGTTGCTTCAGGCATGGCTGAGTTCTCCTTGCAGGTTCAGCGTGCGGTAGGACGCCGGCAGCAGGTCGGCGAGGTCGGCGCCGGGTGCATGGCCCAGGACGGCGCAGCCGCCGGCCTCGGTGAGCAGCCGCAGCCGCTCGGCGAGCTGGACGCGTTGGCGCGGGTTGAACAGGTCGGCCTCTTCGACCAGCAGCAGCGGCCCGTCGAAATCACGGATCGGCGAGCGATGGGACGGCGTGGCGACGGCGGCGATCCGGCGCACTTCGGACGCCTGCTCGGGCAGCGCCCGTCCGGCCACCACCACGTCGCCTGCGGTCAGCGGCAGCCGTCCGGCCAGGGCGAGCAGCAGGGCGCGACGAGCGGTCACTTCTCCCTCGACGACCAGCACCTCACCGGGCTTCACCGCCACATCCACCCCCGAGAACGCGCCGTGAACGGACAGCCCACGGCCGTAGACGATGTGCCCGCCGGCTTCCGGCCAGGACTGCAGCTTCAGCTGGTGGGCCAGCGCCTCGCCCTCGATGTCGACCACCGGCATCCGGCGGTCGAGCCAGCGCGGCAGCCACCAGGCGTGCCGTCCGAACAGCTTCATCACCGCCGGCACCAGCGTCATCCGGACGATGAAGGCATCGATCGCCACGCCGATGGCAAGGGCGAACGCGATCGGTTTGATGGTTCCCTCACCGGAGGGGACGAAGAACGCGAAGACCGCGAACATGATCAGCGCGGCGGCCACCACCACCCGCGAGGAGTGGATGAAGCCGTCCTCGACGAAGTTGTCGGTGTTGCCGTGCACGTATTCCTCGCGCATCCGGGAGACCAGGAAGACCTCGTAATCCATGGCCAGCCCGAACAGCACGCCCATCAGAATGATCGGCAGGAAGCTGATCACCGGCGCCGGTTCACCCAGGTTCACCACCTCTTTGAACCAGCCCTGGTTGAACACCAGCGCGGTGCGGCCTTGATCGGCACCCAGATCGATCGGAACACCAGGGTGAGCAACACCAGCGACAAGCCGACCACGAAGATGCCGAACGGCAGCAGTGCGCCGGCGAGCCGTTGGGTCACGTCGATCTGGACGGCGGTCGCGCCGGTCACCGAGGTGTCGATGTCGTAGTCGCGCAGCCATCGGTCGTGTTCGGCCCGCAATCGATGGACGAGTTCGGCGGTCGCCGGGTCGTCCGGCCCCGTGGTGGGAATGACCTGGATGAGCGCGGTGTCGGCGTTCTCGTTCGGCGTGGCCAGCGGCACCAACTGAACACCGGGCATCTTCTCGATGTCGGCCTTGAGGTCGTCGACGATCTGCAGCGGGTCGTCCGATTCGACGATGGTGCCGGTGATCACCAGCGGACCGTTGTAGCCGATGCCGAACTCGCGGCTGATCACGTCGAAGGTGACCCGGTCGCCGTAGCTGATCGGGTTGCGGCCCGAGTTGGGCAGTGCCAGCTGCAGATCCTTGGCCGGGACCGCGAGCGCACCCAGCGCGGCCACCACCAGGGCGACGGTGAGCAGCGGGACGGCGGTGACGGCCTGTACCCAGACCCGGCGCAGGTCGAATCGCGGCCCGCGCGCCCGAGACGCCCTGGCCGCCTTCGGCGTCAGCCGGCTGCCGGCGAAGCCAATGAAGGCGGGCAGCAGAGTCAGCGCCAGCAGCACCTCGAAGAACACTCCGACGGCGGAGAAGATGCCCATCACACCGAGAAAGGGCACGCCCGAGATGGTCAGCCCAGCCAGCGCGATGATCACGGTGAGGCCGGCGAACACCACCGCAGATCCGGCGGTGGCGACGGCCCGGGCGGCCGACTCTTCGGCGTCCAGGCCCTGACTGAGCTGGTCGCGATGCCGCGAGACGATGAACAGCGCGTAGTCGATGCCGACCGCGAGCGAGATCATCACGGCGAGCATCAGGCTGGTCGAGTTCACCTCGATCACCCGCGAGGCCAGCATGGTGACCTCGACAGCGATGCCGACGCCGATCAGGGCGGTGCCGACCGGCATCGCAGCGGCGGTGACCGAGCCGAGCACGACGAGCAGCACGATGATCGCGACCACCACGCCCAGGCCCTCGATGATGCTCAGGTGCGGAATGTGGGTGGAGAACACCTCGCCGCCCAGATGTACCTCGGAGCCGGGCAGCAGGCCGGCGACCTTCGTGGCCTGGTCCTCGAGTTGCTGCTTCTGGTCGGCGGTGATGCTGGTCACCGAGACGTTCAGTTGCACGTTGGCGAGCCCGGCGCGTCCGTTGTCGGAGATCAGGCCGTCGACGTGCTCGTTGTAGGGGCTGACCACCTCGTCGACGATGGAGAGGTCTTTGAAGGTGTCGAGCGCGTCGATCACCTTGGTCTTGGTCGCCCTGTCGTTCAGCGATTCGCCCTCGGGCAGCAGCAGCACCACCTGGGCGGTGGTGGCGGCACCGGAGGGGAAGGTCATCTTCAGCTGGTCGAGCGCCACCTGCGACGACGCCCCCGGAATCCGGAAGCTGTCGTTGAACTGGGGACCGCCGACGACGGCAACGGCGCCGCCGAGCGCGGCGAGCAGGGCGAGCCAGATCAGCAGGACCCGGACGCCGTGGCGATAGCAGGCCCGCCCGATCCGGTACAGCATCGACGACATCGGCCGTCCTCTCCCACGGTTCTCGATACAAGTCTGTATCCGATGCAGTAGTGTATTCAATACGAGCGTGTATGCAAACAGCTAGGATGCGGCGATGACCACCACCCCGGGGATGCGACGAAGCCCCCGCCGCGAGGCGACCCGGCAGCGCCTGCTGGATGCCGCGGTCGAGCTGTTCGGTGAGCGCGGGGTGCTCGGATCGTCGGTGGAGGAGATCTGCGAACGGGCCGGTTTCACCCGGGGGGCGTTCTACTCCAACTTCGAGTCCAAGGACGAGTTGTGCCTCGACGTGCTGCGTCGCAAGGGCGAGCAGTACTTCGCTGCGATGCAGGCCGCGGTTGAGGTGATTCCGGTCGCCCCGGTGCCCGCGAACGGCACTGACCGGCTGATCCGGGATGCGGTGGCGGTCTTCCTCGAGGCGCAGCCGAAGAAGGTTGCTGAACTGGTCACCATGATGGAGTTGCGGTTGCATGCCCTGCGCACCCCCGGACTGCGCGAGGGCTGGTTGGCCGTCCACGAGGGCATCTCGCAGTCGACCGCAGGCCTGCTGGACATCGCGCTGGCCCGGGTCGGCGCCACCCTGACGCTGCCGGCGTCCCAGGTGATCGAACTGCTCGGCGCGGTGTACGAGAACACCATCAGCATGAGCCTGCTGCGCGGCGAGAGCCGTCCGAGCGACCTGGCCGAACAACTGGCGGTCGTGCTGGACGCCTTCATCGTCGGCGACTGTTGATGGCGGACGTCACTGACGCCGACCTGCTGAGCTACGCGATCGGGGCATCGACGACCCGGACCTACTCGGAGCACCGCTGATTGAGCCTGTCGAAATCGAGCTGAGCAAGGTCTCGACGTAGACCAACGGGCGCCGAGGACGCGGGACGCCCGACCGGCGGAACTCGCCGGACGCGCCGCCGTCGGCACCCCGGTTGTAGTAGGTGCCGGTCTTGCCGGCGATCGGAAAGCCCATGCCGCCCGCCCGCGAGGCGGTGCCGTCCTGCACCACGTGGGTGAGTGCGTAGGCGACATCATTGGCGACGTCGGCGTCGATGACCTGCTTGCCGTCGGTGTCGGCCTTGTACACGACGGCACCCGATGCGTCCTTCACCTGGGCCACCACGTGTGCCGGCACATGCTTGCCGCCGTTGGCGAAGGTGGCGTAGCCGGAGGCCTGGCTGAGCGGGCTCACCTCGGGGATGCCGAGCGGCAGCACGCTCACCGGATCCCAGCCGCCGGCCTTCGGCAGGCCGACTTCCTGGGCGAACTCCAGTGTCTTGCGCGGGCCGTCCTTCATATTGGTCTCGAGGTCGACGTAAGCGGTGTTGATCGAATGCGTCGTCGCCTGTTGCAACGTGACCGGCCCGTAGCTCTGACCGCCGGCGTTCTGGACCGGCCGGCTGCCGCCGGGCGGAACGAAGCTGTTGCCGTTGAGGATGTCGTTCAGGGTGAAGCCCTGGCTCAGCGCGGTACCCAGCGCGTACGGCTTGAAGGTCGAGCCGGTCGGACGCGGTGTGGTCGCCCAGTTGCGGCCCTTGAGGTAGTCCGGGCCCCCGTAGAGGGCGATGACGCCGCCGCTGTCGACATCGATCGAGGCCAGTCCGGCATGCAGCTGGGCCGCCTTCTTGGTGTTGCCTCCCGCGGTCTGCGAGGTGATCGTCTGCGCCGCCTTCACCGCGGCTTCCTGTGCCTGGGCATCGAAGGTGGTGACGATGTTCAAGCCGCCGCCGGAGATCTGCTGGTCGGTGAACCCCTTGGCGCGCAACTCGTCCTGCACCATGTTGAGCAGGTAGCCCTTGGGCCCGCCGTATCGCGAATCGCGCTCGACCTTGGGGAACTTCGGCAGCTCGTAGTAGATCCTGGCCTTCTGGGCGTCGGTCAGCTTGCCCATCTCGACCATGCCGTTGATCGTGTACTGGTACCGCTGCAGCAGGTCGGCGGCCTGCTTCTCGCCGCGGGACGGGTCGAGGTTGCCCGGGTCGTTCGCCATCGCCGTCAGCGCGATCGCCTGGGCGTCGTTGAGCCTGGCGACCGGCTTGTTGAAGAACGCCAGCGACGCCGCCTGGACGCCGTACGCGCCGCGTCCGAAGTACACCGTGTTGAGGTAGCCCTCCAGAATCTGCTCCTTGGACAGCTCGTTGCCCATCTTGGCGGCCAGCAGAATCTCGGTGAATTTGCGCGTGTAGCTCTTGTCCTGGGTGAGGTAGAGCACCTTGATGTACTGCTGGGTGATGGTGGAGCCGCCCACCACGTCCTCGCCGCGCAGCACCGAGAGCACCGCGCGGGTCATGCCCGTGACGGAGAAGCCCGGATCGGTCCAGAACGAGCGGTTCTCACCGGCGACGATCGCGTCCCTCACGTTCTGCGGGATCTTGTCGTAGGGCAGGCTCTGCCGGTTCTGGATCTGGAAGCTGCCGATCTTCTCCTTGCCGTCGCGGTAGTAGACGAAGGAGGTGTTGGTCTGGAAGTCGGCGTTCGGGTCGGGCAGCTTCACCGTCGCGTAGGCGACGCCGAGAATGGCGCCTCCCGCGACGATCAGAGCCAGCACCGTGATGCCCAGCCAGGTGAAGAACCTGCGCCATCCGCTCTTCGTGGTGCGGGCCGGTTGGCCGGAGGTGCGGGTGGAGGGCTCAGCCATAGATGTCCTCGACGGTTCGTTGACGGCGTGGCGGACGGCGGGTGACCCCATCGCCCAACAGGAAGGAAGTGATCATGTGGTTCCAGCCGCACTCGGTGCACACCTCGACGACGCACACCTTGAACTCGCCGAACTCGTTCTGCATCTCGTCCAGTTCGGCGCCCGACTTGATCCGGCCCGAGTACTGCCCCAGCTGGTCACCGAACACATAGTGCAGGTGCACCAGCCGCGACTCACAGATGGGACACCGATCAGGGGTGTCCTCGCCATGATGCAGGGCGGCCCGGATCAACATCGGGTCGGCATCGCAGGCGTCGGAGTGGGAAAGGGTACGCGGGGAGCGCCGCAATGCCTGCAGCGTGTTGCGGCGTTGCAGCGCATAGTCGATCACCTCGCGCTTGGACCACATGAGCTCAAGGGTAGTTGGCGCTCCCCAGATGGGTCGATCCCAGCTTCATGAAGGCCTCGAGCTCTCCCCTGGCAATGTCTGGACCCAGCCGAATGGGCGACGGCGCGCCGGGGCGGCTAAGATCGTCGCGTTCCGCGGCGCTGGGCGTCCGGGACGAGGTTGAGGGTTCGAGTCCCTTCGTCTCCACCCAAAGTGCCTTACGCGAACACGCGACATCGGAAGATGTTGGGTGTTCCCGTTTGGCATTCCTGCCTCCGGCGGCGCTCATCGCCTCGGTGACGATGGTGGCGAACGGTTCAGCGAGGCGTGGGCGTAGCTGCTCGTGTGATCTCCAGTCGCGTGTAGAAGGCTTGGTTCGCGAGCCTGCGGTTCCCGTCGTCGGAGTGCGCGTAGGCGCGGTGAGCATCCGTCAGCAAGCGCAGGGAGTCGTGGAGGAACGCCCGCGCCCCGGAGTGATACTGGCCGCACCACTCAACTCCATACAGAGTGGTACGGACCTTGACCTGCAAGACGCATGGCGGACCGACGGAGTTGATGGTTGCGTTGCTGAGCGGGTGGCCGCACCGAGGCAATGTCAGACCCCGCCGATATCATCGCGTCCGTTCCGAAACCTGGGGATGGAGTGCGTGTTGTTCAACGCAAAATTACGGAAGCGTGCCGTTGAGAGCTTCAACGAAGCGGTCGCGCGGTATGTCGCGTCGACTGGCAAGTTCGAGACTGCTGTAGCGGCGCTGTACAGCCTCCGCGTGGGGGCGGTGCAGCAGGTCCGGGCCGTCTCCGATCACATCAACGCCCTCGCGAACGTGCCCCGCGAGTTCAAGGTCTCGTTGGAGCGGACTACCGCGGAGATCCGCTCCTTCGAGGGTAAGCAGAGTGAGATCAAGAAAGCCGAGGCACAGGCGAAGCGGCACGCCAAGGGCTCTGCGGCAGGTGCGTCGCTTGGTGCGCTCGGCGTGGCGGTCGCGACCATGGGTCCGACTGTGGCGATGGGTGTCGCAACGACATTTGGGGTCGCGTCCACAGGCACTGCCATCGCGAGCCTGTCCGGCGCAGCCGCGACGAGCGCGGCTCTTGCTTGGCTTGGCGGTGGCACGCTCGTGGCTGGCGGCGGAGGGATGGCGGCGGGCACCGCGCTCCTCGCTTTGGCTGGGCCGGTCGGCTGGACCATCGCGGGTGGGGCGGCGCTGGTCTCAGTCGGCGTCGGAGCCGCCGCCGCTGTGAAGAACAAGAAGGCGGCAGAGGACTTGAACAAGGACCGGCTCGAAGTTGAGGCCGCAATCCGGCGCTTCGATCAAACGACCGCCGAAGTCGACGCACTGCTGGAGTTGACCGTGACCCAGATGGAGCAAGTCGCCGGGTTGAGCAGTCAAGTTCCCACTGCGGACTATCAGTCCTTCTCCGACGACGAGAAGCGGCTGGCGGCGGCGCTCGTCAACGCGAACCTCACCCTCGCACAGTTGATCAACAAGGAGATCGCGGTCGATGCCGAGGCATAGCGCTACCGACAACGCGGTCGCGCAGGGCATCGCTGCGCAGGTCAACTACCTCGAATCAACGCGAGTCGCGGAGTTCGTGTCGGCCTTGGAACGGATTCTCGTAACGGAGACCGACGAACTCGTCACAGTGGCGTCGCGGGAGGCCAGGGCACTACTCCACCTCGACCTTGCACGAATCAACGCGCAGGGAATCATCGACGCCAACCGCGGCAACGAGTGGGGCATGCACGGCTTCATCGCCGAGTACGCGGAAGCAGGAGTCACAAATGCAGAGCGCGCGATTAATGGCATTCGACCTCTGACCCGCGTACTCGCCCACAACGGCCCAGCCGACCTCCGCTCGTGGGGCGCTCCGGTGCAGATGAAGTTCTACGCCAACCCGTACAACGAGGTTCTTCAGTCGGTGCACTACCGGGGCATGAAGATGATGTTCCCCCAGAATCACTTCGAGGTATTTGACCGAATCATGCGAGGTGAGACGTACCTCGAAGTTGATGGCTCAAGCCTGTCCGCTAGGAAGGTCAACGCAATCCGCGAGTTCATCGAGCAGGAGAGCACTGCGCGCGGAGAGCCGTACGCCAGCTGGATGAGGCCCTCCAAGTTGGAGTACGCCGAGGTTCAACGGGGTGCGATCGGGGAAACGTTGGACGAGAAGACCGCCGCCATGCGTCAACGAGCGGAGGAGCAGCGACAGCAGGTCAGGGACGATGCTGATACAAAGCGAGCCACCGCGGCTCAGCAGGCTGCGCCGTCCTGGGGCGAGGCGGCAAAGGTTGCCGGCACAGCGGCAGCAGTCCAGGGCGCGCTGTCGTTTGGGATGTACGTCTACCGCCGGCACCGTGAGGGCACCAGCATCTGGGAGTTCGGCAAGGACGATTGGCGTGACGGAGGTATTGAGACCGCTAAGGGTGGCCTCAAGGGTGGCGTCTCGGGTCTTGCGATCTACGGACTCACACAGGTCTGTCGGATGGGTGCGCCCGCCGCCGCTGCCGTAGCCTCGGGAACGATCGGGCTCGCAACCGCTGTGGCAAACCGCAGGGCCGGGAAGCTCGATGACGATGAGTTCGCCGACCTCGTGTTCTTCAACGCGATCGAGGCGACGGGTGCTGCGGTAGGAGCAGGGCTCGGCCAGGTTCTCATCCCGATCCCGATCCTCGGCGCGGTCGTGGGCTCTATTACGGCGAGCATGATCCTCGGCCAGGGCAAGAAGTTCCTGAGCGAGGCCGAGAATGACGCAATCAGAGCGCGCGAAGCTGAGATCCAGGCGCATGTAGACGGGCTCGATGCGGAACTCCAGGCAGAGTACGTCCGTATCCTCGTGGAGCACGACTACTACCGCGACCTTCGGAAACGCGCCTTCGACATCACCGCGAATGTCGAACTCCAACTCCTAGGCTCGATCGAACTCGCTCGATCTCTTGGCGTGGCTGAGGATCAGATTCTCCACACCGTTGCTGAAGCGGACGCCTACTTCCTCGGTGTTGCCCCGTCGCAGGTGGAGTCGTCGACACGGGAGAATAGTGTTCCGGAGTAGCCGGGTCGTTGGTACGGCGTTGCCTCGCTGAGCTCACACTTTCCGACACGATACAACCGCGCCATAGTGACCGCGCGCGCTGCGCCTGAGTTCCCGGCACGCAGAAGATCTGTGCACGGTCGCCTGCCACCGTCTCGATCACACGGCAAACGCCGAACCACAGATGAGGCAGTAGAGAGTCCCTGTGTGGTCATCGGGGACTTTGACCGGCTCGAAGTCATGGCAGGGCGAAGTCACGATGGTCATGTCGTCGGGCTCGTGGCGCAACTGGCAGCGCAAGACCTTTGCAAGGTCGAGGTTGAGGGTTCGAGTCCCTTCGTCTCCACCCAGCGCGGTGAGCATCCGTCAGCAAGCGCAGGGAGTCGTGGAGGAACGCCCGCGCCCCGGAGTGATACTGGCCGCACCACTCAACTCCATACAGAGTGGTACGGACCTTGACCTGCAAGACGCATGGCGGACCGACGGAGTTGATGGTTGCGTTGCTGAGCGGGTGGCCGCACCGAGGCAATGTCGAGACCCCGCCGATATCATCGCGTCCGTTCCGAAACCTGGGGATGGAGTGCGTGTTGTTCAACGCAAAATTACGGAAGCGTGCCGTTGAGAGCTTCAACGAAGCGGTCGCGCGGTATGTCGCGTCGACTGGCAAGTTCGAGACTGCTGTAGCGGCGCTGTACAGCCTCCGCGTGGGGGCGGTGCAGCAGGTCCGGGCCGTCTCCGATCACATCAACGCCCTCGCGAACGTGCCCCGCGAGTTCAAGGTCTCGTTGGAGCGGACTACCGCGGAGATCCGCTCCTTCGAGGGTAAGCAGAGTGAGATCAAGAAAGCCGAGGCACAGGCGAAGCGGCACGCCAGGGCTCTGCGGCAGGTGCGTCGCTTGGTGCGCTCGGCGTGGCGGTCGCGACCATGGGTCCGACTGTGGCGATGGGTGTCGCAACGACATTTGGGGTCGCGTCCACAGGCACTGCCATCGCGAGCCTGTCCGGCGCAGCCGCGACGAGCGCGGCTCTTGCTTGGCTTGGCGGTGGCACGCTCGTGGCTGGCGGCGGAGGGATGGCGGCGGGCACCGCGCTCCTCGCTTTGGCTGGGCCGGTCGGCTGGACCATCGCGGGTGGGGCGGCGCTGGTCTCAGTCGGCGTCGGAGCCGCCGCCGCTGTGAAGAACAAGAAGGCGGCAGAGGACTTGAACAAGGACCGGCTCGAAGTTGAGGCCGCAATCCGGCGCTTCGATCAAACGACCGCCGAAGTCGACGCACTGCTGGAGTTGACCGTGACCCAGATGGAGCAAGTCGCCGGGTTGAGCAGTCAAGTTCCCACTGCGGACTATCAGTCCTTCTCCGACGACGAGAAGCGGCTGGCGGCGGCGGCTCGTCAACGCGAACCTCACCCTCGCACAGTTGATCAACAAGGAGATCGCGGTCGATGCCGAGGCATAGCGCTACCGACAACGCGGTCGCGCAGGGCATCGCTGCGCAGGTCAACTACCTCGAATCAACGCGAGTCGCGGAGTTCGTGTCGGCCTTGGAACGGATTCTCGTAACGGAGACCGACGAACTCGTCACAGTGGCGTCGCGGGAGGCCAGCACTACTCCACCTCGACCTTGCACGAATCAACGCGCAGGGAATCATCGACGCCAACCGCGGCAACGAGTGGGGCATGCACGGCTTCATCGCCGAGTACGCGGAAGCAGGAGTCACAAATGCAGAGCGCGCGATTAATGGCATTCGACCTCTGACCCGCGTACTCGCCCACAACGGCCCAGCCGACCTCCGCTCGTGGGGCGCTCCGGTGCAGATGAAGTTCTACGCCAACCCGTACAACGAGGTTCTTCAGTCGGTGCACTACCGGGGCATGAAGATGATGTTCCCCCAGAATCACTTCGAGGTATTTGACCGAATCATGCGAGGTGAGACGTACCTCGAAGTTGATGGCTCAAGCCTGTCCGCTAGGAAGGTCAACGCAATCCGCGAGTTCATCGAGCAGGAGAGCACTGCGCGCGGAGAGCCGTACGCCAGCTGGATGAGGCCCTCCAAGTTGGAGTACGCCGAGGTTCAACGGGGTGCGATCGGGGAAACGTTGGACGAGAAGACCGCCGCCATGCGTCAACGAGCGGAGGAGCAGCGACAGCAGGTCAGGGACGATGCTGATACAAAGCGAGCCACCGCGGCTCAGCAGGCTGCGCCGTCCTGGGGCGAGGCGGCAAGGTTGCCGGCACAGCGGCAGCAGTCCAGGGCGCGCTGTCGTTTGGGATGTACGTCTACCGCCGGCACCGTGAGGGCACCAGCATCTGGGAGTTCGGCAAGGACGATTGGCGTGACGGAGGTATTGAGACCGCTAAGGGTGGCCTCAAGGGTGGCGTCTCGGGTCTTGCGATCTACGGACTCACACAGGTCTGTCGGATGGGTGCGCCCGCCGCCGCTGCCGTAGCCTCGGGAACGATCGGGCTCGCAACCGCTGTGGCAAACCGCAGGGCCGGGAAGCTCGATGACGATGAGTTCGCCGACCTCGTGTTCTTCAACGCGATCGAGGCGACGGGTGCTGCGGTAGGAGCAGGGCTCGGCCAGGTTCTCATCCCGATCCCGATCCTCGGCGCGGTCGTGGGCTCTATTACGGCGAGCATGATCCTCGGCCAGGGCAAGAAGTTCCTGAGCGAGGCCGAGAATGACGCAATCAGAGCGCGCGAAGCTGAGATCCAGGCGCATGTAGACGGGCTCGATGCGGAACTCCAGGCAGAGTACGTCCGTATCCTCGTGGAGCACGACTACTACCGCGACCTTCGGAAACGCGCCTTCGACATCACCGCGAATGTCGAACTCCAGCTCCTAGGCTCGATCGAACTCGCTCGATCTCTTGGCGTGGCTGAGGATCAGATTCTCCACACCGTTGCTGAAGCGGACGCCTACTTCCTCGGTGTTGCCCCGTCGCAGGTGGAGTCGTCGACACGGGAGAATAGTGTTCCGGAGTAGCCGGGTCGTTGGTACGGCGTTGCCTCGCTGAGCTCACACTTTCCGACACGATACAACCGCGCCATAGTGACCGCGCGCGCTGCGCCTGAGTTCCCGGCACGCAGAAGATCTGTGCACGGTCGCCTGCCACCGTCTCGATCACACGGCAAACGCCGAACCACAGATGAGGCAGTAGAGAGTCCCTGTGTGGTCATCGAGGACTTTGACCGGCTCGAAGTCATGGCAGGGCGAAGCGGCCACGATGGTGATGTCGTCGGGCTGCAGGCTTCGTCCGGATCTGGCTTGCGGTCGCGGGCGATCGGCTGCGTGGCGAACACGATGGTCAGGTGGGCTTCGATCGCTTCCCGGGTGTGGTGAAAGATCGGCCGGGCGCAGCCGGTTTTGGACATCCGGAAGGTATCGCTCGATCGCCACAGGTCGTGATAGCTGGCAATGATCTCGGCGGCGGCATCGTGGCCAGGGAATGTTGGTGACGTAGCCTTTCAGCCCGGCCAGCCGGCGGGCTCGTTCCACCGAGGCGCTGTCCAGGGTCAACTGCGCACCGTCGGTTTCCACGAATCGGGCCTTCTTCGCGGGCCGCCGTCGACGTCGGATCAGCTTGGGCCCGATTCGTTGCCGCACAACGGCCGGTCGCGGACGGCGCGTTTGCGGGTACTGCCAGATCGCCCGCCACGTCGTGTGGTCGGTTTCGGCGTTCCATACCGGTTCCTGGTCAGGTGTTGACTCTGGTCGGGTCCGGCTGGTGCCGGCCCGCATGGTGACGGTGTCGATGATCTGCCCATCGGTGAAGCTGTCACCGTGCCAGCGGAAGTGTGTGCCAAGTCATACGGTGCTTTCGTCATCCGCGTGACCCGACGATGAACCGCAGGTCCGCGTCGGCGGCGATGGCTTGCAGGTTCTCCCCGGACAGCATCCCGGCATCGGCCACCACGACCATGTCCGCCACCTGGTTGCGGGCCTGGAAATCTGTCAGACCGGGATGATCGTCGCGGTTTCAGCTTTGTTGCCCTCGTAGCAGGCGATCTCTAACAGGAAACCCCGACGTCCACCAGCAGACCGACCACGATCTGCGGATCGACGCGCCGTTCCTTGAGTAGCCCACTTTCCGCAGCCCGTCTTCGTTCTCGGCCTCGAAATAGAGTGTGGTGGTGTCGTAAAGCAAGAGGCTCACGTCCCCGCCGGCGTCGCTCCAGACATGCCGGAAACAGGCAGCGGCGAACTTCTCGACATTCTGGGTGGCGCACCGTTTCAGGCATCGCTTCACCGTCGACAGATGCACTGGAACAGACCGAGCTCGTTGATCACGCGGAGGCTGTCGAGTTTCGAGGTCGATCAGCCGGGCCAGCACCCCGCTGGAAGAACGCCTTCATCATCGATCACGCCGAACCCGAGCTGCCCCACGACCCACGAATCACCTCGATCAGCAGCTGCGAGCGGGACGACTCCACGACCGCGGCCCCTGCCGGCGCGCGCCACCCTCGTCCAGCCCGAGATCAAGCTGCTCTTGGCCGGCGTTCAGCTTCTGGGTACCGATCTCGACCAGCGCGGCCAGTTCGGCCTGGCTGTGAGCCGAGCCGAGATGCTCCAGGATCTGCTGCTGGCCGTGCTTCTTCTCCACGATCTGCACCGCCACCGCACCCGAAGCGGTCCTCCACCTTCCGCAGAAACGGGCTCACAAGCCCGATCCTACCGACCGATTAGTGCCCCAAACACCCCACCGAACAGCCCTGACAAGGCACAACGCCACCGAAATCCGACAAATCAGGCCGAGAGGTCCAACAACCCAGGCCTGAGTTCCCGGCACGCAGAAGATCTGTGCACGGTCGCCTGCCACCGTCTCGATCACACGGCAAACGCCGAACCACAGATGAGGCAGTAGAGAGTCCCTGTGTGGTCATCGGGGACTTTGACCGGCTCGAAGTCATGGCAGGGCGAAGTCACGATGGTCATGTCGTCGGGCTCTACGATGGGTTCCGCCGGCTCCGCCACCTCATCACGCCCGCGCTTGTAGGTGAATCCCTTCATGCCGCGGAACATAGACTCCAGCTCGTCCTGCACGGCTTCGAGTGCCACCGGCATGGCGGCACGTTCGAACAGTTCGACCTGCTCTGGAGTGTTCCACGAGTCGTCGGCGGCGGGCTGCCCGCAGAGCGGACAGCTGTAGGCCGGTGGCCGACTCTGGCTCTCTGCCTCTTCGTTGGCGGCACCGTTATGCCATTTGAACTGGTGCCTGCAGTGCGGGCACTCTCGACGCAGGAACCCGTCGGAGTCAAGCGGCACCGACACGTGGATTGTGTACTCATCGTCCACTGACAAACTCCTCCGCCCATATCTCAACACCGTCAACCGTCTTCCCCGTGAGCACGACGGTGAAGTAGGCGGGAGATGACGATGCCATCGTTAGGTACCGAGCCGCGCTCACAGACTTCCCGGCCGGCAGCTTCGGTACGGGGAACCCTTCCTCGCGCCACTCACGCGTACCGTCTCGGTCATCGGCCAGAGCGAAGTCGAGATCGTACACATCGCCGGGTCCATGGTTGGTGATGGTCATGCGTTCCTGACTCTTGCCCGACTTGCTGAGGGTCACCTCGAGACGCGGCCGGCCGGACGTCTGCGACGATGGAAGTTTGCGCCCAAGCGGCAGCCCGCCCCCGGGCGGAGCCGGTGGTCTCAGGTTGCCGTCGGTGTGCCAATCGGGCCGGCCGAGCTTGACCGTGCACCCGCCCTTCTCAAGACGCTGAGCAAGCTGCTGGCGCTTCGCGATGCTGTTGTCCAGCCTGACCACGTGGCGACCGTGAATGTCGCTGAAGGTCTTGATCTGGCCCAGTTCCACGATGATCGTCCGGTCCGCGTCTCGTGCCAGCGCCATGCCCGCTTCGAAGAGAACATTGGGTCGAGGCTGCATCTGAGGGCTGGTCTCGGGATCACCGGGATAGGTCAGCGACTCATGAGGGTGCGCTACGTCGTCCGGGGTCTGGAGCACGACCACAGCCTGGGCAGCCCCGACGCGACGTTGAGGACGTCCCCGATGTATGGCGATCCTTGTCCGGTCATCGTGATCGCCTCAGACCACTCGATGGGCTCCAGCCCGATCGCGCGGAGGAAGGCAAAAGGCCCTTGCGTGCGGGCTCATTCCGCCCATGGATGACGAAGACCTTTCGAGGATCGACCTCCGGTCGCGCATCTGTCACAGGCAGTCCCTCTCGTCCGAGCTGTATCGAAGGCCTAGCTGGCCGCGCTGACAACGAGCGCTGCTCGCGAAACGCATCCCAGTATGGGCCAGCCCGGTCAAGGCGCCCTTCGCGACGATCGCGTCGATCTTCCCCCGTGAGCGGCGCGAGACCGTTCTTGACAGTCAACGTCAGTGGTGATGGGTAGCCTGAGAAAGCAGTAACCCCGGAGACGTGCTCTCGCAGAGGCCTTCCGGGGTCTTCGTGAACCACGTTACCACAGGCGGTGTGATAGTGACCGAGAGCGGCGCCAATGTGGCCCACGTGGCCACCGCGCTCTCCACCGAGCGACTCGCCCCCTACTTGCGGGCGATGAACGGCAACCTTCCTGAGGCGGTTCGACTCTACGAGTGGAACCTTGCCGTCTCGGGCGCGTTCTACGAGGCGCTCGGCATCCTGGAAGTCGTGCTTCGCAACGCGCTGAGCGAGCAACTTGCTGCACACCACGGCACTTTGGCAGGTCACTGGTACGACGATCCTCTCGGGCTCCTCTCCGTCCAAGCCGCCGATGACATCGCTGCGGCCCGGCACCGAGTGGCCAAGCTGCGTCGTGGTGAGTCGCCCGGCCGCGTGATCGCCGAGTTGAACTTCGGCTTCTGGAAGTTCCTCCTTGCCAGGCGTTATGAAGCAACGCTCTGGACCGCCTACCTCCGCCACGCCTTTCCGAACCTCCGACCACAGAACCGAGCCACCGTCTACAGCGCGCTGGATGCGCTGCACGCCCTCAGAAACCGGGTCGCCCATCACGAGCCGATCCACAAGAGGGGCCTCTCAGCAGACATGCTCACCATCTACCGTGTGCTCGACTGGATGGACCCCGACGTTCGCGCCTGGGCCGTCAGCCTTTCACGCTTGCAGCCCCTCATTGCCGCGCGACCGCGCTGATCCCTGAGACTCAAGCCCGTCGCGTCTTCGCCCACACGGTGCCCCGGTGAACCCCGAACCGGAGCGCCAGCGCGGTGACGCTGCTTCGGTTGGCGCGGGCTGTTCGCATAGCGTCCACTTCCTCATCTGTCAGTGGTGTTCGAGTGCGTCTCCTTGGCCCTACGGCAGCCTTGATCAGCGGGTCGTCGGGCTCACCAACGGGCTCGATGGGGACTCCAGACCCTTGATCCCACGCGGAAACGAGCCGATCGACAGGCTGTCTGCTGTTCCCATAGCGGTCGATAGAGTCCACCCAAAGTGCCTCGCCGACGATCGTGGCGAACGGCTCTGCGAGGCGTGAGCGCAGCTGCTCGTCGTCGGTGATCTCCAGCCGCGTGTAGAACGGTCCTTACAACGGGCGGTCGTGCGGGAGGACGCGCTGGTGCCACTCCCAGACGGCGTCGCTGACGGCTCGCGGCTGGTCCTCGGGAACGAAGTGTCCCGCTGGTGCCTCGATCTCCGCGACCTCCAGGGCGGGCAGATTCGCCCGGCACCAGGTGACCGTCTCGGCGGTAACGATCGCGCCCGGCCTGGCCTGCACGAGGAGCTTCGGCACGTTGCTCGCGCACGCGTGCCGGACGCCCTCGGCCATTGTCGCGACCGTCTGCTCCGGTTCGCCCGCCACCGGGATCTGCCGGGCCCACGCGAGCAGCGGGCGACGCGACGCTGGAGTCGGGTAGGGCGAGCGGTACGCCGTCAGCTCATCTACGCCGAGCGTGCCCATCAGTCCCGCGGGCAGGAGCGTGTCAATGAAGAAGTTCTCCCGCAGCACCATGCGCTCGCCCTCGCCGTCGATCCGCAGGGTTTGGAAGAGAGAGCGGCCTCCTTCATCGAAGGCATCCCAATCCGGCAGCGGGCGCATGTGGCCCTCCATGAAGGCGAGGGCGCGGACCTGACCCGGGAAGCGACGAAGTCGATCTAGTGCGATGGCGACCCCCCAGTCGTGGGCCACGATCGTGTAGTTGTCCAGCCCCAGCTCCTCGACGAGGGCGTCGAGGTAGCGGATGTGGTCCGCCAGCGCGTACTCGATGTCGGGCTTGCCCGAGTCTCCCATCCCGATGAGATCGACGGCGACGCACCTGCGTCCACACGGACGCGCGGCGATCATGTGACGCCACAGGAAGGACGACGTCGGGTTCCCATGAAGGAAGAGCACGGGGTGACCGTCTCCTGACTCACTCACCGTCATCCATGAGTCGAGAACCCGGACTCGCCGTCCGGGCCAGGCGGGGGGAGAGTCAGACATGGGACGGCTCTTCCTTCAAATGGCTGGGTAATCAGCCGGTGATGTGCCCACGAAGCGCGGGCCCGCACTCCAACGGTAGTCAGCTCCGCCCTACCCCGTCGGTCACACTGATCCCTGAGGCTCAAATCCGCCGCGTCTTTGCCCAGACCGTGCCGCGGTGGACGGCGAACTGTTTCGCCAGCGCGGTACCGCCGTCGGCCCCCTATTCCACGCGGAAACAAGCCGCTCAACCAGCTGTCGCCTGTTCCCGTAGTGGTCGATGGAGTCCACAACCAGAAGCGGCCGCTAACATCCCCGCAGCATCAGTCCGGCGATCAGGGTTGCGGCACTTGGCGCCGCGATCCAAGGCGGAACCGGAAGGGCGTACCCCACCCAGGCCTTCGCGCGGCTGGGTCCATCCTCGATCCGCAGCCACAGCCGGACGCGGCGAGCGCGGTCCTACGATCACCCCATGGCGATCAGAATGGACAACGTCGGCATCGTCGTCGAGGACCTCACTGCGGCGATCTCGTTCTTCGAAGAACTCGGCCTGGAACTCGAAGGCCGCGCGATGGTCGAGGGGGAGTGGGCGGGCAGCGTCACTGGGCTGGGCGATCAGAGCGTCGAAGTCGCCATGATGCGCACGCCGGACGGCCACGGCAAGCTCGAACTCTCCCGCTTCCTCGCACCGGATGTGGTCGCCGATCATCGCAATGCCCCGGTGAACGCCCTGGGCTATCTGCGGGTGATGTTCGAGGTGGACGACATCGACGACACGCTGAGCCGGCTCGACAACCACGGCGCGAAGCTGGTCAGTACCGAGGTCGTCCAGTACGAGAACGTGTATCGGCTCTGCTACATCCGCGGCCCCGAAGGCCTGCTCATCGGGCTCGCCCAAGCGATCGGCTGACCGGCAGAGGTGGCCTTCAGCCCGTTTGGGAACTGCTGCGGCAAGCTCAGGACCGCTCTGGCAGGTGCGCGAATTTCGCGATCGTGGCCTCGGCACGCCGCACCCGCGCCGGCGTCCCGGCCGGGATGAGGTCGGGCAGAAAGCCATAGTCGTCACGCAGCCGGATGGCGACCGGATCGCCCAGGCACGCCGCCCGCACCTGCTCCGTCCACCAGTCGGCGACATCGCCCCAGCCGGGTGTGGCCAGGGCCCCGGCGAACTGCTGGACGGCCAGTCCAGCGGTGAGAGTGGCGAACTTCAGCCGGACGTCCAGCGGCCAGCCGGCCAATGTGCCAGCGACCAGCGCCGCCCCGAAGCAGTCCCCGGCACCGGTCGGGTCGATCGCCCGCACCGGCAGCGCCGGCACCCGGGCCCAGGTGCCGCTGCCCGAATCCAGCGCGATCGCACCCTGTGCGCCGAGGGTGACGACGGCCAGCGGCACCCGGTCACCGAGCAGCTCCAGGGCCTCCTCCGGGGTCCGGGTGCGGGTGTAGGCCATCGCTTCCCGATCATTCGGCATGAAGCAGTGGCAACCCGAGAGCCGGTCGAGAACGCAGGGATCCCAGGCGCCGGTGCCGTCCCAGCCGACATCGGCGAACACCAACGCGCCGGACGCCCGCAACTGCTGCCACCAGGGGTCCCCGTCCAGTTCGGCGATAACCGCCCGCGCGGTGCTGCCCGGCGTCAGCAAACGCGACGGTGGCACCGGCGCCTCGTGCCCATGGGTGACCATCGCGCGGTCGCCGTCGTAGGCCATCGACACGGTGACCGGGGTGTGCCAGCCGTCGAAGCCGGGCGACATCGAGGTGTCAACGCCTTCCTGTTCGGTGAGCACCTGCCGGCACCATTGCCCGTAGCCGTCGTCGCCGAAGGCGGTGATCAGCCCGGTCCGCAGCCCGAGTCGGCTCAGCGCAACAGCGAGGTTCGCGATGCCGCCGGGAGAGGTGCCCATGCCGGCCGCCCAGACCTCGGTGCCCGGCGCCGGAGGCATCGGCAGGTCGGTGAACACGACATCGGCGAACACCATGCCGGCGACCAGCACATCGAATCCGCCGCCCTGCTGCGCCGGGCGGCGGTTCACGGCGCGTCCGTGACCGCAGCCCAGGTGGCGGCGACCCGGTCACGGCGTCGGCGGCGCGGTTCGAGCACCCCGATGACGACCATCGCCACCACTGCGAGCCCGAGCAGAATCTTCATCAGAGCAGTCTAGAAGGCACCTCAGCGCGGCGGCAGGGTCACCAATGGCGCCCACGGGTCCGTCTGTCGGACCGCCCAGGCAGCCAATTCGTCGCTCGACATGGCGGCCACCAGGTCGGCCAGCCGAGGTCGGTCGACCACCGCCACGGCCACCCCGTCGAGTTCGCGGATTCCTGCCAGAGGTACCGGCTTGCCGTCGATATGGTCCGCGCTCAGATGCACGTCGAGCGCTGTCCGGCGGATCTCGCCGGGGGTCAGGTTCGCGTCCACGCGCATGCAGGTGCGGAAGATGTCGCCAATCAACTCGACCTTCGCCGGATTGGCCAGCGCATCTCCGCTGACCACGCTGCGAAGGATCTCGACGAAGACCTCCTCGGTGCGCTCCAGCCGAGTCAAGGGCTGCCGGTTCGCGCCCAGGTAGACCCCCGCCTCGTCGCCGGACAGCATCAGTGCACCCGAAGGGAAGTGCCATCCCTCCGCCGACATCTCGGCGTCGTTCTGCACATTGACCCCGCCGAGCACGTCGATGACCCGGAGGAACCGGTCCAGTTTGAGTTCCACGAGGTGGTCGATCCGCAACCCCAGCATCGACTCCAACGACCGGACGACGCCGTTCCCCCCGGCCGCGGCGAACTGACCGGCCAGCGGGACGTCGGCGTGGCGGGCATCGGTGACCAGCAGGTTGGCGGGCAACCCGATCAGTTGCAGCGCATCGCGCTTGGCGGACAACTGTGCGAGATAGGCACTGGCCAGCGTTCCGTCGTCGTCGGTCACCACCACCAGGTAGCGCAGCGGAGTGGCGGTGTCGGCGGACTCCGTCGATCCCGGCCGTCCCGGATACTCGGGCAGAGGTGAGCTGCGCGGCACCTCGGCGAGCGCCTGCGTCACCGCGCCGAGATAGAGCGAGACCAGGCCGAGCACGCCGGCGACCACGACGAACGCGCCGAGGGTCGCCACGGCCACCAGCCGATCGCTCCGGGTTTGCACGAGGACAAGGCTAGATTCCTCGTCCAACCGGGTGCGCCGGCGCCCCGGGAATGCCGCCCACCGCAGTGCCCTGCCGCCTACTCTTGGGGCGATGAATCCGCGTGAGTTGCTCTTCCCACCCGGTGCCACCCGGCACGACTGGGTGCTCGACGGCATGCTCGCGCTCGCCATGATGCTGGTGACAGTGCTGCCGTTCGCCATCTTCTCGAACTGGAACTCGATCCCCCGACCCCTGCTGGTGCCGACATTGGCGCTGATGGTGCTGCCGCTGGTGCTGCGCCGGCATTCGCCGCTGTTGATGCTGGCCGGATGCACGGTGGCCGGCATCGTCCAGGTGATCGTGGTCAACACCTTCACCGCCACGCTGGTGGTGCTGCCGATCGTGGCCTACTCGGTGGCGCGCTGGGTGCAGGGTCCAGTGGCCCGCTCGGTCGTCGTGGTCGGCGGATTCGCCGCGGTGATCGGCCCGCTGCGCTGGGCGACGGCCACCGAAGGCGTCGGCATCAGCGCGCGCGGCATCGTGTTGTTCGTGCTGGCCGCGTTCGTCTGTCTCGGCCTGATCGTCACCCCCTACGCGATCGGACGCCGGGTGCGCGAGTCGACCGTCGCCCACGCCGACCGGATCGCCGCGGCCGAGGAGCGCTATCAGCTACTGCTGGCCGAGCGCGAGCAGCAGGCCCGGCTGGCCGAGTCGCGGGCCCGCGCCACCATCGCCCGGGAGCTGCACGACATCGTCGCCCACTCGTTGTCGGTGATGATCGTCCAGGCCGAGGGCGGCCGGGCGCTGGCCACCAAGCGCCCGGAAGCCGCCGTCACCGCTCTTGACACCATCGCCGACACCGGGCGGGAGGCGCTCAGCGAGATGCGCCGCATCGTCGGTGTGCTGCGCTCCGAGCCCGAGCGCCGAGGCGCCGACTGGGAGCCGGCGCCCGCTCTGGCGGACATTCCGGATCTGGTGCACCGCGCCTCGGACCGTGCCACGCTGGTGGTGCACGGCGTGCCGCCGCGGGTGTCGCCGGCCCTCGAACTGACCATCTACCGGGTGGTCCAGGAGGCACTGACCAACTTCCTCAAGCACGCCGGGCCCACCGCGACCGCGGTCGTCACCATCGCCTACGGCGCGGCCGAGATCATGGTCGAGATCGTGGACAACGGGCCCGGACCAGAACTTGTGAACACCACCCCCGGTCACGGGCTCCGCGGCATGGCCGAACGGGTCACGTCGATGGACGGCCGGCTCGAGGCTCACCCGCTCGCCCTCGGGGGGTTCGTCGTCCGCGCCGTGCTGCCCGTCCAACCCCGACAAGGAGTCCACCGATGAACCCCATGATCCGGGTCTTCCTGGCCGACGACCAGTCGCTGGTCCGCAGCGGCTTCCGGATGCTGATCGAGGCCGAGGACGACCTCGCGGTGGTCGGCGAAGCGGCCGACGGCGCCGCGGCGGTGCAGGCGTTGACCGCACACCCCGCCGACGTGGTGCTGATGGACATCCGGATGCCGGTGATGGACGGCGTCGAGGCCACCCGGCAGATCATCCAGTCGGGGCTGGGCACCAAGGTGCTGGTACTGACCACCTTCGACGTCGACGAGTACGTGTTCGCGGCGCTGAAGGCCGGGGCGTCCGGCTTCCTGCTCAAGGACGCTCGCCCGACCGACCTGCTCAACGCGATCCGCAACGTCGCCGCCGGGGAGGCGGTGATGGCGCCGTCCGCGACCCGGAGGCTGCTCGATCAGGTGGTGCCCACCCTGCCCACCTCGCCCGGCGCCGACCGCCGGCTGGACGTGCTCACCGACCGGGAACGCGAGGTGCTGATCGAGATCGCCGCCGGAGCCACCAACGCCGAGATCGCCGGCCGGCTGTACATGGCCGAGGGCACCGTCAAGACCCACATCGGGCGGCTGCTGTCCAAACTGCAGTGCCGCGACCGGGTCGGCCTCGTCCTGCTCGCCTACGAGTCCGGCCTGGTCCGCCGCTAGCAACCCCAGCGCTCCCCTAACTATTTCGGGCTCGCTGAATTCAGCGAGCGCTAAGTAGTTCGGCGAGCGGTGGGCGCTGGGCCGCCCGATAGGCTCGGCGGGTGCGCTATGTCTCCACCCGATCGAGTTCGGACGTTCCCGGGCTGCCGTTCTGCGACATCCTGCTCGACGGTCTCGCCCCGGACGGCGGGCTCTACCTGCCCGAGCACTACCCGACGCTGACCGCCGAGACCCTAACGCACTGGCGTGCGCTGCTGGCATCCGAGGGCTACGCCGCGGTGGCGTACCAGGTGCTCCGGTTGTTCGTCGACGACATTCCGGACGCCGACCTGCGGGCGATCTGCGAGCGCACCTACGCCGTCGAAGTCTTCGGCGACCCGGTCGTCCCGGTAGCGCCGCTGTCGGACGGCATCTGGCTGGCGAAGCTCTCCGAGGGCCCGACCGCGGCGTTCAAGGACATGGCCATGCAGTTGCTCGGCCAGCTGTTCGAGTACGAGCTGGGACGCCGCAACCAGACCCTGACGATCCTGGGTGCCACCTCGGGCGACACCGGCTCGGCCGCCGAGTACGCGATGCGCGGACGCCACGGCATCACCGTCTTCATGCTGTCGCCACAAGGCCGGATGAGCCCCTTCCAGCAAGCGCAGATGTTCAGCCTGGACGATCCGCACATCGTCAACCTGGCCGTCGCGGGCGTCTTCGACGACTGCCAGGATCTGGTCAAGACGGTGATGGGTGACGCCGTGTTCAAGGCGGCGCACAACCTGGGGGCGGTCAACTCGATCAACTGGGGACGGGTGGTGGCCCAGGTGATCTACTACGTTGTCTCATACCTGCGCGTGACGGTCGCCCTGGACGCCGCCGGCGAAGCTGTGACGCGGGTGTCGTTCGCCGTGCCGACCGGCAACTTCGGCAACATCTGCGCCGCCCATGTGGCCCGCGAGATGGGCCTGCCGGTCGACGCGCTGATCCTGGCGACCAACGAGAACAACGTGCTGGACGAGTTCTTCCGCACCGGCATCTACCGGGTGCGGGCCGGTGCCGAAGAGACGTCCAGCCCGTCGATGGACATCTCCAAAGCCAGCAACTTCGAGCGTTTCGTCTACGACCTGCTGGGCCGCGACGGCGTCCGGGTCGCCGAGTTGTTCACCCGGCAGCTGCCCGAGCAGGGGTTCTTCGACCTGTCCCGGACGCCGGAGTTCGCCCGCATCCGGCAACGCTACGGCTTCGTGTCGGGCACCTCCACCCACGCCGACCGACTGGCCACCATCCGCGCCGTGGACACCGCCGACGGCGTGGTGATCGACCCGCACACTGCGGACGCCGTGAAGGTGGCCCGCGACCTGCGCGACACGGTCGCCCGGCCGATCATCGCCACCGAGACCGCGCTCCCGGTGAAGTTCTCGGCCACCATCGTCGAGGCGCTGGGCCACGAGCCCGGGCGTCCAGAAGCCTTCGTCGGCATTGAGGATCTCCCCCGCCAGGTCACCGACATCCCGGCGGACGCCGAGCTGCTCAAGCGGATCATCGAAGAACACGCCTGACCGATTAACCCCGACGCCCGACCAGCCCGCGTCGCTTCAGCAGGTGCGTCATGTCCGGCTCGCCCCCGCGGAAGTCGCGATAGGCGTCCATTGCGTCGATCGAACCGCCACGGGCCAGCAGCCGCTCCCGGTAACGCCGGCCGTTCTCGCTGGTCAGCCCGCCGTTGGCGAGGAACCAGGCGCCCGTGTCGGCGTCGAGCACCTCAGACCAGAGGTAGCTGTAGTACGCCGCCGCGTAGCCGCCCTCGAAGATGTGCTTGAAGTAGGTGGACCGGTACCGCGTCGGTGCCAGCGGGTAGTCGACGCCCGCGGCGGCGAGCGCTGCCGCCTCGAAAGCCTCCACCTCGCCGGGCCCGGAGGGCAGCTGGTCGATCGGCGTCGAATGCCAGGCCTGGTCGAGCAGCGAAGCGCCCAGCATCTCGGTAGTGGCCCAACCCTGATTGAACACCTCAGCGCGCTTCAACGCATCGATCCATTCAGTCGGGAGCGGCGCACCGGTCTCGTGATGGACGGCGTAACGGCTGAGCAGGCCCGCATCGAGCGCCCACATCTCGTTCACCTGGGACGGGAACTCGACGAAGTCGCGCGGCGTGTTGGTGCCCGACTGCGACGAGTAGCGGACGTCGGAGAGCAGCCCGTGCAGGGCGTGGCCGAACTCGTGGAACAGAGTGCGCACCTCTTCCCAGGTCAGCAGCGTGGGCTGACCGGACGGAGGCTTGACGATGTTGAGGTTGTTCACCACCACAGGTCGCTGGTCGAGCAGGTGGTTCTGGTCGACGATGTTGTTCATCCACGCGCCGCCCTGCTTGCCCGCGCGGGTGTAGTAGTCGGCGACGAACAGCCCGACGCCGGTGCCGTCGGCGTCGAACACCTCGAAGACCCGCACCTCGTCGTTGTAGCCCGGCAGGTCACCGCGTTCGACGAAGACGATGCCGAACAGCGCGGTGGCGGCCGCGAAGACGCCCTCGCGCAGCACTCGTTCCAACTCCAGATAGGGCCGCAGCTGCCCCGAATCGAAGCTGTACCGGAGGGCCTTCAGCTTCTCGGCCAGATACTCCCAATCCCAGGGCTGCACGTCCTCGTCCAGCAATTCCTGCAGATCAGCGGCTTCGGCGTGCGCGTTCGCGACGGCAGCCGGCGCCATCGGTTGCAGCATCGCCCGCACCGCCTCGGACGTGGTGGCGCAGGCGTCCGAGGCCACATATTCGGCGTGGTGCGGGAAGCCGAGCAGGCAGGCCCGTTCCGCGCGCAGCCGGGCGATCTCGACCACGAGGGCACGAGTGTCGTGCTCGCCCGACCAGCCCCGGCCGACGGACGCCTCGTGGATCCGGCGGCGCAGGCCGGCGTCAACGATCTCGCACAGAACGCCCTGCGGCGTGCACGCGTCGAGCTCCAGCAGCCAGCCGTCCAGCCCGCGGGCCTGCGCTGCTGCCCGCGCGCCGGCCAGGGTCGCCGCCGACACACCGGCCAGCTCGGCCTCGCCGACGACGTGAACAGCGGCGGCGTTGGAGCCGGCCAACGCCGTCCGCCCGAACGCGGAGGTCAGCTCGGCCAGCCGTTCGTTCAGTTCGCGCAGCCGGGCCTGGTCGTCTTCCGGCAGCCCGACCCCGGCCCGGACGAAGTCGCGCAGGTGGGTCTCCAGCCAGTAGCGGGCGGCGGCGTCAGCAACCACCTCGTCGGCCTCGACCCGTTCGTTCAGCGCCTTCACCCGCTGGTACAGCGCACTGTTCTGATAGATCGCGTCACCCAGCCGGGCCATCATCGGCGAGATCGTGGCGTCGATGGCGTCCAGTTCGTCGGTGGTGTCTGCCGGTTGCACCGTCCAGAAAGCCGCCAGCGCCCGGCCCAACAGCTGGCCGGACCGCTCCCAGGCGTCGATGACGTTGGCCACCGTCGGCGGCTCGAGGTTGGCGGCGATGGCCCGCAACTCGTCGAGTCGCTCGGCGATGCCGGCCTCCACCGCCGGCCGGTAGTGCTCGGCCCGGACGTCGTGCCAGGGCGTCAGCTGATAGGGCAGCGTGGACGGCCGGGCGAACGGGTTGGCTGCATCGAGGCTCATGCTGCCCATCCTTGCAGCCGGCTCAGACGACGTACGGTTCGCCCCGATCGGACACCATCGGCTTGTCGGCCCGCGCCCATGCCAGCGTGCCGCCGTCCACGTTCACCGCGTCGATGCCGTTAGCCAACAGGTAGGCGACCACCTGCGCCGACCGCGCGCCGGAGCGGCAGATCACCGGCAACGGACCCTCGACGACGGGCAGCTCCGACAGCCGGGCCACCACCTCGCCGAGCGGAATGTGTACCGCGTTCTGGGCCCGTCCGGCCGCCCACTCGCCCGGCTCACGAACGTCGAGGACGACGGCGTCGTCGGGCAGCTCGCTGACACTGATCTCACTGTTCTGCACGGCTCCATCCAAGCACGCCGGCAGCACCGGCCAGGCCTGCCGTCCCCCGTTCCGGCGTGCCCGGCCGGCAGGCTCACACCGGCGGCGTCGGTGCCGGCAGCGCGCCGATCTGCTGCAGCACGCCCAGCTCGTCCCGGACGCCCCAATGCTCGGCCAGCCGGTCGCCCTCGGTGCGATAGATGTGGATCGTCGGCATCGCGTACGGACGCCCGGCGAACTCCGCGCCGTGCACCGGCGCGACGGCGTGGCCGTGGCCGACCGCCCGGATCACGATCCGGTCCTCGGTGACGAACTCGTCCATCACCTCGTAGCGCACGGCGAGCACCCGCGTCACGAAGGTGAGGATCTGCCGGTACCCCTCAGGCCCGGGCGGCAGCGGGAACGGCGAGCCGTGATCGACGAAGTCGGCCGTGACCGCCTCGTCCAGGCAACTCAGGTCACCCGAGTTGATCGCCTCGAACACGGCGCGCGCCGCGGGCAGCGCGGCGTTGGTCCGGCTCGCCGCGATTGTCGTACTGGTCATGATGGTCCCCCTCGCTAGAGTGTCACTGGAATAATATTCCAGTGGAATAAGGATCCATCGAATGGAGACGGATGTCAACACGCGGCTACGACAACTCACGGCGGATCGAGGCCGCCCGGCTGACCAGGGCGAAGGTGCTGGCGGCGGCCCGGGAACAGTTCCTGCGAGCCGGCTACCACGGCACGACCATCGCCGCCCTGGCGCGCGCAGCCGGCGTCAGCCCGCAGACCATCTACAACACCTTCGGCGGCAAGGCCGAAGTGTTGAAGGCCGTCTACGACACGCTGCTGGCGGGCGACGACGAACAGATCGCGATGAACGACCGGCCGGAGATGATCCACGTCCGTACCCGCGACGACGCCCCCGAAACCCTGCGCGCCTACGCCGCGTTCGCCCGGATGCTGATTGCCCGCGCCGGACCGCTCCTGGGCGTGGTCCTCGCCGAAGGGGCCGGATCGGACGCCGAACTCAGCGCCTTCCTGGCCACCGTCGACGCCGAGCGCCGGCTCGGCAACACCGGCGTGGTGCGCCACATCGAACAGCGTTTCGGCCTCGGCGACGGAGTAGACCCCGAGCGTGTCGTCGATCTGGTCTGGACGCTTACCTCACCCGAGATCGCCGACCGGCTGATCCGGCGCCGCGGCTGGAGTGAGGACGACTACCAGCGATGGCTCGCCGAGGCCTTGGTCGACGGTCTGGCCGCGCTGGCGCGTTGACATCCCACACTGACACCGCAGCCACAGTCGTTCCAAGAAGGAGGATTGCGAACGAGCTACCGCGACCGGGTCAGCTCAGCGGCGGCTGCTCCTCCTCCACCACAGGGCTCGGACGATGGGCCGTGCGCGAGAATCCCTCGCTGAAGACGGTCCGGCCCCGCTCGGCGAGGGACACGTAGGCCTCCTTCACCTCGCCGACCAGGCCCCTGACCTGGTTGGGGACCTGTTTGCCGTAGTCGACCACCGGATTGGCGCCCGCGGCGCGGCGCTCGGTGTAGGTGTGCTTGCCCTGGCGGACGACGTCCTGAACGGTGCCGGCGACGATGTCGGCCAGCCCGGTGATGACGTAGGCGGCCTCGGCGGCCACCTTGGTCGCGGCCTTGCCGACCTTGTTCGCGGTGATGTGGGTGTTGCTGGGCATGGCTGCTGCTCCTGGTGTGCGAGTGCGATGACGGCTGCGCCCCAGCCTGGCGCGCCGAGCGGCGGCATTCAACCTCCCACCGGGTGGCTCCGGGAACGGTCAGGGACGCCGAGTAGGGTGCCGCCATGAACGTCATCGACGCCGTGGACGCCGTCCTCCCCTCCGTTCTCGAAGACCTCGCGGCCCTCGTCGCCATCCCGTCGGTGAGCGCGCTCCCGGGCCATGCCGACGACGTTCGGGCAACGGCCGAGTGGATCGTGGCGCAGCTGCGAAAACTGGGCTGCGATGACGTCCGGATCGTCGCCGAGGGCGGGCAGCCCGCCGTCATCGCCCACTTTCCCGCTCCGGCCGGGGCTCCGACGGTGTGCCTGTACGCGCATCACGATGTGCAGCCCACCGGCGATGTCGCGCTGTGGACGTCGTCCGACCCGTTCCGGGTGCGCGCGGCAGACGGTCGCCTGTTCGCCCGGGGTGTCGCCGACGACAAGGCAGGGGTGATGGTGCATCTGGCCGCCCTGCGCGCGTTCGGCGGCCGGCCCCCGGTCGGCGTCACGCTGTTCGTCGAAGGCGAGGAGGAGGTCGGCTCGCCGTCGCTGGCGACGATCCTTCAGCGGCATCGTGACCTGCTCGCGGCCGACGCCTACGTGATCGCCGACTCAGCCAACTGGAATGTCGGCCAGCCGGCCTTCACCACGACGCTGCGCGGACTGGTCGACTGCGTGGTCGAGGTGTCCACCCTCG
This sequence comes from Micropruina sp., assembly GCA_044225075.1. GTDB lineage: Bacteria > Actinomycetota > Actinomycetes > Propionibacteriales > Propionibacteriaceae > Micropruina. The sequence continues at coordinate 4,613 of JBGAJF010000005.1, read as the reverse complement.
ACCATGCGCTGCATTCCGGGCAGTACGGCGGCGCCGTCCCGGACGCGCTGACCACGCTGTGCCGACTGCTGGCCACCCTGCACGATGCCGAGGGGAACGTGGCCATCGAGGGGCTGGGCGCGATGCCCGAACCCGAGCTTGACTACCCCGAGAGCCGGCTGCGTGCCGAGACCGGGCTGCTGGACGGCGTCCGGCTGCTCGGCGACGGCCCGATCGCCGGACGGCTGTGGACCAAGCCGACCGCGACCGTGATCGGCATCGACGCCACTAGCGTGGCGGACGCCTCGAACACGCTGGCGCCGTCGGCGCGGGCGAAGGTGAGCGTGCGAATTGCCCCGGACGCCGACCCCGGCCAGGCATTGGCCGCACTGACGACCCACCTGCAGCGCCACGCTCCGTGGGGCGCCCGGGTGCGGGTCAGCGATGGAACCAAGGGTTCCGGCACCACGGTGCCGTTCCGCGGCCCGTTCGCCGACGCGGCCCGGGCCGCGTTCGTCGAGGCGTGGGGCGTCGAGCCGGTGTTCACCGGACAGGGCGGTTCGATCCCGATGGTGGCCGACTTCCAGCAGACCTTCCCGGCGGCGGAGGTTCTGGTCACCGCCGTGTGCGACCCGGATTCGCGCATGCACGGGATCGATGAGTCGCTGCATCTGGGCGACTTCGCCAGGGCGTGCCGGGCCGAGGCGCTGCTGCTGGCCCGACTCGGCGGAACACCGACTGGCTAGGCCCGAAGCCTCGAGGCTGAGGCCATCAGCGCAACAGCCCCAGCTGGTGCGCTCGCGCGATGGCCGCGGCGCGGCTGCTCACCTCCAGCTTCAGATAGATCGAGGCGAGGTGCGCCTTGATGGTGCGCTCGCCGACATGGAGGCTGGTGGCCATGTCGCGGGTGCGTAGGCCGTCGGCGGCCAGCCGCAGGACCTCCAGCTCGCGGCCGGTCAGCCCGATCCGCACGGAGGCGGTGGCATCGGGCGCATCATCTCCGGCGGCTGGCGCAACGCCGGGAGTGAGAACCCGGGCCAGCAGGTCGGCCTGAAGCAATGCGTCGCCGGCAGCAGCCGCCCGAATGGTGCTCTCCAGTTGTCGGTGGTTGGTGTCCTTGAGCAGATAGCCGCGGGCACCGGCGCGCAGCCCGCGCAGCACCAGGTCGTCCTCGTTGAACGTGGTCAGGATCACCACTGCGGTCGCGGGGTGGTCGGTCTGCAGGCGCTCGGTCGCCTCGATGCCGTCCACCCGCGGCATCCGGATGTCCATCAGCACCACATCGGGTGTGAGTTCGGCGACGGCCTGCAACGCCTCCGCCCCGTCGGACGCCTCACCGACCACCTCAATGTCGGCGCTGGTCTCGAGCAGCAGCCGGAGCCCCTGGCGCACCACCTCATGGTCGTCGACGAGCAGCACCCGGATCATCGGCGGACCTCCAGCAGGATGACCGTCCGCCCCGGGGCCGACTCGACGGTCAAGCCGCCTCCCAACAGGGCGGCCCGCTCCCGCATGCCGATCAGCCCGTAGTGGCCGTCGCGCACGGCGTCCGGGTCGAATCCACGTCCGTCATCGGCCACCCGCAGGCTGAGGCCGTCGCCGTCGTCGGTGAACTGGACGAGCACGTGACCGGCCTGCGCGTGCCGGGCCACGTTCGCGAGCGCCTCGTCGAGCACCCGCAACAGCTGCTCCCGGGCCTCGGCGGGAAGGGCCACCTCGCCGCCGATCTCCACGGTGCTGCGGACGCCGGTCTCGCGGGTGAACCGGGCCGCCCGGGCGCCGATCTCGGACGCCAGGTCGTCCGGGTTGCGGCGCAGGTCGTCGATAGCCCGCCGCGAAGAGGCCAGCGTGCCGCGGGCACTGGTGAGCGCCTGGTCGACGATGGCCAGAGCCCGGGCCGGGTTGTCCCGTTCGAGATGACCGCGCGCGGCTTCGAGTTGCAGGGTGATGCCGATCAGTCCCTGGGCGAGGGTGTCGTGCAGCTCGCGGGCCATCCGCTGCCGCTCGGCTCGGCGGGTCAGCGCAGCGACCTGCGCGGTGGACGCCCTCAGTTCCGCGGTCAGCGCCTCGGCCCGGAGTCGCTCGGCGTCCGCCCGGTTGTAGAGCATCACCAGCACGATCACGGTCGCGGCGATCAGGCCGAACTGGTTGAGCGGCACCGCCCACCCGGCGGGCGGCGTCATCAGCAGGAATGCGGCGACCGCGGAGGCCAGATAGCAGCCGGCCAGCGTGAAGCCGCGCCGGGTGTTGCCCCAGGTGCCGAGCGCCTCGCCGGCCAGGCACAGCAGTGTCGATTCGGCCAGCGAGATATCGACACCGACCACGACCCGGGTAGCGACGAACAGCACCAGGACCAGTGCGGACTGGACGACCACATACGCGGGCCACCAGCGCTGCCGTCCACCCAGCAGGCCGTTCCACCAGAACCCGGCCATCAGGCCGGCGACCGCCGCGACCACGGTACCGGCCACCCCGGGATGCCCCTCGCGTAGCAGCACCGCCACCGACTGCCAGGCGAGCGTCGCCAGCACCGCGGTGACGAAGAGGTAGATGAGCAGCGGCTCGGCGAGCGCGCGCCGGAGCCGGGCCCAGTCGGTTCCTTTGGGCACCGCACTCCCCCGGTCGGCCATGCCTGCCCCCTAACTGTCGCGCCCACCCTGCTGACCCGATGGTAAGAGGTGCCGAGGGCGGCGGGTATTGGCCGAACGGGCGCCCGAAAGGACACCCCATCGGCCGATGCCGAGGCCCTCACCCGCTCCCTAGCTTCGTGGTCGAGGGTCGACTCGAGGAGGAAACCATGAAGCCTGTCACCCGCATCGTGTTGTTGTCCGGGATCGTCGCCGCGACGGTCTTCACCGGTGGTCGGTGGAATATTCCGCTCGCGGCCGGGGTGGGCGCGGTGCTCACCCTGCGCTACTACCGGGCCAGCACCCGTCCGGTCGCCGACTTCTTCCTGCTGTCGGTACTGGTCGGAATCGCCGGCGCCCTCGCCTGGAACGGCGTCGCTCCACCCGTCGTCACCGCCCCGCTACCGACCGCGGTGATCCCGGTGACCGGCGCGCTGGTCGGCATGCTGGTCTTCGTCCTGGACCGCTGGGTACACCACCGGGTGGGGGCGACGACGCTGGCCTCGCTGGTGTTCCCGGCGGCATGGACGGCCGTCGACACCCTCACCACCGGCGGCGCCGAGGTGGGCACCTTCGGGTCGCAGGCCTATACCCAGGTCGGCACGCCGGTGATCCAGCTCGCCGCCTTCGGTGGTCTGCCGTTGGTGGTGTTCGTGGTGGGTTGGTGCGCCAGCCTGATCGCCCTGCTGTGGGAGCGCGGCGCCGCCACCCCACGCACGGCCTGGGCGGCGGTCGCCGTGGTCGGACTCGTGCTGATCGGCGCCGTGGCTCGTCCGTTGCTCGCTCCCACCGCCGAACGTGTGGTGCGCATCGCCGGGGTGTCGCTACCCAACGGCGCCGTGAACGACGCGCTCGCGCTGGAGGCCGATTCGGCCGAGTTCGCCGCCGCGGTGGCGGCCACCCATCGACACCTGGCCGGCGAAGCCGAGCGCTTGGCCGCCGACGCCGACCTGGTCGTCTTTCCCGAGGCGGCCGCTTTCGGCACCGGGGCCGACATTACCGGCCTGCGGGCCACCCTGGCCGAGGTGGCCCGCCGGAACGGTGTCTGGATCGTTCTGCCGACGGTGACCGTCGACACCAGTCCGGTGGCCAACCGGGTCGAGGTGCTGGATCCGCGCGGCGAGGTGGTGCTCACCCACGTCAAGTACGGCGGCAACGTGTTCGAGGGTTCGCTGCGCGGCGACGGACGCCTGGCGGTCGTCGACACTCCGTTCGGACGGCTGAGCGCCGTGATCTGCTGGGACGCCGACTTTCCCGACGTGGTCCGGCAGGCCGGTGCTCAGGGCGTGGATCTGATGGTGATCCCGGCGAACGACTGGTTCGAGGTGCGGCGGATCCACGCCGAAATGGCCGTGGTACGTGCCATCGAGAACGGCATGGCTGTCGTCCGTCAGACCGGCTCGGGGGTGAGTCTCACCGCAGATGCGCACGGTCGGCGCTACAGCGACGTCGATTCCTTCGGCGACTCCGGCGGGGCACCCGGGGAGCAGCGAGCCGCGGTTCCGGTGTCCGCGACGACCACGCTGTACCCGAGCCTCGGCCCGGCGTTCGGGCTGGTTGCCGGAGCCGGCACGCTGGTCGCGCTCGGATGGCTGCTGGTGACTCGCCGCGGCGCTAGAGCAGCTGGCCGACCAGACCGGTCGCAGCCAACACCGCCTGCTGCTCGAGGACACCGAGCCCGGAGTTCCGGACGGACCGATTGAAGGCTGACAAAGTGGTCTTGGGCGTCTGGCCGGCGGCGATTCGTGCGCTGGCCAGCTGCCAGTCGTCGAGCAGTTCCGCCTTGGCGTCGCTGTCCGGCAGCGCGTTCAGGGCGAACCGGACACCCTCGAGCGCGGCGGCCAGACCCACCACCCGGCCTGGATCGGGTGCGGTCGGAGTCGTCCGTGCGGTGGGGCTCGTGCTCTTCGACGGCTTCACCGAGGGTGACTTCGACGCAGGCGTCGACGATCGGCTCGGCTGCGGGCCGAAAAGCTGCGTGGCGGCGGCGCCGGTCAGATTGGCGGC
>JBGAJF010000026.1:0-46260 GCA_044225075.1 Micropruina sp. | reverse complement strand
GACGGGGCCGTGGTCGACCTGGCCAGGGGCAAGGCGCGGGTGGTCGGCAAGCTCGACTGCGGCTACATCTTCGTGGACGGCTCCACCGTGGGCGACATCGGCGACGCCGAGCTGAGCGACCGCAAGATCCTCGGCGCCGATGGCTTCATCAGCGTGGTGGTGGTGGTCAACCTGCATTCGATGAGCCTGGTCAGCGGCCCTGACATCCACGCCCGCGGCTTCGTCGAGGACGATTCGGTGTTCGACGGTGTCAAAGGCCAGATCGCCAAGGCGGTCGTCGACGCCATGTCGGACGGCTCGGAGGACGTCCGCGGCCTGCAGCAGGTGGTTCGCCGGACGGTGGGACGCTGGGTGAGCAATACCTATCGCCGGCGTCCGATGATTCTTCCGGTTGTCGTCAGCGCCTGAACGGTTTGGCGTCTATCGGCGGCTCGCTTTGTCGAGCATCGGCGGAGAGCCCGAGGTCGCCTGAGCCCACCGGAGTTCCTCAAGCGTTCCGAAATCCGCTCTGATAAGCGCAAATAGCGAGTACCCGACGCGGTCTAGCGGGATCACCGCCGGATATGGCGTTCGACCCCTTGTGCCCCGGTGGCGTCAACGGTTGAATGTTCGCTAGTCGTGGTGCTCGCACGGCATTGAAAGTTCAGCGTTGGAGCGCAGGGATGCCGTCATGTGCGGCTGACTGCCCGCTGAGCTTCCGTGCCTGCCCCACTCGGGCGGCCGCACCGTCGCCACCAACGGATTTCAAGGAAGCTCGCCGACCACCCCGGACGGCAACCAGAGGAGGTTTTGCACAATGTCCAACCGCAAAGTGGCGGTCCTCGGACCGATCCCCAGGGATCACATCATCACTCACCGCGGTGAGATCTTCGACAAGTACGGCTGCGCGCTCTACACCGTCGCCGCCATGGCATCCATGCTCGGACCCGACGACGTGGTGCGGCCGATCGTGCACGTCGCCAAGGCGGACGTCGAGCCGATCAAGGAGAAGCTCAGTGTCTTCTCGAACGTCGACCTCACCGGGATACGGTCCGACAGCGATCGCGGCGACATCATCGAGTTGAAGTACACCGCGGAGAACCGCCGTGACGAGCTGCAGACCGGGTTCATGCACCCGATCTCGCCGGCCGACGTCGAGTTCGCGCTGGACTCCGATGCGTGGGTGTGCGTGCCGATCACCGACTACGAGGTGGCCCAGCCGACGCTGGCCTACATCCGGGAGAACAGCAAGGGTGCGATCATGCTGGACGCCCATGGCCCGACGGTGAGCCTGACCAAGCACGGGCAGCGGGTGCCCCGGCTGTGGATCGACCGCGACGCCTGGCTGCCGGACATCGACATCCTCAAGATGAACCTCGAGGAGGCCGGATGCAGCTGGTTCCCACCGCCCGGTGCCGATCCCAGCCTGCTGGGTGAGCCGTTGCCCAAGGAACAGCTCACGGAGTTCGCCGCGCACTGCCTCGACTTCGGCGCCAAGGCAGTCTGCGTGACCCTGGACTCCGAGGGTTGCGTGCTCTTTTTCCGCAACCCGGACGGGTCGATGGCCGAGCATGTGGTCGGCCAGATCCATGTCGAGGACGTCGTCGACACCACCGGTTGCGGCGACTCCTTCGCGGCGGGCATGGCCTTCGGCTACCTGGTCACCGGTGATTTCGTCGCCGCCGCCCAGTATGGCAACGCCATGGGTGCCCAGCGCTGCTCGGGCAGCGACCTGTCGGTCTATCTGCCCCATGAGCAGACGGTCGAGCAGATCCGGGCAGCCTACGGTTCGGAGGCCAGGGTCTGATGACCGAAACCGCGACTACGGGTCCTTGGACCGTCACCGAGTCGTCCTGGGATCCGGCAAGAGCCAATTTCCACGAGACGATCTTCACCGTCGGCAACGGCCGGCTGGGTACCCGCGGCTCACTGGAGGAGCGGCATCTGGGGGCGGTGACCGGCACCTATCTGGCGGGCGTCTACGACGGCTACGACGCCGCCGTCACCGACCTGGTCAACTGCCCCGACTGGCTGGCAACCGAGGTCTACGTGGATGGTGAGCGCCTCGACACCCAATCAATGACCGTGGTCGAGCACCAGCGGACGCTGGATCTTCGCACCGGCGTGCTGCACCGGGACACCGTCTTCGCCAACCGAGCCGGGCACCGGTTCCGGCTGGTCACCCGCAGGGTGGCCAGCATGGCCGATCGCGATCTGTGTGCGCTGCGGATCGAGGTCACCCCGCTGGATGCCGACGCCCAGATCAGTGTGCTCACCGGCATCGACGGCAACCGGCGCAACCTGGAACGGCTGCTCGCCGACCCGCACGGCACCAAGTACGGCTACGACCGCAAATGGCAGAAGTGGTCGCTCTCCACCCACTTGGCCGAACGCGAGCACGGATTCGACGGCGACGTCGGCTACCTGGTGACTGAGACCATCGAGAGCAAGGTCACCATCGCCTACGCCTACCGGCTGACCCTCGATGCCGAGCCGGCTCAGCAGAGCGGTGTACAGCGGTACGAGTACGTCGGCAGCCAGCTAATCTTCGCCGGCACCGCCGGGACGACGATCGGCATCGACAAGCTGATCGGCATCGCCACCTCGCGTGACCCGGGCCTGGCTGGTACGCCGTTAGAGGCGGCCCAGGCCGTGCTGGCCCGGCATGCCGGCGAGAGTGTCGAGGAGGTGCAGCGGGCCAGTGCCGAGCACTGGGCGCAGCTATGGCACGACTGCGACTGCGAGATCGACGGCGACGACCATGCGGCGCTCGCGGTGCGGTTCGGCATTTACCACCTGCTGATCACCGCCAACCCGGACGATCCGACGGTCAACATCGGCGCCAAGTCACTGTCCGGAGAGGGCTATCGCGGACACGTCTTCTGGGACACCGAGATCATGATGCTGCCGTTCTTCCTGCACACCCAGCCGGCGACGGCGCGGGCGCTGCTAGCCTACCGGCATCACACCCTGCCCGGGGCCCTGGAGGTGTCGAAGGAGAACGGCACCGGCGGCGCGCGCTTTCCGTGGGAGTCCGCCGATACCGGACGTGAGGAATGCCCGCAGTTTACCCCCGACGGCGCGAATCGGATCTACCCCCGCGAGGAGGAGATCCATGTCTCCGCCGATGTCGCCTTCGGCTTCCTGCGTTACGCGGAGGTGACCGGCGACGAGGAGTTCCTGTTCAACGAGGGCGCTGAGGTGCTGTTCGAGACCAGTCGCTTCTGGCTCGACCGGTGCACGCCCGAGGGCGATCAGCTGGCATTACGGACGGTGATGGGCCCGGACGAGTTCCATTCCCACGTCGACAACAACGCGTTCACCAACTGGCTGGTGGCCTGGCAGTTGCGGCAGGCCGCGGCGCTGTATGACCGGATGGACGCCGAACGTCCCGAGGAACTGGCGGCGCTGAGCGAGAAGATCGGGCTGAGCCCCGAGGAGCCGAAGAAGTGGCTCGACGCGGTCGGCCGGATGATGGCCGTGCCCGGTCCGGACGCCGGGCTGATCGAGCAGTTCGAGGGCTACTTCCAGCGCGAGGACGTGCCGATCGTCGAATGGGACGAGAACGACATGCCTCGCTACCCCGAGGGCTATCATCATCACAACTGCGAGGACACCATGCTGCTCAAGCAGCCGGACTCGGTGATGTTGGTGTACATGTTCCCCGACGAGTTCAGCATGGCTACGCGCAAGGAGAACTTCGAGTTCTACGAGGCTCGGACGTTGCACAAGTCGTCGCTGAGCCCGTCGATCCACGCCATCGTCGGCCTGCAGGTGGGCGACGCCAGCCGGGCGCTGCAGTACTTCGGCCGGTCGGCGTTCGTCGATCTCGACGACAACCAGGGCAATACCGAGGACGGCATGCACATCGCGTCCGCGGGCGGTACCTGGCAAATCGCGGTGAACGGTTTCGGCGGCTTCCGGGCGGTCGGCTCGCGGGCGCATTTCGATCCGCGGCTGCCGGAATCCTGGCGGGGCTTGACCTTCGTGGTGCAACTGCACGGCCGGTCCATCCGGGCCGCGCTGGGCCACGACGAGTCGGTGTTCGAACTGCTCGAGGGCGCGTCCGGGGACGAGACCATCGTCGTCGACGGGAAAGAGGTTTCACTGTCGGCGGGCGTGCCGGTGACGGTCCGGCATACGGCTTAGGCTGGTGCAATGAGCCAACAACCTGTGGTGCCGCTGTCGTCCGCGGCCGCCGTGCTGTTCGATCTGGACGGGGTGATCACCGACACCGCGTCGGTGCACAGAAAGGCCTGGGCCGAGTTGTTCACCGGCTACCTTGCTGCACACCATCCCGACAAATCGCCGTACCAGGACCGTGACTACTTCGACCACATTGACGGCAAGTCGAGGGTCGACGGTGTCCGGGACTTCATCGCCTCGCGGGGAATCAAGCTGCCTGAGGGCAGCCCAGCCGACCCGCCGGGCGACCAGACCGTGAACGAGCTGGGCAACCGCAAGGACGCCGAGTTCCAGCGGATCCTGACCCGGGAAGGCGTCGTGGTGTTCGACGGCTCGGTGCGGCTGATCGAGGCATTGGCGGCATGGAACATCCCGATGGCGGTGGTGTCGAGTTCCAAGAACGCGACCCAGGTGTTGCGCCGGGTGGGTCTGCTGGACCGCTTCGCCGTAGTCGTGGACGGTTTGGTGGCCGCGGAGATCCGGCTGCCGGGCAAGCCCGCGCCGGACATGTTCACCTACGCCGCCGGCAAGCTCGGGGTGGCTCCGGAGAGTTCGGTGGTGATCGAGGACGCGGTGGCCGGCGTGGCGGCAGGCCGGGCCGGCGGATTCCGGACCGTCGGGGTCGATCGTGAGGCCGGACCGGAGGCGCTGCTTGCCGCCGGTGCCGACGAGGTGGTCGAGGATCTGGCCGAGTTGCTCGGCGAACTCGAAACCGAGAGCAGCCCACAGCACCAGGAGGCCTGACACCCGAAGAACACAACAGGAGCCGGCCCGGAGCATCATCGGGCCGGCTCCTTCGCTTGCCGGACGCGTTTCGGTCGCTGCGACGGCGATGTCGCAAGCGCGGGCCCCGCTGGGCACTGCCGGCCGCGGTCGTCGGCTGGGCCGATTAGGAGGCTCGGCGCACTCTCAGGTATCGTTGACGAGGCCCTCGTGGTGGGGCCTGTTCCCAAGCAATCAAGGAGTTACCAGTGGCTGCCGTGTGTGACATCTGCGCCAAGGGCCCAGGCTTTGGCCACAACGTGCCCTGGTCGAAGAAAAAGACCAACCGTCGGTGGAACCCGAACATCCAGCGCGTGCGCGCGGTGGTCGGCGGGACGCCGAAGCGGCTCAACGTCTGCACTTCGTGCCTGAAGTCCGGCAAGGTCACCCGCTGACCTGACCGGCGTGAGCAAGGACCCGCTCCGGCGGGTCCTTCTGCTTTCTCAGCCGGGCCGGCGTCCTGCTTTCCTCAGCCGGCCCGCCGTCCCATCTCGTCGACGATCCAGCGGGCCGTCTCGCGGGTGCATGCCCCTGGATCGGCGAAGCTGACGCCGAAGATCCCGGTGATCTCGGTGAGTCGAGGGACGCCCCGGAGTGCGAGGATCTCGTCCGCCTCGGCCGCGTACTCGTCGGCCGGGGCGCCGGTGGCGATCAGTCCCACCGGGTCGGCCTCGGCCAGAATCCGGATCAGTTCGTCTCGCGCAATGGCCATGACAGGAGCCTAGTAGTGACCCGTCGCCCTGATGCTTCGCCCTGTCGACTCCCGCTGCCTCAACGCGCAGCTGCGACCGGCTATCAACGGCCCATCGCGATGGTGTCGGAGGCTCCCGTTAGGCTTCGGCCATGGTGATGTGGCGGACGCAGGCGTACCGCGAGCTGCACACGCCGGTGGCCGACGTGCTGGGCGCCCGCACCGCGAAGGAGTTCGAGAAGCTCCGCGTGCACACCGTCGGCGACCTGCTGCGGCACCTACCGCGGCGCTACCTCTCCGGCACCGAACTAACCGATCTGGCGACCCTGGACGAGGGCGAGCACGTCGCGGTGATGGCCCGGGTGAGCCGCACCAACGTCGTCCGTGGGGCGGGTGGCTACTCGGGCCAGTCGCGGCGGGGCGGGCGGCCCAGCCGGCTCGAGGTGACCCTGACCGACGGCCACGGCTACCTCGCGGTCACCTTCTTCGGCCGCGACCACCTGGTCGAGTACTGGGAGCGCGAGCTGGGCAAGGGGGTGCGCGGCATCTTCGTCGGCAAAGTGGGCCGATTCCGCGACCAGTTGCAGCTGACCCACCCCGAGTTCGTCATGCTGGACGCCGCGGGCGCCATCGTCGGCTCGTCGGAGGAGAAGCAGCGGCTGGCCACCATGAGCCGATCCGGCCTGGTCGGCATGTATCCGGCGACGGCGAAGCTGCCGACCTGGAAGGTGGCCGAGTGCTGCCGGCTGGGCTTGGCGACGCTGAGCGGCGCCGACGATCCGTGGCCCGACTGGGTGCTCGACGAGGCCGATGTGATGCGCCAAGCCGACGCTTTCGCGGCCGTCCATCAGCCGCACACGATCGCCGAGGCCGAGGCGGGCGCCCAGCGGCTGCTGTTCGACGAGGCGTTCGCCACCCAGCTGACCATGGCCTACCGGCGCGCGGACGTCGCCACCCACACCGCGATCCGCCGGCGGGCGGTGCCGGGTGGGCTGCTCGACGCCTTGGACGCGCGGCTGCCGTTTGCCCTAACCGAGGGGCAGCAGGCGGTCAGTGAGACCCTGTTCGCCGAGCTCGACCGGGCTCGTCCGATGCAGCGGCTGTTGCAGGGCGAGGTGGGTTCGGGCAAGACGGTCGTCGCCCTGCGCGCCATGCTCGCGGTGGTCGACACCGGTGGACAGTGCGCACTGCTGGCGCCGACCGAGGTGCTGGCTCAGCAGCACTACGCGACGATCCGGGCGTTGATGGGCGACCTGGCCGGTGGACGGCTGCTGGGTTCGCCTGACGTGGCGACCGATGTGGTGCTGCTCACCGGGTCGATGCCCGCGGCTGCCAAGCGGTCGGCGTTGTTGCGGGCCGCGTCCGGTGAGGCGGGGATCGTTGTCGGCACCCACGCGCTGCTCAACGACAAGGTGCAGTTCGCCGACCTGGGTTTCATCGTGATCGACGAGCAGCACCGCTTCGGGGTCGAGCAGCGCGGCGCACTGACCGACAAGGCGTCCGCCCGGCCGCACGTGCTGGTGCTCACCGCGACACCGATCCCGCGCTCAGTGGCGATGACCATCTTCGGTGATCTGGACATCTCCACGCTCGCCGAACTGCCGGCCGGCCGCCAGGTGGTCGGCACGGTCGTGGTGGACGCCGCAGTGCGTCCGGCCTGGGTCGAGCGGGCCTGGCAACGAGTCGCCGAAGAGGTGGCGCAGGGCCGGCAGGCGTTCGTCGTGGTGCCACGGATCAACTCCAACGACGAGGGCGTCGGGGTGACCGAGTTGGCGGAACAGCTCAGCACCGGACCGCTGGCCGGCGTCCGGGTCGGGGTGCTGCACGGCCAGTTGGCGTCCGACGCCAAGGAGTCCACGATGTCCGCCTTCGCCGCCGGCGAGGTCGACGTCCTGGTCGCCACCACGGTGATCGAGGTCGGCGTCGACGTCCCCAACGCCACCATGATGGTGATCTGGGACGCTGAACGTTTCGGCATCTCACAGCTGCATCAGCTGCGCGGCCGGATCGGACGCGGTGAGCACCCGGGCGTCTGCCTGCTGATCTCGTCCGCGCTGGCCGAGGAAACCATCCGGCAACGACTGGACGCGGTGGCCGCCACCAGTGACGGCTTCGAACTCGCCGAGCTCGACCTGCTGCAGCGCCGCGAGGGCGACGTGCTGGGCGCCGAGCAATCCGGGACGCGGTCCAGCCTGAGACTGCTGCGCGTGCTTGACCACGCCGAGGTGATCACCCAGGCCAAAGAGATCGCTGCCGAGGCCGTCCGGCGCGACCCGGATCGAGCCACGCCCGGTTTCGTCGATGCGGTCGTCGCGACCGAGCAACTGATGGCCGGCGACTTCCTGGAACTCAGCTGAACGGGTCGCGCTCTGGCACGATGACCGGGTGACTCTGATCGCCGCGGCGGACGGCTCCGCCCTCGGTAACCCCGGCCCCGCCGGCTGGGCCTGGTACATCGACCCCGATCGCTGGGCCTGCGGTGGATGGAAGCACGGCACCAACAACATGGGTGAGCTGACCGCGGTGCTCGATCTGCTGCGGCAGACCGCCGACGTCGACGACGAGCTGCTCGTCTACTGCGATTCGATGTACGTGATCAACTCGCTGACCAAATGGATGCCTGGCTGGAAACGCAAAGGCTGGCGCAAGGGCGACGGAAAACCCGTACTCAACGTGGAAATCATGAAGGAACTCGACGCCGCCCTGGCCGGCCGCCGGGTCACGTTCGAATGGGTGAAAGGGCATTCGGGGCACCCGCTGAACGAGGAGGCCGACCGGCTGGCGAACGCCGCCGCGGTCGCGTTCAGCCAGGGCCTGACCCCGGACTCGGGGCCCGGGCTGGGACAGGCCGTCGCAGCACCTGCGGCGAAGGCCCCGGCAGCGGTGGCGCCGGACGGACCCGAAGACCTGTTCTCGGCGATGGCCGATCAGCCGGAGCCCGAGCCGTCCGACATCGACCGGGTGATCGCCCTGGAAAAATCGATGCTGACGGACGAGGTGCGGGCCGATCCCGCCGCAGTGGCGGCGCTATTGCACTCGGACTGGTGCGAGGTCGGACGCTCAGGCCGGTTGTGGAGCCGGTCGGAGACGCTTGCCGAGGTCGGGCCCTTCTCCGCGGACGTCCACCTGGAAGTCATCTCCGCAAGCCAGCTGGATGCTCGGACCATCCTGCTGGTCTGGCGCTCGGTGAGCGACCAGGGGTCCGCACTGCGCAGTTCCCTGTGGGTCAACGACGGCGATTGGCGCCAGCGCTTCCACCAGGGCACCGCGGAGTCCTGACCTTCGTTGGTCGGCCCTCGCCCCCCTTGGTCGAGCTTGTCGAGACCTCGGCGACGCAGTGAGAAGTCAGCCGGTGGTGTAGTCCGGCTCGGGCTCCTCGCCGAAGACGAACCGGCGTCCGTCGATCTCGTCGACGTCGATGCGCACCACATGGGTCTTCACCGACGCCACCCAGGGATGCAGGAGTTGTTCGATCCGGTCGCGCTCAGCCGGATCCTCCACCTCGGCCGCGGTGCCCTTGGCCACCACGCTCCAGCCGGTGTCGGTGACCCAACCGTCGGCCTGGAAGGCCACCCGTTCGTTGACCGTGACCTGCAGCAGCTTCGAACCCTCGGCCGTCCGGAAGATCACCGATGAATCCTCGACGACGAAGTTGACCGGGAAGATGTCGGGCTGGCGATTGATCACGGTGGCGAGACGTCCGACAGAGGAGCTCCGCAGCAGCTCCCACGCCTCCGCCTCGCTCAACCTGGTGACTGGAGATTGCTGTGTCATGCCCCATTGTCCCGCCTGGACGCGGCGTCCGCATGAGCTAGCGTCAACTCCATGTCGCGGATCATCGCCGGTAGCCGGAAGGGTCATCGGCTGCACACCCCGCCAGGCGACGGCACGCGTCCGACCTCGGATCGGGTGCGCGAGGCGGCCTTCGGTGTGCTGGCCTCCGAGTTGGGCCGAGCCGGGGACGCCGCCGAACAGCTGGCCGGTTGCGCGTTCCTCGATCTGTATGCCGGCTCGGGTGCGGTCGCGTTGGAGGCGATGAGCCGCGGAGCGGCGTCGGCGGTGGCCGTCGAGAACGAGCGGCGCGCGGCCGAGGTGATTCGGCGCAACGCACGGGAGACCGGACTTGGCGTGCGGGTGATCACCGCCGGGGTGGAGAAGTACCTGGCCGGGCCGCCGCAGCAGTTCGACATCTGCTGGCTCGACCCCCCGTATCGGCTCGCGAACACCGCCGTCGAGTCGACGTTGGGACGCTTGGCTGACGGCTGGCTGGCGCCCGGGGCGATCGTGGTGGTCGAGCGGGCGCGACGCGACGAGCCGTTCGTCTGGCCGGACCGGTTGGGGGATCGCTGGGAACGTCGCTACGGTGAGACGACGCTGTTTCTCGCGACGGAAGGTGGCGCATGAGGGCCGTCTGCCCCGGGTCCTTCGATCCGATCACACATGGCCACCTGGACGTGATCCAGCGCGCGGGTGACCTGTTCGACGAGGTGATCGTCGCGGTCGGCCGGAACTCGGCCAAGAACTACCTGTTCGACACCGACGAACGGGTCGAGTTGGTCCGGGCCGCGGTGGGGAAGCAGGCCGGCGTCCGAGTCGAGGTGCTGTCAGGCCTACTGGTCGACTTCTGTCGCGCGCAGGGCGCGGGCGTGGTGGTCAAGGGCCTGCGGTTCGCGTCCGACTTCGACTTCGAGTTGCAGATGGCGCACATCAACCACTCGCTCACCGGCCTGGAGACCGTGCTGCTGCCCGCTTCGGCGCAGTGGGGCACGTTGTCGTCCACCATGGTCCGCGAGGTCGCCTCGCTGGGCGGGGACGTGGGCGCCTTCGTCCCGTCCCTGGTCGCAAAACGCATCGAACAGAAGAGGAAACCCCACCATGACTGAATCGACCGCCGAGCGGTTGGACGCGTTGCAGCAGATGATCGAACAGGGCAAGGCGGTGCCGATGTCGGCGTCTTGCATCGTCAACCGCGCGGACGCACTGGCGCTGGTCGCCGCCGTCCGCTCGGCCCTCAGCGCCGAACTGGACGCCGCACGCCTGGCCGCCGAAGCCAGCCCGCCGGTGTTGGAGCGGGCGAAGACCGAGGCCGAGGAGGTCGTCCGGGCCGCGCAGCAGGAGGCGGAGCGGCTGGTCGAGGCCAGCGAGGTGCTGCAGGCCGCCCAGCAGCGTGCCGAGGCGCTGCGGGCGGAGACCGACGCCGAAGCCGAGGCCCTGCGGAAAGAAGCCGACGTGTACGTGGACGGCCGAATCGCCGCCATGGAGGCCGGGCTGCAGAAGACCCTCAGCCAGATCCAGACCATGCGGGCCCGCCTCGCCGCCCGTTCCGACCTGGACGCCGACGCCCCCACTCCCTGACGGCGAGCGCGGGCCCGGCGTGCGGCGGTGTTGGTGGTGAGTAGCCGCCGATTGGCGCCGACGAAGCGAGCCCGGTAAAGTCTCCCTTCGGTCATGACCATGTCACATCGCCACCTGAATCCCCGCTCCGGGCTCGTCATCGATACCCACGAGCTGGGACGACGAGTCGGCGCCATGAAGGAGATCCAGCGGATCGCCGAGGCGCCGGACGGCATCGGCACGGACGTGATCGGAGTGCCACCCGGTTCCTCCGTCGAGTTCGAGCTTCGGCTCGAGTCGGTGGTGGAGGGGGTGCTGGTCACCGGAGCCGCCGAGGTTACGTTGACGGGGCAGTGCGGACGCTGCTTGGAATCGATCTCCTTCGATGAAGAGATCGACCTCCAGGAGCTGTACCTCTACCCCGACAAGGAACCCGACGACGAAGAGGCCAGCCGACTCGAGGACGATCTGCTCGACCTCGAGCCCCTGCTGCGGGACACGGTGGTGCTCGACCTGCCGTACACGCCCTTGTGCCAGCCGGACTGCGCAGGCCTGTGCCCCGATTGCGGGGCCAACCTGAACGCCGACCCGGACCACGCACATGACGACCGGATCGACCCGCGCTGGGCCGGTCTGTCGGGCTGGACGGCAGACCCAGACGACGAAGACGAGGCCGCAATGGCCAGAAACAAGGAGTGAGCCGTGGCCGTTCCCAAACGGAAGATGTCCCGGAGCAACACCCGGCACCGCCGTTCCCAGTGGAAGGCGTCCGTGCCCACCCTGGTGACCTGCGCCAACGCGGCCTGCCGGGCCAAGCACCTGCCGCACACCGCGTGCCCGGAGTGCGGCCAGTACGGCCCGCGTTCCGCCCGGCGTCAGATTCTCGAACCCTGATACCGGCGGCGATGAGCCGCATCCACGACCAACTCGCTGAGCTGGGGATCACCATCGATCCCCAGCTTTTCGAGCTTGCCTTGGTGCACCGCAGCTACTCCTACGAGAACGGCGCCATCCCGCACAACGAGCGACTCGAGTTCCTCGGCGACGCCGTCCTCGGCGTGGTGATCACCGAACACCTCTATCTGCGGTTCCCCGATCTGCCCGAGGGACGGCTGGCGAAGCTGCGGGCCGCCGTCGTCAACGCCCATGCCCTGGCCGACGTGGCCCGCGGACTCGAACTCGGCTCGCTGATCAAGCTGGGCAAGGGTGAACTCGCCACCGGTGGTGCGGACAAGTCCTCGATTCTCGCCGACGCCTTCGAGGCAGTGCTGGGGGCGTTGCACCTGTCGGCCGGCCGCGACGCCGCCGACACCTTCGTCCACACCCTGTTCGACCCGCTGGTCGAGGCCGCCAACGGCCTTGGCGCCGGTTTGGACTGGAAGACCAGCCTCCAGGAACTTTGCGCCCTGCAGGACCTGGGCGCTCCGGCCTACGCGGTCACCGAGTCGGGACCCGACCACGACAAGCGGTTCGAGGCGGTCGCCATTATCGGTGGGAGTGCCTTCCCGCCCGCTCGTGGTCGATCCAAGAAGCAGGCTGAGCAGGGCGCCGCACAGGCGGCCTTTGAGTCCCTCAGCGACTAGCGCTGATCGACGCGACCGCCGCGGGTTGAGCTGCGTCGAACCCCTTTGCCGGCGAGCCGACGGTCCGGTCTCGACAAGCTCGACCACGAGGATCAGAATTCACTACGCCCGTCGCGGGCCGTACGCTTCGGAGCGCAGCGATCGGGGAGTGCAATGGACAAGGTTGGGATTCTCGGTACCGGCCAGGTGGGCCTCACGCTGGCGGAGCGGCTCGCGAGCCTCGGCCTCGGCGTGACGGTCGGTGCGCGGAGTGCGGGCTCCGACAGTCTGGCCGCGGCGGCCCGGCTTGGTGTGGCCACCGGATCGTTCGCGGACGCCGCCGCGTCCGCGGAGTTGCTGATCAACGCCACCAACGGGTTGCACTCGGTGGATGCCCTGGCCGCCATCGGTGAGACGACGCTGTCCGGGCTCACCGTACTCGACCTGTCCAATGCCTTGGCTCCCAATCCTGACGGATTCCCGACGCCGGTGGTCAGCGCCGACGACTCGGTCGGGCAGCGGCTGCAGCGCGCGTTCCCTGGCGCGCGCATCGTCAAATCGCTGTGCACGATGAACTGCGCGGTGATGGCGGACCCGTCGCTGGTCCCCGGCGACCACGTGGCCTTCCTCAGCGGTGACGAAGCCGCGGCCAAGGATCAGGTGAGGGAACTGCTCCAGTCGATGGGCTGGCGTCCGGTGCAGCTGATCGACCTCGGCGGCATCGAGACGGCGGCGGCGCAGGAACTGCTGATGCCGCTATGGATGCGCGTCACGATCGGACGCGGCGCCGGCGCCGCCCGGTTCAACTGGGCGATCAATGCGGAGGATCGCGGCTGACCTCGGCGCCACTTTGTCAGCTGGGCTTGTCGACCCAATTGTGAGTGCACGGAAGGGTCGCGACAAGCTCGACCAACGACGGCTGGCGGCTGACTCGAATCAGCCGTTCAGCTCAGCCTCGTAGCGCTCCCAGCCCTGATCGAGGATGCGGAATCCAGCCTCCAGCATGGGAATCGGTGCTTCACTGCCGCTGACCAGCAGCTGGATCTGCAGCACGAACCGGGCGTAGGCGCGCACCTCGTCACTGGGTTCGTCCTGGCCGTGCTCGGCCGCGATCACCGCAGCCAAGGAGTCCTCGTGGCGCAGCCACATCCGGGCGGCGTAGTCGCTGAGCGCCGGCGTCCGATCGATGAAGTCCAGGAACTCGCGACGCCGTGCGCCGTCGTGGTCGAACGGGGGAAGCAGTTCCGCGCGATAGTAGGCGAGCAGAGCGGCCGAGATCGAGGTGCCTGCCGGCCGGTCGCGTACCACCGCCACCAGTTGCTCGCGCTGCTCGTCGTCCTCGTCGAAGACCAGCGCCTCCTTCTGCGCGAAGTGCGCGAACACGGTGGTCGGGGACACGTCGGCCTTCTCGGCGACCTCCCGGATGCTCACGTTGTCGAAGCCGCGCTCGAGAAAGAGCAGCGTGGCGGCGTCCGAGATCGCCTTGCGGGTGGCGGCCTTCTTCCGCTCACGTCGGCCGGGTGGAGATTGGATCGTACTCATCTCCCCACCATAGCGGTACAACACCGTAAATGGCTTGACTTCAAAACTGGTATGAGTACAGTCATGGTGTGACTTCAGTCAATCGGACTCCTCAGGTGCCGGGATCGCGGCGCGCCTGGGCAATGCTCATCGCGATCACCATGCTCAACGTCATCGGCATGACCGTCGTGCTGCCGGTGCTGCCCTTCGTCGTCGCCCGCTATGTGCCCGACCAGTCCCACCTCGCGGTCTGGGTCGGCGTCCTCGAAACCATCAACGCACTGTGCGCCTTCCTGGTCGCCCCGCTCTTCGGCGGCCTCTCCGACCGGTACGGACGCCGTCCGGTCATCGTGCTGGCCGCGTTCGGCGCGGCGATCGGGTTCGCCACCTTCGGCATCGGCGGCTCCATCTGGGTGCTGCTGGCCGGCCGAATCATCCAGGGCATCACCGCCGGCGACATGCCCGCACTATTCGCCTACGCCGCCGACATCACACCGGCCGAGCAACGCGCCAAGCGGTTCGGGCTGCTCGGTGCCTTGTCCGGCATCGGCTTCATGGTCGGCCCCGCGCTCGGCGGACTGCTGGCCGCGATCGACATCGACCTGCCGGTCTTCGTCACAGCAGGGATCGCACTGCTGGTCGCGGTGCTGTGCTTCTTCTTCCTGCCCGAGAGCCTCAAGCCCGAGAATCGCACCGCCACCCTGCAACTCGAAGAGCTGCATCCGGTCAAGGTGTTCCGCAAGGCCTTCGCGCGGCCCAATCTGCGCGGGCTGCTGATCGCGCTGATCCTGATCGGCGTGCCCTTCTCGATGTTCGTGAACAACTTCAGCGTGCTCGCCATCGACGAGGTGCAATGGAGCGCGACCCAGATCGGTCTGCTCACCGCGGCCATCGGCGTGCTGGACATCGCGATCCAGGGCGGTCTGATGCAGCTGTTGCTGCCCCGGATCGGGGAACGCGGCGTCATCATCGCCGGCGTGGTCACCCAGGCGGTCGGCCTGTTCGCGCTCGCCCTGGTCGGCTGGCTCTTCGCGCAACCCTGGCTGCTGATCGTCGGCACGCTGGCCCTTGGTGCTGGTCAGGGTCCGGTGACGGCTGCCATGGACGGCATCATCTCCGTCCAGGCCGGCGACGACGAGCAGGGCTGGATCGCCGGCGTCATGCAGTCGCTGACCACCGGAGTCAACGTCATCGCGCCGGTGCTGGCCGGCGTGCTCTATGCGAGCCTCGCGCACTCGACGCCGTACTGGCTCGGCCTGGCGATGATGGTGGCCGCGGCGTTCGTGCTCACCCGCATCCCGTTCGCCAGTCCGTCGAAGCGGACGGCGTCCGAGTCGGCGTTGGCGGTGACGGCAGCCGAGTAGCTCCCGGGCGGGTGGCAGAATCGCCGGGTGCCCGAGCTTCCCGAAGTCGAAACCGTCCGAGCCGGCCTGGCCGGCATAGTCACCGGACGTCGCATCGAGGCGGTGACGGTGCTGCACCCGCGTCCGGTCCGTCGGCACCTCGGTGGTCCGGACGACTTTGCCGCCACCCTGGCCGGACGGACCTTCGCCGAACCCCGGCGTCGTGGCAAGTACCTGTGGCTGCCCTTCGCGGACGGCGATGCGCTGCTGGCGCACCTGGGTATGAGCGGTCAGTTCCGGTTCGACGACCCGGAGGCCGCGCGGCTGCCCAACACCCGGGTGCTGTTCGATCTGGGCCCGGTCGCTCATCCGTTGGTTGAGCTTGTCGAAACCAGTCCGTCGGCCGATCCACCGCGCGAGGTGCCCCGGAACGGTCCGGAGCTGTCCTCGTCATCCGGACGAACGCCGGGATTTCCCAGTCAGCTCAGATTCGTCGACCAGCGGATGTTCGGCGGACTCTCGCTCAGCCCCGGTGGTGCCGACCTGCCGGCCGAACTCACCCACATCGGACGCGACCCGTTCGACCCGCAGTTCGATCCCGCCGCGGCGGTCGCCCGGATCAGAGCCAAACGCAGCGCGATCAAACGGGTGCTGCTCGACCAGACCGTAGTCTCGGGCATCGGCAACATCTACGCCGACGAGGCGCTGTGGCGGGCCAGGCTGCACTACGACCGGCCGGCCGACAGCCTGACCAGACCGAAGGCTCGCGAGCTGCTGGGCCACGTCCACGACGTGATGGCCGAGGCGCTCCGCCACGGCGGGACGTCCTTCGACTCGCTATATGTGAACGTCAACGGATCATCGGGCTACTTTGAGCGCTCGCTGGCCGCCTACGGCCGCGAGGGCCTGCCCTGCCTGCGTTGCGGACGTCCGATGGTGCGCGAGCCGTTCATGAACCGGTCCTCCTTCCGATGCCCGTGGTGTCAGCGTCGGTTAAGGTCTCGGAGTTCCTGAGCGCCTGTGCTCATCCGGGCCTGAGCGAGCCGATGGTCAGCTCGTCGGCGATGCTGGTGATCGCGTCCAGCAGGTCGCTGATTCCGGGTTCTTCGATCGGGAAATGCCCGCACTCGCGGAGCATGACCACCCTCGCGGGAGCGGCCATGCGTCGCAGGAAGCGCATGCTGAGTTCGACCGGCGTCCAGTCGTCGCGGCTGGGATGGACGAGGGTGAGAGGCGTGCTCATCCGCTCCGGCGGAGTGTGCCGGGACCTCAGGTAGGACGCGAGGAATCCGAACGGCACGAGCGCCCCGCCTCCCCGGGGATCGGCTGCGCACAGCCGCGACAGCCGGGGATCGCGACTCATCCTGTTCAGGTTCGCCACCCATCGCATCGGGATCATCGTCCCGGCGAGCCGCCCTCGTGCGAGAAGCGACAGAGGTCTGCCGAGAATGCCCATCGGACCGTAGCGGGTCAGCCGCAGCTGCACTCGCCAGTCGCTCGGATCGAGCACACAGGTCGCAGCCACCGCGGCAACGCCACCCGACCGGGTGGCGACCTCGCAGGCGAGCAGCCCGCCCACGCTGGCGCCCAGCAGGATCAACGGCCGGCCGTCCTGCTCGGCGGCGATGAACTCCACGAGCAGGCTCACCCAGTCGTCGTAGCGGACCGAAGCAGGGTCGGGCGTCCTCGTGCGACCGTAGAGCGGCAGGTCGACCGCCGCGAGATCGAGGCCGCGTTCCGCGAGCAGCGCAGCCAGCGGCCACAGCGCGGCGCTGTGCGCACCCGCACCATGGACGACGAGCACCCGCACCGCGGCCTCGGCAGTGCGGGCCCGCGCGACGTGGACATCATGCCCGCGCCACTGCCACCAAGTTGTCTCCGGCGCGGACATCGCCGCCCGACGTCGTGGCTCGGGCAGGAGGGCCGCATAGGTCGCGGAGGACGGCTCGGTGCTGGCCATGGGTTCAGCCTTGTCGTGGGTACGGTTCGGGCGGAACTGGAAGTGTACGGACCTCGCCACGGCGGCGGGCGAGCGGCAGCTCCCGGCCGACCTGCCGTGGCGCAAAGCGGCGTCTGCGTGGGCGGCGAGATAAGGTGCCCCTCGTGACTTCTGCTGGCCCCTGGTATCGCCGCTACGCCTATGTCGGTCGCCAGTTCGTGAAGTTCGGGCTGGTCGGCGGCGCCGGCGTCGTGGTGAACATGCTGGTGGCTATCGCCATGAACAAGGCCAACGGCGGCACGGTGAACGCCCAGAACATCCTGTTCACCATCCCCGGCACCCCGTTCAACTTTCGCTACACCACCCTGGTCTGGATCGTCAGCTTCCTGGTGGCGAACCTGTTCAACTTCCAGCTCAACCGGCAGTGGACCTTCCGCAACCGCAACCAGGCGCCCTGGTTGAAGGAGTTCATGCCGTTCCTCGCGGTCGGCAGCGCGGCCGCGGTGATCGGCATCTTCATCAAGATCGGCTTCACCAATCCGACCTCGCCGTTCTACCTGCCCGAGCCGTGGTTCCATGAGAACGCCGGCCTGCGCTCGCGCGAGTACTGGGCGCAGTTGTTCACGATCGTGATCACGACGCCGATCAACTTCCTGGCCAACAAACTCTGGACCTTCCGGCACGTGCGCCGGCGCCATGCCGCGTCCGAGACCCCGGCGGTCGTCCCGTAGTCCTATGCATCTGAAGTCCCTGACCCTGCGCGGATTCAAGTCGTTCGCGTCCACCACCACGCTGGCCTTCGAACCGGGCATCACCTGCGTGGTCGGGCCCAACGGGTCGGGCAAGTCGAACGTGGTGGACGCGCTCAGCTGGGTGATGGGCGAGCAGGGCGCCAAGTCGCTGCGCGGCGGCAAGATGGAGGACGTCATCTTCGCCGGCACGTCCGGACGCGCGCCGCTGGGCCGCGCCGAGGTGACGCTGACCATCGATAACACCGACGGCGCCCTGCCGATCGACTACACCGAAGTCACGATCAGCCGGACGATGTTCCGCAGCGGCGGCTCGGATTACAAGATCAACGGCAACAACGCCCGGCTGCTCGATGTCCAGGAGCTGCTCTCCGATTCCGGCATCGGACGCGAGATGCACGTGATCGTCGGTCAGGGTCAGCTGGACTCGATCCTGCAGGCCACCCCCGAGATCCGGCGCGGCTTCATCGAGGAGGCGGCCGGCGTCCTGAAGCACCGCAAGCGCAAGGAGAAGGCGCTGCGCAAGCTGGAGGCGACCGGCACCAACCTGAACCGGCTGACTGACCTGCTGGCCGAGATCCGCCGCCAGCTCAAGCCGCTCGGACGCCAAGCCGAGGTGGCTCGCAAAGCGGCGGTGATCCAGGCCGAGCTGCGCGACGCCAAGGCCCGGCTGGTCGCCGACGACTACATCATGGCCACCCTCGCACTGGAATCCGACTTGGCCGTCGAAGCCGACCTCAAGGCGCGACGCGCCTCGGTCGAGGCGGCGTTGGAGGCCGCCCGTGCCGCCGAGGCGGACGCCGAGACCGCTGCCGGCGATGCCCTGCCGCGGCTCAACGCCGCTCAGGAGACCTGGTACGGGCTGGCCGGGCTGCGCGAGCGCCTCGCGTCCACGGTGACGATCGCCGGCGAGCGGGTGCGGAACGCCCAAGCGTCGGGGGAAGGCGACCGGCCGGGACGCGACCCGGAGCTGATCGAGCGCGAGGCCGCCGAAATCCGGAAGGCGGAGCAGGCGCTGACCGTCGAAGTGGCGCAGGCCGCCCAGGCGCTCACCGATGCCACCGTCCAGCTGAAGCAGACCGAGGAAGCCCATCAGCGAGCCGAGCGCGGCTATGCCGCGCAGCTGCGGGCGATCGCCGACCGTCGCGAGGGGCTGGCCAGGCTGACCGGCGAGGTCAACACGCTGCGTAGCCGCACCGAGGCCGCCGGCGCCGAGATCGAACGACTCACCGCCGCCCGCGACGATGCTCTCGCCCGGGCTGCGACCGCCACCCGGTCCTTCGCCGCACTGGAGACCCGGATCGCCGGCGTCAGCGACGGCGAATCCGGCCTGGACGCGACCTACGAGTCGGCCGCCGCCGAGGTGGAACGGATCGAGGCCGGTCTTGCCGAGATCAGGAAGGCCGAGGCGAAGGCGCAGACCGAACGGGCCACCCTGACCGCCCGGCTCGATGCGCTCGCGCTCGGCCTGGAACGCAAGGACGCCTCCGCGGCGCTGATGGCCGCCGGTGACGCGGTCGGCGGTCTGCTCGGCTCCGTGGCCGCATTGATCGGCGTCCGGCCGGGCTACGAGACCGCCATCTCGGCGGCGCTGGGCTCGGCCTCGGACGCTGTCGCGGTCGCCGATCTGGACGCCGCGGTCGGCGCCTTCGGGCACCTCAAGGCCGAGGATCTGGGTCGCGCCGGGCTGCTGCTGGGTGGGGCGTCCGCGCCCGACGAGCAGGCCTGGCCGGCGCTGCCGGGCGATGCCGTCTGGGCGATCGACACGGTCAGCTGTGCCGACGAGGTGCGACCGGCGCTGGTCCGGCTGCTGCGCAAGGTGGCTGTCGTCGACGACCTGCCGACGGCCCAGCTGCTGGTCGCGGATCTGCCCGACGTCACCGCGGTCACCGCCGACGGCGACATGCTCAGCCAATGGTTCGCTGCCGGTGGATCCACGGCAAAACCGTCGCTGATCGAGGTGAAGGCCGCGGTCGACGAGACGGAGTCACGGCTGGCGTCGGTCCAGGCCGATCTGGAGCGGGCCCGGTTCGCGCTCGCCCAGGCCGAGAGCGAACTGGCCGCGGCTCGCGACCGCTCCGAAGCCGCGCTGGCCAGGCTGAACGAGTCGGACGCCGAGCACGCCGCACTCGCCGAGGAACTGGCCACGCTCAGCCAGACCACCCGGGCGGCGCAGGGCGAGGCGGCCCGGCTGGAGACGTCCATCGCCTCGGCGCAGGCCACCCGGGAACAGAACCGCACCGCGCTCGCCGAACTGGAGCAGCGGCTCGAACTGGCCTCGGAACAGACGGAGGTGACCGAGGCCGACCCGTCCGAGCGTGACCGGCTGAGCACCGCCGAGCGGGACGCCCGCGGGGCGGAGATGGAAGCTCGGCTGGCGCTGCGCACCATCGAGGAACGCGCCCGGGCGCTGGCCGGACGCGCCGACTCGTTGACCCGTGCCGCCGCCGCCGAGCGCCAGGCCCGGGCCCGGGCCGCAGCCCGTCGCGAACAGCTGCGTCGCGAAGCCGCCGATGCCCGCTCGGTCGGACAGGCAGCGACCTGGTTGCTCGGCCGGATCGAGGCGTCCCAGCAGCTTGCCGCCGCCGAACGCGCCGCGGCCGAGGCCGCCCGGCAGGCCGCCGAGACCGCATTGACGCAGGCGCGAGGCCGCGGCCGCGAGCTGGCGAAGGAGTTCGAAGACCTGGTCGCCCACGTCCATCGCGACGAACTGGCCCGCGCCGAGCAGCGGCTGCGGGTGGAGGCGCTGGGTGAACGCGCGCTGGCCCAGCTCGGCCTGGACGTCGACGTGCTGGTCGCCGAATACGGGCCCGACCAGCTGATTCCCGTGCTGACCAGGGCCGATGGTTCCGCGCTTGGGCCCGACGATGAGCGTCCCCAACCGGTGCCGTTCGTCCGGGCCGAGCAGGAGAAGCGACTTCGGGCAGCAGAGCGGAACCTCGGCGTCCTGGGCAAGGTGAATCCGCTGGCACTGGAGGAGTTCGACGCTCTGCAGGAGCGGCACGCCTTCCTCGCCGAGCAACTGGACGACCTGCGCAAGACCCGCGCCGACCTGGCCGACATCATCGACCAGGTGGACGCCCGGGTGCAGGAGGTTTTCGCCGCCGCCTACGCCGACGTCGAGAAGGCCTTCGAGCACGCGTTCTCGCGGCTCTTCCCCGGCGGCGAGGGACGGCTGGTGCTGACCGAGCCGGGGAGTGGCTGACCACCGGCGTCGACGTCGAGGCGCGTCCGGCCGGCAAGAAGGTGAAGCGGTTGTCGCTGCTGTCCGGCGGCGAACGGTCGCTGGTCGCGGTCGCGTTCTTGGTGGCGTTGTTCAAGGCCCGGCCCAGCCCGTTCTACATCCTGGACGAGGTCGAGGCGGCCCTCGACGACGTCAACCTCGGCCGGTTGCTCGAGATCTACGAGGAACTGCGGGAGAACTCGCAGCTGCTGGTGATCACCCATCAGAAGCGGACGATGGAGATCGCCGACGCCCTGTACGGGGTGACGATGCGCTCCGACGGTGTCTCCGCGGTAATCAGCCAACGACTGCGGGACTGAGGCGGCTGACGCGCAGAGAGCCTGCGCCGGAGGCCCGTCCGTGGACAGCGATTCGGGGCGGGCCGTTGCGATGTTGCATACTTGGTTGATTCGTCCGGAAGGTTCTCAAACGTGGCTGTCGCACTGCTGGTGATGGTGGTGATCCTCGCCCTCGCTATTGGCATCGTCGCGGTCGTGGCCATGGGCATGCAGGGGGCGGGCCTNCCGCATTGACGCAGGCGCGAGGCCGCGGCCGCGAGCTGGCGAAGGAGTTCGAAGACCTGGTCGCCCACGTCCATCGCGACGAACTGGCCCGCGCCGAGCAGCGGCTGCGGGTGGAGGCGCTGGGTGAACGCGCGCTGGCCCAGCTCGGCCTGGACGTCGACGTGCTGGTCGCCGAATACGGGCCCGACCAGCTGATTCCCGTGCTGACCAGGGCCGATGGTTCCGCGCTTGGGCCCGACGATGAGCGTCCCCAACCGGTGCCGTTCGTCCGGGCCGAGCAGGAGAAGCGACTTCGGGCAGCAGAGCGGAACCTCGGCGTCCTGGGCAAGGTGAATCCGCTGGCACTGGAGGAGTTCGACGCTCTGCAGGAGCGGCACGCCTTCCTCGCCGAGCAACTGGACGACCTGCGCAAGACCCGCGCCGACCTGGCCGACATCATCGACCAGGTGGACGCCCGGGTGCAGGAGGTTTTCGCCGCCGCCTACGCCGACGTCGAGAAGGCCTTCGAGCACGCGTTCTCGCGGCTCTTCCCCGGCGGCGAGGGACGGCTGGTGCTGACCGAGCCGGGGGAGTGGCTGACCACCGGCGTCGACGTCGAGGCGCGTCCGGCCGGCAAGAAGGTGAAGCGGTTGTCGCTGCTGTCCGGCGGCGAACGGTCGCTGGTCGCGGTCGCGTTCTTGGTGGCGTTGTTCAAGGCCCGGCCCAGCCCGTTCTACATCCTGGACGAGGTCGAGGCGGCCCTCGACGACGTCAACCTCGGCCGGTTGCTCGAGATCTACGAGGAACTGCGGGAGAACTCGCAGCTGCTGGTGATCACCCATCAGAAGCGGACGATGGAGATCGCCGACGCCCTGTACGGGGTGACGATGCGCTCCGACGGTGTCTCCGCGGTAATCAGCCAACGACTGCGGGACTGAGGCGGCTGACGCGCAGAGAGCCTGCGCCGGAGGCCCGTCCGTGGACAGCGATTCGGGGCGGGCCGTTGCGATGTTGCATACTTGGTTGATTCGTCCGGAAGGTTCTCAAACGTGGCTGTCGCACTGCTGGTGATGGTGGTGATCCTCGCCCTCGCTATTGGCATCGTCGC
This sequence comes from Micropruina sp., assembly GCA_044225075.1. Taxonomy (GTDB): domain Bacteria; phylum Actinomycetota; class Actinomycetes; order Propionibacteriales; family Propionibacteriaceae; genus Micropruina. The sequence goes on along the minus strand of JBGAJF010000026.1, from coordinate 23,361 downwards.
GGTCGTGGCCATGGGCATGCAGGGGGCGGGCCGCGACAGGGCCCCCGAACTCGCCAACGTGATGGCTGAGGCCGCCCGGCATCTCAACGGGGACGCCGACCCGCCGCAGGGCCTCGTCGAGTTCTTCGAAGAGATTCCGTCCCGGCGCGGCTCGGCCCATTCCGCCACCTCAGCCACCTTGCCCGGCTCCGCTGCCCCGGTCAGCTCCACCGCCTCTGCGAAGTCGGAAAACTCCGCCAACTGATCCCGGCCTCGTCGAGTGGGGCGATTCCGTCGTGGAGCTTGTCGAGACCCTGGTGCCCGACCACCCGTAGCATGAGCCGGTGGATTGGATCACCTGGCTCATCGTCGGCGTGCTGGCCTTCGCGGTCGTCGTCGCCGGCACCATCTTCCTGGCCCGCCGACGCGTACTGCCGCCGGCACCGCAGCGTCCGGTTCTGCCCGCCGAACCCGAGGTCGGCGCCGAGCCTGGCGCGGCAGGTCAAGGGGCCCAGGAGCGCGCGACCGGCACCGCCACGCTGGAGCGGCCCGAGGCGCCGTCGACCCGGATGGCCCGGTTGCGCCGCCGGCTGGCTGGCAGCAACAACCCACTGGCCCGCGGACTGTTGTCAATCCTGTCCTCCGACCGGCTGGACGCCGACGTCTGGGACGACTTCGAAGCCACCCTGATCACTTCCGATCTCGGTGTCGGCCCCACCCAGGAGCTGACCGAAGCGCTGCGCCGGGAACTGGTGGTCGAGGGCGTCAGCGACCCGGCACACGCCAAAGCGGTGCTGCGGCACGAGTTGCTCAACCTCGTCGGGCCCGCCATGGACCGATCGCTCAACCTGCAGGGCGCCGACGGCAAGCCGGCCGTCGTCCTGGTGGTGGGAGTGAACGGCACCGGCAAGACCACCACCATCGGCAAGCTGGCCCGCGTCCTGGTCGCCGAGGAGAAGTCGGTCGTGCTCGGCGCCGCCGACACCTTCCGCGCCGCCGCCGCCGACCAGCTACAGACCTGGGGCGACCGGGTCGGCGTCCCCACCGTCCGTGGCCCGGAGGCGGGTGACCCGGCTGCCGTCGCCTATCAGGCCGTCCAGCGCGGAATCGACGACGGCGCCGACGTCGTGATCGTCGACACCGCCGGTCGCCTGCACACCAAGACCGGCCTGATGGACGAACTCGGCAAGATCAAGCGCGTCATCGAGAAGCTGGCCCCGGTCACAGAGGTACTGCTGCTGCTCGATGCCACCACCGGGCAGAACGGGCTGATCCAGGCTCGGGTGTTCGCCGAAGTGGTGCAGATCACCGGCATCGTGCTCAGCAAGCTGGACGGCTCCGCCAAGGGCGGCATCGTCGTCCAGGTGCAGCGCGAACTCGGGGTCCCGGTCAAACTGATCGGGCTCGGCGAGGGCGTGGACGACCTGGTGCCGTTCGAAGCGGAAGGCTTCGTTGACGCGCTGCTCAGCGAGTGACCCACACCGCCGTTTGTGACGTAGCGGCTCGCGGGCGCGTGGCGGCAGGGTGGTAGTCGTCAGGGAGAGGAGACCCCATGCGACTCATCATCACCCAGAACGTCACCGCGGACGGTGCCGTGGAGATGCTGGACGACTGGTTCGACCCCGGTGACCAGGACCAGGAACTGGCTGCGGAGACCCGCCGACAGGACGAAACCTGCGACGCCGTGCTGCTTGGACGGCAGACGTTCGAGGACTTCCGTGGCTACTGGCCGCAGCAGGTCGACGACACCACCGGCGTCGCCGATCAGTTGAACCGGGTGCGCAAATACGTGATTACCACGACGCTGAACGAGCCGGGGTGGCAGAACACCATCCTGCTGACTGGCGACCCGGTCGAGGAGGTCCGGCGGCTCAAGGAGAGCCCTGGCGACGACATCGTGCTCACCGGCAGCATCTCGCTGGCCCACCTGCTGATCGCCGAAGATCTGGCCGATGAGTACCGGATGTTCGTCTACCCCCATCTGCAGGGCAGGGGCCGGCGCTTCTTCCCGGACGGCCATACGGCCCGGCTGGAGCTCGCCGATCAGCGCCGGTTCGGCGCCGTCAGCTATCTGAGCTACTTGCCGCGCCGTTGATCAGCAATCCCGGGAGGGCTCAGTTCTTGCGGCGCAGCAGCAGCCAGGCCACCAGCGCCGGCACCCCGATCATCAGCACGATGCCGATCAGGTAGCCGATGTTGTAGGCGGCGCTGCCTCCGCCGAGCCGCATCCGCCCGGTGGCCAGCTGGCTGACGGCGCTCAGCGTGAACAGGATCGCCAGACTCGCGAAGATCCAGCCCACCACCGTCTTCCAGACCGGACGCTTGCGGGGTGCCGGCTGGGGTGCCCAGCCGCCCTGCCCGTAGGGCGTGGGTTGCTGCCCGTACGGGGGCTGGCCGGGCGGCAGGATCGACTGCCCGTACTGCTGCGGTCCCTGCCCGTACTGCTGCGCCGGTTGGCCGTACGGCGTCGGGGTCTGGGCGTACTGCGCCGGTTGGCCGTACTGCCCGGTTTGGCCGTACTGCGGGGGAGGGGTCTGCTGCCCGTACTGGGACGGCTGGCCGTAGGGTTCGGTGGGTTGCCCCGGGCCGGGGTAGCTCTCGCCGTACTGGTAGCCGGTGGGCTCGGGATTGGGTGAGCCCGACTGTTGAAGGGGATCGCCATAGGCCGGGTAGGAGTAGCTGGAGGGCTGGCTGGCGTCCTGGCCATAGCCGTGGGCCGGCGTGGTCGGCTCGTCCGGTTCCGAGGTGTTCTCCGGCTGAGAATCCCACGGCCGCGAGCCGTCGGGCGGGTTGGGTTGAGACATTGGCGACCTCCTTCGCGTCCGGCCAGTCTAGAGACGGAGAGGTCGGGAGCCTCCGCTTGGGATGGGAGCGCCGGGTGGGCCGACAGGCCGAGCCGGTAGAGTGACCCGGTAATCCGACTGCGTGAGGAAGCCCCGTTGTTCGACACTCTGCAAGACCGCCTCTCCGAGGTCTTCAAGAACCTTCGTGGCAAGAGCCGGCTGTCCGAAGCCGATATCGACGCCACCGCGCGCGAAATCCGGCTGGCGCTGCTCGAGGCCGACGTGAACCTCGGTGTGGTCAAGGAGTTCATCGCCAACCTGAAGGCGCGCGCTCTCGGCGCCGACATCCACAAGGCGCTCAACCCGAGCCAGCAGATCATCAAGATCGTCAACGAGGAACTGATCGCCATCCTCGGCGGCGAGGCCCGGCCGTTGCAGTTCGCCAAGCGTCCGCCGACGGTGATCATGCTCGCCGGCCTACAGGGCTCCGGCAAGACCACCCTGGCCGGCAAGCTCGGCGTCTGGCTCAAGGGCCAGGGCCACTCGCCTCTGCTGGTGGCCGCCGACCTGCAGCGGCCGAATGCGGTCAACCAGCTGCAGGTGGTCGGCGAGCGGGCCGGGGTGCACGTGTACGCGCCCGAGCCCGGCAACGGCGTCGGCGACCCGGTGCAGGTGGCCCGGACGTCGATCCTGCACGCGATGAGCAAGCTCTACGACGTGGTGATCGTCGACACCGCCGGCCGGTTGGGTATCGACGCCGAACTGATGCAGCAGGCGTCCGACATTCGCAGCGCGGTCAACCCGACCGAAGTGCTGTTCGTGGTCGACGCCATGATCGGCCAGGACGCGGTGAACACCGCCAACGCGTTCGCCGAGGGCGTCGGCTTCGACGGCGTGGTGTTGACCAAGCTGGACGGCGACGCCCGCGGTGGTGCCGCGCTGTCGATCGCCAAGGTGATCGGGAAGCCGATCATGTTTGCCTCCAACGGCGAGGGGCTGAAGGACTTCGACGCCTTCCACCCCGACCGGATGGCGTCCCGCATCCTCGGCATGGGCGACGTGCTGACCCTGATCGAGCAGGCCGAGAAGACCTTCGACGCCGAGCAGACCGCCAAGGCGGCCGAGAAGCTGCTGGGCGGACGCGGCGAGTTCGGCCTGGACGACTTCCTGCAGCAGATGCAGGCCGTCCGGCGGATGGGACCGCTCTCCAAGATCCTGGGCATGATGCCCGGGATGGGCCAGATGAAGGACCAGATCAACAACATCGACGAGCGTGAGATCGACCGGCTCGAGGCGATCATCAAGTCGATGACCCCGGCCGAGCGGGCCAACCCGAAGATCCTGGACGGCTCGCGCCGGACCCGGATCGCGAAGGGCTCCGGCACCACGGTGACCGACGTGAACAGCCTGGTCAACCGGTTCTTCGACGCCCGCAAGATGATGCAGCAGATGGGTGGTCAGATGGGCGGCATGCCGGGCCTGCCCGGTGGACGCCGGCAGCCGCAGCGCCAGGTCGCCAAGCCCAAGCGCGGCAAGGGCGTCTCCGGCAACCCCGCCAAACGGGCCGCCGGCCCCGCCGCCTTGCCCGCAGCCCAACAGCAGCCCGAGTGGAACCCCGCGGACGCCTTCGGCCTCGGTGGGTCGGGCAAGCCGTCCGATGCCGAGCTGACGAAGGCGCTGGGCGACTTCCAGCTGCCGCCCGATCTGCAGAAGATGTTCAACCAGAAGAACCAGGGTCCCCGCTGACCTGAGGCGAACTGGACCGAAGAACCGTCCCCGGCGTACCGGTACGCCGGGACGGTTCCTTTTCGGTCCACCGTTGGTCGAGCTTGTCGAGACCTCGCCTGGTCCCGTCCGGCTGACTGACACCTTCGCGACTCACTGGCGCTCTGCAAAGCGCCAGTTGCTCCCGATGCTGTCAGTCAGTTTGGACTGGCTGAACCTCCACCGCCGACGTGCCAGTGGTGACAGGATCGGAGTATGACCCACAGTCATGACATGCCTCCCGGCTTGGGGCCGCTGACCTCGCTGACGCATACCCACGACGGGCAGACCCACACCCATGTCCGCAGCGAGGCGCCGGCCGGTCCACCGCAGCGGCTGCATCTGCGTGGGGTGGTGCTGCCCGACGGCGAGGAGCGTGATCTGTGGCTGCACGACGGGGTGATCAGTTTCGAGCCGCTGGCGGACGCGATCACCATCGCCACCGTGGGATGGATCATGCCCGGGCTGGTCGACGCTCACTGTCACGTCGGGCTGGAATCGCACGGTGCGGTCAGCGAGGAACGAGCCGAGGAGCATGGGATCACCGACCGCGAGGCGGGCGCCTTGCTACTGCGGGACGCCGGCTCGCCGCTGGACACCCGGTTCCTGCAGGACCGCGACGACCTGCCGAAGATCATCCGGGCCGGACGCCACATCGCCCGGCCAAAGCGCTATTCACGCAACTTCGCCGAGGAGGTCGAACCCGACCAACTTGTCGATGAAGTGGTCACCCAGGCCGAACGCGGGGACGGCTGGGTCAAGATCGTCGGCGACTGGATTGACCGCGACGCCGGCGACCTGACCCCGCTGTGGCCCAAGGAGGTCGCGAAGGAGGCGATCGAGGCGGCCCACCAGCACGGCGCCCGGGTCACCGCGCATTGCTTCGACGAGCGCTCGGCCGCCGAACTGGTGGACGCCGGAATCGACGGCATCGAGCACGGCACCGGTCTCGACGACGACACCATCGCCGTCATGGCGGAGCGCCAGGTTTCACTGGTGCCCACGATGGTGAACCTGGAGAACTTCCCGAAGTTCGCTTCGGTGGGAGAGGCGAAGTTCCCGCGCTACGCCGCGCACATCAGGGCGCTGCATGCCCGTCGCTTCGAAACCATCGGCAAGGCGGTGGAGGCCGGCGTACCGGTCTATGCCGGTACCGACGCGGGCGGCGTCCACGGGCATGGCCTGATCGCCGCCGAGATCGAACTGCTGGCCAGGATCGGCGGCAACGACTTCGCGCTCGGTGCGGCGTCCTGGACCGCCCGACGCTGGCTGGGGCATCCAGGTATCGAGGAAGGTGCGCCGGCCGACATCGTGGTCTTCGCCGACGACCCGCGGGTGACCATCTCGGTGGTGCGTGAGCCGACGCTGATCATCCTCAACGGCCGAGTGGTGGGCGGAACCGCGGCCGGATAGCTGCTGGCCCACCGTCGGTCGAGCTTGTCGAGACCAACCCGGGCGCCCGCAGGTTTGGACAAGTTCAACCAGCGGTTGCCGCGTCCCTCGCCGGGTGCCTAAGGTCCCGCCCATGGAACCGCATCGGCTGAGCCGACGGGACGCCCGCCGGCTGGCGATTCGCGCACAACTGCTGGACGCCGACCGGCCGTCCCTGGTCGCCGAGGTGGTCGACGAACTCACCGTGCTGAATATCGACCCGACCAACGCCATCGCCCCTAGCGAGGACCACATCCTCTGGTCCAGGCTGGGCGGCGGTTACGAACACGCCCAGTTGCAGGCCTCGGTCGAGACCGACAAGACCGTCTTCGAGTACGACGGCATGTACCGGCCGATCGCCGATCTGCCGTTGTACCGGGCGCTGATGCGGCGTCCGCTGCGCTACACGAAGCCGACCGATTGGGTGGCGGCCAACGCGGGCTTCCGAAGCGAAATCCTGGCGCTGCTGCGCGAACGCGGTCCGCTGCTGACCGGCGAGATCCCCGGCACCGCGCAGGTGCCGTGGGGCTCCACCGGTTGGACCAACAACCGCAACGTCACCCAGATGCTCGAGCTGCTGGTCCGCCTGGGCGAGGTCGCCATCGCGGGCCGTGACGGCCGTGAACGCCGCTGGGATCTCGCCGAGCGCTGGTACCCGCCCGTCCCTGAGGTGCCCGACGCCGAGGTGGACGCCTGCCGCGACCGACGCCGGCTGCAGTCCCTCGGTATCGCCCGGGCCAAGCAGACCGAAGTGCCGCTGGAAAGGATGGACGTCGGCGAGGCGGGCGAACCGGCGGTGATCGATGGGATCGGCGGCACCTGGCGGGTCGATCCGGTCGGCATGGACGAGCTGGCCCGCCCGTTCGAGGGACGGACGGCGCTGCTCTCGCCGTTCGACCGGCTGGTGTTCGACCGGGCCCGGGCGGAGGCGCTGTTCGGGTTCGAGTACGTCCTGGAAATGTACAAGCCGGCGGCCAAGCGCCGCTGGGGATACTTCGCGCTGCCGATCCTGCACGGCGACCAGCTGATCGGGAAGCTCGATGCGAAGGCCGACCGGAAGGCCGGACTGCTGCGGGTGTTCCACGTCCATGCCGACGGCGACTGGACACCCGGCACGGCCGAGGCGGTCGGCGCGGAGATCGGGGCATTGGCCGATTGGCTCGGCTTGGAGATTCGCGAGTCGGACGAGCTCGACCAGCGGAGCCCGGACCTGCCTAGCGGCAGGTGAGGTCGGCCGGGACGTCCGGACCCACCAGGGTCGTCCAGTCCTTCGCGCTCAGGCTGCCGCCCGAGGTGCGGCAGGCGACCCCGACCAGGCTCTCCGGTGCCAGCCGGGTGGTGACGGCCAGCCCCTGCTTCTCGTACTCCACCGGCTCGAAGGCACTCACCAGCACCGAGGCGTCCGGGGCCAGGCCGACGCCGCGGCGGGTCGACTGCCAATTGGCGGGGAAGCCGATCGTGCCGAGCAGGACGTCGGCACCGGTGTCGTAGAGCGCGACGCCGGCGTCGGTGGGCACGGCCATCAGGCCGGACGCCTCGATCATCGGGCCCGCACCCGGAAGCCGGACGGGCAGGCCCGCCTGCAGTGCCCCGGTGCTCGGGTCGCGGCGCTCGATCAGTCCGGAGCTGTACCGCACCCACAACGAGCCGGCCGCGAACAGCACCCGCTCGGGTGTCTCGCCGGCCGTTTGCACCGTGAAGCGCTCCGCTCCGCTCGCCGCGTCCCGCACGCTGACCGCGGTCGATCGATCGAACGACGGGACGAGCGCCACGGCGGTGAGGTCACCGCTGATCGCGGCATCGAACCATTGAGCGGAGTCGTCGGAGGCCGCCGGCACCTCGGCGATCAGCTGGCCGGTGCGTGACTGGTAGCGGGCCAGACGCCCGGCGGTGTTCACGGTCAGCACCGTCGCGGCGTCCGGCGACGCGCGGACCGCCAACGGCCGTGCGGTCTCGGCGCCGGTCGCCCAACCCAGGACGCCGTCCGGAAGCCCCTGGATCGGTCCGGAGCGGATGCCGGTCGATGAGCCGGTGGCGACCAGGAGCACCGTCGCGCCGTCGAGCCACAGCGGATTGGCCAGCATGCCCACCGAGACGCTCCGCTGATCCCAACTCGCCGGGGGTACTCCCGAGCGGCCGGGCACGCTCTGCAGCCGAAGTGCGGAGAACTCCCCGTCCCGGATCGCCATGCTGGCGCCGTCCGGGGAGAGCGCGACTCCCGGTGAACCGCAGGCGACGCAGGACTGTGCGATCGGCAGGTCGGCGGTCTCCGACGGGCGTCCGGCCGAGTCCGGATCCCACAGGCTGAGTTCATTGCCGGACGCTGCCACGAACCGGTTCGAGTTCCCGAGGAACACCAATCCGTCGTAGTTGACGTCGGTCACCCCGACGAAGGTGACGGCCGGGGCTGCCGAGTGCCCGAAGCCGGCCGGGTCGCGGGTGGCCCGCACCTGCGCCAGATGAATGCCGTTTGCGTCTGCGACCGCGAGGCGGCTGCCGTCATGGTTGAGCGCCAGCGCGACCGGCGTGTTCTGTGGCACGAAAGCGTAGCGAGCGGGTTCGTCGTTGCCCAGGTCGGTGCGCCAGATGGGCACCTCGGCGGCGCCGTTGGTGGCCGTGCTGTACCGGCCATCGGCGGAGAGGCGTCCGGGCATCTGGTGGGCGCCCAGGGTGAAGCCGACTCGGCTGAGTCTGGTGAACGCCGGCATCGCGCGAACCTCGAGAGCGCTGCCGATCACCATCAGTCTGTTCTCGCCCGCGAAACCGAGCCGATATGCCCCGCCGAGCTCGGTGTCGACCGGATCGGTCACAGTGCGCTGGGTGCGGGTCAGGAGATTGACCAGGGTCAGTGACGCCGTCGATGTGCTGTCGGATCCGACCACGACCGTTGCCCCGGACGGGCTCACCGCCACCCGGCGGGCCTCCTGGCCGGACGGGGTTGCGAGCGGCACCGACCCCGAGGGGGTGCCGGCCTGGCTGCCGGTGCCGTCCGCGGCGGCCAGCACCGCGCCGTCGTCGCTGATGCCGACGTCGGTGATTGCGTGGCCGAGCCGCAGTCGTGCGGTGGGGGAGGCGGCGGCGACGTCCCAGCTGTACACCTCGCCGTTGTCGAGGCCGGCGACGGCGTAGCGGCCATCGGATGAGGCCGAGAGGGCGGTGATGGTGGCCTCGAGCGGTACGAACCGACGCAGCGCCGGACTGGCCAGGGTGGAGCGCAGCAGGGCGGCGTGGGTGTCGGGGTTGGGATCGGTCCGATAGGCCTGAACGGCCAGCAGCTGGGCTCGGCGCAGGTCGCGGGCAAGAAGCGAGTCCGAGGTGGCGGCCAGCTGCCGGGCGAGCAGGCTGTTGGCCTGTCGGAGCACTTCGTTGCGCTGTGCCACGGCGATGGTGGACGCGACGATCGACGCGATCAGCAGCAGGCTCAGGCCGGTGATGGCGAGCTTCGCCAGCCGCCAGCTCCGACGATGCTGGGCGACGTCTTCACCGAGCAGTTGGTCCCGCGGCACCTCCCGGATCGCGGCGGCCAGGTCGGCCACCCGCTCGCGGAAACGCGGATCGGCGGTGCCGGACGACCCCGGCGCGTCCAACCAGCTGAGGTCGCTCCAGCGCGGCTCCTCGCGGAACGCTCCGCGCAGCGGCGCGGGGACGCAGTCGGTGGCGCCGGAGAAGTCGTTGCGGACGCGGTCCCAGGACAGGGTGCCTTCGTCGTGGACCAGCAGGATGTGGGCGGCGTCCTTGTGCTGCAGCCACCAGCGAATCTCGTTGGCGACGTACTCCGACGACGCAGCCGCCGGGCTGAGCAGCACCACCAGCCAGCGCGCCTCGCGCAGTCCCTCCTCGATCGTCGACCACAGCGCCGGGTTGGCCGACATCGAAGAGTCGTCGCGAAAGATCCGGACGGCCCGCAGCCGGTGCCACGGCTTGGCGAAGGTCTGGATCGCGGCCTGCAGATTGACGGCCTCAAGGGTGGACGCCGAGCGCGCGTAGGAGATGAACGCGTCCCATTGCGCCATGTCGTCACCTCTTCGCCGGATCGGCCACAAGATATCCGAGCGGACCCTCAATCGGGGATCGTGATTCCCAACCACTCGCACGCCGGGGACGGTTCTCAACGTGCGATTCTCGAACGGAAAGAACCGTCCCCGGCGTGCGATTTTCGAACCTGAGGAACCGTCCCCGGGCGTCGAGGGGCCGGTTCGCGGTTTCCGGGAGCGATCTGGCACAATGTTGGGCGCGTCGTCCGACGTCGGTGCCCTCTCATCGCCGGCTCGAACGGTCCACCCGAGACTCGCACCCATTCCCCACGATGGGGGCAGGCCTCACCCGTCCAGCCTGGCAGACGTTGCTCAGGCTTTCCCACAGGAGAAACCACACACGTGGCTGTCAAGATTCGTTTGAAGCGGCTCGGCAAGATCCGCTCGCCGCACTACCGCATCGTCGTCATGGACTCGCGCACCAAGCGCGACGGCCGGGCGATCGAGGAGATCCACCGAGGCCGTCGTCACCATCCTGAAGCGCAGCGGTGACTGGCAGAAGTTCACCGGCGAAACCTCGGAGTCGGGCATCGCTCCGCAGCCGGAGAAGGCCGACAAGGTCGCCCGGTTCAACGCGGCGCTGGCCGAGGCCGACGACGCCCCGGCGAGTGGCGCGATCAGCACCGGCAAGAAGAAGGCCGCCGAGTCGGACGCGGCTGACGCCGCCGACGAGGCCTGAGCGTGCTCGCCGACGCCCTGGAGCACCTGGTGCGCGGCCTGGTCGCCAACCCGGACGACGTCCGGGTCACCGATTCGGACCGGCGTCGCCCGCGCACCCTGGAGGTCCGGGTCCATCCCGAGGACATCGGCAAGGTGATCGGACGCCAGGGCCGCACGGCCGGCGCGCTGCGCACCGTCGTCGGTGCCCTGGCCGGCCGTGAGACGGTGCGGGTCGATTTCGTCGACGTCGACCGCCGGCAACGCCAGCGCCGCCGCTGACCTTCCCAACACATCGGACGCCCTCGAGCCTGCTCGGGGGCGTCCTCGTGGACTTTCAGGAGGAATGGATGGCGCCCACCGTGGACGTGGTGGTCGGCACAGTCGGACGCGCGCACGGCCTGCGCGGCGAGGTGACGGTCCGGTTGTCCAGCGACTTTCCCGAGGAGCGCTTCGCGCCCGGCGCGGTGCTGCGTGCCGGCACTGTCACCGGTGAGCGGCTGGAGGTGAAAGCCAGCCGTTGGCAGGGTGACCTGCTGGTGGTCAGCTTCAGCGGCCACACCGACCGTTCGTGCGCCGAGACGCTGCGCGGCACCGAACTGTGGGCGCAGGTCGAGGTCGGTGAGGACGACGCCGGCGACTTCCACGACGCGGCGCTGGTCGGCCTCGAGGTGCGTACCGGCGGTACCGTCCGCGGCCGGATAGTCTCGATCGTGCACAACCCCGGGCAGGATCTTCTCGTCGTGCGCTCCGAGACAGGTGAGCATCTGGTGCCGTTCGTCACTGAACTGGTGCCGGTGGTCGACCTGGCCACCGGTGTCGTCGAGGTGGTCGATCTGCCCGGACTGTTCGAACCCACACCGAGCCAGGAGGGCCGATGAGGCTCGACGTCGTCAGCATCTTTCCCGAGTACTTCGCCCCGCTGCAGCTGTCGCTGGTCGGCAAAGCGATCCGTTCCGGCACGCTGGACGTCGTCGTGCACGACCTGCGCCGCTGGACCCATGACCGGCACCGCACCGTCGACGACACCCCGTACGGCGGCGGTGCCGGCATGGTGATGAAGCCCGAGCCGTGGGGTGAGGCGTTGGACGAGCTGCTGGCCTTGCCGGAGCACGAGGCGGACGAGCCGGTGCTGATCGTGCCGACCCCGTCCGGGACGCCGTTCACCCAGCAGATCGCGCACGAATGGGCCGCCGAGAAACGGCTGATCTTCGCCTGCGGGCGCTATGAGGGCATCGATGCCCGGGTCGTCGAACACGCCGCGACCCGGATGCGGACCGCCGAGGTCAGCCTCGGCGACTACGTGCTGAACGGGGGAGAGGTCGCCGCGCTGGCGATCATCGAAGCCGTGGTCCGGCTGCTGCCCGGTGTGCTGGGGAACCCGGCGTCCCTGATCGAGGAATCGCACGCGCCCGGCCACGACAATCTGCTGGAGTACCCGACCTACACCAAGCCGGAGAGCTGGCGCGGGCTGTACGTGCCCGAGGTGCTGCTGTCCGGCCATCACGGCCAGGTCGCCTCATGGCGCCGCGAGCAAGCGGTGGAACGGACGCGGGAACGGCGTCCCGACCTGCTCTAGGGCAGGGGCACTGGCCGGCACCTCGGCCCAAGGGCGCTCACCGCCAGTCCCGCGCCGGGGGTTCGGGGAGCCGGCCCAGTGGCACCACCTGCGGCGTCCCGGCGACCGGGTCGGGCACCACGATGCAACGCAACTCAAAGACCTCCTGGACGAGGGCCGCGGTGACCACCTGCGCCGGTGGTCCTTCGGCGACGACGCGGCCGTCCTTCATCACGATCAGGTGGGTGGCATAGCGCGCCGCATGATTGAGGTCGTGCAGCACGGCGACCAGCGTGCGATCGCTGCGGTGCAGGTCGGTGAACAGTTCGAGCAGTTCGATCTGATGGGTGATGTCGAGGAAGGTGGTCGGCTCGTCGAGCAGCAGGATGCCGGTCTGCTGGGCGAGCGCCATTGCCACCCACACCCGCTGCTTCTGGCCGCCGGAAAGCTCGTCGACCAGTCGCGCCGACAGGTCGGTGACCCTGGTCGCGGCCATCGCTTCCGCCACCGCCCGCTGGTCGGCGTCCGTCCACTGCCGGATCAGGTTCTGATGCGGGAAACGTCCCCGCGCCACCAGGTCGGCGACTCGGATGCCGTCGGGCGCCAACGAGGTCTGGGGGAGCAGGCCGAGCCGGCGGGCCACCTCCTTGGCCGGGTAGGACGCGATGTCCGCGCCATCGAGGACCACCCGTCCCTGGGTGGGTCGCAGCAGCCGGGAGAGTCCGCGCAGCAGCGTCGACTTCCCGCACGCGTTCGGCCCGACCACGATCGTGAACGACTCGTCGGGGATGGCGACCGACAGGCTGCGGCTGACCACCCGCTTGTCGTAGCCGATGGTGGCGTGCTCGGCGAGCAGCCGGACGGGATCGGTGACGGTCATAGGTGTCGTCTCGTTTCTCGGATCAGCAACCAGATCAGGTAGATGCCACCCAGGCAGACCGTGATCAAACCGACGGGAACAGCGCGGTAGAACAACGCGATCAGCAGGGACAGGAACTGGGCGGCGGTCAGCAGCGCCGCTCCCATGAAGGCCGAGGCGGTCAGTGAGACCCCGGGCGTGCGAGCCACTCGTCGGGCCACCTGGGGAGCGCATAGCGCGATGAAGCCGATCGGCCCGGCGGCCGCGGTGACCAGGGCGGTGGTGGCCACACCGACGATCAGCAGCCCGAGCCGCGCCCGGTTCGCGTTCACGCCCTGGGCGAGCGCCGCGTCGTCGCCCAGTTCCAGCTGCCGCAGCGCCGGGGCGAGCAGCGCCGCGGCGATCAGGGTGGTAGCTGCGAGCAGCAGCGAGGGGGTCAGGCTCTCCCAATCCACCCGGCCGAGTGAGCCGGCGCCCCAGAACCCGACGGTCATCGCGTCCTGAATGTCCGCGCGGGTGATCAGGTAGGCGTTCAGCGAACCCAGCATGGCCGACACGCCGATGCCGACGATGATCAGCCGGAAACCCTGGACCCCGCGCCGGTAGGCGAGCAGGTAGACCACCAGCGCGGTGAGCAGGCCGCCGACGATCGACGCGCCGGCGATACTCCAGTAGTCGCGCACCTGGAGCATCAGCATCGCCACCACCACCGCGGTGTAGGCCCCGGCGTCGAAGCCGATGATGTCGGGGGACCCGAGCGGGTTGCGGGTCAGCGATTGGAACACGGCGCCGCCCACCCCGAGCAGCGCCCCGAAGACGATGGCCGCCAGCAGCACCGGCAGCCGCCACTCAACCACGATCATCCGATGGAACTCCTCGCCGCCGCCCAGCAGCGCCCGGACGACCTGGCCCGGATCGAGCGGGTAGTCGCCAAAGCCGAGCCCGACCACGGCGAGCGTCGCCGTGGCAGCGGCGAGCACGCCGTTCACCAGCACACTGCGTAGCCGGAGCCGAACCGACACAACGCGGCCGACCCGCAGATCCTGGTGTGCGTAGCCGAAGTCGATGCTCATAGTCCGCTCGCCTTCCGGCGACGCACCAGCGCGATCAGCACCGGAGCGCCGACCACCGCGGTGAGGATGCCGACCTCGATCTCGCCGGGCCGCGCGATCATTCGGCCGACGATGTCGGCGGCGAGCACCACGACGGGCGCGGTGAGAATGGTGAACCCGAGGATCCAGCGCTGGTCGGGTCCGGTGAACCAGCGGACCACATGCGGCACCATCAGCCCGACGAAGCCGATGCCGCCGGTCAGTGCGGTCTCGCCGCCGGCCAGCAAGGTGACGGCGACGATCCCCAGCAGACGAGTGCGTAGCACGCTGGCACCGAGCGAGGTCGCCAGCTCGTCACCGAGCGCGACCGCGTTCAGCGAGCCGGCGATCAGCAGCGCGAGCACCAGGCCGACGAGCAGGAACGGCAGCACCGCCATGGTGTCCTCCAGCGACGCCGCGGCCACCGAACCCAGACCCCAGTGGCGCAGCGTGCGAAAGGTCTCCTTGTCGATGAGGGTCAGGAACGTGGAGACACCGCCCAGGACGGCGCCGAGCGCCACACCGGCGAGTACCAGCTGCACCGGCGAGACCGAGCCGCGCCCGGCCGAGCCGATCAGGTAGACCGCGATCGTGGCCAGCATCGCGCCGACGAACGCGAACCAGATGAAGCCGTCGATGCTGGTGACGCCGAAGGCGGCGACGCCGATCGTGACGGCGAAGCCGGCTCCTGCGTTCACGCCGAGGATGCCGGGGTCGGCGAGCGGATTGCGGGTGATCGCCTGGATCAGCGCACCCGCCATCCCGGCGGCGACGCCGGCCACGACGGCCAGCACCGTGCGCGGCACCCGCAACGTCCAGACGATGATCGACGCCTCCGAATCGTCCGGCCACCACAACCCGTGCCACACCTCGTCCCAGGGCAGCGGGTTCGAGCCGATGGCGAGGCTGGCCGGCACCACGATCGCCAATGCGGCGGTGACCAGCAGCAGGCCGAGCAGCTTGCGGGTGGCGGTCGTCGAGGGAGCCTCGGAAGCCGCAGCGAGCTGCGGACTCGAATGCGTGCGGGGGGAGGAACTCACCCGGCCGTCCGCTGGGGCTGCAGCCGGTAGAGGCTCTCGCCCCAGCCGAAGGTGAGCCGCTCGGCCACACCGAGTCCGGCGCGGGCGAACAGCCCGGCCAGCTCGTCCCGGTCGCGCAGCCCGCCACCGGTGAGGGCGAAACCCACCAGGTCCTCCTCATAGTCGTGCTCGTCGGCAAGATCGTGGTCCATCACTTCGGAGAAGACCAACACCGAGCCGCCCGGGGTGAGACTCTGTGCGGCCTGCCGCAGCAGGTGCGTGGCGTCGGCGTCGGCATGTCGCTCCAGCACGCCGGCCAACAGGACGGCGTCGTGGGCGTCCGCGCGCCGATGCAGCGCGCTGCCCGGCTCGTGCCGCACCCGCGGATGTGCGTCATGCACCCAGCTCATCGCCGCCAATTCCGACGGCGCGGCCACGATCGTCACGGCCACCTCGTCCCGGGCGGCGACCAGCGCTTCGGCGAGCGCGCCCGCACCCCGGCCGATCACGGCGACGCTGTGCAGCTCGTCGAAAACAGCGGCGGCGGCCAGCGCGCCGGCGGAGTACTCGGCCCGCTCGGCCGCCTCCTCCGCCCGTTCCCGGGCCAGCCCCGGGTCGTCCAGCACGGACTGCTCGTGGTCCGAGCCGAACCAGCGGGCGTGGTCACCGCGTCCGCTCCGCACGGCCGCCAGCAGCGACAGCAGCCCGCCGAGTTCGGTGCGGCCCGCCAGCCGGTCGAGGTCGAGCGCGGCGCTGGTGTCGTCGTCCTCGAGTTCGCGGCCCAGCGAGGTGAACGCGTACCGCTCGCCGTCGCGGGTCACCAGGTCGAGAGCGGCCAGGTAGTGCAGCAGCTTGCGCAGCCCGGTCAGGTCGGCACCGGTGTCGGCGGCCAGCTCCGCCAACGTCCGGGGGCGTCCGGCCAGGGCGCGGCCCAGCCCGATCGTCGCGGCGACCCGGACGGCGAAGCCGGGGGCCAGTTCGGTGAGTTCGTGGAACCGCTCCTCATCGCCTTCGACGATCTCGTCCGACGGCTGCTCGGCCGCCGCGTGCGCATCGGCGACGCCCGGCTGCACCCGCCAGTAGCCGGTCACCTCGACCTGCTCCTTGGCCAACCCCTTCTCACCGCGCAACCAGCGCCGGATCGGGGTCAGCGTCAGCGATTCGCCGGCCACCCAGGCGAACACCGTGCCCGCCCACCAGTCGGCCGTCGTGATCGCGTCGTAGAGCAGCGTCGTACTGCCCGCGGGACGGCCGTCCCGGCTCAGCCAGGTCAGCCGGACGCCATCCGGTGCCGGCAGCGCGACTTGGTGTGAAGGTTCGGCCACCTCGATGAATACCTGGGCCCGGGCGCCGGGCGGCCATTCCTCCAGCCACCGCCCGATCGCCGGAAGGGCCGTCTCGTCGCCTGCGATCAGCACCCAATCGGCGCCGCGCGGATGGCCCGCCGACATCTTCGGCCCGGCGACCTGGATCTGCTCCCCGGGCTGGACCCGGGACACCCAGGTGGTCGCCGGACCCACCCCGTGCCGCACCACCTCCACATCGACCTCGCCACGCTCGGCGTCCCAGCGGCGCACCGTGTACGTGCGGGTCAGCAGCTGCGGATGCCGCGGCCAGTTCAGCACCCCGTCCGCCTGGGTGGGGCCGACCGCCTCGACGACGTCCGGATGCCGCATGAACAGCTTGAACTCGTCGTCGAAGCCGTCGGAGCGGAAGGCGGCCACCGGGTAGCCGTTCTCCGCGACATGCGCCCGCAGGGCCGGCCCGCCGAGGGTGACCCGGCGCATGCCGGGGGAGACATCGGTGATCCGCAGCACCTCCAGGCGACGGGTGGTGATCGGAAAGATGTCGAGCCGGCGAAGGCTGGCGGGCATGGAGTCTCCTGGACCTCGGCGGTGGTGGTCAGTCGGTGCGGGCGGTCACTGGCCGAACAGGCCCTCGAAGGCATGGTCGAGCTGGTCGGCCGTCCAGCGCAGATTCAGCGCGTTGGGCCAGCTGAGCGCCCACGGCAGGCTCGTCGAAGCCTTGTCGTCGGAGCTGACGATCGCAACATTGCCCGCCTTCACGGCCCTCAGTCGCTGGTAGAGCGGGCTCTTGGCCAGCCAGGCCGCCGCGTCTTTCGCCTCACCGCGTCCGCCGTGCTGGTACAAGAAGATGCCGTCGGCATCGACGATGCTGAGGTTCTCCAGGCTGACCGTGGTGAAGCCCTCCTTGTTGATCATCTTGGCGGCGTTCGGGTGCGGCGCGAAGCCCAGTGCGGTGAGCAGCTTCTCGGCCTGGGAGCCTTTGTTGTTGACCAGTTCGAGGCCGAACTCAGAGCCCCGGTTGATCACGATCCCGACGGTCCGGTCCTGCCACTGCGGATGTTCCTGGGCCACCTTGGCGATGTGCTGGTCGGTGGCGGCGATCGCCGCGGCCGCTCGGCTCGGTAGATCGAGGGTGGCGCCGATCAAGGTCGTGGTATTGCGCCATTCGGGGATCGACTCGCCCTTCTTCTGCACCGCCAGCACGGGCGCGATGGTCTTCAGCTTGTTGAAGACCTGGTCCAGGTTCGAGTAACCCAGGGCGATGATCAGGTCCGGACGGGCCGCTGCGATCTTCTCCACGGCGAGGGTGTCCGCCCAGGGATCGATCACCGCAGCGTCCTTGAGTGCCTCGGCGTAGTTCGCATACCAGGGTTCGTCGTCGGCCTTCGCGGGTGCGACGACAGGGGAGACGCCCAGCGCCAGGACGGCCTCGAAGTCGCCGAGGCCGTCGATCACCGCGATGCGCTCGGGACGCTTCCGCAGCACGGTCTCCCCCCACCCCGACTGCAGGGTCATCGGGTAGGAGGCAGTGCCCTCGCCGGGCGGCAGCAACGAGGAGACGGAGGGGCTCGGCGTCGGTGAACTGCTCGCCGAGCAGCCGGTGAGTAGCAGTGCGGCGGCGGCGAGCGCGGCGAATCCGCGGCGGAAGAGTCGCGCGAAGGGCATCGGACAGGATCTCCTCGGGTTGTTCTGCGTTGGGCGATGGTTGCTGGGACGGAACAGCCGCTGCGTGACCGTTCGTGCGGAAGGACGGCAGGCCGACGGCTGCCGCGATAGGACGGGACCGGTGGCGCGGTCGCGTCGAGCAGGTTCCGGCACCACAGGTAAGATAAGGCTTGCCTTACTTAGATCCATTGTTCACTGCTGACACGTTCTTATCCGCATGACCCTTTCCGAGATGAAGCCTTCGGTGTTCCCGGCGTCCCCGATCGACGGGTGCGTGCCACGTTGCCAGGCCGGTCCGATCACCAACGACCGGGAGTCGCTGTTGTTCTGGGTGCACACCGGAACGGCCCGGGTGACCACTGATGTGACGCACCACGAACTGCGCACGGGCCAGGCGCTGTGGGTGCCACCCGGCGTGGAGCACACGGTGGTGGTCGACGAGGACTCGCTCGCCGTCCCGATCCTGGTGCCGGCCACCGACGTGCCCGACGATCTCCGAGGCATCGCGACGCTGGTGATCCCCGCCCAGTGGAGCGACTGGCTGCTCTGGCGGTACACCTGCACGCTCGGCTACCTGCACGGCGTCGCCGCGGACGCCGCCGGTCTGGTCGAGTTGGTCGCCGGCTCTCGGATGACGGCGGCTGGGGTGAGGGTCGCCATGCCGCCGCTGCCGTCGTCCCGGGAGGCGCTGGACGTGGCGCGCACGATCCTCGCTGAGCCGGCGAGCGAGTCGAGCGTGGACGAGTTCGCGGCCGGAGCGGCGGTCAGCACGCGCACGCTGCAGCGTCAGTTCGCCGGTGAGACCGGGATGAGCTTCACCCGGTGGCGAACGGCGGTGCGGATCACGGCGGCAGCGGCGCTGCTTGCCGACGGTCACCAGGCCGGCTGGGCCGGCGGCCAGGTCGGCATCCACGATGCCGCGTCCTTCACGCGCATCTTCCGTAGGCACACGGGGCTGACTCCGACTCAGCACGCTCGACGGCTCCGCGACGCCGGCACCGGTGCTCCCGACCTGATCGGCACGGTCTCGACGCTGATGCAGGGCGCGGCCGGCCCGCCGGCGCGGGAAGGGACTCGAACGGACCCTCTCGCGCTGCCGGTGCCACGGGTGCCCGCGATCACCACCTGGGACTGCGTCAACGACGTCGACATCGCGATGTGGACCTACCGCGGGACCGCCCGGATCCGGATCGGCCGGCAGGTCAGGCACCTGCAACGCGGCGATGTTGTGTGGCTGCCCGCCGACATCACCCACGCGATGGAGCTCGACGAGGGCACCATCGTGGTCCCGATCGCCAGACGGGAGCCCCACGGCACACCTGCGACCGGCCGGGTCGTCCGGTTCTCCGGGAACGCGGAGGTGCGTCTGTTGCACGCGCTGATCGTCAGCCATACCGCGCTGCGGCCGGACCAGGACGAGTCGGACGCCCTCAGCGCTGCGTTGGCGGCGGCCGAGTCGCCGCCGCCCCGTCCGGGGAGTCCGGACGGTCTGGTCGGTGCGATCGCCGACCGGATCCGCGCGATGCCGTCCGAGGCATGCTCCCTGACCGATTGGGCCGCACGGCTGGACGTCGAGCCCACGCGCCTGCGCCGTGAGTTCATCGCCACGACCGGGGAACCGTTCGAGCGCTGGCGGTCAAAGTTGCGGATGAGCATCGCCCGAGACCTGCTCGACGAGGGCGAACCCCTCTCGGCCGTGGCGCGCAGGCTCGGATATGCGCACCTGTCGGGCTTCAGCCGCGTGTTCACCACGGCATTCGGTCGCCCACCCGGCGCCTACCGGCGGTCGATGTCGATCTGACGCGTGGACGGCCGTCCGGCCGACGAACACCGCCGGTCCGCCCGTCACGCAGGTGAGCGAGGACTGGACAGCCTCAGCGCAGAGCCAGCGCCCGCTCGGCGGTCCGCTCGAGTTCTGGCCGCAGACTCCGGGTCATGGTCGCGCTGAGGTGGGTGAAGTCGCGGTAGCCGATGACCCCGCCGATCACGGCCGGACACCTGTCCCGCAGGCAGACCAGGTCGGCGGCATCGAGCTGCGAGATCAGGCCGGACTCGCTGCGGCCGGCGGCAACCATCAGGGGATCGTCCTTGACGGCCTCGTCGCGCTTGACGTCGCAGCTGCGCGGGTCGGACAGGTTCTCCGCCACGCAATCCGGCACGTTGACCCCCGGATCGGGATTGTTCCCGATCACCACGACCCGGATGCCCTTGTCGGTCAGCAGGTTCAGCATCGCCAGGTACGCGCGGGCGGCTCGCTCCCGCTTCTGTGACGTCGGCACGTCCTTGAGCGCGGCGTTGGTGCGGGACGAGACCACCACCAGGTCGGTCTTGGCCCGGATGATCTCGCTGATCGCCCACTGCTGGAAGTCGCGACAGCTGTCGGCGACACCGGGCTCGGTGAAATCGGCCCGCTCGGTGAGCACCGGGTAGCAGGTGGCGGCCAGGTACGTCCGCAACTCCCACTTGTTTCGCTGCGCCATGCCCTCCGCGGCCGGGAACCACTGTGTTGCGACCGAGTTGCCGAGCAGGGCGACCCGAGTGCTGGAGCCGCGGTCGCCGTAGACGCAGTTCGGCCGCGCGAGGTAGGGACGGGGCGTCACACATTCGTCGCGATAGACCCGCGGAGTGTCGCGCCGGGCGAAGCCCGGGCTGGTGATCAGGGCGGCTCCGCCCACCGGCTCACAGGACTCCTTGTCCCGGATCGCGCCGCCCGCAAAACACCGGTCCGGATCCAGCTCGGCCTTCGCCACCGCCTCGGTGTCGCGCTTCACACCACCCTCGACCTGCGAGGTGATCGCGATCGCCGTCGCGGCCACCAGGGCCATGCAGACCGCGCCGATCGCGAAGGTGCGCCAGAGCGGTTTGAGCCGGCCGCGTTGCGCCCGCAGCGGGTCCTCGACGAACCGCTTGGTCAGCCCGGCGAGGACGATGGTGAGGGCGATCAACACCAGCTTGTCGGCCCAGGTGGGCGGACGATGCAGGAAGTAAGGGAGCAGGATGATCGCCGGCCAGTTGCCACAGGTACACCGAGTAGGAGATGTCGCCCACGTACTGGATCGGACGCCACGCGAACACGCGGGTCGGTGACAGCCGACTCGGGCCGGCGTTGGCCATGATCACCGCGGCCGTGCCCAGCGTCGGCAGCAGCGCCGTGTAGCCCGGGAACGGGGTGGTGTCGTTGAACTGGGTCATGGCGATCGCCACCGCCACCAGGCCCGCCCAGGCCAGCACGACCGGGAGCACCCGGCCGGACAGGCGCCGCCCGCTGAACACGGCCAGTGCGACCGGCGCGCCGATGACCAGCTCCCAGATGCGCGCGTGGGTGGCGAAGTAGGCGAGGCCGGGATCGTTGACGGTCAGCCACACCGAGGCGCCGAAGGACGCAGCGCCGACGCCCGCGAGACCCAGCCACAGCGTCCGGGACAGCGACCATCCACGTTTCCCGCAGCGAGCAGGAACAGCCCGCCGATCAGGGTCGGCCAGAGCAGGTAGAACTGTTCCTCGACCGACAACGACCAGTAGTGCTGGATCGGCGACGCCGCATTGTCGGCGGGGAGGTAGTCGGTGGACGCCGCCGCCAGCGCCCAGTTCTCCGCGTAGAAGGTGGCCGCCAACGCCTCGCCGGCGGTGGAGCCCAAGACGGTCTGCGGCAGCAGGATGACCGACGCGACCAGGGTCGCCAGCAGCACCAGGGATGCGGCGGGCAGCAGGCGGCGCACCCGGCGTCCCCAGAACAGCAGCAGGCTCTGCCAGTCCACGCACGGCTTGCGCAGCAGGTGGCTGGTGATCAGGAAGCCGGAGATCACGAAGAACACGTCGACGCCGACATAGCCGCCGGTCAGCCGGGCGGGCCAGAAGTGGAACACGAGCACGCCGAGCACAGCTACCGCCCGGAGACCCTGAATGTCCGGACGCCGCCCGGCTTCGGCACCGGAGCGGTCAGGGCGTTCCTCGCGTCGGGGGCTCCGCGTGGGAACGAGCACTGCCATCCGCTCATGGTGCTATGAGCGGCGCGACCGGAGCCGCAGGCGCGCGGTCCCTGGGCAGGCCGGCTGACCACCTCACGAGACCCCGCGTCTCAGCGAGGACGACTTTCCGGTGGCGGCCAACATGGCCGCCGCAAGGGGAATATGGTGACTCTCGTGGCGACGACGACTCTTTCCCCACGCGCTCGGGCCGTCCGATCATCAGTGGCAATGAAAGCCCTGATGGCGGTAACCGGCCTGATCATGATCGGGTTCCTGCTGATGCACATGTACGGCAACTTGAAGGTGTTCTTCGGTGCCGAATCCTTCGATCACTACGCCGAGTGGCTCAAGAGCGACATCCTCTACCCGGCGGTGCCGAAGGGCTGGTTCATCTGGATCTTCCGGACCTTCCTGCTGGCGGCGATCGTGCTGCACATCTGGTCGGCGGCGACGTTGACTATCCGGGCGCGCCGGGCGCGGGGCTCGAAGTACGTCACCTCGAAGCCGATCCAGCAGACCTACTCGGCCCGGACGATGCGCTGGGGCGGGGTGATCCTGGCCGGCTTCCTGGTCTTCCACCTGCTGCAGTTCACCGCGCGGGTGGTCGAGACCGGCTTCACCAGCGAATCCACCCCGTATGAGATGTTCGTACTGTCGTTCCAGCAGTGGTGGCTGGTGCTGGCCTATGCGCTGTGGATGGTGACCGTCTGCATGCACATCCGGCACGGCTTCTGGAGCGCGTTCGCCACCCTGGGCGCCAACACTTCGGCCACGGCCCGCAAGTGGTGGAACATCGGCGCCTGGGCGGTCGCCGTCGTGCTGTATGTCGGATTCATGATCGCACCCGTCGCGGTGCTGTTCGGAGCGGTGAAGTGATGGCGACCCAGACCATTGAGCGGGACGAGACGGCGGTCGGCGTCGACTACTGGCGTGAGGGCGCCGAGGTGCGCGACACCAAGGCACCCCCCGGCCCGATCGAGGGCAAGTGGGCCAAGCGGCAGTTCGAGGCCAAGCTGGTCAACCCGGCCAACCGGCGCAAGCTGACGGTGATCATCGTCGGCACCGGCCTGGCCGGCGGTGCCGCCGCCGCCTCCCTGGGTGAGGCCGGCTACAACGTGCTCAACTTCTGCTACCAGGACAGCCCGCGCCGGGCCCACTCGATCGCCGCCCAGGGCGGCATCAACGCGGCCAAGAACTACCGCAACGACAACGACTCGGTGTACCGGCTGTTCTACGACACGGTGAA
>JBGAJF010000033.1:0-7030 GCA_044225075.1 Micropruina sp. | reverse complement strand
CCGCCGGTGTCCTCCATCATCGATTTGTCCACCACGCCGCCGTTCGCGATGAAGAGGCCGATGCCGGCGGACGCCCAGGCGTGCGAGGCGGCCTGCACCCCGACCAGGACGGCGATGGTGTAGGCGAGGATCCGGTAGGTAGTGATCATCGGGTGGTCCTTTCCGGGACCGGACGCCGCGGCGTCCGGAAGTGGGATCAACGCGCGGCGTCGGTGCGCCGCAGGTGCCGGCCGAGCAGGACGTACCAGAGCGGCCAGGCGAGCCAGGCCACGCCGCCGCCGGCGACGCCGGGAATCAGCAGCAGGTTCGCGGCGGTCGAACCGAACGGCAGCAGCAGCGAGGCGCCGACCAGGACCATCCCGGCCAACAGACCGAGACCGGCGATGAGGCCGAAGCGCCAGATCGCCGCCGGCACCCGCGGGTCACGGGCCCAGGTACGACTCAGCCACAGCATCCAGGCGCACTGCAGCACGATCGCGACCATCGAGATCGCAGTCGACGGCTCGAACGGCAGCACCCTCACCACCAGCAGGAGGCCGGAGACGGCGCTGACCAGGCTGGCGACCGCCGTCGCCCGGACGAAGCCGCGCGCCAGTCGGGAGCGTGCCGCATTCCGGCTGATCCGGGGCAGGACGAGAGTGAGCAGGATGTTGCCGGCAGCCGCCAACGCGTCGTTGATCGGGCCCCAGGGCGCCGTGCTACCGCCCTGGGCGAGCGAGACGAACATCACGATCAGGAAGCCGCCGGCAACCAGGTTGACCACGCCCAGCGCCACCGACAAGTTGCCGGTGGCCCGATCCGGCGCCGGGCCGAGCATCACAACCACGACCGGCTCAGGGCTCTGTTCGTCGGGCGCGTCCGAGCCCGTGGAAACTGTGGGTTGCTCGGCTGTGTTCATGACATCCACCATCGGACGGCGATGTCCCGGGCGTCACGGGACATCCGTCCCTGCGCTGCAGGAGGTTTGCTCAGGTCGATCCGAGGGGGTGTCGGCAAGCTCGACCAACGGAACGCTCGGCGGTGCCCTCAGAGGCTGTCGGGCACCTTCAACTCGCTGTGCGCGATCTCCTCGATAGAGACGTCGCGGAAGGTGAGCACCTTGGCCGACTTCACGAACCGGGCCGGGCGGTACATGTCCCACACCCAGGCGTCCCCCATGGACACCTCGTAGTAGACGTCGCCGCCCTCGGTGCGCACCTTGAGGTCGACCGCGTTGCAGAGGTAGAAGCGCCGTTCGGTCTCCACCGCGTAGGTGAAGATCCCGACCACGTCCTTGTACTCCCGGTACAACTGGAGTTCGAGTTCGCTCTCGTACTGTTCAAGATCTTCGGCGCTCATAGCGTCGCCACTCTAGCGCTAATGCGAACGTTGCCGGAGGAGGCGGGTTCCCGGCTCGGCGACGTCGCTCCTGCGCCGCTGACGATGGCTGGAGTACGAAGCCCCGCGACGGATGCCGCTGCCCGCCGGACGTTCTCGAAGCGCCAGCGGTGGATCTCGCAGGGACCGTTGGCGTCCAGGTGCTGTTGGTGCAACGGCGTGCAATACCCCTTGTGGACGTCGAAACGATAGTGCGGCCAACGCTGATGGGCGGCCGTCATCAGTCGGTCGCGGGTCACCTTCGCGATCACGGACGCCGCCGCGACACAGCCGGCCACGGCGTCCCCCTTCCAGACCGCGAGGGACGGCGCGCCGAGGCCGTCCACCCCGAAGCCGTCGGTGAGCACGAAGTGTGGCGCCACGCCCAGCCGCCAGACTGCCCGCCGCAGCGCCTGGATGTTCGCCACGTGCATGCCGAGCCGGTCGCAGTCCCCCGGCTCGATCAGCACCACCGACCAGGCGACGGCCTTGACCAGGATCTCGTCGTAGCAGCGTTCGCGCTGGGCCGGGGTGAGCAACTTGGAGTCCTTCAGGCCGCTCACCTGAGCGCCGGGGGTGCTGCCCAGGATCACCGACGCGGCCACCAGCGGGCCCGCGCAGGCCCCGCGTCCGGCCTCGTCGGCGCCCGCGATCAGGCCGAAGCCGGCCCGGCGGAGCGCCCGCTCGTAGCCGTACAGCCCCGCGTCCCTGCGCACCACGAACGGCATGGCGCTCTCAGCAGACGGGTATCGGTCCGGTGATGACCGGACGGTCCGGTGCCGGCGAGGTGGCCGCCGGCACGTGGGCGAACGTGTCGGGGCGCGACAACCCCCGCCATCGGTCGAACGGGAAGACGATCGCGATGGCCGAGCCCACCACGTTCGCGCTGGGCACGAAGGCGGCCATTCCGCCCGTCCCTTCGTTGAGGTGGCAGCGCGAGTCCTGGGAGTTGTTGCGATGGTCGCCCATCACCCAGATCCGGTCCTTCGGCACGACGACATCGAACGGCATCGTCGAGGGCTCGACGGTCTGCCCACCCTCGGAATACAGGTAGCTCCGCTCGTCCAACGGCTGGTCGTTGACGGTCACCCGGCCCTGCGAATCGCAGCACTTGACGTGATCACCCGGCAGTCCAATGACCCGTTTGATCAGGTGATTCGAACTCTCATCGGGGGCCAGCCCGATGAAGATCAGGGACTTGCGGACCGGATCGGTTTCTTCCTCCGGGTCGGCCAGCCAGCCCTGAGTGTCACGGAACACGACGATGTCGCCGCGGGACCAGCCAGCGACCTTCTGCACCATGACCCGATCGCGGATCAGCAGGGTCTGCTCCATCGATCCGGACGGGATCACGAACATCTGGGCGACGAAGAGCCGCAGCAGGGTGGACGCCACCAGCGCACCGACCACCACGATGGCGATCTCTTTCGCCCACATGCCGGCCACTCGTCCAGCCGAGGGCTTCTCGGTGGGGGTTGAATCACTCACCGCGGACCTCCTGATCCCGATCGCGTCCGCAGTACGGCGGACGGACTCAGCGGTCGCGCTTTTCCTTGATCTTGGCCGCCTTGCCGCGCAGGCCGCGCAGGTAGTACAGCTTGGCCCGGCGGACGTCACCGTGACGCTCGACCTCGATCTTGTCGATGATCGGGGAGTGCAGCGGGAAGGTCCGCTCGACACCGGTGCCGAAGCTCACCTTGCGGACGGTGAAGGCCTCACCGATGCCGCTGCCGGTGCGGGAGATGACCGCGCCGGCGAAGACCTGGATACGCGAGCGGTTGCCCTCGACGACCTTCACGTGCACCCGCACCGAGTCGCCGGGACGGAACTGGGGAATGTCGGAGCGCAGGGAGGCCTCGGTGACCTCGGCAACGAGCTTGTTCATGTGAGATTCCTCGCCGGTGCCACAGGACACCTCGTGGTTCGATCGAACGTGAGTGCGGACGCCTTCCCCCTGTGGCAGGGGCGTCCGGCACCGAGGGTCAAGTCTGCCACAGCCGCTCCCCCGGTCCGAAATCGGACCGGGATCCCCCGCTCACCCACCCCGCGCTCGCCTGACTATTTGGGGCTCGCCGAGTTCGGCGAGCCCCAAATAGTCAGGCGAGCGGTGGACGGGGCGCAGCGGGCGATGGAGCGGGCCTACTTGTCCTTCTTGAACAGCGAAGTCATCAGATCGCGGTTCAGCTGGCTGATGGTGTCCAGCGGGATCTCCTTGGGGCATACCGCCGCGCATTCGCCGATGTTGGTGCAGTTGCCGAAGCCCTCGATGTCGTGCTGGGCCACCATGCCCTTGACCCGCGACCAGCGTTCCGGCTGGCCCTGCGGCAGCATCGCCAGGTGGGTGATCTTGGCCGAGGTGAACAGCATCGCCGAGCCGTTCGGACAGGCCGCCACGCAGGCCCCGCAACCGATACAGGTGGCGGCGTCGAAGGCACGGTCGGCGTCCACCTTGGGCACCGGAGTGTTGTTGGCGTCCTGGGCGGCGCCGGTGTTCACCGAGATGTAGCCACCGGCTTGGATGATCCGGTCGAAAGCCGTCCGGTCGACCACCAGATCCTTGATCACCGGGAAGCCGCCGGCCCGCCACGGTTCCACATCGATCACGGCCCCGTCGGCGAACGAGCGCATGTGCAGCTGGCAGGTGGTGGTCGGCACCGGCGACGAGCCTCGTCCGTGCGCCGAGCCGTTGATCACCACGCCACACATGCCGCAGATGCCCTCGCGGCAGTCGTGGTCGAAGGCGACCGGCTCGTACCCGGCCAGCGTCAGCCTCTCGTTGAGCAGGTCGAGCATCTCCAGGAAAGACATGTCCGGGCTGACGTCGGTCAGCCGGTATCTGTGCATGGCGCCCTCGGCGTCGGCGCTTGCCTGCCGCCAGACCCGCAAAGTGATGTTCACTTGTAACTCCGTTGCTTCAACTCGATGAACTCGTATTCCAGGGGCTCCTTGTGCAGCACCGGGATGTCGCCGGTGTACTCCCAAGCCCCCACGTAGAGGAACTGGTCGTCGTGCCGCATTGCCTCGCCGTCCGGCGTCTGCGACTCAGCCCGGAAGTGTCCACCGCAGGATTCGCGCCGGTGCAGTGCGTCGACGCACATCAACTCGCCGAGTTCGAAGAAGTCCGCGACGCGTCCGGCCCGCTCCAGGGTCTGGTTGAACTCCTCGTTCTGACCGGTCACCTTGACGTCGCGCCAGAACTCTTCGCGCAACTCGCGGATCAGCCCGATCGCGTTCTTCAGGCCCTCCTCGGTGCGTTCCATGCCGCAGTACTCCCACATGATCTGGCCGAGTTCCTTGTGGAACGAGTCCACCGTGCGGCTGCCCTGGATCGACAACAGCGTGTTGATCCGCTCCTCCACGCTGCGCACCGCGGCGACCACGTCCGGATGGTCCAGGCCGATCTTCGGGAAGGGTGCCGCCGCCAAATAGTCGTTGATCGTGTTGGGCAGCACGAAATAGCCGTCGGCCAGTCCCTGCATCAGCGCGGACGCCCCGAGCCGGTTCGCGCCATGGTCGGAGAAGTTGCACTCGCCGGTCGCGTACAGCCCAGTGATCGAGGTCATCAGGTCGTAGTCGACCCAGACGCCGCCCATCGTGTAGTGCACCGCCGGGTAGATCCGCATCGGCACCTCGTAGGGGTCCTCGGCGGTGATCTGGGCGTACATGTCGAAGAGGTTGCCGTACTTGGCCGCAACGCCTGCCTTGCCGATCCGCTTGATCACCTCGGCGAAGTCGAGGTAGACGCCGCGACGCACCTGCTTGGTCGAGCCGTCGGGCTGCTTCTCGGCGACCGCCGGTCCGACACCGCGACCCTCGTCGCACATGTTCTTCGCCTGCCGGGACGCGATGTCGCGTGGCACCAGGTTGCCGAAGGCCGGATAGATCCGCTCCAGGTAGTAGTCGCGATCCTCCTCGGGAATCTGCCGCGGATCCTTGTCACAGTCCTCGGCCCGCTTCGGCACCCAGATCCGTCCGTCGTTGCGTAGTGATTCGCTCATCAAGGTGAGCTTCGACTGGGTCTCGCCGTGCACCGGAATGCAGGTCGGGTGGATCTGGGTGTAGCAAGGGTTGGCGAAGTAGGCGCCCTTGCGGTGCGCCCGCCAGCCGGCGGTCACGTTGCAGCCCATCGCGTTGGTGGAGAGGAAGAACACGTTGCCATAGCCGCCGCTGGCCAGCACCACCGCGTCCGCCAGATGGGTCTCGATCTCGCCGGTCACCATGTCGCGGGCCACGATGCCGCGGGCGCGGCCCTCGACAACGATCAACTCGAGCATCTCGTGCCGGGTGAACATCTGCACCGTGCCGGCCGCCACCTGACGCTCCAGCGCCTGGTAGGCGCCGATCAACAGCTGCTGCCCGGTCTGGCCGCGGGCATAGAAGGTGCGCTGCACCTGGACGCCGCCGAACGAGCGGTTGTCGAGCAGGCCGCCGTACTCGCGGGCGAACGGGACGCCCTGGGCGACGCACTGGTCGATGATCCGCGCGCTCACCTCGGCCAGCCGGTAGACGTTGGTCTCCCGCGAGCGGTAGTCGCCGCCTTTCACCGTGTCGTAGAACAGCCGGTACACCGAGTCGTTGTCGTTGCGGTAGTTCTTGGCCGCGTTGATGCCGCCCTGGGCGGCGATCGAGTGGGCCCGGCGCGGGCTGTCCTGGTAGCAGCCGGTACACCGAGTCGTTGTCGTTGCGGTAGTTCTTGGCCGCGTTGATGCCGCCCTGGGCGGCGATCGAGTGGGCCCGGCGCGGGCTGTCCTGGTAGCAGAAGTTGAGCACGTTGTAGCCCGCCTCACCCAGGGACGCCGCGGCGGCACCGCCGGCCAGGCCGGTGCCGACGATGATCACCGTCAGCTTGCGCCGGTTGGCCGGGTTGACCAGCTTGGCCTCGAACTGCCGCTTGGCCCACTTGCCCTCGATCGGCCCGGGCGGCGCCTTGGCATCACGCACCTCTGCGCCTTCGCGCCAGTACGCGCTGCCGGTGGTTGCCGCCTCACGCTCAATGGTCTGCGTTGCCATCACTTCACCGCTCCGAACAGCACCGCGAGCGGCGCGATCATGAATCCGACATACAACAGGATGGCCACCGCGTAGGCGGCGATGTTCCACCACCTGCGGCTGGTCGCGGAGGTGTTCGCGCCCAGGGTCGCGAAGGCGCTCCAGAAACCGTGCCGGATGTGCATGCACACCGTCACCATCCATAGCGCGTAGGCGAGCACCAGCCACCATTGCTGGAACGAGGCCACGAACATCTCGTACGCCCCGGCATCGACAGCGAAGCCGGTTCTGACCGTCCGGGAGGTGAACTGGAGGATGTGGAAGACCAGGAAGCCGGCCAGAATCACGCCGCCCCAACGCATGGTGCGGGCCGAGTAGGTCTGCTGGATCGGCTTGGAGTTGACGTACTTGCTGCCGCGCGCCCGCCGGGCACGCACGGTCAGAGTCGCCGCCGACCAGACGTGCAGCACGATCGCCGCCAGCAGGAAGGTGCGGAAGATCCAGATAAACCAACCCTTCGGCACCAGCGGGTAGAGGATGTCCCCCTTGAGCCACTCGGCGTAGTGATCGAAGGATTCGGCACCGAAGAACACCTTCAAGTTGCCGTACATGTGCATCAGCAGGAACCCGATCATGATCAGGCCGGTTACCGCCATCAGGGCTTTCATTGCCACTGATGATCGGA